>JACKFL010000009.1 GCA_020632495.1 Candidatus Omnitrophota bacterium | reverse complement strand
GCCGATCATGAAGCAACCGTGAATGGTGAATCCCAGCCGATTGGCCTCATGCGCATAGTCGCGGGCCATATCCACCGATACCCCGCCTTTATTAATCGCCTTCAGGCCGTCGTCATATCCGAACTCAAATCCTGTCATCAGCATCCGGCACCCGGACTCACGCATCAAAGGAAGGACTTCCAAATCCGTATTTACGCGCATGTTGCAAGACCAGGAAATGCGTTTGTGGAGTCCGCGTTTCATGATTTCCTCGCAGACTTCTTTCACGTGCTGGGTGTCGGCGGCGAAAGTATCGGTCTCAAACATGATTTCACGGACTTGCGGGTGGATCTTCAAATCGTATTCCATTTCATCGACGACACTCTTGGCCGTGCGGTTGCGCAGCCGGTAGCCGTACATAATCTGCGGGTCGCGGCAGAAGGTGCAGCCGTTGTTACAGCCGCGGCCAGTAATCAGTGTCAGGAAGGGGAATTTTTTCCCGCCGTCAGGATACCACTCCGGTTCGATCAGTTGCCAGGCAGGGAAGGGCAGATCATTGACGTCGACGGGCGGGCGGTCCGGATTTTTAACCGCCTGCAAGGATTCGGCATCCCACCAGGTCAGTCCGAGAATCTTTCCGGGATCCATCCCGTCGGCCAAGTCGCGGACGGTGTGGTCGTATTCGCCGCGGGCGATGAAATCCACGACGTTACGGCCGATCTCGAAGGTGTTTTCCGGCTCGGCCGAGGCGTGCTGTCCGACAAAACAAACCCGGCAGCCCGTTCTAAGCTTGATTTCTTTGGCCTGTTCAATATCGTTATAGATTGACGGGGTCGTGGCGTGAATGATGAGCAGTCCGGGGCGATGGCCTTCACAGATTTTGAAGGACTCTTCCGGTGTGAGGTTGCGCGCAGCCGCCTCAACGAATATGGTATCATGGCCTTGATCCAGCAGGACTTGCGCGGCGGTCAGGAGATATTCCGGATGGCGCTGGACGCGGCCTCTGGACTTGGCCGCCCAGCGGGCGACGCGCACAAAGTCATCCCCGAAGGAGGGATTCAGTATGGCAATATTCATAGGTACAATCAGGCAGGACAGTTGAAGTTGATTTCTATATGCATCATAGTGAGCCGGATGCCCGGGTGCAAGGTTAATTTTGCTTTTTTTGCCCGGCGAAACGGTTGACGATCTTATACGGGTTTAATATAATACGGATTCGCGTCCCATGAAAAGCGCGGCACCCCAAAAGCATTCATCCTAATCTCTCATTAACGCCCACTGAACAAAGGATTCATTCGTGACTACAGATTTTAATCATGACGCAAGTAAGAAAAGCCTCGAGGTGCGGGGACAAACATATACGTATTACGATCTTAAGGAGCTGGCCGTCCAAGGCATCGGTGATCCCGCGGGGCTGCCTTACTCAATCAAGGTGCTGCTGGAGAGCGCGCTGCGTAATTTGGACGGATATGCCGTTACGATGGCTGATATAGAAACCTTGCTGGGGTGGTCCCCCGCGTACAAAGATCCCCAGGACATCGCCTTCAAACCCGGCCGGGTGATTTTGCAGGACTTCACCGGGGTTCCCTGCGTGGTGGACCTGGCCGCAATGCGCTCGGCCCTGAAGCGTCTGGGCGGTGATCCCCAGAAAATCAATCCGCAGGTCCCCTGCGATCTGGTCATAGATCACTCGGTACAGGTGGATGTCTTCGGCTCACCGGATGCCCTGGCGAAAAACGTGGAGATGGAATTTGCCCGGAACAAAGAGCGCTACGAATTTCTTAAATGGGGGCAAAAGGCCTTTGACAATTTCCTGGTGGTCCCGCCGGCGACGGGCATCGTCCATCAGGTGAATTTGGAATACCTGGCCAAAGGCGTTCTGCAGAAGAAGTCGGGCGGGGACGTGATCGTCTTTCCCGACAGTCTGGTCGGTACCGACAGCCACACGACCATGATCAACGGTTTGGGCGTGGTCGGCTGGGGCGTCGGGGGTATTGAGGCGGAAGCCGTGATGTTGGGTGAGCCGATTTACATGCTGATGCCGGAAGTAATCGGCTTTCGTCTGGACGGGCAGCTCAAGGAGGGGGTAACGGCCACGGATTTGGTGCTTACCGTCACGCAGATGCTGAGGGCGAAGGGCGTGGTCGGGAAATTTGTGGAATTTTTCGGACCGGGCTTGCGGCATCTGACATTGCCCGACCGGGCGACGATCTCGAATATGGCGCCGGAATATGGTGCCACCATCGGGTTGTTCCCGGTTGACGACGAGACGCTGCGCTATTACCGGTTGACCGGCCGCAGCGAGGAAGAGACGGAACTGGTCGAGAAATACATGAAGGCGCAGGGAATGTTTTACGATGCCGGCACACCCGATCCCCAATATACCGATGAGCTCTCGCTGAATATGGGGGATGTTACCCCCAGCCTCGCCGGTCCCAAGCGTCCGCAAGACCGCATCACGCTGGCCGAAATGAAGGACGCCTTTTCCAAAAGCCTGACCGCGCCCGTAAAAGAACGCGGCTTCGGTTTGGGCAGCGGTGATTTGGACCGCGAGGCCCAGGTCGTGAACGGAACCGCCGAGACCCTGCGGCATGGGTCCGTCGTCATTGCCGCGATTACCAGCTGCACGAATACTTCCAACCCATATGTGCTGATCGGCGCCGGGTTGTTGGCGAAGAAAGCGGTGGAACGCGGACTTAGCGTTAAGAATTATGTGAAGACCAGTTTCGCCCCCGGATCACAGGTGGTTGAGGAATATATCCGGGCATCGGGTTTATTGCCCTACCTTGAGAAGCTTGGTTTCCACATCGTCGGCTACGGTTGCACCACCTGTATCGGCAATAGCGGACCGCTCCCCGAGAAGGTCTCCAAGGCCATCGTGGAGGGAGACCTCGTAGCGGCCAGCGTCCTGAGCGGCAACCGTAATTTTGAGGGGCGGGTAAATCCGCATACCAAGGCCAATTATCTGGCCAGTCCGCCGCTCGTCGTCGCCTACGCCCTGGCCGGATCCGTACAGAAAGATCTGGTCAATGAACCGATTGGCCGGGATGCCCAAGGAAAAGATGTTTACCTCAAAGAGATTTGGCCGACTCAGAAGGAGATCAGCGAACTGGTTGCGAAGTTCGTCTCCGCCGAATCTTTCCGCAAGCGATATGCCAACGTGGCCGAAGGCAATGAAAACTGGAACGCGATCAGCCAGACGGCATCCGAGCTCTACGACTGGAAAGAACTCAGCACTTACATTCAGGAACCGCCGTTTTTTGACGGAATGACCAAAGACACGGCCCCGATCGCCGCGATCGGTGGAGCCCGTTGTCTCGTCATGGTTGGAGATTCGATTACCACGGATCACATCTCACCGGCGGGCGCAATCGCCGCCGACAGTCCGGCGGGAAGGTACTTGCAAGAGCAGGGTGTTACCCCGAAGGATTTTAATTCGTACGGTTCACGCCGGGGAAATGACCGGGTCATGACGCGCGGAACGTTTGCCAACATCCGGCTGCGCAATCAACTTGCCCCCGGTACGGAAGGTTCCTGGACCATGTATTTTCCGACGCAGGAGAAAATGAGTATCTTTGATGCCTCCCAAAAGTATCGCTCCGACGGTACGCCCCTGATTGTCCTGGCCGGTAAAGAATACGGAACCGGCTCCAGCCGTGACTGGGCCGCGAAGGGAACGGCCCTGCTCGGCGTTAAGGTGGTGATCGCGCAAAGTTATGAGCGTATTCACCGTAGTAATTTGGCCGGCATGGGAGTAATCCCGCTGGAGTTTCAGGCGGGTGAA
>JACKFL010000008.1 GCA_020632495.1 Candidatus Omnitrophota bacterium | reverse complement strand
TCCTCCTGGTTAGGGGTTGCTGATCGGTTTATGATACGGGGACTTCGGGCCCGTCGGCAAGAATTGAGCGGCACTCGCCGCAGAGTTGTTCAGCGTCGGTATCCGTCCGGTACTTCCAGCAGCGGACGCACTTGTTTCCGTCTGCCTTGGCAATGGATATGGTGGTATTGGCAAAATCCGTATCCAGTCCGGCCGGGACTTCGGCCACTTTCTGGACGCCGGCTTGCGAAACGATAAACATGTCGGCGAGCTGCTCGCCGAACTGGGACAAATAGGTGAGGTCCCGGTCGCTGGCTGTTTGAAAGGTGACTTTGGCTTCCAGGGAAGCGCCGATGATATCCGCCGCGCGCTGGTCCTCCAGGGCCTTGAGAACATGCGGCCGCAGGTTGATCAGCAACGCGAAGTATTCGTCGATGCGCGGATTATCCCATTCCGACGGGATCTCGAGAAAATCCAGCAGGTGAACGCTCTCAACGGACCGGAAGGATTTGTCCTTCGGCATGAACCGGAAGACTTCCTCGGCGGTAAAGCTGATCACCGGCGCGAGCAGCCGGACCAGATGATTGAGGATGTGGTACAACGCCGTCTGCGCGGCCTTGCGTTCGGACGACGCCGCAGCCTTCACGTAGAGCCGGTCCTTCAGGATATCAAGATAAAAATTCGACAGATGCTCATTACAAAAGCTGTATATCAGCTTATAAACCCTGGAAAACTCATAGGCGTTATACTTTTCGATGACCTGGCGGGATACCACACCGAGTTTGTTCAGTGCCCATTTGTCCAGGTCCTGCAATTTGTCATACGGGAGCACATCCTTGTCCGGATCGAAATCGTAAAGATTACTGATCAAATAGCGCAAGGTGTTGCGTATCTTCCGGTACGCGTCGATCAAGCGGGCCATCACCTCTTTCGAGATCCGGATGTCTTCGTTGTAGGAACTGGATGTGACCCACAGGCGCAGGATATCCGCCCCGCTGTTTTCGTAAATTTCCTGCGGCTTGATGACATTGTTCAGCGACTTGGACATCTTGCGGCCCTGGCCGTCCACCACGAACCCGTGCGTCAGGACCTCCTTAAAAGGAGCCTTGCCTTCGATGGCCACCGCCGGGATTAGCGAAGACTGAAACCAGCCGCGATGCTGATCCGATCCTTCGAGATACAGATCGATGGGCAGCTCGGCGCCGATCATATCCTTAACGACCGCCTGGCAGCTGACCCCCGAGTCGAACCAGACATCCAGTATATCGAACGTCTTCTCGAATTCGGACTGCCCGGTCTGCGCGTCCTTAAAGCCCCGCGGGATCAACTCGCCGATATCCTTTTCGAACCACGCGTCCGTCCCTTCTTTACGCACGATCTCCGCGAAGTGATCAATCACTTCGGGATAAAGCATAATCTCACCGCTATCCTTGAGCTTCAGCGCGGGGATCGGCACACCCCAATAGCGCTGGCGGGAGATGCACCAATCCGGGCGGCCCGCCACCATCGCCGTAATCCGCTCTTCCCCCGCCGGCGGGACCCATTTGACCTGCGTCGCAATGATCTCCCTGGCCTTGGCCCGCAGTCCGTCGTGATCAATCTTGATAAACCACTGCTGCGTGGCGCGGAAAATAATCGGCTTCTTACTGCGCCAGGAATGCGGATACGAATGGACGATATCTTCCCGCCGGAACAGATGCCCTGAAGTCTCCAGGTCCGCGATAATCAGCTTGTTCGCCTTCCAGACATGCTGACCGGCGTACTTACCGCCTTGATGCGTGTAAACACCTTTTTCGTCGACAGGCATCACCACGTCGAGCTTATACTTGAGACCTGTCTGAAAGTCATCCGCCCCGTGGCCCGGTGCGGTATGGACCAATCCGGTTCCGTCTTCGCGGGTAACGTAATCGGCGGTGACCACCGGACAGTCGCCGCGCATCTTAAGCGGATGCCGGTAGGTTACCGACGTCAAGTCCGCGCCGGAGACCTCCTTCAGAATCTTAAAATCGGTGACTTCCCCCTTGGCCAGGACCGGTTCGCACAACGACCGCTCCACGATCAGGATTTCATTGCCGGCCTCCACGACTGCGTACGCGAAAGCGGCGTGAACCGCGACCGCCACATTGGCAACGAGCGTCCACGGAGTGGTGGTCCATACCAACAAGTAGCACGGCTTATTCGCGGGAAGGCCGAGCTGTCCGGCATCGGCGATCTCAAACTTGATATAAATCGACGGCGACGTTACGTCTTCGTACTCGACCTCGGCCTCGGCCAAGGCGGTTTCGTTTTCGATATCCCAGTTGACCGGTTTCAAACCGCGATAGACGTAACCCTTCTTGCACAGCTCGGACAATGATTTCAGGATCCAGTATTCATAGTTGGGGTCCAGCGTCAGGTACGGGCGGTCCCAATCCCCGAAAACGCCCAGGCGTTTAAACTCTTCACGCTGAATATCCACAAAATTCATCGCGTAGTCGTGGGCCTGTTTGCGAAAGGCCACGCTGTCGACTTCTTCCTTCTTCTTGTTGATCTCCTGAAAAAGCTTGTGTTCGATCGGCAAGCCGTGGCAGTCCCAGCCGGGGACGTAGTTCGTGGCATAACCTTCCATCGTCTTGAATTTGACGATGACGTCCTTCAGGATTTTATTCAGGGCATGCCCGATATGGATGTGTCCGTTGGCATAAGGAGGTCCGTCGTGCAGGATAAAAGGGGTCTTGCCCTCGCCTTTTTTACGGATCTTCCCGTATAAATCCATGGCGTACCAGTCATTTATGTACTCCGGCTCTTTGTTGGCCAGACCGGCGCGCATCGAAAACTCGGTTTGCGGAAGGTTAAGTGTGTCGCGGTAATTCACGGCAGTTCTTTCAGTTACGGCTTTGGTATGACTAATGAACCAGTAAGCTACCATAAATCCCGGGGGGTGTCAATCGGACCCGCCACGGGAAAATACGGCGCGGTTTACTTAATGACGGAGTTAGATAACATTTCCCGGACTCCGTTTCTATCCTGGATATAGACTTCCGGAAGGAACTCGATGGACTTGGGAATCTGTTTCTCAATCACTTTCTGAATGCGCTCCTGCTGGGCCGCGTCCGCCGCGTCAAACAGCGGCTCCTTGCTCAGATCGTTGAGCAGGAGGATCCCAGGGTCATGGGCGAAATCGAAATTCTTGATCAGCCGCTTGATCAACAAATCGAGAAAGTGCGGCTTGTCTTTAAAGACGTCCACCGCGGCTTTAAGCGTGATCTTGCCCCAATCCTCATGCACCAGTTTTTGCAGAATCCCGTAGGCGGAAGAGTATTTTACCAGCCGGATCTGGCCCGGCTGCAACTTGCGGGCGGTGTTCATGATCACAGCCGAGAATTCCCCTTGATTAAAATTCTGGATTTCCTGGTGGATGTCGATGGTCAACAAGTCAAACACGTATACCCCGTGAACGCCCATGGCCGCCGTGGCGACGCTATGCTTGACAAAGTCGGACACCGCTTCCCATAGGAAGTCCTCCTCTTTACGGATGATGTTGAGGGCCAGCATCGTGCAGGGCAAGTCTTCGCGTTCGGCACGGTACTTACGCAGCTTGGGCTCGGGCAGACCGAGATAATTGATCTCGTCAAACAGCGGCATGTGCAGAAAGAGGTTCGAGTTCTGGATGCCGCCGTCGATCAAGTTATATGTTTCCGTATTCACCGGTTTCTCCTTATCTGGGTTCACGCAAAGCCAGGATCTTCACATCCTGACTCTCATAAACAACTTCAAAATAGGCGGGATTCAACAGCGTCTTGTGATGGTCGACCGCGAGCAGGCCGTCATACTTTCCGGCGAGCAGACCTTCATGATCGCCGTATCCATTGAGTACCCATTCAATCTTCCGCAGCACCGCATCGGAGTAAAAGACATGTGTCACGCCGTAGCGGTTCAAAATCGTCCGGACCATGGCGATATCCTCGCTCTGGTATATCTTGTGAATGTCGTACAAGACCTTCCAGCTGTCGCTGATATGCGGGATCCCGGCCCCCTTGAGCGGAAACATGCTCCCCAGCAAGGCCTTGCCCGCGCAAACACCGCTGATCATCTGCGCCGTGTAATAATCGGCTACCATCCGCGCGTCCGCCGGGGTATGCCCGCGGAACCAGCGCGCGGAATCGATATCGTTAACCGTGACCCAGTGCGCCCGGAAGCGTTCATTGATCTTGAATCCGGCATACAAGTCGGTCGTCAAAAGCGCGGCCAGCAGGACCACCGTCACCGCAGCCGCCCTTCCCACGCAGCGGCCGGCACCGGCGATCCAGCGGGACTGCAAAAATTGTTCACAGGTCAGAGCCGCGCATAGTGCCAGCGGCTGGGCCAGAAAACTGTAAAAGCGGAATCCCTCGATCGGACGGACAAGGTTGTTGAAGGACAAATCCTGCTTTTGAAAAACAATGAGCAACCCCTCCATATGGGATTCAATGATCGGATAGATCGCCCAAAACACCGGCAACAAGTAAAACAGCTCGGCCTTATGCTTTCGC
>JACKFL010000007.1 GCA_020632495.1 Candidatus Omnitrophota bacterium | reverse complement strand
TCCTTCTGCTGCCGGGAAAGCTCCTTATCAATATCATTGCGGTTAGAGAGCAAGGATTTTCGCTCCCCTTCGGTCAATACGCCGTTATTTTCCGCCTTGGCCCGCAACTTTTCCAGCTCTTTGCTGTTGGTGGCCAGTTTTTTGCGCTCCATCTCGGTCAGTGGTTTGACCGGAGCGGTGTCGTCGATACTTGTCGCCGGTTTGGTAAACGCGACCATACCCTTATGATTCTCGGCCCCCGCTTGTTCCTGATTATCAGCGGGCTCGTCCGGATAATTCTTCGGCACGCCGGAGGTCATCCCCGGAATAGGTTCGACCTTCTTGGCAATATTGCGCCGGCCGGGATCTGCATCCTCATCCGAATCTACATCCTTCGTCTTGGCAGCCACCTTTGGCGGCTCCGCCAGTTTCCTGGCAATACGCGCCAGGTACTTCTCGGTGCCGCGATAGCCCGGTTTCATGTGCTGGACCTCTTCAAAGAGGTCCATGGCCTCCTGGTATTTCTCCTGGGCATACAATTCCTTCGCCTGGCGGTATTTGTCGCGATGCGTATCGTCGCCGCCGCCCGACAGAAAAGAGAATATTCCTCCGACACCGTTCTTGTTGTCCTTCTTCTCGGCATGCTGCCGCGCGATATCCCCGTCGATGTGACTCAGATAATCCCGGGTCGCCTTATACCCCGGATAGATCGATTCCACCTCGATAAATTTGCGCTGCGCCTCGGTTAGGTTGTGCTCCTGGTAGAACGCCAGGGCCTGTTTGTACTTGCCCTCCGCCTGATCGATCCGTTTGCGCTGCTCGTCGTCGATGGCCCGAATCACCTGTTCGTTGACCCCGGGCGCCGGCTTAAACAAAGGTGCGGCCGACTTACGTGCCTGCTCCCGCATGCGGGTAAAATCATTCTCGCTGCCCGGAACTTTCTTATGAAGCTTGCGGATGTAAGACTGTGTCTTTTTATAGTCGGGATAAAGCGCCTGGACTTCATAAAACTTCTCCAGGGCCTGCTTGTGGTAGTCTTTTTTGTACAGCGTCAATGCTGCGTCGTACACAAAAGCGGCTTCTTCCCGCCGCCGTTCTTCGTCCGCCGATTCGCGGACCAATTTGGGATCGACCTTGTTCTGGGCGGCCCAATCGTCCCGGTCGCGTATCCGCTTGTACTCCTCTTTAAAATACTTGACCTTGTCTTCCTCGGTAAAGGTCACGCCGTGCTTCTTGATGTCACCATCGATCCGGGCCAAATATTTAATCGTATTCTTGTAATCCGGAAGCATCCATTCGACTTCCTTGAACTTTTCCTTCGCCACCTTGAACTGTTTGTCCTTGTACAGCTGAACCGCTTCCTCGTACAGGCTTTCGGCCCTGCGGCGCAGTTCCTTTTGGCGGGCCTTCTCCTCCTCCTCGAGTTCCTTCTTCCAGCGGTCCTTGGACTTGGCCGTGCTGAAGGTTTTATTCTTCAGTTTGTCCTCGATCATCTTTTGCTGATCGGACTCAATCCTGTCATTGATCAATGCAATGTAACTGCGTGTGGCCTTATGATCGGGGAACATCTCGTCGACTTCCTCAAAGGCCACCTTGGCGGCCAGAAACTTATCGTCCCGGTAAAACTTCACCGCCTCGCGGTATTTCTTATTCACTTCCTTGGCAGTGTAGCCGCGCTCCTTTTCCAAACGCCTCAGGCGGCGTTTTTCGGCCTTACGCAACGCCTTCTCCTGCACCTTCTGCCGGCGGACGCTGAGGTTGATGTAGTCCTCCATTTCTTCGTGTTCGGTAATCTTGATGGCCTTTTCCCACAACTCCCGCGCCTGATCGAGGTCCCCGCGCTCGTATAATGTGGTGGCCTTTTCAAAATACTCCCGGGCCTTGGCCTCGCGCTGCTGATTACGCCGGTCACGCGCCTGATCTTTGAGCTTGTCATCGACCTGCTCGATCTTCTTCTTGGAGCGCTCGATCAGCTGCTTCAAATCGAGGGTAAAACCTTCCTCGGTCTTGACATCTCTAAAGCTGGGGTCTTGGCCGGGGACTTCCTGGGCATAGCCCGGGACGGCCGAAAGGGAGGGTACCAGGACGGGCAGCACAAGGTGCAACACGAGGGTGATAAACAGAATTTTCGGGGCTGTTCGCATCCAGAATCTGATTTGTATACCTATAAGTATAAATACTTTAGGAAGGAATGTATTGTGTGTCATTTTATCACAGGCTTTTTGGCCTCTTCCAGAATTTTCTCTAGTATTTTCTTCGCTTTTTCATACTGCCCGTTCTTGTAATATTGGTCCGCCAAATCCTTCATTTGCCGCAAGCGCTCCTCCTTGCGGACATTCTTCCGCACGAATTCCGCGGCTTCATCATGCATCATTCGCCCGGCCACAATGATATCCTTGTAGATCCGCCGGGATTCCTCGTAATCCCCTTTCTGATAGGCCAGTTGGGCCATGACAAAGTAATCGTTGAGTTCCCGCAGGATCGGACTTTCGTCCCGCGTCAGCTCGTCCTGGACCATAATCCACGCCCAGCGCGCCACTTTTTCTTCCAGCCATTTCTGGCGGGCGCGCTCGATCTCCTCAGGACTGCGGTCGTAAAGCTTACCGGTGACGCGGACAAACGGACCGTAGGTGCTGTAATCCAGATCGGTCAAGTCGTCCGTAAAGTCCGTGAAATCGTAACCGACGCCCAACTGCGCGTACTCGCCAACGCGACGGGTCACCTCCAGCATAAAGCCTTGCTTCTTGTCCTCGGCCTCGCGGACGGTGAGCATCCGGTACTCCCCGCTGACCGCCCAGTCGCGGTTGACCTTGTAGGTCAGACGGTGGATCATCAGCCACGTCAGGGTCTCGGTGAAATCGAATCCCTCCACCTTTTCCTTGGACGCGCGCATAGCGAATTTCTCCGTGACCTGCCATTTATCATTGACGTCATAAATCAAGTCCGTGGAGAAGACGTGCGCCTTTTCCTCCTCAATGTCCGCGTTGTCTTCCTGGCTGGCCGGTGAACGGTTCTCGAGATACGTGTACTTACCGAGGACATTCAAACTGTCGAACATGATCGGACGGTAGGCCCCGCCGATCACAAACTCCTTGTACTGGGCGATCTGCGTATCGAGCGACGTATCCACCGTCTCCGAGTACTCAATCTTGGTGAAAAGCGAGAACTCCGGAGTGAGCTGGCCTTCCGAGGCGTTGCTGACCAGAAACTGACGCTTGTCCGTCGTACCTTCGTCAAAGCGGACCTCAAGTTTGCTGGAACTCTTGAAGACCTCCAACCCGGTTTCCTTGTCTTTTTTCACATATCCGGCAGCCAGAGAGACAACGTCCCTGTCCGTGGTGGTCCCATCCAGATTCCTGACTTCGCCTTTTTCATAGCGGCCGGTAACAGCCCAACGATCGTCGATTTCGCCGGTCAGGCCGAAGACATTGGTTCGGGAGACTTCCTTGACCCCCTGCGCAAACTTGCGGCTCAGGGTCCCCTGGAGTTTTTTGCCGTCGCGGACCAGCGAGATGCCGTACTGGCTTTCTTCGGATTGACTTTCACCAGTGGACCCGAATATACGGGACGTAGTCAGTTCGACATCATCGGTCAATTTCTTCTTCGATCCGAAGGATACCGTGGTCTCGTCGAGTCCGGTGTTGGAATTCGCAAATGAGATTTTGTTCTCCACCTCCGTGTCCTCGTCGATCTGTTTTCGGCCGCCGATGGACAGGCGGGTTCCCCGGTAACCCGACGACGCTTCGGAAACGCCGACCTCACTTTCCAGTTTTGTCGATTCATCCCACTCCGTGATGCCGGCGACGGTAACATCGGTCTTGCGCCGGGTGCCGTCACCGGTAACTTTGACGGTGCTCTTCAACGATGTTTGATCCGTCACTTCGGTCGTGCCGGACAATTCCGCGGACGCAGTGGTGACACCGGTTTCGTCGGCCCCGAAAACAGCGTCCAAGCTGGTGTCCTCTCCCAGCTGCCGCGAACCGTTGGCGCCGATGGCCACGGCGCGAGTAAAGCCTTTGCTCGACGATACCCCGAAAGCAGTCTCGAGCTGAATCCGCTCGTTGACCTTGGCAATGGCACCGAGAGTCGCCGATGTGTCGCCGGCGGCCTCAAAGGTGTAGCCTGCCGTCAAAGCGAAGCGTTCGTTCATGTCGGCGATAAGCCCGATCGTCGTGGCGGTACCGTCCTCGCTGAAGACCTCTTTAAATGTGACCGTCAGCTTGTCCGTGGGTTTGGCCGCGACGCCGATCTCGGTCCGCCAATCGCCTTCCCCGATCGTCGCCTGCTGCTGGAAGGAGAAAATCAGGCGCTCATTGATCGGGAAATCGGCACGGACCGCCACAATATCAACGGCGGTCCCGGCCGCCTCATCCTCTTTGCGCTTATATTCCGCCGTCAGGCGCAGCAAGCGGGCTTCATGAATTAATTGAGCGATGGTCGTCGTGGTCCGGTTCGATCCCACCTGCAACCGGGTCTGGTCGTTGCCGTCTTCCAGTAGACGTTGAAAATCCTGTGAAAGGGTGAACCGGGTCTTCTCGCCCAAATCGTAGGTGAGCTTATAACCGAGCAACTCCTTGCCTTGCTGCGATGTCGTGGCGGAGCTGGAGAATTCATTGTCGACATATTTGAAGTACGCGTCGATACCGAACCGGTTAAAGAGTTTGGCATTCCCCTTCAGACCGTATGCCTTACCGCGCGCGTCTTCACTGGTCTTTAGTTCCGTGAACGACAAACCGCCGTCGGTGGATACGAAATTGGGCTGCGATTCGGCGACCGTTTGCGCGTACTCGGCCGTAATTTGGGCGTTCTCGCCGAGCTTCAACGTTACGTCGGTACCGCGCAGCTGATAGTCCGACTGCTCCAGCTCCTCATTGACATAAGTCGTCCCGATCAACAGATTTTCGCCGACGGCCTGACGGGCGCGAACCCCCACGGTCCCCTCATCAACTTTATCCTTGGCCTGATATTCGTAATCCACCACCACGTAAACGCCGTTACCGTCGAGGAGATCGTCATCCGCAATCGAATACGATTCTACCAGCGACGGCACAGGCCGCCAGAATACCATCCGACCGGAGGCGTAGTCCATCTCATAGTCCGCCCCTTCCACCATATCACGGGTGGCCAGCACCAAACCGTTGATCTTGTCCCGCACCTCGACCGTCACCTTGTCCGATCCTTCCAGGACATCTTTATGCTTCAAGTAGTACAGCGTTCCCCCGGTCGCGGTAAATTCGACGTGCGCGCTGCGTTGCTGGGCCTTCGCGCGGAAGGCGATGACTTTGGTCCGGGCATCGCCGTACTTGGTAGAGCTCACCGATTCGTAGTCCACTTTGCCGCCGTACAGTGAACGGGAGAACCGTCCGAAATCGGTCTTGTCAAAACCGATACTGTAGTTGCCCCAAATGGCCGACGACTTGTCCCACTCGACCAAAGCATACAGATTACCCTGCGTATTGGTGGCCTCATAGTCGATTTGACTGCCGTCCCCGTAAATCGGATAGTATTCTTCCGGATCGAGATTGCGGAAGATCTCCTTGCGTTCACGTTGCGTATCAAAACTGGATGTCACAAGATACTTCCCGAGGATCTTGCCTTTCAAGTAATAGGCCAATTTCCCTTCGGTGTAAAATCCCTCGTTGTAGCGGTCACTTTGAAGCACCGGTTCGACGTTACCGCGGGTCATCGTATATCCCATCCGCGCGTCCCCCATGGCGACGAAGAACAGCTGATCCTCACCGATACGCAACGGTTTGGAGTAAGTCTGCACGGGGCGGTTGTATTCTTCCCGAATTTCTCCGTATCCCTCGACGACACGCACCATATCTTCCTGAACCAGGTCTGATCCGACATCTTCCTGCACCATCAAACTGTAGCTGCCCTTGGGCAGAATGACCTCCAGCGGTTCCTGACGGCCGATATTGCGGGTGTCCTTGCCTTCGACGATTTCCTGTGCCGTTAACCCGTGACGCTCCGTAACGGGCACTTCGGTGATCAGCTGCCCCTTGTGCAGCACGCGGACGCTCTTCAAGCGCGTTCCGAGCCGGTCGATCGTAACCCGCTGTCCGTCGACCAGAATGGTTTGCACCGTCAGACTGCTCTGCTTCATATTTTTCATGCTCCACGCCTGATACTCCAGACGCGCCTCCGCCTGACGCTGAACGTACGCTTCCCGCTGCAAGTCGTTGGTCATCACCTCAAATTCGATCGATTGCGCGGCCGTTTCATCGAACTTGCCTTCTTTGTCTTCGATCATCAAACGGAACTCGTAGTTCCGGTTCGGATCGATATAGTTCCCCTTAAGATCGCGACCGTCCCAATAAATCGGATCGAACACATTCAACTGGTCGCCTTCAATACGGTGAATCACCTTGCCGACGTCCTTGTCGATAATTTCCAGCACCCACTTATGGATAAACGCGGCGTAATTGGTAAATATCCTGAACTCAACCGGCTTGACAAAGATGCCGTTAAGAACGCCGACCGGGTCTTCGAACAAGGCCACGTGCAGCCGCGGTTCCGGTTTGGCGTCATCCAGCGCCACCTTCACTTTCTTGGCAAAGAAGACCGAGTCCTCGGTGGCGGCAATTTCCGAATCCTCCTTGATCCCGAAATTGGCCTTCACCATCAAACCGGGAGTGATGTCCACGACGACGACCTTGTCCGTGGTGAGATATGTTCCCTCCGGCAGCGTCCGCTCATCCACCCGGAACAAATGCCGGCCCGGCAGCAGCGCCGGGACATTGTAACGACCCTCCTTATCGGTGACGACTACCGTCCCGTCCTCGGTGACGATGCGCACGTTGGGCACCGGTTCTTCGGTAATAATTTTATCCTGCACCGGATCATAGACCGGCGGGTCCTGCACACCATTCTCGTTCCGGTCATAGAAGACTTTACCGATCGTGGTCCCCAAATCAAACAACGGATCCAGTATGACCGTGACGACTTCCGTGGCCGGATTGGAATACTGAATACCGCTGACATGCCGCGCGATCGCCACGTTTTGATAGTCCCCGACCACTACCCCGGATCCGATGACCAGCTGATACTTCAGGATCTTGGTCTGACCCACGTTCACATCACCGATATCAAAGACCACCGGCCGGTTGCCACGCGGATTGGCTATCGGGACCCCGTCGAGAGTCACCCGATTTTGAATGTACTTAAAACCGGCGGGAATGCGGTCGTGAATGTAGGCGTCCGGCGCGTCGATCACGCCGACGTTTTCGATCTTGATCGTATAGGTGATGACGTCCCCGATCCGCGCTTCGCGCTTGTTGGCGTCCTTCTCGATACGCAGGAGGTCCGGGGCCGGGTCCATCGGCAGATCGATCTGCATAACCGATCCGGTGATCGTAAACACCTCGCCCTTCGATCCGGTGTTAATCTCTCGTCCGGGATCGAATGTGTCCAATATGGACGGAAATGTATAACTCTCCGCCGTGACCTCCAGATGGAAATCGTCATTGATGGTCAGGAACGAATAAAACCCGTTGGTCCCGGTGACGACCGGATTCACATCAGTGGCGTCGATGTCCACACCGGGAACAGCCGGCAGCCCTGTGGTTTCATTAATGAGCAGGACCTCGGCCCCGACGATCGGTGTATTCCGGATCGAATCGAAGACCACCCCGAACGGATCGGTTAACGCGAATTCAAAGATGTCGCTGGCGACACCTCCTATCGTGACCGAGACAAAGTTGGTCCCCTTGGGAAGCGGTGAGCTCAGCGTTACGCTGAAGGTCCCGCCGGCCGTAACAATACCTGTCCCCACCGACGCCAAGAGCAGGTTGCCGTTGGCGTCATTGGCCAAGACCTCCACTGCCTCACCCGGGTCTCCGAAACCGGTAATCGTCGGCATCGAACCCAAAATCCTGTCGCCGTCGGCCGGGCTGGTGATAACCGGCTGCTCGGCGGTGGTGGGCGCCGCCGAGATCGTGAAGAGCACCGAGTTTCCGAAGGCCGGTCCGATAAAGGGAGTGAGCGTAATCGCGCCCAACGGCAGCGTTCCGGTAACCTCAAAGCGGTAGTTGGCATTGGCATCCGCCACCGCGGAACCGATAAGCATGTTCGCGCCGTCGCGGATCTCCACCGTCGCCCCGGGCGAACCTGTCCCTATGATGGTCGGCGTGTTGTCGGTCGTCTCTCCGGTCACGGGGACATCGATGGACAACAGACCGAAAACCCAGTTCACCGTGGAAGCGGGCGTATTTTCGATACAATTGAAACAGGTGATGATATTGGTATTGGCTGTAGAATAGTCTACGTCGACAAATTGGGATATTTGGGGCGATGTGGTAAAGTCAAGGAACCATTGTCCGGCCGCCGCCGAAGGCCGCAGCACAATCTCGGTCCCCGACATCCCCTGCAGGATGAAGCTCCCCTCCACGGTTTGTTCGGACCCCGATTCGAATATAAATGTCTTACCGGCCGAGTCCGAGAAAAAGTCGTGGAACCGGGTGTCCCCGGTAATACTTGCCGTCGCCCCGCCGTCGAATTCCACCTGGCCGCCGTTAGCGACAAACGTCCCGCCCACGCTCATGGTCCAATCATTAGCCACGGTGAAGGCATAACCGGGTCCGGGCGCGCTGAGAGTACCTGTCGTCACCGAAACTCCGCCGTTGACATCCAGGGTCCCGGCAGTGGTCAGCAACTGTCCGCCTTCTATGAGCAGCGATCCTCCGATGCTGATAATACCCATGAGGGTCGAATTGTCCACCGTCCCCGAGGACAGCGTGAGCGTTCCGGCAATATTCAGCGAACCGGTGGTCCTAAAACTGTCCATCGTGGCATTAACATCATTGATAATGACATTGTAAAAATCGAATGTCCCCTGGTCGGTAATCAGGTAGGTGTCCGCCGTACCGTCCCCGTCACCCAGGAATATAAACAAACCGGAATCGTTGTCCGACAGACCGAACGAATACATCTGATTGCCAAAAAGCGTGATCGTCCCGTCGTTGCTGAGCGTACCGGCCACGGTCAGATTGTAATCTTCCAGCATAACGGTCGTTGCACCCGGGTTCAGCGTCAGCTGATCTATTCCCACGTTGGCCGTCAAGATGGGCTGGGTGGGAACAGGCGGTATGATCGCATGGTCATTCCCTCCGGGGACAAAGCCTAGGTCCCAGTTCATCGGATTCTGCCAGTCGGTGGACTCATCCCCCTCCCAGGTGACGTCGGCCCCGTCAAAATCCCAGTTCGTGGTGGTAGCAGGAATAAACTCGGTGGAATTCATCGGAGCCAGCAACAATCCTCCGGAGGCGTCGTTGTCGGTAACGGACAACCAATCCAGTTGCTGCACCCCTCCCGGGAGCAATGTCAGATCGGCCTGCACACCCACGCTGTCGCTGTTGATCGACAGCACCCCGCCCATCGTCCCCTCCAGCTGAAGTGTGCCGGTCACGGTTTGTTCGGACGAGGTGGAAAATGTAAAAGTGTCCGGAACCAGGGTTGTTTTGGACAGGGTGGCAAACGTCGTGTCGACATCGCCGGTAATCCCCTGAGAGAGTCCGTCGAACACGACCACGCCGCCCGAATTGGTGAATGTCCCGCCGGTGGAATGATTGAAATCGCCGGCGATAAAGAAGGTGCCGGTGACATCAGGCGCGGTGAATACGCCGGAGCTGAGCAACAGGTCCCCTTCCAGGTCAACCGTGCTGCTGGTGGACGTCAACGTGCCTCCGTTGATGACAAGATTACCCCCCACTTGAAGCGTATCGGCGTTTGCCGAGGTATCGAGGGTACTGGAGGTCACGCTTAACGTTCCGTTCACTGTCAGGGTGCCGCTGGTATCGAAATTGTCCATGGTCGCATTGCTGTCATTGATCACGAGGTTGTAGAAATCGACCGTTCCGAAATCAGGAAGAGTGTAAGTAACACTGCCGCCGTTGCCGTCACCGAGAAAGATGAACGTCCCGCTATCGGTATCCGGGGTGGCGATCGAAAGCGTTTCGTTACCGAACAGGGTGATCGTTCCTTCGTTGGACAATGTCCCCGCCAGCACAAAGTCCTGGCCGTCCATCTGGACCGTCGCCCCCGCCTGTACCTCCACGTCGACAATGGCGACATCCACATTCAGGATGAGCGGATTGACCGTACCCGCCGGGATAATGACATTGTCATTGGAAACGGGGATCAACCCGAGGTCCCAGTTGCCCGCAACGTCCCAATCCGTGCTGATGCTCCCGGTCCAGGTGAGCGTGGCCCCGCCGAAGACCCAGTTGTCATTCATCCCCAAGTCTATCGAATTGACGCCCGCAACCAAGGTGAGTCCGTCGCTCGCGTCCGATAGCCGGACATTCAGGCTGTTGAGCACCTGGAAACCGCCCGGCCGCAGATTGATTCCCCACTGGGTGGGGTCGGCATCGTCGTCGTCACTGGTGATCGTCAGCAGCTGACCGAGAGTCCCGTGCATTTCCAGGGTGCCGGTAATCGTCTGTGTTCCGGTGCTGTCGAATATCATGGTATCGGCCAACAGGACGGTCTTGACGAAATTGTTGAACGTGGTGCTGCCGAGAACGGACTGCGAGGTCCCGTCAAAGGTGACCGTTCCGGTGCCGCCGTCATAGGCGGCGGTATTGTTCCAGTCCCCTTCAATCGTAATGTTCTGGGTCCCGGCATCGACCGTTCCGGCCGTGTTGACAAAATTATTGTCGATATTGAGGTCGTTGGTCACGACGTTCAGCGTGCCCGTTCCCGTGTGGTACAGATTGTTGAATAATTTTCCGGAGACGATACCGCTGGAATCGAGTGTTTGCGTCATGGTCCCCTTGAAGTCCAGGGTCCCCATATTCGGCGTGTAGGCACCGGTCGCGTTGATCCAGTCCCCATGCAGCCGGATCCAGCCGGTGGTCGTGGTCAGGGTTCCTTCCAGCGTGATATCGTCATTGGAACACAAGGTCCCTGTATTGACATTGATTTCAACGGTGCTCGGTATGAAAAGACCCTGCTGGGCGTGCAGGGCGGTAGATAGTAAGCACACCATCCCCGCTGCAATAAGGCCGCACAGAATGACCTTGCGTCGCGCATTTCTCAATTTCCGTGCTTTGGGCTGGCTACGAACCATGGTCGATTTAAATACTAGTATTAATAGGGGTGGGCAAAAAAAACTCGATTTCGTCGACTCCCCCGTGCCGCCAGAATTTATGTAAACCCATTTTTTGTAAGAACTTAGAGTAAGGCATACTATTTATATAATAATTTTAATATTAAATGTATTCAATCTTTTATTGGATTATTTTCAGGCAGGAATTGCGGCGGGCTCGACGAGAAACGGAGATATTTTCAGTTAACAGAACGGGGCCGCTGACGACGGTCGATAATGCTCCGGCGTACTCCGGTCCAGGTCCTACTCCCGGACATAGTAATAGATGGTCAGCTTTACCCAGTCGACATCTTCGGCGTCATTCAGCTCGAGCATCAGATAGCTTCCCGGATTTACGGTCGTACTGCTGAGGCTGCCGGCGGTTTCGGTATTTTCATTGTCGGCCGGGCCTCCATTGTGCGACTGGATATTGACGATAGTGGTTTCCGTTCCCGTGCCGATATCCGGATCGGTCCATTCCTCCACATCCACCTGATAGGTGGCGTCGGCACTGGTGATAATGCGGACGGCCGTGACCTCGATACCCCGCGGATAGTTGTAGGTATCCACGGTAAACATCGGCACCACCGTATTCACGGTCCGGATCTGATCCGGTTCGATGAGGGTGATGTCCTTCTGCTGTATCATTGGAATCGGCACACGGGTACCCGCGGTAATTCCACCGGAGTTGCCGGCCTGGGCTTCGAGCGTCAGCGTGCCCGTAATGTTGATGGTCCCCGTCGTCGTGATTGTAAAGTAGGCGTTGGTGCCCGGCACGGAGCCTGCACCGATTTGGAATTGGTCGTCATTGTCGTTACCGGCATCATCCTGCACACCCATCCAGAAGTCAGAGTCAGCCATCGACGGTGTGAAGGTGATCGTCGGATCCGTGGTCTGGGCCATCTGCAAAGTCCCGCTCATCGAATCGCCGGAATTCAGGACAAAGATATCAGTCATACTGCCGGACTGGATGACCGACCAAGCGCCTCCGATAAAGGCTTGCAGTTCATCGTCGGTCGAATCATAGGCGATCATACCGTTGCGCGGGACTGCGATATTGGTCGACGGATCAGCTACCCGTGTCACCCTCAGGGCGGCATTCGTGGCTGAAAGATCCAGGATCGTGCTGACGCCCGGATTGCTGGTGCCGATACCCAGGGTCCCCTGCGTCAGGATCAGATTCCCGCCCGTTCCCGGAGTGACAGTCAAATCCTCTCCCGTCGGAGTTGTGATATCCGGCGCCACGCCCGAGAAGACCAGCGTTCCGGTCATGGTGTCGCCTGCTGTCAAGACATAGATATCCTGCACGGCGACGGTGTCGCCGTTAATTGTGATACCTGTACCCGCCGTCAGATTAGTGTCATCGCTGATATCCACCATACCGCCCGACTCAAGTTCCACCCAGGTACCGGCGATGTAGGCCTGCAATTGATCGTCGGTGGAATCATAGGCGATCATACCATTGGAGGGCGAGGCGATATCCGTTGAAGGATCGGACAACCGGGTGACACGCAACGCCGCGTTAGTGGCCGAGAGATCCAGGATGGTACCGGCCGCTGGAGCTGATGTTCCGATCCCCACCGAACCGCTGGCTGTGATCCGTACACCTTCCGTTCCGCCTAAGGTAAAGGCCAGCGTGTCCGCCGCCGGTGAGAATATCCCGGTATTGGTATCGTCGAACAAGGTGACGCTCGGTGCGCTTACGGTGCCGTCCGCCAATTGCGCGGTGCCTGAATTACTGATCCGCGCGACTTGGGCGCCAAAACCTCCGGTGTATATGTCGATATTCTGCTGGACTTCAACGGTACCGAAGTCGTCTACCCGGAACAAATCTCCGCCGCTCGAGTTCTCCAGTAACAGTACGTTTCTTCCGGTGTTTGTCGTCGAGGCTTGCGCAGTAAGCAATCCCGCGGGTGCCGTTGTACCGATTCCGACGCTTCCCTGCGTTGTAATAATGAAGTAGTCGCTGGCACCGACGGTCGTGCCCTGACCGATCACAAAGAGATCATCGTTGACGCCGTTGTCATCTTCTCTCACTCCGACGAAGAAGTCCGTATCCGCGCCGTCCGGCTCAAACGTGATTAGCGGATCATCAAAAACCATCTGAAGTGTGCCCGACATGGAATCACCCGCCTCGTTCACCCAAATATCCGTTACGGATCCGCCGCCGATGTCGACCCAGGTCCCGCCGATATATCCCTGCAATTCATCATCGGAGGAATCATAGGCGATCATACCGTTACGCGGCAGCGTTATGCTGACAGACGGATTCGTCAGGCGCGTCACGCGCAACGCCTGATCGGACGCGCTGAGATCGAGGATGATGCTTGTTTCCGGCGCGGCTTGTGAACCGATCACCATCTGCGCGTCGACATTCAGATTGCCCGTCATTGTGTCGCCGGCGGTCAGCACATAGATATCCTGCACCGCGACCGTATCGCCTGTGATCGTGATGCCGGTTCCCGCCGTCAAGTTGGTGTCGTCGCTGATATCGATCATACCTGCTGCCGAGAGTTCCAACCATGTTCCGCCGATATAGGCCTGCAGCTGATCATCGGTCGAGTCATAGGCGATCATACCGTTGCGCGGTTGCGTGATATTCGCGTTCGGATCAGCCAGGCGTGTCACACGCAGCGCCTGATCGGACGCGCTGAG
>JACKFL010000006.1 GCA_020632495.1 Candidatus Omnitrophota bacterium | reverse complement strand
CCTGCAGGCACTGACTGCCACGGGAGTCAATTGGGATGACCTTCAGGTATTAACGACTACAGGGATTAACTGGAGCGATCTGGATGTCCTGAGTGATGCAGGCATTAATTGGAGTGATGTGCAGGCCATGACCCAAGCCGGAATCAACTGGGCGGATATCGACGTCATGAGCGACGCGATCGTCAACTGGAGCGACATCGCCGCAATGACTACAGCAGGCGTGAATTGGGATGACATTAATGTCCTGAGCCAGACAGGCATCAACTGGAGCGATCTGCAGTCTATGACAAATGCAGGTATCAACTGGTCCGACATCGATGTCCTCAGCGATACGGGTATCAACTGGGCGGACTTGAATGCCATGACTATGGCCGGCATCAACTGGAATGATATCGGGGTGCTCAGCGACACCGGAATTAACTGGGCGGACCTGCAGGTGCTGAGTGAATCCGGCATCAACTGGAGTGATCTGGATGTAATGAGTGACAGCGGTATCAATTGGCTCAATATCAGCGAAATGACGGCCAACGGCATCAATTGGTCCGACATCGATGTCATGAGCGACGCCGGCATCAACTGGGCCGATATCAGCGCCATGTCTTCCACCGGTATAAACTGGTCGGATATTGATGTCATGAGTGGTGCGGGTGTGAATTGGGGTGATTTAGCTGCGCTCACGGCCGCCGGAATTAACTGGAACGATTTGGACGTTCTGAGTGATGCGGGCATCAATTGGAGCGATCTGGGCGCGTTGTCGACCGCCGGAATAAATTGGTCTGATTTGGGCGTAATGACAGGTAGCGGCATCAACTGGTCCGATATCGATGTCCTTTCAAACACCGGTATCAACTGGAGCGATCTGCAGGTGATGACTGCTGCGGGTATCAACTGGTCGGATTTGGATGTCCTCAGCGATGCAGGAATTAATTGGGCCGATATCAATGCGTTGTCGACCGCCGGTATCAATTGGTCCGATTTGGACGTGATGAGCGATGCAGGAATTAATTGGGCCGATCTGGGAGCGATGTCAAATACCGGAATTAACTGGTTGGACATCGACGTCATGAGCGATGCGGGCATCAATTGGTCCGGCATTCAGGATTTGTCCACAGCGGGCATCAACTGGGAAGATATTAATGTCATGAGCAACGCGATCGTAAACTGGAGCGATATTGCGGCGATGACAACTGCCGGCGTGAATTGGGAGGACGTCAATGTGATGAGCCAAGCCGGAGTCAACTGGTCGGATCTGGCAGCGCTCACCGGCGCCGGTGTGAACTGGGAAGACCTCAACATTCTGAGCGATGCGGGCGTTAACTGGTCAGATCTGGCCGTTATGACCGATGCCGGTATAAATTGGTCCGATTTGGATGTGCTCAGTGATGCGGGAATAAATTGGGCCAATATTAATGAGCTCAGCCGCACGGGTATCAATTGGAACGACATTGACGTCATGAGTGATGCTGGCATTAACTGGCTGAATATCGGTGAACTCAGTCAGGCCGGTATCAACTGGTCCGATTTGGACGTCCTCAGTGACACAGGGATTAACTGGGCTGACCTTGCCGTTATGACGGAAGCGGGCATCAATTGGTCCGATTTGGACGTGTTGAGTGATACCGGCATAAATTGGGCAGATATTGGTGCCATGAGCGCGGCAGGTATTAATTGGTCAGATCTGGATGTGCTCAGCGACACCGGCATCAACTGGGCGGATATCGGTGTAATGAGTACCGCGGGCATCAATTGGTCAGATCTGGATGTGCTCAGCGACACCGGCATCAATTGGGCGGACATCGGTGTGATGAGCGCCGCGGGGATCAATTGGAGCGATATTGATGTATTGAGTGACGCCGGCGTGAATTGGGCCGATTTGGCGGCAATGTCCTTAACCGGTATCAACTGGTCAGATCTGGACGTGCTCAGCGACGCGGGCATCAACTGGAGCGACTTGCAGGTTATGAGCGAAGCGGGTATCAACTGGGCGGATCTCGATGTCCTCTCCGATACGGGAATCAATTGGGCCGATATCGGCGCCATGAGCCAGACAGGCATCAATTGGTCCGACCTGGATGTCATGAGCGATGCCGGAGTGAACTGGGCCAACATCAGTGAGCTGTCGGCCTCCGGAATCAACTGGGCGGACCTGGACGTCCTGAGTGATGCCGGCATTAACTGGTCTGACTTGCAGTCGATGACGGCGGCCGGTATCAACTGGGATGACCTGGCAGAACTGAGCATCTCTGGAATCAACTGGTCAGATCTGGATGTTATGAGTGATACTGGTGTGAACTGGATGGACTTGGCTGCTATGACCGGTGCGGGCATCAACTGGTCAGATCTGGACGTCCTCAGCGACACAGGCGTCAATTGGGCTGACCTCGCCGTTATGTCCGAAGCGGGTATCAACTGGAGCGATCTGGATATCTTAAGTGACGCGGGCATCAACTGGACCAATATCGCCGACATGAGCCTGGCCGGTGTTAACTGGGATGATCTGGATGTACTCAGCGACACTGGTATTAATTGGGAAGACCTGGCTTACATGACCAACGCCGGGGTGAACTGGAGCGATATCGACGTATTGAGCGACACCGGCATTAACTGGGCCGACCTGCAGGTCCTCAGTACGACGGGCATTAACTGGTCGGATCTGGATGTCATGAGCGACGCCGGGGTCAACTGGGCGGATCTCAGTGCTCTCACCACCGCCGGCGTCAACTGGGCCGATCTGGATGTGCTAAGCGACACCGGCATCAACTGGGCCGATTTGGAAGTCATGTCGACCAGCGGTATCAACTGGTCTGATCTTGACGTTATGTCCGATGCGTCCATCAATTGGGCCAACATTGCGGACTTGTCGACGGCCGGCGTCAATTGGGACGATTTTGCCGTGATCAGCGCGGCCAATGTCAACTGGGATGATATTGCGGCTTTGTCGACGGCCGGTATTAACTGGTCTGATCTGGACGTGCTCAGCGATGCGGGTATCAACTGGAGTGATTTTGCGGTGATGAGCGATGCCGGAATTAACTGGTCCGACATCGGAGCGTTGACGAATGCCGGCATCAACTGGAGCGACTTCGACGTCATGAGCGATGCCGGGATCAACTGGGATGATATCAGCGCGCTTTCAGCGGCCGGGATTAATTGGGCGGACCTGGATGTCCTGAGTGACGCCGGTATTAACTGGTCAGATATTTCCGCCATGTCGACGACAGGCATCAACTGGGCAGACCTGGATGTCTTGAGTGATGCTGGCATCAACTGGGCCGACTTTGCTTACATGACGACCTCCGGTATTAATTGGTCTGATCTGGACGTTCTGAGCGACGCTGGAATCAATTGGGCCGATATCAGTACGCTGTCGGCAGCCGGCATTAATTGGTCCGATCTGGATGTCCTGAGTGATGCCGGCATCAACTGGTCCGATCTGGCGGTCATGAGTACTACCGGAATCAACTGGTCGGATCTGGATGTGATGACCGATGCGGGCGTCAACTGGTTGAACATTTCCGAACTTTCACAAGCCGGAGTTAATTGGGACGATTTTGCCACGATCAGTGCTGCCAACGTCAACTGGAACGATATTGCCGCGATGTCCACGGCCGGCGTGAATTGGGATGATTTGGGCGTGCTGAGCAGCGCCGGCGTCAACTGGAGCGATCTCACCGCGTTGACAGAAGCCGGTATCAACTGGGCGGACCTCGACATATTGAGCGACGCGGGCGTGAATTGGGCCGATCTAGCTTCCCTTACAGGGGCCGGTATCAACTGGGCCGATCTGGATGTCATGAGTGATGCAGGGATCAATTGGTCAGATCTCTCCGTCCTTACTGAGGCCGGCATTAATTGGGCGGATCTCGATGTTCTCAGCGACGCCGGCGTGAACTGGAGTGACCTGGCGACATTAACGGCCAGTGGTATCAATTGGGCTGATCTGGACGTCATGAGCGATGCGGGCATCAACTGGGCCGATTTCGGCGCCTTAACAACGGCCGGCATCAACTGGAGCGATCTGGATGTCCTCAGTGACGCGGGCATCAACTGGGCCGACCTGACCGCGCTGACTTCAGCGGGTGTCAACTGGTCTGATCTGGATGTTCTCAGCGACGCCGGCATCAATTGGTCCGACTTAACGGCACTTACCACGGCCGGCATCAACTGGACCGATTTGGACGTGATGAGTGATACAGGTATCAACTGGAGTGATTTGGCCGACATGACCGGTGCCGGCATCAACTGGTCCGACATCGGCGTGCTGTCCTCCACAGGAATTAACTGGGCGGATTTGGATGTGATGAGCGATACCGGCATCAACTGGTCCAGCATAGGGGATATGTCGAATGTCGGTATCAATTGGTCCGACATCGACGTGATGAGCGACGCCGGCATCAACTGGGCCGATTTGGCAGGCATGAGTACGGCGGGCATCAACTGGGCCGATCTGGACATTATGAGTGATGCGGGTGTGAATTGGGCGGATATTGCCGCGCTCAGCTATGCCGGCATCAACTGGTCCGATTTGGATGTCCTGAGTGATACGGGAATCAACTGGGCAGACTTGGGTGCGATGACAAATGCAGGCGTCAATTGGCTTGACCTTGACGTACTGTCGGATGCAGGAGTTAACTGGAGCAACATTGCGGATCTTTCAACGGCCGGTATCAACTGGAGTGACCTCGATATCCTGAGTGACGCCGGCATCAATTGGGCCGATCTCACAGCGCTCACCACGGCCGGTATCAACTGGTCCGATCTTGATGTCCTCAGCGACGCCGGTATCAACTGGAGCGACCTGTCCTACATGACCGGAGCGGGTATCAACTGGAGCGATCTGGATGTGTTGAGTGATGCCGGTATCAACTGGTCCGACCTTACGGTTATGAGTGAAGCCGGTATCAACTGGGGTGACTTGGCTTCGCTGACAGGTGCCGGCATCAACTGGGCCGATCTGGATATTCTGAGTGATGCGGGCATCAACTGGGCCGACTTTACGGCGCTGACGGAGGCCGGCATCAATTGGGCCGATCTGGATGTGATGAGTGATGCCGGCATCAACTGGTCGAGCATCAGCGACATGTCTCTGGCCGGTATTAATTGGTCGGATATCGACGTCATGAGCGACACCGGCATCAACTGGGCGGACCTCGGAGCCATGACCAACTCCGGCATCAACTGGACAGACCTGGATGTCCTGACCGACGCCGGCGTGAATTGGGGTAATATCGCCGAACTGTCCACGGCAGGCGTTAATTGGGACGACTTTGCCGTGATCAGCGCGGCCAATGTCAACTGGGACGATATTGCCGCCTTATCGACAGCCGGTATCAACTGGGCAGATCTGGACGTCATGAGCGACACCGGTATCAATTGGGCTGATCTGGCTTACATGACGGATGCCGGTATCAACTGGTCGGATATCGATATCATGAGCGATGCCGGTATTAACTGGAGTGATTTGACCGTTCTGACTGAAGCCGGCATCAACTGGGCCGATCTGGATATCATGAGCGATGCAGGTATCAATTGGGCGGATATAGCCGACTTCTCAACGGCCGGCATCAACTGGTCGGACATCGACATCATGAGCGATGCCGGCATCAACTGGGCCGACTTCGGCGCATTGTCACAAGCCGGCATCAACTGGGCCGATCTGGATATCTTGAGCGACGCCGGCATTAACTGGAGTGATTTGACGGCCTTGACGGAAGCCGGCATTAATTGGGCCGATCTGGATATCATGAGCGACGCGGGTGTGAACTGGTTAAACATTTCCGAACTGTCCCAAGCCGGCGTCAATTGGGACGACTTTGCCACGATCAGCGCGGCGAACGTGAATTGGAACGATATTGCGGCCATGTCGACGGCGGGTATCAATTGGGAAGATTTGAATTATCTCAGCACCGCCGGCGTAAACTGGGATGATCTGACGGTCTTGACCGAGGCCGGAATTAATTGGGCCGATCTGGATGTCCTGAGCGATACCGGTATCAACTGGTCCAGTATCGGAGACATGTCCAATGTCGGCATTAACTGGTCCGATATCGATGTGATGAGCGATGCCGGTATCAACTGGGCCGACCTGGCGACATTGACGGCCAGCGGAATCAATTGGGCTGATTTGGACGTCATGAGCGACGCGGGCATCAATTGGGGAGATCTGGCCACTTTATCGGTGAGCGGCATCAACTGGTCCGATCTGGATGTCCTCAGCGACACGGGTATCAACTGGTCGAATATCAGCGATTTGTCCAATGTGGGCATTAACTGGTCGGATATCGATGTGATGAGCGACGCCGGCATCAACTGGTCGGACCTGGCAACACTAACAGCCAGCGGAGTCAATTGGGCGGACCTGAATGTCCTCAGTGACGCCGGCATCAACTGGTCCGATTTGGCTACCTTGACTGCCGCGGGTGTCAACTGGGCGGACCTGGATGTCTTCAGTGACGCCGGTATCAACTGGTCGAGTATCAGTGATATGTCTAACGTCGGCATCAACTGGTCGGATATCGATGTCATGAGTGATGCCGGTATCAACTGGGCTGATCTGGCATCGTTGACCGCGAGCGGAATCAACTGGGCTGATTTGGATATTATGAGCGATGCGGGCGTAAACTGGGGAGACTTGGCGACACTGACGGCAGCCGGCATCAACTGGTCCGACCTGGATATCCTGAGCGACGCCGGCATTAACTGGTCCGATTTGGCGACAATGACCGCGGCAGGCGTAAACTGGGCGGATCTGGACGTCCTCAGCGATGCGGGGATCAACTGGGCGGACTTTACCGCGCTCACGACGGCGGGAATCAACTGGGCCGATCTGGATGTGATGAGCGATGCCGGCATTAATTGGGGAGACATCGCGGAGCTGTCGCTGGCCGGTGTGAATTGGAGCGATATCGACATCATGAGCGACACAGGCATCAACTGGGGCGACTTGGCGGCCCTGACCACGGCCGGCATCAACTGGTCCGATTTGGACGTGCTCAGCGACGCCGGCATCAACTGGAGCGATTTGACGGTGTTGACCGAGGCCGGCATCAACTGGTCCGACCTGGATGTGCTGAGTGATGCGGGAATCAACTGGGCGGATTTTGGTGCCTTGACGACAGCTGGGATCAACTGGGCGGATCTTGACATCATGAGTGACGCCGGGATCAATTGGAGTGACTTCGGCGCCATGACTGCCGCGGGCATTAACTGGTCTGATTTGGATATCTTAAGCGACGCGGGCATCAACTGGTCGGATCTCACCGCGTTGACAACGGCCGGCATTAACTGGTCCGATCTCGATGTGTTCAGTGATGCTGGAATCAACTGGGGCAACGTGGCGGAGATGTCTCTGTCCGGAGTTAACTGGAACGACATCGATATAATGTCCGACGCGGGCATCAACTGGGCCGACTTGGGTGTCCTCAGCTCGGCTGGCATCAACTGGGCGGACCTCGATGTCCTGAGCGACGCGGGTATCAATTGGAGTGATCTTACAGTGCTGACGGAGGCCGGTATCAACTGGTCCGATCTGGATGTGCTCAGCGACGCCGGTGTCAACTGGAGTAATATTGCCGAGATGTCCCTGTCGGGTGTGAACTGGAGCGACATCGAAGTGCTGTCAGATACTGGCATTAACTGGCAGGATATCGCAGCCCTGTCGGCGGCCGGTATCAACTGGTCTGATCTGGATGTCCTCAGCGATGCCGGTATCAATTGGGCAGACTTTACCGCGCTCACGACGGCCGGTATCAACTGGTCCGATCTGGATGTGCTCAGCGACGCCGGCATTAACTGGCTCAATTTGGGCGACCTGTCGACGGCTGGCATCAACTGGGGTGATATCAATATCATGAGTGAGGCCGGAATCAACTGGAGCGACATCGGGGCCTTATCGGCGGCCGGTATCAATTGGAGCGATATCGGTGTCATGTCGGCATCCGGTATTAACTGGGGTGATATTGATGTGATGAGTGACGCGGGTATCAACTGGGCCGACCTGGCTAATCTGACGACGGCCGGGGTCAACTGGGCCGATCTGGATATCCTCAGCGACGCCGGGGTCAACTGGGCGGATCTGACGGTTATGACAGAGGCCGGTATCAATTGGGCGGACCTCGATGTGCTCAGCGACACGGGAATCAACTGGGCTGATTTGGGCGCGTTGTCGACGGCCGGCATTAACTGGGATGATTTCAATGTCCTGAGTACGGCTAGTATTAATTGGGGCGACATCTCCGCCTTGTCCGCGGCCGGTATCAACTGGGATGATATCGGTGCCATGTCCGCCTCGGGCATCAATTGGGGAGATATCCAGGTCATGTCGGCAACCGGTATCAATTGGGAAGACATAAACACGTTGAGTACAGCGGGCGTCAATTGGGCTAATATCGGTGACTTGACGGCAGCCGGCATTAACTGGGATGACATCAGTGTTCTGGCGTCCACCGGCATTAACTGGGAAGGTATTGATGTGCTCAGCGAGGCGGGTGTGAACTGGAGCAATATCGGCGACTTGTCTACCGCGGGCATTAATTGGGACGATATTACGGTCATGTCCACGACGGGCATCAACTGGGGTGATATCGACGTATTGAGCGACGCGGGCATCAACTGGAGCAATATCGGCGACCTGTCGGCCGCGGGCATCAACTGGGATGATATCGGTGTCCTGTCGGCAACCGGCATCAACTGGGATGATATCGGTGCATTGACCAATGTCGGAATCAATTGGGATGATATCGGTGCGTTGTCGGCGGCGGGCATCAACTGGGATGACATCAGTGTGCTGGCCTCTACCGGCATCAATTGGGACGGTATTGACGTCCTGAGCGAAGCCGGTGTGAACTGGAGTAATATCGGAGATCTGTCTGTGGCCGGCATTAATTGGGATGATATCGGGGTCATGTCAGCGACGGGCATCAACTGGGGCGATATCGACGTATTGAGCGACGCGGGCATCAACTGGAGCGGTATCCAGGGACTGTCTGCGGCGGGGATAAATTGGTTGAGTGTCGGTGAATTGTCGGCAGCGGGCATCAATTGGGATGAGATCCGGGTGATGAGTGAGGCCAGCATCAACTGGTCGGATATCGGCGAGCTGAGCGCGGCCGGCATCAACTGGGATAATGTCGGAGATCTGGCGCGGGCCGGCATCAACTGGGATGACATGCGTGTGCTGAGTCAAACCGGCATCAATTGGGAAGGTATCAATGTCCTCAGTGAGGCGGATGTGAACTGGGTCAATATCGGGGATCTGTCCAAGGCCGGGGTGAATTGGGATGTTGTCGGGGAATTGGCAAACGCCAATATCGATTGGAACGATGTCGCGGAAATGTCGATGGCCGGTATTAACTGGGCCGACATCGGAGTCCAGTCTCGGGCCGGCATTAATTGGGACGATATCGCAGATCTTTCAGATGCGGGAATCAATTGGGATGACATTTCGACGATGTCGACCAGCGACATTAACTGGGCGGATATCGCGTTTATGTCGGGCACCGGCATCAATTGGGATGATATGGGTGTTCAGAGTTCTGCCGGTGTGAACTGGTCGGATCTGGCCTTCATGACCAATTCGGGTGTGAATTGGGATGCCATCGCCTACCTCGCCGATAACGCCCAGGTGCTGGTCGACAATGTCGCCACGCTCATTACCCTGGTGGACGATCTGGAAACATTGGTCGGGTTACCGACCGACACGGAAGCCGATGCCACGCTGTTCGGAAAGATCAACGAAGTCTTCGACGCTGTAGCCGGTGTCAACGGTGCCGACCTTTCGGAAATCAAGGATGCCATCGATTCCGTGATCGCCACACTCGGTTCCGCCGGTGACTCTCTGGCCAACGGTACGATATTCGGCGATTTGAATCAGGTAGAGGGATTGATCGGGTTGTCAACAGATGAGACGGGAGATCCAACGGTATTTGGCAACCTCAATACTATTGATGAAAAGACCAAATCCGGTAAGGATAGTGCGGATGCAGCACTCTTTACGGCGCAACAAATTCAAACCAAGCTGGGAACGGATCCAAGCCCGGTTATTGATGAAGAGATTGCAACGCTGCGCGAATTGCTGGAGAACCTCGAACTCAACGTCGGTGAAATATCTCAAAGTGCCGACAGTACCGGCGATTATGCCCAGGAAATGCTGGATACCCTCCGGGAACTGGTCAATCAGAGTGCTGAGGCCGTCGGCCTGAATCTGGAAGTGAAGGAACTTATCGCCGGCGGAGAAGGTGTGGAAGGAGACGTGGAAGCCATGACCGAGAAGCTCGCCGAGATCGACGCCAAGGTAGAGGCGATACGCGAGTCGATCGCGAAAGACGAGATCATCGTCAAGACCTGGTTTGAGACGGATTAATGAGAATGAATAGACAACGGACAATCTTAGCCGTGACGCTCAGCTTACTGCTGACCGGAATCTCTCCGGCCTGGTCGGATGTGATTATCAACATTCTGGCTGTCAACGGCACCGACGCCACGAAGGACCGCAATATCAGCGAGCTTCTTCCCCGTGAGATTCGCCAGGAAGATATCCTGGATACCGACGGCTTGGAAACAGTTTATGACGTCGAGATGGAGAGTTACCGTGTTGTCGGCTCGGTCAACCTCGATCCCAAGGAGTCGCGCACGTACCGAATCCGTCTGCGCGACGTGTGGAGTATCAATCCCGCCGATATCGAACAGATTCGGGGACAGATCGACAACAGTTTTTCCCAGGTTGAGGGGACCGAATACTACGATACTGCCAAGATCAAAAAGGACAGCCTTGAGAAACGTCTGGATTATATCCTGAGCGAACAGGCCCGTAACGCCGACAACGCCGGACAGCGGATAGGTCGGTACCGGACCTATGAAAAGGAACTCAGTGAGATCAGAAATAATGCAGTCTCGATCAAGTACTGGCGCTCAAAGCCTCCCGGCACCGATGAGGCCAACACATTCCGTCTGCTGTTGACCGCTGAGAATCCGTCGCTGACCAAAGCCGTGACCAAGGAACAGAAGCATTATCTACCCAAAGAGGTCAAGCCCGAGCACATTGTGGAAAGTGCCGGATTCGAAATTCGCTATGACCCTCTGCGCGGCCAGTCTTTCCTATGGCGTGAGGATACACTTGAGGCGGGGGAGACACGACGGTACGAAGTGGGGATTATCGATATCTGGAAAATCCGACAGCAACAGTTGGATAACCTTAAGGACCGTTCCGCCGAGACCTATCGCTACCTGGAGAATACCCAATATAAAGATAATGCCGACTTTCTGATGGCAAGTATCAAACGTAATGTGTCAACCATCGAGAATTCGCAGTCCCTGGAGAAGAATATCGACAACCATATCATGGATTTCCGTGCAAATATGGGGTATTTCCAGCAGGCGGAGAAAGATGTGGCGGCGTTGGAGGATTTACTGGAAGTCGTACGTGAGAAATTGGTGCGCTCACGAATGGAGAATGTCCTGGAGCGGATTCAGTCCTTGAAGAGCGTTAACGATGTTTCCGATTATTTGACCGACAGCTATTCATGGTTATTAAATGACGGCCGGATGATTTTGGGTGTGGTCATCTTCGCGGTCGCTTTGCTTTTGATTGCGTTCTTTGTTTCCTTGGGCAAGTCCAAGGATGTCAAGATTGAGGACACTGAAGAATATTTGGCAGAAAAAGAGGAGGCGGGCGTCTGATCCCGGGCCGCCGTTAGAATTATGTCATCAGCACTTCGTTATCATGAAATCGGACGTGTTAAGAGTATCCGCGGTTGCATCGCGATCGTCGAGGGGATGCATAGCTGTGTCAACGGTCAGCTGGTGACGATCGGCGTCAGCACGCAGGCCACGATCGTCGGTTTCAATCAGGAAGAGGCCTATGCCCTGGTTCTCAAGGAAAATGAGCATATCAAGACCGGTGACGAGGTGCGGGCTTCGCTGGAACCCTTTAATGTCCCTGTCGGTGATAAATTTATCGGTCGAATCGTGGATGCTATGTGCGAACCGCAAGACAGCTTGGGGCCGATAGAGGCGGCGGCGTACAATCCGATTTTTCCCGTCGCTCCGATGATTCTCGATCGTCAGCCGCTCAAATTGCCGCTGGAAACCGGCACCAAGGTTCTGGATACCATGATCCCCATCGGCTTGGGGCAGCGGCAGCTCATCCTCGGCAATAAAGCCACCGGAAAGACGACTTTTATCACGGACGTGGTCCTAAATCAAAGGGACACGGATGTCATCTGTATCTACTGCGCGATCGGAAAGGCGCGGTCGCAGATCGCGCGTGTTGTCCAGTTGTTTCAGGATCACGGCGCCTTTGATTATTCCTTGATTGTTTCGGCCCCCTCGTCCGCGTCGGCGGGTCAGATGTATTTGGCGCCGTACGTCGCCTGTTCTCTGGGAGAGTACTGGCGGGACCAAGGAAAGCATGTTTTCATCGGATTCGACGATTTCACCAAGCATGCGTGGGCCTACCGTGAGATTTCCCTGTTGTTGGGAAGGGCCCCGGGCCGCGACTCCTATCCGGGTGATATCTTCTATCTGCATTCCAAGATGATTGAACGCGCCTGTTATCTCTCTAAGGAAAAAGGGGCCGGGTCAATGACGTTCTTCCCGATCGTTGAGATTCTGGAAGGTGACCTGACGGCATTTGTCCCCAGTAATCTCGTTTCGATGACGGACGGACAGATTTACCTGGATTCGCAGTTGTTCGGTGAGGGCCAACGGCCGGCACTCGACTTGGGTCTTTCCGTCAGCCGGGTCGGGTCCAAAGTGCAATGGCCGATCATCAAGAAGTTAGGCGGACCGTTGCGTCTGGAGTACTTACAATACCGGGAATTAAAGCGGATATCCCAATTGACCACGACGGGCCAGACGGATGAGCAAGTCGAACGATTACGTAACGGAGAAATTCTGACCAAACTCTTGCGTCAGTACAAGGATTCCCCGGTCAAACTGGAGGCCTTGGCCATGATCTTGTATGCGTACCACCGCAAATATTTGCAACGGCTGACCCTGGAAGAGGTTGACGAATTTCAGGACAATATCTACGACTATGCCAAGGAGCGGTCTCCCGAGGCTTTGGAGCTGTTGCGGGAGCGCAAGAATCTCGATGACGAGATCGAAGGTCTACTCAACACATTGCTCGAAGGTTATGTCAAGAGCTTCGAGGCGCGCCGGCCTGATGAAGGAGGCGACGCCTACGGGGACAATGTTCTCGACGGTATCGGACGCGATGTCCTTACAGAAGCGCAAAAACGTAAAGAGACGGTTAAGAAGTAGTTACGCCGGGTAACGCGCTATGGCCAAAATGAAAACCGGCAACTTCAAATGCATAGTTATTACACCGCGACGTCTTCTTTATGAAGGTGAAATTCACAGTCTTTTTTTGCGGGGCGACCGGGGCGAGTATGAAATATTGCCGTACCACTACCCGCTTATGGGGGTGTTGCGCAAAGGGGATATCGTGATTAACTGGAACGAAAAAATCTATATCCGCGGAGGAGTGATCCGCTTTTACGCCAACGAATGTACCATTATGGTCGAGGAACCGTTGGTGTCGCAAAACTAAATATGGTAGCAGAAGCCTTTATCATTCTTATTGTCATGTTCATCGCCGTCATGGGGCCATCCGTGGTTATTGCGGTCTTGGGGCATGCCGTCATCAAGGCGTTGGGACGTAATCCGGCCGCGGCCGGAAAGATTTTCTGGGCGATGGTCGCCATGCTGATCTCGGTGGAAGCCATATCCATCATCGCCATGCTGATTGTTTTTCAATTGTTCGCTAAATAGGAACCTGCATGCTTCCGTTTACAAAAACCGATTGGTTGTACAGTCTGATCTTTATCGGCGTCTTTGCCGTTATAGTCTTGGTGCCCTGCATAATTATCGCCCTGATGGGACGCAAAGCCATCAAAGAAATGGGCAGGTATCCGACCCGCATACCGCTCATACAGTCAAAAATGATGATGCCGTTGCTTATGGTGGATGTCGTGACTTTTGCCCTTTTGGTGGGGTTTTATAACGTCTTTTCGGGTCAATAAAAAGGAGTGAAGATTCCATGAATATGACATCGTTAATCTTTAGTTTTGCCGGGCTGATGATCCTGATATGCGGTATCTTGGCCTTTGTACTGCGCTGGTTTTTGTTCTCATCTACCGAATCTTCCGTGCGTCGTCTGGATGAAGAAGTCGAACGCAAACAGGAGCTGCAGATTGAACTCGGAAAAAAGCTGAAGAAGATCGATGAAGAGTTAGAGCAAAAACGTAAGGAGGCGCGCGAGTTGTCCCAGCGTATGCACAACGACGCTGAACAGTCCTCCAAGGAAAAACGTGAGGAAATCATTGCCCAGTCCCGCCAGGAAAGCGAAGAGATCTTGAATAAGGCGCGGGAGTCGACGGAAAAGATGCGCCGGGAGTTGGAAAAGGAGCTGGACATCCGGGCCGTTGGTTTAAGTATGGACATCCTCAACAAAGTGCTGACGGAGAAGTCTAAGGGGGCGTTTAACCAAGTCCTGATCGAAGAGTTTATCGAAAATCTCAAAGTCACCGACACCAGCCATATCAATGCGGATGTGTCGGAGGTGGATGTGGTTACTGTAAGCCCTCTCCCGGAAACTTATAGGTTAACTATCGCCAAAATTCTCCAGGATAAGTTGGGGCGGGAAGTACTCTTGAAGCCTGTAACGGATGCGGAAATATGCGGCGGAGTGATTCTTAAATTCGGAAGTTTGGCCCTGGACGGCAGCCTGCGGAACCTGCTTAGAGAAACGGGCGTCTCGATGCAAACACAAATGGAAGCGCAAAAGGTCTGATATGGGCAAGGCGATAAAAGTCCGGAATGAGCTATGGGATTCGATAGAGCTGGTGAATCTCGTCCAGACGTTGAAGGATATCGCCGACAATAAATATTTTACGCTCATGGGGCAGCGCAATTCTTTCAAGCGTTTTGGGGAGTCCTTTGTGGAATTTTTCCGGCTGTTAAGTTTTGCCGATGTCCGCCATCCGCTGATCAGAAACGATAATCCTCGGGTCGGTATTATTGTGGTGACAATTGAAGGCAGCTTTTTGGCGCAATTTAATAATTCGATCGTCCGGATGGCCATGATGGAAAAGGACAAATACGCGGACGTTGAGTTTATCGGTGTCGGTGAGAAGTGCCATGACAAGTTTTCCCGGGTCGCCCCAAATATGAAGGTCTTTCCGGAAATGGAAAAGGTCGGTCAGTATGAAACGGCGGTGATGATTAAGGATTATGTCACGGACAAGGTGATGCGCGGAGAATTGGGGAAGGTGGTTATCTGTCACGCGTGGCCAAAGAGTTTCGACGTTCAAAAATACCGGACCAAACGTCTGTTGCCGTGCGAAGAAATCGTGGGGCAACAATCACAGTTCGTCGATGAGTTTTCAAACGTCATTCAGGAGTCCTCGCCGGAGGCCATGATCGAATTTTTGGCCAAGCTCTGGATCACCAGCCGTATTTATGAGTTTCTGGTCGACACCACCATCGCTTCGGCGGCGGCCCAATCATCATTTCTGCAGGACCGAGTTGAGGATATGCGAAAGGGAGTCAAAAAGGTGCAATTGCGCTACCGTAAAGCCCGCAAGGGTGACATTGACAAGAGTTTGCGGGAGACATTCACAGCGCGCATGATCACCATGGACAAATAAATATCAGGGGAGCGGACCTATGACGACAACGAATACCGTACGTAAGAAAGGACTGGGAAAGATCATCAGCGTCCAGGGCCCGGTTGTCGATGTCTATTTTAAGAAAATCGAGGATATGCCCGCCCTTTATGACGTCATTGAGGTGAATACCATCGACGGCCACATGGTGCTTTTGCAGACCAAAGAACATTTATCCAGCAATACGGTGCGGACGGTCGCGTTAATGGACACGCTGAATATTCAGTTGAACTCCGTATGCTACAATACAGCGCAGCCGATCACGATACCCATGGGCGACGGTTGTTACGGCCGGGTCATGGATTCTGTGGGCCGGCCCCTGGACAACGGCGGTGAATTCGACTGCCCGAACCGCGTCCCCACGCGTTATTTGATGAAGCCGGAGGGTTTTGACCTGCGGAAGAAGAAAGGGGAACGGCCCGAGGTTCTGGAGACCGGGATCAAATATTTCGATCTGCTCTACCCGCTGGTAAAGGGGTCGAAAACCGGTATTCTCGGCGGGGCGGGCTGCGGGAAGACCGTCATTATCATGGAGCTGATCAACAACATCGTTAAGGCTCACGGCGGGGCCTGTGTCTTCTCGGGTATCGGAGAACGTATCCGCGAAGGGAACGAATTATACTATGAGTTAGAGGAAGCAAATCTATTGGCCAATGTTATGCTGGCTTTTGGTCAGATGGACCAGCCGCCGGGCGCGCGCGCGGAGGTTGTTAACGCGGGGCTGTGTTTGGCGGAGTACTTGCAGGCGAAGAACAAGGACGTTCTGCTGTTCATGGACAATATTTACCGCTACATTCAGGGCGGGCAGGAGGTATCAACCTTGCTCGGACGAGTTCCCGCGGAAACCGGTTATCAGCCGACGCTGGCGTCCGAGGTCAGCGCGGTGCAGGAGCGGATCCGATCGATAGAGGGCGGCGGTTCGATCACCGCTATGCAGGCCGTCTACGTTCCTGCCGATGATATGACCGATCCGGCCGTTGTTGCTATTTTCAGTTACCTCGACGGGATGCTCGTGTTGTCCCGGGATTTGGTTCAGCGGGGATTTTATCCCGCCATCGATCCTTTGCAAAGCGCGTCCAGCAATCTTGATCCGGTGGTTGTCGGTCAGCGACATTATCAGGTGGCGCAGGATGTATTGATGCATATCAACAAGCATAACGCCTTGAAGCGTGTGGTCCAGGTGATCGGTGTAGAAGAATTAAATAAGGATGACCAAAACATTTACCTGCGCGCGGAAAAAATTCTAAACTTCATGACACAGCCGTTTCACGTCAGTGAGGTATTCACCGGCAAGAAGGGCGAATATGTAACCATTCAGGAAAACGTGGAAGGATGTGCCAAAATTATGAACGGGGACTTCGATCATTTGAAGACGGAAGACTTCTACATGATCGGTAAAGTGCCCAGGATGTGACCGTGAAGAATGTTGATAAAATTCTCCAAGGAGCGCTTCTCGAAAACAACCTTCTTACGCGAAAAGATCTGGATCATCATTTACAGACCGCCCGGCAGCAGGGGCAGTCGCTCAAAGATTACTTAACCGCAGAACGCCTCCTCACCGAGAAACAAATCCTCATAGCCCTTTCGCAAAGTTTACGAACGGAGTTCGTAAACTTTAGTGATCTGAAGGTGGACCAAGCCGTCCTGGCGAAGGTGCCGACCAAGTTTGCCTGGTATTATAAGATACTGCCGATATCATTTAACCGGAATTTATTGACCGTGGCCACGTCCACACCGCTGGATGTCAAGATGGTCGACGAGCTCCGCGTTAATTTGGGGGCTGATATCGAATATGTCCTGGGCGAGGAGCATCATTTGATCGAGGCCCTCAAGCGACACTATGGGCTGGCGTCGGACACGATCGACCGGATCCTAACCAATGAGCCGGAGCGTCAGGCCCGGGCGATTGATAACGGACAATGGATCGAGGACCTGGAACAGACAAGTGAAGATCCGACTGTTTCTCATCTTGTCAACCGCATCATTCTCGAGGCATACCAGAAAAGGGCGACCGATATCCATATCGAACCTTATCGTGACAAGGTGCGTTTTCGCTACCGCATCGACGGCGTCCTGGTGGATGCCAATCTGCCGGAGCGGGTTAAGGTATTTCTGCCGCAAATATTGTCCCGGATCAAGATTTTGGCCAATTTGAGCATCACGGAAAAACGGCTGCCTCAGGACGGGAGCGCCGTGGTGAAGACCAATGAACAACAACTGGACCTGAGAATTTCCACCATGCCTACCCCGCGCGGCGAAAGCATCGTGGTGCGCATTTTGCCCACCAAAGTGCGGCTGATGAGCCTGGAGAATCTGGGGTTCAATCCGGACAGTGTCAGCAAATTCCGGGATATCATCAAGAAACCTCACGGTATCGTCTTCATTACCGGCCCCACGGGAAGCGGTAAAACAACAACACTATACGCTTGTCTCAACGAAATCAATTCCTCGACGAGGAAAATCATTACCATTGAAGACCCTGTCGAGTACGAGATGGACGGCATCACACAGGTCCAGGTGAATCCGAAAGTAGAATTTCATTTTGCGACCGGTCTGCGCAGCATCCTGAGGCATGATCCGGATATCATAATGGTGGGTGAGGTCCGGGATCCGGAAACGGCCGAGATCGCTATCAAGACGGCCCTAACCGGTCACTTGGTTTTCTCCACACTGCACACCAATGATGCCTCCAGCGGAATTACGCGACTGATCGATATGGGTATCGAGTCCTACCTGGTGGCCTCCAGCGTGGAGGCGTTCGTCGCCCAGCGTCTGGTCCGGGTCATTTGTCCGGAGTGCAAGACGGTCGATGAGGATTGTATGCCGGGTGTCAAATCCGAGATTGCCCGATCATTGGGCTTGAGCGAACGGGATGAGATCACCATTTACCGCGGGGCCGGATGTGATCATTGCAATCAGACCGGGTATTACGGCCGCATTGCGGTCTACGAAATCTTGATGCTGGATGACGTCATCCGGGCGGCAGTTCTGGATAAACCCCGCAGCGATCATATTAAACGCATCGCCATGCGGCGCGGATTGAAGACATTGCGTCAAAACGGATGGAAGGCCGTCCTCGACGGCATCACCACTCCGGACGAGGTAGTCAATGTTACCGTCAAAGATGAGTACATCGAAGAACTGGCGGGCACGGTGAGCCCGGCCCGGGAGCTCTCTGCCGCTGAGGCCACCACCCCCGCGCAGACTCAGTCCGGTGGTAACGGGCTGCCTCAAAGCGCCTATCAGCAGAGAATCTATCCCCGCATCAATACCCCGGCGCCTTTTACGTACCGGCGGGTGCGGCGACCGGGTGTGACAACCGATCCGGTCGTTGAGTACGGTGAGGAGCGGCAAGCCATGACGCATGATTTGAGCGCCGGCGGCATGTGTTTTTATTGCGACGAAGAGATTAAGATCGGTGCCGTACTGGAGATTGAACTTACCCTCACCGGTGAGGAGACCCGCTGTATTCACTGCCTGTCCCGCGTTTGCCGTTCCGGTGAACGGAGCGACTCACAAGATGCCCGCCACCGGGTGTGTGTGTATTTCCTCGATATGACCACCGAGGATCGGCGCGCCGTCAGCCAATATATCCAGAAAATATTGAGCTCCGCAACCAATCCGGTTCACTCATGAAGACCTATCAATACGTCGCCAAGAAAGACGGGGCCCAGACTGTCAAGGGGCGAATCAATGCGCAATCGCAGGAACAGGCCGTTGATTTGATCAACCAGCTGGGTTTTCTGCCGGTTTCGGTCGTGCCGCAACCCGCGGAGGCCAAGAGTGTGCGCCGGTCGCGTCCCCGGCGGGTATCCCCCCAGGATGTCGCGACCTTCAGCCGGCAACTGGCGCACCTACTGAAGTCGGGTGTATCCATCATCAAGGCCCTGCGCATCCTCGAGGAGCAGACACAGCATCTTTATTTCCGGCAGGTGATCGGAGAGATTTTGCAGGATGTGAAGAACGGGGCGTCTTTTTCCGAGTCGTTGCAGAAATATCCCAGGGTCTTCTCGCCGCTGTATGTCACCATGGTCACGGCCGGCGAGGAGGGGGGTAACTTGCAGCAAATGCTGATTAACGTGGCGCGTTATCTGAAACGCCAATCCGACATCCGCTGGAAAGTGAAAACTGCCATGACGTATCCGCTGTTTATGCTGGGCCTGGGGATAGTCACGGTCTATTTCGTCCTGACTTTTATTTTGCCAAAGATGCGTGGTCTTTTTGACAATATCGGCTCGCGGCTGCCGTGGCCGACCGCGGCCCTGCTGCGGACCAGTGATTTTCTCGGTGAGTACTGGTACATCCTCGCCGCTGTTATTCTGGCCGTGGGTTACGGTCTGCGGCGATGGAGTCAATCCGTCGCCGGAAAACGACTGCTCAGCGCCGTTATGCTGCGGCTGCCGCTGTTCGGCAGTATCGTACTGCGGGCGGAGTTGGCCCGCTTTGCCCGGACGCTGGTGCTCATGCACCGCGGAGGTGTTCCGTTCCTGCGCTCCCTGGAAACCGCGATACCGATCCTTTCCAATGATGTTATCAAGAAGGACCTGGCCGTATGCATGCAAAGCCTGACCTCCGGCGGAACGTTCGGCGAGGGGGTGAAGCAGTCCAAGGATATTCCCGCCATGATGGGCCACCTGATTTCGGTGGGGGAAGAATCCGGAAACGTCGACGATGTCCTCGAGGAAATCGCCGACACCTATGAGCAAGAGACAGACGAACAAATCAAAGTCATGACCACTTTGTTGGAGCCGGTCATGATCCTATCCGTCGGCTTGATCATCGGCTTTATTGTGTTTGCCATGCTCCTGCCCGTCTTCGATATTGACGTTTTGAATCAATAGTCCGATCATTACTTTTTCCTGACCCGGGGAGTTCCGATGTCCCGTTGCTTATTTGCTATTGTAGTCGGATGTTTGGTTGCCTGCACAGTGCGGCCCTCCGAGGCTGCCACAGAGTGGAAGTACCGCAAGGGGACGCATTTTATCATCCAATATGAACAGGATATCAGCGATAATCTTGCCTCCGATACCCTCCGCGAGGCTGAACGTTTTTATGATACCCTGGCCCGCCAAATCGGGTATACCCGATACCGGAAATTCTGGACTTGGGATCAGCGGGTCAAGATCGTCCTGTATGCCGATCAGGAGGCTTATGTCAGGGAGACGGGCCTCCCGGCCTGGTCGGGTGGCGGGGCCACGCAGTATCACCGGCAGCTCAAGTCGCGGGCCATCGTTTCTTATCGGCAGGAGCGGGATTTTCTGAACAAGATACTCCCGCACGAGATCAGCCATCTGATCCTGGCCGACTTTTTCGGGAGAACGCCGGTCCCGTTGTGGTTTAATGAGGGGGTGGCCCAATTGCAGGAGTCCGGCAAAGTCGCCGAGGCGCAGCGTCTGATCACCAAGGTGGCCGGAATCGGATATGTGATCCCCTTGGAGAGCCTGGTCCGGATGGATGTGCGCTTTCAGACGAATCAGGGGGTGGTCCTAATTTTTTATGCACAAAGCGTTTCGATTATAGATTTTCTAATCAGCCAACATGGGAACCTGCGCTTTCAGAACTTATGCCGGTTTATGCGGGAGGGTCTCCCTTTTCGAAGGGCCCTTGGCAAGGCCTACACGGGGATTTTTGACTCTCCGGCTCAATTAGAGGAGAAATGGCTTTATTCCGTTAAAAATTAGGATATATTAGTAATCAGGTGATCAATATGCTGCCCAACCCCCACACACAACTTAAGAACCGGAGCGGCTTCACGTTCGTGGAGATCATGATCGTCGTGATCATTATCGCTGCGTTGTCCGCTATGGTCGTTCCCCGTCTTTCCGGCAGATCCGAGCGGGCCAAGGAGAATATCGCCCGTGCCGACATCGAAACCAATTTGGCCACGGCTCTGAAATTGTATGAACTCGATAACGGGCACTTTCCGACTACCGATCAGGGGCTGATGGCGTTGCGTGTTCAACCCTCAAGTAATCCCGAAGCCCGCAACTGGAACGGTCCGTATATCGAAAAAGATCCGCTCGATCCTTGGGGAAATCCGTATGTTTACCGGTCTCCGGGGAAGAAGGGGCCGGACTACGATCTTTCGTCCAGGGGAAAAAATCTCGATGCCCAGGATGACGACATCACGAACTGGAATTAAGCGGCGGTGCGCCGGCCGCGGCGGCTATACGTTCGTCGAAGTATTGATAGCCGTGGTCATCTTCTCGGCGGGAATGGTCGGTGTGTTTCGGACCCTGCTGGTGTCCGTAGACAGGATGTCATTGCTGACCAACCGGATGTACGCCCATCTTATTCTGGATAACAGGATCTCTGAAATGGAGCGGTCACTGCGGGCGCACAACAGCCTGCCATTTGAACTCCAGCCCCAGGAGGAGGTCGCCGTCGGCGGCAAGACCGTTATTTTCAAAAAGTCCACGGATATCCGTCAGCTGAAGGACCTTAACGATATCTTCGCGGTGACCCTTTCGTTAACATGGCAGGAACGCGGCCGGGACGTTTCCCTGTCTCAATCCGCCTATCTGGCAAATTTCAAAACTGATAAGTAAGTATGGCCTCTTTTCGGCATAAGTCCGGCCTCACCTTCGTGGAACTGTTGTTGGCGGTCACGCTGACCGCCATGGTGGGATTCACCGTTTATCAGTCGTTGGCCATGGGGATAAAGGTATGGCAACGCTCGCAGCGTCTCAGTCTGGAAGAGGATGTCGTGTTATTCATGGACAGGCTAAGCCAGGACTTGTATAACTCCTTTTTATTTTCACAAATCAAGTTCGAGGGAAATGAGTTTCGTGTCGCTTTTCCGACGATCGTTTCCGTCCCCGCCGACAGGGCTCTCAATCTGGATGAGGATGTTTATGTGGATCAGGTCGGGAAGGTGGAATATTACTTCGATTTGGGGGAGGATGCCGTCTATCGCCGGGAGGCGAATTACAGTCAGGCCGTGCGGGAGCGTTACGGGGATCCTCAACTGATGGTTAAGGGGGTCGAGAACCTGCGGTTTCGTTTTTATTTTCTCACGGAGAATGACGAATTGTCTTCCGCCGAAATCCTCGACGTCATTCCCACCGGAGTCGAAGTCACGGTCGATTTTGAGGATGCCGGCGGCCGACGGAGCATGCGGAAGTTTATTGATATTCCGGTGGGGAGTTGATGGGTATTTATTTTCAACAGCGGAGGGGTTCGATCTTAATATTGACCCTGTGGGTGTTGGTGTTCCTCACGGTTATCGCCGTCAATATCGGTTTGCGCATCCGGCAGCGGGTAACACTTGTTTCGCGCATTGAAGACCGGAGCCAGCTCCACCGGGCCGCCCGGGCCGGCGTTAAAAAAGCTATCGCCGTGTTAAGGCGTGATTTGGTACAGCATGCCCAGATATATACATCGGCCGGCAAATCCGCGCGACACAATAATCTCGCCGATTTCAAAGATTTGCCTGTCGGTGGGAGGACGGTAAACGTATCCTACCGGGAAGGTCCTGAGGATTCCGAAGGTTTGCTATTCGGTCTGCGGGACGAGGAACGGAAGATCAATTTGAATCGTATGAACCGGATTGTGCTGCGCAACATCATCACATTGGCGGCCGGCGTGGAGGAGGATCGCGCCGCGATTCTGGCCGAAGCCGTGATTGAATGGCGGGAGTACGGACAGACCCAGGCCGAGGGATTTAACAGCGAAGGCTTTTACGCCACCTTGGAGCATCCCTACGAGATCAAGGATTTCGAGTTGGAAGTGATCGACGAATTATTGCTGGTGCGCGGGTTTACACCGGCTATTCTGGAACGGTTACGCCCGTTTGTCACTTTGTACGGTGACGGGCAGGTCAATATCAACACCGCGTCACGGACCGTGTTGCGTGCCCTCGGACTTTCGCCGGTGGTGGCCGACAAGTTGCTTTTCGTGCGCCGTGGGGTGGATGAGACGGAGGCCACCAAGGACGACTACATTTTTTACAAGACGTTCGACGTCGCCGCCGAGATGGCCGCGTTCATCGAGTTGCAACCGGACGAGATTGCGCAGTTGGACGCGCTGAACGGCCAGCGACTTATTAAGACCAATTCACGGTACTTTGAGATCCAAAGCCGGGCCTACACGGACCCCCAGCGGCCCGAACGTGTCGTAACGGCGGTGTATGATTCCGTCGACAATTTGGTGGTATATTGGCGCGAAAAATAATCAATTTTTCTGCGGACGAAAACCCAAATTCCGTTATAATAAACTGTAATAAGCGTTTATACCAATTTTATAAGGCTCGCAACGCAATCCTATGGCCAGAAGCAATGAAGTGATCTGCCTTTCCTTGGCGGACGAACATATCAAAATAGCCCACATCAAAGGGGCGGGGCCGGGTGCCAAACTGGCTCATGTCGCCACCCGCAGCGTAGCCGGCCTGACGGATGTCGAGATCATCGCCGCACTCGAAAAACTCCTCAAGGCCTTTCCCGGCAAGTCCGCCCGTTACGTCGCCGTGGTCCCTGCAAGCATGGTGACCACCAAGAATATCGAAATTCCTTCCTCGGATGAAGGCGAAATCCAGTCGATCGTCAATCTGCAGGCAAGCCGCCACACCCCGTTGTCGCGGGAAGAGATTCAGATCGGCTATATTAACCTGGGATCCAAGAAAAGCAATTATTCCCAGGTTTTGCTCACCATAGCCAACCGGCTCCAACTGAAAGATCAGGTCAAGATTTTCGAAAAGGCCGGAATCAAGGCGAGCCAGCTGATATTCGCCCCGGAGGCCATTGCCGAGCTTTACGGACGTTCCCGTCTGCAGGGCGGAGCGGGCGGATCCCTGGGAATTATCGATATAGACAGCCGTACGACCCATTTTGTTATTGTCGGCAACGGCCGGGTTCTGGCCAGCCGCTCTATCCCGGTCGGCCGGGAAGACTTCGAGCGGGACGCGGCGGCAGCCCAGACCAAGCTTATTGATGAGCTGACCAAGACCGTGGATGCCTATCTCGGTGAGGACATCGGAGACAGCCCTTCTAAGTACCTGATCACCAGCGAGGAAAGCTACACTCGCGAGCTGCTCAAGGGGATCCAGACCAAACTCAGTTGGGATATTCAGATTTCTGAGTACGCGGATTTGCTGAAGACGCCGAATGACGTGCTTAAGGAATTGGCCGTCACCAAGGATGTGAGCTTTTTGGATGTCATGGCGGCGGGCAGTATGGTCAATGAATGCAAAGTCAACCTCATTCCCGAAGAGGTCCAGCTGCAAAAGTCCATTGAGGACCAGCGGAATCAGGTCTTTGTAACGGCCGTGCTCAGTATTATCCTTTTATTGCTGTTGTCGTGTGTGTTCTATCTGCAACTGTATTTCAAGGATGCCTATTACAATAAAATGGTTTCCGAATACGAGGACGAGGCCATGGATGTCAAGGCCCTCCATAACAGGGATGAGCGCAATACCTTTATCCGCAATTACCTCGAAAGCCGAATGGTAAGTCTGGATACGATTCATGAGTTGTATAAAGTGGTTCCCGAGGATGTCTATCTCACGCGCGTGATCATGGAAGAAGGCGGAGCGGTCCGCGTTCAGGGGGTCGCCGAAACGCCGGATAATGTGTTCGAGCTTAACAAGACGCTTGGGGCGGCCAAGTTATTTGCCTCTTCCGAAATTGTCTCGCAAAAATCCAAACTGGAAGAAGATAAAAAAGTGAGTCCGTTCGAATTGTCCCTTCACGTCAACGGGCCCGACGAGAAAATGTCTTCGACCGCCAAGGCGGAGGTGGAGCCGTGAGTAAGTTCCTGGATAATATGTCCGGCGGCCAGAAAAAGGCGTTTTATGTCTTAGTTTTTGTTGTCGTGGCCGGGTTGTTCTATCTGTTATATGTCGGGCCGGTCATGAAGCGGATACACGATGTGGAGCAAAAAATTGCCCAGAAAGAGGAAGAGATTCAGGAAGATCTGGCATATCTGAGCAGCGAGGCGGACATTATCAAAGAATCCAAACAGTATGAGCAATATGTTTCCAAAGAGCTAAAAAGCGACGACGATATCGGCAAGGAATTCTTCAGCTCATTGCGCACGCTCTCCCAACAGGCCAACGTCACGATAGAAAAGGACAGTCCCAGTGATACCGTGCGGGCCGACAGTTACATCAAATATTATGCCGACCTGACGGTCTCCGGCGAACTGCGGGACGTAGTCAGTTTCATGCATCTTCTAAACTCCACCGGAGATCTGTTCAAGATCGTCGAATTCACCATGACGCCCTCGCGTGACGAGGATGATGTGGTGACAACCTCCATGACGGTGGTCAAGCTCGTTTTAAAGCCCAACGTCTGATATATCCGAAACACTCATGATGTTCCCATCAAAAACCATGTTGCTGGCATTGTGTCTGCTCCTGTTGTGGGAGGCCCCGTCGTGGGCGAATCCCGTTAAGGAGAAGTATGAGGCCGCCACGGTGGCGTTTTCCCGGGGAAAGTATGACCAGGCGATCGCATTGTACGAGGAGGTGATCGATCTTTACCCGGGATTGCCGCAGGCGTACTACTATCTCGGGATGGCGCATCGGCAGAAAGGAACCAGGCCGAAGGATACGTTATGGCTGTTCGAAAAAGCCCTCGAGATCGATCCGGGGTACGCTGAGGCACACGAGACCTTGAGTAAAATGTATTATGAACTGGGAGAATTTGACCCGGCATTGAAGCACGGGTTGGAAGTCCTGAAAGTGCAACCCGACAATGTGAATGCCAAGTTATCGGTAGGATGGACCTATCTGCTGGGACAATCCAACCCGCATGCCGCGATTCCTTATTTCCAGGAGGTGCTGGAAGTGCAGGAGGTTCCCTACGCGTATCTGGGGTTAGGGATGTCGTATTTTATGACGGATCAGCGGGCGCGGGTGCTGGATGTGATTACCCGGCTCAGAAGCGCGGGCGAAGAGGATCTGGCGGCCAAGCTGGAGGGGATGATTCGCGACAGTCGGTTCGATCAGGAGTTTCGGACGGGACAGCCTTTGTTCGCCGGTGCGCAGGCGCCGGCCAAACCTTCAACCATAGTCAAAAATAAATCCCCGCATTATCCGACGTTGACAGGCAATAAGGCGGTCGAGAATATGCCGGTCAGGCTTAGCGGTTCGCTGCCCGGCACCCGGCCTCGAGCCGCGGACAACGATGATCTTTCGGCCCAGGAAAGAATCCGCGATATGCAGAGACGATCTCAACGCTACTCTAAAGGTTCAGGTTATTGATAGTCCCGCTGGTAGGCGTCCCAATCGACTTCGAAAACTCTGATATCGGTCTGACGTGATAAATCCGCCTTCTCCGTGAAGGACCGTACATACCGCATACCGCGATCCCCGAAGTAAAACAGCCGCATGATTAGCGACTTGGCCAAATAACGGTCCATAAGCACCACCGAAGGCCGTCCGGCCTCCTCAAACAGGGTTACGGAGTATCCCAGTGTCGGATTATCGAAGGACTGTTCCACGACCTCTCCATCCTGTACGAAGAAAATGCTTTGCGGAATCCCCCGGCCGAATGAGGGGGAGTCGATAGCGCAAACTTTTGAACGGGAGTTAACGCGGACCCCGTTCTCGAAAAGCATCCAGTCCCCGTCCTCACCTTCAAGCGCGAGCGGCGTATGGTATTTATACGGCCCTCCGGCGAGCTTCCAAAGATACTGGACGTACTCGCGTGAACTCCGGTCAGGCACCTCGGCCATCAGTTTCGGATCCTCATTCAAGGCCTCAATCGTCGCGAAGTTCCAGTTACCGATAAACGCCAGTTGAATATTCTTCTCCACCAAATCCCGGTAGATAAAAATATATGACGGCGGCGGTCGTCCATGCGTCAAAACGAGGAGACGGGCGATCTTATCGGCATCCGGTATTTTGGTTTCCAGCAGTAGGCGGGCCTGGCGGCTGTTTAAGGCGGTTATTGCCCGCAGGATGGTGACGGCGGATGATGTGCGGAATCCCATATCCGTTAACAATTCAGCAGCGTCGTTCGCGCTGTTGTTCAGCATTCTCAGGATACCCAGTCCCGCCTGTTCCGACTGCGCCAGGTACGCGCGTGTCAGCCAGTAGGCCTGAGGATAATTGATGGTCGCCCCGTCAAAGGTCACCCGCCGGCCGGCGGTCGCTTTGATGAAATGTCCGGGAGGCCACCAGCTGTTAATAATGCTCTGCGGGGGAGTGCGATTTTTAATTTCGAGCAGGGCGGCGTTCCAGGTGTCGTTGTAGATTGGATTCAAAAGCCGCGGCATTTGGCGGTGAAGGGTGACCAGCGGCATCACGGTCAGCAAGGCCATGGCTCCCCGTAAAGCTGTGCGGGCCGTCAGTTGGGCCCCGCGGCCGGAGAGGCGACGACTACCGTTTATGATGCCGTTTTCAAGATAATTCAGACCCATCGCGAAAAGCAGGGCCAGCGGCGTCAGACAGAGTAACGCGAACCGTTGCGCGCCCAGCGTCATCAGCAGGGATAATCCCAGAAAGAATCCCAGGGTAAGTCCCGCTTGGCGATACAGGGCCGGGGTTTCCGAGAATCGCCCCGTCAGGCTGATGAGCAATCCGCCGATGCCGGTCAGAAAGAAGAGAAAGCCTCCGGTCAGCACGATAATCTCAAACAGCGATGCCTGATGCAGCTCGCCCACGCTGATATAGAGGTCGGGCCATACAGACAGTTGAGGTTGCAAGAAATTGGTCAACGCCCGGTAGCCTTCCTTGAAGAGTTGAAAAAATTCACCGGGGCCGAAGAATGCCGCCACCAGGCCGAAGGTCAAGGCGGCGCAGCCGGCCAGTCCGACGGCCCGTGTCCGGACCCGGCCATGATCCTTTTCCATCCAAAAGCCGTGCAGCGCGCTCAAGGCGAGGCCTGTCATGGCAACCACAAACATCAGCATCCAACCCTGCCAAAAATAGGCGTAGCCGAGCATCAGCAGGCCGAGGATGCCGGCCTGGACGAGGCCCCGTATGCGGGTGAGATTTTCTTTGTAAAAGGGAAGTAATGCCGCGAGGATCAGCAGCGGGAACAGGGTGTTGTAAGGGTCATTGTCATACCAGCCCCACGCGGATCGTTTGATAAAGATCGGTGAGCATACAAACATAATGGCGGCGATCAATGAGCTCCACATCCGGATGCGCAGGCCGTGGCAGGCCAAGAGGAATGCGGCTAATGACAGGGCGGTCAGGATCAGAGGGGTATAACCCAAGGCCTGCATGAGGTCCACTTTGGGTCGGAAGAATTTGATGACGCGATAGACCAGGGCGCCGACGTGAGGGTGAAGCGTCAGCGGTTCATAATGTCCCTTGGGAGCCAGCATTAGGTCATTGAGGTACTTGCTGCCTTTGTAGGTGTCGCTGATGTGGCCGGTCTCGAGCAGGCGTTCGGTGAGCTGATAAAAGTGAAAGGAGTCGGCCGCCAACAAATAGGGGGTATCCCGGCCGCTTCCGCCGGTTTCCTCAATATTTTGTTTGACCTTGGCGATCGAATCCTGGACCTTTTCATGCTCTTCGTGCATTACCTCCTTGAGCAATTGTGCCTTAAGGATTTTCTTCTGGGCTGCCGTGGCCTGCGGATAGTTTCGTTCCACCTGTGCGTCCACCTGTCCCTTGATCCGGGCGATGACCAATAAAGTGGCCTTGCCTTGTTCGTCGCGGGACTGATGCGTTCGCAACGGATAGGTCCGGAAATGCGTACCGATCAGCAATGCCGTCAGAAACAGGATGGCATAGATGGGGAGTCTGAATTTACATGAATGTGCGGTCATATGGGGTGCGCCGGGTGAGGTGATTTGGGGTCTGCTCATACGGGTGATTTGCCTGATTATAGCGTCATATCAGGGGGCGGACAAAATTTTTTTGATTTTATTGGCAGGAACAGCAAAGCTCACCCGCTCCCGTGTGGTATCGGCAGCGACCACCATCCCGATTAACCGGCCCTCTTGATCGAACAACGGTCCGCCGCTGTCCCCTTTGAATAGCTGGATATTCAGCCGGATGATGTCGATGTCCTTGTTGCCGTGGGCATTTCCCGATTTGCTTGATCCCAAGCCGGTAATGCGGCCTTCGGAGATCGTACCGTCCAAGAGAAACGAGCTTCCGATATGGTACACCGTCTGTCTCAGAGATACATCCTGTTTGTCGGCCAAGCGTACAGGGGAAAGAGGCGTGGGAGGATCGATTTTTAATGAGATGAGATCGTACTCCGGAAAGACGCGGACGATCCGGGCCGGACGCCGGCCGGTATTGTCGTACCTGATCAAGATGCGCGAAGCTCCCTGAACGGTATGCAGGTTGCAGACGATAAGGCCGTCCCGGCGCATGACAACACCGGCTCCTTTACGAAAGTGGTCCGCATCTTCAGCAATTACTTCCACGACGGCGGAACGTAAGCCGGAAAGCATTTCTATAATGGATGCCTGAGCAGAATACGAAGATGTCATTAGGAACAAGGATGTAACAGCGAAGAGGATAATGACGGCAGGAGAGATTCGCATACGGTACTTCAGCGGATGGCCAAGCACGGACCGTTTACTGAAATTCGCCGAGAAATTCTTAGGTCAGGCGCTGCTTTCCCGAGGTCTCTTTCATCCGGTAATTGGTCGGAGATGTTCCCATGGTGTTTTTGAACACTTTACAGAAGTATGCCGGATCGTCGAATCCGCAGGCGTAGGAAATCTGGCTAATGGACAGGCTGCGATTCTTCAGCATTTTCTTGGCGGCTTCCATGCGAACTTTATTGCGGAATTGGGCGAAGGTGGTATCCAGTTCTTTCTTGAAAATGCGGCTAAGGTAGTGATAGCTGATGCCGTTGTTGGTGGAGACTTCCTTCAGCGTCAGGTCATTGCAGTGGTAGTTCTGCTTGATGTAACGGACGGCCCGGTTGAGCAACTCCCGTTGACGCGTAATTTCCCCGTTTTGGAAGAAATTGACATCCAATGGGGTCAGCTCGTTCTTGATGACGTATTCGGTAAAATTGGTGAGCAACTTGATGACCTGGTAGAGCTGGTCACCGTTGAAGCGGAAGTCCTTATTTTCACCCGTGAACAGGAGGCCCACGAGGCTGTTATTAATGACAATCGGGATGACAATTTTTTTCAGTCCGGCCGCGCACACGTAGGTTTGCGGTTGGTAGGTGTCATAGATCTTCCCGAGAATGTCGCTGTCAATGGTCTGGCAATTGGCGTGTTTGGAGTTGCAGGTGCACGTTTCGCCGGGGGCTCTGAGGGGTTCTTCCTTCACGGCGATATCTTTGGCTGCGGAATTGATGGCTGTTCCATCGATGCGACGGATTTCGATATCCAGTCCGCAGAGGGAGTGTATGAGGTCGCGGTTGTGCTTCATCAAAGAGATCTTCTGTATGTGCTGTAGCAATGAGTCGTTCATATAACCCCATTTCCTTTGTAAAGTTAGCGAGCGGAAATCCGCCCGAAGAGCGATTTGCAATTATTTTTATACCAGGTATAAATTATTTGTCAACATGACAAGGTGTGACATACTAGGACACAATATACTATATATGACGTCTGCTACCCGTCGAGGCCGCATATGTAGTGGTTCGCGGGCGTATTTTTTCCGTTGGGGGTTGGAAAATACTTCTAGAGATTTTGAGAAATTAGAAAATGAAGGGGAAACGGACATCCACCGTCACATCCGGCGCGTCATCCGTGACCCCGAAGGCGACGCTGAAGTCCACCGAGGACTTGTCATTGATGGACCAGTTGGCGCCGATTTTGACGTTGGCGCTGTTGAGGAACGACCCGTCAACTTCCCTGCCGGCTGTCTTGAATTTCTCGGTGACGCTGTGGTCGAAGGAGAAATTGATGGCCGTCTGATAGCTCAGGGCGATGGCCATACCCAGGCTGTAGCCGATGGTGCTTCCGGGCTCAACTTTACCGATCAGATCAACATCCTCTTGGAAATTGTAGGTATAGCTGAGGCTGCCGAAAATAACCGCCGGGTCACTGGACTTGGCGGCAACCAGCGAGCCGCGGACCGCGTAATGCCCGGTTCCCAAACCGATGGTCGTCCCGTAAGGGCTGCGTCCGGTTTTGGTTTTAAAGTTCAAAGCGGCGATTACGTCGGGAACGACGCCGTTGGCCCAGGCGATTTGACGGCTCACACCGACTTCAACGTCGCCGATGCCGGAGTTACTGGAGGTGGTTTCCGAAGATTCCGAGACGGTGTCCCGGTTGAACTGACCGCGGTAGGGGACCTTAACCTCGGCTTGGAGATTCTCCAGAACGCCGTATTTCAAAGCGAGGGAGGAGATAAAGATGTCCCGGCGCGACTCCTGGACCGAAATATCACCGATAACCAATACGGGCAGGATGCTGAAACCGTTAATGTTAATACGGTTAGATGAAAAATGCGACCAGGTGAGGCTCGGTTCAATCTGGATCGTGCCCTTGGGCAGCAGGATGCTCCCCTTGGACTGTAATGTCCTTTCGATGGACTCTTGACGGATCTCGCCGCCGGCCAGCTCATAATCGGCACGGCTCATCGGAGCGGCGCTGCCGCCGGCGCGGGATTGCAGGGCGGACGAAGATTTGGTGTATCCGCCCTTAATGGTCAGTTCCGGTTCCACGCTTCCGCCGGCCGCTACGATCTTGTCCAGTTCTTCGTCGCTGACTAAATGGTCCCACTGCTCGGAGCGGAAGACTTCCGCTACCGTCCGGCGCACCACGTAATCCAGCTTTTCGCCCGGCATCAGCGGGGGACGGTCCCCGTTGATGAGCGCCTGTTGTTCACGGCGGCTGTCCAAAATCTCCCCGGCGATATAGGCCTTGAGTTCGCGGCGGATATTATCCGCCACCAGATCATGTATGGTGGTGTTGAATTCGTCGTATAATTCGGCGCGGATTTCCGTGTACAACTCGTCCTTCAGTTCGGCTTTCAACTCCTTCTTGAGCTGGTTGTAAGTCTGCACGTCGATGGTCGGTTCTGCCGCCAATCCGGCGACCGGATGGACATAGGAGAGGACCATGAATGCGATAGTTAAAAGGCTGAGAACTGATCTGGAACGGGTGCTTGCGGTAAAAATCATTATTTCCACTCCGACGGATAAATGGCTGTCCGGATAGCCCCGTTGTCGATGAGCTGACGCAATCGTTTGTAGTCCGAAATGATGATATCGTCATCGTCAACTTTCAGGGCATATGTTTTACCTTCGGCAACTTTGTCCTCCGTGGGGTCTTCGACGATGAGGCCGATGCCGTTGGTCCAAATTTTCTCGAACTGAGGAATCTTCATGGAGAGATTTCCGGCGGTCGGATCGGCCATGAAGATCCGGTCGGCAAGAACACCTTTGACGATGACGAAGTGACTGTAGTTGCGTAGGTTGATGCGGACCAGGACCGGCTGCTTGACTTGACGCAGGAATGCGGTGTCCATGCGGTAGCCGGTGACATTGTAGCCCTTGGCTTGGGCAAAATTCTTGAGATCAAGGAGGGTAAAACCGCCGCGTTCGATCGCCTTCTCGCGGGGGACGTGCTTATGGAGTTCGTGAATAATCTCCTCTTCGGAGACAGGGTCGTCCAGGTAGTAATTTAGGAGCGTGGACAGGGCGGCCGCGCCGCATGTGTAGTCGCGGCTTTGGCGGCTGATGTTCTGATGCTTGACTTCCAGCATCGTAGATACTTTTTTGTGTAAGCGCAGGCCGCCGACATTAATGGTGGTGGCCATAACCGGGGAGGCAGCCCCGGTGATCAGGAGAGATGAAACTGCCAGTGATAGGAATAGTTTACGAATGCCTGCCATAATAGATCCATACTATATCTCAAACGCGCCATCTTTGCAAGCGAAGTCTATCTCAGCGAACCTGAAGCGATGACAGGTTATTCAGTACGTTGGAATTATTAATGTTTTGCACTTGTGAATCGATCACCACCACGATATTCAGGGCGACGTCCACACTGCTACCCGCGGCATTCACATTGACCAGGGACTGCAATCCGGCCTGGCTGGTATCACTTACCTGGACCGAATTGACGTTGACCGTTCCTACGTTGTTGAGATTGTTAGAAGTTACGGGCACGCCGTTCGGAGTCACGGATGACGCCGTGGTCAGCTCTCCGCGCATATTGCCGCTGGCGCTTTGGAACCCGACTACATCCAGAACGACCGGTGAAGGTGCTGTGGGAGCCGTCGGTCCTGTGGGGGCAGTCGGAGTGGCCGGGGCACTAGGCGCTGTTGGAGCGCTGGGTGCTGTGGGCGCTACCGGTGTATTCGGTGTCGTAGGTGCCACGGGTCCTGTGGGGGCCGTAGGCAAATTCGGTGTCGTCGGTGATACCGGTCCTGACGGTGCGCTCGGCACTGTCGGTGTCACGGGAGAGAAAGGTGATGTCGGCGATCCCGGAGCCGTGGGCCCAACCGGGCTGCTGGGCGGGATTACGCCGGTTGGCAGAACCGGTGATGCCGGAGCGGCAGGTCCGTTCGGTGCCGCGGGACTTGTCGGGATGGCAGGGCCTGTCGGGGCCGTGGGTCCGAACGGAAGTCCGGGGGCGGCTGGTCCGGTTGGTGCTGCCGGTCCTGAAGGCGGTGTCACGCCGTTCGGGCCTGAGGGAGCAAAGGGGCCCGTGGGAAAAGCTGGTGTAGCCGGACCAGAGGGTGCAACCGGTCCTGTCGGTACTCCGGGAGACGCTGGGCCTGTCGGAGCCGCCGGTCCAGCCGGACTTGCCGGTGTCGCCGGGATGCCGGGGATTGCCGGGGTTGCCGGCGAGAGCGGGCTTGTCGGTGTTCCGGGAGCGGCCGGTCCTGTGGGAGATGCCGGTCCGGTCGGAGACGCTGGTCCATTCGGTGATGTCGGAGGCGTCGGAGCGGTAAGGGCCTGCACGCTGGCATTGTTGACAAAAATAGATGATGACGATTCGTTCAGCGTGATGGATCCGTTGTTCGTTCCGGACGCGATATTGGCTGAGTTCCCCAGGAAGTTGTTGAAGCCGCCATTCAAGGCACCCGCGTATATCTGATCGAGTTCATCGTCCGTCAGGACGACGGCGCTTTGCGCGAGGGCGGGAGAAGCAACGGTTGAGAGGAAAAATGCAACCGATGTGAGAAGGGCGAATGGCTTTTTCATTCTAGGATGTTCCTTTGGTTGGGGTGCTCAGTTATAGTTGTTGCTTATATCTTCAAAGGGGTCAGTCGCGGAGGAGGGATAAACCCTCCTCCGCGAATAGAACCCTATATTAGAACTGACCGTTGATCGCAGTACCAATGTTGGATTGGTTGATGTTTCCTTGAACTGCGGATGAATTGGTCACGTTCGTTTGCACGTTTACTGCGGAACCGACAGCGTTCAGGTTGCTGATGGTTTCCAGAGTAGACTGAGATGCGCCAGAGATAACCAAGATGTTCTTAACACTTTGCTTGGTTGTTTCTTCTTTGGTGATCGTCTTGGATGCGTCGACAATTACGTCCACCGTGTTTGAGATGATGACGGATTCGTCAACTGACTCATCTGATTCTTCTGAAGAAGAATCATCGTAGGTGATCGACTTGTCTTGCATTTCTGAAGCTGAACTTTGAGCTTCTTCGTTGCTTGTTTCTGATTTCGCGCTTTCAGCTGAGTTTTGAGCTTCAGAAGTCTCAACGTAGCTTTGGTCACTTTCCGCTGAGGAAGAAGCTTGCGAAGATGAAGATGCATCATCGTTCATTGTCAGTGATGCGTCGAAGTTTTCTTCAGCAGATGCTGAAGCTGATGCTGATGCGCTTTCAGCTGCAGACTCAGAAGCACTGTCGGAAGCACTTTGAGAGGCGCTGCTGGAAGCTGATTCAGATGCGCTGTCAGAAGCTGATTCAGATGCGCTTTCTGATGAAGAAGAAGCGGCATCGTCGTTAGCTGTGACATCAAGACCCCAAGCGGATTCTGATGAAGCGCTTGAGCTGTCAGATGCAGACTCAGAAGCACTTTGAGAAGCGCTGCTGGCGGCTGATTCTGACGCGCTGTCAGAAGCTGATTCGGATGCGCTTTCTGATGAAGAAGAAGCGGCATCGTCGTTAGCTGTGACATCAAGACCCCAAGCGGATTCTGAAGAAGCGCTTGAGCTGTCAGAAGCTGATTCAGAAGCGCTTTCTGAAGCACTTTGAGAAGCAGCTGATGATGAATCGTTGTTGGCTGTCAGGCCGGCTTCCAATGATTCAGTTGAGCTGGCTGAGGCGTTTTCAGACGCAGACTCAGATGAGCTGTCAGCAGCTGATTCAGAAGCGCTTTCTGAAGCGTTCTGAGAAGCTGATGATGATGAATCATTGTTAGCTGACAAGCTGCCGTCCCATGTAGAGTCAGAAGTTGATGATGCATTTTCTGACGCTGATTCGGAGGAGCTGTCTGCAGCGTTTTCAGAAGCAGACTCAGTAGAGGAGGCAGATGAGTCGTTGTTGCCGACGAATGTGGCGTCAACGCTTCCGTTCCATTCTGAACTTGATTCTGATGAATCAGAAGATGAGTCGGTCTCAGCCGCTTCAGATGAAGATGTCGTGTCTGAAGTTGAGCTGGATGTCGCGGCAGTAGTGTCTGATTCGCTGCCGGAAACTTGACCTTCCCAAGCGGTGTCATCTTGTGATTGTGATTGTGAAGCTGTTTCAGAACCGCCGCCGGCAGTTGAAGACTGAGAAACTGCGGTAGTGGTGCTTCCTGATGCAGAACCTTCAGCGTCAGCTGTTTGGTTTTGCGATGAGCTGGTTGACGTTTCTGCCGGATCCGGAGCAGTCGTAGTAGCTCCTTGTTCCGTATCAGAAGTAGCCGGTCCAGTCAGGTTAGTTGTACTTCCGGTAGTGCCGCTTGCATTCTCAGTTGTAGAATTATCAACTGATGATTCGCCTTCTGAGGTGCTGCTGCTGGTTGTGTCAGAAGCGCTGGCGTTGAACTCACCGGTCCATTCGCTGCTGGAAGCATCGTCTGAAGTGGTGGTTGTTTGCGCAGCTGTGCTTTCTGAGCTGGCAGAATCAGTAGTTGAATTAGTTGCGTTGGATGTTGTGTCGCTGGACGTAGCTGACAGAGAAGCGTCTACATCTTGGTCAGTAGCCGTGTCTGCGGAGGCAGAAGACTCTGAAGAAGATTGAGAAGCTGACTCAGAAGCGCTTTCTGACGCAGATTGGTCAGTAGTGCTTTGTGTGTCAGATACAACGATGTCCAAGTCCTGGTCAGTTGCAGCTGAGTTTTCAGCTGAACTTTGAGATGCAGACTCGGCGGCGCTTTGTGATGCTGAATCAGCGGCGCTTTCTGAAGCTGAGTCTTCGTTGGTGCTGGCGTTGTAGGAAACGCTGGCATCCAGGTCTTGGTCAGTCGCTGCTGAATTTTCGGCAGCTGATTGAGAAGCAGATTCAGAAGCGCTTTCTGAAGCTGATTCTTGGTTAGCGCTTGCGCTGTCAGTAGCGGAGATCGAGAGATCTCTGTCTTGTGTAGCGGCAGCTTCGGCAGCACTTTGGGAAGAAGATTCAGAACCGCTTTCTGAAGCAGACTGCTGAGCGTTGTCGGCAGCTGATTGAGAAGCGCTTTCTGAAGCTGTTTCTGAGTTTGAGCTGGCGGTGTCAGAAGCAGAAATAGAGAGGTCTCTGTCCTGAGTCGCGGCAGCTTCGGCAGCACTTTGAGAAGAAGACTCAGAACCGCTTTCTGAAGCAGACTGCTGAGCGTTGTCGGCAGCTGATTGAGAAGCGCTTTCTGAAGCTGATTGAGAAGCTGAATCAGAAGCTGATTCTTCGTTGCTGCTGCTTCCGTATGATACGCTTCCGTCCAAGCCCCAGCTGGATGAGCTTTCAGCAGAATTTTGTTGCTGATCGCTGGCTGTATCCGTGTGGTCGCTGCTGGCGCTTTGAGAAGCTTGGTTAGAAGCACTTTCGTCCAGCGTAGAGCTGCTGCTGGCTGATGCGCTTTCTTCCTTTGAGTTGATGTCGTTGTAAGTCACACTGTGCGTTTCGGAAGAGCTGGCTGAACTGCTGGTCACGTTCATGTTTTCTTCCATAACTGATGTGGAGTAGTCCACGCTCAGCGTTTCTTCCACAGTTGTTGACTTTGTTTCCATGCCCGGTCCGAAGTTGGTGGCCGTGGCTTCATTAGTATGGTTAACGTCGATTGCGCCTTCGGCGGCGTTTGATACGTTTGTTTGGACGTTAACAGCTGAATCAACTGCGTTGGCGTTGCTGATCGCTTTAACGTTGGCTTGCGATTCAGATTCCACCTTCAACATGTTGAACTTGCTCGATTTCTTTCCGTGGGCTTCGCCTTTGGCAAGAACCCACTCACCAGCCGCGATTTCATCCATTTCGGCGTCTGACAGTGCAACGGCGTCAGATGCATGTACCGAGATCGGATATGCCGCGAAGCTGAGTGCTAACATCATGGCGATAAACTTTTTCATTTTTTGTATCCTTCGTTTGCTTGATTTTCCGTGTTGTTTAACCGTGGGCGCCGAAAGTTTCCTTTACCTTCCGCAATAACCCATATTTTTTCAAGTGTCGCCGCAACGGATCTAGTCCGTTACTCCCAATTCACCTCCTTCCCGGCGGTTTTACTTGGTTCTATGCAAAAAAGACAATCCTTGAGGGTACAGACCATCCCGTGAATTGTCTTTTCTTCATCAATCTCCGATTTGCGTTGCTGCAGAACATAGTGCGATAACCTGGTTGACATTTTTGTCCTCAAAGAGTAACAGAAAACGCTTCCTTGAAAATGGAAAATATTGATAAACCCCTGTAAATTTTTGTGATCGCAAAAAATTACTTGGATTTTTGCAAACAGTTACCCAGACACGATGGGACGACCTGGGTCACCCTTTTGGGTTATTCGGTTTTTGAAAGGTGACGATGGTATCGCGAATGGAGGGCGAAGGAGGTTTTGTGGGGAGGGATTCCGCGGACCGATCCTGTGCCGCCGCGCGTTTGAATACTTCCGCGCTTTTTTTCAGCAGGCGATCGATCTGTTCGCGTTGTCCGAGTTGAAAAAGCTCGTCGGTGACGCTCAAAAAATCAAGTGCATAGGCAATCGCGTTTTCCAGATTGGAGACGATGCCGATGGCTGACGGCTGCGGTGAAAAAGTGAGTTGATTGTCATTCTGAATGAGATATTCATTGTCTCCGAGTATGCTCGGATGCGAAAACCGGGAACAAAGCCGGAAGGTCTTTTCGTACTCGTCAAGCAAGGTCCGGTTCACTTTGCGGGCCATGTCGCGCACACTTTTGCCGGACCAAGTGATCAGTGCGCGGTCGGAGGTGATGTCGAATTCCTCGCGAAACTCTTGAACTTTCCCTAATACCATATTCTTGCGTTCCAGGAAGGTGTTCTTATCGGAATCCGAGCCGTGACGGGCCGCCAACTCCTGTTCCGGCAGCTGGCGTTTGAATATGACCCATTTGTAGGCAACAAAACGCTTGGCCAAGGTGTTGGCCGTAGATTTGTCATGCACGATGTAGCGGGCTGTAATCAGATTTTCCAGCAGGCTGCGCATCAGGGTCGCCACATCCTGACCGAAGCCGGACCGGCAGAGAATGATGACCGAGGAAAAGGTCTTGATCGAACGGGTGAGGATGAACAGAAAAATCCGTTGGTACGCCGGCAGATCGAACAGCTTGATGCGCCGCTTGTTGAATTCTTCCAGCGAGGCGGCGATAAAGGCGTCTATCTCGTCGGAGAACGCGAAGACTTCCGCGAAGGAATCGGGATTGAAATGGCGGTTTTCGGTCATTGTTTATCTTTGCGAAATTAATTGTCAAGCCAAAAATTTCCGCTATTATAGCACACGGGTGCGCGATCACCTAGTGCCGGAAACGTTGCCGGACAAAGCCCCAGCCTGGGGGCCGGCACTGCCGGATCTTCCGGTTTTGCGGCTATAATGCCGTTTTCGGCCGGATTGAAAAAAATATTTTTATCCAAGACAAAAAATTACTAGTTAGTGTCCGTCGAGCAAGGTCATATTTTTACTGCTGTCCCGGTATGTCATAGTGCGACCTATTGACTGAGGAATTGAAAGTAACATATACTAGCTGCAATTAAATATGGAAAGTCCGTCTTCACCAGAGAAAGAAGGACTACAGACACGACAACACGTGAAGGAGATGAAAATGAAGAGGGGGAAAGTAACAGACAAGTTTTTCGGAGCAATCATGCTGACAGCAATGATAGGTTTGCTGGCAGGTCCCGCCTATGCGTTGACACCTGTCGACCTCGAGCTGTCACTGCTCGTCGACGTATCAAGCAGTGTGGACGGTGACGAATTTGATTTGCAGAAACAAGGCTACGCCAACGCATTCAACAATCCGGCAGTTGTTGCGGCCATCGAGAACGGTACCATCGGTTCCGTCGCCGTAAACATGGTCTTTTGGTCATCCGCAGGCAACCAGGAGGAAGTCGTTCCCTGGACCTTGATCACCGACGCCGCCAGCGCGCAGGCCTTCGCGAATGCGGTCCTGGCTGCTGACCGCCCGTTTTTCGGTCTGACCGGGCCGGGTACGGCCATCAACTGTGTGGTCAACGGCGGATGCACCAACGACGATGATTCCGCCATCAGCACCTTCTCCAGCAATGACTTTGACGGGACCCGTAAGGTCATCGACGTATCCGGAGATGGTACGCAAAACACCGGGGCCGATACGGCCACGGCCAGCGCTAACGCAGAAGCTAACGGGATTTCCATCAACGGTCTGGCGATCGGGAACGCTCAATTGGTGACTTGGTATGAAGAAAACATCATCACCTCCCAAGGCTTTGTGGTTCAAGCCGAGGATTTTGACGCTTTCGGTGATGCCATCCTGACCAAGATCCAAACGGAAATCGAACCGAATCCCGAACCGCAACCCGAGCCGCAACCCGAACCGCAACCGGAACCGAATCCGGACCCGGCAGCTGTTCCGGAACCGGGTACACTCGGACTGTTGGCCGCGGGTCTGGGCGCTCTGAAGCTGCGCCGCATGAAGAAGGCCTAATCGGGTTCTAACCGAATATTCTCTGGATTTCATCTCCTAGAGGCCCTTATCCCTGTAAACGGGGGTGAGGGCCTCTTTCTGTGTCAGGCCCGGTTAGAGCGCTTGTGTCCGAGTAAGTCCGGGATGCGTCTCTTGACAAGGTTGGGTTCAGGAAGTATATTTGCCTCACGGTTAACGACACACATGCCATGCAACGATTATTTCATATGCTTAAACACACTCTTACGCTCCTCACCATAGTTTTCGTGTTCTCCGTCCAAGGGGTTCCGGCCCATGCGCAGGGCATGTTTATCACCGATGACGATTTGGCCCGTTTCGTAAAAGAAGCGGACCTTATCATCGAGGGTGAGGTGGACATGATTACCGGCGAGGTCGCCAAGACAGTACCGAATTATGTCGGCCAAGGCCGGCAGCAGATCATGCTGGACTTCGGGACGGTAGCCGCCATCGACTTTGCCGTGGACCAGTCCCTGAAGGGTGTTTCGAAGGAGGGCAAACGGGTCCGAATCTACGCCAAACCAGACTTTACCGGCAGTTTCCAGACCCTGCTGCCGAATCGTAAATATGTGCTGTTTCTTAAGAAACACCGGTTTAAGAAGGGTTATGAGGTTATGGATAAAGGGCGGTTGGAATGGACCGTCTTTGACTATGAGGGAACTCGCAAGGTCAAATCCTCATCCCAGCTCCCCCAGTACCGCCCCATGGACGAATACATGGATTACGAAGAATTAATCCGGCAAATTTCCGCCCATCTCACCCTGGCAGACCCCAGATAAACAGCCTGGGGCCGCCCCGACGCGTCCCAACCCCTATATATAGAGTAACAAGACAGTGACACGTCAAGATCATGTGTCTGGTCACCAGATTATGTCGAGTTCCTATATGTATTCATAAACGTTTTAAATACAATTACTTATATATATACTAATGCGGTGCGCAGGAGGCGAAGGGGACGATTTTGGGCATTCGTCAGGCGTCTGCCGGTCTGCGGACTGATGTTACCGGCCGATTTTGCCGCACAAGTCAGCCCTGAAATATGCCTAATTTTTGCACATCGATGGTATGCCTGTCCGGGACAGTCCTATTTGGTCCTTTTCTCGACGAGAAGTAAGGTATTTCAACGGCCCACGTCCGGGGTCGGTAGGGCACAAAATTAATTCCTTGACAAAAATCACGTCTTTTCCTATACTTACGATCCTGCTCAAAAAATAGGCAGACTGATCTGTTGCGTCAAAAAGTTCGATTTTCTATGAACGGCCGGCAACGGCCAAACACCGAGAACCGACGGTTAAAGGAGCAGCCATGAAAATTGGCGAGACCCTGAAAAAAGCCGGTCTCCTCACAGATGAGGAACTAAACCGGGCCCTGGACGAGCAGAAGATCAGCCATGACCGATTGGGTGACATTATCCTGAAAATGGGATTTGTCACGCCCGAATCCCTGGCCCCGGCCCTTGCGACGTATTTCCGAATTCCTTTCGTCAATCTGCGAGAAGTTTATAAGGACATCAGCGCCGAGCTTATTGACACGATTCCCGAGGAGCTGGCCACCCGCTTTAATGTGATTCCCATTGAGGTCCGCGACTCGACTCTGATCGTCGCTACGTTTGATCCGCTTAACTTGTTGGCAATAGATACTTTACGTCTTAAGACCGGCTACAAGATCGAGTGTGTCGTGGCCGGTGAAGACGATATTCGGGAGGCCATCGACTATTGTTATCATAATCTGCCCCGCATGCGGCAGCATATCAAGCAGTTTATCGATACCGAGCTGGATGTGGAGGAAGGCACAGCCTCCAAGTCCGGAGACCGGCCGCTGGCTGATGTCACCTATGGAGCGGGCGACCAGCCGGTTGTTCAGTTTGTTCGTTCGCTGATAGTACAGGCGGTCAACAGCCGGGCCAGTGACATCCATCTGCAGCCCAAGCAGGACCGGGCCGAGCTGCGATTCCGGGTGGACGGGGTACTGTGCCAGATCGATCCGCCGCCGCTCGAAATGTTGTCGGCAATCAATACCCGCATCAAGATCCTGGCCAATTTGGATATCGCGGAAAAGCGGCTGCCGCAGGACGGCCGTTTCAAGATCAATATTGCCGGACATGAAGTCGACCTGCGGGTCTCGACCTTTCCGACCATCTACGGCGAAAGCGTGGTGCTGCGTCTGCTGGATGCCAGTGCACCGTTGCTCGGACTGGAGCAGCTCGGAATGCTCGACCGGGACCTCGAGACCTTCCGTTCCATGCTTCGCAAACCGTACGGCCTGATTCTCGTTACCGGTCCCACGGGATCCGGAAAGACCACCACCTTGTACACGTGCCTGAATGAAATCAAATCTGTCGACAAAAACATCATTACCCTGGAAGACCCGGTCGAGTATCGGTTGCCGTTTATTCAACAGTCCCAAATCAATCCGACGATCGGCTTTGATTTTGCCCGCGGGCTGCGCTCGATCCTGCGCCAGGACCCGGATGTCATCATGGTGGGGGAGATCCGGGATCAGGAGACCGCCGAGATTGCGATGCACGCAGCCTTGACCGGTCACCTCGTTTTTGCCACCTTGCACACCAACGATGCGGCCGGCGCGCCGGTCCGTTTGACGAAGATGGGGGTGGAGCCGTTTCTCATCACTTCGTCGGTGCTGGGCGTGGTCGCCCAACGGTTGATCCGTCTGATTTGCGACGAATGCCGCGAACCGTATGCCATGGACAAGGACACCTGGCAGCAATTCGGTATCCACCAAAACGGATACCGGATCTTTCACGGCCGGGGGTGTCCCGCTTGTATGAACAGCGGCTACGTAGGCCGCAAGGGGATTTACGAGTTGCTGGTTCCCAATGACGAGATGCGCAAGGCGATCCTCGACGGAAATTCCAGCGAGGACATCCGGCAAATCGCTACCCGTAACGGCATGCGGACACTCCGGCAGATCGGTATCGAGTATCTCAAACGGGGTAAAACCACACCGGAAGAGATCCTGCGTGTCACGCAGGAAACCGAGGAGCTTTAGTTATGGAATTTAAATACATCGCCAGTCACAGAAAGACGGGAGAAAAGGTCAACGGTATCGCCACCGCCCCCAGTGTGTCCGATCTGGTGATGCGGCTGAAGACCGAGGATCTCATCCCGCTAAAGATCCGCGCGGCCGATGAGGTGGCGCGGCACCGTATCCGGTTCAATTCTTGGCGCAACACCGTCACCGGCAAAGAGCTGGCCGTCTTTACCCGCCAGCTGGCCGCGACCCTGAGCGCCGGCCTGCTTTTGACAGAGGCCTTGGAAACCATCGCGGATGATTTGGAAAATAAGTACTTCGCCAAGGTTATCAGCGACGTGCGGGACCGGATCCAGGCCGGGTCCGATTTTTCCAGCGCGCTGGAGCGTTACCCGCGGATTTTTCCGGTGACATATACCTCCATCGTTCAGTCCGGCGAGGCGACCGGTAATCTGCATATCACGATGGCCAGCCTGGCTAAATATCTGGAGGCGTCGGAGCGGCTCAAGGAAAAGGTCAAGAACGCGGTACGCTATCCGTTGTTTGTGCTGAGTTTTGCCCTGTTCGTGCTGTTTGTGATCGTGTTTTTTCTGATCCCGAAGTTCCAAACGATGTTCACGTCATCAGGTGCCGAGCTCCCGCTGTTGACCCGCATGGTAGTCGGTTTCAGCCAGTGGTGCATACACTTCTTCCCGTTTGTCCTGGTCGGCGCGGTGCTCGCGTGGGCCATGATCCTGTACAGCATGCGTTTTGAGCGTTTCCATGATTTTGTGGACCGGTTAAAACTGAAGATTCCGGTGCTGGGTAAGGAAGTTATTCACAAGTCTATTATATCTAGGTATTGCCGGACCCTGGGATTTCTGCTGGAAGGCGGGGTGGGTCTGTCGCGCTGTCTTGAGATTACGGCAGTTGCCGTTGATCACCTGCCCCTGAGCAGGGCGATTGAAAGCCTGCGTCGCCGCGTGATCTCCGGCGCGTCGATTTCCGACGAGATGCGCAAGTTTCCAATCTTTCCGCGGCTGGCGTCCAAGATGACCGCGGTGGGCGAGCGCAGCGGGAAGATCCACGAAATGCTCACCCGCACGGCCGATTATTACGATGACGAACTGGAGTCGTCATTGCAAAATTTGACCACCATGCTCGAGCCGTTGCTGATCATCATGGTCGGCGGGATCGTGCTGTTGGTCGTGCTGGCTCTGTATTTGCCGATATTTCAGATGTCGATGGCAATAAGCTAAATATTTTCAACATGGCATGACAAAATCCCGAGGAGGAAAAAAACAATGAAAGCAATCAGAACGAAAGAATCCGGTTTTACGATGGTCGAACTCCTGGTGGTCCTGGTAATCATCGGGATCCTTGCCGCCGTAGCAACACCGATATTTCTGGGTAACACCCAGAAGGCGAAGGCCTCCGAAGCGGTGGCGACGATGAGTTTGATCCGTCAGGCGCAGCGGGACTTTTTTATCAATAATAACAACTATATAACCTCCGCGTCCGACATCAGCAAGACCTTGCCGAACGGATTTAACATCGACACGGGTATGACGCAGTATTTCGGGAACGACGCCTTCAAGGTTGTTCAAGCCAGCAGCGGGGAGTCAAAGGCCCCTTTCACGCAAAATGATGGTTCCGGAAACAACCCCACGGCACCGGCCGCCCAGGATTTCGTGATCATTGCGGATGGCGGGAAGAGCAATTCCTGCGCTTCGACCGCTACATCCGCGGACAACTGCGCCATCAAGCAGGGCGACGTAAAGGAATTCCTGCTGGAAATGGATAATTCGGGCCGTACCTATGTCTCCTATGACGGCGGGACAAACTGGCAAAAGTATTGATAGTGCGTTGGAGTCCGCAGATGAAACGTTTGCGTAACACATCCGGTTTCACCTTGCTGGAGATTTTGGTCTCCATGTTGCTTCTGGCCGTGACCTTGGTCGGCGGAATGGCCCTGTATCACAACGCGGAGCGCATTATGGCCTTGATGGTCCACAAAAAGGTCGCCATGGAATTGGCCAATGAAAAGATGGAGGCGGTCCGCAACTCCTCGTTCGGCTCTTTGAGCGACGGGGTCAGTCAGGATTTTGGTCTGAAGGTTTCCGGTCTGAATGCGGGCCGCGTGACCACCGTTTCGATCCCGGATCCGAACAAGGATGTCAAAGAGGTCCGGGTGGCCGTGAACTGGAAGGAGGCCGGCCAGAAAATCGAGAAGACAGTTGAGTTGGTATCGTACGTCGCCAAATAAGGAGCGGGTTATGGATTTCCGCCACAATATGCCGCGCGGTTTCACCCTCACGGAATTGCAGGTGGCCCTGGTGATCTCCGCGATCATGATCCTGGCGGTCGCGGCGATTTCGCAGATCAGCAGCCGGGCCTACAGCAAGTTGCGCCAGGAATCCGAGGTGTACGCGGACCTCGGTTTTGCCATGAAGATGATGCGCAACCGGGTCCGGGAGAGTTCGCTGGTCAGCGTGGACGAGAGTCCCGCTGATCCGGTCTGGGTCGGCCGCGAGGTCCTGCGGGTCGACAACGGAGCGTTCGGAATGTACCGCCCCGTCGACGGAGAGGCGGCGGAATTTGTGTATGTTCCCAATATCGCAGACACCAGCAAACGCGAGACGCTGCTTCAGTTCGGAACGGATTTTGACACCGGCCTGTTTGATTTCAAGGCGGAAAACGGTGTGGTGACTATCTACGAAATTAACGGCAATAAAGATGGCGTTCCCTTTGTGTTGCCCGAGGTGACCATCAAAAGGAGGACATCATGAGCCGTAAACGAGGATCGGTCCTGGTCGTGACCATGGGGTTTGTGGTCGCCTTTACCCTGTTGGGTATGGCGGCGCTGCATTTTGCCATCGTGCAGAATGAAGCCACCGAGCGGCAGAAGGCGTCGATGGAGGCGTTTTGGCTGGCCGACGGTGCGGTGGAAGTTGCCAAAGGGGAATATCCAGAACCAATCCCGGAAGGCACGCAGTATTATTTGGCTAATGCTGCCAATGAACCCAATTTAAATCGATGGTACAGAGTTCACTCCAAAAGAAAGCCAGTGAGTCCTGACTACAATAGGGAGCACAGGTTTTTGGTGTATGCTCATGGAAGTGTCAATGGTCAGTCTAGATACATAAAGGCCGAGCTAGATAAAATAAGTATTGCGGACTATCCGCTGATTACTTCTAGGAGTCCAATAGATTCACCTGTCCCTCCCAAAATAGTAGAGACAATCGATACTTTTGCGGAAGAGGCGTGTGGAGATCCGATCGTAAGCGATAAACTTGCCCACGAAGAGTTTATTCGGTTTACCTGTTTCAGGGCGATTAACACTGAGAATGTCTTAATCGAACCTCCAAGGCAGAACGAGGTGGGCAATATACTTGTTATTGACGTAAGAGAGTTAAATCGTGCCAATATTGTTCCTTCAATTACTTTTGCATCCAATATTGACGGTTTGATATCAATTACGGGCAACGTTAAGCTTAGCGAGCGTAATCTGCAGGGAGCAAATTTTGTTTTGAATGGCACATTAATTGTAGATGGTACCGTTGAGTTTTTGGATGACAACAATGATTCAGTGATCGATTCTGACATAGTATTTGATCCTCAGAAAGTGGATGAAGCTTTATATTACGTATATCGGGATCGATCTATTAGAAATCGAAGCGTTCGAATAGTAAACTGGGAAGAAGTCGCCGATCTCGGCGAGCAGATATAAGGAGTCTTCATGGACAAACATACGTTAGCCGTCGCCGCCACTTCGCCGGATGATCTGGCGTTTCGTCTGACCGATCGCACCGACGAAGAAAAGAAACGCCAGCGCTACATCAATCTGGCAATTTGTTCGCCGGAGGTCCTGGTGCAGCCGTTCAATATTCCCGGGATTAAGGTCCGGGACGTGCGCGACCGGCTCCAGCTGGTCTCTGTAGAGCTGCTCAACCTGCCGGCCGATCAGCTGGCCTTTGACTACCAGATTCTTAGCAGTGACGGCGACCGGGTTTCCGGGCTGTTTGTCTGCGCCCCCAAGTCGTTGATAACGGAATGCCTGCAGATTATCCGCCAGGCCAGACTCCAGCCGCTGAAGATCGCGCCATACATCCTCAGCAGCATCGACGCCTTCTATCAACAAAATGAGGCGCAGAGCCAGCGCTTTTGCCTATTGGATTTTACCCGCAACGGGTACATCAACCTGGCGGTGATTCACCAGCAGCGGTTCGAGCTGCTGCGCAAGGTGCCGTATGAGTCCTTCGAGGAGGCGCTTTTGGAAATCAACCGGTCTTTACGCAGCGCCTGTGCCAAGAGCAGCGTGAAGAAATTCGACCGTATTTATCTTTCCGGATTGATCCCCCAACAGGCCCGGTTGATCGCCGAGATCGAAGAACAATTCGAGACCAAGACGCTGGTGAAGTCCGAGGCCTCCATCAGCGAGATTTCCCGTGCCCAGCAATCTTTCTTCAGTATCAATCTGATTCGGGAACAGGTGGTCTGTGCGCGCGAACGGTCGCGCATCGCCCTTGGGTTCAATATCTTGCTGGCCATGCTTTTCGGGGTGTCGCTGTATTGCGGCATGCGCATCCGGCAGCAAAGCGCGGATATCCAAAAAATGGCGACCGAACCGCTGGAGCAAAGCGCGCGCTATGTCATGAATGAAAGTCCCGAAGATATGAGAGGAGTCCAGTCGTTATGAAATATCTACGTCTCGTCTTTACCGACCCCGTTTTTCTGGTGCGCTGGGGTATGCTGGCTGTTGTCGGTGTAATTATTATTTATCAGTACCGGACCCTGGACTTTCAAAATAACCGCTTTGCCCAGCTCATCAGTGAGCGCCAGGAGCGGCAACGCTTGGCCGCCCTGCGGGCGGAGTTTCGTCCGAAAGCCGAACCGGTCGTAGTCGTCGCGCCCAAACCCCGTAAACAATACGTCCTTGAGGGTTCAAGTCGGCAGTTCAACACTTATCAGGCCCTGATTAACGGGCGGGTTTATAAGGCCGGAGACAGGCTGGACGATTTCATTGTGGATAAAATCACTATCGACTCGGCCATCATCGTCCATCAGGCCACCGGAGAGCGGCAAACCCTCAAATTCCGGGGGCTGCAGATCCGTCAAAACTAGGCCCGGCCGCCGCCGGGCCGGCCAATTGTTTTTCTTGTGTCAGAGCGGCTTTCAAGTTACAATACCTGCCTAATATCTGGTCACCTATGACACGAGACATCCATGAAAAACCAGCCACTCGTCATCATCATTTCGCTCGGTCTCATTATTTGCGCGGGGATTCTACCTTACGCACAGACCCTGTCCTATCCCTTTCACGCGGATAGCATTACCCACATTGTCGACAATCCGAATATAAGAAACCCTCTGAAGATAAAGGAGTTATGGAGCGCATACCCTGTTCCTGGGCGCCTGGTGACGTTTGCCACCTTTGCCATGAATTATGCGGTGGGAGGGGAGGATCCCGCGGGCTACCGGGCGGTTAATATCGCCCTGCACACCCTCAACGGGTTAGTCCTGTGGCTGCTGGTCCTGATGATGTTCCAGACGCCGCGTCTGATCACCGATGACCTGAATCCCCGTCAATACGCTGTGGCTCTATTTGCCGGGCTGATTTTTCTCCTTCATCCGCTGCAGACCCAGGCGGTGACCTATGTGATCCAGCGCAGCACCCTGCTGGCCACCCTGTTCAGTCTGCTGACCATGCTCCTGTATCTGCGCGGACGGCTCGCCGAAAGGGGCGGGTGGCTGATGTTCGGGGCCGCCGTATGCGGTCTCTTGGCGATGTTCAGCAAGGAAATAGCGTTTACTTTGCCGTTGATGCTGATCACCATGGAGTTCTATTTGCTGAAGTCCGGCAAGTACAGCTCCGGCGCCACCCGCAGTTTTTCCTTTAAGCACCTGATGGTCATTACACTGTACCTGCTGATCATCCCGGGCCTTCACGGCCTCGATTATGAGTCCGTCCTGCAAACCGAGGTCATATCCCGCTCGCACGACGCCGAGGCGCAAATTTTGACCCCGGGCGGGTACTTTCTGACGCAGTATGAAGTGCTGATGGTTTACCTGCAGAAGATTTTCTTGCCGCTCCGGTTATCTTTCGACTACGATATGCCGGCCGCCCCGAATTTCAGCAACGGCGTAATGTGGGGGTTAACGGTCTTTGTGGTGATGATCCTGGCCGCGCTGATTCTTCACGGCCGTTCCGTGTTGACCACGATCGGGGTCCTGGGATTTTTTATCCTGCTGGCTGTTGAGTCAACGATTATCCCGCTGGGCGATTTGATTCAGGAACACCGGCTCTACCTGCCGCTTTCCTTTTTTACCGTCGCGGTCGTCGCCTGGCTGTATGTCTCCCAAAAAAGAGCGGTGGTGGCACATTTGATCTGCCTCGTTGTCGCCGGCGCGCTGGCATACGGTACCTATCAGAGGAACTTCGTTTACCAGGACCGGCTCACCTTATGGGAGGATGTGGCGGCGCAATTTCCCAACAAGGCGCGGGCCTACGTCGAGATGGGCAAGATACAGTTGGAGCGCGGCGAGTTGGTGGCGGCCATGAAGAGTTGCCGGGAGGCGTTGCGTATTAACCGCAATTCCCCGCAGGCGCATGCCGCACTGTCGCAAATTTACGCAAAGCTCGGGGACCGGGAAAGGGCCCGCCGGCATATCGCCAAGGCCGTGGCCGCCCAGCCCGGGAATGATGAATTCCGGTATTACCAGGCCATGATCTTCTATACGGAGGGGAAGCCGACCGAGGCGCTGAACGTGCTCGACCAAATCATCCAGTCCGGCCGTGTCTCCGCCCGCGTGTACTATCAGCGCGGGCTGATTCGCGAGCAAACGGGTGACGGCCTGCTGGCGCTGTCCGATTATAATCGCGCTATTAAACTGAATCCGTATTTGACGGAGGCCATAAACAAGCGGGCGCTTTATTACGCCGAGCAAAAGCGTTACGCGGATGCCATGCTCGACTTTAACCGGCTGCTGGAAATTGACCCGAATTCTGTACTGGCTTATGCCAACCGTGGCCTTGTGCTGGCGCGGATGGGGGATTACAAACTGGCCCTCAAGGATCTGGACAAAGCCGCCGCCATGCAGCCGGAGGTAGGCCTTGTCTATGCCAACCGCGGGTACGTTTATGAGCTTAGCGGGGATGCGAAAAGGGCCCATGACGATTATCAGCGGGCTATCGAGCTCGATCCGCGCGATCCGATTCCACATGTGCAGGCGGCCTTCCTGGCCCTGCGTCTTCGCGATACGGATATGGCCGGAGTTCATATGGACCGGGCCGTCATGACGGGCCGCGACAACGGCCTGACGCTGTTTCACCGGGCGCTTATTTTCTACCAAACCGAACGGTATGCCGAGGCCTATCAGGATTTGATGGCGGCGAGCCGGGAAGGTTATGCCCCGGCGGATGAATTTCTGCCCAGAGTGACCCCGCAACTTTCCGCCCCTCAAATCCAAAAACCTTAGCCTTACGCGACGACATCGTGTATAGTAGAAAGTCTATTTAAAACCCCGTCATGGAGGAGGTTGCCATGAAGAGTCATTCGTATTTCCAAGCGGGCCTTGTGCTGTCCGTACTCTCTATTATTATCGCCGCGCCGGCGCAGGCGGAACAGCGTTACGGCCTGAAGTCTGCTCTCATCGAATACAACATCACCGGTCACATCCAGGGTAAGGAGACGGCCTATATCGACGGTTTTGGGGAACGCGAAGCCCGTTACAGTGAATATACTCTGAAACTGACCGGACAGGAGGAACTGCAGAAACGTTACACCCTTCGCCAGGACGATATGTTGATTAATGTGGATTTGAATCGGAACCAATCTGTTAAATTCGATCTCAACAAGGAAATCGCTTCCGGGCTGGACGTCCACCTGACGGCCAAGGAAATGGCGGATTATTCCGCGGAAGGCCTGAAAAAGATGCGTGCCGTGCACGTGGGGCAGGAAAGCGTGGCCGGCAAGATGTGTGATCTCTATGAACTTCCGTTTCTCAGCGCCAAGGTGTGGATATACAAGCAGATTGCCTTGCGGTATGTCAGCAACACGCGCGGTTTTAAGGTGTCCTACCTGGCGACATCGATCTTGGAAGATGCCGCTCTGGGGGATGACAAGTTCGAGCTGCCTGAGGGAATCCACAGTATCGGCGTGGCGCCGGAGAATCATCTGATGGGTTCGGTGCAGCCGCTGCCCAAGGACGAATGATCCGCGGGCCGCTACTCTATATAGGGGCCGTGGTTTTGCTGGGCGCGCTGGTCCGTCCGGCTGCGGCCAAATCCGCCACCGAATACTACGACTGGACACGCAACCCGTTCGCCCGCGACCGCAATCCCACCCGTCCCCGCACTGCGTACGGTGTCTATAAAGCTTACCGTTCCTACGTCTTCCGACACGATGGCATCAACCGCCGCGAGGCCCGCATTATTGCCCAATATCACCTGATTGAGGGGGATCTCCAGCATTCCTATGATCTTCGCAAACCGCTGATTATTGAGGAGTCCGGAGAATTCTTCTCCGTCCGGTTCCCCGGGAAATTCTCTGTAATGTCTAAAAAAGTCAACATTTTTATTTATCACATCGCCAAGGCGGACGGGGCGGTCCTGGCGTCCTTTAGCGCCGAACAGCCTGCCGCCGCTCATTAAAAGTTACATAAATATATACATTACATAGGTTTGTGTAGTGTATGCGCCGCCCTCTGGGCCGGCCTGCGAAGGGGCTGTGCGGTGCGGGCGGAGGCAGGGGAAGCGTTTTCCCGAAAACCACGGGGTCTGGATGTTTTTCAAACGGCATGGACTATACTTTAACCATGAGACGTTTGGGATTGACCCTAATAATGCTGCTGACGCTCCACACGACCGCTCACGCGGAAATGTACTTCATTCCCGAGGTGATCGACGGCAATACGCTGCGATTACTGAGCGGGGAGAAGGTCCGCCTGATTGGTGTCGAGATTCCCCAAATCGCACCCGGAATGACCCAACAAGAAAAAGCAGAGGTTGTCAAACAGCAGCAGGCCGCCACCGAGTATACCCGCAGCATGATCAGCGGGGCCAAGGCGGATTTGCAGTTTGACAGCCGTTTGCGCGACGAGGAAGGCAATCTGCTGGCCTATTGCTGGTTCCTCTATCCGCGCGAGGACGTCCGGGAGGCCCTGGAATTCAAGGATGAATTTATGATCGAACAGATCATCGAAGACTGGGGTGAACACCAGTACGTGACATTTCTCAACGCGGCGATCATCAAGTCGGGTCACGCGACCCCTCTTAATGACGAGATCAATGTCGAGCACGCCGCCCTTTTTAACAGCATTTATCACAACGAGATCATTCCCACCTTCCAGGTCCAAGCCACCGCTCAAGTCGATTTGTCCAAGATCGAACAGTAGCGATGGAGCACCCCTCCCGGACCCGTACCAGCTCATTTATCCCGTGCAAATCGGACAACTTTTGCTATAATAAACATTCATTTTCCACTGACAACGAATGCGTGAGAAGGAGTCAAGCATGAAAAAGAAGTGTTGTGTAAGCAGGGCCGTTTACGGGCAAGCCGCTATACTGGTCTTGGCTGCGATGGTTTTGGGGGCCGGACCGGCATTCGCGCTGGAGTATAGTGACGCGGAGGCGAATGTCAGCGCGTATCTGCGGGAAAAGACCAAGTTCTCCGGCAGTCTGGATATTTATGACGGTGATATAGACAAGGTGCGCAACCTGAAATTGATAAATTTGCGCCGCGATTCGCTCAGCGGTGAGGGGCCGAATTATGAAATCGGAGCCGATTTTCGCGATCTGAACAGCGGTGATGTTATGGATGTCCTCATCCGTTTGGTCGAGGGTGCGGGGGGGCTCGAAGTCGGCGAGATTACGATCGAAGGGGTCAAGTACAAGAAGAAGGAGAAGGACCCTGAGCTGGCCGCCAAGAAATTCTCGGACAAGGAAGTCAAAGACTACATTAAAGAGCATATCGCCAAGCGTTCCAAGTTCGGCGGGACATACGGCGTGTTCGATAAAGATAACGAAGTTTACCGACAATTGAATCTGGTCGGGCTGGGTGATGACGTGCGCAATTTCGGCATTCTGTACATTAACACCGTCGAGTTTGTGGACGACAAGACCGGCGAGAAAATCTCGGTCGACATCACGGTACAAAGCAAGGACGGCGAGCTCGACGTGAAGACCGTTCGAATCAAGAAAATCCGCAAACCGTAACGTCGAGGGCACACTGCGCTGCGGATAGATTCCCGCGTCGCCAACCTGATGCTGCCCAATTTTTAGGCATAGAATCAGCGGGACCCGGCGAGAAAAATTGCCTGTCTAGGCATGTTTTTGCCTAGAATAGTGCTGGATTTTTAGAAAGAATTTTGCTATAACAATGGCAAGTTATCAACGGATAAGAGTCGTTTTAATGTGTCAAGACATCCGGTAGTGTCCTTAAAAAGTGCGCTGTATGTGTGTGCGCACTTTTTTTCGTAATTAACCACGGCATTTATCCCACTGGGCCAGTCCATTCCGGACAGAGGCTCTAAGGTTTTCCTCAGGATTTTTTTAATTTGGGCCACTAGCTCATCTGGTAGAGCAACTGACTCTTAATCAGTGGGTGGCAGGTTCGAGTCCTGCGTGGCCCATCATTTCTGTCAACCTGGAGAGTTCATGAGCGCGAGTGCTGCGGAATTACGTGAAAAAGCGAAACGGTTCCGGCGGGAGATTCTCGAAACGACCCACCGGGCGGGATCGGGGCATCCCGGCGGATCATTGTCCTGTGTCGAAATCCTGATCACGTTGTACGAAGAGGTTATGCAGCACAAACCCGACGAACCTAAGTGGGACGGGCGGGACCATCTGATCATCTCCAAAGGTCACGCCACCCCGGCCGTCTACGTCACCCTCGCCAACTACGGCTACTTTCCCAAAGAAGAATTGTCCGGTTTTCGCAAGTTCGGGAGCATTCTGCAGGGCCACGTCCATACCAAGGTGCCCGGTGTTGAGTTTAATACCGGATCATTGGGCCATGGGCTGTCCGTGGCCAACGGTTTGGCTATCGGTAATAAGCTGCTGGGCAAGGACAACAAGGTGTATTGTCTTTTGGGTGACGGGGAGATTCAGGAAGGATCGATTTGGGAGGCCGCTATGCATGCCTCACACCGAAAGTTGGATAATCTCTGTGCGATCGTGGATTACAACAAAGTCCAGGAGAACGGTCCAACCAACGAAATCAAGAACCTCGAGCCGCTGTCGGAGAAGTGGATGAGTTTCGGCTGGGAGGTCCGCGAGGTTATCGGGCATAATTTCGGACAATTACGGCAGGCCTTTGCCGAATTTGCCGACAATAAGGGTAAGCCGTTCGTGATCCTGGCGCACACAATAAAGGGTAAGGGAGTATCCTTTATGGAAGGAGAACGACAATGGCATGGGAAGGCTCCGAACGCCGAGCAGCTTCAGGAAGCGCTGGCGGAACTGGAATAGCTCAGCATAACGAAGAGAAGGATAACGGAATGAGTGAGAAGATCCCCACCCGCGACGGGTTCGGTAAGGAGCTCGTCGAGTTGGGTCGAGAAAATGAAAAGATTGTCGTCGTCTCCGCCGACCTCGAAGACGCCACGCGCGCCGAATACTTTAAGAACGAATTTCCCGAAAGATTTTTTACCTGCGGTATTGCCGAACAGGACATGGTCGGTACTGCTGCGGGCCTGAGCATGCAGGGATTCATTCCCTTTATCAATTCCTTTGCCGTGTTCATGACCAACCGCGCCTATGATATGCTGCGCCTCGACGTCTGTTACAACGACTGCAATGTGAAGATTATCTGTTCCCATGCCGGGGTGACCGTCGGCGAGGACGGGGCGTCCGCCCAGAGTCTGGAAGACCTGGCCCTGATGCGGGTCCTGCCCAATATCAAGGTGGTCGTCCCGGCCGACGAAATGGAGGCGCGCAAGGCCACCCGGATATTCGCCCAGGAATCCGGTCCGATGTACATGCGCACGTCCCGCGCGCCGTTTCCCGTGCTGACCTCGGTCGAGGATACATTCGAAATCGGCAGGGCGAATATCATTCGCGACGGCGGCGATGTTACGTTGATCGCCTGCGGTATTCATGTGTCGGAATCATTGAGCGCCGCTCAGATGCTTAAGAAAGACGGCATCGACGCGCGGGTTATCAACATGCATACGCTAAAGCCTATCGATGAGGCCGCTATCGTGGCTGCGGCCCGGGAGACCGGAGCCATCGTAACCGCCGAAGAACATCAGCGTTTCGGCGGTCTCGGCAGCGCGGTGGCCGAGGTGGTGGTCCAGCAATGTCCCGTGCCGATGGAGTTTGTCGCCGTCGACGATACATTCGGACAGACAGGTTCCCCCCAGCAGTTGCTCGAGGTCTTTCACCTTAAGGACAAGGATATCGCCGCTGCCGCTAAAAAGGCGCTGTCCCGCAAGAATTCAGGCGCCCCACACGTCAAGGCCTAGCGGTTCGGCTTCGGATCATCCTCTTCGTCCGGTTGTTCATTTGAATTTTAGCCCAATCACGACGTTATCCCCAGGGAGGAGATTTATGGCCCCATCAACCATCCAACAATTGGCAGACTACGGACAAAGCATCTGGCTGGATTATATCAATCGGCCTATGCTGGAGAACGGCGAGCTGAAGCAGCGTATCGCCAACGGGCTGCGCGGGATGACGTCGAATCCTTCCATCTTTCAAAAAGCCATCGGCACCACCCACGATTATGATCAGGAAATTATCCGTCTGAAGGCAGAAGGCAAGTCGGCCTTCGAGATTTACGACGCGCTGACGATCCGCGATATTCAAGACGCCGCCGACTGTTTCCGTGACGTGTATGAACGGACCGGCGGATTGGACGGATACGTCAGCCTCGAGATCAATCCTTTACTGGCAGCGAAGGTGGAGGAGCAGGCCGCGGAGGGGATCCGGTTATTCGAGAAGGTGGACCGTCCCAACGTTATGATCAAGGTTCCGTCGACCGAGCAGGGATATGCCGTGATCCGGACTCTGATCGGGCGCGGCATCAACGTGAATGCCACCCTGATTTTCTCCTTGAATCAATACGAACAGGTAGCGGCCGCATACTGTGCCGGGGTGAGTGATTTGCAGTCGGCCGGCGGAGACTTAAGCGCCGTGCATTCCGTGGCAAGTGTCTTTGTCAGCCGCATCGACAGCGTGATTGACAAGAATCTGGAGGAAATCTCCGCCGAAGACGCGGCGCTTGCGGATGAGGCCGGAGACCTGGCGGGGCAGGCGGCCGTGGCCAATTCACGCATTATTTTCGAAAGGGCCGAGACGCTGTTCGGCGGTCCGCAGTTCAAGGCGTTGGCCGCCGCCGGCGCCAACCGTCAGCGGGTCCTGTGGGGCTCGACCAGCACCAAAAATCCCGCCTACAGTGACATCAAGTACGTGGCCGAGCTGATTGCCAGGCCCACCGTCAATACGGTCCCCGAGCAGACCTTGGTGGCCTTCCTGGACCATGGGGAAGTCGGTGAGGCCTTCACAGCAGACGCCGCGCCCGCCCGCGAAGTTATCGCCCGCTTAAAGGCATTGGGAATCGACATTGACGAGGTGAACGCGAAATTGCTGCGCGACGGGTGTGCCGCGTTTGACGGCGCCTTTGAAGATCTCTTAAAATCGATCGAAAGCAAGGCGGCCGCGCTGGCCGGATAGGCACGCTTGCATGATCCATCCGACCGAAGAGTATTATCATATATCCAAACCGGACTGGGTGACAACTCCCGACGGCGATCAGCGGGGGTATATTCAGCCGCAGGAGTTGCGCGAGTTGTGGTTTCACACCGGGACGATCTGTAATCTCAGCTGTCCGTTCTGTTTGGAGGGATCCAAGCCGGGTGACAACCGTCTGAATATGGTGACCCTGGAAGATGTCCGGCCGCTGATGGAAGAGGCGCTCGCCCTAGGGGTGGAGCGTTTTTCTTTTACCGGCGGCGAGCCGTTTGTCGTCAAGGAAATGGTGCGTATTCTCGACTTCGCGCTGGACCACCGGCCGTGTCTGGTGCTGACCAATGCGACGCATCCCTTGCAACGCCGGCTGGATGAAATCCGTCCGCTGATCCGCAAGCCCAATCCGCTTAATTTCCGCATCAGTCTTGACTATCCCGACCCCCAGCGGCATGACCGTTCACGGGGACAGGGAAACTTTCTGCTCAGCTTACAGACCATGACGGAACTCCACCGTATCGGGTTCGGGATATCGATAGCGCGCCAGCGTGAACAGAATGAAGACAGTGCCGCGGTGGACCGCCGGTTTCAGGGCCATTTTCGGCGCGCCGGTGTTCCTAAGGGTACGCGCATCGTGAGTTTTCCGGATTTTCTGACGCCGGGAGCGATTGCCGAAGTGCCGCACATCACCCGTGAATGTATGACAAAATACCATGATGAGGAATCGCGCAGTCGTTTCATGTGTCAATTCAGTAAAATGGTTGTCAAAAAAGACGGCCGGATGCGCGTCTATGCCTGTACGCTCGTCGACGACGACGAGGATTACGATCTAGGGGGCTCACTCGGTGAGGCCATGCGGGCCCGGATTATGATGAAGCATCACCGCTGCTATTCCTGTTTTGCGCAGGGAGCCTCTTGCAGCGAAAGCTAGGACGGAGGACCGGGATGACACCCGAAGTGATACTCTTTCCGGACAGCCACAAGCTGGCCGATTACCTGGTTAAGAGCTGGATTCATTTGGCCAACGAAGTCATCGGTGAACACGGACGTTTCAGCAGCGCATTTCCCGGCGGACGTTCTCCGGTCGAATTTTACAATCTTTTGTCGTCCTGGCCGGATTTTAATCTGTGGTCGAAGGTGCATATCTTCCAAACGGACGAACGCTTTGTGGACGAGCATCATCCGGACAACAATTTCCGTTTGATTAAAGACAATCTGTTGAGACATATTCCGATCCCGATGGAGAATGTCTTTCCGGTGCCGTCCCACGTCGAGACGGTGGGTATGGCGGCGGAAGAGTATAAAAATACACTGGTCCGGTTTTTTACCCTCGACCGGAATCACATGCCCATTATTGACTTTGTGCTGCTGGGGCTGGGAGAAGACGGTCACACGGCTTCCTTATTTCCCGGCGTCGACGGCATCAATGATCCTTACCGGCTCACGATGCCGGTGTCGATTAATCATCTTAAACACGACCGGATCAGCATGACGCTGTCGGTGATCAATAACGCGCGGAATGTCATGTTCCTGGTGACCGGCGCGCAAAAGGCCGAGATCGTGCGCGAAGTCCTCGAGCGGGGGGGCGATTATCCCGCCGCGCAGGTCCGTCCGCGGCAGGGGAAGCTCACCTTTCTGCTGGACGCTCAGGCCGCGCAACTTTTGGAACACAAAGAACGCTATCTTACCCAAGCGCAACCCCTGTCCATCAATCCGGAGTAATTCATGTTTCGACGCGTTGGTCAGATGAAACCCGAGGAAGTCTTCACCCGCACCACGTTTGCGGTCGTTTTGATCGGCAGCAGTTTTTTTCCGTGGTGCCGCTGGGTGGCGCTGGTCCTCGGGATTCTCTTTCTCATTTCGGCCTTGCAAGGCTTTTGTCTGACTTGCTGGCTCTACAAGAAGTTTGCCGGACGCTCCCGGCAGGTCTGAGGGCCGGAAAATACCGCATTTTTTATTGGTCTGCTCCCGGGGCTCAGGTATACTAGAAGGGAGATATGCATAACTGACTAACCAGAAAGTGGTTATGAATCCCTGGCAACGTCTGGCCGGTTTGAGCCGGGACGACATCAAACAACTTCAGGACCGCAAGCTTCATCAATTCATCAACGAATACATCTACCCATTCAGCCCGTACTATCGCAAGTTATTTGATGACAACAAGATCGATCCGAGAAGTATCCGCCGGGCGGAGGACCTCAGGCACATTCCCTTTACTTCCAAACGGGACTTTATCGATGACGACGAGGATCATCCCCGATTCCGGGACTTTATTCTGCAGCCGGATGCGGAAAAAATCCGCCGTGCCTGGCCTATGAGTAAGACCATGCCGCTGGCCGTATTAAAGGCCCTGCGCGGGACCGAGGCGGTCACACACCGGATATCGCAGGAATTCCGCCCGGTATTCATGACATACACCACCGGCACCACGAACAAACCGATCCCGTTTATGTATTCCAATTATGATGTGGACAACTGGCGGGTGTCCGGGGCGCGGATGATGAATTTGTTCGAGGTGGAGCCGGATGAGAAGGTCCTCAACCTGTTTCCGTACGCGCCGCATCTGGCTTTTTGGCAGGTCGTTTTCGGCGGCTTGGCGGCCTGCAATCTGGTGCTAAGCACCGGCGGCGGAAAGACGGTGGGGACCGAGGGTAATATCAAGGCCCTGGCCAAAATGCAGCCGACTGTGGTGCTCGGCGTCCCCAGTTATGTGTACCATGTTCTGCGGACGGCGATGGACGACGGTGTGCGGCTCGACTTTGTCAAGAAAGTAGTGCTCGGTGCCTCCAAGGTAACGGTCGGCTTCAAGAAAAAGCTGGCCGAACTGCTGACGGCCATGGGCGCGACCGACGTCCGGATCTTCGGAACATACGGTTTCACCGAGGCGCGCTGCGCGTGGGCCGAGAGCCCGACCGGATTGGAGGAATCCAGCGGATACCATCTCTATCCGGACCGCGAGATCTTTGAGGTGATCGATCCCGAGACCGGTGAAGTCAAGGGAGAAGGCGAGGACGGAGAAATCGTTTACACGTCGCTGGACTCGCGCGGCAGCAGCGTGTTGCGCTACCGCACCGGCGATTTTGTGCGGGGCGGGATCCGCTACGACAAATGTCCCTACAAAAATTGGTTTGTCCCGCGGCTGTCGAGCGACATCGGCCGTCTGAGCGACGTCAAAGACCTTCAGTTGTCGAAAGTCAAAGGCGCGCTGGTGAATCTCAATCATTTCGGAGCGGTCTTATCCGACTTGCCCGTCGTGGACGAATGGCAGCTGGAGATCCGCAAGAAGGATGACGATCCCTACGAGGTGGATGAACTGGTGGTCTACGTGTGCGTCAAATCCGATTGCGACCGGCCGGCCCTGGAGCGCAAGATCCGTCAAGAGATGGTGGCGGCCACCGAAGTGGCCCCGAATAAGATCGTTTATATTGAACACCCGGAAATGGTGGAGCGGTTACAGATCGAGGTAGCCAATAAGGAAAAACGAGTTGTCGACGCCCGGCCGCAAGGATAATCCCGGCGGGACGCCGTGCAGAAAAGGAGTGATTCGTGTCACGCATCGCCGTTATCGACGGTATTCGCACCCCGTTTGCTAAATACCAAACCGATTTTCGCACTCTCTCCGCGCAGGAACTGGGCCGGATAGCATGTCGCGAATTGATCGAACGCACCGGTCTGGACCCGGCTCTGCTGGATGAAGTTATCATTGGCTGCGTTGCGCAGCCCGCCGAGGCCGCGAATCTGGCGCGCGTGATCGCGCTGCTGGCGGGAGTGCCAGAGCGGGTGCCGGCCTTCACCGTGCATCGGAATTGCGCGTCGGGAATCGAGGCCGCGGTGCAGGCGGTCCTCAAGATCCGTCAGAACGAAGGCGCGCTCTATTTGACCGGCGGGACCGAGTCGATGAGCAATATCCCGCTATATTATTCAGCCAAGACACAACAGATTTTTGCCGAGCTGGCGCGCGCCAAGACTTTGCCGGCACGCCTGCAGGCCTTTGCCAAATTCCGGATGGGAGAATTGCTAAAACCCACCGTCGGACTGATGCAGGGTCTCACGGATCCGGTCTGCGGCCTGAACATGGGGCAGACCGCGGAGGTGCTGGCCAAGGAATTCGGTATTACCCGACAGGAACAGGATGACTTCGCCTTGCAGAGCCATCAACGCGCCGTTGCGGCGCGTGAGCGTCTGCGCGATGAAATCGTTCCGGTCATTCCTGGGCCGAAGTACGGCAAGGCCGTCCAGGACGATAACGGCCCGCGGGAGCAGCAGACGATCGAGGCCCTGGCGAAATTGCGTCCTGTCTTTGACCGGCATGCCGGATCCGTCACGGCGGGCAACGCGAGTCAGATTACGGACGGTGCCTGCAGCCTGTTAATCGCCAAGGAAGAAAAAGCGCGGGAGCTGGGGTATGCGCCGCTGGGATATATCAGAGAGTTCGCCTTTGCCGGCGTCGAACCGCACCGGATGGGGATCGGCCCGGCGCATGCCATTCCACAGGTCCTGCGAAAGGCGGGCATGAATATGTCCGACGTGCAGGCCTTTGAAATCAATGAGGCCTTCGCGGTGCAAGTGCTGGCGTGCCTGCGCCTGCTGGCGTCTGACGCGTTTGCCAAACAATTCGGATATGAAGGATACACCGGAGAGATCAGTCCGGACAAACTCAATGTCAACGGCGGAGCCATCGCCCTGGGCCATCCGGTCGGGACCACGGGCGCGCGTCTGATCCTGACTATGCTTAAGCATATGCAACGCGAGGGGCTGTCAACCGGTCTGGTGTCGCTGTGTATCGGCGGCGGACAGGGTGCGGCTGTGATTCTGGAGCGGGAGTGAAGAATCAACCAGGAGTATGCGAGTGATAAGTTTTCGGGAAGATAACCATATCGGCTATGTGGAGTTCGATGATCCCGACGCCAAGGTGAACGTACTGGGCGCGAATGCCCTCGCCCGGCTGACGCAGATCGTCTCCGATTTGGGAACGATCAGCAATCTCAAGGCGGTCGTTTTCCAAAGCCGCAAGCCGGGGGTGTTCATTGCCGGTGCGGATATCCGCGAGATCCAAAGCATCAACGAACTGGAGGATGCCCGGACCAAGGTGCGTGTCGGCCAGGACCTCTTTGACGCCATTGAAGATTTGAAAATGCCGACGGTGGCCTTCATCGACGGCGTGGCCTTGGGAGGCGGCTGCGAACTGGCGCTGGCCTGTCTGTATCGTGTTGCCACCTTCAACGACAAGGTCAAGATCGGATTGCCCGAGGTGAATCTCGGGGTGATGCCCGGATTCGGCGGGACCTACCGCTTGCCGCGGATTATCGGATTGACCGAGTCGCTGAAACTTATTCTCGCCGGGAAACCGGTCGACGGACGCAAGGCGCTGCGCATCGGGCTGGTCGATAAGTTGATCCCCTCCGCCGGGGCGGAGGATCATCTGCGTGAGTATATTCAGCGGATCGTCGAGAAGAATGTCAAAAAGAAACGCTACCGGCCGCCGCGGAGCAAGGGGATGATAGGGGTCCTCGAGCGATTTCGTCCGCTGCACGGATTGATTTTTAAACAGTCCCGGCGAAACGTGATGGCGCTGACCAAAGGGCGTTATCCCGCTCCGCTTAAGGCGCTGGAGACGATTCAACAAAATTTCTATGTGAAGCGGCCGCGTGCCTTGGAGCTGGAACGCGAGGCCTTTGCCGAGCTGGCGATCACGGACATCTCCAAGAATCTTATCCACGTATTTTTCCTTATGGAGAAATACAAAAAGCTCAAACTTCCCGGCGGTGAGGATGTCCGCGGCGCCGATATCCGGCATGTGTCGGTGCTGGGGGCCGGTATTATGGGCGGCGGCATCGCGCAACTACTGGCCTCGCGCGGCACATGGGTGCGGTTGAAGGACATCAACTTTGAGGCCCTCGCGCAGGGATTGCGGGCGGCGGTCAAGATCTTCTCGGAGGCGGTGAAAAAACGCCGGATGACCAAGGCGGAGGCCGAACGCCGGATGGGGCAGATCACTCCGACGCTCGATTACAGCGGATTCGGTCATACCGACATGGTTATCGAAGCGGTGGTCGAAAACATGGATATCAAGAAGAGTGTCTTTCAGGAACTGGACGGCGCCGTCGGCCCGCATACGGTCCTGGCCACCAATACGTCAGCCCTGTCGGTGACCGAGATGGCCGGGGTAGTTAGGGACCCTTCACGTGTGGTCGGATTTCATTTCTTCAATCCGGTGCATCGCATGCCTCTGGTGGAGATCATCACCACCGACCGAACCTCCGCCGCGACCGTCGCGACGGCGCTGCAGCTGGCCAAGCGGCTGGGAAAGACGCCCGTCGTGGTCAAAGACTCCAGCGGTTTTCTGGTGAACCGGATCTTACTGGTCTATATGGCTGAGGCGGGACGCATTCTTGAGGAGACCGGAGACCCCGAACATATCGATCAGGTGATCACAGATTTCGGTATGCCGATGGGCCCGTTTCTGCTTTCCGATGAAGTCGGGCTGGACGTCGGTCTGAAGGTGATGCGGATTTTGGAGGATAGTTTCGGAGAGCGTTACCGGCCGGTTGGAATATTCGACAAACTGCTGGAGGATAAGAAACTCGGCAAGAAAACCGGGACCGGTTTTTACCGGCACAATCGCCGGGCGCGCAGCATCGATCCTGCGGTCATCGGGAAACTCGACCGCAGCCAGGTCCACAGCGTGGCCGATCCCGTCATCCAGAAGCGGCTCATCTATCTCATGATTAACGAGGCGGCCCGCTGTCTTGAGGAGGGGGTCGTCGACGAGCCGCACGCGGTGGATGTGGGGATGATATTCGGCACGGGTTTCCCGCCGTTTCGGGGAGGGCTGTTATATTACGCGGACAAGATCGGGATCGGCGAGGTAGTCGACGAGCTGATCCGGTTTCGGGATCAGTACCACTCCGACCGGTTCGCGCCCTGCGAATATCTTAAACGCCTTAAGGAGCAACAATCAACGTTTTACAGCACAGGTGACGTCCCATGAACAGAAGAACGAAAATAGTTTACATCTCCGGGGGGATCGGTTTGATCCTCATTATCACCGTTGTTACACTCTATTTGTTGCAGTACAAGTATCGCCGGTATACCGACAAGGCGCGCGGGTTTTCGATCGAGTATCCCGCGCAATGGGAGATAATGAAGGATTACGGCGGGGCTGCGGTAGTCTTTAAGTCGCCGCTCGACGGTCCGCTGGATGTCTTTCATGAAAACGTCAATATCGTCGTTCAGGACATTTCACACGATCCGCTGTCCTTACGGGAGTATAGTGACCGGGCGATTTATCAGATGGAAGTGACGTTTATGCAGAACTTTGAGTTGGAAGAGTCCACCGCTGTGGCTACACTGGGCGGCTATCCGGCATATAAAATTATCTTTACTGGGCACGGACCGAATACCGAATTGCGCTATTACATGACGTGGATTGTTCTCGATAAGGTTAGGGCCTATCAGGTTAATTACACCGCACTGCCGTCTCAGTTCGACAAATACGATCTGATGGTCGAACGCATGCTGGCATCGTTTAAGGTCCTGCAATAACGGTCTTTGACATGCAAAAATCCACCGAAACTCAACCGGCCGCGGAGGAACCCCGCTGCCCCTACTTCGGCGAATGCGGCGGCTGTCTATATCAGGATGTGCCGTATCGGGAGGAATTGAGGCGCAAGGAAGAAATATTGCGCCGTATTCTACAGGAGGCCCTGCCCGGTCAGGACCTGTTGATCCGTCCGGTCGAGCCGTCCCCGCGGGAATATCATTACCGGCACCGGCTTGATTTGCGTTTGCTTAAGACGCGTGAACAGAAAATCTTTGTTGGGTTTTCACCGAAGGACCGTTTCGGCGTCGTGGATGTGGAGCAATGTCCGATTGCCATGAGCGCGGTGTCCGACTTTATTCCGGAGCTCAAGCGCCAGGCGGCATCCGTGCTTCCGAGTAAGTACCGACTGGCGAATTTGGTGGTGCGTTGCGGTGACGAGGGGCGGGTCCATTGGGGCGGCATCGGCAAGCGCTCTTTGCGGCAGCAGCCCGAAGATTATCTGTGGACGGAAGTGAACGGACTCAAGGTGTACTACGCGCTCGATACGTTTTTCCAGGCGAATTTGTCGATATTGCCCCGCCTGTTTGATGTCATCCGCGGAATGCCGGTATGGTCGCCGGAGGTGACCTTTTTGGATCTGTACGGCGGGGTGGGCTTGTTCAGTATGGGATTGTCCGGCCGGTACGGCCGGGCTGTCTTGATTGAAGACAGCAAGAATTCCATTCAGCTGGCCCATTACAATGTCCTGAAGCACCGTCTAAAGGATATAGCGGTAATCGAAAGCCGGGTCGAAGATGTTTTGAATAATATTCTGACGGAACTGACTGGGCCGGCCGTGGCCATGATCGATCCGCCGCGCGCCGGACTTTCGGCCGAAGCGCGCGCCATGTTGAACACGGCGGGAGGGCGGATCGGCCAGTTGTTGTATCTGTCCTGTCAGCCCGAGGCCCTGGGACGCGACTTGCGGGAAATGGCCGGGACATGGCAAGTCCGGGAAATTTTCCCGTTTGATTTCTTTCCGAAAACACGGCATCTGGAAACTTTGGTCCGGCTCTCGCCGGCCGGGGAGGATTAAGCATGGAAAAAAGTGAAGTTCCGTTTGAGAAAAAAATATTTGTCTGTACCAACGGCAATGCCGGCAAGAACGGTTGTTGCGGCGCCCGGCAGGGTGTTGAGATCTTTCAGGCGCTGCGGGCCATTGCCAAGGACCGCGGGGTTCATCCGCGGATCCGTGTCGCCCAGGCCACTTGTCTGGGGCAATGCGCGCGCGGGGTCAATGTCATGGTCTTTCCGGGTAATGAATGGTATTCTGCGGTCACACCCGACGACGTGGCACAGATCGCCGAAGCGCATATCCCCGCGGCCGGGGAGTAAGGACCCGCAGGGGAAAAGGAGGCTGTCATGAGTATGTTTGACAAGAACACCAGTAAAGAGGCGAGAGAGTCGCTCGAGTTTGCCGAGGATCAGCGCGAAACCGAATGGGTGCATCCCAGTTTCGCGTTGCAGTTGTTCCACGGACATGTCGACTGGGGTCTGATCCATCCCTTTCCCGAACAAAGCGCGGAAGACAAACAACTGGGCGATGAGTACGTCGCCAGACTGAAGGATTTTCTGGTCAAGAATCTCGATCCCGACGAAGTCGACCGCACCGGTATCATTCCCGAAAAAGTCTACCACGGACTAGCCCAGCTGGGGGCCTTTGCCATCAAGGTCCCCAAGGAGTACGGCGGTCTGGGCATGAGCCAGGTAAACTACAACCGGGCCATACATCTGGTGGCCAGCTATTGCGGTTCGACGGCGGTCCTGCTGTCCGCACACCAAAGTATCGGTGTGCCGCAGCCGCTGAAGCTGTTCGGCACCGAAGAGCAGAAGAAAAAATATTTGCCGATGTTCGGCAAAGGAACGGTCTCGGCATTCGCCCTCACTGAGCCGTCGGTGGGGAGTGATCCGCGTAATATGACCACCACGGCCACACCCACCGAGGACGGGACGCATTTCCTGCTCAACGGAGACAAACTGTGGTGCACCAACGGTCTGATTGCCGGCGTCATTGTGGTCATGGCCGTCACGCCGCCGAAGATGGTGAAGGGGAAAGAGCGTAAACAGATCACCGCGTTTATCGTGGAGATGGATACCCCCGGCATCGAAAAGGTCCATCGCTGTCAGTTTTTGGGGCTGCACGGGATTCAAAACGGCCTGCTGCGTTTTAAGGATGTGAAAGTTCCGCGGGAGAATATCATCGGGGCTGAGGGGGACGGCCTGCGCTTGGCGCTGACGACGCTCAACACCGGCCGGCTGACACTTCCGGCGGCCTCCGTCGGGATATGCAAGTGGTGTCTGCATGTGGTGCGGGAATGGTCGGCGCAGCGGGTTCAGTGGGGATCGCCGATCGGAGAGCATGAGGCGATCGGACTCAAACTGGGCTATATTGCGGGTCACACCTTTGCGATGGACGCCCTGACGTGGCTGTGCTCACATATGGGCGACGACAAAAAGAAGGATATCCGCCTGGAGGCGGCCATGGCCAAATATTTCTGTACGCATCATGCGTGGCGGATCGCCGACGAGACCCTGCAGATCCGCGGCGGCCAGGGCTATGAAAACGCCGAATCCCTGCGCGCCCGCGGTATGGAGCCTTGGCCGGTGGAGCGCGTTTTGCGGGACTGCCGCATCAACATCATTATCGAGGGGACCTCGGAGATCATGCATTTGTTTATCGCCCGTGAGGCCCTCGATCCGCATTTGAGCAAGGCCCTGCCGCTGCTCAGCGGTAAAACACCGCTCGGCGAGAAATGCAAGACGCTGGGCAGATTGGCCGCCCATTATGCCGTTTGGTACCCCAAACTTTATTTTCCCTCGACACAAGCCTTCGGCGATCTGCATCCGCAGCTGCAGGGGCATATGCACTATTGTCAGCGCGCCAGCAAGCGGCTCGCCCGGCTGATGTTCCATCAGATGGCCAAACATCAGCAACGGCTGGCCAGCAAACAGTCGATTCTCAACCGTATCGTGGATGTCGGCGTCGAGCTCTTCGCCGTGGCCGCGACCTGCGCGTATGCCGATCATTTGGTTAAGTCCGGCGGGAATAAGGAAAACGCGCTGGAGCTGGCCGATCTGTATTGCCGCAGCGCGCGTCAGTATATCAACCGGCAATTCTCGGATTCCCGTGCGAACCATGACGCCGCTTCCCTGAAGGTCGCCAAAAAGGTCATGGCCAAAGAGTATGCCTGGCTGGAAGACGATATTATCGTTTAAGGCCGGCGAGAGGTTATGATGAACGCATTTCTGAACCGTTTCAACACGGTCAAACAGATCCCTATTTTTACCAAGCTCAATTGGTACGATCTGCAGCGCATCGCCCGCAAGTCGACATTGGAGGAGTTCAAAAAGGGTGAGGTGATTTGCCGCCAGGGCACCCCGCCGGACTTTTTCTACTGCCTCGTGTCCGGCCGCCTGCGGACTTACACGACCGACGCCAAGGGCCGGATGGATAATGTCGAGTTCATCCATCGGGGCGTTCACTTCGGCATCATTTCTCTACTCACGGGCGAGAATCACACGCTGACCTACGAAGCGGTCAATAATTCCACCGTCCTCAAGATAGAAAAGACCCAGTTCCATCAGATTCTCACCTCCATCCCGGCGCTGAGCATCGAACTCAATCAGAGTCTGTCCAAGCGTGTGCGCAGCGCGGTCAGCGGCGTGAAGACGATCTTCGAAAGTACGATCATATCCGTTTACAGCCCGGTGCGTTCGGCAGGCAGTTCCACCTACGCGGTTAATCTGGCGATGAGCCTCAAGCAGGAGACCAATAAAAAGGTCGTCTTCGTCAATTTGGTGCCGGGTCCGTACACGGAGCCGACAGCGCCGGAGCAACAAACCATGCCGCGCTGGAAAAAATCACCGGCAGCCATGGGGCCGTTGTTATCCGATTCCATGCGGATCGTCCAGGCGATCACCCGGGACGAATCCGGGATCGACCTGATTCACCTCAGCTTCGATCCCGAAGGGCCGGCATTGAAGTCCGATGTGGGCCATCTGCTCAGCGCCCTGGTCGGCGACTATCATTACGTGGTGATCGACCTGCCCAATGCCATGGACGACGCGGTCCTTGAGACCCTCACTCAGTCCGACCTGGTGCATCTGATCACCTCCGACCGGGAGAAGGACCTGCAACTCACACGTAATGTGATTGATCAGCTGGAGCAGGCCCTGAAAGCCAACTTTCGGGAAGAAAAGATTAAAGTGATTATCCGCGCCTTCCACGCGCAGATCTATCTTTCGTTTGAGGAAATCAACAAGTTCATCGATTTTTACATCTACAATTCACTGCCGCTTATTATGCCGGAGGATTTAACGCACACGGTCGATACACCGAGCATGCATTTTCAGCGCTGCCATGAACAGGCCCTGTACGCGAGGACCGTACGGCGTATTGCCCGGGAAATCGGCGGTGTCCTGGTCGGGCTGGTGCTGGGCGGCGGGGCCGCGCTGGGCGTCGCCCATATCGGGGTTATCAGGGTACTGGAGGAGGCGGGGGTGCCGATCGATATCGTGGTCGGCAGCAGCATGGGCGCGCTGGTCGGAGGATTTTGGACGTCGGGCATGAGTGTGGAGGAATTGGAAGGGGCCGCCCGGGAATTTGAAAAACCGATCGATACCATCGCCAAACTGTTTTGGTTTCCCAACCCGTTGCGCGGTTTGATCGGGACGCGCCGGGTCAACGGATGGTTAAGAAAACATGTCGGCAATAAAACGTTTTACAGTGTCCGCATTCCGTTTAAGGCTGTGGCCTACGATTTGGTCCGGCGGCAGGAAGTGATTATCGACAGCGGTTCGCTGGTGGAGGGGATCAGGCGCAGTATTTCCATTCCCGGTGTTTTTCCGCCGCTGGTGGAGGGAGGGATGGAGATCATCGACGGTGGCGTCCTTAATCCGCTGCCCACCAACGTCATGGCCGGCCTGGGAATCAAACGGATCATCGCGGTCAATGTTCTGCAGTCACCCGAAGATGTGGCCGCCGGCGTGGAATATTTTCAGAACCTCCACGTGGAGCGGACGCAGATTCCATTTTGGCGTAATCCGTTCCATTTCTTGGGTTACCGGATCGGACAATCTATCAACCGGCTGATTTTTCCGTGCGTACCGGATATTATCATCCGCACCCTGCAGGCCGCCGAGTACGAGATCTCTTTGGCCAATTCGCAACAGGCGGACGTGGTCATCCACCCGGAATTGGTTGGCGTCAACTGGCATGAACTCGACAAGGTTGATCAGTTGTTGGAGGCCGGTGTGGAAGCCGCGCGGCAGAAGCTCCCGGAAATTAAACGCATGCTCGAAGAAGACTGATGTTCCCGCCTTGGCCGGTCCGCCCGGACCGGAAGTTCCCTTAATAAATCAGCGCTGCTGGCGCATCCTTTTTTGATTGCTGAGCCGGCGCACGCGATCCTGATTGGAAAAGGCCTCTACGGTGTCGCGGTTGGTGGTCCGGATGCTGCTGTTCGAGGAACCCGACGTACTGCGGTTGGGCGCGCGATCCTGATTGGGAAAATCGTGGACGAGCGACTGGTTGTCTGTGCCGGCGCGTTTCTCGGACTTCAGGCCGGCGTTCTCGGTATCCGTATCGGTAACGCGGATGTCGCCGCCTGAACTGAGGGCTTCTTCGCCGAGCCGGAATTTGATCGTCTCCAAGCGGCGCCGGGTCATTTCCAAACGGATGAGGGTATAGGTGGTGGGATAGTCCCGCTTCACATTTTCCAGGATATCTTCGTTTCCCATGATCAGCCGGTAATACTTGTCCTTCTGTTCCTGGTCACTCATTTTGTGGGCCTGATTGAACAGGTTGACGTAGTTGTGGGTAATCGACTCCACACCCGCGTACGCAGGTTGCAGGAATATCATCAAGCTGAGAGGAATCACGATTAAAGCTCGGTACGGCATGGGTGCTCCCTTCTGAATGAAAAGCGCTGGCCGGGACGGTGGGCGTCCGGAAATTAGTCTTATCCTGGGATCAGCTGTGAAGAATACCGACAACGGCCGGTGGGGAAATTCTTACGGGGAATGAGCTGGGTAAATCCCGTTGTTTATCCTGGTTGTTACTCGATAAGCAATATAGCACAGTCACGCGGAAGGTGAAGGAAAAAATACGAAAAATGAGAATAATGTGGAAACCCGGAAGAGTGGTCAGCGGCGCTGACGCAGGCGGCGCTGATTGCTTTGCGAGCGGGCGCGGACGCGATTGGAGAAACTGCGGGAAACCTCGGAATTGGTGCCGCGAACCCGGCTGTTGGAGGTGCTCGACCGGACCTGATTTGGGGCGCGGTTCTGATTGGCGAAGTTCTGGGTGTAGGCGCTGTTGCCTTGCGGTGCGCCTGAATCACTGCCCACGGATGACGTGGACGTGGTCCCGGACTGCAGGATTCCCGGGCTGCGGGGCGGCCGTGTCTGCGGCCGGCGCGTGCCGTAGCGGCTCTGCATCCGGTCCAATTTACGTTCGGTAGACTGCAGTTTCAACAGGTGGTAGGTGTCCCGGTAATTACTCCGGATCTGGTTAACGATGTCTTCGTCGGCGACGATTTCATCATAGATCTCCGACTTGCGGGCTTGGTCTCCCCGGGTCTGGGCGTTGCTGTACTCCACGGCCAGCTTCTTGGCCTTCTCGGCGACATCTTCCGCCAGCGCCGGCGAACTGCCGAGTAGAAAACACAGCGCGGCGCCCAAGCCGACCCGCCAGGGCAAAGACAACCATCGCAAAGGGAATTGAATCGGTAGCATCATTCATTAGTGTAGCGTTCCGGGTGATGCCCGTCAACCGGCGAACCCGGAAACTGCCTGTCTCTTACGGACAATATTTCCGTCGCATATCCAGAAACGGCCGTTCGATAAGGATCGTGCTGAGATAACCGGCCAACAGTGATGCCGTGACATAAAGCCCCACGAGCGGGATGACGGGCAGCCGGTCCTGGAGCAGGGCGAAGGGGAAGATCAGCAGATAGTGCCACAAGTAAGTGCCGTAGGAATGCTTGCCCACGGCAATCAATGCCGGCTGAGACATCAGAGCCACCAGGGGCCGGAAGTTCAGCATACCCGCCAGGATCAACAGGGCCGGCGCCGCATAAATCGCCACATACCGCCACAGCACCTGACCGGCGGTCACCGTCTCCAGGCTCGCCAGATGCAGGGCCAATCCGCACAACCAGCCGTAAATCAATAATCCGGCCAGCAGGCACAGGGGCGCCAGCCACCGCGTGAGCCGGTCAGGCAGGCGTTGTACGGACGGTTCAGCCAGCCGCAGCAGGCAGCCGAGCATCAGGGCATCGATGCGCACGAAGGTCGATTCCGAATTCAGCGACAAGAATTGTGTCACACAAACGTACCGGTAGCCGATGGTCAACAGGATCAGGCCTATCAGAATCAGTACGAGCCTCCGGCGTCTCGCCCCGAAGCCGCCCGCCATGCGGGCAATGCCGGCAAAGATGAGAGGATAGGCCAGATAGAAGTGTTCTTCGATGGCGATCGACCAGGTGTGGGCCAGTGTGATCAAATGTTCGTGGTAATTCTGCAGAAAACAAAAGTAACGTCCGATGATTTCCGGGCTGACCGGCTGCGGGATGGTTTGCAGGTGGTAACGGATATTGTCGCCGCGGACGAAGAAATTGCCGAAGTGGGTAAACGTTTGGTCGCGGATGAGAAACGCCAGCAAAAGGCCGGCCATGACGATTGTCAGGTAGGAAGGGATGATCTTGAAGATCCGCCGCAGGTAAAAGCGTTTGACGCGGACCTTGCCGTCCAGGTCGCCGATCAACAAACCTGTTATGAGAAAGCCGCTGATCACAAAGAACATGTCCACGCCGCGCTGTCCGATCTTGGCGGTCAGCATCAACGGCAGCCACTCCGGGCTCGACATGAAGCGCAGGTCGAAGAAGACCTGGACGTGATGCAAGATCACCCACAGAATCGAGACCGCCCGGAAACCGTCAAGGTACGGATAATATCGGCGCGGGTAAAGGGTGCTGGCGTTCGACATCAATCCCTAGTTCTTAATGATTTTGCCGCCGTGCAGGACGTTGGCTGGCAGTTCCAGCGGGGCCGGGGACACCTCGATCGAACGGATATTGCACGTCGGGAAGAAATGCAGCCGTCCGTCGATTTCAAAACACAGCACGGTCCGGTCCGCGAAGCGGTGGATTTCGTTGGCCACGCTGAAGGTGTCTTCGGTGTCGATATCAAAGTAGAAACTCATCTGGGTGCCGTCCATGAAATGGATTAGGCAGCTCTCGCGGGTCTTCATGACCGCCTCCTTGGTTTATGGTTGCGCCGGCTGTGTGGTCTTCGCGGATATGGCAAACCGTGGCCGGTCTGACCGGTCCGCTGAAGTGCACGGAAAGCCGGTATCAATACATTTAAAGCAAGCAACGGCAAAGTTTTACCAAAATCGGCCGGCGGGTTTGTTTTATTCTAAGGCAGGATCGGGGATATGCCAAACAAAAGTTTGCCCGCGTGGGGCGCGGGGGATGGTATGAGTGGAGGTGGGGAGGTTATATTGAAGTCCGAATATCGAATCTCGAAGGAAATCCAAATGACCGAATTTTCGAAGAACCGAAATTGATTGTTTCGAGCCTTTGGTGATTCGAAGATTCGATATTCCTTCGATATTCGAAGATTCGATATTCGAAATTCCCTCCGGATAACTACTCCGCCGGAGCCATCGCGTCCAACTTATGGCGGGCCTCGGTGACCGGCTTCCACCACCATCCCCGCGGGTCCCAGCACTGGGCGAAGGAGTAGCGGTCTACAATGGCCTGATACTCCCGGCGTGCCTCCCGGGGCTTGTTCTGCTCCTGCAGCGCCTGGCCTTTGATGTAATGCGCGGTGGCCACATCATTCAGCGCCCAATAGGCGTGGATTTCATCCTCGGTGCCTTGCGGGTAGTCGTCCAATTCGCTCTGCATCCTCCGCGCGTCATCCTCGTACATCTCGATGCACTTGGTGGCGTATCCGACGGCGCGCGCCAGATCGCCCGATTCCAGTGACTTCCAGGCCTTGCCGACCAGGTCCTTGGAGCTGTAGTCCCAAAAATTCATGAACAACCCCGAGTCGATCATCGCCACCTTTTCCTCGGCGCCGGCCGCGACCTTCCAGAACCAGCCGCGCGGGTCCCAGCATTGGGCGTACGGGTATTCATCCATGACTTTCCGGTACGCCTGCTTGGCTTCGTCGAGCATGTCACTCTTGAAGTAGGCCTCGCCCTGAATGAAGTAGGCGGTCGCGACATCGTTCAGCGCCCAGTAGGCATGGATTTCGTCGTCTTCGCCGGCGGGGATTTCCTTCAGTCCGGCCTGCATTTTGGCCGCCTCTTCGGCATACAGTTCGATGCACTTGTTGGAGTAGGCCAGGACCGCTTCGATATCACCTTCGTCCAGGGCCTTCCAGGCGAGCACCATCAGCGTCATGGAACTATAGTCGCCGAAGTCGAGGAATTCGCCGGTCTTCAACTGATGCAGCTTTTCTTTGGCCACCACGGCCGGTTTCCGAAACCAGCCGCGCGGGTCCCAGCACTGGCCGAACGCGTATTTGTCAACCAAGTCCTGGTAGGCCGCCTCGGCCTCGTCCAGGCGCTCGAGCGCGGTCAGGGCCTGACCCTTGATGTAGTGCGCCGTAGCGACGTCGTTGAGGGCGTAATACTGATGAATCACATGGTCCGGACCGGTGGGATAGTCATCGAGCTTGGCCTGCATGCGAGCGGCGCGGTCCCCGAAACGGGTGATGCACGCGTCGGCGTAGGTGATGGCTTCTTCGAAGTCTTCGTTATTCAGGGCCTTCCAGGCATTGATGGTCAGTGACGCGGAGGACTGGGTGGCGAGGTCTTCCTGTGAGGCAACCGGCGGTGCGGCGAGGAGCATCCCGCCGAGCAAAATTCCCATGGTAATGGTCACTTTTCCCCACATCAGAACTCCTCCTGGTTTCATAATAACCCCGTCTTCCCGAAAAGTACATAGGACAAATTACGGGGAAAGGTGAGTAGTCCTACGCAGAATTCCGGGGAGTACTATGGACTCAGCCGGTCACGCCGCAGCTCGACCTCCAGATCCGCGAGGTACACCGGGTCGAGATCCTGAACAGGAGTGCACATCACGCGCGTCTTCCAACCCTGTCCGACAAGCTTTTTGCGGTGCTGACGCAGGCAGGCGTTACCGTCATGCTGGCCGATGTAGTCCGCGTAACGCATCGTGACCATGGCATCTTCCAATTCCGCTTTAAACTGGTCCGCCGGGATCATGGCGGCGCCCTTGCATCCGGCTAGGCACAACCCAGCCAGTATGACTAAAATTAAGTTTCTCATGTCTGTTCATCCTCGGTTTGGGTATCCTTAGTCAGGAATGGACTCAACCGGCCGCCAGCCGTCACGGTTAACCGGTGCATGGCGCGGGTGCAGGCGACGTACAGCATCTTCTTGTCCATCTCGGTTTTGTAATTGGCGGCGGTGGCCTGCGGGACGATCACGTGGTCGAATTCGAGCCCCTTGGCCATGTGCGCGGTGCACACCAGGGCGCCTTGCCGGAAGGCATCGCTCTGGGCGGTGAGCAAATAGATTTTATGTCCCAGATTTTTCAGGCGGGTGTATAACTCCTCGGCCTGCGCTTGGGTACGCAGGATAATGCCCAGCGAATTCTGGTCCGAGGTGCGAAAGTCTTCCAGGAACCGCAAAATTTCCGCAAGCTCTTCCTCAGCGGTCGGCAGGAGCCGCACCGCGGGCGGCTCGCCGTGACGTTCGATCGGTTCCAGTTCGCGGTTGGGCGAGATGGCCTGCGCGAACTGGGTGATCTCATAAGTGGAGCGGTAGCTGGTGTTGAGCCGGACCGTGTCCGCGTCGGTAAAGATTTGACGGATTTTGTCCGCCGACGACGAACTGAACGGGTTCACCGACTGGTTGGCGTCGCCGAGGATGGTCTTTTTGCAGGGAAAGAGCTTGGCGATGACCGCGTACTGCACCGGCGTATAGTCCTGCATCTCATCGATCAGCAGATGCTTGACGTGGTCGAAGGTCTTCAGGCCGTCCCAGCGCATCTTCAGATAGATCAGCGGGTACACATCTGCGTACTCGAAGAGCGAGCCCTTAACGAATTTGAGGAGGTCCGGCCGTCCCAGCCACTCGTAAAAGTCTTTGTAGAGTGCCCGCAGTGTGGTGACCTTGAACATCTTCCGGACTTCGGACTTGATCGCCGCGCGCTCCTCGGGTGTGACGTGGTAATGATAGTAGTTGGCCACGTTCATCTCGATGTCCTTGGCGATCTTGTTCAGCCGTCCCTGAATGGGAAGATAGTGATAGGAATCGAAACGTTCGCGCATGAACCACTCGGGGACCGGTTTGCCATTGACGGTCATGTCGTGCGCGTGAAAATAGTCGGCTTCGATGTGGGCGATGTACTCGTCGAGTTGATTCAGGAAATCATACGCGGCCTTGGCCTGAATGCGCTCGCGGAATGGCTTTTCATTTTTCTCGAGCAGCCGGGAGACCTGTTCGAAGAAGGTCTGGAATTTGAATTCCCGTTCCAGCAGATCATGGGCGAGTTCCTCGATGCCGATCTCCGGGATGTTTTCCTCGCCGAGTTCGGGCAGGACGCTGGAGATGTAGTCGGCAAAGACCTTGTTGGGTGAAATGATCAGGATGTCGTGGGCGGCGATATCGTCCTTGAAGCGGTATAACAGAAAGGCGATGCGGTGCAGGGCGATCGATGTCTTGCCGGACCCGGCCACTCCCTGAATGATCAATACGGGGGAGTTTTCGTTACGGATGATCGCGTTCTGGTCGCGCTGGATGGTAGCCACGATGTTCTTCATCTTTTCATCCGCACGCTGGCTGAGCTCCTTTTGCAGGACGTCATCGTGAATATTCAGGTCGGTCTCGATCATGAACTCCATCTGACCGTTGCGGATACGGTATTGGCGTTTCAACCGGATTTCACCGAAGACGCGTCCGTCCGGCGCGTCGAAATGCGCCGGGCCGGTCTCGTAATCGTAGAAGAGCGTGGAAATGGGCGCGCGCCAGTCATGGACCAGCCGTTCGCCGCGGTCCTCATCCACAAAGCCGTGGATGCCGATGTAAACCGGCAGGGTCTTGTCCGAATCTTTCTTCAGGAAATCAAAGCGGCCGAAGTAGGGGGTGCGCAGCAGCTTCTGAATGCGTTTGCTGTGGGCGGCGATTGCCTCGGCGGTGAGGACCTGCTGGTCGACCGACCGGCGCACGTCGATCTTTTCGACGTGGTCCATGCCGGTCTTGTTTTCCCAGAGGTAGGCCTTTTGCTGCTTGATCTCCCGGGCATAGGTCTGCACCTTTTCCGCAATGCGGGCCAGCGTCTCCTGCATGATCCGTTTGAGGTCCTCAAGATACTGCCGTTCGTCCTGCTCGGTGGGATTCAACATAGGGGATGATGATAGCAGAAGACGGGCAAGAATGCAAAGTGCCGGAGGCCTTTAAGCAATCATCCGCAGCGCGAAATAGGGGATGAAGGCGAAGGTGATGGCTATGATCTTGTAAGTTCCCAACAGGACGTAGTGCAGCCTGACGAAGTCCTCGCGGCTCAACGGAAACCATTTGTTGTGCAGGCGGTGGACCAGGTCCTGGGCGAACATGATCATCATGGCCCAGTAAAACAGCAAAACGAGGTGAAAGACACAGCACCAGCCGAGCGCCCGGCGGATTAACTCGAGATCCATGGCGAACCTCCTTTGAATATGAGTTGGCGATAGCTTTATTGTAGCAGAAAGGGGGAGGAAGGGGGCGGCGAGTTACGCGGATTCTTAGGGGCGGCCGGCCAGCCAGTCGGTGACGGTCTGTTTGATACGATCCCGTACCTCACGGGTTCTGGCCAGCTTTTCTTCCGCGGGCCCGTCAAAACCGGACGGATCGGGGAAGCCCCAATGCAGGCGCCGGCCGCCGCCGGGAAAGACGGGACAGCGTTCGGCCGAGGCCTCGTCGCAGACAGTGATAATGTAGTCGAATTCAACACCGCGGTCGATCAATTCCCGTACCGAAACGGTGGCCTTGCCGGTGATGTCAATGCCGTCTTCCTTCAGCGCCTCGACCACAACGGGATTGAGCGTCCCGGGCTCCAGTCCCGCGCTTTGCACCGTAAAGCGGTCCCCACCGAGTTTTCTCAAGAATTCTTCCGCCATCTGACTGCGGGCAGAGTTGTGGATGCAGACGAACAGGACGGAAATCGGCATAATAACCCCTTTCTTAAGAAACCATCTTCAGCTTGTCACCGGGAAATCGTAATTTGGGTATGTGAAGCTAAGCATAAAATATGTCCCAGAATCTCCAAAAACCCCGCCAGTCCGAACGGTGATAGGTTTTATGAAGTTCCTGGGCGATGCGGGTGTCTTTGTTCGTCAGCTCAATGCTGGCCGATAAATGAATGGGCTCATCATTGGCGCCGTCGGCCCAATCCTCCAGATTTATCGTGCACTTGGCCAGAACATGCTTGACCTTCGGGATGTAGGTTTCGAATGGGCAGGTCAAGGGATTTGAACTGTCAATCAAGTGTTGGGTTTGAGAGCCTGAAGATACCGAGAGATCCGTAATCGTCAAATACTCCAGGTTCCTCACGTTTTCATAGTCAACCACCTGCACGCCGGCTGAATAAGGCCGGCCGCCGTGTTCATATCGAAAGACCGGTATGGCAGCGATTCCCCAATGGCTTTCCTCCAGCACGGTGTGCATCCACACGGAATCGAGTTGTAAAGACTCGGAATTCTTGGCGTAGTAGTATTCTCCATCGACATACCCGAACAATGCCGCCGGGTAGCCAAGAAAAGATATCAATCCCGATGCGGCAAGCCATGCCAGAATAATGAGGAAAATATTTTTGGTCTTAATCTTCGCCATGTGACGGGCCTAAGATAAACGGCTATTGGATGACTTTCCGTGCGTACGTTAGGGCATCGGAATATGATTGAGGATCTTGCGCACGCAGCCGATGGCGTCCAGACCGCGGGTCTCGGCTTGGTGGCTGAGGATGATCCGGTGCTGCAGCACGTCCACCCCGATCGCTTTCACGTCCTCAGAGGTCACATAACTGCGTCCTTTCAAAAAGGCGTGCGCCTTGGCCGCCAGCAGCAGGTTGATGGTCGCCCGCGGGGAGCCGCCGAATTTGATCATCTCTTTAAGCTCCGTCAGTTTGAATCGCTCCGGGTCGCGGGTGGCTTCGACGATATCAAGAATATAATTCTCCACCTTTTCTTCGATGATGATCCCGTCGATGATTTTGCGCAGGCCGAGGATATGCTGCGGATCGATGATGCTCTTGACCGCGATATTTTTCTGCGTCATCCCGTGATTGCGCATTATGCGCAATTCTTCCGTGCGGTTGGGATAGGTGATGTTGACCTTCAGCATGAAGCGGTCCAGCTGCGACTCGGGCAGGTCGTGGGTGCCGTCCTGTTCGATCGAGTTCTGGGTGGCCAGGACCATGAAGGGATCTTCCAGCCGGTAAGTGGTTTCGCCGATGGTGACCTGGCGTTCCTCCATGACCTCCAGCAGCGCGCTCTGGACCTTGGCCGAGGCGCGGTTGATCTCATCGGTCAGGAGGATATTGGTGAAGATCGGGCCTTTCTTCGTCTCAAAGGTGCCGGTCTGCTGGATGTAGACCGGCGCCCCGGTCAAGTCGGCGGGGAGCATGTCCGGGGTGAACTGGATCCGCTGAAACTTGGTGTGAATGATCGAAGAGAAGGTGCTGACCGTCAGGGTCTTGGCCAGGCCGGGGACGCCCTCGATCAGGATGTGGCCGTTGGCCAGCAGTCCGATCAGGATGCGTTCGAGTAAATATTTCTGGCCGACGATCACCTTTTCCATTTCGGAAAAGATCGATTCGATGATGGTGTGTTCTTTCAAGATAGTTTCGGTGAGCTGGTCCTGTTCTCTGACGTCCATAAGCAAAGGCTCCTTGGGGCGTGTTGGTTATGATGAATTCCGTCCGTGCCCGCGGGCCGGGGCGGATGTTCGGTCCTAAGTTTACCAGAAAAATACCTGGTTTGTCCCGGGCAAGTACCGGGGAAGTTCGTGCCGGTTTTCAGAGTCCATTCCAACTAAAAAGATGTTGAGGCTGCTCAGCGCAAGTTTCTCGAAAACGATGCCCTCGGTGCTGCGGTAGGGGAACTCGGTCAGCTTGTAGCGCTGCCGGTACCATTCATTTTCCGTATCCGAATAAAAACGCAGTCCGGGGATGTTGAGCTGCCGGCCGCGATCAACATTTTCCTGGTAGTATTGGCGGACGCGCGCCCACAGTAGACGTGCCCGGGCGTGAGCGGCCACCGGGAACTTGATGCGCACGCGCCGGTGAAAGATCTCACCGTTGGGCATGATGAAGATCAGCTGGCGCAGATCACGGTCCTTGCCGAGCATGCGCAGTGACTTGACAAAGTCGAGGGCGAATTGTTCCCGGCGGGCGTGCTCGTGCATATTGCGGAAGTCGAGCAGGAAGCCGACGTTCTGTCCGTAGAGGCTGGCCGATTTGCGGACGAGCGGTTCGTTGTTGGCCGCCCGGGCCGTGGCGCGCCAGTCGATGCGTTTGATGTCGTCTCCGAAGACGTACCTGTCGAGACGGTCGAAGTCCACGTCCTCATGATAATTCTGCACCGCCCGATGGGACACCATGGGTTTGCGCAGTGTCAGGCGCGCTCCCGCCGCATTGATGCCCGCGTGGACCTGTTCTTCCAAGGCGTCGAGAAACGCCGCGTCGTCCTCGTACTCCACCGTTTCCCGGACCGCCTCAGATTGAAACTCGAGCATGATGCGTTTAAAGTCTTCCAGGAAATTTTCCAGCGGCGTGTCTTCGCGGATGGAGAGGCACAAGGCCCGTAGACGCGAGTTGAACGCCTCGCGCTGATGAAAAGGCCGCTGCCGCGGCATGAGCCACGCCCAGCGTGCCATGACCGGACCGATGAAGGGGAGCCAGAAGAGCAGGTTGTGCCGCCGGGTGCGGACCTCCGAGCGGGACGGCTGCCACGGGGCCAGGGTCAGGCAGACGTCAAACAGGACCCGGCGCTTTTTGTCCGCCGCGGCCTTGAACGACGCGATATCGGCGATCAGCTCTTCATCCAGAAAGGCCGGCGGCTTTTGAAAGTAGCGGGCCAGCAGCGCGCGTTCTCCCTGTTCCTCACCCGTCGAGCGGCCGTCGCTCCACGGGTTGGCGTCATAGATCTCGTTGATGATCTTCTGCGGAAGGACGCCGCTGTACTTCCGTCGGCGCAAAGGTGAGCCCAGCCACTGAATGAGCATCAACAGGCCTTCCACAAAGACGAAGATCAAGATCGAGGAGACCAAGGCCTCGAGTGAATCGCGGCGCTTGGTCGTCGCGCCCGGATGCAGGGTGATATAAATCACGGCCTTGATAAAGGACCACAAATCCTTGGGGGTGGCGGCGTCCTGCGGGCCGTCGCGGATAAAGCGGGTGCTGCCTTCGGAGGTGAAGTCGACGTCGCCGAGGTTGTCGATGGTAAAGTGGACCGTGGGCGGTCCGTGCGCGCCGGCCACCACTTCCTCGGCATTGGTGAAGTGGCCACGATATGTTCCGCCGCCCGCGGTGGATAAATATTTGGCGGAATTCAGATAAAGTTCGCGTCCGGCCGTACGCAGATCCTCCGCGGACAAGGTGATGGCCCAGTTCACCACCCGGGTCACATCACGCGGGCGGAAGTCATCCTGGATCAGGGGCAGGTCCTGGTTCGGTCCGCCGGAATACGTTACCAGGCCGTTGAGGATCCCTTTGGCCGCCTGGACATAGAGGTCGCGCGGGTCCCCGACCGACACCTTGCGGACGAGTTCGCCGCGGACATAACGGACCGGATCGTCACCGAAAATCATCGGCATGAGCATGGCGTGCACCTCGACGTTCGCCGGGTAGGGCTGCTTGCCGAACTTGTTGCGCATTTGGTCCAGGGAGTGGCCGAACTCGTGCCACGCGGTCCAGCGCGCATCGGCCGCGATATGATTGAAGACGATCGCGTATTGTCCTTCGAAATAGCCGGCCCGGTCATGGAAGGGGTAGGTCTTGCCTTCGATGATGTGCGCGACCAGAGGAATATTGGCCGCGTGACTGTACCAGGGGACATTGAGCCCGAGCTGTTTCATGTGAGTGTCTTCAAAATAGTATTCGTCGATGATCCTCTCCGGATACAGGAAGACGTAGGGGTGATTTTTGTACAGCGACAGAAACAGAAAAGGGAAGACGCCTTTGTCCGTAAAGGCCCGGCGCAACATCAACGTATGGATGCGGAAGTGCGACTCCGTCATTTTGTCCGAGGAAAACATCGCCGTCAGGCTGTGCAGGTGATGATGGATGTCGTCGTCGTAGTTGCGGGCGGTATCGAGGATGCGGTCCTTGAAGCGTCCGGATGTTTTACGGTCCGTAAGTAAGAGGAAATAACCCTTCAGTACATTCTCGGCAAAGAACATCGCGCGTTCCTGCTCGTTGGCGAAATTGCCTTCTTCGAATTCGCGCGCCTTGTCCAGGAGGCCTTCCTCCGTGTAGGTCCGGTTGATGGCCACGATCTGATCGGCAAAGAATTTACGCCGTTGACGCATCCGGCGGGCGGCCGGATCGAAGCCGAATAACTTCTGAGCGCCTGTGCTGAAGCCGTCCCAAAGATCATTGTCGATGCGCGAGGTCTGCAGAAAATAGATGATGCCGGCGGCGGCTGCGGCCAGCGCCAGGGCGATCAGGGCCTGGCGGGTGCGCCGGCGCAGGAGCTTAGTGCGCAAATCCTTGGAGAACCGTTCCGACACGGCGCGGTCCACGTCGTCTTCCCGCGCGGCGCCGGGGAGATAGCCGCGGATCCAGTCTTCCACGCGGCGGACCAGCATGCCGCGTTTAAACTCATCGCCGGGACCGGGATCGGATGCTTCGGGAGCAAACAGATGCTGCGCGGACTCACGGTAAATGACGCGTTCGAACAGGCGGTCGATCCGCAGGCAGGCGGAATTGACGGCGTTGGCGGACTGGTCGCGGATAGCCTCGATCAGCCGGCGGTTGAAGGTGCGCCACGCCGCGGAGCCGTGATCGCAGGCGTCGCGTTGTTGTTTGAGGGCTATGACGGCGGCGCCGTCCGCGGTTGCCGCGTATCCGGCCGCAAGCGCCTCCCATGCGGTGGCAGCTTCCTCTTTAATCGCTGCCGGAGTGAACTTGCGGGCGCGCCGTTTACGCCGGGCGCTGATGTTTTCGTCACCGGACATGTCCAGGGCAATCGTCAGCCACATCCGCGCGTCTTTGTTGATGCGTTCCAGCTCGCGGCCGTAATTTTCCAGCAGGCGGTCGAGGTCGGTGGACGCGTCACGCTGTAAAAACTGAAGGGAATATGTATAGGCTACCAGGGCCTCATAAGCGGCGGCGCAGTCGGCGAGCTGGTCGGTGGAAATCCGCGGACCGGCAACTGCTGCGCGCAGGGCCGCCATCCACTGCTGTTCGAGCGCACGGATATCGCGGACGCATCGCAAAGCGGACAGGCGGTTGTCACGGCCGGGGGATGATGATACGGTGGCCGGCATTATTGATTTCCCTCCTCGATAATCGTGCGGATTTGTGCGGCGCTTAGCGCGTGGTCGTAGATGCGCACATCGTCGATGAGACCATGAAACGGCCGGCGGCCGTCCGGATTGCGGCCGATCCACACCGGGATGCTGGGGTCCATGGCCACGCGGCCGGTCTTGGATGTCTTGCCGACCTCGACGCCGTCCTTGAATAAGCGCATGTGCCGGCCGTCGTAGGTCGCGGCGACATGAATCCACTCGCCGGCGTACAGATGGCCGAGAGGCGCGACAAACGTCTTGGTCGGAAAGCCGTCATCGGTCCTCAGCCGGAAGCGCAGCCGGGTGCCGTGCTGATCAAAGGTGCTGAGCATAAAAATGTGATCGTTTCCCGCGGTGCTGGTGGATTTGGAGATGATGCGCGCGTCGTGGATGCGGAAGGAGTAGGCGAGCATCCAGGCCATCATGGTCATTTCGCCGGAATCGATGTCGAGGTTGCCGAGACTGATGAAATCGTCCTGACCGTCGAAACTCATCGAGCGGCCGCGGATCCCGCGAAAAGGCGCTGCCCCGTGTACCCGGCCTTCTCGGCCGCTGCCCGTGACCTCGCGCGCGTCGCCGTCGTCAAAGGTGTAGTGCACGACAGGGGATGGAAGTTCGGCGCGGGCCTGCAGGACAGGCCCGGAAAGGAGGAGGCACAGCAACAAAGTTAAGCGTTTTACCATAAACCGCTGAGGCGTTTGTAGGTCTCGGGTGAAGAACGGTATTCCTGCCGGAACTATTGTAGCAGAGATGCGGGGCAGGGGAATTGAAAGTTTGGCAGAGCGGGTGATCCGTCTTAGCGCTCGCGTCGGCGGGTCAGCGCAGCACCGGTCATGCCTATACCGAAGAGCAGCAGGCTGGCGGGTTCGGGAACGGCGGTGCGGGTGAACCGCACATCATCGACCACAAGCTGAGAGCCCGTGGTCAGAGTGATGAAATTCAATCCCTGCGGGTTGGTGGTGTATAGTCCAATTTGCAACCCGGTGTTTTTGGAGGCCGGTTCCAGATCGGGGTCCACTATCTGACCGAGAATAGCGAAAGGGGTTGTTTGTAGGACGCCGCTCCCTTCACGGTAGCCGATATAGAATTGAATTCCAATTTCCTGATCCAGCTGATACGCGCTAAACAGGGCTCCGATGCCCTTGATTGGCCTATCGAATACAAAATCAACCGAACTTCCCGGAGCATTCGGTGAAGCGACATAACCTTCCCGGTTGGAGTCCCACATGCCGTTGACTCCAAGATCGACTATCCCGTTGCCTAATAAGGCGGTTGGCGGATTGATGGGGGGCGGATTTGTGGAGTTAGCGGTGAACGTCACCAGCTCACCGCTGGCGCCACCGACGTTGATAGGGCCGTTTGTGAGCAGATCGACATCGTTGTATTCGCTGAAATCGATATACTCCCATGCTGCCGGGATTTCATTAACGTAAAGGAAGGTCTGCGGGTCCAATTCCAGGATATCCGCCTGGGCACTGTGAGGCGCAAGTATCATGCACAGCACATAGAGGAGTATGTGTACTTTTTTCATGCCTATATGTTAGGCACGCCCGTTGGATTCGTCAACAGGACACACTTGGACAGGGTCTAATTAATAAACCCGTGCATAAAGATGAGTAACCCGAAGAAAATCAACGCGATGCCGGTGACGTGGTTGAGGACCTTGTGGATGAGTTCGGGGGAGGATTTTTTGTAGATGTGCAGGAGATTGTTCAGGATGCCCCAGAATACGAGCGTCCCGATGACCACGCTGACGGCGAATTCCGCGTCGAAGGCGGGGTCCAGTTCGTGTTCGAGGACGCCCAAGGCGGTCAGGATGATGGTGAAGGTCACAAATGAGAAGGGATTGAGGATCGTAAAGAGGAACGTGGCGGTGAAGTCCTGCCAATAAGACTTGTCGCGGGCGGTGTCCGGCGGCATCTCGGAGACCCGGCGGTTGGTAAAGGACTTGGCCCCGAGAAAGATCAGCAGCCCGCCGCCGATGAATTCGAAGTAACTCTCCAGGCGCGCGAGCATGTCGCCGAATTCCTTCAGGCCGTAAAGAATGCAAAAGACGACGATCCCGTAGGCGAGGGCGATCCCGGCGGCGGCCATCAGCCCGTGGATGCGGTCCTTCTCGATATTCTTGCGCAGGCACAGCATGCCGATCGGACCGACGGGTGAGGCCACAACAAGGCCGAGTACAAAGCCCTTCAACAAGGTGGAGACAAGCATGACTTCTTTATTATATGGCAATTCGCGGTGCAGAAAAGGGAGATCCGCGTAAAAATCCTAATAGATGTAACACGAATTGTACTGAAAATGCCCGCCCTTTTTTGCTTCGCATTCACGTTTGTTCATAGCGCCGAAGATGTTCTTCCACATTCTGGCTTCGGCTTCGTAAGGATTCTCTTCCTCGCGCGGGCTTAACAGGGCCTTGAGGTTGCGGTTGGCCTCAGCCCAGTCCTTGTTGTACTGTTCGACGTAACCGGTGATGTCGTGCTTGATGCGTTGGCCGTTAAGGGCGTGATAGGTGTATCCGCCCGGTCCGCGCGGTTTGAGCATCCATGCCGCGCGCCGCTCCTTCCATAAGGTCATGCTCGCCTCGCGCAGCTGGCCGACCATGCCGTCCTGGCGTGCTTTACGTATCGCCACCGGCAGATCGAGAAAGTCCACCGGGTAGGCCGCGTCGCCCCAGTTGGCCTTGGTCACCGGCCGGGGAGTGATGCTCACGGCATTGACGGTCACCATCAACCCGGCGCCGTCGGCCGGCGAGATGTAGTGAAATACCGCCTGATACGCCCGGCCCTGGCTGTAGGGGATTTCCTGCACATTGAGCAGGGCGGGAAAGGCGTCGTCGCGCCACGGCAGGGCGTAGTGCGCGTAGATTTGCCGGGACAGCGCGGGCAGGTTGGCCGGGAGATACGTCTCGCCGTCGACCACGGTGGGGAAGAACGGTCCGGGCCGCCGCTGCCAGGTGCCGTCGCCGAGTTTGCCGCGCATCCAGAGTTTGTCGCCAATGATCTTGAAGTCGCCGCCGTCGTTGTTTTGCGGCCCGGCGTCGCTGATCGACGTGAATTTCCCGCCGGCCGCGTCGATCCGTCCGGTGTGGACCTGGTTGCCGATGTACAGCACAAACGATCCGTCCTCCCGGTACTCGACCACCGGCCCCGGACCGGCAGGCGTCTCCAGCTGCCAGACCCCGGCCAGCGGATTGCCGCCGGCAGCCGCTGTAAAAGCGGCGGTGGTCAATAGGATGACAAATGTAATCGCAAGGGTGTGCATTGCATGTGGCTTCATTGTGGGCCTGCCTTTCCAGCGAGTTATTAAGGTGTGATGGTATCACGCAGCTATTATAACAGAGATGGTGGGCAGGTAAATGGGGCGAGAGTCAGATGGACAGTTTCTTTTGCAGCCTTTCGACCGGCGATGATGTCGTCCACTTTGGAACGGACCTGTCGGATCTGAAATTTACATAAAAAAGACCCTTGCAGGTGTGCCGCCTGCAAGGGCCTAAGAATTCGGGCGGTGGGCTTACGGATTGACCTCAATCTCCTCGACGGTCACGCTCTGTTCAAAGCTGGTGGACTCGCCGTTGGGGCGGGTGTTGGTGACCTCGCGGATCAGGGTGTTGTCTTCACGATATAGCTCGGTGTTCTGCCGCCAGGTCTTGCCGTCCTGGTTGGTCAGTTCGCGGGAGGTGCGCAGCCGGCCGTCTTCAACCTCCGAGCGGCTGTTGAACGTCCCGCTCTTGCCGGTGCCGGTGTTGTATCCGCCTTCCACAGTGCGCACGCCGTCCTGGTAGCTGATCGTCTTCTCGCTGTCGAGGGTTTTTCCGCCCGGGCCGGTGTAGGTGGTGTCGACCGAGCGGGTACCGTCGTCATTACGGACGGAGGTCCGGTCCACGGTGGAGGTCTTGCCGCGCGGTCCGGTCAGCGTGCCTTGCTGCGCATAGCTTCCGGGAGCGGTCCTGGTGACAGTCCCTTCCCGGGAGAAGGTCTTGCCGTCGGCGGTGGTGGTGGCGGAGCGGTAGTTGCCGGAATGGTTCTCTTTGTTCCAGTTGCGCTCGGCCTCGCGCCGGCCTTCGCCGCGTTCGGTCTGCCAGGTGGTCTTCTTCTTGAATTCCCCGGGTTTGCGGTTGATCTTTTTCTGGAAGGTGCCTTCGGTCCTGCGGCCCTGGAATTTGCCGGAAATCGTGCGTTCCTTGGCCGGGGCCGGCCCGGCGTCCAGGCACAGGGTCAAGAGGGTGGTCATACAGATAATGGTCAGCTTAGGTCTCATGGGTGTCTCCTTCTCGGGTTCGCTTTTCCATTTTTACATAACGGTGAACTTTAGACAATGGGCTCCGGCGAAAGTTCCGGGAGGGGATAAAAAATCCGGGGGACTCTAAAGACGTTTCTGTTTACCCGTCTGCGGCTCCGGCGGTGCGCTGCCGCATTTCACTCGGCTTCGGTCCGGTAGTCCATGGTCACATCGGTGGCGTAGACATCGTCGGCCAGCGGGGCCCAGATGGTGGGAAAGAGGATATCGGTGCGTCGGTAGCTGGCCGCGTAGATGCGGTGCAGCGGTCCGGCCATTTGGGGGTCGGCCGCGGGCTTGGCAAACCAGGCCTCGTCCAGGCGGCCTTCCCGGTTGGCGTCTTGAAAATGCCACGCGCCGTCTTCCCAGACTTCAAACCAGGTGTGGTTGCCGGAACGGTCCGACCATAACGGCGTGCCCACTACGCGCGCCGGAATACCGACCGCCCGCAGCGCGTCGGCGATCATGATCGACTGGCCCGTGCAGGAGGCTACCCCGGCGGCCATGGTCTCGCGCGGGCTCTGGTCCGGTTTGGGCCGGGTCTTGAGGTTGTAGGTGATGCCGTGATCGGTAAAGATCCGCAGGTTGAGGAAGGACGCGGCGGCCCCCATCGAGTCTTGGTCCCGCGCCAGGCCGGCATATTTCTCGAAGAAGTAGCGGCGCCACGGCTCGCGCGTCTCATTTATGTTCACGTAGGGCAGCACGTAATTGAGGAAGATGTCCTGAGGCACGTTTGCGCCCCACGGCAGTTCGCGCCGGGCCCGGTAGGCCAGCGCAACGTTTTCGATCAGAAAATCAGCCTTCAGGCTGCGCAGGTCGCGCCGCGGCATGTGGGTAATCAAAAAGGCCATGCCGGTTAATTCCTCGCCGGAGAGCGACCGCAGGGCCTTGACCAGTTCACCGCTGTTGCGGCCGGCGCGGTACAGGGCGAATTTGACCCCAAGCTGATATTCCTCGGGAAGCGTGTCCACGACCGACTTGATCGCCTCGACCTGCGCGGGCCGCTGGCCGAAGACCCCCGGTGAGGTCCAGGCGCAGCCGGAAAGGATGATCAACAGAAACAGGGTGATGGCGGGTCTGAGCATGGGGTATTATAGCAGAGACGGCGGATTGTATGGATCAGTTTTCGGCGGTAAACGCGGGGTGATGCGTGACGATTCCCTTGGCCGGTGGTCCGTTGAATGTCTGACTGAGGATGTATTCCTGCGGAATGCCAGGTACCGTCAGCGTCGGATCGGCGGCGAAACCGAAGCGCTGATAAAAATCCGGTTCTCCGACCAGCACGCAGCCCTGCGCGCCCAGGTTTTTCAGGCGCGTGAGCCCCTCCTCGATCAGTGCCCGGCCGATGCCCTGCCGTTGAAATGCGGGCAGAACGGACACGGGGCCGAGGGCATACCAATCCGGACTGCCGTCGGAGATGCCGACCGGCGAAAACGCGATATGACCGACCACGGCGCCGCCGGTCTCCGCGACCAGCGAAACCGTCAGGGCCCCGGCGGCCCGCAGGGCGTTGACGATAAAATGCTCCGTATGCGGCTCGATAGGGTGATCGGCAAACGCCGTCTTTGTGAGTTGAAAGATGGTGTCGATATCAGTTGGTTGTTCAGGGCGGACGGACATGGGCTTGAGGAAGTAGGGTCGCGTCTCCTTAATTGTCGTTGGGTTCCGCAGATATAGGCCTTTGCTCCCTGGCATTGGCCTGCGGTGAATTGATGAACAGCTTGACGTGCAGTGACGGCTTTGTCCGCACGATCAACCATGAATTGATGACGGGATATTCGTAATGCAGGAGGGGCGACTGCGAATACGCAGTGCAGGTGTCGGAGGACCGCGAGCAGGTCATGCCGTTGACAAAAAAGTCGCCTTCCTTGTCGTCAAATTCGGCCGGGATGCCTTTGATGATATAGTCGGGTTCGTAGAGGATGACATGCTCGTTACAAACAATAGTCAATGGGAGGTAGATATACGTAAGTATCGACGTAAGAAGAAAAAGGAGAAGCGAAGCAATTCCAAGAACTTCCAAGAATCTTGAGCGTTGGGAAGAAGTCGCACTTTTTTTCACGCGTTATTATAGCAAAGCCGGTCCGCTAACAGCAACAAAGCGGGCCCTTGTATTTGTTGCCAGGAGGATGTCCCTTGCTGGACTTCAGCAGCCGAAACGGGAGGCGTCGCTGGAATTGCATTCGCCGTTTTTAATCCGGTCGTAGGCGCCGGAGTCACCGCTCCAATACGCATTCTCCTCCGCGACTTTTTGATTGTAGGCGTCATAGTCGAATCCGCCGGAGGAATCGCCGGATCCGGAACTGGAAGAAGATGACCAGCCGGAGGAGGAGCTCCCGCCGGAGGAGCGCGGCTGCGAGTTGCGCAACAATGCCCGCAGGCCCTGGGACGCGCGCGCCCATTGGGCATTATAAGCCTCGACGTATCCGGTCACATCAAAGTCGATCAGCTCGCCGGTGGCCGCGTTAATCGTCCGCCCGCCGCCGTGCGTCCCGGTACTCAGCATCCAGGCCAGAATAGGTTCCGCGCCGCCCGGGCGCCAGATGCGCAAACCGGCCCTTTCCAACGGCCCTTTAAGTCCGTTCTCGCGCGCGATGCGCAGTGCCGCGGGCAGGTCGACGAAGACCGGAGGCAACGCGTCCTCGCCCCAATTAACGGCCTGGTCGAAGACATACGGCTCGACCGACTGAGTGGTGGCGGTGTACAGGACGCCGGTGCCTTCGGAGGGCGAATAATAGGATATCTTTACCTCGGGCCCGGTATAAGACCAGGTTTTTCCGTATTTGTATTCGATGCTGACCGGAATGGCGTCGCGTTTCAACGCGCGGGCCTGTTGCGTGACCGCGTGCATGAATTCCGGCAGGTCTTTGGCCAGCTCGCGGGGACCGTCCTGTTCCGTCGACAGCCGTGTTTCTTTTTTGGTTGGGGAGGCAGCTGTCCGGTCCGACACGCGGGTCCACGTCCCCGGACCCAGTTTCCCGACACAAAGCATGGTGTCCGTATTGGGGAAGGTGTAGGTCCCGCCGTCTTCACCCCAGGTCTTGGACTTAAGCGACCACTTGCCCTTTCGGGAGCGAAGTGTCCCGTCATGTTTTACTGCCGCGCCCGGACCGGAAATTTCATAGGTGCCGTTTTTGCGGATCGTCCAGTACACCGACCGGCCCGGCCAATGCAATGACCAAGTGCCGGCCATCTCTTTGTCCACGCGCCGACCTCCGCACCCCTGGAGGGGGAGGGCTGCGATGGCCGCAAGCAGAATCAGGGCAGTTCTTGTTTTGTATGATTTCTTGGGCACGTTAAATTCTCCGAGAGTCGGGAAAATGGTATCGTTCATTAGTAGGCATTATAGCAGAGATGAATGTGATATAAATGGGGAAGGTGGGGGGCGTTCAGCCTTCCTCCTGGGCTCCTGGCTTGTTTGTTGGGAGCTTCGGAGGACTGCGTTCTGCTTCGCTCCGGTTTTTCCGGTCGGGAGCTTCGCAGAACTTGCGAGCCCATCGCTTCGCGATAAGGTTCTCGTCCCCGCGGGGGAGCCCGCAAAAAAAAGCCCTCAAACATTATGTTTGAGGGCTTTTCTTAAATGCTTCCCGTGGTGGACGAATTTTGTAACTGGCTAAAGATTGGGGAATCCTGTGCCCTCACAAAAGATTTGTTGGCGCTTAGGTAAATAGCCAGTGAGTCTTTGCTTCTGCTTGTATATAGGCCGTCCCATCTTCAACAGACCAATATTTTGGGTGAGTCGGAACGATGGCGCCATCTCGAATATTGAAGCGAAATATTTCAGATTGTATTTGATGCAAGGCGTTTAACTTTGATTTGGCTATACTTTCCAAATCGTGTAAATCTTTTGCAATGGAACTGTTTAAATGGTGATAATCATGTCTATGCTGCCAAATTTGAAGAAAGTAGGATTCTAAATCTGTCGATATAAAATTTCGTCTCTTTAAAGTTTTTATTGTCTTTTCAAAGTCCTTATCCGCTCTGAAGCTATTTTTTTCGCACAGAAAGCGGGATATGGCTTCTGTAACGGCCTGAACCAATGATATGCACCCGTGGAAATGTCCATCGCGGTATAGTTTTAGACATTCGGAGGAGGCGGGTGCAAAATGCTCATTTGGAATCAGCCATTGAGTGTTGATCTCCGTAATTCTCCTGATTCTATCCGGAAGAAATGCATCAAACTCGTCCTTTAGGGATTGCTCTGCTTCAGCCTGCCATATTGACTTTTTTCCCTCAATATTCATGGGGAGCCTTTAACTTGAGTATCAGACTGCACTAGGCATCGGTTGAAATATCATCTGGAATTTTCCACTTGGATCTATCCTTATGGTTAAATTCGAGTATGCCAATCAGATCATCAAAATTGGTAGTAGTAAAAACGTAATAATCTTTTGTTTCAGATGTAACGACAAAACTTTTGACTTTCCCCTTCTTGATTGATCTGAGCTTAGTAATAAATTCATGAAAACCTAGGATTTCAAGTTTTATTGATTTTGTATGCTCATATCGACGTTCATAGATTTCAGCAATTTCATGCACTGGCACAAGAGCGCCGCCATCGAAACTCGCATAATTTCGAGATGATAATTTATCAGATAGTCGATTCGCACTCGGATTGCTGATGTATTTTTCTAAAAGTGCAATTAATTTTCTTTTAAACAACCACTTCATCATGGAGCAGTAACCTTTAATCCCTTTATAATTCCTTCTACTAAAAGTGGTGTCGTTTTGGGCTTGAAAAGTGGTGTTGAAAAGTGGTGTCGTTTTCTTGGAAAGTATTATAGCAGAAATAATTGTGCGATAAATAGTTGTGGTGACAGGGAGGGAGGACTCCCGGCTTCGCCCAATTGCTTTCGCGTTGGGCTTCGCCAGGCTGTCGCGAACCTGTCCTGCCGGACAGGTTCAGCTGATCTCTTGGGTAAAACATATAAAAAAAGACCCCCATAAAGGGGGTCTTTTTTTATATAACTCCCCCGCGAGGACTCTCCTTCGGTGCGGTCGCCGTTGGCGACCTTACTCAGGACTCCCTGCGGTCGGAACTTCGGCCTGACGGCCTCTGGGTATCTGCGTAACGCAGGCTGGAGCTCTTCGCCATGGCCTTCTCACGCAAAAAAAAGACTCGGCCCGTCGTCTCGCTCTGAGCGAGGCCGAAGGCCGAGTCGAAGAGCTCCCCCGCGAGGACTCGAACCTCGGACCCAGTGGTTAACAGCCACTTGCTCTACCAACTGAGCTACAGGGGAATGAAATCTTTGGCTTGCGCCGGGTTGATTGAGATTGAATTATAGCTAATTCCCCGGAAATGTCAATGGTATCGTTGGACTAAAAACAAGGGGCCTGTTAGCCGGGCGGGATGCCGTAAATATAAAGGCTCCCGGCAATTGCGTTGCGGCCGGGGGCGTGCTACGCTTGGGATATGACCCGCCGGACGCGTTTGATCCTTTATTCCGTTTTCGCCCTCACGCTTTTTGGCTGGCTCCTGCTGAGCTCGGTCTCCTGGCGGATGCTCCTGAAGGCGGTGACCGGGCCCAGCGCGGCCGAATGCAAGATTCAGGAAATAACCATCTCAAGCCCCCATCAGCACAGCCCCACCAAACTGCGCGTGCTGCTGCCCGACGACTTTGATCCCGCCCGACGCTATCCCGTTTTGTACGTCCTGCCGCCGGTACCCGCATCGCTCGACCCGTGGTGGAACAGCGGGATGATGGAGATCGTCAAATACGATGTAGCCAACCGGTATCACATCATCTGTGTGGCCCCGACCTTCAGCCACATGCCCTGGTACGTCGATCACCCCACCGATCCGCGCATCGCCCAGGAGACGTATTTCCTGAAGTCGGTCATTCCCTACATCGACGAACATTTCCCCACGGTCGCCGAGGGCCGCGGACGCTACCTCATCGGGTACAGCAAGTCCGGCACCGGGGCCTTCAGCCTGATGCTGCGGCATCCGCAGCTGTTTGCCAAGGCCCTGTCGTGGGACGCGCCGCTGAAATTCGACTTTACCGAGGTCATCGGCTCCGACCTGAAACGCATCTACGGGACCGAAGAAAACTTCCTCAAATATCACATCCCGGCGTTGCTCAGAGAACGCGCGCATCTCTTCCGCAACGGCCCGCCGCGATTTGTCCTGATGGGTTACAGCGAAAATCCCGATGCCATCGCCACCGATCATCTGATGTTCAATGACTTCGGGGTCCCGCACATTTACGATAACAGCGTCCGCGCGGCGCACCAATGGCACAGCGGGTGGTTCGGTACGGCTGTGGGATATCTATTGGGGGACGACCGGTCCGGGAACCGTCAGTAATCTTCCCGGTCCTTAAGGAATTCCAGGCCGCGCTTTTGCGGCGGTTTGGAGGGGGGCTCCGGCGGGGAGGTGGAATAGAGGTATTTGCCGCGCTTCCTGGGTTCCTGATAATCGGCGGCCACGATCTCGAACTCCGCGGTGTCCCCGGCCGGCAGGTCGCCGCCGGTGGTGATCACCATCCGCCAGCGCGCCACCGCGTGCGGGCCGTCGAAGACGTCCTTGGCGAAGGTGTCCAGGTCCAGCTCATTGCTCCCGGAAAAGACCGGCGTGTTGACGATGGAGCGGCGGTAGAATTCGCCGTTGCGGTAGAGTTCCACGGTAAAATTGATGGGGAAGGTGGCCGGGCGGGAATTGAAGATGATCACCTCGCCGGTAACCGGCTCGAACTGCCGGTATAATTCTTTCTCCAGCTTGATGGTGACCTCCACCGGCGAACGCAAGCGCCGCGTCTCGGCCGCGGCCGGCAACAGCGGGCACAAAATAAGGGCTGTGAAAACGAGAGTCCACCGGGGGAACATGACTTTACCTCCATGTCCATTTTGGCACAGGACCCTGTCGCGCGTAACGTCCGGCAGGCGAAGGCGGTACTTACTGGCCGCTGCCGGTGGATTGGCGGTACGCTTCGGCGCGGGCTTCGGCATCCTTCTTCTCGCGGTCCTTGTAGGCCTCGATCTGCGCGGCCTGTTCCGCATGCAGAGCCTTCTCTTCCTCGGACTGTCCGAATATCCCCGAAATGGCCGAACCCAATCCGCCGGACTGACCGTCCGTCGAAGCGCCGGGTTGACCGCAGGAGGTGAGCAACAGCGGGAAGGAGAGGATGATGATGAGATGCTTGGTTGACATGCTGCCATTATGAGGGCAGGCCGGATAAATGGCAAGGACTAATCCGAATCCGCCGGGAAAGGAAATGGTGCTGGGCAAACTGCGGGCGTTACCATATAATAAGGGCAACATTTACGAACAGCCCATGAAGATTGCCTCCCAAAATTATCCTATCCTGAGCGCCTGTCTGGCCGCATGCCTTGTTGCCGGCCCCGCGGCCGCTGCCTCCGGACCGCTTAAGGCCTTTCGTTTCGACGGTGTGATCTCGGCCATAGGCAGCGGCGACAATGCCCCGTTTACCGTGGGCCAGCCGTTTTTCATTGAGTATGTCTTCGACACCACCGTACCCGATACGAACGCTCAGAATTTCGCGCAGACATTCGAACAGTCCGTCAAATCATTCACATTTGATTATGACAACGGGACTTACGTGGGGGCCGGAAATGATCTGCCGATTGTCGTCAACAACGGCGGTGGATTCTGCACCAGCATCTGCAATGTCTTCGGCAGCGCCCTACAGGGCGACGATGTGACATTCGCGCCGGTAGGCGGTCAGCCGATGCAAAGCTTCACGGTAAACCTGTGCGATCAGGACGCGCAGTCCTTCGGCGCGCAGGATGTGCCGACAACGATTCCGTTCGGGGACATCGAGCTGAGCGAGTTCTATCTTGTCTGGGAATTGTCCGCGGTGGAATTGACCGGAAATTTGACCGGTTTTACAGATTTTCCCGTTGTCCTCGGTGACGTCAACGGGGACGGGACCGTCAGTGCGATCGATGCCTCCCAGGTGGCCCGGCATTCGGTCGGACTGCTGACGCTGGGGGCCGAGGCGTACGTCAACGCCGAGGTCAACGGTGACACGAATATCAGCGCGATAGACGCCTCCCTGATCGCCCGCTACAGTGTCGGACTCATTACGCAGTTTCCCGCGGACGCCAACTGATCCGTTTCCCGTCAGGGCCGATCAAACGCAAAATCTCGTATGTAATCTTCGCAAGTTCTGCTATGATACAGGCGGTTTAATGGTTTAACGATCCTCTCGTCATGACAGACTCTCCGTCCGTATCAACGCCGACCGCTTCGCACGCGGCATATGCCGGCGGCGTCACCGCCCTGTTCGCGGTGACCGGCTGGGTCCTGTGCCTGATCGGGGGTTATTCTTTTCCCGAGGCCCTGGACCTCGTCGCCCGCCGCTCCTACCAGCCCCATCACAACTTTATGACTTACATCTATATCAGCGGTTTGTCGCTGACCTGCTATCTGTTTTTGATGATCGCGGTCACTGTAATGACCATGCGTTTCGCGGCGCGGACGTTTGAAGGGATCCTCAAGCCGTTCGCGGAGTGGTCGTGGGGAGCGCACGCGCGGCGGGTCACGGTCATCGCGGTGATCGGCATGTTCGCCATGCAGCTGATCAGCCTGCACGGTTACTGGGGCAACGCGCGGCAAATCTTCGGCGGGAAGGCCGGCTACACCCGGACCAATCTCCAGCAGACCAAGGTTATCGCCGAGGCCCTGGGCCAGGCTGCCGGTCGCCGGCCGTACAAGGCCGCTTTGGTTACGGACCTTGATACCCGCGACGGCAAGGGACTGCTGGAACGGCACATCCTGGCCTACTTTCTGTGGCCGGTCGACATCAGCGGCATCTATCAAAAAGAGGACGACGCCTGGATCGCCTTCCATAAAAAGGACGCGGCGCAACACGTGCCCGCCGGCTATACGGTGCTGCACCAAATCGACGACGAAAACCTGATCGCGGTGGTGACGCAGAAATGAATACCTTTCCGGTTCTCGGCATCTTGATGTTACCCGTGGCCCTGGGCACATTCTTGACGGCGTGGCTCACCCGGCGCGAACCGCTGCCGTGGCCGCTGACGGTCGCGCTCGGTTTCGGGGCGGGGACGGGGATCGTCACCAATTTCTTTATCGTGATGTGCTATTTCCCGGTGACCGAACGCTTCCGCTGGGTTAATATTCTCACCGGTGTCGCCGCTGCCGCGCTGTTCGCGCTGTGCGCCTTCGCCGGTGTCTTTCGGCGCCGTCCGGCGGCGCCCTCCGGTATGATCCGCTTTTCCACTTTGCTCGTGGCGGCGGCAATATTGTACGTCGCGGCGTTTATTATCTGGTGCGGGACCAACATTCCGATTATTTCCTGGGATACGTTCGAGACGATGGGGCTGAAGTCCGAGAGCATCTACACCAGCCAGTCCCTGCAGCACATCCCGTTCCGCGACAAATACGATTATCCGCTGCACATGCCGATCTTGATGGCGTGGATCTCCAAGTCGATCGGGGTGTGGGACAATATCAGTCTCAAGCTGATCTTCACGCTGGCGGCCGCGGCCGCGGCTACGGTGCTGGGGTATGTGCTGCGCGCCTGGTCCAACCTGCGCTGGGCGGTGCTGGGGGTGGCATTGTTGTTCGCCTCGGGTTTTCTCATATTTCATTCCACGATCGCTTACCGCGACGTGACCATGATGTACTTCAACTGCACGACGGTGCTGTTGATCCTGATGTGGCAGCGGTCCGCCGGCAAAATGACGGTGGTCCTGCCGGCGTTGTTCGCCGGGCTGACGTCGTTTATCAAGCTGGAAGGCTTCGGGTACATGGCGATGCACAACGCGCTTTGGCTGGCGGTGCTGTTTTTCGCGAAGAATATGTCCATCAGAGAGAAGGTGACGCGGCAGCTGACTTTTACCGCCATCAGCGTCGGAATCTATTTGATCTTCGCGGTCTACAAGTATATGTATATTTTGCCGGCGGTGCCGGACCTGGCGGCGGACCCGACGCATTTTGATCTGAACCGGGTGGCGCTGGCCGGCGGCGGGGGAGTGGGGCACCGCATGGCGCGGGTCGCGTGGCGTTATTTTGAGAACATGTTTCTCAGCGGTAACTGGAATCTGGTGTGGCTGCTGTTCGTCTTGAGTCTGACGCGCGTCGACCGCATCCGGCAGTCCGAGCCGGTCCGTTTTCTGCTGCTGTTTCTGGGGATGTTTTTTGCGGTGTACTTTTTCGGCTACGCCCTGACCCAGCACTTCGTGTGGGTGGCGGACAAGCACGACGTGCTGTCACGTTCCATTCTGCATGTGTATCCGCTGGTCGCGGCGGCGATCTGTCTGATCAATGCCGGCGGTGACCGCTCTGTCCCCGAAAGGGGACTGTCCCCTTCCGGGTGATTGTGTTAGGATAGTGACCATGACGCTCGATTGGGACAGTTCGGCTCAACTTTATCAGCAGGGACGCTGGGCCCTCGGCGAGGGGGACATCGCCAAGGGTAAGGAGTTCCTGCTGGAATCCTATCACCGTGCCCCGCACTACAAGACGGCGGAGCTGCTCGGCGAACTCTTTCTGGAGCAGTGTGAATTTCTTGACGCGCTCAAGTACCTGTCTGCCGCGGTCGGACTCAACAGCCGGCCGTTCAAATCCCGCTATCTGCTGGCCCGCGCCTGGCTGGCGCTGGAAGAAAAAGAAGACGCCATCTTCAATCTCGAAGAAGCCCTGCGGTTGAAGGAAGACTTCCGATCGGCCCGTGAACTGCTCGAAACCCTCCGCTGAGACCCTGCCGGCGCTGCGGGAACTTTCCGTTCCTTTTTTGCCGTATCTGTAATATGATAAGGCCCTTACAAATCGCATAAACTTTTCCCGTTATGTGGCTACGCCTGCTGACAATCCTGACCGCCGTCCTTTTTTGCGCGCAACCCGCGTGGAGTGTCGATCAGGAATATTCGGTCGGTCCCGAGCCGGGGTGGGTGACGCCCTTTGCGGAGGCGGGAGAAGACTCCGAAACACAAGACCTTTCCAAGTACGGCATTTCCTACAAGGTGGTGGACGATCAGGTCCGGGTGAGCGGCGACAGCCGGGAGAACTTCAGCCGCCGCCGGATCAAGGTCGTCAATCAAACCGGTGTGCCGTATGTGGCGCAATTTTCGATCGACTTCGATCCTTCCTACCAGCAAGTAACGCTCCATCACGTATTCATCGAACGCGACGGCGAGCGAATCGACAAGCTGCCCGATGCCCGCATCGATGTCCTGCAACGCGAAAAGGAACTCGAATCGATGATATACAACGGCCGCAAATCCATTCATGTGATCCTCAATGACGTGCGGGTGGGAGATATTCTCGACTACAGCTACACGAATGCCGGGGCCAATCCCATCTTCAAGGGCCGGTTGTTCACCGTTTTGGATTTGCAGTGGATGGTCCCCGTGCATGATGTCCGCTATCGCATTATGATGCCCGCCGGTCGGTCTCTCAACGTAAAGGTGATCAAGGCCGCGCTGTCGCCGGCAATCGAGACGGCCGCAGAGGAGACCGTCTATGAATGGCGGCGCCAGGATGTGGCCGCCTTCATCCCGGAGGACCGTACGCCGCCCTGGTTCTTGATGTCCCCGATGATCCTGGTCTCCGAAATGAAGGATTGGTCCGATGTTCAGGCCTGGGCGCATGAACTGTACCGGATCCCGGACCCATTACCAGAGTCCGTGCAGGAGCAGGCGGCAATGATCCGCGCCGCACATCCCGAGAAGCCCGATCAATTGTTGGCGGCGATCCGCTTTGTGCAGGATGAGGTGCGTTACACCGGTATCGAGATCGGTCCTTATTCGTACGCGCCGAATCCTCCGCAGAAGGTGCTGGAGCGCCGCTTCGGTGATTGCAAGGACAAGAGCCTGCTGCTGGTCAGTCTGCTCGGCGCGCTGGATATCGAGGCGCACCTGGCCCTGGTCCACAGCGGTCTGTACACGACCTTGCCCGACCTGCTTCCCGACCCGACCGCCTTCAATCACGCGATTGTGCGGATCATTTATGACGGTAAGGAGGTATGGGTGGATCCGACCGCCACCTTGCAGCGCGGGGACCTTGAGCACATGTGGCCGCCGGATTACGGGTACGCGCTGGTGATCGACGGCCGGGCCGACCGGCTGCAGCGGATGCCGGAACAGTCCCTCCCCGAACCGGAACTGCTGATTCAGGAAACCCTCGACGTGAGCGGCGGGGCCGAGGAGCCGGGTTCACTGGTGATCCGCAATACCTGCCAAGGACCGGCCGCCGACACGATGCGCAGCAGTTTAACCGTCCATGGGCCGGAGGCGCTGCTGAAAAGCTTCACCGATGTGATCGGTCAGATTTATCCGGAGGTCGAAGCGGCCGGACATCTGGAAGTCCATGATGATCCCAAGGCGAATGTGATGGAAATCATCGAACGCTACACGGTCCGGCAGGCGTGGGTGCGTGATGACAAACTGGAAGGTCATACGCTGACCATTTACTTTCCGGAAATGAGTTCCCCGCTGGAGCTGCCGAATAACACCAAACGCAGCATGCCGTTGGGAATTACGCACCCCACTTATATCCGGCATACCTTTGATATCACTCTCCCGGATAAGGAATGGAACATAGCGCCTATGGACGAGGCCATCGCGGATGAGGCGTTTGTTCTCGACACCAAAAGTCACTTCAAAGACGGTCACCTGTTTGTGGCGTATACCTTCCGCACGCTCGCGCGGGAAGTCCCCGTTGACAGGGCCGCCACCCACCAGCGGAATCTTTCCCGTGCGGCCGACTGGCTGACGTACCAAATATACATGTCGGAGGCTGACGGATCATCTCCGTTTTTTCCGGCCGTCCCCCTGAAGCGGTGGATTATTCTGGCGGGAGTGGCGGTGGCGCTGCTTTTCCTGGCCGGATGGGGAGGGCTCCTGAAACTGACCGTCAAATATTTCCGTCATCCGGTCCGGTTGCTCAAGGCCATCGTTGCCCATCCCAATATCCCGCCGCTGTTTTTTGTTTTGGTGTGGGCGAACGGGGCATCCCACTTGGTTGAGAAGATCGCCTATGAATACAGTGCGACGCAACCGCATCTTCAGCAATGGGCGGTGATCGGCATCATTGCGGGATTATTCGGATTGCCGCTCGGGTTCATTCGCTATTATCTCGGCGGCGGGATTATCCATATCGGTCAGAAAATCGTCGGAGGCAAGGGAGACTACCGCGCGGCGCGGCGCATTTATTTGTATTCCGGCTTTCCGATGGACCTGGCGGAATTGGGGATGGCCGTAGTCATCGGTATTTTACTGGGAAATGAACACCTGGTCTCACAAGAGACGACTGTGTTTGAGGCGTTGCGGATTTTGGTTGTCATCATCATGGTGTTCGTGGTGATTGTCGTCATCTACAAGGCCATCCGCCACGTCCTTAAGGCGTCGGCCGCCGGGGCGCGGTTTGTGTTCATTGTCTTGCCCATACTATTATTTTTGTCGCTGGCCGGCTTCGGTTTTATGCAGGCGATGCGGGAAGATCAAAGAAGCACTCAGCAGGAAGCGGCCGGGTGGCAGGCGGAAGCGACGGCCGACTTGCCTGAGGACGGGGAAAGTGATGACAATATTTGGATGGAGCAGACCCGTGACGAAGGTTTGAGTCAGCGGATCCGGGAATTCCAAGCCACCGGCATCGAGAAAGTGGAAATCCGTTTTGATCAGGCGTTAACGATCGCCCGTACCTACCGGGAGCAGGGGAATGCCGCTGAGGCGCAAAAATGGTATCTGGAGGCATTGTTGAATGTATCGTCCGGAAGTGACGCACAGCGGGACATACAGGCCGAGATGAAGGCCCTGGATGCCGAGGCCGCGAATCCCGGTATTAATTTTCTGATTCCTTCCCAGGAAAATTTGTAATATGATGATTCTCCGTGCAGATTGACTGCCACCCAATCGTATGAATACGATCCTAAGCCTTAATAATCTTAATAAAACATATGAAGGCGGCTTTGAGGCGCTGAAGGATATCAATCTCGAGATCCGCCGCGGGGAGATCTTTGCGTTGCTCGGACCCAACGGGGCGGGGAAGACGACTTTGATCAATTCGGTGTGCGGACTGGTGATGCCGACCTCGGGGCAGATCCATTTCGACGGCAAAGATATCGCCGGCGATTTCCGTTACGCGCGCGAACGCATCGGCCTGGTGCCGCAGGAACTGTGTACCGATGCCTTTGAAACGCCGTGGGACACCGTCCACTTCAGCCGCGGATTATTCGGTAAGCCGCGTGACGGGGCCTATGTCGAACAGGTCCTGCGGAATCTCTCGTTGTGGGACAAACGCAAGAACATGATCCGCACTCTATCCGGCGGGATGAAACGCCGGGTGATGATCGCCAAGGCGTTGTCACATGAGCCGCAGCTGCTGTTTTTGGATGAGCCCACCGCCGGGGTGGACGTCGAGTTACGCAAGGGCATGTGGGACCAGGTGCGCGCCCTGCAAAAGACCGGTGTCACGATCATCCTGACCACCCATTACATCGATGAGGCCGAAGAGATGGCCGACCGCATCGGGATCATCAGCCAGGGCGAGCTGATCCTGGTCGACCGCAAGGAAGACCTGATCAAGAAGCTCGGCCGCAAGGAGATGATCCTCGACCTGCTTGAGCCGCTGCAGGATCTGCCCGCGGGGTTGTCCCGCTTCGATCTGACCTTGAGCGATGACCGGCGGCGTCTGTCCTACACGTTTGATTCGGCGGCCGAAGACAACGGCATCGCGCAGCTGCTGTCGGGACTGCTTAAGGCCGGCTACGAATGCCGGGATATCAATACCAAACAAAGCTCGCTGGAAGAAATCTTCATTTCCTTGGTAAACAAAAAATGAACTGGCTGGCCGTCAAAGCGATCTATCATTTCGAAATGCACCGCATGCTGCGCACGCTGGGGCAAAGCATCGCCTCGCCGGTGATCTCCACCGGATTGTATTTTATCGTTTTCGGCTCAGCCATCGGTTCCCGTATCGACCAGATCGACGGGGTTTCCTACGGATCGTTCATTGTGCCGGGGCTGATCATGCTCACCGTCCTCAGTGAAAGTATCTCGAACGCCTCCTTCGGAATTTATTTCCCCAAATTCACGGGGACTATTTATGAAATACTCTCGGCGCCGGTCTCGTATGTGGAGATCCTGATCGGTTACGTCGGCGCGGCCGCCACCAAATCCATTATTATCGGGATGCTGATCCTGGGGACATCTTTTTTCTTCGTGCCGGTGTCCATCGCGCATCCGCTGCTCATGTTGACCTTCCTGGTCCTGACCGCAGTGACGTTCAGCCTGTTCGGATTTCTCATCGGCATTTGGGCCGACGGTTTTGAGAAGCTGCAGATTATCCCGCTGCTGATCATTACGCCGTTGGCCTTTCTGGGCGGGAGTTTCTATTCGATCACTATGCTGCCGCCGGTGTGGCAGAAGATTTCCCTGCTCAATCCCGTGGTGTACTTGATCAGCGGTTTCCGCTGGTCGTTTTATGAGTCGGCGGATGTCAGTCTGGGTGTCAGTCTGGGGATGATCGCGGTGTTTCTGCTGATCTGCCTGGCCGCGGTGCGCTGGATGTTTGCGACGGGGTACAAGCTGAAGACTTGATTTATTGGGTGATGGTGCCAGGCGGTGGTAGAAGTGATGAGTGCTGAGTGTTGAGTGCTGACAGCAAGAGGGCAGGCGGGGTGTCCTGAATAATAGTGATTATTCCCGTTGAGATATGATCATCACTCACCACCCGAAGCCCTGCCGTATTAAGGAGACTGATATGCGTTTTCTTAGTGTCATAACCATTAGCCTATGTGCCGCATTCACGCCATCCCCGGCAGCCGCCGGCCAGGCCGACGTCATCGATGTGAAATATGAATGCGCCGAGGTGTGCATATTCTGGGTGACGGTTCGTCATGCCGACAGCGGTTGGGACCATTTTGCCGACCGCTGGGAGATCTTGACGCCGGACGGTGAGATCATCGCGACCCGGGTGCTCGGCCATCCGCACGTCAACGAGCAGCCCTTCACGCGCTCGCTCGGCGGCGTTGTCATTCCGGCGGAAATATCCGCAGTGACGATCCGCGCCCACGATTCGGCGCATGGCTACGGCGGAGGGGAAATCGCGGTGACACTGGATAAGTAAGAAAAGGGAATCTGTCGCGGATTGTACCTCGACAAAATCAAGGAGGATGCCATGACAATTTCTGTCCAATCTCTCTTGAGGGTGATGTGCGCCAGTCTGATTTGGGTGGCGGCCGCCGCCCGCCCGTCCGCGGCTGCCGAGCCGTTTTGGATCTACAAGGACCAGGGGTTTTCCGGCAACCACTACAGTCCGGACGGATGGATGGGGGACCATGCGGATTTGTCCATGGATACCGAATACAAGATCCCGGCCCTCGACCAGCCCAACAGTTATGAAGGCAATACCGTGATCCGTTTCGCCTACCAGCCGGGATCGAAACAACCGGACGGCGAGGGTTGGATCGGAGTTTATTTCCTGCACCCGGCAGGAAATTGGGGAGACAAACACGAAGGGCTGAACTTAAGCGGTTATACGCGGCTCACGTTTTATATCAAGGGCGAACGCGGGGGAGAGCTGATCAACAGTTTTCGCGTCGGGGGAGTCTCCAAAAAGTTTGCCGACAGTACTACGCTTGAGATCAAGAAGGTCCCGCTGACACGTCAGTGGCAAAAGATCATCATCCCCCTGGCCGGGCACGATCTGAGTCACATTATGGGCGGTTTCGCGTGGACCGCGACCGCCGAGGATAATCCGCAGGGGGCGAGCTTCTTGCTGGATGAGATCCGGCTGGAATAAATTTTTACAAAGCAGCACCCGCGTGACGGCCTGCGCCCGGTTCATTTAACTCATACAAGGGAGCGCCCCATGAAAATTCGTTTATCGCTTTTGATCGCCGTCCTCATGCTGCCGGCCGCGTTCATCAATCCCGCGGCGGCGCAGGATTTGCCGATCTTCGCGGATGGACAACTGCTGGCGGATGCCGACATTTTCATCTGGCAGGACACCATAGCTTTCTTTGACGGAAACTACGAAGACCCCACCGTGCCCGAAGGTCAGGAGGCCTTTCAGGTCAGCACCATTTCCTGGGCCGGCTGGGGGGTGTTCGACCAAATCGGGACGTACGACTTTTCCGCGATGGCCGCGTTCAATCTGGATTTCTGGGTGAAGGCCGACATCGATCTGACCGTGGAGATGCGCGACGCAACCAACGGGGCCAACGGATTTCCGATCTCGGACTACGGCTGGGACGGGACCAACACCTGGCAGCGGATTTCCATTCCGGTGACCGATTTCGGCCGCGACCTCACCCAGCTGGAGTCACCCTTCATGATCACCGCACCCGACGCGGCCGTGTTTCTCATCGACGGTGTTCGCTGGCAGGATCCGCTAGCCGCCAACGTGAATCCCGTCTTTGATTCGAATGCCGTGCAGTACGCGCTGGTGAACAGGCCGTTCAAATATAATGTGAACGCCAGCGACGGAAATTTCGACCGGATCGTGTATTCGCTGACCGCGGCCCCGGCCGGTATGAGCATCGACATGTTTAGCGGGCTGATCCAGTGGGCTCCCACCGCGGCCGACCAAGGCAATCATCCGGTCGCGGTCTCCATCAACGACGGGCAGGGGGGCGTGGACAACCAAAGCTTTATCCTCTTTACGGTCGTGGCGCTTTCGCCCCCGCAATACGAAATTTTGACGGCAACCGGCGGCGTCAGCCTCGCATTCTACAACGAATGGGGAACGGGGACCACCACCTTCGGCACCGGATCTATCACCCGCGTCTCGGAGGATTTTGCCGGTTGGGGATTTTTTCTCAGTCCCGTGAATGTCCTGGACGCCGCGCCGATGGCGCTGCATTTTAACGTGGATACCACGGCCGATCTTGTCATCGGGATAGAGGACACCACCGAAAACAATACCGTACGCATCTCCGATTACGGTTGGAACGGTCAGCCGGGGCAACAACAGATCATCATCCCCATTGTCGACTTTGACGCGGACTTGTCCCAGTTGTTCGGCAATTTTAATGCCACCATGGAGGTGATCGGGACATTTACCATCAGTGATGTGGTGTGGCGGGTGCCGGATGTGGCCAACAGTCCGCCGACCATCACGTCCACACCGGTGGTCATGGTCGAACCGATTTCCACCTATGTCTATGACGTTGATGCGGTGGACCCGGACTCCGACCCGCTGACCTATTCCCTGATCGTTGGGCCGGCCAATATGGGGATCGATCCGAATTCCGGACTGATCCTCTGGCTGACCGAAGTGGGGGACATCGGCAGTCATCCGGTGACGGTGCAGGTCAGCGACGGGAAGGGGAACACGGGACAGCAGTCCTTTACTGTCGAAGTAGGCAGCGCGAGCAGCATCTTCGGCGATGCCAACATGGACGGGGCGGTGACCGCGATCGACGCGTCACAGGCGGCGCGGCACTCCGTGGGACTGCTGACGCTCACCGGCCAGGCGTTGATCAATGCCGAAGTCAGCGGTGACGGTAATATCACCGCGATCGACGCCTCTCAGATCGCCCGCTTCTCCGTGGGGTTGATCACATGCTTCCCGGTGGATCCGAGTTGTCCGTAAAAAGGGGCTAGTGGGCGCCCGGCTCCGCGATCCCTCCACTTGACAGCCTGCCAAGATTATGGTAAATTCAGACATGACTGAAAATAATGAAAAAAGGCTCAGCCCGGAAGTCCGGGATTTCATCCTCAACTGGGGGGAGCGGTTGTCCCATTGGGGCCTGAACCGGACCGAGGCCCAGATCTTCACTCTGATCTTTCTCAGTGAAGACTTGTTGAACGCCGAGCAGATCACCGCCACCCTGGGGGTGGCCCGGTCCAACGTCAGTCAGAGCCTCAAGGAGCTGCAGAGCTGGGGGATCGTCAAGCCGGTCACGGTGCCCGGTGAACGCAAGAAACGCTTCGATTGTATCAGGGACGTGTGGGTCCTTTTCAAACAGGTCGTCGATGAGCAAAAACGGCGGGAAGTCGATCCGATGATCGCGATGCTTGATCAAACCTACAGCAAACTCGAGTCGAATAAGGATGATCCGTTTGTCAGAACAAAGCTGGCGGATATGATTCACTTTTTTGATACGACGACCGGCTGGTACGGCAAGGTCGAGAATATGGAAATCAGTACGATTAAAAAGTATGTCAAACTCGCCGGACAGGCCAGAAAGATCCTGGGCAAATAGGCCCGATATTTTTTTGTATGATGATTTCAAAAAATACTGAAAATATTGAAATAAGAGAATCTGCCAAAGGAGGATCTATGACCGAACTCAAACTCGTACCCGCCCGCCGGCGGGATTCGGCGGCGTGGCTGGAGTACTTCCGGACGAATAATGAGGAACTTCTGGAGTTGCCTTGGGATGCGGGGGCGGAGTTGTCCGGCGCGGACAAACACGCCATCGTCGCCTCAGTGCAGATTTTTCAGCTGGGGGAACGTTCCGAGGGTAAACACCTCTCGCGGTCCGCCAAACTCTACGCGCAACGCACCGGCGACCATGCCTACTACGAGGCAATGGTCCTGTTTATCAAGGAAGAGCAGCGGCACGCCCGGGACTTGGGTCGGTTTATGGAACTCAACGGCATTCCTGTCATCAAAAAGACCCTGACTGACTCGGTGTTCCGTTGGTTACGGCATTTGGCGGATCTTGAGATGTCGGTGGCCGTGCTGGTGTGCGCGGAGATCATCGCGCAGGTCTACTACCCGGCGCTGAAGGAGGCGACCCGCTCGCGGGTCCTGCGGCGCTTGTGCGACCAGATCATCGCGGATGAGGACGATCATGTCGCGTTTCAATCACAGCGCCTGGCGATATTGCGCCGGCGGCGTCCGCGCTGGGTGATCGCCTGGATTCACGTGAGTTATCGGGCCTTCTTCTGGGTTACGGCTGCTGTCGTGTACTTGGGGCACGCGCCGGTGTTCCGCGCGGCCGGCATGCGTCCGCGCGATTTTCGTGACAGTTGCCGCGACCGTCTGGAGGCGGCCTTGGGTTACATGGACCCGCGCCAACTGGAGGCGGCCAGTGCGTAAGGCCGTTATCAGTAGCTTGGCGGGACTGATCGCGCGTGTGCGGATCAATGACGTCAACCGGATCGTGTACTGCAAACGGATATACTTTCGCAAGTCACGCTACTGGTTCAGCCCGTTCGTCGTCTGGGGGGCGAATCTGGTTTTGGCTGTCCTCGGGATCCGGGCCCGTTTTCTTTCATTGAACCGCTGGACGCACCGTGAACGGGACGTGTACCGTTTCTTCTATAACGAAGATGTGTTCATCGGGCCGGATGACAGCGTCTATGTCCCGGCCCGGTCAGGGATTTGTCTGGCGGATTTTCTGCGGGATCCGCTGCGCACCGACGGCGAAAAAGACGCGGCGGTCGGCGCGGCCGCGGCGGCCTTGCAGCGCCTGCATATGAATGTCCTGCCGCATGTGGGGCGGACGGACGTGCTGAGTCATGGCGACGCCACGGCGTTAAATGTGATCTATGACCCGGCGGTGGACGGCGCGCAATGGATCGATTTCGAAACGGCGCATGCCGAACGGGTCAGCCTCATCGACCGTCACGCCGATGATCTGCAGACCTTTATCCTGAGTATCCTCACTCACTCGGCGGACGGTGTGCTGTCAGGGCGCCTTGCGGCAATTTTTCGCAATTACACCGAAGGCGAGATTTGGTTTACGGTGCTCAATACGCTGGAACATGAGAACTGGAATATGATTTTTCACATGGCCCGGACCCGTGTCGGTTGGCAGCAATACCAAGACGTTAAAGGGCGGCTGCTCACGGCCATACCGCGGATGTTGGCGGAGAACAGCGAAGGCCATGAGCATTGGGTCCGGCAACGGAAGGAGGAGGCCGATGAGCGAGAATATTTTTAATCTGTGCGTCATGATGCTGTTGGACATGGCGGAGTGGACCGGGATGACTTACAAAGAAATCAATGTCCTTATATTCTGCATCGCCTGGCCGGCGGTTACCGTTGTGTTGTGCTGGTCCAATATGCGGCTGCGGCACAAACTGAAGATAATGGAGACGTGACAGGTGCGGAAATTGGATTACAATAGTCGTATTCAATGCCGCGATTATTCTTTCCAATTCTGCGTAATTTCCTGCTTTGGTGTGCCGCCGTCGCTTTGACGCTCGGCGCGGTGTACGGCGGCCTGTGCCTGCGCCGTCCTCCGCAAACCGACGCGACCATCGCCCTGTATCCGGGGATCACCTATCAGCGCAGATTTTATAGCGCCCCGCGTCCGATCATGGCGCATATTGTGGAGTTTGATCTGACCCAGGGCGGATTTGCCTGGTTTGTGACGCCGCCGGTGGACCCCGGTGAGCGCATGACTTCGGCCCGCACCGCGCGCGAGCTGGCCGAACAGTTCCACTTGCAAATTGCCGTTAACGGCAGTCATTTCGAACCCTTCCGCTCCGAAGGCCCGTGGGATTACTATCCGCACGCCGGCGATCCGGTGGATGTTATGGGGTATGCGGTATCGGACGGACGGATGTATTCGGATAACCGCGCCGAGTGGCCCAAGTTTTGTTTTAACGCGCAGCAGGTCTTTGTCTGCGGCGTAGGACAGGTGCTTAAGGCGACTCAGGCCATTGCCGGGGGCCGCTTGCTGCTGCGGTGGGGCAATGTCAGTCCCAATATGGACGGACCGCTGCCAAGCCAGCCGCTGCCGCGGACGGTGGTGGGGTATAATGCCCTGCGCACGCGCGCGTGGCTCGTGGTTGTTGACGGTCGTCAAAAGGGTTACAGCGAGGGGATGTCCCTGTTTGAAATGGGGGAATATATGCGCGACCTGGGCGCCGATTTTGTATTGAATCTCGACGGAGGCGGTTCGACCACACTGGTGATCGAACGCGGCGGCCGGCTCCGGGTGATGAACGCCCCGTATCATACCCATATCCCGATGCGCGAAAGGCCGGTCGCCAATGCCCTCGGTGTTCGGATGATCGCTGCCCGACAGGACGGCGCAGAGTAGCTGAAAATCCCGCTTGCCAAAGATGCATAATGAGACTACATTAAATCGCACCCCGGAGCTGCCTCCGGGGTCTTTTTGTGGACCCTTAAAAGGACGAAATCAATGATTACGGTCAACAATCAGGATATCCAGTGGGACGACAAAAACGTGGAAAGCATCGGCGAAAGGTTAGCGAAGGGGCTCAGCGAGCAGGGATACTGTATCGTGGATAACTTTCTTCAACCCTCGGCCGTGGCCGGCATCCGGGCGCATATGAATGACCAGTTTGAAGACGGCCGGTTCAAGGCGGCGGGGATCGGAGCCGCGCATAAATTTCAAGTCAACCGCGAAATTCGCAAGGACTATATCCTGTGGGTCGATCCCAAAGAGGCCGTCGCGCCGACGCGGAAATTCTGTCAGCAGATCGGTGAGATTATCCGCCAGCTCAACCGCTTGTGTTTTCTCGGCTTAAAGGATTTCGAGATGCATTATGCCATCTACGGCGAGAACGCCTACTATCACCGTCATCTCGATCAATTTGAATTCAGCGATCACCGCCGGCTGACTTTTTTATGCTATCTGAATACCGGCTGGCAGCTGCCCGACGGCGGATTGCTCCGGCTGTATCTGCGCAATAGCGACGGTCAGGAGATCCCCTTCGACATTGCTCCCCTGGCAGGGAGGCTGGTGATCTTTCGCAGCGACGAGATCGAACATGAAGTCCTCTTATGCCGCAAGAAACGCTACTCCCTGACCGGCTGGATGCTCGATCAGTTCAGTGAACTGACGTTTCTGTAGGCCATCCCTTCCAATGCGACCTCCACCTGATCCATGACCTCCAGGCCTGGATATCTAAGCTGTAACAATTTTAATGAGCCACCAGCATGCGGTGAGTGTGATCGCCGCGGTGGCGTAGCGCAGCGCTCTCACCGAGTACTGCCAGCGTCGGGTGGCTAAGTATAGCGGCGGGAAGACCAAGGCGATCACCAGCAGTTGTCCGAGTTCGACTCCGAGATTGAAACTCGTCAGCGGAATCAGCAGGTGTCCTTTGCTCAGGCCCAGGTTTTGCAACGCTCCGGAAAAACCATAGCCATGGAAAAGTCCGAAGGTGAAGACAATCAGCCACTCCCGGCGGATATTCAGACGAAGCAGGTTATGGATCCCGACAAAGATCAGCGAAAACATGATCATCCCCTCGACCAGTGCCGAGGGAAGGACAAATGCCTTCACAATCGCCAGCGCCAGGGTCAGGGAATGTGCCACGGTAAAGGCGGTAGCCAGCTTCACCAGCTCCCATGCCGGTTGCCGCCAGTTATCGGTGATGCTGGCCTTTCCCAGGAGGAACGGGCTGAAAATGAGCAGCATGATAAAGAGAATATGATCGATCCCGGCCAGAATATGCGCAAAACCGTGCGTGAGAAATGACCGTGCCTCCACGAGCGGATCCACGAAGACCTTAGTCCGCGAATGATTACGGCTCAGCACCATCGAACGGACTTGTCGGCCGTCTTTGAATTTGAAAAGCGTCGAATACTGCGGGTTGGTCCGATAGAATCCCGTTTGCTCGACGGACAGTGTTGTGATTCGCTCCGGGAGCGGGTGAATCACAATAGGTATGATCATATTGGCCTGTGAGTCTATTTGCGTAATCGGACCGAACCGGGTGCGGCTCCGCAGCGGACTCTCACCGGCAAAGAAGTTTAGGTGTTCATTCAAGAAAGACAGAATCAACGTTTCGTACCCGGACCAGGAACCGCCGCTTGTATCCGGGACCTGGAACGGGAGGCCGTCGACGATTAACGGAAGATCCCCGTAGTAGATTGTCAATGTTCCCGTAACACGGTCGCCGCTGCGATCCAGCTCGAGCAGGCTGTTGCCCGGGCTGTGCGCGCGGGCCCAAGCCGGCAACAAGGCAACAACGGCGACGGAGATTGACAGTCCGATGAGCAATTTGCGAATACGTTTTGCCATAATATGGAATCCTCTGATAGTATTGTTGCTGTGCGGCGGTGGCCCGCGAAAAAGCAAGAACGGGGGGACATCTCCATGAGCGACTCGGCAACCTTTATTCCTTTAGCAAACCTTCTCATTATATTTATTCCCGTGCTGGTTGTCATGGGTATTTACGGCTATTGGGCGCTGCCGGTGCGGACCTTATGTTACGCCAGCGGACGGATGGTGAGTCAGCTGTTGTTGGTCGGTTATGTTTTGCTGTTCCTTTTTCGTCAGGAATCACCGGCGGTGGCGACGGGAGTGCTGATAATGATGCTGCTTGTCTCCAGCTGGATCGCCCTGCGGCCATTGAAGAAACTGCGCCGCCGTTTGTTCGGTAAAGCTTTGGTTGCCATTTGCGGCGGCGGGATGCCGGTGCTGGCACTGGTCATCTTCGGAGTCGTGCGGCTCGATCCGTGGTACATGCCGCGATATCTGATCCCGCTGGCAGGGATGATCTTTGCCAGTGCCATGAACTGCGTGAGTTTATGCGCGGAGCGGTACCAGGCCGAGGCCGGGGCGGGGAAGACGCATCCGGAGGCGCGGTCCGTGGCCTACCAGGCCGCGCTGATTCCGTTGTTAAACAGCTTTTTTGCTGTCGGGCTGGTCTCCATCCCGGGGATGATGACCGGTCAAATCCTCTCCGGCGTGTCCCCGTTGCTTGCGGTGCGCTACCAGATGATGGTCATGTGCATGCTGCTGGGGGCTTCCGGGGTTGCCGCCGCGCTGTACCTTATTCTCATCAAAAGGGACCCCGCCTGAACGCTGCGGTCCGTATCCGAAATTATACTGAGATAACGTAATTTTAGTTGTGTAATAAGACTATTATGTTATACTGATTTTAACCTAAGCAGCTTAGGTAGTATTACCTTTCCGGTAATTCATTCCCCAATCCTACAACAGTATCTGCAACTTTAGTCAGCATCGCTGATGTGTCTCTGATCCGGGTATTCGTGCATTTGGAAACCCGTCGGAATTCGCTGCGCTGCAATCTCTTAAGTAACATGAAATCAATGCCTTATAAGAATTACAATCGTTCGGTAGCCGGCCTTGTCCGCAGGCTGTTCAGTCTGGGGGTGGCGTTTAGTCTGGTGGTGACCGGGGTGGTTCCACCGGCCGCGGCCAAGACGGAATCCGGTGTCGGGCTGCCTGCTCCGGGATCGCTCGTTCTCCAATCCGATCCGTTTCATCCGCCTGTCCTGACCGGTCTCACGCTGGATCCTCAGAATCCGCTGATGTTCGATTTTATCGTGGATGTCGGTGACAGCCGGCTGACGGCCGGGGAACTCGACCAGGCGGCGACATCCTTGATTAAATATTTTCTGACCGCGGTGACCGTTCCCGAAGACGAACTGTGGGTCAATCTTTCGCCCGCGGAAAGCGACCGGATCGTCGCCCCCGGGCTCTCCACGACAGTTATGGGCCGGGACCTTCTGGCCCAGGACTATCTGTTAAAGCAGTTGGCCGCCTCATTGCTGTCACCGGAGGAGGCAACCGGCGCCCGCTATTGGGAGCGCCTGCTGAGTTCGGCTGCCGGGGAACGCGGGGTTCCGATGGAAACGCTCAACCGGATCTGGATCGTACCGGAACGGGCCGACGTGGTTGTCCGCGATAACAGCGTCTACGTCACCGGGACTCATCTGAAGGTCATGCTAGAACAGGACTACCGGCAACTCCCCGGCCGTGAGGTTTCCCACGAGGAGTCAGTCCGTCTGCCGGATGACACGGCCGGATTGATCCGGGAGCTGATCCTGCCGACCGTCTAAGAGGAAATCAACCACGGGGCAACGTTTGCCAAATTACGACAGATATACCGCGCGATGATCCTGGCTACGTGGTTCAAACGGAATCTGCGGGACAATATACTTAACGCGATGTATGCCGACCGGGGAAAGACGGAAGGTGTCGCGCAGGATGACATGGCGACCAACCGCCGGATCTATCAGCAGTACATCGAAGCGCTGAAAAAAGGCGTCTATAACCAGGTCCGCGAGGATATCGATCCCATTACCCGGGCCACGGTACCCCGCAAGTATTTTTCAGGCGGGGTGGATGTCCGCCGGTTGCCGGCAGTGCTTAACGCGCGTATCGCCCAGGAGCAGGCATCCGCCGATGAAGCCCTGCTCGGGTTTTTGAATGAACGCGAAGACTTTTTGTACGTCATCCGCGCCGGCCTCAAGGAGACGCGCGGCGCGGTGTCTTATCAGCAAACGCGGGCGGTGGCCAATCCGGTCGCGCGGCCCGAGCGTGACGCGGCTATTCTGGCCGTGCTCGATGACGTCATCCGTTACGAAGGGCTGGGATTGAATGCGCGCGAATCGTTCCGCAGCCTGGTCGCCGCGGCCGCCGGCGGTGAGGAAGGCCACGATGAGATCCTCGCGCGGATCGTCTCCGATTTGCTGCAGGATTCGTATGTCCAAAAGGCCGTTGACGGGATTACCAGCCGGCCGATTCTCGAGGCGGAGTTAAGACGTGTCGTCTGGCAATACGCTGTCGAAGAGGCGGCCCCGCCGTCCAACGGCGAACCGCAGGAAGATTTTCGCAGCGGCCCGCCGGTACGCCCGGTAGACGGTCTGATGGTGGCCGTCTCCCTGATGGATGCCGGCGCCCTGATCAACGCGGACGGTGAGATCGATTACCGTGACGGACTGCACCGCGCCCAGGAAATCATTCCGGTGCTGGCGCGGGACGGGGTCCGCCGGGTCTATCTGTACGGAGGTCTCTATGAAATTGCTTCGACTTCCCGCCAGTTGCACCAGGTTCCCGACGACGGCCCGCATTTCCTGAAAAGTGATAACGGCCGGGTCATCGTCCGTATCGAGGGGTACGCCACCAAACACCAGGATGTCACTGGCGCAGGACGCGGCCAGCGATTGTACGATATGCACGGAAACAATTTTTCCATCCTGAACCTGCAGCGTTTTAATCCCAAGATCGGATCGTTGTCGAGTGATGAGAATCCGGGAGAACCCTCCTCGGAAAAAACCGCCGCGGAATTGGCTGCCTTGACCGGCGCCGCGCAGCAGCAGGGTGTCGAGGTGTTCGCTGATTTTATTCCATGGTTGGCCCCGGATGCCGTGGATGACGACATCCTGGCCTGGACACCGCACCGGCGTATGCGCGAGGTGTGGACGCCGGCTGAACGGGACGCTTATGATGCCTTGGACGAGGGCGGCCGGGAGGAGGTTCACCGGCGGTTGCTTGATTTGAGCCGGACGGATTTTCTCTTTGTTGCTGACGACGGATACCCGGTATTGGTAAAACACTTCAACGGCGGCATGAACCGGGACCAGGTCTATCTCAACGCGTATCTGCCCGCGGTCCAGGATTATTACATCAACTCGTTGAAAAATCTCATCGACCTGGGTATCACCGGCGTACGGGTCGATCTGGCGCACATGCTGCTGGGGACGAACCTGCGCCATGAGTTTCCGGCATCGGCGGCCGCCGAAGAACCGTGGCTGCGCATTATGCGGGAGGTCGGCGCCTACGCGCGTGAATCCGGACGTGATTTTCGTTTTCTGATGGAGACCTACGATCAGCGGGACAAATCGCGTCTGCAGGCGCTCGGCCGCAAGGCCAGTGTGACGGTCGAGGTCTACCACAAGGATTTGGAGGATGCATATGCCGATGCGGTCTGGAACGGCGGTTCGGCACAGGATGTGGCCGAGGCCCTGAACGCCGCCATTTACAGCACATATAACGACATCGCCCCGCGCCGGATGGCGCCGGCGACATTTGACGACCAGTCGCTGCGGAACATCGGCGGCCCGGCCGACGGTTTGCTGCGTATGCTCGTTGTGCTCGCGGAGTTCGGCGTACCCACGATGTTCGACTTGCGTGAATGGATCGGGCACAGCGGACATGTGATATCCATGGTCGGAGGGCGCTCCCCGGACGGGACCATCACGCATCCTTTTGTAACCGACGACGAATTTACCCAACGTATGACCAACGGCGGACTCAAGCGCTTAGTAGGTGAACAGCCGTGGCGGGAGTTTGCCGCGCGTGTTCAGGCCTCCCGTTCCGCGGAGGATCAGCTGATCCTGCAGAAACATGCCGACTATCCCTGGTTTATGCTCGACTACAAAAAGCCGGCCCAGCGCCGGCGTTTCGTTACGGTCGGCTGGCAGCATGACCAGGGGCTGTTCCTGTACGTATTGAATCTTGCACCGCAGAAACGCGGCTCCGCGGAAATCTGGTTGCCGCAGAACTTGCGGGATGAGTGGGGCCGGGAGACGATCTCCGTCGACTTTGATGCCGGACAGGAATACCGTCTCGTCCGGGTGCGGCCCGATGAGATCGGTGTAGTTGCGGCGCAGGACGTGACGGCCGATGCCGCCGTGGCCCAGGATAATGCGGCCCTGAGCGAACAGCTGGCCCGTTATGTTCATGATCCGGAGGGCCTCCGGCTGTTAATCAAGGACTCACAGACCGCCCGGACCAAACTCTCGGTCCGTGAGCGCGAGCTGTTGGGACAATTGGCGCACCTGCAATTCAACTCGGCGGATTACGAAGCGTTTGTCGAAAAGGGGATCAGTCATCAGGCCCATGAAAAGCTGGGGGCGCATCCGCTGCAGTACAAGGGGCGTGGCGAAGGAGTCTACTTCGCCGTCTGGGCCCCCAACGCGCAAGCCGTTTCCGTCGTCGGAGACTTTAACCAGTGGACCGGCAGCGGAGCCCAGTTGACGTTGAACCGCCGGGCGGGCATCTGGTACGGATACGTTCCCGCGGCTCAAGTCGGTGATCTGTACAAATTCCGTATTGTCGACCGGGCCGGCCGGACGGAAGACAAAACCGATCCATACGCGTTTGCCGGTCAGTACGCCACCGGCGAACAGCTGCATTCCACCGCCTCGCGCGTGACGGACCTCAGTTACGGGTGGAGCGATACGGACTGGATGGAAGCGCGGCGCCGCAACCAGTCGCTTGATGCCCCGCTGAACATATACGAAATGCATATGGGGTCCTGGAAGAAGAAGCTGGAAAACGGATCGTGGAGGTGGATGACGTACCGGGAACTGGCGGAGGAATTGATCCCGTACCTGCGATCAAAGAAATACACCCATGTCGAACTCATGCCTCCGACCGAGCACCACTATCTGCCGTCGTGGGGATATCAGGTCGGCAGTTATTTCGCGCCGACCGCGCGTTACGGCAGTCCGCAGGACTTCAAGTATTTGGTAGACCAACTCCATCAAGCCGGATTCGGTGTGTTCATGGACTGGGTCCCGGCACACTTTCCCAAGGACGGCAACGGCCTGGCCAATTTTGACGGGACTGAATTGTACGCGCATGCCAATCCGATGCAAGGCGAACATCCGGATTGGGGAACGAAGATTTTTAACTACGGACGGCATGAGGTGCGCAGCTTTCTGCTAAGTAACGCGATGTTCTGGCTGGAGGAGTATCACATCGACGGCATCCGGGTGGACGCGGTCAGTTCCATGCTTTATCTCGACTTCGGGCGCCGGGATGGGGAGTGGATCCCGAACGTACACGGCGGGCGGGAGAATCTTGAGGCCATCGCGTTCTTGCGTGAATTCAACCGGATGGTCCACGGCGAACACCCGGGGGTCATCACGGCCGCCGAGGAGTCGACCGCCTGGGAAGGAGTCACCGCCGCTGTCGAGACCGGCGGATTGGGGTTTGACTACAAATGGTCGCTGGGGTGGATGCACGATATTCTCAGGTATCTGAAAACGCCGATCGGCGAAAGGGAATCCGAACATCACCTGCTGACGATGTATCCGCAATATGCCTTCAGCGAAAACTTCATTTTGCCGCTCGGCCATGATGAGACCGTTCACCTGAAGCGCTCCCTGTTGGGTAAGATGGCCGGTACTCCGCAGCAGGCGTTTGCGAACCTGCGGCTGCTTTTCGGATACATGGCGGCCATGCCCGGCAAGCAATTGCTGTTTATGGGCGGCGACATCGGTCAGCCCACCGAATGGAACCCGGATGAGCAGGTGAGTTGGGATCTGACGGAAGATCCGTCGCACCGGGGGATTGAGGCGGCCGTGCAGCGGCTGAACGGTTTGGTGCGTTCTGAAAAGTCCCTGCATGAATTGGATGTGGATCCGCGCGGATTTGAGTGGATCGATTTTAACGACGCCCGGCAAAATGTCGTCAGTTTCATGCGGCGCGGCATGGATCCGAACGAGGCGGTCATGGTCGTCTTCAATTTCGGCGATAAGCAGCTCACGGATTACCAGCTGGGAGCTCCGTGGGCAGGTGAGTGGCAGCAGATTTTCAGTTCCGACGCACAAGAGTTCGGCGGCCAAAACCGCGGGATCGTGGATCATGTGACGGCGGAAGGTCAGGCCGCACACAATCGGCCGGCCTCCGTCTCGCTCGATATTCCGCCGCTGACGATGATGATGTTTAAAGGGGTGAGGCCGGAAAAGGTAGAGTATGCGGCCGTGCCGCACTCCGGATTTACGACGCGGGCGGACCTGCGGGCGGCGGCGGATGTCGCGTTCCGGGATCCGCGGGGCGGTTATGTGGAGTCTCATTCCCAGGCCGTAACGGAAGGGGATACGCTGACGCTGCGGGCCGTAGCGAACCGGCCCGATTTTGACGGCACCCGTAAGGTCTACCTTTTTTCCAATCGCAATATCACCGGAAAGTGGCAGCGCGAGATCAAACCGGCCCGTTTTGTCGAGAACCGGGAAGGGCGGGCCGTTTATGAATTTGATGTTAAGGCGATGCGCAATTTCGAATACACCTTCGTATTTGTCAATGAGGACGGGACCGAGGAATGGGCCGACCTGCCCTTCGGCAATCATTTTGTTGAAGTCAACAAATCATTCGAGGGGAATGTCGCGTACGTGGGAATGGAATTCGCCCCGCTGATCAAGGTGGGCGGCCAGGCCGACGTCATGTATGAATTGCCGAAGGCCCTGGCCGAGGCGGGAAACAATGTGAGCGTGATCATCCCGCATTTCAAGGCGCGTGATTACCGTCTGCAGGAACACGGCTTCAAACCGGTCGAAGGGTTCGATGTGACCATTCCCTTCGGCTACCGTCAGGATGTCCGCCTGACGGCGCAGCACGCCGTCATCGACGGGATTGACGTCTACATTCTGGACGCGCACGCGGACGCCTTGTTTGCCCGGACTTACGAGAACGAGTGGGTACAGTTCTATGACTCGGTGCTGTTGTCCCGCGGGGCGCTGGAATTGTTGCGCGCGCTGGGCAAGGAGGTGGATGTGGTCAATTCCGCGGACCATCACACCGCGCTGGTGCCGTTGTATATGCGCACACTTTACAAAGACTATTATGCCAACGCCGGAAGCGTGTTTACTATCCATAATGTCGACTACAAAGGTCAATACCAAATGGATTGGTACCAGGAGACCGGCTTGCCGAATGACGAAGATATCCGCCGGCTGGTGATTCGCGGGGGCGGTCTCAATCTAATGGGCGTGCCTCCGGCGGTGATCCATCACCTCGGGGCGGAAGGAAATTATATCAATACCGTCAGCCGGACCTATGCCGAAGAGATTCGCGCGGCCAATTTGGAAGTAGAGCGCGCGCTGCGCGATACCGGGCACCGTTTTGACGGGATTCTTAACGGATTGGATTTCGGCAACTGGGATCCCGATACAGACCGGAATCTTGCCAAAAATTATTCGGTCGCCGAAACGGATGAGGAAATTGCCGCGGCCCGCTTGGCCAACAAACGGGAGTTGCAGGAAATCCTTGCGCCTTCCGGTGACAAGTCGAAGATCGGCATGAAGGACCCGGCCAATGTGCACGGACACCTGACACCCGGGTCTGACCGGCTGCTAGTCGGCGTGGTGTCGCGCATGGTCGATCAAAAGCAGATCGACATCTTGGCCGATATGCTCGAAGAAATGTACGCGGGTAAAAGGGAACGGCTGGACATCGATGTTCTGATCAACGGAACCGGTGATCGCTGGCTGGAAGATCGCCTGAAACAAATCGCCAGCGATGCCCGCAAACACAACATCAATATGTCCGTGGTGTTCGTGAACGAGTATGTCCAGGTTCTCACGCAAAAGATGATGTCCGGGGTGGATGTTCTGGTGATTCCATCCGATTTCGAACCCAGCGGACTCACCCAGATGCAGGCGATGCGCTACGGCGCGGTACCGATTGTGCGTTTGACGGGAGGGCTGGCGGATACCGTATTTGAAGGCGGGGACGACTGGAACGGATTTGTGTTCGAAGGCATCAAGCGGGCGCGTAACTATCCCGAAGAGGACGCCCGTCGCCGCGGCATCAATGTCGACGGGCTGTACAAGGCGGTGGGGCGGGCCCAGGAACAGTATGCCGGGCATCCACAGCGTTGGCGCGAGATCGTCCGGCGCGGGATGCTGGCGGAGAACGGCTGGAAGCGCAGCCTCGGTGACTACATGAACGTTTACGCTTGGCTGAGTGATGAGATGCACCGCAATATCCGGGGCGGGACAATTCTTTCCGGCGATATCGTAGCCAAGGACAAGGGCGCCATCAAGCTGCGGGTCGAGTCACACAGTATGGACAAGGCCAACGAACGTACCGTGTATCTACGGTCGACCCGCGGGATCACCGGAGAGTGGGTCACGGAACCGGTGCCGGCCAGGTACGCAGAAACGGTGGACGGGCATGATATTTACGAGGTCGAGGTGGAAGCGCGGCGCAGTTTTGAATACACCTTCGTCTTTGAGTATGCCAATGGTGAGCAGGTCGAGCTGGATTTGCCGGACGGCCCTCCGCGGGTTGTAGTCAAATCGGAGTTCGAGGGGGCGGTCGCCTTTGTGGGGATGGAGTTTGCGCCGTTGGTCAAAGTCGGCGGGCAGGGAGACGTCATCTACGAATTGCCCCGGTCCCTGGTCAACTCCGGGCAGGACGTCACCGTCATCGTCCCCAAGTACAAGTTTTTGGCGGACCGGTACGCCGCTTTGAATCCGGAGCCGGTGGACAACTGGTATCTGACCGTCCCGTTCCACGGACGGGATCCGGTGACCCTGCATGCCGAGGTCGTCCGCATCGACGGGATTCGCGTGGTCCTGCTCGACGCCGACAGTGAAGATTTATTCTTCCGGCCGTATCAAGGGCAGGATAAGGAATTTTACGAATCGATTCTGCTTTCCCGTGGGGCGGTTGATGTCCTAAAGCATTTCAAACAGGCCGGCGAGCAGATTGATGTCGTCAACGCGGCGGATCATCATACCGGTTTGGTCCCGCTGCTGATGCGCACCGAATACGCGGAGGACTTCAAGCGGACCGGCAGTGTTTTTACTGTTCATAACGTTGGGTATCAGGGGACATATCCGGCCGACCGTTTCCGGGAGCTGGGTCTACCCAAGGAGTACCGGGAGATGGTGGAGCATGGCCGGCAATTGAATTTTCTGGCCATCCCGCCGAGTGTAATCAACCGGATCGATCCGCGCGGAAACTACATCAATACGGTCAGCCCCAGCTATGCGAATGAAACGCGGGGGGTGGTCTTCGGTATCACGGAAGACGAGATGAAAGTCCACCGCAATCGCTACGGCGGCATCCTCAACGGGCTGGACTTTGCGGCGTGGGATCCGGCCACTGACCCCCACATCAAGGCCAATTACGCGATCCGTAACGGCATCGACTCGGTGCTGGCCGCGCGCCGGATCAACAAGCAGGACCTGCTGGATATTCTGAGCGCCGACGGAGACGTCAGCAAGATCGGGCTCGCCAATCGCAATCCGGTCCATGGACATCTGGATCCGAAATCGGACCGGCTGCTCTTCGGAGTGGTGTCCCGCTTGGTCGAACAAAAGCAAATCGACATCATTGCCGACATTGTCGACGATATGATCAGCGGCCGCCGGGAAAGGATGCCGGTCGATTTTCTGATCAACGGAACCGGAGAGCCGGAGATTGAACGCCGCCTGGCCGAACTGGCGCGCCGGGCGGAGCGGGCCGGGCTGGATATGTCGTTTGTTTTCGTGAACGCGTATTTGCAGGTCCTGACACAAAAGATGATGGCAGGGGTCGACGCGCTTTTGATACCGTCCAACTATGAGCCCAGCGGATTGACGCAAATGCAAGCCATGCGTTACGGGGCCATTCCGATTGTACGAAAAACAGGCGGTTTGGGAGACACGGTGAGTGAGCTCGGTGACAATTGGGTCGGATTTGTCTTTGACGGCGTGCCGCGCCGGCCGGGCAATCCGGATATCGACGCGGGACGTCGCCGGCAAAATGCCCAAGAACTTTACGAGGCGATGAACCGCGCTTACGGCGAGTTCGCCTTTCAGGATGGCCGCTGGCCGGAAATTGTCGAAAAGGCGATGAAGGCGGACAACGACTGGTCGCGCAGTCTCGGCGACTACCTCAACGTTTACAGTTGGCTTCAGGAGGAGTTGCGATCAAAAGCCGATCCCGGATTCGCGCGGCTGGCCAAGACGCTGTCGGACCGATACGGCGCGTACATCGCCCGGTCGCCCCGGCCGGAGCGGCCTTTTGTGCTGGTATTGAAGGGGAATTATGCGAGCGGCAAGTCGATGGTCCGCCGGGCGCTGATTCGCGAGCTGAGCCGGATCGGTTTGACGGTCGCCTATGAACACGATCAACCGGACGCCGGTACAGACGAGGAAACCCCGACCATGGCCGAGGCCGTTGAACGTCACCGGGAAGCCCAGATACTCGTATACGAGGTGGAACAGGAGTTTCCCGATGACGCTGAAGATATCGATATGTATGTACGCCTGTCCAGCGATCTTGCTGTCGTTCAAAAACGGATCAAGGCTGAGATGAACCTGTGGTCCGCGCTGAGTGAACGGGTCTTCCGCAGTTTTGACGTTCCGGAAGTTGAAGGATTGCGGACCGACGCGGATATTAAACTCAACGATGATCTCACGGACGAGGAATTCGAAAACTTCATCCGGGAGGGTCTGGATGAAATGAGTTTTACCCGGGCCCCGGATACGCGCGAACGGACCGCCAATGCGCGGTTACTCCATGCCGACCGGGAGGCCGCCGACCCGGCCGCGGTGCGCAAAGAAATCAGGAAAAAGCGGCCCTCGAAGAAAAGCGGGATACTGCTGCACGTCAGTTCCCTCGACAGCCCTTACGGCATCGGCGATTTCGGGACGCCGGCACGGCGCTTTGTGGATTTTCTGGCCAAGGCTGGGCAGAACGTTTGGCAGGTCCTGCCGCTGAACACGACCGAGGAGGAGTTCGGGTTTTCGCCGTACAGTGCCGTATCCTCCTTTGCTCTGGACCCGCTGTACATCAGTCCCGAGCGCATGATTGACGACGGACTGATCACTCCGGAGGAGGCGGCCGCCCAGCAGATTCCCAATACCGGTGAAGTCAACTACGCCATGGCCCTGCAGCGCAAAAAGGTCCTGGTGGATTTTGCCTACGCGCGTTTGCCGGAAAAGCACGCTCTCGGCCGACAATTTAAGGCATTCAAAGAAGATGCGGCGGAATGGCTGACGGATTACGTCCTGTTTACCTCGATACACCGTGATCAGGGGCCGGTCTCCTGGAATGAATGGCCCGTCGGGCTGCGGGACCGTCAGCCGGCCGCGCTGGCGGCGTATAAGGCAGAGCACGCAGAAGAATTGGACCGGCTGGCATTCGAACAGTTCCTGCTCTTTGAACAATGGGGAGAGCTGCGCTCATACGCGGCCAGAAAGGGAGTGTCCGTCATCGGAGATTTGCCTTTGTACAGCAGCTTTGACAGCGCCGACGTCTGGGCCAATCCGCAGATGTACGATCTGGACGCCGACAAGACACCGCGGACCGTATCGGGGGCGCCGCCGGATATGTTCAACGCCAAAGGGCAGCGTTGGGGGCATCCGACATTCCGTTGGAGCGTGATGCGGCGAGACGGATACCGCTGGTGGCGCAACCGGCTGGCCCACAATCTGGATCTCTTTGACCAGATCCGGCTTGATCACTTCCGCGGACTGGTTGCCTATTGGGAGATTCCCGCCGGAGATGACGACGCCCGCAGCGGCCGTTGGCAGCCGGCGGCGGACGACGCGTTCTTCCAAATGATCAGCGAGGAGTTCGGCGTGGACCGGTTTATTGCAGAAGATTTGGGAGACATATCAGAAGAAGTGCGCGACGTTTTACGACGCCATGATTTCCGCACCATGAAGGTGCTGCAGTTCGGTTTCAACGGTGAATTGCGCGACAATCCCTACCATCCGCGCAATCATGTCCGGCGCAGTGTGGTGTATACGGGAACTCACGATAATAACACGCTGCTCGGCTGGTTTGCCACGGAGATGGACGAAGGGATGCGCCACAACATTCAGCGTCATCTGACCAAACCCGTTACGGAAGAAAACGTCAATTGGGAATTTATTCAAATGGCGATGGAATCTCCGGCGGACACGGCGATTGTTCCGATGCAGGATGTCCTGCAATTGGGCGCGGAGGCCCGCATGAATTATCCGGGGTCCGTGGAAAATAACTGGAAGTGGCGGTTGCCCGGCAGTCAATTTGACGAGTCGGTCATCCGGACCCTGTCTGACATGAAGGGCCGATTCCGGCCGAAAGAAATGGCCCTCTATGAGAAGTACGGCGTGACCCGGCCCGAGGTCCTGATCGCGATGAGCGCCCTGAAGGAAAAAAACAATCTGCTGATGGCCCGCCGTCTGCAGCAAATGGCCTACCGTGACCTTATCCGCGAGGGTGAGTTTACGGGTTTCACGGCCACCACCTACACCGATGACAACGGCGATGAATATATTATGGTTTCCTCCGTGGACGCCCGGGGAGAACCGCTGGACCTGCATCAGCGCGTGGCGAACCTGATTTTTGCCGTCGGGGCGCTGGCGCCGTTTCACATGCCGCTGTCGGCAAACCTCGAACGCGCGCAGAATTACCTGGATGAGGCCCTGCTCGGCGAAGAGGTCGGGGGGATCGACCTCAATCCGGATCAACTGCGCTGGAATGTCCGTGGAACGGCCCCGGCCGTCGGGCCGGGTGTTCCGTCGTTCGTATATCCGGTGCCGGCCGACATCCACGGCTTCGTGCCGGTGATCATCAATATCACTCCGCTGCAAACCACTCCGTTGTTTTTCGGAAGCGTCCCTGCCGGGCCCGCTTTTGAGACCTCCTATCTGCGTGAATCGTCCCGATAAGGCGTGACAGACCTGCTTATTCCTATTACAATGGGGCAAGAGATGTGTCATGAGTACCGAACAAATTCCCGATAAAGCGTTGAACGACTACGACGAGGCCTTGGCGGCGATACGTGTCAGTGACTTTCCGCAGGCTATCGCGTCGGGCCGGCTGGCGTTGCATGAGGCCCAGCAAACCGACCCGCAGCCGCGGTTTTTTATCTGCCGCTGTCAGTGCCTGTTGTCCAATGTCCTGGGCCGCCTCGGCGAGTACAAGGAGGCGGGTGAGCTGGCCCAGGAGGCGATTTTTGTCTGTTCATTGCTCCCTATGGACGAGGACGTGTTCGATGTCTGGGCCAAGTCCGTTATTTATCGCAGCGCGGCACTGTGCGGTTTGGGCGATCACTTATCGGCCATTGCCGCGCTGAAGGCCGGCAAACGCCAGGTGCGCGGTTTTCCCGGCATGACCGCGTTGGCCGACCGCGTGTTTGATGATCAACTCAGCCTGCTGAGGCAACGCTTCGGCATTTTAGAGGAATAGTCCGTGCGTTCCTTTTTTATCAGATTGATCCTGCCACTATCCATTTTGTGCGTCCAATTGTCGCCGGGAACCGCCGCCCAGGCGGCGGACATGCCCATGGACGTCCGTCGCATCGCCTTCGGATCCTGCAACAAACATGATCAACCACAGCCGTTGTGGGATGCGGTCCTGCAAAACCGGCCCGATCTCTTCATATGGGCCGGGGACATCGTGTATAACGATACGGAAGACATGGCGCTGATGCAGGCCAATTATCAGGAACAAAAGCGAAAGCCGGGATATCAGCGGTTGCGCGAGGCGCTGTTGCCGGGCCGGGTTATCGGAATTTGGGATGATCATGACTACGGAGCGGACAACGCGGGTTTTCTTTATCCGGAAAGAGACGCGTCTCAAAAGCAGCTGCTCGACTTTCTCGACGAACCGCGCGACAGTGTGCGCCGGGGAACGGCGGGTGTTTACACCAGCACCACTTACAGTCACGGGCGACATTTAATCACGGTAATCCTCCTCGACACGCGTTATTTCCGGCAGGATCCCGGGCCGGAAACGGATATACTCGGCGAGAAACAATGGGAGTGGCTCGAAGAAGTCCTTCGCCGGAGCCGCTCATCTCTGCATTTTATCGTGTCCAGCATTCAGTTTGTGGCCGAAGACCATAAGTATGAGTCTTGGGGCAATTTTCCCGCCGCCAAGGCGCGGATGTACCGGCTGATCCGGGAAACCGGGGTGCCCGGAGTGATTTTTCTCAGCGGCGACCGGCATTTTGCCGAGCTGTCGGTCCAAAAGGATCCCGCCGTTGTGCCTTATCCGATTTACGACCTGACCTCCAGCGGCATGACGCATTCGTGGACGGGCCTGAAGGAGGAAGAAAACCGGTACCGCGAGGGGAAATTCTTTACGGGTCTGAATTTCGGGCTGGTGGACATCGATTTAGGATACGCCGCGCCGCGTCTGTTTCTGCAGGTCCGTGACCGGGACAACATGCCCCGGATCAGCCGCGAAGTCCTTCTCAAAGAATTGCGGCCGGCGCCATGAGTGTCATACCGGGGACATCCTGCCATATTAATTACGAACACCGGTTGATCGCGCTGTTGGTGTTTATGAGCGGGATGGTGATTTATGACTTTGTTAAGAATCCGCCGGGGCAGCGGCAACGCTGGCGCAATTACGGTTTTATCCTGGCTGCCGGCCTGATCGGCGCGGCCTTCGGCCTGGGAGTGGACCTGTGTACATCTCAGATCTCCGTCGACTATTTCATTCATGGCAAGGGGATTACTTATGATAATTCCTTTATGCTCAACGTTATGCGCCTGGGATTAAAGGCCGGATTCTCTGCCGGAGCGGTGACGGGCTGCGTCTTTGTGGTGGTCAATGCGGACAAATCGCGGGTGGACTATCTGTTCCCGTACTTGATACTGCCGTTGTTGCTGGCTATGTTTGCCGGGGCCGGGCTGGGGTGTTTTCAGTTTCAAACCGGTTGGATCACGCAGCGGGAGGTAATTGCCGCTTTGGGGCTGTTTCGAGCGAAGTACTTTACGACCGTATGGATGACCCATGTCGGCGTCTACGCCGGCGGGCTGGCCGGGATTTTAATCGGCGGGGCGACGATCTATTCGCATTCACGGCGTTAAATTTAAAGGAGTATGAATGAAGAAGCGCATCCTTTGTGGAATGATTATTGTCATGCTCGGAAACGTGTCCGCTGTGGCAGCGCAACCGGAAAGCGCTGTCATGCCCCCAAAAGAAGTCTTCCTGCGGTATTGGGAGGCCTTCATGCAGGGAGATGTTGAGTCGGTGAAGCGATACATGCGGGCGAGCCGGGCCGGAGATCTGACCGCCGAGGATTTGCAGTATCGCGGTTTTTTTCCGCCGCTGGTTGAGGTGGAACAGCTGATGCCCGGAGGGGAAGGGGTCTTTCTGTTGACTTTGCGCGGAACGTACGTTCATCCTTACGAGGAGCATACGATGGGCGCGGTGGCGGACTATGAAAAGCGGTTCGGTCAATTGGAGCTTGTTGAGGAAAGCTGGGATTCCCTGTCCGCCCGGCTCCCCGAACAATTCGCCCGGCATTTGCAGCAGTTCGTTGAAAAAGAGGGTGTCCGTGAGATTTGGCTGCTGGATATCCCGGGGCGGGCTATGGTGCTGCGGGAGGACGGCGAGTGGCGTGTCGACGTTTATAATTTTGATGACCGGACCATGCGCCATAACGCCCCGCGCCGGCTAATTCTGCCGGTCGTCGATAGCTCCCAACCGGAAGTTGCCGGAACACTGAATATGCCGGAGACCGGGCCATGAGACGCATTCATATCGTCGGGACCGGCCCCCGTTCCGGCACGACCCTCATGGCCGAGGCCATGATCGCCTGCTTCGATATCGATATTCACACGGAACACGAGGACCGTATTTTTGTCCAGCTTCCCGGAGAGGGCGACGTGATGCTCACCAAGCAGCCGATGGATATTATGGTCGTCGGCCCGTTGCTGCTGGTGGATCCCGATCTTCACGTGATTTGCATGGTCCGCGATCCGCGCGACATGATCGTCAGCCGGCATGGACGGGAGCCGGACAAATATTGGGCCAGTCTGCGGTATTGGCGGGCCTACGTGCCGTATTGGCGTAAAATCCGCCATCACCCGCGGGTGATTTGCGTCAAGTACGAAGACCTGGTGACGGAGCCTGACGAGATTCAGCGGCGTATTCACCAACGCCTGCCGTTTCTCGCCAAGAAGGCGTCGTTCAGCCGTTATCATGAAGTGGCCCGTCCGTCGGCAAAATCCATTGAGGCCATGAAAAGCGTGCGTCCGATCAGCCCGGCCGGAGTGGGAGCGTTTCGCAAACATCTGGGCCGGTTGGCGGATCAAATTGAGAAGCACGGATCGATCAGCGGAGAATTGATCGAGCTGGGTTATGAGCCGGACCATTCCTGGGAGGAGGTTCTTGAGGGGGTCGATCCGGAAGAGACCCAAAGCGTCTGGCCGGAGTTTTTCGATGCCGGGGAGTTGCGCCAAAGGCGGCGGGGGGTTTTCAAGGAGATGCTCAAGATCCTGATGCGCCGGGCCGGCATGAAACCCGACGGCATGAAGGCCCGTCTGTTGGGCCGGAGGCCGAACGGTTAGGTCTTCTTGTTGATGAATTCTTGTTCGAATGTCTCGGCCATCATCCGCACGGCGTGCCATTCATCCTGTGCGGACAAATGCCGGGGAGGTCCGGAGGGCGTCGTGTTCGCGTCCACAATATAGAGGCGCCCGTCGTCGCTGTCCCGCAGGACGTCCAGCTCACCGTAATCCATTTTTAAGCATTCACAAAATTTGCGAATCAGCATCACTTCCTGCGGAGACAGGATGTCACCGGTCCGTTTGAGAAGGGATCCGTAATAGTTGCGAAACCGGTCGCCGATGTGGCGGTATTTGAGGCAGACAAAGGGAATGTTTTGTCCGAATACGGGGACGCGAATTTCCTCCACGGCGTCTTCGCCGTGACGGTTGTTGATCAGTTTTTGATAGACGTGCTCCGGCGATATGTCTTTCACGGGGCACGTGATCACCCGGCCGTCATGTTTGAAGTTGACATTCGACTTTTCTACGCACTGGCCCTGGTACGTCAACGGATCGACGGCCAGGGAATAACCGAAGACTTGCCGGAAGACTTCCTGGACGTGTTGTTTGCTGATATCCAGGCAGGCGGCGTTGAGAAACCGGCCGCGGCGGCTGATATCGCGCACGACATCATCCGGATTCCGCCAGGTGATATCTTCCCAGTTGACGGCGATATCAAAAGCGCTGTCCGGGTCGGTAGTCACCCGGTAGCCGTTAAGCAGACAGATTTTCCGCAGGCCAAAGGCGATAATGCGCGGCCGTTCGGGATAACACAGGATCGTCCGCCCCGGCCACGGGCGGAAATGGGTCAGGCGGTAACGGAATAATTGCCGGGTCAGCCGCCAGGCGAAGGGCAGGGCCCGGACGGCGACCCACACGCGGTTCCTGACCGTTTCCGGGACTATCGCTTTATAGAGACGTTTCAACGGATTCATACGGAAAGGGCCTTAATTTGCCGGGGGCGGCTTTTCGCAATAAACCGCGTGCCAGGCTGAGCGTCGGGTCGATGACGGGGAGTCCCGCCATATATCGTTCCTTAACCACCAGTGGTATTTCAGTGCAGCCGAGGATGATGGACTGTGCACCGGCATTCTTCAGTTCGATGGCCACTCGTTCGATCCGGGTCCGGGTGATGTGGACCAGCCGGTTGGGATTGGCCTTAATGCCGAATCCGGGGTCGTAAATAAGCTGATGCACCTCTTGTTGCTGCATGCCTTCGGGATTGATGACGGTTATGCCGAAGTCCTGCAGAACGGCACCGTACGCGTTGGTCTTGTACGAGCCTAATGTACACAACAGCCCGGCGGTGCCGATATCGGGATGAAATTCCCTCATAAAGGCGCCGGTCTCCTGCAGCATATCGACCAGCGTCAGGTTCGCAAATCGTTTCGCACAGCCGTCAGCGACCGGTGCGAGGATTTCCCCGGCATGGGCGGTATTGCAAGGGATGCCGATGACGCGCGCGCCGGCACCATAAAGCCGCTCGATGACGTCCAGAATCCCGACGGCCGGATTTTCGCCCTGGCGGTGCACCAGATAGTCCGTGCGATCGTTGATCCACGAAGGGCAGGACATGACCACGAGAGACGGCTGTTCGGCTGCGCCGCGGGCGTTGGTTTGGTCGAGGACCTTGGCCGCCAGATCGAGCCCGGTGTACGGGCCCATGCCGCCCACAATTCCGATAATTTTCTCATCCGCTTTTTTCATGCAATTTCCTTTGAAAGGATAATTACAAGCATAGCATACCTGTACTGCGCTGCCTATGACATGTAATAATGTTCTTCCGCGGAGGGGGGATCGGACTTGAGTTTGCCGAAATAGCGGGTACAATAGTTCTATGCCTTTACGCTTATTAATATTCTGCATGCTCGTCGCGGCACTTCCGGCCAAAGTCATGGCTTCGACGTGTCTGCCGCCTGATCCCCAACAATACTACGAGGAGCACCGGTATGTGTTCACCGGAACGGTACAGAGTATCCGAAGTGTGGGTGAGCTCGCCGTGCGCCAGGAAGAGGGTTTGACAAACACCTACAGCTTTGCCGTGGTGAAAGTCGACAAGGTCTTAAAGGGCCGGGTCCTGGGTCCGGTGAAGGTCTATGCCAACAGCTATTGGGGGGCGCCGTTTGAGCCGGACGTTCAGTATCTGTTTTACACGAACATGTACGGAGCCTTCATGATCGCGCCGGAATGCGGCGGGGTAACCCCCGTAGGGGAGGCGGTTGAGGATTTGCGGATCCTGGAGGAAATTCATCCCTGACCAATCCCCACCACAACGGTCAGATTTTGCTTGCCAATAATAGTTATTTATACTAAACTTACTAGTACCGATGGCGGGAATCACGCGCGATCGGATCATTCCCCAATCAATATTCCCAACCCAACTTTAGTCAGCAGATAATTCCTTTTGTCCGGCCTGCGAGCCGCCCGAAACAGGGTCTCCTTTGCCGGATTGCGTATATTGTACTCCACCAATTTTCAGGGAGGATCATTCATGCGAGTTCGTTGTGTACCCGGAAAACAGGGCCTTCTGAAGGCCGTCAGCCGAATCGTCGCAGTGGTGTTTGCCGTTTCAAGCGTGGTCCCGCCCGGACCGGTTATGGCGCAGACGGCCGGTATATCGCTGCCGGCGCCGCGTCAGATGTTGTCTGCCACGGGAGCCTACCGACCGGCCGTTATCAAAGGGTTGATGGTCCATCCCGAGAATCCCTTGGAGTTCGATTTTATCATTGAAACCGGAGAGGGGCGTCAGAGTGACGATCAGCTGTCCGCGGACACCAACCGGCTGGTTAAGTATTTTCTGACCGCGTTGACGATCCCGGAAGAAGAGATGTGGGTCAATCTTTCACCGTACGAAGGCAATCGTATTGTGGGGGAGCGTTTCGGCGATACCGCCATGGGACACGATTTGTTGGCGCAGGACTATATCCTTAAGCAGCTGACTTCCTCGCTGATGTACCCGGATGAAGCCCTGGGGGAAGAATTCTGGGCGCGGGTGCATCAAAAAGCCCAGGCCCGGTTCGGCACCACGGACATCCCGATGAACACGTTCAACAAGGTCTGGATCGTTCCCGATACGGCCACGGTTTATGAGAAGAACAACACGGCCTTTGTTTTGGAGAGCCGATTAAAAGTCATGCTGGAAGAAGATTATGCCGCTCTCGCCGCCAATACCAACGGACGGGGCATGAATCTCTCGGCGGAGCCAGGGCGGGAACGGGTGGTGAGCGGTGTATCGTCCGATGTCATCCGGGAAATCATTATTCCCGAACTGGAAATGGAAATCAATCAGGGGCGGCATTTTGCGGCCTTGCGTCAAATTTACCATTCGCTGGTCCTGGCTGCCTGGTTCAAGGCAAACCTGCGGGAAACCCTGCTGGGCAAGGTGTATGTGGACCAAAGCAAGACCCGCGGCGTGGATTTGCCGGATCCTTCGGTCAACCGGCAGATTTTCGACCGTTATGTCGAGGCCTTCCGTAAAGGCGTGTACGATTTTATCCGGGAGGATTATGATCCGGATACCGACAGTGTGATCCCGCGGCGCTATTTTTCGGGAGGAGGCGACATGCGTGCGGTCCGGGAAATTGTCCGCCGCGGAACCATCAAGGCGGACGCTCCGGTTGACGGCGCCGTGCTGGCCCGCATCCGCCCGCTGATCGACACGGTCATGCAATCCCGCTATGTTTCTTCCACAGTAAGGCTTTACGATGTCGGCGCCGGCGCCCGCCGGGACGACATTGAGGCCCTGCAATTTGCGCCGGCCGCGGATGCCGCTGTGCTTGCCGATCAGGCCGGAAAGTACCGGCCGATTCATCAGGTGATTTTCGATGATTACCGCTGGGCACAAATTGCCCGGGAGGCGATTGTCCACAGTGAATTGAATGATTTGGGCGTGGACGGTCAGGAAGACTGGTTCCGCAACCATTTTGCGGACTGGGTCGACTCCCATTTGACCGGAACCCAGAATGAAGGTCTGCGCAAGGGGGTGCGCCAAGCCGTCGGGGACTTTGTCGAGGACGTCAATCTTTACAAACTCAGCATCAACGGGGCGTATCCGTTCGATTTGGGATTCAGCAATGTGGCCCGGGACTACCTTTATCGTCTCTCGGAAATGAACCGGCTGGCCGCCCGCGGTCAATCCGTGGCGGAGGAAATCGTCGCGTATTCCGCGGATGCCGAGGTCAAGGCATTGATCGAGCCTCTGGTCGACGGGAAACTTCCCGTCTTTGCAGACGTGGTCCTGGAGTCGCTGATACCCGCCTTAGCCCGTGAGGGTAATGATCCCAACGCCCAGGTGGCTTTGGGAGCGGGCGGTTTGGGATTTCTCGACGGCGAGACGGTTGCCGGTATCAAGGAGAATTTGAAAGGCAACTGGGGAGCGACTGACGGCTATGCCGGACTATCGGCGCTGCCGCTGTATGAGGTCTTTCAACGGCGGACCATCGCGCCCCAGGAGGTCGACTGGGACAACCAGCAGGACATCAAGCCGTTTATGATCACCGACAGTCAGGGGCGCCGCCGGCCGATGACATTCAAGGTGAACTTTAAGGGCAAGATTCATCATGAAGGGCGGGAAATGCATATCCGCAATGACCTGCAAAAGAAACTTCGGTTGCGAGCCGACGAGGTGAGCCGTTACTGGAACAAGCTGATTGAACTGGGAATAATTGAGGAGGTCAGTAAACGCGGCAAGATTGTCGGCGATATCGGCAAAATCCTGCGCGCGCATCATCATGATTTTGACGGGCGGCAACAGGAGATCTACAATCTCCTGGCGGCATTGAAGGCCGAAACCCGGCCGGAAGGGATGGACTACGAAGTTCAGGTTTATATCGTCAATAACAACGGGACACCGCAATTCGGGTTGCGGGCACCGAAGTTCGACATCTTCCACCACCTTTACCCGGGCGGTGATCAACAGTGGATCCAGTATGCCTTTTACGGCAAGGCGTATGTGCAATTGCTGCGGGAGCTGGGGGTGGCGCCGGATGTCATTATGTTGAATGAAGGTCAAACCGTCTTCGCGGCCATCGAAATGATCAACGACATTAACCGCGCGAAACTTTTGGGGGCGCGCAGCATGTTCGAGGACGTCAAGGTCGTTTACAAGACCCATACTCCCAACCCGGCGGCACTCCCCATCTATAGTGATGTGGCGCGGCTGCGCGGAATGCTCGGCTGGGACATGGTGCCCAATGATTTGCTCACCAATATGTACAATCAGACCATGTTTTATGCGCCTAAAGCCTTGGCGGATCTGGCCGACCTGATTATCGCTGTATCGGATGAAAACGCCCAGGTGGCCAGGCGGATTATCGTTCCGGGCTTTGACGTCGAAGGGGCGCAGAACGGTTCGATGCCGCAGGACTGGTATCCCGAAGCTCTGGCGGGTCTGGTCGCGGAGCGCGGTTATCAGGGGGTTACGGGGGAAGAGCTGTATGCGATCCGCCGGGAGGCGAAGTTGGCGCTGAATGATAATCTCGTGCAGCTCTTGGGAGATGTTATGGGTCGCGACAAGGTCCCGCAGTTTGCGGATCTCGAGAACCGACCGTTGGTCGGTTTGTTACGACGCATGGTCCGTTACAAGGGGCAGGGGATGCTTGTTCCGCTGATTGAGTGGATCGTGGGTGACCCCGACAAACAGTATTTTGATTTCAATGACAAATTGCTGGGGTACGGCTTAGGAGCCAATCTCCTCTTGGGTGGCGAGGCTCAGGATGAATACGGCGAAGAATGGGTCGCGCGTTTCAAGCGGATGCAGGCGGGGGCCTTTACGCCGGAAGACTTGGCGGAAATAGACAACCTATCGTTGCAACAGGTGCGGGAAGTTTGGGACCTGCTCAGGGAGGACGGATTGATATTGCCGCGCGCCGGTGGTTTTCAGGCCGCGGGCAATTGGCACGTTTTGCGGGATGGTCAGGCCGAAATCGGCGGGCAAACGGTGGCGGCGCGGTATCGCGGATACCATGAGTTTATCTACAAGATGTTTGAACGTCTGCAGAATCTGAAGGGAAAAGTCATCTACATCGAAAAGACCGGCAAGAACGTGATGAAGGCGGCGACTACGGCCGTGGACCTGTGGCTGAGTATGCCGGACCCGACTCAAGAGGCGTCCGGGACCAGCCATCAGCGCGTCGGCCTGGCCGGAGGGTTGAATGTCGGTGTCAAAGGCGCCGGCTTCGACATTCAGATTGAGCATGGCGTTAACGGCTGGATCATCGACGCCTTTCCCGAGATCGATACCGACGAACTGATCGATATGTTCAATGTCGGCGTGCGCAGCGAGCACCGTGAGGAGGTGCAGCGCAATATGCATGAATACTGGGAACGGGCCCGGCCGTTGCTGCGCGATTACATTCGCGAGGCTGTGGGGCTTTATCGGGCCTATGTTAATTCGCGCCAGCTGGAGACCCAGGATGACCGCTGGATCACGATGCTTAAGTCAGCTTTTGACCAGGCGCATGAAACGGTCACCATCGCGCACAATAATATACGCAACAAGATGGCCTTTGATGCCGCTCTGGACGGATCCGGGACCTACGGGATCCGTCGGCGCAAGCAATTGGGTGAAGAGATCCTGATTGCCATGGGGCCGGTGATCAATGTCCTGGTGAATTCGCGCTTAAGCGGGGTCGATGCCGAACAAACGGCCGACCATATCCGCGTTCTCGGCGCATATCTCGCGCAGGAAGGAGATGCGCCGGCCGTTCCCCAGGCGCTGGGAGAGTCCGCAGCGACGCTACAAACCGCCCAGAAGGCGATTGCCGCGGCCATTGCCGGACGCCAGGCGGTTCCGCGGGTCGTGCGTGATCTCATCGTTGAAGAATTGGCCACCGTGGTTCCGTTCCGCGTACAGCGGGCGCAGGCGGGCCGGGACAACGCTGTGCTGGTCGTCGATGATTCCGTCCGTGAGGCGGTTGAGTCGGCGGGAGATCCGGTGACAGTCGAGAAATATCACAGCCGCGGCGGCGAAGTGGCCATGATCGAGAGCACCTATGATCCGGCGACCGGCAGGACCCGGCATCTATCCTACGGACGCCAGGGCGTGGCCCCTTATTTCAATATTCTGGTCGAGGGTGATCAGCGGGACGAAAGTACCGACGCGATCATCGGTCTGTATGAAGGCGGCGGGTATATCTCTGAATCGAGTACCCGGCTAAGCAAGGCGGCCGCGCTGGACGGACGTCAGATCACAATCGACAGCCGCTATGACGCGCAAAGCAACCGGACGACCCATACCTTTGCCGGTATCACCACCGGCCCGCGGCAGGAACGTGTTCCCGGGTTTGAATTGGTCGAGCCTGAACACGGCTATTTTGTGCAGCGCAGCGGGATGGAGATCGTGGCATTGCGGGCAAAGGGATACTATCCCGATGTGGCGCTTATGGCGGCCCCGGGAGCGGCGGACGTCAAAGGGGGCGAGCAGAAGTACGGGGGTATCGATTTGAATATTCAACTGCTGGATCTGCAGATCAGACGCGATGAGACCGGCATTCCGCTGCCGGTGACACAGCAGCCGCTGGAGGATCTGCACATCGAAGGCTTCGTGCCGGTGATCATCAATATTGTGCCGTTGAACAATCTCCCGCTTATTTTGGGTATGGACAATAACTCGCCGGTACGGGATAATGACAGCGGCGATCAACGCATGGCCGAGGCGGCCGCAATCAATCGTAACGACAGATCATGATAACATCTCCCTTCAAATATTCCTTCAGCAAAGGTGTGCGGCGCGCAGTCGCCATCGTCTGCGCGGCGGTCATGGTTTTCAGCGGGCCTGTGCCCCTGGCCCGGGCCACGGACCTGGGATGGAGAGATCTCGCGCCGGGTGAGATGATCGGCCCGAGCCGTACGTTTTCTCCAGTTCTTCTTAAGGGCATGATCCTGGATCCGGACGATCCGCTGCGCTTTCAGTTTGTGGTCGACAGCGGTTCGCTGGATATGACCAGCGCCCAGGTCAAAAGCGCCTCCCAAAAACTGGTCCGGTATTTTATGTCCGGCTTGACCATTCCGAAATCGGAGCTGTGGGTAAACCTTTCCCCGTATGAAGGCGACCGGATCATCACGGCCGCGCTCAGCCGGACCGAATTGGGTCAGGACCTGCTGGTTCAGGACTATCTGCTGAAACAGCTCACGTCGACGTTAATCTATCCGGAAAATGATCTCGGTGAGGAATTCTGGCAGAGGATCTACACCAAGGCCCATGAACAGTACGGAGTCTCCGAATTGCCGATCGCCACTTTTAACAAGGTTTGGGTCCTGCCGGAAAAGGCGGTTATTGCGGAGCACGACTTGAGTGTAGAGATCGTGGAGAGCCGTCTTAAAGTCATGCTGGACCGTGACTACGTGGCTATGCAGGCGAACGGAAAGAATACCGATGGTGAAGCGGACGAGGACCTCAATCTCCTGTCATCGACGGTGCTGCGGGACCTGATCGTTCCGGAGATTGAAAAAGAGGTCAATAACGGCGAGAATTTCGCGGCGCTGCGGCAGATCTACCATTCTCTGATATTGGCCAAATGGTACAAAGAGACGATCACCAACAGTCTGTTGTCACAGGTTTATGTGGACCGTCAGAAGGTACTCGGCATCGATCTGGCTGATCCGGACATTCGCGAGAAGGTTTACCGTCGCTATCTGGACGCGTTTCAAACCGGGGTTTTTGACTATGTGCGCGAGGAGTACGACAGCTATTCCCGTGAAATGATCCCGCGCAAGTATTTCTCGGGCGGGATCACGCGGCTATTAAATATGCCGTTGACCAGAGACGTCTCCGGACGCGAGGCGCCGATTACAGGTGAACGTTTTATCCTGGATATCGGAACGGTTCCCCGCTACCAGGGGGACAAGGCCGTGCTGGGCGAATCCGGCTCCCAGGAGCCTTTGGTGAGGGAAGTGCGCGTGTTCGACCTGTTTTTCTCGGAGGCGCAAAAAGAACGGCGCTGGCGACGGGATGAACTGGTGCCTTTGGGTGAGGCCGTTGACGCGCTGCAGGAGAAATTCGCGGCCAGGAGCGTCCCTATCGAACGCACCGACATCGAAAACTATCTGATCAACACGCCGGGTTATCCGGTGGAAGGCAATATTCATTTGGCCAAGACGCCGACCCTGTTGCGCGGTGTCTCCAAAGGATTGGAGGGGGTCGGCATCGGCCGGGCGACGTTCTTCGAGCGGGAAGACGTCCAGTTCCAGTATCCGTTTGTCGCGCCCAACAACACCGCCGAGGTCCGGGATCAAAAAGTTTCCAACGAAAAACGCCTGGTCGGCGAGATTTTTCAAGGCGCCTTCCGCTCCGAGAGTGAGCTGGCTGCCGGAGCCGTGCTGGACCGTGTTATCGATGCCACCAGCGCCTTGATACAAGAGCAGGTGGAAAGCCGGATGGAATTCGCCTACCGTTTGGTTCACGAACTTGTCCGAAAGTCCAGGGAGGATTTTCTGATTGAACTGGGACTGGGGGAAGAGGAAGTCCCCGCTGATTTTATCGATGAATTTAAAAAGGAACTGCTGAACATATACATACCGCGCTTGGTTGAGGCGCACGCCGAGTCTCCGGAGTATGTGACGGTCTTCGGCAACGACTACGCCCTCTATCAGCGGCTTAAGCTGATGCGCGGGGCGTGGGCCGTATTGTTGACGCATCCCTACGGTCTGGACCGGATGCGTGAGTACTATCAGCTGTTGCAGGATTATGTGCGCTTTCAGGGATTGCACGACGAACAAATCCGTAAGTCCGATGAAGAAAAAGATGAACCGCGGATCGCCCGGTTGCGCCGGGAAATGGAGAGGATCAACGGGCGCCTGAAGACACTGCATAAGGAAATCGAAGGGTTGCAGCAAAGTATGCAGGCGCAAAAATCCATGTTCTTCTTTGAATTTCTGCGTAAAACACTTCAGAAAAGCGGCGCGGAGCATGGCAACAATGCTTTTGCCATGATTCAGGCGCACCGTAAGGAAATGGATGCCTTCTTCGAAATGATGCGTCAGGGCGGAACCCTGCCGCGGAATATGGAGGCGATCAAGGAGGCCTATACGGCGTTTACTTTCGTGCAGGACCATCTCGACAGTCATGCCTACGTCATCGCCTATGAAGATGCCCCGGATCTCAAGGAGCAAAAGATTAACCTGGAGATCGGGCGGTTTCTGAGTGTGTTGCGGCGGGCGCGCGAACTTTTTGTGCGCGAACAGTTGCGCTTGGAGGCCGCGCGTAAGGATGATTACAACGGCCAGTACTACGGCGAGATTCTCAGGGGGTTGGAGTCCGAGACCGCCACCGCGGTTGCGTTGACCAATGCCGGCAGTCTGTTCAGCCGTTTTCTCGATTCGTTTGCCGAGTATGTCCAGGAACGTATCAGTCAACGCGGTGTCACCATTGAGCGCGGGATGATCAACTATATGGCGTTTGCCCATGACGACGACCTGCTGACGGCCGCGGGTGATCGCGTGAAGATGCCTGAGTTTGCCGACGCGTCCGACAAGGAGCGATTTCGCGACATGACCGTGGAATTCATGATGATATTTTCCCAGTTGCTTAAGGAAGAAACGATCCAGCAGGCAACGGAACCGATGGTGGTCTTTGTCGATCCGAGTATCGAAGCGCTGACTCCCAACGAAGTGGGGACCATCCACGTCAAGTTTCCGAATATCGTGGCTATTGTGGAACAAGGCCGGTCGCCGCATGCGATTAACCAGTTTCCGCTGTCCGTTTCCGGCGTGTCCGGTTTTACCAAGGCCAATATCAAGGAAGGTGAATTGACCATTGTCGAAGGCAGCTCACGCGGGCTCGGCGGGGTGACCGTCCGTCCGGATTTGAAGACCAGAGTTGCCGCTTATCAGTTGAGCGAGGATTTGGACCGGCGGCGTGAGTATTTTAATGTCGTTGCGGCCAAACCCTTGAAGGTCGGCGGGCGGACTTACCAAAGTTTTACCAGTATCGGGGTCAATCATCGCGAAGACCTGCGCCGCATGAACGCGCTCGGTATTCCGAATGTGGGACTGCACCGGCTGGAACTGATGTTCGAAGATCCTTATCGTCCGGACCTGCGCAACCAGGAACGTCAAATGGCCCAGGAATTCGAGAACATTTTGAACGAAGATGTGTTCAGCGGTGATTTGGGCGACGGGGTGCTGGGGCGGTATATTCCGCGGCTGGACGACATCGGCGGCGAAAAGGTGCCGCAGATCCTCAGTGATTATTTGGCCAAGGTCGAGGCCGCGGAAGGCAAGGCCCGGCGTGAGGAATTGAAGAAAGAGATATTGACGGAATACTCAGGCACGGCGTTCTATTTTTACCGGGATGCCGGCGGCGAGCGTCCGTTCTATGAGTACGGACTTCGGCAGCTGCGCGCGCTGTTCCGGGCGTACCATAAAGCTACCAATAAGCGGCTAGGACTCACGTTTCCCAATGTGCGAGTTATTCCGGGTGTCGTTGGTGTCGACGATATTTTGGCGATGGTGAACGAAGCCAAGCAGCAGGCGGCCCAGGCGCTCTTTGAGGATGAACGCGAGGAATTAGCGGGCCGGATCGCCAAGTTGCGCGAACAAACCACCGGTGAGACCGCCGACGGTGAAACGACTGATGAAGAGCGCCGGGCACACGAAGAACGCGTGCGGGAGTTGGATATCCTTGATGAGCGGTTGAACTATTTTACCGAAGACCACGATATCTTTATTAGCCGGTTGATCAAGGCCTTCGAAGGTGTCCAGATCGGATTCTACGTCGAAGATGTGCGGGAGATCCCGCACTATGACGAAATGGTCCGTAAGTCTGATTTTATCGCCATCGGAACCAATGACATGACGCAGTCCCTGTTCCGTCGGGACTTTCCGAAACTGACCCGTTTTGATTCCCGTTACAGCCATCTTTTTGATGAGATGCAGCCGCGTCTGTTGGAAGTGAACTGGATTATGGCGCGGATATCCGCCCGACACCGCAAGCCGCTGCTGATCAGCGGGGACTGGGGTGACACGGTCCGTTGGGGCGGTTTTGTCGGGACGGCCTTAAGCCAGCGCTATGCTGCCGACGTTTATCCGGTGTCGTCGATTTCCAAAGCCGCACGGATTCGCGCTTATATGCGCGAAGTCTCAGTGGACCGATTGACGAAAGTGCCGGATTCCGAGAGCGCAGGAATTTTCAGCGAGATGTTTGCCCGCCTCGAGGCGGCCTATGCCGACGGTCTCGGCGAATTCCGCGACGTCCTGCACGGCGCCGAGGAGGAATACTTGGCCCCCGTGCAAAAACTGCGGGAATCGCTGGATCCGGTCATCGAAAGTAAAGTTAGAGAAATGTCCGGTGCGTCCGAGGGGTCGGATAAGGCCCTGCTCGCCCGCGAGGAAACGGCGGATAATGTCGGGGGGATCGATCTTAATGAAATCCAGTTGCAGCGCGCTGAGGCCGCGATTCGTATTGAATTCGATCCGGCGAAGGTGGAGGCCATCCTGGATGCCGGAGTGATCGACGGCTTCACGCCCGTCATTATCAATGTGGCCCCGATGCCGGTCCTGCTGCCGCTGGCGGGGGGTGATTCCCGTGATCAAATTCCGCTCGACGGTTCGGTCGGCGAGTTCTCCGCGCGGCGGGACCATCCGCTGCAACCGCAAACATAACCCCTGCCAGAGCCATTTTCGCTCAACAATTCAGGATACATATTGTCAAATCAGGGCGTTTCTATGTATAATACGGATGCAGTAGGGGGGAAGTAAGCGCATGACCTATCCGGATTCCCTGCGCGGGATCGCGCTGATCATCGTTTCCAGTTTCATTACCATATACGGGCTAGTCGGAGGTATATCCCAGATCTCGGGACAGATTTACCGTGACGATTTGGTGTATCCTGTCAGTCTGCATAATCCCGGCAAGGAATTGCAGACGGCGCTGCTCAGCGTGGACCGTAACGAGACCCGGTCGTTCTGGCTGCGGGTGCCTGACCGGCGCATAGAAAACCGGGATATGCAGTTTCAACTCCGGTTGATTGACGGCGCGGGCAACGCCGTGGCCGATTGGAGTGAGGATTTTCGGTCGGGCTATCTGCGTAACAGCACCGGCCGCAGGCACTATTACCGTATCGGTCAGCATGATTTCACCGCGGGCTTCACCGGATATTTCCGATATGCCACCGGCGGCTCCTGGAGGCCGACTTACAACGGAGTACTTGTATTACGGGATAAAGGTCAGGGGGCTGTCCCTTACAAATTTCTGGGGGTGATCGGGGTCGGCGTGATGATCCTTATCATCGGTTTGAGGCAGTTGCCGACATCGATCAAGTAGCCGTTTAATCACTGGATGAAGATATGTCAGGAAATCCGCTCTTAAAACCCAAGCGAAATACGCTCGAGTCTATCAGCAATGTTTTTTTCGTAATCGCGCTGGTTCTCACCGTCGGGTATTTCAGTCTGGCCGTGATCGCGGTCCGTCAGAAACAGGGTCAATACAAGGATCTTTACCGCCGCGGGATGATTACCAGGCAGGACTTCGAGTACCGGATGGAAGAAACCACCTACCTGCGCATGATGCTTCATCCGCAAGATATCATCCCTTTTGAGAAATACTTCGGATCCCGGTAGTCGGCGTTCGTTTTCCCGGTGCGCTCGTCGCAAGCCCAGGGGGAGACCATGTTAATCATATGGCGCGGATGGGGGTGGATCGTGATTGCGATCGCCGTTGCCGCTTTTCTTGGTGCCGAGTGGGTGGTAGAAACCGTAACGGGTGACGAGCGGTATTACCAGAATCACGAATGGACGAAACACCTGGCGGTTGCCGCGGCGTGTTTTGTTACCATGTTTACGGGGTTCTATCTGAATCACTTCAGGCGTCTGCGCCGTGATGAATTGACCGGAGAAGTCACCGCCTTGTATCCCGCCCACACGCTTTACTACATTCCTATCGAATATTGGTCGCTGATTATCGTGATATTTTTTGCCGGCGCGCAATTTCTGACGGAGCGCGAATTTGACCGGATCGAGGCACGGCCCGCGGCTGAAAATCAGCATGAGAGCAGGGACAGCCCTTACGGCGAACCCATGACCCGCGATTATAAATAAATACGACGCATAGGGGGTCCTTTTAAACATGCAAACGGGGAGATTGGAACGCTGGATTCGCTGCTTCCTATGTTGATACTCTTTGCCGTCGGGGCCGTCTTGTTGGCGTTGCCGCTGGTTTGGCTGGCCGTGCGCGAAGTCGGCAAGAGCTATCGAATGTTTCGCGAACTGGCCGTCCGCTTCTCCGGCCGGGTCACCAAGTTCCCCCTTGGCGCCGTGATCGGTTTGGAGGAAGGGAGAGAAGCCCGGATTTACGTACTGCAAGGGACGATCAACTATGCGGTGCGGTTAAATCTTATGTCAAATCCGGATGTTCTTCTCGTCCGACGGCCAAAATATTTCAGGGCCTTAGCCGTCCCAAGATGCGGAGTCAAAAGGCGGCAGGTCTTGTTTCAGGATTTATTTGATGAAGTACATACGCTGCGCGCCGTGGATGAAGAATGGACGCGTCGACTGTTTTCCGCCGAGCTGCGGGACCGCCTCGCAAAGGAAGGGCGACTCGTCCGTTTGAGGATTGGCGACCGCAAGCTGTCCGCCCTCACGATGATCTGGCGGCATAGCGAGGCGGAGGAGCGTTTACTTTATGAAACGGTGGACCTGTTGAATGCCCTGGCGATCAAGGTTCTGCACTCCGGTCTGACAGTTTCTGAGTGAGCGTTTGGATAGTGAAAGAGAGTGAATTATGAACGAAGAGAGACGCATCTGTTCTGTGTGCGGAGAATTTCATCCGCAAGCCGAAATGGAATTGGCGTTTCGCCGCCCGGATCTGGTTTGCGAATTGCCGGTGGCGGAGCGCGAGGCGGACTGTCTTGAATCGGATGATATTTGTATCTTGCGCAAGGAACACTATTTTATTCGAGCCGTCCTTCCCATGCCGGTAGCGGACCGCAAGGAGCCCTATCGGATCGGATTGTGGGTGGAAGTAGACAAAGTAGATTTTCAGCGAGTACACGCGCTATGGGATGATCCCGCGCAGGCCGACGAGCCGCCGTTTGCCGTGCGGATCGCCAATCATATCCCGCAACTCCCACAGACCCTCGGACTATCCGCATCCCTGCAGTTGACCGGCCGGACGACCCGTCCCGAAATTTCGATCGGAGATCCGGCACATCCGTTGTACACGGAACAACAGGACGGCATCGATATGGGCCGTATCGACGAATACAATCACTTATTTTAGACTGCGCTTCGCTTATTTTTTTAGGTCGCTGATAAAGCGGCAGCCGTTGACGATGGGGGTATTGGAGGTGGTATCCAGCGTGCACATCAGGCTGATCTCCATTCCGGGCTGGTAGACAAAAAAATCACTCAGATTTTCGGGATGGGAAGGGTCGAGAAAGAAAAGCCGCATGCCGCTTTCATAGGCCTGGGCGTCATCCATCCCGTAGAATTCCACGGCGAAGATCCCGTCGATGTCTTCGCCGACCTTGCGTTTGAGGATGCCATCGAACCGGATCCGTTTACCGCTGAATTTCTTGATGGCCGTGTAATGGTTCTTCATGTATTCATCGATAAACGCCTCCGGCGACATGCGGTAATGAGGTTTGCTCGGGTCCGATGCGCACGCGGCCAGGGTTAAAAGAATGAAGATCAGGCAGTATCTGAGCATGATTGGTAGTCTCTAAGAAAAAAATAGCCCGGTGTCGGGTTGGTTGGGTGTTATTTTTACCATTGAATGTCCCCGCCGTCAACCAATTCCAGCTGTTCCTCCCGGATATCGATGAGAGCGCCGGCGGTATCCTCGACCTTTACGCTGCGTTCGTCCCGGACTTTTCCGACACCCGGCGCCAGCCACATCCGGCCGGCCACGGTTTGCAAAAAGCCCTGCCCGTTGTCGATGGTCCGGGAATAGGCGATGCGCATACAGTCCCGGTAAGTCGTTTCCCCCAGTATCACATCTTCAATCTTCTCCAGACGGTAACGGCCGCGCTGGACACCTTCGCGTGATTCTCCGCCCGGGCCGCCGCTTATCAGAATGCCAGTCTCAAAGGTTTTTTCCTCATACAAATACAAGTTCGGCAGAAAAATCCCGGCGGGTTCGTAGGTGAAGGTGGAAGCGGGTGATACATTCCGGAAAATTCGGATGCCGTAGCTGTCCAGCGCTACCGACATGTACGTGTCCGGACCGGCATGCACCCGGTAGACGGCCTGCCGGCCGCGCGGAGTGCCGGGGCGCACGACAAAGCTCTGCTGTGCACCGGGCCCTCCGGCCATTTGAGTCCGATACGTCCAGGCCGCGCCTTCCCGCAGCGGATAGTAATCCCGCATCGCGTACAACCGGTCGCGCTGCACGGGCGGGCCCGGTGAGTTTTCTATTTGTTCGAAGATAAAGAGTCCTGCTGAGCACACGATCAGCCCGATTAAGGTGGTCAAACCGGCATGGATCATCCTCCGCTTGTCTTCGCGGGTGAGCTCCTGCAGACGGCGCAGGCAGCGCAGAATGATCAGGCCGTTGATCGCCAGAAATATCGGCAGCTGATTGAGCCCATGATCCCGGTAAGTGACCCAGAAGGCGAAGAGGATCCCGTAACCGCCCCACGTGTGCAATGCGGCCCAGCGGCCCGCCCCGATACGCTGCTGCATACCGGCCGAGGAGGTGAACGTCATGGCAAGGGTGAAGACAATGGCCACCACTCCCAGAACGAACTCCGGCACGGTCAGGTCCTGGAAAAAGAAGACCGGGTCATAGTCCATCTTCAGATACAACCCGTAGAAGTGGAAGGTGATGAAGACCGCGAAGGCCAATCCGAAGTACTTCCGGTTCAGTAACAATCCGCGCGTGACAGGGGAGGGAAAGAAGTGATAGATGGTGGATGCGCCGAAACTGCACAAAAAGGATGCCAGCATCCCCCATCCGGTGATCCGCAGATACGCGTATATCACCTCCAGGTTGTACGCGTCGTAAAAGGCGAGACAGGCGGTCACAATCGAAAGCAGAGCCGGGCCGAGTACGCTGATGCGTACGAGGTTGGCGTCGACATGAGATTGTGGTCGGGATTGATAAGCCATGCTATGGGCCCAGCAGAAGACGCGATGATCGGAAAGAATTCATCATAGCATACAAGAAAATGGAGCGGAAGCGTCTCGTAAGGCAAGTTAGGGGGAGGCATCCTAGGAAAGGTAAGTTGGAAGTTCGACGGCAGCGACTGCCGTAAGGACAAAAAGACGAATTCTTTACTGACGGCCGACGATATTCCGATAAAATACTAAAAAGCCTCCTGGCGCCGGGCTGCGGCGCCGTCACCGATCCAATCTACATATCATAACCCTATGGGTGGTCGCATAGCCGGAGTAATATTCTTCGTTTTTTGGCTGGGAATCAGCGGGACCGTTTCCTATCTGTTTTGCACGGGAATACACAAGGAAGTTCAAAACGGGGCCAGTCCCTGGATGTATGCCATCCTGTTGTTTCCGATCAGTTTTGTCTTGATCGGAATTTGGGGGATGGTGATGTCGGTACGCGGCGGTGGAGACGGTGAAGGGATTTCCTCCCGGTTTCAGCAGACCGCCAAGACCGAACTCGGCAGGGGCACCAGTTTGGGCGGTGTTCTCTTCGGTTTGCCGTTCTTTTTGGCCGGGATGGGAATCATGATTTTTATGTGCATCGTCCCGGTGGTCAAGTCGGTGCTGGCCATGAGCTGGGAGCGAATACCGGCGACGGTGACCGAAAGTCAGATGAAGACGAATTATGACTCCGACGGCAATACGTACAAGGCCGTCATCAAGTTCCGGTACCGCTACCAGGGGCAGGAGTACGAGTCGGACAGTTACGACTTCATCAGTTTTGTTTCGACCAGCGACCGAAAGGGTGTCCGGCGTAAGCTCGACGCCGCGCCGGTCGGCAGTGAACAATCGGCCTACGTCAATCCGGGCCGGCCCGACGAAGCGGTGCTGTCGGTCCGTCTCAGCTGGTTTTATCTGTTTACCTTTATTTTCGGCGCGATATTCGCGGCGGTCGGCGGAGGGATTATCTTTGCCATGCTGACCGGTTTCCGGCCGGGGAAGGCCGGTAAGCGCGCCGTCCCGCAGCCGCGCCACTTGACTGCGGGGCCGGTAGTGCTTAAGAGCCGGTCCGGCGGGCCCATGCTGAGGTTTGTCGGAATTCTCATATTCACCGCGATATGGTGCGGCGTGGTTTATTTGCTCTTTCAGAAGGACGCTCCCGGCTTCTTTAAGGGGATCTTCGGATTTTTCGGATTGCTGATGATTCTCGCCACGGGGCATGCCTTTTTGGCCCTGTTCAATCCCCGGGTCCGTCTGGAGACGGAAAGCAAATACGTGCCTGTCGGCGGAAGTCTGGCCGTGAATTGGCTGCTGACCGGAAACGGTAATAAGATCAAGGAGTTTACGGTAAGTCTGGTCGGTCAGGAGGAGGCCACCTACCGCCGGGGGACGTCCACTTACACCGATCGTGAGACGTTTTATGAGCATAATCTGATTGATCACGCGTCCGGCGCTGTGGGCGGCGGAAATGTGACGCTTAAGGTCCCGGACGGGACCATGTACACGTGGAAGGCGTCCAACAACAAGATTATCTGGCTGATCAAGGTCAACGGTGTTATCGAAAAGTGGCCGGATATCAAGGAGGAGTATGAGATCGAGGTCATTCCCGCGGTCTAAACGCGGACGGAGGACAGGATGATCAGTGTGATGCTGGAGAAAAAAGCGTGGCAGCCCAAACAACAGGTCAAAGGGACGGTGACGTGGCATCTGGACAAACCTCCGCGCGATCTGGTGGTGCGCCTGTTCTGGTATACCCAGGGGCGCGGCACTGAGGATCTGGAGGTGATCGACCAGGTGGGAGTCGAGGCGGCCCAGCAGGGTCAGATGAGCTTCAGCCTTCAATTGCCCGAGGGGCCCTACACTTTTTCTGGAAAATTGATTTCGGTGATTTGGGCAGTGGAATGCGTGGCGCGGCCGTCCAATGAATGCGGCCGAGAGGAGTTTGTCATGTCCCCGACAGAGAAAGAGCTTATTTTGGGCGGGGCCGCATGATCCGGGCGCGTGAAAACCCCTTCGCGTCGCATCGGGTCGACGCGCTGGCCTACCGGTTTGAGCACGGATGCTGGGAAGAACTCGGCACGCTGCTTCACCGGCAAGGTTATCGCGGGGCGATCATCGGCCCGTACGGGAGTGGGAAAACGACCCTGCTCGAGCAATTGGCCAAGCGTTTGCGCATAGCGGGCCGGGAGAGCCGGCGGATATTTGTCAACGCGCAACGGCCGCGGCTCACCGCTGCACAATGGCGGGAGGTGTGGCGGGCCGCCGCGCGTTACGAGGTGGTGCTCATAGACGGAGCAGATCTGTTGCCGTGGTGGCAGTGGCAGGCCGTCCGTTGTCTTTGTTTCCGATCCGGAGGTTTGGTTGTCGCCGCGCATCGGAGGTGCGGCTTGCCCGTCCTGCACCGGTGCAGTTCAAGTGTTGCGCAGTTGAGACGGCTGCTGGCGGACCTGGATGTCCCGCTGACGGCGGACGAGGCGCGGCGGCTGTATGAAGATCATCGCGGAGACATTCGCGCCGTATTCCGGGCGCTGTACCTGAGGCTCGCCGCCGGCGATATTACCGGATTTGCGGGCCGGGCAGCCCCTTAATCAATTGACAAATTCCGGCGGGTTCACTATACTTGGAACGGTCACGAAGCAAGGCCGCCCGGCCGGTAGAAGTATTCGGCACCCCTTCGAATAACTGAACCATTCCGATGCAAATCAAGAGATATGACATAGTCCGAAAAAGGAAACGGCATCTGACATTTCACGCTGCCGTCGAGGATTTTCGCTTGCGTTACGCGGGAACCGCGCCGGCCGAGGTGTTGTTTGACGACCGTACCAGCCTGTATTGTCTTGATGAGCGCAGACAGAAAGTGGTCTTCGTAGTCACACGCGACAGCCGTGAGGATCTCATCGAGCGGGAGCCGTTTTTGTATCACGGGCAGTTTCAGCAGGCCGAATCGGTGTTGAAGATCAGCTATGAGCAGTTCTTTGAGTTGGCCCGGTCGATTCCGCTCAATCCCGACCTCCCGGTGATGTTCATCTATTCGGTGGGCCGCTGCGGATCGACGCTGCTGTCCAATGCGCTGAAGACGATAAGTGATGTTCACTGCGTATCGGAGCCGGATGTCTTCACCCAGTTGATGGCGTCACGTCAGCAGTATCCGAAGGAGCAGTTCCGCCAATTATGTGACAGCGCCTTAAGGTTTACGCTCTATCGGAAGGATCCGTATGTCCGCTGTTACGCGATCAAATTTCGCAATTTTGTGGTGCAAATTGCCGACGTGCTGGACCAGCTGTATCCGCAATCCAAGAACGTCTTCGTGTATCGCAATATGATTGAATGGGCGCGATCGTATGCCCGGGCGTTCCGCGTGTTCAGTTTCCGCACGTCGGTGGCGATGCTGGCAGTGCAACATGTGTGGCCGAATTATGTCCCCCTGCTGCGGAAAATGGAACCGCGCTGGGTCCTGGGATACTCCAATGCCGAATATCTCACCATCCTTTGGCTTTCTGTGGTCACCCGTTACCTGAAGCTGGTGCGCTCCGGGATTTCGTTTATGAAGATTCGTTACCGGGATTTGAAGAATCACCCCCAAAAGACATTGAAGCGTCTGTTCGCTTATACCGATATCCCATTGGCTGAAGTCGATACCTGCCTGGCTGCCTTCAAGAAGGATTCCCAGCAAGGGACCATGCTGGACCGGCGCGCCCTGGATTGCTCCAAGCGTTTGGAGCTGACAGAGAAACATATTGATGAGATGCTAGGTCTGATAAAAAGTAATGCCGATTCTCTTAAAGAAGAGGTCGTTCATTAGCCGGCGCGGACCGGTCGGCTCTGTTAGCGCCATTTTATAAAAAATCAGCAGAGGAGTTGTCATGGATACTCTTAAAGCCATTTATCAGCGCCGGGCGGTCAAGCATTTTGACCCCGGTCACCGAATAGCGCCGGAAGAGGAAAAGGAGTTGCTGGAGGCCGCCATACAGGCACCCACCAGCTTCAATATTCAGCACTGGCGTTTTGTCATCCTGCGCGATCCGCAGCTGCGGCAGAAGATCCGAAAGGAGTATGGCAATGACCAGGCCCAGATGACCGATGCGTCCTTGCTGGTGATTATTGCCGCTGATACCCAGGCGTGGCGGAAGAATCCGGAGCGTTACTGGCGCAACGCGCCGAAGGAAGTGGCGGAATTGTTGGTCGGCTGGATGGGACCGTTTCACGAGGGCCGCGACTGGCTGCAGCGGGACGAAGCCCAGCGTTCAATCGGTATGGCGGCGCAAACCCTGATGCTGGCGGCAAAGGACCGCGGGTTGGATTCGTGTCCGATGATAGGTTATGATATCGACAAAGTCGCGGAGTTGATCCGTCTCCCGGCGGACCATGTCATGGGGCCGATGATTGCCATCGGCAAGGGGACAAAACAGCCGTGGCCGAAACCCGGTCAATTGCCGCTGGACGAAGTCGTAGTCGAGAATTCCTTTTAACCGGCTCCCGCGGGAGCTGAAACCTGGAGGGCAAGATGGCTGAATTCGGAATTTTCCTGTTACGCGTCAGCGTGGGGGCGCTGATGGCGTTCGGACACGGCTGGCCGAAATTTCAAAAGGTGCTGGCGGGCGATCCCGTCAAATTTCCGGACCCCTTGGGTTTGGGTGGGGAGCTGAGTTTTTATCTCGTGGTCGGCGCCGAGTTTTTCTGCAGCATCTTGTTAATCCTGGGGTTGTTCACCCGCCTGAGTCTCATACCGCTCGCCTTTACCATGTGCGTGGCCGCTTTTATCCAGCACAGCGGGGATCCCTTTCCCAAAGTAGAACTTCCGCTGTTGTATCTGGGCGCTTATCTGACGCTGTTGTGCACAGGGGCGGGCAGTTTTCGTCTGCAGGATAAGATCCTTTCGGTGCGCTCCAACAACAGGGTCATCGATTTTCTGTTCAATTAGTTTTAGGGGCGGGAATTATTTGGAGGTAACGGAGAATTTGTTGCTGATGATGCCGGTCTCTGTGAGATCGCCGTTTTTTCGTTTGCCGATCTTGACCCGCTCTTTATCGATTTCCGCTTTCTGAAGAAGAAAATCCTGCACGTTCTGCACCCGGCGGTCCGCTAATTCCTCCAGCATTTTTTCCTCGACCGGTTGTCTTTCGATCAAATCCTGACGCAGGGCCTCGATAAACCGGACTTCCGGATTGTCCAGGTCCGCACTTTTCTCCCTGAAATTATTCAGCTTAAGGTCATACTCCTTGGAGCCGAATTCTTTTTTGTACAGTTTTTTCAGGACCTTGGGATCATGACCGTGGCGCTTGCCGTTGGTCATCTGTTCGACTTCCATGTCGAACCGGCGTGTCTTGAGCGCGAGCATATCGGTCTTCTTGTCTACCCCGGGATGGATGGTGAGGATTAGCTGCGGGCGGTCCTTGAGGGCATTGCTGATATTGATGAGTTTGTTTTGTTCCTCATCAGTCAACTGTGCCGCGCCGGGATAAAAACCGACGTAGTCCAAGTTATCCGCCTTAACTCCCGCGATATTGCCCAGGATGCTGAAGGGGGAAGACACCAGCTTGGTGATCAGATTGGTAAACGATTTGCGGATGACGCTTTCCAAGCTGAATTCGGGGCTGGCCAGGTCGCCCTCTACCGGCAGGTTGAGAGTGATCCGGTTTTGACTGTCGGTTAACAAAGACAGTCCGAGTTTGATCGGGGCCTTGATCGCATCGGGACTCTCAACATCCGCGCCCAGTGTAAAATTGGAAAATTTGATGTCGTGGGTGGCTTCGAGTTTGGTGCCGTTCACCTTATAGGAGGCGTCCAGACCGAGCAGTCCCCGGTCGATTTCATAGCCGATAAACCGGCCGGCATACGCAGAGACCTTGATCAAATCGTAGTCCGCCAATTTCAGGGTCAATTCAATATCAGGGTCCGCGGCAAAAGGTCTCAGGTGTCCGTCCGCGATGACGTTGCCGGTGCTGTTGACGGTCGTTTCGACGTGAAACTGGGCCGTGTCGCTCTCTGTGTTGGAGATGTTGCCCAGACGCATCTGCAGATTGCTCAGTTCCTGGTGGACCGCCGGCGTTATCGAACGGTCGTCGTACTTGATATACCCGTCGCTGATCGTAAATTCACCGAGGTAGAATTTGAGGGCCTGCGTTTCTTTGGTCGGGGCGGCAGCCGCAGTTTCGCCGGGGGAGGCCGGGGGGAGGTGGATCGGCCGGCCCTGCTCATCGATACCCGTCTCCAGGCTCAATCCCTTTAGGGCTATCCGCTCAATGGCCACCACCTGATCGGACAGGGAGAGGTCGAGGGTCGGGACATCCAGATTGATAAATTCCAACACCGGGTGTTCGGTCTTGTCGATCAGGCTGACGTCGGAGAGCTGCAGGCCGCCCTGAAAATAAACAGCGTCAGGACCCTGCGTAATGTGGTCCATCATCAGCCGGCCCTGCATTCCGAATCGTCCGCGGCCGACCCGTACGGGAATTGCGTCGGTCAGATGCGGGTTGAGCCGCGCCAGACTCATTCCCTCGATGCTGATTTGGCTGCGCAGGCGTACCGGTTCCAGGGAGAACTGGCTTTTAACCAGCACCTTTTCGTTTTGTTCCGTGTCGATGCGGATTTCGCTTAAGCCCAGCGCGTTGATCCGGGTGCTGACTTGTTCGAGTTCGATGTTGATCGGTTCGAAGATGTGCCGGATGGGTTGTTCGCTGGAGAGGTCCTCGAACAGCAGTGAGGCGTCGCGGATGGCGATTGATTCGATCAACAGCGGTTTCTGCTTGGCGGGCGGCTGTTCCTCCTGTTTCTCTCCGGGCGGAGGGGCCAGCTTGGCCAGGTTGAGATCACCGTTCTTCGCCAGCACCACGTTGATCCAGGGCTGTTCCAGGACCACCTTGGCAACGACGATCGTATCCATAAACAGTGAAGATATCTCGAAATCGACAAACAGCCGCTGCAAACTCAACACCGGGCCGCGGTCGGGGTCGTTGACCGCCACGTTCTCGGCGTCGAGCGTGAATTCAAGGGGATTGATCTTGACCTTGCCTAGGGTGATTTCATGCCCGATCATCCCGGCCGCTTTTTCCTCTACCGCCTTCTTGAGCAAGAAAGGCGCGAGGAAGAATCCGAGCAGCGCATACAGAATCGGCAGGACGATCAATAGCGTAGTGATGACTTTGGGCCAGATACTTTTTTTCATGATAGATCCGGAACTTGTTTCGCCGGGAATGATCTGTTCATCTTAATTAAGTTGACCGAAAATCACAACGGTTTTTTTGAGTCCGCCCGCCGGACATCCGTGCTATAGTGCGGATACGCACGAATGCTACCTTGCAACTCTCTTTGCCTATGAAGACGCAAACCGTCCGAACCGCCATCCGCTGGATACACATCATCGGCGGACTGGTGATCATGTGTTACATCTACTCTCCATTCCACAAGTACGCGGCTTTTCAGTGGGCCGTTAAGGCCTTCGTCTTGCCGCTGTTGACGTTTACCGGGATCTGGTTGTGGAAGTTCCGGCAATTCAACAAGCTTTTCGGCATTCGGGATTAATCCGCGTCAGGAAGCGCGGGGAGGGCAGGCGGGGTCCAGCCCCACCGGGTCCGGGGGAGGAGTCTTTTTCCGGCGGCGGCCAAAGATCTTTTTCCACGTGAAGTGGCTGTAACGCCCCACGGCCCGGTTGAAACGGTATATCTTGGAGCCGTAGCGGGAGGGCAACAATTCATCGAAACGTTGCGTGAAAAAGATGATGATATTGTTGATCCGGCGCAGGGGCAGGTTCGGAAACCGGTGGATCAGGTCCTTGGCGATGATATATTTAACGAAGCGGTGCGGAAGGTATTTGGCCAGGTTCAATAGCAGGTAATAGCGGTCGGCAAAACGGTTGGAAAAGGTGCCGCCGGTATTGAGCGTGCCCGGAAAATGGCCGTCCTCGATCAATTTCACCTGTTCGGGGGTCATAATGCCTTCCGCGAGCGCGTCCTTGATGACTGCCGTGCGCGGATAGTAGCGCAGCCAAAAGAAGAAGGCGACGTCCGGTTTGACCCGCGAGTAGAATTCGAGCATTTCCTTGAGATGTTCTTCCCGTTCTCCGGGCAGGGCAATGATGTTCTGGGCGTGGACCTTGATCCCGTTCTCCTGCAAGATGGCGATTGCCTGTTCAACGCGGCCGTTGGTTTCAAAGCGGTTTAATTTGCGTTTCATATCCGTGTTGATCGACTGGACCCCCATCTCCACCATAAAGCAGCTCGCGTCCCGCAGCAGGCGGCCCTTTTCTTCATCGATCGTTGACGGATACATCGAACAGCTGAACGGGACGGCCACTTTCTCGCGATATTCGCGGCTGAACTCGCGCAGCCAGTCAATGTCCAAACCGAACAGTTCGTCCGTAAAATAGACGCTGTGCATCTTATACTTCTGTTTGGCCTTCACGAGCTCATCGATCACGTGCGGCACGCTGCGTGTCCGGTAGCTGCGCTTGGTTTGGGGTTCATCCTTGTCCACGGAATGATGGCAGAAAGTGCACTTGTAGGCGCAGCCGCGCGAGGCCTCCATAAAATAAATGTGGCGGTACATCGGGGCCTTTTCGTAAAAGAGATCCTTGTCCGGATAAGGGATGTCATCGAGGTCCGCGATCTTCGGCAGCGCCGTGGTCCGCCGGACCTGTTCCCCGGATTTGTACCATAGTGACGGGACTTCCTCGACCGGGCGCCGGCCCTCCAGGTGTTCAACCAGGGCCAGCAGCGGGTATTCGCCCTCGCCGGTGATCAGGTAGTCCACAAACGGTTCCCGGATCACCACGTCCGGCACACTGGTCGCGTGAATCCCCCCGACCACGATCGGAATGTCAGTCTGTTCCTTGATCGCTTTGGCGATGCGCTTAAACCAGGGATAATTGTCTGTGAGCAGAGAAAAGCCGATCAAGGCGGGGCCAGAGGCGATGATGTCCTCCACGACCTGCTCCTCGAAGCTGAATAACCGGTGCAGGAAGCCGGCCTGGATCTGACAGTCGTCGAAAAGGGCGGGATCGAAAACAAGCTCGGTTTGATGGCCGTGTTGTTTGAGGACGGACGAGAGATATTGCAGTCCGAGGTTTTCGTCGTCCGCGTAGGCAAAGGTGATCTTCATGCCGCTCCTTGGGGTTGGCGATGACGGTTCGGGTCGGGCGCCGGGCCGGTGACAGTATCCCCAGTATAGCACAATCACCGGGGCGATGCGGCAGAAAAACCGGAGCGGTGGAGCCTAACATATTAGCGGCCAGCAGTTAAGGGGACGGCTGGGGACGTGCGTTCGGTGCATTTGAGGCTTGACCGGGTTAAATCCTGCCTTTATACTCATAATTTCCTATCCATCCGTCTTAAGCGCGGCGGCCTTGACGGCAGGCCGTGCGCATATCCGCAAGGAACATGATGGCCAGACCCAAAATCAGCGTGGTGATTATCGGCAAGAATGAAGAGCGCAACGTGACTGACTGTCTGAAGAGCGTGGACGGTTGGGCCGACCAGATTGTTTTTGTGGACGACTTCAGCACGGACCGGACCGTCGAATTGGTCAATCAGTTCTCCCGCGTCAAGGTGGTGCAGCGGGCTATGGAGCAGGAAGGGCGTCATCGTAATTTCGGCGCGGCCCAGGCCGATCACGATTGGATCATGATCCTGGACTGCGATGAGCGCGCCACGCCCGAATTGCTGGCGGAAATCGACACACTCTTTGATACCCGCGACGACCGCGCGGTCGCCTTCTGGGTCCCCCGCAAGAATTACATCGGAGATTACTGGCTGCGCCACGGAGGATGGTATCCCGCGCCGCACATGAAGCTTTATAACCGGAAATTCTTCCGCTGGAAGGAATCCGTTTATGATGTCGTTCATCCCGGCATGGAATTTACCCAGCCCGGTTACATCCAGGGGCCCAATCTCAGCAATCACCTGATCCATCACAATTACAAAAACGTGGAAGATTTTATCCGCAAGACCAACCGCCTGACCACACTGGACGGGATCAAGTGGTACCTGGACGGGCGGAATATGGGAATGGGCCGCGCGTTTCGCCGTACGGTCGACCGGTTTCTCCGCCGCTATGTCCGCAAGGAAGGGTGGAAAGACGGCTATTACGGTTTTATCACCGCTGTCCTGAGCGGTTTTTATGAATTGGCCGCGTACAGTAAATTGCGTGAGATCCGTCAACGGGGGTATTATCTTAAGGAATACGGGATCACCGATGAGATGCTGGCGGACGCGCCGTTGTTCGCCGAGCCGTCGCGGTGGCGGAAATTCATGACGGCCTTAAGGGCAACGCCCAAGTCGTGGAAGACAGCCTGGCGTAATGTTCAAGGCAAGCGCTGTGAAGCCGAGGTGGAAATTCTCGGCCATCTCGCTGGTCCCGAGGGGGTGTGCGTCGACGCCGGCGGGGCTTACGGACGGACGATGTACGCCCTGGCCAAGAGCGCCCGGCGCGGACGGGTCCTGGGCTTCGAGCCGGTCCGCTTTAATATGAGTGTCTTGAAGCAGATCAAGGCCATTTTTTTACTGAATAACGTCACTCTGCATAAACTCGCCCTGGGGCGGGAGTCCGGAAAAATCTACGCTGTTTCGCCGCTCAAACCGAAGGGAAAGGTGGGTTACGCCCTGTCCTATCTGTCGCCGAAGGTGATCCCCAACACGGAGTGCGAGCGGGTGGATATGGTGACCCTCGACGGTTTTCTTGAGGAGAAGCCGCTCGATCGGCTGGACGTACTGATCTGCGATACGGAAGGTTCCGAACTGGCCGTGCTGCAAGGGGCCGCGCAGACGATCGATAAATTCCGTCCGGCGGTGATGGCCAGTGTTGAGGACTACCGTCTGCAGCGCTGCGGTGACAACCAGGCCGGGGTGGCGCAGTTCTTCCGCGACAAAAAATACGGCTTCTACAGTCTGCAGGACGGACGGCTCACGGCCGTGCAGGAACTGAAAGCAGAGGCCAACTATTTCTTTCTTCCGGAGGAGAAGTCCGCAGACATAGTCGCGCGCTTGAATCCGCCGCCAGCCGCATGACGCTCGAACTGCGCAAGAAGTATTCGCTGCGGGTCGGTGATCACAAAATTGTTCTGCTCAAAAAGGCCTACGAGTCGGAATTTCATGTGCTGGCCAAGGCGCTTGTTTACGCGCTGTATTTGCCGGTCTATCCGGACCTGACAGTTGAGAAGGGTATCGAAGACCGTTACAAGCCGGATGCGGTCGCCCTGGACGCAGGCGGTTCCGTCATTTTCTGGGCGGAGTGCGGGGCGGTCAAACCGGAGAAGGTCGGCAAGATCCTGCACAAGTTCCGACGAGCTCACTTTGTGTTTGTCAAACAACCGGCACATGTGCGGCCGTTCATTCAAATACTGGAAAAGATTGTCCGAAGTCTCAAACACCCGGTCCGCGCGGAGGTGATCGCGTTTCCCGACGACTTTGAGCGGTTTATCGATGCCAAAGGTTACATTACGATCGGTCGGGAAGATTGCCAAATCAGTAGTCTTTGACGCGCAGGTAAGAATGATTGGTTCTTGGTATAAATTGATTTGTTTGTCAATGATGCCCGCCCTTGTATGCAGCTGTACGCTAAACGAGTCGCCGTACCGCCGGTTACCAAATGGGGAACTGGAATACGTGGATCGGAGGAAACACAGGTTTGTTCCGGAGTCCGTATCCTCTAGCAGTCAGGCTGCAAAAGCGGTTTCATCTGGTCGGCAACACGTATCCGTTAGCAGTACGCCGACAACAGATGTGGTCGAGTACACCAAAAGCGCGGGCGAAATCTATAAGCAATCTATTCGAGGCAAAATAAGTGCCATTGCCGATAGTGTTATCGAGGATGCGGCGACCGCTGCCGCTGCGCGCGATGTCTATTTCGGAGAGAGGGTCAGGTTTCGTTTTATGATCAATGCGGACGGTTCGCTGGGCGGTTTCGAGATTCTTGAGGGAAGTACAATAGCGAGCCAGGAATTTCGGGAATTGGCATTGCAGGTATTAGAGGCGGCTGCTCCGTTTGATCCTGTTCCCCAAGATGCGCTTAACAATTCCCCGGGGATTACATATGTATTGGAAATTGTATATATGGAAGACTGATCGCATTTCACCGACCGCGCAGATTTATCCCATGGCCCGTACTGTGGCGGTGGTCATCCTTGCCAGCTTGGCCGCCAGCTGCGGGCCGAGTCCGGAAGAGCAAGCGCGCATCCGGCGCGAGGCTGAGGAGCGCGGGCGGCAGCTGTATTTGACCAACGGCTGTGCGGTGTGCCACGGCAAGGAAGGGCGCGGCGACGGCCTGAACGCCGCGCGGTACTATCCGCCGCCGACGGATTTCTACGACCCCGCCAACTATCGGCAGGGTCCCAGCCGCGGTGCGATGATGCGGACGATCAAAAACGGTGTTCCCCGCGAAGGAACGGCCATGGCTGGTTTCGACCATTTAACCGATATTGAATTACGTGACCTCGCCATTTATCTCGAATCACTGCAGGCTGCGGGTCAACAATCCCCCAACAAGGAGAATGCGCCATGAGAACCCGTCTATTGATATTCACCGCTGTCAGCCTGTTGGCCTGTATCCGTCCGGCCTCTTTACACGCGATGGAACCGGTCCAGGAAGAAGTCCTAGAGATCAGCAACGCCTGGGTCCGAGGGGTCCCGCCGGTGGTCGGTCACACGGCGGCCTATATGGAATTGATGAATCCGACCGAAGAGGAGGTTGTCATTACCGCTGTCTACACCGCTGTAGCGGAGCACGCGGAAATGCACATGATGACGATGGATAATGACCGCATGACCATGCGCAAAGTCGATGAGATCCGCATCCCGGCCGGTGAAACCTTCAAGCTCGCGCCGAGCGGCTGGCACATCATGCTCATAGATCTCAAGGGGCGTCTTACTCCCGGGGATACGGTCAGCCTCGATTTAACCTTTGCCGACGGACGCCATCAGGGGGTGTCCGCGGTCGTCAAGCGTATGGACATGATGGCCATCGATGACGAAAAGGGCAGCCACAAAGGCAGCCATCACGGCAGTATGAAGGGAAGTCACAAAGGCAGTTAGTCAGCAGGGAGCTTGCGAATGAAACGAAATAATATCAGTGTGGGATTATTGTCCGTGGCCATTATATTGGCCGGCCTGCCGGTGACAGCCGCGGCGGATCAGCGGCTACAGTACTATGACGCGATAAATCCCGACAAAAACTTCAAGCTCACCGATCAGAACGGCGAACCGTTTGAATTGAAAGATTTGAGGGGCAAGGTCGTCCTGCTGTTCTTCGGCTATCTCTCCTGTCCCGACGTCTGTCCGGTCACTTTGTCCAAACTCAGCCGGGTTTACCAGCAGCTGACCGAAAAGGAGCGCGGGGAGGTCCAGACGGTCTTTATTTCCGTCGACAGCTACCGCGACTCGCCGGACAAGATCAAAGAATATCTGAGCTACTTCAGTATTAACGCGGTCGGGCTGACCGGTGATCAGATGGACGTCGACTTTGTGGTCGAAGATTTCGACGCCTGGTATCAGATCGTCAAGAGTTCATCGGCGCTGGGCTATCTGATCGACCACACCAGCTATGTGTATCTACTTGACCAGGAGGGTAATGTCCGCTATCTGTTCCGGCCGGATGATGATGTGGATCACATGACAAAAATTATCCGCAAGGTCCGCGGGGCCAAACCCGGAAATTGATCGCGGTGATCAGGGAGAGTCGAGATGGTGATTCGTCTTATTTTGTGTTTACTGCTGATAACAGGAGCCGGGCTTCTGCCGGAAGCCGAGGCTGCACAGAGTCAAACATCCATGGACTATAGCGCTTACGACACCCTTTTACACGAGTATGTAAACCCGCGCGGCCTCGTCGATTATGAGCGGCTCTGCGCGGACCCCGCCTTGCGATCCGTCACCGAACAATTGTCGCACACGGACCCCGGCCGGCTGGAGCGCGAAGAAGCCTTGGCCTTCTGGATCAATGTCTACAATGCCTTCACGCTGCAGGTCATCTGTGATAACTATCCGCTGGAGAGCATCAATGACCTGCACGGCGGAGGCCTCGTCCTGGGGACGGTGTTCAAGACCACGATCTGGGACAAAAAGTGGTTTGCGATCAATGGCCAGGAAGTTTCTTTGGCGCATGTGGAACACAAGATTCTGCGGCCGCAGTTCGGAGACCCTCGCATCCATTTCGCGATCGTTTGTGCCGCCCGCAGTTGTCCGCCGCTGCGCGCCGAGGCCTACGTCGCCGGCCGGATCGAAAAGCAGCTGGATGATCAGGGGCGGATTTTCCTGTCACGCCCGGACTTGAACCGATTCGATCTGAAAAGCCAGACGGCGTATCTATCGGGGATCTTCAAGTGGTTCCTCAAAGACTTCGGGAAGAATAAAAAAGACCTGCTGAGATATCTAGCTGCGTTTGCGCCTTCTCCGGAGGTCCGGGACTTGCTGGAGAATCAACCCATACCGTGGACCGTGCGTTGGAACGACTACGATTGGAGCCTCAACCGGCAGTGAACGGACGTGTTCGCGGCGGCGGGCTGATACGGTGGAAAGACGGTTAAGTGTTTGGTTTCGGGCCGCGTAAGCCCTATAATGAAGAAGCTTACCGGCAAGAACAGGCTAATGTAGGGGGATAATGGAAACCTTTTTCGGGAAAGAAATCCGGCTGGGCATTCTCAGAGGCGGTCAACTCGGACGTATGCTGCTGCAACCGTGCATGAATTTCGGGATCATCCCGCATATCATGGACATCGATGAGTCGGCGCCGGCCAGGCCGTATTGTCACCAATTTTCGTGCGGTGACGCCGGCAACTACGACGATGTTTACCGGTTCGGTAAGGGTCTCGATGCGCTGACGCTCGAGATTGAACACGTCAATCTCGACGCCCTGCAGCAATTGCAGCACGACGGCGTCAATGTCTTCCCTGATCCGTCTCTCATTGAGATCGTCCAGGATAAGGGGCTTCAAAAGCAATTTTACCGCGACCGCGGACTACCCACGGCGGATTTTTTTCTTGTCGATTCGCTCAAGGAATGGATGCAGACCGACATTGCTTTTCCCGTGGTACAGAAGGCGCGGCGGGAAGGATACGACGGCCGGGGAGTGGCCATCCTCAATGACCCGCAGGACCTGGGTCGGGCCATTGATTCGCCGAGCGTAATTGAGACGCGCGTCGACATCAAGAAGGAAATCAGCGTGCTGGTCGCGCGCAATCAGGCCGGCCAGGTGAGTACCTTTCCCACGGTGGAGATGGTCTTTCATGAAGGAGTTCAGATGCTGGACTATCTGTTTGCCCCGGCGCGGATTCCGGCCGATCAGGACCGTGAGGCGGTCGCGCTGGCCGAGCGTTTGGCCAGGGAGGTGGGTTTGGTCGGTTTGCTGGCCGTGGAGATGTTTGTGACGGCGGATGACCGGATCCTGATCAACGAGATCGCGCCGCGGCCGCATAACAGCGGGCACCACACCATCGAGGCGTGCCGCACGTCACAGTTTGAGCAGCATATCCGTTCGATCTTCAACCTGCCGCTGGGTTCGACCGAGTTGATCGCGCCGGCGGTAATGGTCAACATCGTCGGTGAGCCGGGGCACAGCGGTCCGGTCGCGTACATCGGTATCGAACCGTTTCTCGAACTTCCCGGCGTGTATATTCACCGTTACGGTAAGAAAATTACCCGGCCGCATCGCAAGATGGGGCATGTGACGGTGGTACGGGACAGTCTGGACGAAGCGCTCGAAATCGCGCAGCATATCAAGGAGGAGGTCAAAGCGATATCATGTCAAAGCCAGTCGTAGGAATCATTATGGGAAGTCAGTCGGATCTGACGGTGATGCAGGGGGCCGCCGACATGTTGAAAGAGTTTGACGTGCCGTTTGAGATTACCGTTGTTTCGGCACACCGCACCCCCGAGCGCATGATGACGTATGCCAAGGAGGCGCGCGGGAGGGCATTAAAGGTGATTATCGCCGGAGCCGGCGGGGCGGCCCATCTGCCCGGCATGGTGGCATCGGTGACCACGCTGCCGGTGATCGGTGTTCCCATCAAGTCTTCGAACAGCCTGGATGGATGGGATTCGTTGTTGTCGATCGCGCAAATGCCTAAGGGGGTCCCGGTAGCCACGGTCGCGGTTAACGGCGCGCAGAATGCCGGTGTGTTGGCCGCGCAGATTCTGGCCGTCAGCGACGAAGATCTCGCCGTGCGATTGGCCGCGTACAAAAAAGCGCTGGAGGAGAAAGTCCAGCAGATGGCCCGGGAAGTCGAGGAGGGGAAGGGCTAAAGCTTGTCGACCTTGACGAGACACTTCTGCCGCGGATCAAAGCAGTAGAGATTATCCGGAGTTAAATGCGTGCCCCCGATCCAGCGGTCTATGCCATTAAGGGTGAGGTGATTTAGCGTGCCTTGCACAACGTCCCTGCCCGCCGCTGTCAGCGATATCTTTTGCTGATAAACCTCCTTCGCGGATCCCCGCGACAGCCTCACCGCGTATCCCTCGATCAGCGGCGACGGACAGAACGCCAATTCTTCCAGGTATTTCACAAAGCTCCAGTCCCCCAGATATTTTATCTCTTCTTCCCGGCAATAATCACCGAATAGCTTAGCCACCCGCTTGGCGTTGTCCTTCAGATGTTTCAGGGTGTAGCGCTGTGTCAAGGTGAGGCCGTTGTCCCGGTAGGGAAAGGTCTGCAGCAGACGTTTGGTGATGGCCGGAAGGAACACGAGCGGGCCGGTATAATCGACAAACAACGGCACGGCCAGCGGATCCGGGGCGGTGAAGGCCTTCCAGAAGCGGCTGCCGTCCACGTAATCCTGTGTGGTGACAGGACGCACTTTTTCGCGCAATGCTGGGAGTTGCACAGGCGGGATCATACCCAGATAGGCCTCGGATTGCATCAGGGATACGACTGGCCGCGGTTGGATCCGGTTAAGATAGTCCAGTATCTGGCACAGTTGAAGTTGGTCGTACAGGTCGTGTTCAAACCATAGGCTGACCTTCTCATAAGTCTCCAGGCTCTCCAGAATTCTGTCTCGCCGGTCAAAATTCTTGCGGACTTCTTCCGGGGATTCTCCGAAGGCGCCGGATAAATATCGGCAGCGTGTGTTTGTCAGATCTTCCCAAGAAGCGGCCCCCGGGACCGGTCCGTCATGCAGGACATCCTTCCAGCACAGGATTTCTTCCTGAAAACCGGCCTGCCGCATGCTGTCGGCGGCGCTGTCGCCGTTGGTGATGATCAATTCGGCCATCCGGTATGCTACCACACACAAGACCGGGAATACACTGGGAAACTCGTGAAAAAACCCGGGGATCGACTATTTGGCACTTGGGGCGGATTGCTATATACTAGTACCAGTACTAAAGGAATACTTTCCATGAAAAAACTACGTCACCATCTCTGGTCCCGATTCGCTGCCGTCATGGCGGGTGTCTGCCTGTTGACGACAGGTTTACTGCCCGTACCCGCGGTATGGGCGCAGACTCAGCTGAGCCTGCCGCTGCCCGGCACGCGGGTGCATCTGAGCGCCGGCTACGCGCCGCTGACTTTGCGGGGGGTGGTGGTGCATGCCGACAATCCCTTCCGCTTTGATTTCATCGTTGATACCGGTGATTCCGACCTGCGGGCGGAGGCGCTCGAGCAGGAGAGTACGCGGATGATCCGTTACTTTTTGGCCGCGCTCACCGTACCGGAGGACGAGCAGTGGGTTAACCTTTCTCCATACGAGCAACAACGCATTATTCCCGGCTCCTTCGGGATCACCGATATGGGCCGCGATCTGTTGGCGCAGGATTATATCCTCAAACAAGTCACCGCTTCATTGATCTATCCCGAGGAAGATCTCGGCAAAGAATTCTGGGAGCGGGTCTACGCGCGCGCCCAGCGTATGTACGGGACCACCGACATCCCGGTCAACACCTTCAACAAGGTGTGGATCGTTCCGGACAGCGCCACGGTTTTTGAGAACGGTACCGCCGCCTTTGTCACCCAGAGCCGGCTGAAGATCATGCTGGAGGAGGATTACCTCGCGCTCGACAGCAATGAGGGCAACCGCGCGATCGGGCTCGACCAGTTTGTCAAGAATGAGGCCAAGGAAGTCAATGAGGTCTCTTCGGCGATCGTCCGGGAGATCGTTATCCCGGAGCTGGAGAAGGAAGTCAACGAGGGCAAAAACTTTGCCCAGTTGCGGCAGATTTATCACGCGATGGTCCTGGCGACGTGGTTTAAGGAGAATCTCAAGAGTCACGTCCTCGGGTTGAAGTACGTGAACCAGAACAAGGTCAACGGCGTCGAGATTGAGGATAAGGATGCCAAAGAGCAGATTTATCAGCGTTACCTGCAGGCGTACCGCGACGGGGCTTACAGCTACATCAAAGAGGAATACGATCCGGTTACCCGGGAGATTATCCCGCGCAAGTACTTCTCCGGCGGTGCGGTGTTCGGCCGTGCAGTTACCCGGGCGACGGACTACGCGCGTTTGACAGACAACACTTTGCGCACCGTTGTGGACGGCAGCTTTTTAGGGGACAAGCTGGCCCTCAACGTTATCCTGGCGGACCCGCAACGGCGCGTGAACCGGGACCGGGCCGTGCTGCAAAACCTGCCCGTTTTTGTCAACCGTAACGATTTGGAGGCGGCTGTCATCGCCACGGATACCGAAACCCTCCGCTATCCGATTCTGACGCTGCTTGACGGCAGTCGCGTCATCAACAAAACCCGCTTGAACCGTAATCCGAGCGCCCGCATCAATGAAGCATTGATATCACGCGCCAATTTTGAAGTGGCCAGATTAATCGGCTTCGATCAAATCAGTCCGGTCCAGGTCCTGGTCACACCGAACGGTGTGTCATCGATCGAACAGGTCTGGGGAGGAGGGCTGGCGGAGAATCTCCCTGGGCTGGGTGTGGACGCGTTGCGCTTCCGGGATGCGCTGGACTTTCGGATCAGCGGCCAAACCGATGTTTACCGGCAGCTTGTTGAAACATTTGGTCCCGAGTTTGTCTTATCGGATCTTTATCGGGTATTTTCCAATGACCTTTTTGATTCCATACTGCCGGAAAACATCCGTATGGCCGCCGCGCAGACCCAGGGGGTTGCGAATTTGCGGTGGGTGGATTATGGGGAGTCTTTCAGCTATTTGGATCAAACGGAACTGGATGACTTGCTTGATTACCTGATCGACCGGGCGGATTTCATCCGGACCTCGTTGGCGGACCGGTTGGTTCAGCGGATAGTTTCGATCACGCAGGATGAGGTGCAGGCCATTGCGGAGAATGTCTTTGGAGAGGCTACTGCCGGCAATTACAACGAGTTGCCGGAAGCCGACCGGAATCTCGTGGCGGCTGCCCGGGAGCAGGCCAGGAATGATTTTATCGAAGGTTTTACGCAACGGCAGGGCGTATTTCGTGAACTGCAGGATTATCTCGCGCAGGAAGCTCCGGCCGGGGTGGCGGACATCGGTGAGGCCGTCACACGGGATGCGGCTGTCTTGACAGACGTCCGCGTGACCGATAACGACTTGGTCCGTCGGGGAATGACGGATTTGTCCGAACTGTTGAACCGCCTGCCGCAAGAGATTGCCGAGGAGGTGGCGCGGGACGCCAACATGATTAAAGTCTACTCCGGTGTCTCGCCTGAGGTGGGATTCACGCAGTCACCCTTTCAATTCATTCTGGGACGGCTCGACAATGTGGCACGGACCGTCCTGATCGAGGCGATCCGCGCGGACCAGGATTACGACGTGATCCAGCACCGGGATGACCGGTTTTCCATCGTCAACGTGCGGGCCGCCCTTGAAGTTATCGCGGCGAATGCCGATCTCTTCCCGGCCGAAGCGCTGGGGAACCGGCAATGGGTGGTCAATGAATTCGCGCAATGGACAAATGCCGCCGGTCCGCAGTGGGAGACGCGCACGGTCCGCTACGGTCTGATGAGCGGATACCCGCGCAGCGCGGCTCAGCAGTACATCGCTTTCGACCGGACACTCAAACGCTTTAAAGATATCTTCACAGCGCAGGCCGATTACATTGAGTTCTTTGCCAAACGGGAGATCCCCGCGAATCAACGCGAGGCCGCGCGGCAGCATTTCCAAAATGTGCTCATCGGTTATGATGTCAGCGACGAAGAGATTGATCTTATTATTGACAGTTCGGTGGTCGGCCGTACCTTTCCCATGATCGCCATGAACGCGGAGCACCGCGAGTGGGTCGCGGAGGCGGAAGATCTGCTGGCCGAAGGTGAGCGGTACCTGGGCGAAATACGCCCGCAGTTCTCGGCAGAAGAAGAGTCCACCGGCACCGAGGTCGGCGGACAACGGGATGCCGCCGTGCTGCCGGAAGCCGAAGCGCCGGTCGGTGGTATCGATCTCAGTCCGGAAAATCTGAAGTTATTGCGGGAGGGCAACCGTACACAGATCGACCTGACACCCGTGGGGATTGAAAACATCGATATCCGCGGATTGACCCCGGTCATCTTTCAGATAACTCCGATTACGAATCTTCCTTTATTACTCTCCCAGGCCGGAGTCCCGGCCGGTCCGGCAGCCTAGGCGCTGCCGGCAGTAAATTCAGTCTTCCCAAACTGTTATCAAATATATGCAGAGGGTGCACGTCAAGGCTCCAGCTGCTGTCCGGGACTGTCCGGGTAGGGTGGAGGGTGTCCTATTGAAGTTTTAGAATTAACGGTTAAATTTGGAAGATATTCGCGGTTTTCAACGATAGGGATGAACAGGACAGGGAGCGTTATGAAGGGAAAGGTATTGGGTTTCGTGATCGTCTTGGTTGTGGGGGCGGTGCCGCCGGCACACGCGCTTAATGACTATCCGGTCTATTTGCAGAAGTATAAGCGGGCCTATGATTCCCTGTCCGTGCGTGAGGACCACAAGATCCGCTTCGGATATCATCCGTATTATTTTTCCAATGACGCCCGCTCACGGTATTCGTACAGCGCTTTCGAGAAAGGGCACTACCGTTACGAGCATCCGGACAAGCCCTGGCCGTTCCCGGTCAAGGCATTTCAGTTGCAGCCTGATCATGGGGATCCGACCCGTGTGCTCACCTCTGGAAATCCCGCCAAACGACAGCAAAAGCTGGACGCTTACATCCAAAAACGCATGCAGGAAGCCAAACAGCGTCCCGCGGAACCTCAGGTCAATGACTCGCGTCAATTGGATGATCTGATCCGAAGGCATAAGTGGGAATATCAATCCCCGGCCATGCGCGAAGCAGTGCAGCGCGACGGCAATGATGTGCGTGCCGATCCTACCGATTACTTAAAACTTTTCCAGGAAAACTAAGCGGCGGGTTTCTTAAAGATATTCTCGTCGATGTTGATGCCGATCGTCTTGAATTCTTTCAGACATTTGGGGATGTAACCGGTGGCTTCGTAATCGCCGAGGATCCTGCCATCCTCGTCCATACCTTTTTGATTGTAAACAAAGATATCGCGCAACTCGAGATTGTGTTCCTTGCCGAGGCCGGCGACTTCCGTGACCTGGACGATCTTCCGGGTTCCATCTCCGAAGCGGTTGACGTGCACGATCATGTCGAGGGCGGTGGAGATCATCTCATAGATGGCGCGGATAGGCAGCTCCACGCCGGCGAGCAGAATCATCGAGCTCATACGGACCAGAACGTCGTGAGTGGAGTTGGCGTGAAGCGTGGTCATGGAGCCGTCGTGACCGGTATTCATGGCCTGAAGCATGTCGATGACCTCGGACCCGCGACACTCCCCGACGATAATGCGGTCGGGCCGCATGTGCAGGCTGTTCATGAACAGGGTCCGGATCGGGATCGCGCCCTTTCCTTCAATATTTGCCGGCCGGGATTCCAGGCGGATCCAGTGCGACTTGTTGATGCGTAACTCCGCGGCGTCCTCGATGGTGATGATGCGTTCTTTATCGGGTATGAAAGTGGAAACGATGTTCAGGAGCGTCGTCTTCCCCGAACCCGTCCCGCCGGAGACAATGATATTCTTGCGGCCCTGTACGGCGGCGTCCAGGAATACGCGCATATCATCATTCATGCTGTTAAATTTCTTAATAAGGTCGTCCACGGTAGGACGTTCGCGGCCGAATTTACGGATGGTGATCATCGGTCCGGTCAGGGAAAGAGGGGGGATAAGCGCGTTAAAACGTGATCCGTCCGGGAGGCGCGCGTCGACCATCGGGTTAGATTCGTCGATGCGGCGGCCGAGCGGTGCGATGATGCGGTCAATGATGTTGCGCATCTGCATTTCGGAAGAAAACTTCGCATGCGTCTTCAGCAGTTTCCCTTTCTTTTCCACGAAGGTCAATTTCTGGCTGTTGACCATAATATCCGAAATGTCCGGGTCGTCGAGGAACTCTTCCAAAGGTCCGAGGCCGAAGGCCTCGCAGACGATTTCGTTGGCGATCCGCACACGGCTGTCTTCATTCTTGGTGAGCTTGTGATACTCCTGGGTGAGCAGCCGGTTGGTGGTCCCGACCGCTTTTTCCCGCAGTTCACTCATGAGCTTTTCATCATTAAATGACTCCGGCCCCAGATTCTGAATGTTCATTTCCTTAACCAGCCGTTCGTGAATCTTTTTTTTCAGGATAATTTCTTCGTCCTCTTCGTCAAAAACAAAGGCGTTGGTCGCTTTGGCGGCCTTGGAAGCGGCCCGGGTATCGTCGGGTTGATCAACGGCCGCGGAGGCGGTGAGCATCGCGTTCTTGAGGACCTCAGGGTCCGGATAGATCTCCGGCCTTTGCAGTTCCTTGGCCAAATGGATGATGGCCCGAGATACCTGACTCTTGGGGTCGTTCATGACGGCCGGCACGCAGCTGTTGAGCGCCATCCCCACGGACTTACCGTCGGAGGGCACCTGGGCGATGATCTTCAGGCCCAATTGATCCTCCAGCAGTTTTTCATCCACGTCACCGCGCGTGGCGGAGCGGTTGATCACCAGACGCAGCATTTCTTTCGGCATCTGAATGCTGTTGAGCAGGTTCAGGGTCCATTTGAATTTATTGATCGATAAATTGTCCGGCGTGGCGACTAAAAGTATCAAATCCGAGTTTTGCATGACCGACACCAGACCGCCGCTTAAGGCGCGGCGGGCGTCGACAATAATGTAGTCGTAAAGTTCGGCCGACTTATCCAGGAAGGCCTTGATGCGGGCCGGCGTAAAGTCGGCGTTCTGCGTGGTGTCGGCGACCGTGGGGATGAGTTCCATTCCGCTGGAATGTTTGACCACTGCCTTTTTGATGATGTCCGGGTCGGAAAGTGTTTCGATTTGCGTCAGCAGGTTCGATATGCCGAAACGGCAGGCCATATTCAGCATTTTGTCGATCGCATGCAGGCTTTGGAAATTCAGCTCCACAAGCAGGACCCTTTTCTTCAGCAGGGCCAAGGTGGTAGCCGTATTGACCGCCAGCAGTGTCTTGCCCACGCCGCCCTTGTTGCTCCACAATGTGATGACTTTTGCGCTCATAATATTCGCCTAGTACCCGGGAGAGGGTTCGGAGGTAAACAACCCCAGGTTCAGCTTGACGCCTTTCTTGATCAATTCTTCCGCGACGTTCGGGGCCTGGCCCAGCGGACGATAGAAGCCTTCAATGGTTCCCTCAGCACTGCGCGCGGTCTGATCGAAGTGGAAAATTTCTCTTAATTCCAGCTCGCCTTCCTCATTAAGGCCGACGATCTCGGAGATGCCCGTGACTTTCCGGCTTCCGTCCGTATAACGGGCCATGTGGACGATAACGTTGATCGCCGAGGAGATCATTTCGTTGATCGCGCGCATGGGCAGTTCGATCCCGCTGAGCAGGATCATGGAACTCATCCGGATCAGAACGTCGCGGGCGGAGTTGGCGTGAAGGCTGGTCATCGAACCGTCGTGACCGGTATTCATGGCCTGCAACATGTCGAGGACCTCGGGGCCGCGGCATTCACCGATGACGATCCGGTCCGGCCGCATCCGCAGGGTGTTGACAAAAAGGTCGCGCACCGTGATTTCCCCGGCGCCTTCGACGTTGGCCGGGCGGGATTCCAGGCGCGCCCAGTGTTCCTTTTGCAGGCTCAACTCGGCGGCTTCTTCGATGGTGATAATCCGTTCGCCGTCCGGAATAAACTCGGAGAGGACATTGAGCAGCGTTGTTTTGCCGGAACCCGTACCGCCGGCAATGATAATATTCATCCGGCCGATTACGCACGCATGCAGAAAGTCCCGCATGGCCGGGGATAAAGATTTGTATTTGTCGACAACGTGATTGACCGTCAGCTTCTCCGCCGCGAATTTCCGGATGGTGACGCACGGTCCGGAAAGGCAGACAGGGGGGACGATGGCGTTGAAGCGTGAACCGTCCTGCAGGCGCGCGTCAACCATCGGCGAACTCTCATCCAGGCGGCGTCCCAAGGGGGCGATGATCCGGTTGATAATCGCCCGCAGGTGCTGGTTGGAGATAAACTTGTGGTCCGTCAGCAGCAGGTCACCTTTAACTTCCACATAGATTTCCTGGCTGCCGTTGATCATGACTTCCCCGACGAGCGGGTCATCCATGATTTCCTCAAGAATCCCGAGCCCGAAGGTTTCCTTGACGATTTCATCGACCGTGCGCGAGCGCATCTCCAGGGTGGCGGCGAATTTTCCGCCTTGTTCGATCAGGATATTGCTGATGATTTGTTTGGCGCTGGCGCGCAGTTCTTCGGCCTTCTTGGGATTGCTGAATGAATCCGGCGTCAAGGAATCCATATCCAGGCGTTCGATGAGCAGCTTTTGCAATCTGATTTTCTCTTTGGTAAATTCTTCCGACTTGAAAATATCTTCCTTGGCCGGCGGTGCCGCGGTGCCTTCGCCTTCTTCAGAGAACTCGACCATGGCGTCCTGAGCGGCGAGGGCTTCGATCTGATCGCTTTGTGTTTTGATGTCTTTGTGGTCCGCGCGCGGCATGTAGAGGTCTTTTTTGTTCAGCTCCGGGACGATCTTTTTGAAGGAATCTGCTACCGGGCTGCGGGGGCTGTCCAGCACCACCGGCATACCGGCGGTAATCGCCTTGCCGACGAGCTTGCCGTCGGACGGGATGCGGCCGATCAGATCCACGTTGAGCGCGTCGCGGACTTCTTTCCAGCTGACGCCGCCCTGGCTTTCGGCACGGTTCAGGATGAGCCGTACAAATTTCGTGGGGAAATGCATTTCCTGCAAAACTTTGATGGACCACGCCACCTGGTAGACCGATAACACGTCCGGAGTGGCCACCAGCAGGACCGTATCCGCACTGTCCAGGATGGAGATGGCTGTTTGGCTAAAACTGACACCGATATCGGCGATAATGAAATCATAATGATCGCGGGCGCTGACCACAAAATTCTTGATGTCCTGAGGTCGCAGGTGACTTATCTGCTGGGGGTCGGTGGCCGCGGTGAGGAAGTCGAAACCGGACGAGTGGGGGGTGACGTACTTCTGAATCTCTTCGATTGTCATCCCCGGTTTGCAGTTGCCGTCCTTGATCATGTCGGCCAGGGATTTCTCCGGGGTCATGTTCAGATTGATGGCGACATCCTGTCCGGCCTGCAAATCGAGGTCGATCAGGAGGACTTTCTTCTTGGCCAACGCCAGAGCTGTGGACAGGTTGATCGCGATGAAGGTCTTGCCGACGCCGCCCTTGTTACTGAAGATGGGGATTATTTTTGCGTCCATACCGGAGTGCTAAGAGAGATCAGAGCCAAGTTGATTTTTCTCTCAGAAAATGTAAGATAAATTATACTCAAGCTCTCTGCAATTATCTAGCCTTTTCATGTGAAAAGCAAATTTTTTTTGGAAAAACCCAGCGGCGCGCCGGCTGTTCTGTCCAAAGCGGCTGGCGGGCCGATCCTTAGGAGTATTGAAACCATGACTGACTCCCCCAAAGTGAATGCCGACTTTCCCTGGGACAGTGACGCAGCGGCCAAATTTCAGGAGATGCTCAGGCGTATGCCGGTTTTTGCCCGTCCGATGGCGGAGCGTCCGGTCGCCAGGAAGGCCGAACAGCTGGCGGTTGCGGGCGGCCAGTCCGCGGTGTCGGTGCGTTACCTGATCGACGCGTTTTTCGAGGTGACGCCGTTCGGTTTTCACGGGCCGATGATGACCGACATGGAGGCCGTAGGGTTGGATTATCGGAGCTTCGGCCATCCCCGCGATTATACGCGCGGTTGACCAGGTATTCGACGCCGGCTTGAATCTCCTGTTCACTCGGCTGATCTTGGCTATAATAATTGTTTCCGGTCATCCGGCCCTGAAAAATTTTACCGGATTCCGTAACGCCTGTGGGGCTCACGGCCGGCGGGAACCTCTTGCATGAACAATTTGATTACTATCGTTGATCCGTTGGCCGATGAGGCCGATTTGTTAAAACGCGTGCTGGAAGAAGCGGGTTTCGGTTATCGCTGCCGGACCTTGTCGCAGCTCGACCAACTTGGCGACGCGTTTAGCGCAGGGGAAGCGGATGTGGTCCTGGTCGATCAGGATTTGATAGACGGTACGGCGCTGCGGCTTTTGCATAAATTAAAGCGGAATCACCGCGGGTTACGGGTCCTCATCCTGGCCCATGAAGTGTCCCAGGATTTATACCGGCGCGCCATGGAGCATGCCCTCGACGGCTTTTGCTTGAAGGGCGACGACTATCCGGCACTGATCGATTCCATCGAACAAACCATAAACTGAGCGGCGAGAGCCGCGCACAAAATAGATTGTCCAAAGTAAGGAGTCAAACATGGATCGCGATACACTCATCAAGAATTTGAACACGGACCTGGCCAACGAGTACAGTGCCATCATCCAGTACATCAGTTATGCCGCCAAGGTGACAGGGCCTTTCCGCCCGCAGCTGTCGCAGTTTTTTCTTAGCGAAGTCGCGGATGAGCAAATGCATGCCCAGTTCCTGGCCAACAAGATCGTGGCCCTGGGAGGCGAGCCCACCGCGGAAGCGGCGCCCGTCAAAGTCGCCCGGAATAACAAGGAGATGGTCGAAGCGGTGCTGGAAGCCGAAGACCGGGCGATCAAGAATTACACGCAACGCGCGGAACAGGCCGAACAGTACGGCGACAAGGGGCTGGTCGTTCAGCTCGAAGATATGATCCGCGATGAGAGCGGACACGCGGAAGAAACCGAGCGCATTTTGCGCGACTGGCCGCTGTAAAGGGGGGGGAGCCATGGCCGATTTGCAAAGAGCGATTGCCATTGCTGTGGAGGCGCATCGTGATCAAACCAGGCGCAACGGGTCGCCCTATGTTCTTCATCCATTGCGGGTGATGCTGTCGTTCGAGGACGAAACGCGCCGAATTATCGGCGTCTTGCATGATGTGGTGGAAGACAGCGACTGGAGCCTGGATGACTTGCGCGAGGAAGGCTTTGCCGCGGAAGTGGTGGCCGCCGTTGACGCGTTGACCAAGCGCGAGGGAGAGGATTATCAGGAGTACCTGGACCGGCTCGAAACGGATGCCCTGGCGCGGTCCGTTAAGCTGGCCGATTTACGCGATAACATGAACGTCATCGAATTGCCGGTCGTGCGCGAACAGGACACCCAACGGTTGAACCGCTACCGGCAGGCCTATCAACTCCTGAGTGATCGGCCGGCATAATCGGCGGTATGCTTGCCGGGAGCGGCCGGATCAAGTAAACTTACACTATGGCATTGATCACGCAACTGATATTGCTGGCTTTCACCTACCTTTTTGCCGTTTGGGTACTCGATATCTTTGATTTTGATTTCACCCAAGGCAACCAATGGGTCATATCCTTCTTTATCGCGGCGGTCCTGGTGTACTGGCGCCTGGGGAGTTACCTGGTGCCGGATATGGAACGCTACCTTCTCGGCGGAGTTCTTCTGCTGAGTTCGGCAAGCATTTACAGATCACAAGCAGAAAGCGGTGCCTGATCAGCGGAAAAAATGGATCTAAGCCTTGACCGGCAGCGTTCGCCGATGCAGAATACCGGAGAACGTTACAGGAGTGGATATGGCTGAATTACAGCAATACACGAAAGAACAAAAAATCAAAATGGAAACCTGGTTGGTCAATACCCTGCAGAAGTGTAAGGACGGGGAACTGGGCGTCCAGGATAAGCGTGCGTTTACCTATGAACGCATCGAGCTGGTCATTTACGCCTCCGAGATCGCCGAGTGGCTGCAGATATTCGAACAGGATTATGACGGCGTCCGCAAGCCGGCCGGAGAGAAGCCGACAGATGACGATCTCCGGCTGACGCATGCCTACGGCGGTGTGAATGAGATCCAGGTGCTTTTTGCCTGCCCGCTGGACGATGAGTTAACGGCGATTGCAATGTTTTGGCCGTGGAACGACAGCGAGCATGTGACGCTGCACATGGCCTTTTGCCGCAACAACTACCAACCGCCCGCGACATTGTAGTCAGAGCGTCCCGGTCGCGAACACGGATACGGTGGCCGGCCACAATGATAACTGCGCATATCAATTGTCAAGACCTTCCCGGGGCACTCCATTTCGGAGTGCCCTTTTTAGTGTCCCGCGAGGGCGCGTCATGAGAAACAATGTTCATGTGTTCCTGCTGTTGTACGGGGTAGTGCTGCGCGTCGGTTATTACCTGTGCGGCGACATGATGAGCCTGCGTGAGATTTATTACACGGAAAACATCCTGTCCCGTACCTACCGGGAAATCCTTTACCATTTACAAATCCTGCCCGATCAGCCCTTGAGCGCGCTGGGTTTTTATCTGATGGAGAAGATGCTGGCAGACGGTTTGGGGGCGAGCGTCTACGCCTTACGGGTATATCCATTGCTCTGTTCGCTATTGGCCCTGTTGATCTTCTTTTACCTGGCCAGGGCCTATCTGTCCTCCATCGGAGCGACGATGGCATTGGCTTTTTTTGTCCTGTCGGAGTGGCTGATCGTGAGCGCGGGATTGGTCGCTCCCTACGCGGCGGACGTGCTGACGGGCCTGCTCGCCGTATTTGCCTTTGAGCAGGCCAAGCGCCGTGAATTCCGGCCCCGCAGTCTGCTGGCGCTGACGGTGGTGGGGGCCCTGAGCATGTGGTTTTCGTATGCGGGAATACTGGTCTGGCTGGCCGTGCTCCTGTGTCTGACGGAGAATGTCATTACGCTGCGTTATGTCCGCAGGATCCCCGCGTTGATGGGATTGATCGGGGTATGGTTGGTCAGCTTCATGAGCCTGTATCTGGTGTGCCTGAGTCATCTGATTCAGAGTCCGTATGCGTGGTCCCGCTGGGAGGTGACGTTCGGTAATGCGCCCTTTTGGAGCTGGGCGAACGTGGACTGGACGATCGGGGCCTTTCTGAAGCTGTTCGAGTATCCGGTCGACTTTGCCTTTCCGCTGGTCGGCGTGATTTTCTTTTTGGCCGGAGGGGGCGGGCTGGTTAAACGAAATCCGGGGCATGCGGTCATCCTGGTTCTGCCGGTGGGATTGACCTATGTCCTAGCCGCTCTCAAACTGTATCCGCCGTTCGGCAACGAGGCGATTTTCCTGTTGCCGTTTGTGTACCTGTTAATATCGGCAGGCCTGGACTGGGTGGGCGAGCGCTTTGCCCGACTGGGGGTATGGATCAGCTTGCTGATCTTCGCCTGTTTACTGATTCAACCGGTAACGCATTCCACCGACGCATTTGCCGCGGCACTGCACGGGGTGAGGGCCGAACGCTCGCGGGTCCCGCCGCGCCGGGGGGAAATTGTCATGTTGGGCGACAGCCTTTTCGCCCTCAATGAATGGGAAAGTTTTTTGCGGCATGCTCCGGTGCGGAATATGGGAATAATCGGCGACCGCATCAATAATGTCCGCCTGCGTGCTGCTGCGCTGCGCGCCCGTCCTCCGGAGAAGATATTTGTCCTGGTGGGGATTAATGACCGGCCGGGTGCGGACAATGTCGATGACTTAATGCGGCAGTACCGCCGTCTGATTTTGGAGTTGCAGCGCGCGTCCCCGCAGAGCAGGATTTTCGTCAGTACGCTGTTGCCGGTCAATCAACAGCTGATGCGGCTTCATTTCAGCGTGGAGGTGCGGAATGAAGATGTGCGGCGGTTTAACCGCGCTTTGAAGAGGTTGACCGCCGAGCGGGGTATTCAGCTCGTCGACAGTTACCGGGTCATGGCAAAGGGCGGGGAACTGCCGCGCGCCTGGACGACGGACGGCGTCCATCTCAGCCGGGATGGGTATCGCCGCTGGCGGCCCCTGTTGCTGGACGCTGCCGGACTTTAAAAGAATTCCCTCGCATTCGCCGCCTGCCTCCGTATAATGAAAATTCTTATGGATCTCAAACGTCTCATCCAAAGTCTGGGCTTGGAGCCGCATCCCGTGGAGGGTGGATATTTCCGCGAGACGTATCGCAGCCGCGGCACGATCCCGGCCGCGGCGTTGGCCGGCGATTACGAAGGCGAACGGAATCACTCCACCGCCATTTATTATCTGCTGACTCCAGACACGTTCTCGGAAATGCACTGCCTGCCCACCGACGAAGTATTTCACTTTTATCTCGGCGACGCCGTGGAGATGCTGCAGTTGAATCCGGCCGGCGAATCCCGGCGCGTCGTGCTCGGGCCGGATGTACTCAACGGTCAGCAGGTTCAGGTGGTGGTGCCCGCAGGCTTTTGGCAGGGCTGCCGGCTGCGCGCGGGCGGCGGCTTTGCGCTGCTGGGATGCACGGTAGCACCGGGTTTTGATTTTCGCGACTATCGGCGGGGTATCCGGGATGAACTGCTGAAGCAATTTCCCGGCGAACGGGATTTGGTCATACAACTCACCAAGGAAGGCGAATAATCCGATGATCAAACTGATATCTTTCAATGTTAACGGGATCAAGTCGGCCATCGACAAGGGGCTCTTGGATTTTATAAAACAGGCCGAGCCGCACGCGATCTGTTTGCAGGAAACGAAGTCCCCCAAAAAGCAGCCGCCTGTCAGTCTTCCCGGTTACCAGCTGTATTGGAACTATGCGCAAAAAGCAGGCTACTCGGGGACAGCGATTTTTACGCGCATCAAACCGGTAGCAGTGACCTACGGCATCGGGATCGAGAAACACGATCAGGAAGGCCGGGTGATCACGGCGGAATTTGACGATTTTATTCTGGTCTGCGTTTACGTACCCAATGCCAAGCGCAAGCTCGAGCGTCTGGAGTACCGGGTTCGCGAGTGGGACGTGGATTTCTTGAAGTACCTCAAGAAACTGGAGGCGCTCAAACCCGTGGTTTTCTGCGGTGATCTGAACGTGGCCCATCAGGAGATCGACCTGGCTAATCCGAAGGCCAATGTCAAGAACCACGGTTTTACGCCGGAGGAGCGGGCCGGCTTCGACAACATAGTCAAGAAGGGCTTTATCGATACCTTTCGCGAATTCGAAAAGGACGGCGGACATTATACCTGGTGGAGTCCGATGAATAACTGCCGCGACCGGAATATCGGCTGGCGGATCGACTACTTCATGATCTCGGCGGCCCTGCGGCCGCGGTTGAAATCGGCCCGGATCCTGCCGGATGTCACCGGATCGGATCACTGCCCGGTCGAAATCGAGCTGAAGTGACCTTCAGGGGGGAATAAATACGCCAAAATCTGCTTATTTTTTGGAAACGCCGGGACCCTTGTGGTATACTTAATCGTATTTGAGTTGGTCCAATAGCAGGTGTAAGGCACAGGAATGTCCCAGAATTGTCGTTATACTAATTTCGGCGGGATCCTTCGTCCGCCAGCAGTCCCACCACAAGCCAATCCGCTTCTAACTTTTATTTCTCTACATTCCCGATTTGTCCTCATTTTGAGCGCCGTTGGTGTCTTCATGGGAGGATTACTGTCGTCTCCGGCCGCAGCCTACAAGGTTTCGGAGCGGGAAGACCTTATCGCCAAATATGAGTTGCAGACGTGCAGCGAGGCGGCGTTGCAGGTGGAGTTTCTGTGCAATCCGGCCTGGGACTATCACCTGTCGGAGGATGCCTTGTTGGTGGTGATTTCCCAGGATCCGATGGTCACGATGACCTTTGCGCGTATGGACTCGGAAATAAATTATCTGTACCAAATGAACAAGAATGAATTGGCCAAGAAGGATCTCTACCGGCAGGGGTTCAAGGCAGACTTGCGTAAGGTTAACGGTCAGGACGCGCTGGTCGTGAGGGCCTTTTCGCGCAGCGAACCGCAACGGCGGGTCCTGGATTTTTTCTACATTCATCAGGGCCAGTTGTTCGGGGCCTTGTTCGCAGTGCATCCGATCGACAGTTGGGACGAATATAAATTTCTGATCAAGACGATTTCGGAAAGTATTGAGCTGATTGAAACGGAAGCGGGCAATCAGGCCGCTTAGATAAGGCGGGTTCTTTTACAATTCAGGCGCAGACGTTGATCAATTGTTGCGGTGTGTCGACCAAATAGTCCGGGGCGTGTTCTTCCAGCGAATTCTTGGAATTGAAGCCCCAGGTCACGGCGACAACGGTGATGCCGGCCTTGCGGGCGGCGCGGATGTCGCGGATTTCATCGCCGATGTAGTAGGCGTCATCGAGATGAAAGTTGTGTTTCTTGACCAGGCGCCGCAGCGAGCGGCTTTTGCCGAACACTTTTGAAGTCGAACTGACGAAGTCGAAGATATTCAGATCGTGCTGCGCCAGAAACGTCCGGACGTTTTTGCCGGAATTGGTCGTGATGATGCCCATCATGTACCCGAGCGCCTTGAGTTGATGCAGAATTTCGGCCAGGTCGGTGATGGGCTGGACATCGGCGATAGCGCCGTGAAGTTCGTCCCGCGCCCGAAAAAGGATTTGTGGTATCTTGAGTTTCGGGACTTTCAGGTATTCGATGGTTTGTTCCACCGTGCTGTCCTTGAGGGTCTCGATTTCATGGGGCTGGATCAGATTAAATGAGAATTCCGCCGCCAGACGGTTGCTGATCTCGATGATATGATGGAAAGTGTCGGCGATGGTGCCGTCGAAGTCGAATAGAAGGAGTTGTTTTTTCATAGTCCGATGTCGTTTTGAATGTCATGAGTATACAGTAAGGGGCAAATGAGTTCAAGCGGGCATTCGTTTCATTTGGCCCGTCAGGCTGGACCGCAGGGACCGAACCTTAACGAAGGCAGGTGATATGAAACTCGAAAAAATAGACGATTTGCTGGAAGTATCCATCGAACGCGAGGCCTCCGATTTGCATTTGGTGGTCAACAATCCGCCGATGATCCGGGTCCACGGGGAACTCGAGGCCCTCGATCCGGAGGTGCTGGACGAAGCGAAGATCAAGGATTTGGTCTTTCAGATGCTCACCGAGCGGCAGCAAAACAAATTTATGATGGACCGGGAGCTGGACAGTTCCTATTCCTACCGGCAGGACTACCAATTCCGGGTCAACGCCCACTTTGAAAAGGGGCACATGGCGTCCACGATCCGGATCACCCCGTTGAACATCGATTCGATCTTGCGTTTCGGTCTGCCGGAACCGTTGAAGGCCATCGCTAAAATGCATCACGGGCTGTTCGTCGTTTCCGGGACCTCCGGGTCGGGGAAAAGTACCACGCTGACCTACATCGTCCACCTTATCAACAAAACCCGCCGGGCCAAGATCGTGACCATCGAGGACCCGATCGAGTACACCCATACTTCAAACAAAAGTCTGATTATCCAGCGCGAGGTGGGGGCCGACACGCCCACCTTCGCCAGCGCCCTGAAGTATTCTTTGCGTCAGGACCCCGACGTTATTGTCATCGGGGAAATCCGGGATTACGAGGCGATTTCTATGGCCCTGACCGCGGCCGAAACGGGACACCTTGTGTTGACGACGGTTCACGCCCCGGACGCGGTGGAAACCATTAACCGTATTATTGACGTTTATCCGGCCGGGTACCGGGAGCAGATCTGCGCGCAGTTGGCCGGTAATCTGATCGGCGTTTGTTACCAGACCCTGGTGAGACGCAAGAATTCTTCGGAGCGGACGCTGGCTACGGAACTCCTGCTGACCACGGTCTCGATCCGCAATCTGATCCGGCGCGGGGCCTTTACCGAGATTCGCGGGCAGCTTGACTCCGAGGAGGATTCCGATACCCACACCCTGGAAAAGTGCCTCTCGGAGCTGGTGCTGCAGGGCGTTATTTCCCGCGAAACGGCATACGAGCATGCCAAGTACACCAATGCGCTTAAAATCGATCACCACGATCCGTTCTCCAAGGCCTCCAAAGAGGCTTTGCACAAGCAGAAGGTGGCAGCCGGCGGGATCCCGCCTGAGGACCAGATGATCATGGACAAGGTCCTTTTGGTCGACCGCAATGAGAAGGATTTAATCGGGATGGCCAAGGTTTTCAAGGACCTCGGATACATCAATCTCGGGTTCGTATCCAAGGGAGGCGAGGCGTACAACAAGATCGTCGAGCAACAGCCGATCATCGTCATCCTCGACACCTTTTTCCCGGATATGGACAGTTTCAAGCTTTGCCGGATGATCAAGGACAATCCGGACCTGCACACCAAGATCATTATGGTGACCAGTAATCTGCAAACCAACGACTTGGAGGATGCGAAATCGGCCGGAGCGGATGACTTTGTCGTCAAAACGTTCCAGTTTGATTTGTTGAGAAAAACCCTTGAACAACTAAGGAGTGCATGATGGTCAAAGGAAAAGTTAAGTGGTTCAGCAATCAGAAAGGCTATGGCTTCATCACACCGGAATCGGGCAAAGACGTCTTTGTTCATTTTTCGGCGATTCAAGGTGACGGCTACAAAATGCTCGAAGAGGGCCAGGAAGTCGAATTTGAAATCATTGAAGGTCCAAAAGGAGAGCAAGCCGCAAACGTGGTCAAGGCACAGTAAATACGCGTGCGTGTCCACGCCTGATTGAAGACGCCACCGCGAAGTTACGACTTTTCCGTCGTTGTTCCCGCGTGGTATTTGACAATGGTCCGGTGAAGCCGGATGAAACCTCACCCGTTTCATCACGGCCCGGACCGATGCCGGAGTTCCCGACTGACAGGGGATTCGTCTATCCCGCGTTTGGGGTCGTCCCACCGATTTTTAACCCGAGCTTTTGAGCAAACTTCTTCAGCATTCCCGCTTTTCATGATATGATACAGCCCACATCGCGGGTAGCGGAGTCATATGACGCCGCGGGAGCTGCCGCGTCACATCCGGGCACCGTCCGGTGCCCCGGCATATCATAATCATGAAAGGCAAGCATGAATTTATCCAAAACACTTGTCGTCCTCGATCTGGAAGCCACCGGCACATGGGTCGAGAAGGACCGAATTATTGAAATAGCCCTGATCAAAGTGCATCCGGACGGTAAGCGGGACATGTACGAAAAACGCGTCAATCCGGCGATGGCCATTCCGCCCGCCGTCGTCAAACTGACGGGGATCTCCGATGATGACGTTAAGGACGCACCCGTATTCAAGGATATCGCCCATGACGTGGCCGACTTTATCGGTGACGCGGATTTGGGCGGTTTTAATATCGACCGTTATGATTTCCCGCTCTTGCGGCGGGAATTGATCGACGCGGGGATCACGCTGCCGATGGACGGCCGGCGGATTTTCGATGCCCAAAAAGTCTATCACCTCAACGAAAAGCGTGATTTAACCGCCGCCTACAAATTTTATTGCCAAAAGGACCTGGCGAACGCGCATACGGCGATGGCCGACACGCAGGCGACGCTGGAGATTCTGGAGAGCCAGGCCGTCAAGTACGGGGAAGACGAGCTCGACAATCTGGCCCAGTTTGACTACCGGACCACGGATGAATTCTATGATGCCGAAAGGAAATTCCGCTGGTGGAACGGCAAGCTGTACATGATGTTCGGCAAATATGCCAAACGCTACAGCCTGGAGGATGTGGTCAAGAAAGACCGCGGTTATCTGGAATGGATCCTGTCCGCCAACTTTAATCAGGATGTGAAAAGCCTGGTCGAGAACGCGTTAAACGGGCAGTATCCGGTTTACCAACCTTCCGACGAGTAGGAGGACAATGCGATGGCCACGCTGTTTACCAAGATCGTCAAGGGCGAAATTCCGTGCCACAAAATTCTGGAGGACGACCGCTATCTCGCTTTTCTGGATATCCGGCCGATCAATCCCGGACACACGCTGGTGATACCGAAGCAGGAAACTGACTACATCTTTGATTTGGAAGACGATGTGCTTAAGGGGGCGATGGTTTTTGCCAAGCGGGTTGCGGCCATGATCGAGAAGGCCGTCACATGCAAGCGCATCGGTGTTATGGTGGCCGGCCTTGAAGTCCCGCACGCACATATCCATCTGATCCCCATTAACGCGGTGTCGGACCTCAATTTTGCCAAGGCCAAGGAAAGCGACCCGCAGGAACTCGCCGCCCTGGCCGCCCGCATCAGCAGCGGGGCATAAACCGGCATGCAGGATTACGGGCCCGAATTGAAGGCGGCATTCAGCACCACGAGCATTATCGGGTACTGCACGTCATTGAGTGTAATAGTCTACGGTTTGATCGCGCATTTCTTACTGTCGCGCTATCCGCTCGGCGATGCCCCGGCGCCCAATGCGTCGCTGTTGCTGCGGTGGATAGGCGGCGCGGGAGTGGCCCTGTTTTTGGGGCTGGCCGGCTTGCGGCCGCTCGTCCTGCGTTTGAACAAGCCTGGTCAAACGACTTCGGCGGCGCTGATCCGTCAGTTGCAGACTACGGCCATGGTGGTTTACGGCGGATGTGAAAGCATCAGCATATTCGGGCTCGTTGCCGCCATCGTGACGCGGGAGATGCACAATTATTATTGGCTGGCCTTTTTGTCGTTGGCGGCCTTCAGCGCGTACTTTCCCAAGTATGACGTGTGGGAAAGGCATGTACAGGATGCGTTGTACGGACCGGAATACGGCGCGCCTGAGGGCTGACGGTGGCCTGGTCCCGGCAAACAGCCGCCTCTAACCGGAAGCAAGGGAGAGTATGATGTCGAAACTTACCTCTAATAAACCGCAAGATTGGAATGCCGACCAGAATTCGGTCTGGGAGAGTCTGGAGAAGCACTGGGATTTGCTGATCTCCAAGCGGGTCGGTGAATTTATTGAGTACATTCACCCGCAGATGACCGGATACGGCCACGAAAGCCCCTTACCGGTGGACCGTCCCTGGCTGGAAAAGTGGGTGGGGTTCTGGACCGAATCCACGGATATCGTTATTTGCGAGCTGAAACCGGTGGGGATTACCATTCACGGCGATATTGCCGTGATCCAGTACTTTATTTTCACCATCGAAAAGAGCCCGCGGGGAGTCCGTCATGTCATCCGGCGCTACACGATGACCTGGCAGCGCGGTGAAAAACACTGGGTGGTCATCGCCAGCCATAATAATTTAATGAACGAGCATTTGGCATCTTAACATAAGCATATGAAGTATATATACTTACGATAATCATATTAAGATTATGTGTCCTATTAAGTACTGTTATGTCGTATTGACAACCGCTTAGCCAGATGGCACAATATCTAGGTGAAAACAAGACATCACATCATGCGTTACTCACTTGCTTTGTCGATATTTCTTATCTTTCTGGGCCTGAATGGTTTTGCCTGCGCGGCTGACCAGGACGACCGGATCGCGGATATGGGCTTCATCTCGGTCGCCGATGGCGATGAAGAGGAGGAAGTCCCGGCCGATTTTATCGAGCGCCGCGTCCCCCAACCCAAGGTCGTCAACTTCCCAACAGACAACAACACAGATTTTCGCGGTCAGGATACCTCTATAAGGGTGTCTCAGCAGCCGTTTTTACGCACCGATATCGATACCGTCCCCGGTTACTATGAATTGGGAAACCCGATTGTGGTCGGTCCCGAATCCGAGGCCGTTGTCCTGGCGCCGTCAGAATCTGAAGAGATGAGGGCAGCCGCCATAGACCAGGAATTCATGGCCGCCGCCATCGAAGTGCTCGGTGACGAGTCGGGCGATACCGTGACCCGCACCTCGACCCACGACAATATGGTAGTAGAGGCCTCCAAAAACGGATTTTATACCATGGACGAGGCCGACGGCGTGGCGATTGTGGGGCCGCATCGCGATATGGCCTATAACTTTTACTCGTACGACCGCAATACTCGTAAGTTTTACCACTGGCGTTTCGGCCAAGGCCGTGAAAATCCCTTCGGCCTGACCGCCAAGCAGCAGCAGGAAGTGGCCAAGGCCACACACAAGGATCTCATGCGCGGACAGCAGCTGCCCGAGGCCAAATGGGATTTCAAGAACGAAGATGCCAAGCGAGGTATACCGGGAATAGAGGCCAAGTTGGCCGTTACGGCCGGTTACCGGCAGGATGAGCTAAACTTCAACATCGCAGGTGATTGGACTGGACGCGCGACTCCGAACATTCTCTCGGAACTGCAATGGACTGATCTGCAGATCTGGGAATACAAGGCAAGAGGAGAGATAGTTCTTAAGGAACACTATGTCCTCGACGCTGAAGCGGGGTGGGGACAAATCTGGTCTGGGGAAAACCAGGACTCCGATTATGCGGGGAACGATCGCACGAGTGAATTTTCACGTTCCAATAACAAGTCGGATGATGGTCAGGTGTGGGACTATTCGATTGCAGCCGGTTACCGTATGTATTTCGAAAATATTAACGATCGGCTGCTGATCGCGGACAACCTGCAATTGACGTTGTTGGTGGGCTACTCGCGGCATAGCCAGCATTTAGTCATTCAAGATGGATTTCAAACAATTCCTTTAGCAGGACCTTTTTCAGGATTTCTGCCACCTGGTGTGGAATTGGACAGTCGCTACCGCGCTCTTTGGGACGGTCCTTGGCTTGGGTTTCAGGTGGACGCTCAACAAGGCGATCGTCTAAGGGGCTGGGGTCGCTTTGAGTACCATTTCCCGGAAGTGGAGTCGGATGCCAATTGGAACCTTCGCGAAGATTTCAATCATCCTGTAAGTTTCTCCCATTTCGCCAATGACAATGCTTACGGTATACAGTTTGATTTTGGGGGTGAATTCCGTCTCACGCCTTATACCAGTCTTGTGGCCAATCTTGTATATCGTTACTGGGAAGCTGGCCCCGGGCTCTACCGCGTTTTCTTCAGCAATGCAGATCCTCAGTATGCTGTCTTCAATACTCGCCTCAATGAAATTAATTGGTCATCCTTGTCACTTACGGGTGGTTTAATGACCCACTTCTAGTAGTCCGTTCAGGATTTCGTATAGCCTTCCAGTAAATCAAATAATCAAAAAATCCATTGCCCACCAATTTCCGCCTCCATATAATAGCTAGCATACGGTAACGTTTTATCCCTTCCCCGAAGGAAATACGAGGCTGGCTTTGGTATCCGATCATCCCTTCAAATTTTCAAAACCGCTTAAGGTCCTTGTCGTCGAGGATAATCAGGTCGATTTGCGTGTGATCGAGGCGATGCTTATGGAAGACGAGCATGCCATGGGGTTGCTCAAGACCACGAATACCCTTAAAGGCGCGCTCGAATTTCTGCAGGAGTACGAATTTGATATCGTCATCCTCGACCTCAATCTGCCCGATCATCAGGGCACGACGACCATCAAGAAACTCCATGAATTTTATCCAAGGGCCGCGATCGTGATTAATACCGGCGCTTACGAGGCGGAGTTGGGGATCGACGCCTTGCAGTACGGGGCGCAGGATTTCCTGGTTAAGGGAAAGTATAACGGCTACACCCTTATCAAAGTCCTGCACTACGCGATCAAACGCAAGGAGCTGGAGACCCGGCTGGTCAAGGCGCTGGATGAGCTGCGCGAGACCCAGGGGCATCTTATCCAGGCCGAAAAGATGAAGGTCGTCGGGGCGCTGGCCAGCGGGGTCGCACACGAAGTCAAGAATCCGTTGGCGGCGGTCAAGTATGGAGTGCAGTATCTCAAGGAACAGCTGAAGACGGATGATGAGAAGATCAAAACGGTTATTTCGAATATCAACGAGGCTGCGGACCGGGCGAATCTGATAATCACGGACCTGTTGGACTACTCCGGACTTTCCGAAATGAAGATGAAGAGGTCCAGCCTGAATGACTGCGTGGTCAAAGGCCTGGCGCTGGTCAATCACGAAATCGAAAAGAAAGAGATCGTCCTTACCCAAAAGTTTCACGAACAGCTTCCGGATATCGAGATTGATCATTACCGCATCGAGCAGGTCATTATCAATGTGCTGCTCAATGCCATTCATGCCGTCGGGGCCAAGGGCGCGATTACCGTGGAAACCCTGCAGAACGGAGAGACCACGGTTTGCCTGCGCATCAAGGATTCCGGCAACGGGATCGGCGAACAGGATATCGACAAGATTTTCGACCCATTTTTTACCACCAAGCGGGCCAAGGGCGGGGTCGGACTGGGCCTGTCCGTCTGCAAAAACATCATGGATACCCACAATGCCGTGATCGAAATCAATAATCATCCCGACGGCGGGGCTGAGGCGCGGCTGGTCTTTCAGCTGAAGCCGACGCAGTCCGCGTGAGACCGGGAGGGCGGCTGCCCGCTTCAACCGATGCGAGAACAATCATGACAAAGAAAAAGAGCCTGGACTTCCGCAAAACCAAAAAGATGAAGGATACGGCCAGCCCGTATATCAGTGTGCGCCAGTCGCGAATTCACGGGACGGGCGTGTATGCCAAGAAGAAAATCAAGGCCGGGACCCGGATCATCGAATACGTGGGCGAGAAGGTCACCAAGAAGGAATCCGACCGCCGGGCCCAGACTCCGCTGGAGAACAACGCGGAGAACGAAGAACTCGGCGCCGTCTACCTCTTCGAGATCAACAAGAAGTATGACCTGGACGGCTATGTCCCGTACAACACGGCCCGTTTTATCAATCATTCCTGCGAACCGAATTGCGAGTCCGACATTGTCAAAGGGCACGTCTGGATAATTGCCCTGCGCGATATCAAAAAAGGTGAGGAGATCAGTTACAACTACAACTACACCTGGGGCGATCACGAAGACCATCCCTGCTGCTGCGGTTCCCAAAAGTGTGTCGGATTCATCCTGGCCGAGGAACATTGGCCGAAACTGAAGCGTAAGAAAAAGTCAAAAAAGAAGTCGCCGGCCGGCAAGTAGCGGAAAAATTAACCCCGCCGAATATTCTTATATAGCCTAAGCTTATTATTTATAATAGCTTAGGCTATTTTTGTGGTCTTGATGTATGTCCATGATGATGGTATACTTACAGTCATTTGAGGGTACTATAACCACATCATAAAAAAGGATTTACGTGAGATCATGAAAACCGTTGCGTATTTGACCACCGCGATTACTCTTTTCACCCTGATCGGCGGCGTCCGAACGGCCGCCGCCCAGGACACTTCCGACAAGATCATCAACTCCTTCTACGAACACGGCCAGAAAATGCTCAAGGACGGGAATTACCAGGAGGCGATTAATGACTTCAGCCGCGCTTTTTTGCTGGACCCGCGGGAGGAAAAGCTGCACGACGCCCTGAAGTCCCTGTCCCGGGAGAGCAACGTGCCGGCGGCCCAGAAGATGGAGCTGATCCTGATCGAGGACCTGCTGGACTATACGGCCAAGTTGCAGGAAAAGAGTGAATACTTCCTGTACAAGCGAAATGTCCTCGGTGAGGAGTTGATCAAGAAAGGATTTGAAGCCGAGTACTTCCAGGAAGAAATGGCCCAGATCGGTGAAGAAGTGCGCACGCAGTTTGACTCCGAAAGCGAAAAGATCCAGGAGCGTTATGCCAAAGGCGAGGACCCGCTGAAGGTGATCCATGCCTTGCTGAAGCTTGAAAACAAGCGCCTCCAAAAGGAAGTCGACCAGTATGAACGGCAGTACAATCGCCTGCGTGAGGTCAACGCGCAGCACGGCTACATTCAGGGAGAATTGGCTTATATGTCGCAGGGCGAGTTTGCCCAGCAGCAGAAATTTTACGACCAGCAGGGCCAGCGTGTGCCGACGCCCGAAGTGCCCGCCATTCAGCCGGAGACCACACCGGAGACCGTCAGCGGTGAGATGACTAAAATGCTGGATGACGCTACGGCCAAGGTCGACAGCATGTACACCGTGCTCGAGGACCGGGATGCCAAGATCGATCAATTATCTCAAGAAGTGGTCGAATTGTCGCTGGAGTTGACCGAGGCGCGTGAAGGCGAAAAAGGCCAGACCGAGGAAATAGACCGGCTGCGCAGCGAGTTGGTCGAGTTTGAATCAAAGAACCTGCTCACGCAGCGTCTCGAAAAGAATTTCAAGACCCTCAAAGACAAGCTGAAGGAAACCGAAAAGAAGCTCAAGAACAAGGAGCGTGAAATCGCCAATCTGGACACCAAGGTCAAAGACTTGGTGGCCAAGAGCGCGGAGATGGAAGAGCAGCTTAAGGGGCGCGACGAGAAGATCGCGGAGTATCAGCGGGAACTGCGGACAGTCCAGCAGGAAGCCAAGAACATCGACAACTTCAAGGAAGAGGTCGCCAAGCTCAAGGAGCAGCTGGCCAAGGCCGAAAGCTATCAGGATGAAGCCTGGAAGCTTCGCTACCAGGTCGTGAAGTTCAAGCAGAAAGAGCAAAAGTTCGACAAAATGGAAAGCCAGGTCGAGGAGCAAAAAGAGGTCATCAAGCAACAAAAAGACGAACTGGCCTCCAAAGATAAGGAAATCAAGGCCAAGGATGAAACGATTCGCGATTTGAATAACAAGCTGCTGGACCTCGAATCCCGCTTTGAACTTTCACAAAAAATCATCAGTGAGAAAGAAGTCAAGATCCAGGCGCTCGAGACTGAGCTAACCGAAACCCAAAACGAAGTGTCCGGTCTGGTCCGGATCCTGGATGAATACCGCCGGAAACTGGTCGGGGCCGACAAGAAGGGCCTGGACGCCGATGCTATGGCCAAGGCCATGGCCAATGACGTGAAGAGTTTCAGGGCTATGGTGGAAAAGGGCGATGGCGACAAGTTTGTGATCACACGCACCGAGACGCCGTCGATCACCCCGGAACGGGAAAAAGAACTGAACGAGATCATTTCTCAAAAAGATCGTGAGTTGCGCAAGGTCACGCAAATGATCGATATCTATAAAAATAACCTTGAAGAAGCCAACAAGGACATCGATTACCAGAAAGAACAGATCGACGAACTCACCAAAGAACTGGCGCGCCTGGACGACAAACTGTTGCAGCGCGACCGTTTGTCCCGCGAGAAGATCAACCATATCGAACTGCTCAAGGACCTGCTGGAACAGGAAAAACAAAAGCGGGACATGCGCAACGACAAGTTGCGTGAGCTGGTCAAGAACAAGGTGATGGAGATTCAGGAACTGGAAGGCATGCTTGAGATCTACAAACTCAAGCTCAAGGACACTCACTTCGACGCCAAGGAAAAAGAGGCGATGATGTCGGATTTACAAGTTCAACTTGATATGACGCTTGTTGAGTTGTATGATAAGTCTCAATCGTTGGGAAAGACGCGTCATAATTTGGTGGTGCTTACCGATCAGCTGGGCGAAATTAACGACCGGTTGACACAGCTGCAAACCAATCCCCCGGCGGATGCCAAGAAGGAAGATGTGGAGGCGGAGATTGAAAGTTTGCAGACCAAGATAAACGACATCAATGCCTTTCTGCGCAAGGAAATCAAAAACATCGAACAGCAAGATGCTCCCAGCATGACCGGCACGACAACCGGTGACCAAAGTATGAGTGACGCCCTTATGGGGGAGCAGACTAAAAATCGTATCTAGGCAAGACCTTCCCTAATATGATCAATTTTATACTTCGCGGAATCCTTTTCTGTGCCGTGGTGTTTGCGGCGGCGCCGGCGTATTGCGGACAGCCTGTCGAATCCGTCGTGAAAATCTTCGTGACATCCAACCGGATGGACTTTTACCGGCCGTGGCAGTCCCACGGCATATCATCCAGCAGCGGCTCCGGGGCGATTATCTCCGGCAATCGCATTCTCACCAACGCGCACGTCGTCAAAGATCAAACCTTCATTCAAGTCAAAAAGCACGGAGATCCCAAAAAATATACCGCCCAAGTCCTTGCTATCGGCAACGATTGTGATTTGGCCCTGTTGAAGGTGGAGCATGAAAGTTTCTTTGACGGGACCAAGGCGCTTTCATTCGGCGGTCTGCCGGAGCTCCAAGATACGGTGACCGTGCTGGGTTATCCCCGCGGCGGAGAAAAACTCTCGATTACCGAGGGGGTTGTTTCGCGCATTGAGGTCACGACCTATGCCCAGAGCGCGCGCCAGTTGTTGGCGCTGCAAATCGACGCCGCCATCAATCCGGGCAACAGCGGCGGTCCGGTGTTGCAGGACGGCAAGATCGTCGGGATCGCCATGCAAGCCTTGAACGCGGGTCAGAACATCGGTTACATGATACCCGTGCCGATTATTGACCACTTCTTTGCCGATCTGGAGGACGGTGCCTTCGACGGATTTCCCATGGTCGGTATCAACTACATGAATACCGAAAACGGGAATATGCGTGATTTTTACGGCATCCCTGAGAACGGCGGAGTGTTGGTCACGCGGATCCTGCCGTATTCATCGGCGGACGGGCTGTTGCTGGAAGGGGACGTCATCCTGGCGATAGACGGCGTCGAGATCGGAGAAGACGGGACTTTTGATTTTCGTGACAGCGAGCGGTTGGATATGCCGCACCTCATTTCCCGCAAGCAGATCGGCGAGGACATCACCTTCTCGGTGATCCGCAATAAACAGGCCCAGGATGTTGTCATTAAAATTACGCCTTTTACGCCGATGGTGCCTTATCCGGAGCAATTCGAAAAGCCGACTTACTACATATTCGGAGGAATGGTCTTTACTGTCCTGAGTACCGACTTGCTTCAATCGTGGGGCAAGGACTGGTGGCAGAAGGCCCCGGTCAATCTCAACTACTGGGTGGTCGGTGACGGACGTCAGAACGATGAGAAGGCCAAGGATTTGGTGGTGCTGTTGAACGTCCTTTCCGATGACATTAACGTGGGTTACCACGGGCAGGGGAATGTCATCATCACCAAGGTGAACGGCGAGGCGTTTCAGTCGTTTGAAGAGTTTGCGAAGTTGATCGTTAAAAGCAAAACTAGCAAGCCGTTCACGATTATCGAGGCCATTTCCGGGACCCAGTATATTTTACGTAACGACAATATCGATGCCATCGACCAAGCCATCATCGAGCGCAACAACATTCCGGCCCAGTATTCGGCTGATGTCGCGGCCTGGTTGCAATCGGCCGGCTCTCAATAACCCTCGCAACTTATGCCGCACCCCATAGACCAACGGATAACCGGTAAGGAGCACTTTATCATCTTTTTTAAAGGGATGTGCATGGGTGTGGCCGAGATCATACCGGGTATCTCCGGCGGGACCATTGCCTTCTTGCTCGGGATTTATCAGCCGTTCATTCAATCCATCCGTTCCATCAACAGTCAATTTGTCAAACATCTGCTGGGATTGCGCATCGGCGATGCGCTACATACAGTGGCGTGGAAGTTTCTCGCCCTGCTGTTCGCGGGCATGCTGCTCGCCATCCTAAGCCTGTCGCACCTGCTGAGCTGGCTGATCGAAACTCATCCGACGATTATCTTTTCCTTCTTTTTCGGGCTGATCCTGGCCACCGGACCGATCATTGCACGTATTGTGGACAAATGGACACCGGCGAAGGTCCTGGTCTTTCTGGCTTCGGGCGTCGCCACTTTTTTTCTGGTCGGCATGGTCCCGATAAATACACCGGATGCTCCCTGGTTTATTCTGTTGTGCGGAGCCGTGGCCATCAGCGCGATGATCCTGCCGGGAATATCGGGGTCATTCGTTTTGTTGATTTTGGGAAAATATCATTTCATCCTGGAGAGCGTGAATCAACGGGACCTTGTGACCATCGGCGTGTTTGTCATCGGGATCACCGTCGGTATTTTGACCTTCGTCCGTGTGTTGAGTTGGCTGTTCAATAAGTTTCATGACATGACGCTGTGCGTGCTGACCGGATTTGTCCTCGGCTCGCTCAACAAGATATGGCCCTGGAAGGAGACGATTCGCACCATGCCCGGGCGCCACGGCGAGCTGATTCCGATTGAGCAGGTGAATCACTGGCCGGAGATCTATAATTTGTACTTCTTTATCGCATTGATGGCCATGATTTTGGGTTTCACTCTGGCCATTATTTTCAACCGGTGTCACAAAGACACGTTCCGCGGTCTAAATAACCCTTGACACTTTGCGATGCCGGTTGTTAGAATCCGGTAATTCGCAAGACGGCATTGACGTCATCTTGCGAGCACCTTGGAATTCAGGGCAAAGATGTCCTTCTGCAGGCCTTCGTGCATCTGCGGGAGGATTTTTTTGTTTCTAGTCCATTAATAAGGAGGGAGAAATGAAGAAGACTGCTTTGACCGCAGTACTGCTGGGTGTCTTTGTGCACCTGCCCCGTCTGTGTTTCGCGCAGACGGAATCCGTCCCCGATTCCGGCGTCACCGCCTGGATGCTCACCTCAACCGCATTGGTCCTGCTGATGATTCCGGGGCTGGCCCTGTTTTATGGAGGGTTGGTGCGCACGAAGAACGTGCTGGGAACCATGATGCACAGTTTCGCCGCGATGGCGATCGTCGGTGTGCTGTGGGCCGTCTGCGGGTACGCCCTCAGTTTCGGGCCCAATACGCTCGGAGGTTGGATCGGATGGGATCCGAATCTGTTGTTTCTCAACGGGCTCGACGATGCTGTGGCGGACGGAGGAATTCCCGAGTATGTGTTCGCTATGTTTCAGGGCAAGTTTGCCATCATCACCCCCGCGCTGATCGCCGGCGCTTTTGCCGAGCGCGTCAAATTCAAGAGTTACTGCCTGTTTATCGTCCTGTGGGTACTGCTCGTTTACTGTCCGCTCTGCCACTGGGTGTGGATGGAGGAAGGGTTTTTGTTCAACATGGGGGCTAACGGGGCGATTGATTTCGCCGGCGGGACGGTTGTACACATTTCGTCCGGGATCAGCGCGCTGGTCATCGCCTTGTACATTGGCGCCCGCCGCGGATACCCGCGTTCGGCGATGCATCCCAACAATCTGGTCCTGACGCTTCTGGGGGCCGGACTGCTGTGGGTGGGCTGGTTTGGATTCAACGCGGGCAGCTCCGTCAACAGCGGATTGGATACCGCGCGGGCCTTAACCGCCACGCAGGTGGCCGGCGCTGCCGGGGCCCTGATGTGGATGATCATCGAAGGACTGCGTCACGGCAAGGTGACCAGTCTCGGGCTGGCCAGTGGGATACTGGCGGGGCTGGTCGTGATTACGCCTGCGGCCGGTGTCGTCAAGGTGCCCGGGGCGATCATGCTCGGGTTCATCGCATCGATCGTGTCCTACTTCGCCATTCAACTCAAAACCAAATTCGGTTATGACGACACGCTCGACGTTTTCGGCATTCACGGAGTGGCCGGTATCGTCGGCGCGATCGGATTGACGTTCTTTATCCGTGACGAATGGATGCAGGAGGCGGCCGCCGCCACACCCGACGGTGTTTGGGGCGTGGGGCAGCAGCTGGGAGTTCAGCTGGCCGCGACCGGCATTACAATCGTCTATGCGGTGGTGGTCACGTTTATTATCACCCTCGTGGTCGACAAGCTGTGCGGATTCCGGGTAACGGAGAGATCGGAGATGAGCGGTCTCGACCAAGCCTGTCACGGAGAGCACGGCTATGGTCTGCTTAATTTGAATTAACGGACTTGATGACGAATGTGAGGAGGAATCATTATGAAAATGATCACCGCGATAATCCAGCCTGATAAACTGGATGAAGTATCCGAAGCCTTAATAAAAAGGGACATTACCCGCATTACCGTGGGCAGGGTGACCGGTCACGGACAAAAGGTGGAGGAAGACCTCTACCGGGGGCAAGAGGTCGGGATCGATTTATCTCCCAAGATCCGTATCGACATTGCCTGCAATGACGATTTCGTCGAAGAAATCTGCCAGATCATTATGGAAACGGCGCGCCACGAAGGCGGCAAGTTGGGAGACGGTAAGATCTTTATCTCTTCGTTGGAAGACTGCATCCGGATTCGAACCGGAGAGCGCGGGTCTCCGGCCATATAACGGCTGAGGCGATGGCGCCCGGCTTGAGCCCGTTTAAGGATTATTGGGATCGTGATTGAGGGGGTGCCCCGGATGACGTATAATTAACGGCATGCGGAGTGCAACCTGATGTTAAATGCCATTATTGTGGGGGCGGGCGGATTTGTGGGGTCCGTCCTCAGATACCTGGTCGGAATCGGGGTCAATCGCCTGACTGGCCATCATTTTTTCCCCGTAGCCACCCTAACAGTCAATGTCGTGGGTTGTTTTGTCATCGGCGCGCTGGGCGGGTATATGTTGACCCGGGATTTGCTCGGAGACCAGGCGCGACTTTTTGTGATGGTTGGTGTCTTGGGCGGTTTTACCACCTTCAGCACCTTCGGCAATGAGACCGTGCACCTGGTCAAGTCGTCCCAGCCGGGACCGGCCCTGCTCTACGTTGTCCTTCATCTGGTCCTGGGCCTGGGGGCGGCGTGGTGGGGGCATCATCTTGTTAAATAGCTGGATAATGACAGTCGGGGGGGGCTATTCACCGAACTGCCGTGGTGACGTCGTAAGGTTATATATATCATAGATTTATGGTTATGTCGGCGGTCGCGCACCGATAACATTTAACATAAAGCATGATCTGTGTTATACTTGGAAACGTGAAGTTATCTGCCTCCAAACTATTTTCACTACCCCTTGCAGTCTTACTGTGCATAGCCTTTCAGTGGCTCGCCATTCCTGCCGCCCACGCGCAGTCCGAAGTCCCCTTGTACATCAAATACCGTTATGAAAAGCAGACCGGCCGGAAGTGGTATGATGCCAGTCCGGAGCGGCAGCGCGAGTTTATTGATGAGATCAAGGAGAAACAAAATAAGGATAAGGCCTTAAAAGAGCGCAAGGAGATTCAGAAAGAGCTTATTGAGGCCGGTAAGGACCGGGCCAAACAGGCGCGCGAGATCCGCATCGAAATGAGGAAGCAGGCGCGCATGATGCGCGAAGAAAATGAAGAGCGTGCCAATATGCTACGTAAGCAACGACTTAAAATGAAGCAGGAAGCGCTGTCCCGCAAAATGGAAATGCGGCGTTTGCGTTCCCAAACACGCTAGGATCGCTTCATGTTCGTGTGCGTTTTCCTTCCAAAGGTTTCTATCCACAACTTAAATAGCATTTCTTACGGGCCGCCGAGCACAGCTTCCTCCGGCGGGTACTATTCTGGAGACTATGGCAATAAGTGAACTGCTCTCCCAATTGAGCGGCATGGTATGGGGCCTGCCGCTTATGGTTGTTCTCGTGGGGACGGGTCTTTATCTCTCGATTCGGCTGGCGGGCATACAACTGCGCGGTTTCATGCACGCCATCAGTGTGTTGCGCGGGAAATACGATGACCCGCGGGATCCGGGGGAAATCAGTCACTTCCGCGCGTTAAGCACCGCACTTTCCGCCACGATAGGCACAGGGAACATCGTCGGGGTGGCCGCGGCCATTCTGACCGGCGGGCCGGGGGCCGTCTTCTGGATGTGGATTACGGCCTGCGTGGGGATGGCAACCAAATTCACGTCGTGTACGTTGGCGGTGCATTTTCGCAAAATAGATGATCAAGGTGAAGCCCACGGCGGGCCGATGCACTATATCGAGCTTGGGATGGGGCGATCCTACCGCTGGCTGGCCGTATGTTTTGCAAGCTTCACTGCCTTGGCCAGCTTCGGGATCGGGAACATGTTCCAGATCAGCAGTATGACCTCAGCCGTCAGTCAGTTGATTTACGGTGATGGCACAACGGTTGCGCTGGGGTTGCGCTGGACGGTCGGCATCGTGGCTGCGGGTCTGGTCGCCGCTGTTATTCTCGGCGGTATTAAACGCATCGCGCGGGTGGCGGCATTCCTGGTTCCGGGTATGTGCATTTTCTACGTTCTGACCGGGGCGGTCATACTGATTCGTAACGCCGAATTGATCGGTCCGGGCTTGGGATTGATATTTTATCACGCCTTTCACGCGCCGGAGTCGGTGGCCGGCGGATTGATCGGCGGCGTCATCCGTTCCGGTGTCGCGCGTGGATTGTTTTCGAATGAGGCGGGTTTGGGATCAGCGGCCATGGCACACGGCGCCGCGCAGACCAGGGAGCCGGTCCGGGAGGGGCTGGTCGCCATGCTCGGCCCCTTTATTGATACAATCATCGTATGCAGCATTACGGCATTGGTCATTATATGTACAGGGGCGTACGAAACGGTTACATCGAAAGGGCAGTTGACCGCCGCCGCATTTGAGATGGGAATCGGCGGAACAGGCCGCCTGGTCGCGGTGGGGATCCTTTTGTTTGCCTTTTCCACACTGATCGCGTGGTCCTATTACGGCGACCGCGCGGTGGATTTCCTGTTCGGGAAGAAAGCGGTGACGCCGTACCGCTGGATTTATGTGGCTTTCGTACTGATCGGGGCCTTGCGTCCCCTTGACGATGTGATCAATTTTTGCGACGCGATGAACGGATTGATGGCGGTGCCCAATCTGATCGCGCTGTTGGTCCTGTCGCCGGTTGTCGCCGGGTTGACCAAGGCGTATTTCGGCAAGTCTTCCGCGGGCGCTTAAGCGGCGGAAAACCCTTGTCAAGTTTCGGCCCGTCGATATAATTGGGGGATGCCGACTACGCCTTTATATGTAGATGCCGTCATTTTTGATATGGACGGAGTGATCACCCACACGATGCCGGACCATCACCGGGCCTGGCGCGAAGTGCTGGCGTCCTATGACATCCGGGTAACGCACCACGATATCTATTCCCGGGAAGGCCAGCCCGGAGACGAAGCCCTCGTTGAGATCTACCAAAAGTATAATGTCAGATATGCCCCGGAGGATATCACCCGGGTCCTTGCCGAGAAAGAGGCACATTTTAAAGAAAATGTGCGGCAGCGTTTTGTGCGCGGCGCGCGGACGTTTCTGAAATCGCTCCACCGGGATGGATTCCGTCTGGCCTTAGTGACAGGTACGGCCCGACATGAGCTGCAGATGATCTTACCGGCCCGCTTGGCCGGACTCTTCGACGTCATTATTACCGGTGACGACGTTCAGCGCGGCAAACCCGATCCGGAACCGTTTGTGCGCGCCCTGCGTCAGCTCGGACTTCCCGCCGACGAGGCCATCGTGATCGAAAACGCGCCTTACGGCATACGGGCGGCCAAGGCGGCCGGGTTGCGCTGCTTTGCCTTGGAGACTTCTTTGTCCCGTGAATATTTGGGAGAGGCCGACGAGGTCTTTGCCACGATTAATGACTTAACCCGAAAGATTCAGTTCCGCCGTTGCCATGAAAAGCCGTAAAATTTTACTGTTATACAAGAAAACGGTGTATTCGCGTTACAAGAACCAGCATGTTCTAAACTCTTCCGTTGATCCCCGATTGCTGAAGGAACAGTTGCGACGCCTCCAAAGTGCCCATGATGAGCACACAGCGACCTTAAAATATGTTAAGGAAGTCCTGCGGCACAGGGGTTTGTCTTTCGGTGAATATTATCGCGGCGGTAAAATACCATTTGCCGACTACGATATCATCATCTCCGTTGGGGGGGACGGGACCTTCCTTAAAGCGGCCGCCGGGACCACCCGCCAGCTGCTCATCGGCGTGAATTCCGCGCCGTCCACGAGCGTCGGGCGACTGTGCATAGCCCGGCAGGAGACGTTTGCCTCGATCGTCGACCGGCTCCTGGATAAGGACATTCAGGAGGTCTGCTGGCAGCGGCTGGCCTTGACGGTGTGTGGCCAACCGGCCTGCGAGGTGATGAACGACGTATTGTTCGCGCACGAGAATCCGGCGGTCATCAGCCGCTACCTGCTCGCAGTAGGGGGAAAGATCGAGGAACAACGCAGTTCCGGGGTATGGGCCGCCACCGCGATCGGCAGTACCGGGGCCATCGGGTCAGCCGGCGGCGCCGCTCTTGAACCCGAATCGTCGGAGATCCAGTATTTGCCGCGCGAACTGTATTCGGTTTTCGGACGGGTCTATCAATTTCGCGGCGGAGTTCTCGGCTCCCGGCAAAAGTTGGTCCTGCATTCGCTGATGCCGAAGGGAAAACTATTCGTCGACGGCGGGAATCAGACGCTGGCGTTGACTTACGGACAAAGTTGCGAAATCACCCGGTCACGGAATCCGATCCGGACACTTAAGCCATGAAAAAAGCAGTTCTCATTATCTCGCACGGCAGCCGCTCCTCCAAGACAAAAGAGGAGGTGCAGGCCCTTATCGAGAACTTGCGTCGGTCGCGTCCGGACCTCATTTTTGAACTCGGCTTTCTGGAGTTGGAAGAACCCAGCATCCCGCAGGGCGTGGAGTTGTGCGTCCGGCGCGGCGCCGGTGAAGTCGCTGTCATCTTAAACTTCCTGAATTCCGGGCGTCACGTGGACGAGGATATTCCGGAGATTATCGCCGGATGCCGAACCCGGCATCCGGAGGTGCCAATTCATGTCAGTCCGCCTGTGGGACAGCATCCGCGCATCGTCGAGTTATTTCAAGATCTGATAGAATCCTCCTGAGTCAGCTATGTCCGCTCAATCCTTGTCCTTTGCCCGCCGCCTCAATTCCTGGTACCGCCGCCATGCCCGTGATCTGCCGTGGCGGCAAACACAGGACCCCTATAAAATCTGGATTTCCGAGGTCATGTTGCAGCAGACCACGGTGTCGGCCGTCATACCTTACTACGAAAAATGGATCCGTCGTTTTCCGGACATACGGTCCGTGGCCGCAGCCGGCGATCAGGAGATCCTCAAGATGTGGGAGGGGTTGGGGTATTATCAACGGGCACGTAATTTGCACAAGGCTGCCCGGATGATAGTAGGCGAATACGACGGACAACTGCCGCCCCGGGCGGACGATCTGCGTCGCCTGCCCGGCTTCGGTCCGTATACGACCGGGGCCGTTTTGAGCATCGCGTTCGATCAGCGGCACCCTATTATCGACGCCAATGTGCGGCGCGTTTTTATGCGCTGGTTGGGAAAGGAAGGGCCGCCCACTACCGTGCAGGACGGCGGAATCACCGAGGCGCTGTTGGAGGTCATGCCGCAGCGGAATCTGCGCACCTTTAACCAGGCGCTCATGGAGCTGGGGGCCCTGGTTTGTAAAAATAAGGAGCCGCTCTGTCATATGTGTCCGCTACACAACGATTGCCGGGCCTATGCCTCGGGCATGCAGGAAATCATTCCCCTGCGGGAGAAGAAGGAATTTGTGGAGCTGGACGTGGCCATTGCCGTGGCCTCTCGCCGCGGCCGGTATTTTATCCAGCAAAGGTCGGCGCAAGGGCTGCTCGCCGGTTTGTGGGAGTTTCCGGGAGGCAAGCTGGAGGGCGATGAAACGCCGACACAGGCCCTGGTCCGTGAGTTGCGCGAAGAGCTTGACGTCGAGGCCGACGAAATCGTTCCCTTCATGCGAACGCGTCATTTTTACACCCGTTTTCGGGTCCAGTTGCATGTATTTACGTGCCGTTTCCGGGGTGAGCCGAGGCCGGCCGGGGACCACCGATGGATTTCCAAGTCCGGATTCAAGGACTATCCCATGCCATCCGGCAGCGCAAAAATTGTTGACAAAATCCTCAAACAATGTTAACCTTACTAACATTATCAGGTTAGTAAGGAATATAGATGAAAATTTCCGCCAAAATTGATTATGCCTGTAAGGCCCTGCTGGAACTGTCCATGCATTGGCCGGCCGAGACTCCGCTCTCGATGAGCGTGATCGCGGCCAAGCAAAGGATCCCGTTGCAATTTTTGACACAGATATTGATTACGCTTAAGCAGCTTGGCTACACCGACAGCATCCGGGGCAAGAACGGCGGTTACCGATTGGCCCGCCCGCCGGCCGAGATCCGGATGGACCAGCTCATCTCGGATTTAGGCAACGAAGGGTTTTGGAATGAAGAGGGCGCCGAACGGGAAGGCGGGACCCATGTTATGGAGGCGATCTGGTACGAATTGGATCAGGTCGTCCTCGATCATCTGAAGACGCTCAACTTCGAAAATATATGTGAGCGTGTCCGGATGCAACAGAACATCGTCAGCTTTGATATTTAGGGTGGAGTGAGAATGGTAACTGTCATGTTGGGGCTGGCCGTGTTTTTCGCCCTGAATATGGGCGGTGCAAGTTTCGCCGCTTCGTTCTCCGCCCCCTACGGCGGGAAGATCCTGAACCGGTTTCAGTCCGCCGCTCTGTTTACGGTGTTCGTCATCCTCGGGGCGGTGATGTTCGGTCAGAACGTCTCGCATACCTTGGGTGAAAGCATTATCCCCGCGGAATTGCTGCGGAGCCGGGCGGTGACAGTGATATTTCTGTCGGCCGGCCTGAGCATGTTCATTGCCAACATGACCAATATCCCGCAATCCACCTCGGTGGTCACCGTGGCGGTAATTGCGGGCGTGGGATTGTATCACCAGCAGGTGACGATGCGCACCATCATGTGGTTGATCCCTTTTTGGGTGCTGCTGCCCGCCGTCAGTTACGCTATAACCCATGTCATTGCCGGGTACATATACCCGCCGCGCCGGACCAATTTTTGGATATACCAGAAGTTTGTCAATCAGCGCAGCAAGCTGCGGCGATTTGTCATCATCGCCAGCTGCTACAACGCGTTTTGCGTGGGGACCAATAATGTCGCGAATGTGGTGGGGCCGCTGTCCGGTCCGGGACATACCAGTTTGGTGGGATTGTTGCTGGCGTTTTCCCTGGTGTACGGAGCGGGGGCGTTCGTGTTCAGCGGTCCGATCAAAACAGCCGGTCACAAGATCGTCCCGCTGGGTTTGCTGACAGCCTCAATCATCTCTCTGGTCAGCGGAACATTGATGCTGATGGCCTCGTGGCTGGGGATCCCGCAGTCGTTCGTCATGCTGCAGATGGGGGCGCTGTTCGCGGTGTCGAGTATCAAGCATGGTTCTGACTACACCTTTGAAAATCCGCTCATCCGGCGGACATTTTACACGTGGACGGTTAATCCGTTGATTACTTTGCTTATCAGTTATGGACTATCGTGGCTTATCATCCGTTAATATGAAAAGACCGATCATCAATGATGTCACCGAACTTATCGGCCGCACGCCGCTGCTGCGGTTTCGTCATATCGTTCCCGACGGGAGTGCCGAGGTGTTGGGTAAGCTGGAATTGCTCAATCCCGGCGGCAGCGTCAAAGACAGGCCGTGTCGCGAGATGCTTGAAGAGGCCGAACGCAAAGGACTCATCGGCCCGCGGACAACGATTATCGAGCCGACGACCGGCAATACCGGTATCGGGTTGGCCATGATCTGCGCGGTTAAAGGTTACAAGTGTATCCTGACCATGCCCGAAGATCTGAGTCTGGAGCGGATCTACATGCTGCGCACATACGGCGCGGAAGTTATTTTAACTCCGGTGCGTGAGGGCGTGCCCGGCGCGATCCGCAAGGCGAGGGAGTTGCATGCCAAGCTGAAGGACAGCTTTATGCCGTTACAGTTTCAGAGCGCCGCCAATCCTCAGGCCCACTACAAATCGACCGGGCCGGAAATATGGGAGGATTGCGAAGGGCATGTCGACGCGTTTGTGGCCGGGGTCGGGACCGGCGGCACGATCACCGGGACCGGCGCATTTCTTAAGGAAAAAATTCCGCACATCCTGATCGTCGCGGTAGAGCCCGCCGGAAGCGCGATCCTCTCCGGACAAAAACCCGGACCGCACAAAATTCAGGGGATCGGCGCCGGATTCATCCCGGAGATCCTGAATCAGGATCTCCTCGACGGCGTCGAGATCGTCGCGGATGACCAGGCATTTGAGATGGCCCGTCTCTTGGGCCGCCAGGAAGGCGTTTGCGTCGGGATCTCCGCGGGCGCCAACGTCGTGGCCGCACTGCGGGTCGCCGCGCGACTGGGGCCGGGTAAGCGTGTGGTCACGATTCTGTGCGACACCGGGGAGCGATACTTCAGTACGGAACAATTCTTTGAGGCATAACCAGTCGAATCAGATGACAGCAGAGGATGCTATGCAAACTAAAGTGAGTGAATTCGCAAAACAGACAGCGGGATTTACCCCCGAGGACATCATCCGCTTTGCCTACGAACAGTTCGGTGAGCGATTGAAACTGGCGAGCAGCCTGGGAGAAGAAGACCAGGTGCTGACCGATATGATCGCCCGGGTGCAACCGGAAATCCGTGTGTTTACCTTGGACACCGGTCGTCTGTTTCAGGAAACGTATGAGCTGCTGGCCAAGACGCAGCAACGCTACGGGCTGCGCTACGAAGTCTACTATCCGGATACCCGGGCTGTGGAAGAAATGGTCCGCGAAAAGGGGATCAACCTCTTTTATGACAGCGTCGATAACCGGAAGACATGCTGCGGCGTCCGGAAGGTCGAGCCGCTTAAGCGCGCCTTGGCGGACACCGACGCGTGGATCACCGGCTTGCGGCGCGCGCAGAGCATAACCCGCGCCACGATCCAGACCTTTGAATGGGACGAGGCCAACGCTAAGATCAAAGTCAATCCCCTGGCCGCTTGGTCGCGGGAACAGGTTCAGGATTACATCCGCGAGCACACGGTGGATATCAGCCCGCTGCACGCCAAGGGATTTGTCAGTATCGGTTGCGCCTCCTGCACACGGGCGATCCAGCCGGGCGACGATATCCGCGAGGGGCGTTGGTGGTGGGAGAAACCCGAGAGCAAGGAGTGCGGTCTGCATAATAATCCCAACCGGCCCGTCAAATAATCCAGCGGTCCGGTGAAGTGCATGATAACAAGAATAAAGTTAAGCGAAGCAAAGGATGCGACAATGTCTAAGACAATGACGAAACTCGATCAGATCGAAGCTCAGAGTATTTTTATATTCCGGGAGGCCTACCGCGAGTTCAAGAGTTTGGCCATGTTGTGGTCGATCGGTAAAGATAGTACCGTGCTGTTGTGGCTGGCCCGCAAGGCCTTCTTCGGCCATGTACCGTTTCCGCTGGTGCATATCGATACCAGTTACAAGATTCCTGAGATGATCACCTACCGCGACAAGCTGGCCCGGGAGTGGAAGCTCAATATGGTGTACGGTCAGAACAAGGCGGCGCTGGAGGCCAAACATACGTTTCCGGACGGGGCCATCGACCGGATCAGTTGCTGCAAGGCGCTGAAGACCGAGGCGCTGAAGCACACGCTGGCCGGTGACTGGCCGCGATACCGGTTGAACCATGATTCCGGCCAGTACGAGATCGACAAGAATACCGAACCTTACACGGGTGTGATCGTCGGCGCGCGCGCGGACGAAGAAGGCAGCCGTTCCAAAGAGCGCTATTTCTCTCCGCGCGACCGGAACAATGACTGGGATGTGGGTGACCAGCCGCCCGAATTGTGGAATCAGTTCAAGACGGATTTCGCCCCGGGAACGCACGTGCGCATTCATCCGCTGCTTGACTGGACGGAACTCAATATTTGGGAATACATCGACCGCGAGAAGATCCCCATTACCGGATTGTACTTCGACCGCGGAGAGGGGAAGCGTTACCGGTCGCTGGGATGCATGCCGTGCACGTCGCCGATCGAATCCACGGCCAAGAATGTGAAGGAAGTCATCGAGGAGTTGCGTTCCGGTAAACTTAAAAATATCGCCGAGCGCTCCGGCCGTGAACAGGACAAGGAAGACGGCGGCGGTCTGGAGACGCTCCGAGTCGACGGATATATGTAATCGCGAGTACAGAAAAGGACCATATCATGACAGAACGAGAACAAATGAATGTCGTTATCGTAGGGCATGTCGATCACGGCAAAAGCACGCTTATCGGCCGGATGCTGGCCGACACCCACAGCCTTCCCGAGGGCAAGCTGGAACAGGTCAAGGCGCAGTGCGCCCGCAACGCCAAACCGTTTGAGTACGCCTTCCTGCTCGACGCGTTGAAGGACGAGCAGTCGCAGGGGATCACCATCGATACCGCCCGCTGTTTTTTCAAGTCCGACAAGCGCGACTACATTATTATCGATGCCCCCGGCCACATCGAGTTCCTGAAGAATATGGTAACCGGGGCCGCGCGGGCCGAGGCGGCGATGCTGCTGATCGACGCGAAAGAAGGGATCAGGGAAAACTCGAAGCGGCACGGCTACATGATGTCATTTTTGGGCATCCGGAATATCACGGTCTGCGTCAACAAGATGGACTTGGTCGATTACAGTCAGGATGTCTTTAACGATATCAAGGAGCGTTATACAGCTTTTTTGAAAGAGATCAATCTGACCCCGCGCCATATCATTCCGGTCAGCGCGCGAGAGGGAGACAATATCGTATCTCTCTCAAAGAAAATGCCGTGGTACGAGGGCCTGTCCGCTCTGGAGGCCTTCGATGATTTCGAGAAGGCGCCGCCGCGCATTGAAAAGGCGCTGCGTTTTCCCATCCAGGATATTTACAAATTTACCCAGCAGGGCGACGACCGGCGCATTTTCTCCGGCCGGATCGAAACCGGTGAGTTGGCCGTGGGCGACGACGTGGTTTTCCTGCCATCCAACAAACACTCCAAAGTAACGACGGTGGAGGGTTTCAATCTGCCCGCGCAGCAATCGGCGTTTGCCGGACAGAGCACCGGAGTGACCCTCGAAACTCAAATATACGTAAAGCCGGGCGAGATCCTGTGTCTGGCGAATCAAAAGAAGCCGCATGTCAGCACGAAATTCCGGGCCAATCTTTTCTGGATGGGCAAACAGCCCTTCGTGAAAGGAAAGAACTACAAGCTCAAACTTTCCTCTCAGCAGGTCCCTGTAGTATTGTCGGAACTGGTGAGTGTGCTGGACGCCTCCGAATTGTCGTCAATCGGAAATAAGCCGCAGGTCGACCGGCATGACGTGGCCGAGTGCGTTCTGGAGACCCTTAAGCCGGTGGCCTTTGATGAAGTCACCACCGTTTCTGAAACCGGCCGTTTTGTGATCGTCGATAATTACGAGATCACCGGCGGCGGGATTATCCTCGCGCCGGTTTTCGATCAGACCAGTGCTCTTAAAACAAAGATCAAGGCCCGCGACCACAACTGGCAGCGCAGCGAGATTTCCAGCAGTCTGCGCTCCAAGGCCTACTCGCACAATGCTGCCTTTGTCATGATTACCGGCGCGAAGAATACCGGTAAAATCGCCCTGGCCAAGTCCCTGGAAAAGAAGCTGTTTGAAGCCAAGAAACTGACGTATTTCATGGGTATTTCCAATGACCTGCTGGCGACCGAATTCGGCACCTCCGATAAGACCCTTAACCGGGTGCAGCATATCCAGCAGCTGGGGGAGATCGCGCACGTCATGGCGGATGCCGGATTGATCCTTATCGCCAGTATATCCGATGTCGATTCTTATGAATTGCGGATGCTGCGTGATTTGACGCAGCCGCATCAGACCATCGTGGTCCATGTAGGTGAAAACCAATTCGATGACGAACAGGTTGACATAACCCTGCCTGAGTCGGCCGCTACCGATGATGCCGCGCAGACCATCGCGGACCATTTGCAGAAGGTATTGTTGCCGGCCCCTGAGTATTCCATCTAAGCGGCCTTTAAGTCAGGAGAATATTCTCCGTTGACACACCCTAAACTGGGTGTTAATATTTGCCGATCAAAAATAAGTTAAAAAATGACGTACATAGACGATCCCAACAGCCAGGAAGAACGCTGCGACTGCGGCAAATTGCTGTTCAAGATGACGCCCCGCGGACTTGAATTCAAATGCAATCGCTGCAAGCAAATTCATCTCGTCCCCATCCACCGTTTGGACGCCGAGTTTCGCAATATTTGTCCGGTGATCGATCAGGAATCGCACGACTCAAAGAAGTCGTGACTCCACAGCTGTCATTTTCATCCCGCTGACTATTTCCCACCCGCACCCGCGCGTGACGGCCTGCGACAAGTATTTGCCCAGCAATAGGATTTGTGCTAATTTAGTACAGTTAATTCTTACCTCAAAGCGACTTACCAAGAAGCATCACATATATGAACATTTTGCTGACCAATGATGACGGCATCTATGCGCCCGGAATTTATGCCGCCTATCGTGAACTGATAAAAATCGGGGATGTGACGGTTGTCGCGCCCGATTCCGAAAAATCCTCAGTGGGCCACGGCATTACGCTCGCCCATCCGGTCCGGTGCAAAAAGGTCCAGCGGAAGAAGAAATTCTTCGGTTACGGTGTCAGCGGAACGCCCGCTGATTGCGTGAAATTTGCCGTCGACGTTATCCTAAAAAGAAAGCCCGATTTTGTGGTCTCGGGGATTAATCAGGGACCGAACGAGGGGTGCAGCGTCCACTATTCGGGGACCGTGGCCGGGGCGCGGGAGGGGGCGTTGATGGGGATTCCTTCGGTCGCAGCATCGCTGGACTCCTTTGAAAAGGCCGAGTTCGAATACGCGGCCAAATGTATCGTCAAGCTGCTTAAATTCATCGGGAAAAACCCGCTGCCGGAGGGAACTTTTCTGAATCTGAATGTTCCCTGCGCTCCCCAGGACGAAATTAAGGGCATGCGCTTTACCCGCCAGTGCCTGGAACCAATTCACGGAACATTTAAGAAATGCAAGGACCCGAACCTGAAAGAGTATTTCTGGCTGACCGGCAAAATGGCCTATCGCAGCCGCGACAATGATATCGACACCTACGCGCTCAACAACAAGCACGTGACCGTAACACCGGTCCGCTGTGACTCCACCGATCATGAATTTTATGAACAGGTCCAATCCTTTAAGTTGTAGCTATGATCTCGGAAGACCAAATCCTCAACGCGCGTATTCTCATTGTTGATGACGACCGGGTCGGCGTCAAACTGCTCGATGAGATCATCCGCAAGGCCGGATTTAAGAATGTCCGGACCACGACCAATTCCACAGAAGCGCTTGCGCTATTTGAGGAGATTCAACCCGACCTGCTGATTTTGGACCTTTGGATGCCTGAGTTGACCGGGTTCGACATCATGGCAAAGCTGGCGGCCGCCTATCCGGACCGCTTTCTGCCGATCGTCGTACTGTCCCATGATGCTGATCAGCAGGTACACTATCAAGCCCTTGAGTCCGGGGCCAAAGATTTTCTGAACAAACCCTACGACCGGGTGGAGGTCATGATCCGGTTTCGTAACGTTATCGAAGCGCATCTGCTGCATCTGCAAGTCCATCGGCACAACAAGATGCTGGAAGACCAGGTGGCTGAACGGACCCGTCAGCTGTCCGATGCCCAGCTCGACGTCATTACCCGCCTGGCCCGGGCGATCGAGTACCGCGATTCCGAAACCGGCTTTCATATCATCCGCATGAGCCGGTTTTCCGCCTGTCTCGCCCATGCCGTCGGGGTCCCTGAACTCGAATGTGATCAGATCCTGCGCGCGGCCCCGCTGCACGACATCGGCAAGATCGGCATTCCCGACAGCATATTGCAGAAACCCGGAGCGCTCACTGATGATGAGTGGACGATGATGAAGTCCCACACGACAATCGGCGCCGAGCTGCTTTCAGGCAGCCAGTCCGAGTTTATGGAGGTCGCCCGCACCATCGCGTTGACCCATCACGAAAAGTGGGACGGCAGCGGATATCCGCGGGGTTTGAAAGGAGAAGAGATTCCGTTAGTGGGGCGCATCTGCGGACTTTGCGATGTCTTTGATGCCCTGGTTACGGCCCGGCCTTACAAAGGGGCTTGGGGACTTGACCAGACGCTGGACGAAATCCGCAAGGGCCGCGGCAAGCATTTTGATCCGGCCCTGACGGATACCTTCGTCGACATTTTACCCGAGATTCTCGAAATTCATCAAAAATACAATGATGCCCAGGAAAACTGACAGGTCAAAGTTGGTCCGCCGAATTTCCGTGGCGATGGCATTGATCGCCGGTTGCGGACTGTCACTGGTGTCTCCGGCCGGAGCGCAGCGCAACGCGGATGTGTTGGCGGAAAAGGAGCTGGAGATACGGAATTTGCGCCGCCGGATTTTTGATTTAGAATCTCAAGTCCCGACGGACGACCGGCAGGACCGGTTGCGCGCGGAGATCGAGCGTCTCAAGGCCGACGGCCGGAAAGACCGCTCCGCTTTGGAGTCGGATTACGCACAGCGCATTGAGGGCCTCAATGAACGCATCCGGGAGCTTCAACGGGAGTTAAACGAATTGCGGCAAGCGGCCGGCGATCAGGATAAGTCGGCCAAGAAAGAGATCGACTCGCGTGACCGGCAGTTGCTGCGCAGCAACGAGATGTTGACTAAGGCGATGGCGGAGCGTGCCGCCTTGCAGGAGCGTTTTGACAAGCTGCAAAAAGAACGGGATGCCTTGGCAGCCGAGCAGGTCAAGTTGACTGAGGAGGCGGCGGACCTGCGGAAGAACCGTAAACGTCTGGTGGAAAAGACGGAAAAGCCGTTGCTCGATAGGATCTCCCGTCTGGAAAAAGAACAGCAGGCGCAGCTCGCGGCAGCGGAGGAACAGGTTAAGCGGCTTCGGGATGACCATGCGCAGCAGGAAAAGAAATCCACGTCGGAACGTGACGACTTGCGGGAGCAAGTCCGGCAACTGGCCGCTGCCGCCGAGGCGGATGCCCGCCGGCTGAAGGAAATTGAGAAGAAAAACGGCGATGACCTGCAGCAGAGCCGGTCGACCATTGCCGACCTGCAGGACAAGCTGCGCAAACAGGAGTTAGAGCTGAAGCAGACCGCTGCCGCGGTCGCGGAACTGGAACAGGAACGGACGGAATGGGTCAGGACGCACAAGGATTTGAAAAGTTCGCTCGATAAGGCGGCCAAGTTGCGGGATGCCGCCGTAGAAGAGGAGCGGCAAAAGCAGGCGGATCGACGCAAGGAGTGGGAGAAAAAAGCGGAGGCGCTCGAGACTCAACTCTCCGGCTTGCAGCAACAATTGCGCAAGCAGGAGGCTGAGTACGAAAAGAATCAGACCCAATGGAAGCGGGACCTCGAAAATAAAGAAGCCTTGCTGAGCGATGTGGAGGCCCGGATTGCCGAGACAACCCGTCCCGTCCGGGAAGAGCTGAAAGCTAAAGAGAATGCGCTCGAAAAACAACGGGCTCAACTCGCGGCTGAGCGGGAAAAGCAGGAACTGTTGACCGGACAATTACGGGACAAAGATGACAAGATTGCCGTTTATCAGAAGCTCGTCGATAAGCAGGAGACTGATTTGAAAGACCTGCGGCAGCAGCTGGCCAGCGGCAACAAGGATCTGGAGCGGACACTTCAGGCCGAACGGGCGCCGTTGGAGGCAAGAATCGAAGCGATGAATAAGGAGCTGACGAGCGCCAACAAGCAGCTGCAGCTGCAGCGGACGGATGCCGACAAGGAGTTTGCTGATCGGACACAAAAATTACGTGAGGAAATATCATCCTTGAAAATCGATCTTGAATATCAAACCAATAAGAATACCAAGCTGACGGAGGGGAAGAGTCAGATTGAAGACACTTTGATCGCGCTGCAGAAGAAGAACGAGATGCTGCAGAAGACCGTCACGGAATTAAACGGACGGATCAGCCAGGTCGATGAGGACGGGCTGGCCGTGCGTAAGATTCGCGAACAAAACCGCGAACTGGAGGAACGGCTCGAGATTTTGTTGCAGGAGAATGCCGATTATCAGCAAAAGGTCCTGGAACTCACCGAGTCCGTAAAGGGGATTACCAATGCCGAGGAGATGGCGCGCGAATTGGCCGAAGCGCACGGCTTGATAATGGGTTTCAAGAAAGATGTCGATGCCAAGACCATCGAGATATCCGGGCTCGTTTCGGAGAATCAGGACCTGCGCAAACGCCTGCGGCAATACATCAAAGACACGGAAGATTTGTCAAATACGGTTAAGAGCCTTAAGACGGAAAAACTCAGCCGCATATCCGACGAAGAACTCGGAGTCTTGCAGGAGCAGGTCAATTCTCTGCGTTCCGCGCTCTCGAAGGCCCGTCAGCTGATCGCGCAAAAGGACGTCGCTTTGGAGGACATCCAGGCCGACCGTGATCTGCTGCGCGCGGATGTGACGCGGCTGAGCGATGAGCTCAACAAGCAGATCAAGTCCGTGGGTGAATTGGAATACGCCAAACGCAACAACTTCGGGGGTTATTCCGATGAGGAATTGCAGGCAGCCAAAAAACCGTTGCTGTTGGAGATCAGCGTATTGAAACAGCGGGTCACCGATCTGGAACGCCAGCTGTTGGAGACATGGAACCGGGCCGAGGGCATGCTGCTCGAGCTCAAGAATCATCCGCAGATCAAGCAGGCGGACAGCGGAATGTCTCTGGACGACGTTTTGCCGCGGCGTTAGCCGCCGTGACGCCCGTCTAAAACTTGAAATCGAAAATGTTCCATAATATAATAGGGCAACTTTCAGACGCATTACTCTCACAAAAACGTATTCAGGTGGATGGAGGATTTAATGGAGGAAAAGGCGCAAATTACGATTAACGGCCAAACATACGAGCTGCCGGTATTGACCGGAACGGAGAATGAGAAGGCGATCGATATAATTACTTTTCGCAAGGATTCCGGTTGCATCATGCTGGACTACGGTTTCGGCAATACCGGAGCTTGCCAGAGTGCCATAACTTTCCTCGATGGTGAAAAAGGCATCCTCCGCTATCGCGGTATTCCGATCGAACAAATCGCCCGCAATTCGACTTTTGTCGAAACGGCTTACCTCCTGATTAACGGGCGCCTGCCGAAGCAAGTCGAATTGGACAGGTTTGCCAAATCATTTACGGACCACGCGGCGTTGCATGACGGCATGCTCAATTTCTTTAAGGGATATCCGAAAGACGGTCATCCCATGGGGTTATTGTCCGCGACAGTGTGCTCGTTGTCCGGATACTATCCGGAACTGCTGAAGCCGGAACCGAGCGATGAGGAAATCGATACTATCGCCGCGGAACTGCTTTCGAAAGTTCGGACGATTTCCGCGTATATGTACAAAAAGTCCATCGGCGCGGATTTTGTCCCTCCGCGTGCCGACCTGCGTTACATTCCCAATTTTCTGCACATGATGTTTTCCACCAAGGACAAGGATTATCCGATGAACGACGCGGTGGTTTCCGCGCTGCAGGCACTGCTTATTCTCCACGCGGACCATGAGCAGAATTGCAGCACGTCCACGGTCCGCCTCATCGGCAGTTCCTGGGCTAATTTATTTGCCTCGGTCTCCGGAGGTGTTTGTGCTCTATGGGGACCACTGCACGGCGGGGCCAACCAGAAAGTGGTCGAGATGCTTGAGGAAATACACGATGCAGGCGGAGATATCCAAAAATTTATCAACAAGGCCAAAGATCCCAAAGATAATTACCGGCTTATGGGATTCGGCCACCGCGTCTACAAGAACTTTGATCCGCGCGCGACCATTATCAAGGAGCGCTGTCATCAACTCTTCGCGACGCTCGGAATGCAGGACCCGCTTTTGGATTTGGCCGTGAAGTTGGAAGCGGCAGTCCTGAAAGATGATTACTTCGCCGAACGAAAACTTTACCCCAACGTTGATTTCTACAGCGGCCTGATCTATAAGGCCATCGGCATTCCGACCAAGATGTTTCCGGTGCTGTTCGCTATCGGACGCATGCCCGGATGGATCGCGCACTGGAAGGAAATGAAGACCGACCCCCGGTCGCGTATCGGCCGGCCGCGTCAAATCTATACCGGACCTAATGTCCGCGATTACGTTCCGATCGAAAAACGGTAATTCTGGCCACCTATAAACCGCCCATTCAAGAATTGTCCTCAGAAAGGGGTTCCTTGTGATTAACTTCCGCAAGACCGCACAGTTTGACCAGGATGCCACCGTCCTGATCTTGGAAAAAATCCAAGTCCGCCAAAAGAAACTTCCCGCCGAGATCGATCCCAAAATTAAAGAACAAATCACGGCTGTCTATGAATCGGGACAGTTCAACGGTGATGCGAACGAGTTATTTCCGGTGGCCACATCGAGCGGATTGATATTATTGGCGGGGATAGGGGGGCGTACTGACACCTCACTGACCGCGTACCGTATTATAGTCAAGGCCGCGTTGCAATCCCGCTATCTCTGTAATAAGGAAAACATTGAGGTGGTGCCCAATGACATCAAGGACGAATTTGTCAACGCCTTGATTGAAGCGATTATGATCGGGACCTATCAGTGGCAGAAGTACAAAACCAACGGAAATATCGGCGTCCGCTATGACCAGAAACACTATTATGTGATCGCTGCTCGCAAGAAATCCCATGAACAGGTGCAGGGCATTTGCGCCGGCACCAATCTGGCCCGGGATTTGGTGAATGACAACGCCGATCTGGTCACATCCACGTATCTGGAAAAGGTGGTCAAGAAGTTGATCAAAGGGCACAAGCATATCACCCTTGAAGTGCTGGGGAAAAAGGAACTCAAGGCGCACGGGCTCAATTTGCATTTGGCGGTTAATCAGGGCAGCCGCCAGGAGCCCAAACTCGTGATCGTCAAATACGCCGGCGGAACAAAGAAGAAGGGCTATACCGCCATCGTGGGAAAAGGGATGACCTTCGACACCGGCGGGCTGAACCTGAAGCCGACCGGACATATCGAGACCATGAAGCTTGATATGGGCGGGGCGGCCGCGGTCATCGGGACGTTGAAGAGCGCCATTGAGATCGATCTGAAGAAGAACATTCTCTTCGTTTGCGGTCTGGCCGAAAATGTTACGGGATCGTCCGCTTATAAGCCGGGGGATGTTCTGACCAGCTATTCGGGAAAGACCGTCGAGGTCGCTAATACCGACGCGGAGGGCCGGCTGGTCCTGGCCGACGCGATATCCTACGTGATCAAAAACTATGCTCCGGAGCGGTTGGTCGACGTCGCGACATTGACCGGAGCATGCATCGTGGCGCTCGGTTTTAACTATACCGGCCTGGTGACGACCGACGAAACCATGGCCAACCAATTGCTGCGCTACGGTAAGGAAACCGACGACCGCGTATGGCGGCTGCCGATGTATCCGGAGTTGAGCGAAAGTGTGAAGTCCATGATTGCCGACATCCGAAATCTTGGAGTTCCCAAGGGGGCCGGCGGAACCATTACGGCCGCCGAATTCCTGCGCCAGTTCGCCAACAACACCCGTTGGGCCCATCTCGATATTGCCGGGACGGCATTTGTCGACAACGGCAAGCGGTTTTATTTCGGACACGGTGCCACGGGCGCCGGAGTCCGCCTGTTAACCCGTTTCCTGCAGAATACATGACAATGGGAAAGAAACGTCAACAAAAGCTGTTCCGGGGCGCCCTAGTCTATTCGCTGCTCATCTTGGGCGGTTTGTCGATGCTCGGAGTTCCGCAGGCATCATCACGCGTCGGCGGCGACGCCTATGTGATAACGCTCGACGACGATACCATCAATCCGGTCACGGCCGAATACATTACCCATTCGATCGGCAAGGCCGAGGAGGACGGTGCTCAGATCCTGATTATCAAACTGGATACACCGGGCGGTTTGCTCAGTTCCACGCGCATGATCGTGAAGCGTATGCTGACCGCGCGGGTCCCCATCGCGGTCTACATCGGGCCGTCCGGTTCCCGGGCCGGTTCGGCCGGGGTCTTCATCACCTATGCCAGTCACGTGGCTGCTATGGCGCCGTCCACTAACATCGGTGCGGCACATCCGGTCCAGATAGGCGGAGGAGACGGCCCTGCCAAGCGCGGGACGGATTGGGGTGAGTTGAAAGAAATGCTGGAGGAAATCCGCGATGGCCAGCGCGAGGCGGAGCGCGACCGTCATCCGGACGGTTCGACGATAAAAGAGGGCGCGGACTCCAAGGGCGGTGACAAGCAGGCCGCCGCGGAAGATGCCGATGCGCAACCTGCCGGAACAGGCAATGAAAATGTTTCAGAAGACCCATCCGCAGCCGATGCCGATAAGGCCACCACGGATGCCGACGACGCGAACGGCGCCAACGAGCAGCGGCATGATGCGCTGACCGCGGACGCTGATCCGATGAGCAGCAAGCTGCTCAACGATACGGTCGCGTTTATTAGGGCTATCGCCAAGGAGCGGGGCCGCAATGTCGAATGGGCTATCGACAGTGTGGCCAAGAGCGATTCGATTACCAACGACGAGGCGCTGGAAAAGAAGGTGGTCGAGTACGTTGCGAATGACGTGAGCGACCTTCTGCGCCAAATCGATGGCCATACGGTCCGCGTCGACGGCCGGGACGTCGTGCTCCGCACCGCGGAGATCCGGATTGTGGACATCCCTATGGACGCCCGGCAAAGCTTTCTGAATATTCTGGCAAATCCGAATATTGCGTATTTTCTTATGATCCTCGGCTTTTATGGGCTGTTATTCGAAATCACGCATCCGGGCATCGGCGTGCCGGGTATTTTGGGGGCCATATTTTTGATCCTTGCTTTTTACGGCCTGCAGACCTTGCCGACCAACTACGCGGGCGTGGCCCTGATTATCCTTGGGTTGGTGCTTTTTATCGCCGAGGCGTACACGCCCACCTTCGGTCTCTTGACGCTGGGGGGCGCAGTGTGTCTGGTCCTGGGGTCTGTCCTGTTGTTCGATTCGGCCGACCCGGTTATGCGTGTCGACAAGAAGCTCATCGTATCGCTCGCTTTGGCGACGGCGGGGACATCCGTTCTTTTGCTGACGTACTTGCTACGTGGACGCCGCAATCCTCCGATGGGAGGTTATGACCGGCTGATCGGACAGAAGGGTGAGGTCAAGAAGGAAATACGCGCCCAGGCGGAAGGCGGCCGGGTGTTCGTCTCCGGAGAATTATGGAACGCGGTCGCGGATCAGGATATCGCCGTCGGCGAGAAGGTTATTGTGGATTCTGTGCAGGAAGGCATGACGCTCAAAGTTCGTAAAATCGTTTAAAAAGGAGATGACATGGGATTCATCGGTTTCCTCGCATTTGTCGTATTTTTATTGTTCATGTGGATCAAGATCATCAATGAATACGAACGCGCTGTGGTTCTCACCCTGGGTCGTGTGCAGAAGGCGCCGCGCGGTCCCGGAGTCATCTTTATCGCCTGGCCGTTTGAAAAGGCGATTATCGTCAGCACACGCGTCATCACCCTAGATGTCCCGCCGCAGGATATCATTACCAAAGACAATGTGTCGGCCAAGGTGAACGCGGTATGCTATTTTCGGGTGATCGATCCGATCAAGGCGATCGTCGAGATTCAAAACTATCAATACGCCACCTCCCAGATGGCGCAAACGACGCTGCGCAGTGTTTTAGGGGAGATGGACTTCGACGATCTGCTGACGAACCGGGAGATCATTAACGAAAAGCTTCAGACCATTCTCGACAAAAGTACCGACCCGTGGGGAATTAAGGTTTCCAATGTGGAAGTCAAGCACGTCGATATTTCCGAAGATCTGCGCCGCGCCATGGCCCGCCAGGCAGAGGCTGAACGGGAACGACGCGCGAAAGTCATTGCTGCTGAAGGTGAATTTGAGGCGGCCGAGAAGGTTTGCCAGGCCGCCGAAATGATGCAGAAACAGCCGATGGCGCTGCAGTTACGTTATCTGCAAACACTTGTCGAGATCGGCGGCGATCAAAACACCACCACGCTGTTCCCGATTCCGATCGATATCTTTAAGGCCTTCCAAAACCAGGGAAGTCCCAAACCGTAAGGAGATTTGCCATGAGTCACCGCATTGAAACAGACAGCCTCGGAGAAGTGCAAGTCCCGTCCGACCGCTACTATGGGGCGCAAACCGCCCGTTCGTTAATAAATTTTCCGATAGGCGAAGAAACTTTCCCCCGTGAGATTATTTGGGCCTTGGGAACCATCAAGAAAGCCGCGGCCATAACCAACGGCGAATTGGGCATTCTCGACAAGGCCAAGGTCGAATTAATTACCGAGGCCGCCGATGAGGTCATCGCGGGGAAGCTGGACGATCACTTTCCGCTGTCGGTTTGGCAGACCGGGAGCGGGACGCAGTCCAACATGAACGCCAACGAGGTGATCGCCAATCGCGCGATCGAAATCGCGGGCGGCGAACTGGGGAGCAAGGACCCGATTCACCCCAACGACGATTGTAATAAGGCGCAGTCGTCTAATGATGTCTTTCCCACGGCCATGCACGTGGCGGCCGTACGCCAGATCCACGAGCACCTGCTGCCCAGTCTGACTGAACTGCAGGCCGCGATCAGCGCCAAGGCCGATGCTTTTGCCGGTATCATCAAGATCGGACGTACTCACTTGATGGATGCCACGCCGTTGACCTTGGGGCAGGAATTTTCCGGCTATGCCCGTCAGCTGGAACAAGGTTTGGTGCGGATCAAAGGGGCGTTGCCGCGGCTGTATGAACTGGCCTTGGGCGGGACGGCCGTCGGGACCGGGCTCAATACCCATCCGGAATTTGCCGTTCACGTGGCCCGGAATATTACCAAACTCACCGGACATCCCTTCATCACGGCCGAAAACAAGTTTGAAGTCCTGGCCGCGCATGACGCGATCGTGGAGATGAGCGGCGTGCTCAAGACGATCGCCGCCTCGCTGCACAAGATTGCCAATGACATCCGTTGGCTCGGATCGGGACCACGCTGCGGTATCGGTGAGATCATCCTGCCCGCCAATGAACCGGGTAGTTCGATCATGCCGGGTAAGGTCAACCCGACCCAATGCGAGGCCCTGACCATGGTCTGTGTGCAGGTGATCGGCAACGACGCCGCCATTAATATGGCGGGGGCGTGCGGTAATTTCGAACTGAACGTTTACAAACCGGTCATGATTTACAATTTACTGCAGTCGATCCGCTTGTTGGGTGACTCCTGCCAGGCCTTCACAGACAAATGCGTTGTCGGAATACAACCTAATAAAGAGAACATTCAGAAGAACTTGACCAATTCCCTGATGCTTGTGACGGCGTTAAATCCGCATATCGGTTATGACAATGCCGCCAAGGTTGCCAAAAAGGCTTACAATGAACATCTGACACTTAAGGAAGCGGCCAAGGCCCTGGGCCTGCTGGAACCCGCTAAGTTTGACGAAATCGTTCGGCCTGAGGAAATGATCGGGCCGAAAGGATAGGATGCGATACCCGGGAATCGTGACATTAAATCTGGTCGTGCTGACACTGCTGAGCGGGGGGTGTGCCGGTAAGGGACGGATGCTGTCCCCGACAATGGTTTCCGGCGGAATGGAGGCGCAGCAGCTCGATTTGGCAAACTTTATCGGTGAGCGTTTGCATCTGGCCGCCACTTATCCGTCGCATATCTCCAGGCTGCAGCTTAACCTGATTTTTCCCGAACAGCATAAATTGCTGGCCGAGGCTCATCCCAGCATCGCGTTGTACGGCAGCGACGGCCGGTTGTTATGGCAGCATGAGATCGAGGCCAATCAGGCGGATTATGTGGTCAACCGCAAACTGAGCGCGCCGACTTTTTATGCCAAGATCGGGGTCTACTATTGTTATGAGGGAGAGCAGGGGCTGTGCATGATCCAGAATATCCTCTACGAAGTGGACGCTTCGGACCGCCTGCCTCCGGGGCCGCTTAAGCTGGAGTATCAGCTGCCGGGTTCGTATTTTTGATGAGATCGACCTTGACGGGGCGGGTCCGAGGTTTTATTCTAATAAGACCTTAACCGGATAAAAGCCATGGTCAAAAAAGCAAAAACAGGAATAGAACGGCGACAGTACGTACGCGCCAAGCGCGTGCTGAGCGTGGAATTCAAGCTCAAGCAAACCCGCCGCAAGGCCGCCGACAAATCCACCTACCTGTCTACCACCGAAGATATGAGCATCGGTGGTATTTCTTTTTACAGTGATCAGAACTATGCTGCCGGAGATGTGTTGGACATCCATGTGGTGATGTCAGGTGTCCTCGATATCTTCCACGGACCGGCCAAGGTCGTCCGCTGCGAGCCCCGCAAGCCGGGAGCGTTGTATCTCGTCGCGGTGAAATTTATCAAGCCTGCCAAACGCCAGCGGCGCACCGCGGCGCCGACCCGTAAAACCACCAAAAAACGCATTTAGATTTTTAAGCCTTAATCGCAGGACCGATGAGGGATCAGTCCTTGAATTCCGCGATAAGCCCGGAGAGTGTTTCTTTCGCGTCGCCGAAGACCATACGCGTATTTTCAGCGAAGAAGAGTTCGTTCTGGATGCCGGCAAACCCGGGGTTCATGGAGCGCTTCAGGACGAAGACGGTCTTGGCCTTGTCCACGTCAATAATCGGCATGCCGTAAATGGGAGATCCTTCGTCATGACGGGCCGCCGGATTGACCACGTCGTTGGCCCCAATCACCACTGCGACATCGATATTTTCCATGTTGGGGTTGATTACGTCCATTTCAATGAGTTTGTCATAAGAGACGTTGGCCTCGGCCAGCAAGACGTTCATGTGTCCGGGCATGCGCCCCGCGACCGGATGAATCGCGTAGCTGACCTCGGCGCCGTTTTCCTCAAGGATTTCCCCGAGTTCCCGGACCACGTGCTGCGCCTGGGCCACTGCCATCCCGTATCCCGGAACAAAAACCACTGAGCCGGCTGCCTCGAGGATGTAATAGGCATCCTGGACGCTGATCGGTTTGGCCTCTCCCTGAGGTCCGCTGGATTGCTTTTGTGTGCCGGAACCGAAGCCGGAAAAGAGGACGTTGTTCAGCGAACGGTTCATCGCCTTGCACATGATATTCGTGAGGATGATGCCGGCCGCTCCGACCATGGATCCCGCCACGATCAGGATATTGTTTTGAATGACAAAACCGGCGGCACAGGCCGCCAGTCCCGAATAGCTGTTCAGCAAGGAAATAACGACCGGCATATCCCCGCCGCCGATCGGGATTACCACCATCACACCCAAGATCAGTGACGCCAGGACAATGACTACAAAAATCGGATAATTGTTGGCCGGATCCATACAGAACACGGCGCCGCCTATAAGTACGCCGAGCATTAGTACGGAATTGACGATCTGTTGTCCCGGATAGAGGAACGGTTTGCTGGAGATTTTTTCCGCGAGTTTGCCCCATGCGACGATGCTTCCGGTAAACGTCACCCCGCCGATGAGAACGGAGAGGATCGTCGTGATCGAGGTGAGCATGTCGCCGTGCGGCTGATAGTGATAGACCGACCAACCCACCAGCAAAGAGGCGATGCCACCGGAGCCGTTGAACAGGGCGACCATTTCCGGCATGGCTGTCATCGCCACGAGCTTGGCTGCAAAAAAGCCGATGGCCCCGCCGGCCGCCGCTGCGATCAGGATGTAATGGAAACTCAGACCTTTGGTGAGCAGAACTGCCGCGATGGCTAATCCCATGCCGACCGCCGAAAGGATGTTGCCTTTGCGGGCCGTGGCCGGTGAGCCGAGCATCTTAAGGCCGAAGACAAACAAGACCGCGGAGAATATGTAGGCGAAGTTGATCAGGACGTCACTCATGCCGAGTCACCTCCCGGTTGCGTGGACGATTTCTTCTTGAACATGCCCAGCATCCGATCCGTCACGTAGTACCCGCCGATCACGTTGATGGTGGCAAAGAAGACTGCGGCCGCGCCCAGCCAATAACTGCCGGTGTTGCCTTCGCCTCCCGCCGACAAGATGGCGCCGACGATAGTGATCCCTGAAATGGCGTTGGCGCCGGACATCAGCGGAGTATGCAAAGTCGCCGGGACCTTGGAGATCAACTCAAACCCGAGAAAGATCGAGAGTGTCAGTACGAAAAACAGGTAGACCAGAATTTGAGGATCCATAACTTAGCCTTTATTCCGGAAGTTTTTGATCATTTCATTCACCAGCTCACCGTTGTGGGTGATCAAACAGCCCTTGATAATTTCGTGCTCCAGGTCCAACTTGAATTCCCGGGATTCTTTGTCGGTAAAGGTATCGAGAAAATTGAACAGATTGGACGAGTACATTTGGCTGGCATGCACCGCAACACGGCCGGGAAGGTTTCCCAGACCAATAATCGTGACTCCGTTGACGTCAACTTCCTCATTGGGACGGGAGCCCTCGACATTGCCGCCGGATTCCACCGCCATGTCGACAATGATGCTGCCGGGTTTCATCTGGGCTACCATGTCCTTGGTTACGATAATGGGGGCCTTGCGGCCGAATAATTGGGCCGTGGTAATAACGATGTCGGACTTGGCGCAGACCTTGGCCATGCCTTCGCGCTGCAGTTTGAGTTGTTCGTCCGTGAGGGCCTTCGCGTATCCGTCTTTAGTCTGGCCGGTGTCGCCTAAATCGATCTTAACGAATTTAGCCCCCAATGATTGCACTTGCTCCTCGACGACGGGGCGGGTGTCAAAGGCCTCGACGCGGGCGCCGAGGCGTTTGGCGGTGGCGATCGCCTGCAGTCCCGCGACCCCGGCGCCGATAACGAACACATGCCCGGGGGAGATGGTCCCGGCGGGAGTATTCATCATCGGCAGGATTTTGTTGAGGCGTTCGGCGGCCAGAATGACGGTGACATAGCCTGCCAGATTGGCCTGCGAGCTGAGCGCGTCCATTTTTTGGGCAAAGGTCGAACGCGGTATCATTTCCATGCTGATCGCGCTGATCTTGCGGGCCACAAATTCATCAATCAGCTCCGTTTCATTAAAGGGATCAAGAAAGCTGATATGGATCGCGCCGGCCTTAAGCTTCGCGATTTCTTCCAAAGGCGGTTTGCGCAGGCGCAACACGATGTCCGAAGTGGAGAGGAGCGTTTCGCGGTCTACCACCTTGGCGCCGGCCTCTTTGTAATCGCCGTCCGAACAATAGATATGCTCACCGATAGACGATTCGACCTGAACGGGAATTTCTTGTTTTGTCAGTCGTGAAATGGTGGCGGGAATAACGGGGGAGCGGGTTTCCCCAGGGTGTACTTCTTTAGGAATTCCAATTAACATCCAATTTCTCCGCGAGGTTGCTTAGTATGTTCTCAGGATAAACAAAGCTTTAACATAAGTCAAGGAGGTTTTTGGGGGATTTGGAGGTTGACAAGGTTTTAGGCCCAGTATACGATAGAACAACATCAGCCCGATTGTCCAAATAGGAAAGGAACGGTTATGCCCTCGGATCTTGGTACGGAACAACGGCCCCTGCGAGTGGCGGTTGTCGGTAGCGGCCCCAGCGGGTTTTATGCGGCCGAAGCGCTGTGCAAATCGGATGCTCACGTCAAGGTTGATATGTTTGACCGTCTCCCGGCCCCTTACGGACTTGTCCGTTACGGAGTCGCTCCGGACCACCAAAAAATCAAGAATGTTATCAAGGTTTACGAAAAGACCGCCGCTCGTGACGAAGTTTCCTTTTACGGGAATGTCGGCGTCGGGGAGGATATCTCCGTCGCGGATATGCGAAAGTATTACGACGCGATTCTGTTTACGGTCGGCGCCGCCAGCGACCGGCGTTTAGGAATTGACGGCGAGGATTTGGCGGGAAGCTACACGGCCACTGAGTTTGTGGCCTGGTACAACGGTCATCCTGATTACCGTGACCGCCGGTTTGATTTATCTCAGGAGGTGGCGGTGATTATCGGGCAGGGAAACGTGGCCATGGATGTCTCGCGGATTTTATGCAAGTCGGTGGACGAATTGAGCAAAACGGATATCGCCCGGCACGCGCTGGAGGCGCTTGCCGAGAGCCGCGTTAAGGAAGTGCATATGATCGGCCGGCGCGGTCCCGCTCAAGCCGCGTTCACTCCGGTGGAGATCCGTGAGTTCGGCGAACTGGATAGTTGTGTGCCGGTATTTGCCAATCCGGATGATTTGAACCTCAGTCCGGCCAGTCAGGCCGAGTTGGAGGATCCCAAGAACGCGCCGAAGAAGAAAAATTATGAAATACTAAGCGGCTTCCGCGACCTTGATCCCGGCTCCGCGGCCAAGAAGTTTTATATACATTTCTTTCAGAGTCCGACCGCCTTGTTATCCGACGGCGGAGAGCGGATTGCCCGTCTGGAATTGGAACGCAATGAGCTGACCGGCGATCCCGGTAAGCAGAAGGCGCAAGGGACGGGGGAGAAAACCGTGATGCCCTGCGGCATCCTGTTTCGCAGCGTCGGGTATCGCGGCGTGCCGATCGAGGGGGTGCCTTTTCATGAGCAGTGGGGTGTATTTCCCAATGAAGGCGGCCGGATTCAGGACGATGGCCGGACGGTGACGGGGTTGTACACTGCGGGATGGATCAAGCGCGGGCCGTCCGGGGTGATCGGGACCAACAAGCCGGATGCCGAGGAGACGGTGGGAAATTTATTGGCCGATATCGGCTCGCTGGTTCCCTGCAGTCAGCCCGACTCCGCGGCCCTGGAGGCGGATTTATCGTCACGCAATATCCGGTATATCCGATTTGAGGACTGGAAGAAAATTGACGCCGCCGAAGTCGCCAATGGCGAAGCGGCATGTAAAATTCGTGAAAAATTTGTCAGCGTCGATGAGATGCTGGCTGCCGTATCTTAGAAAGATTCAAGCAACACTATGGAAAAAACGCATCAGGAAACGTACCCGCCCTACATTCCCTTTTATTACATCTTGTATCTCAAATACCGCAAATTGAAGCGGCAGTCCGCGACCCGGAAGATGGAGCGGCTGGCGCGGAAAATCGGACCGGTCGGTTTTGTCCCGGAGGGTGAAGGGCAGTGGACCGTGGAAGTGGAAGGCGAAATCCCCAATCCCACGGATCATATCAACCGCAGCGCCCTGTGGATGGACGAAGACCTCGCCCTGCCCGAGATTCAGGAAATTATCACCGGTATTGAGGCGACAAAGAAGAAACTCGATGCGAAAGACCTGCGGTACACGTCGACGGCCGCTTCGTTCATTCCGCGGATGTACACGGAGTACTCCGAGAAAAAGAATTCCTGGGAAAATGCCTGGTGTTTTCGGCACGCTGACGTACAAAAAGGGCAGAACATTCTCGATATCGGCGGGGCCTCAACGGCATTCAATTTTTTTCTGGCCGACAAGGGTTGTTCAGTGACGTCTATCGACAACGACTGGGGGAACTGCGGGATCGTCTACAACATGAATTACGTGGGGCAGAAGATGGGTTGGGAATGCCGGGCCATCGATCGCGACGCGGGGCAACCGCTGCCGTTTCCCGACAATCATTTTGAGCGTATCTTTTCAGTTTGCGTCATTGAACATTTGACCTCACCGGACCGGCAAAATCTGATGCGGGAGCTGGGCCGTGTCTTGAAACCGGGCGGGATTGCCGCTTTTTCCACGGACTACGATAACGAGCGGGAGGTGCTGGTCTTCGACAAAGGTCTGCGCTTCGGTTACCGCGAGAAGTTTTTCCACGATGTCGTCGACCCTTCAGGTTTGCGTCTGCACGGAAACAGCACTCTGATTGACGCCTATCCCTTAAAGAATTTCCTCGGCGCCTTTTTCCTGCGCAAAGACTAATCGATGAGACACTCGGTCGTGTAGGTTTGCCGCATCAGGCTGGAAGTGGCGGGGTCCACTTTCAAATGCGCGATGATGGCATCGCTGCCCATCCGGCGGTGGAAGGCGCCCAGGTCTTCTGCGGGCCGTTTGTTCGATTGATACCAACGCAGCAGGGCGTCGATCACGTCGGCCACCCGTTCACGTTCAATGGACTGCAGATACATATGCCGCCCATCATCGGAGACCAGCGGCCGGCCCTGATGGCGGGCGGACTCCGATCCGAACAACTTTAATTGATAGCGATTCCAACCGAATCCCACCAGTCCGATCGACTTCGTTGCCGGCCGAAAACACTGCGCTTCGCATCCCGTGATCCCGATCGATTCGGAAAGTTCTCCCCAACCGCGCCGTTCCAGTTCATCGAGCAATTCCGGTTCAAAGCGCTCCGCGTCGGTATAAGCGATGCGGCAGGTGTTCAGCCCGACGCAGGCCCCCGATTTCCTGCGCAGCAGCGAATACGCAGTCCCGTTGCGTTTTCCGTATCCGAAACTTTGCAGACAGTCTTCAAATTCATCCCGCTGTTGCGCAGGGATGTTGCAGAATATGAGGTCCTGGTTGGGAGTCGTCGCGAGTTCCACATCGAAGCGGTCCATGGTTGTGCGGACCATGGCCTTCAGCCGGCCGTTGGGGCTGTCGTCGCAAAGCCTTCCGTTTTCGATAAACGCGCCGAAAGAAAATTTGTCGGTGTCGGCTTGCCCTTGCCAGCCGTGATGGAGGTGGCGGTCGCCGCAATCCAGGTCCGGGACCGGTTCGCAGACGGGGGCTCCCAGCAGTGACGAGACCTGTTCGCGATACCAGGCAACGCCCTTGTTGAGGACGACGTATTTGAGACGGGACCAGTGCCGGTTTTGCCGGTCACCCCATTTTTGATGGACCTGCACCACGGCGTCCAGTGTTTCCAGGAGTCGGGATTCCGGGACCACCGTCAGGGGTTGGCTGAAGACTGCCGCGCCGGGTTTCCCGTTACGTTCCGCCTGCCCGCCGCCAATGTATATCTGCAATCCCTCGATTTTATTATTTTCCACGAACGGGACAACCCCTACATCATGCGTGCGCACCTCGACGCAATTATCCGCTACGAGTCCGGAGGGAGTGTGCAACAAGCAGCTTATGCCGATCTTGAATTTTCGGTTCAGGAGATTGGGTCCGTAGGCAAAGGATGGCGACGGAGAAGGCCCCAGAGCCGGGTCGATCGCAAAGATGCGCAGAAAGGGTTCCGTCGGCAATCGGAAGTAACTGTTGATCCGGCGCGCCCAATCGGCCGCGTTAAAAACGGGACTGAAGCGGGATAAGGGACAGGCGGTGACATTGGGGATATTATCCCCGCAGGCGTTCAGTGTGTAAAAACCGGATAGGGCCAGGGATTGAACCAGGGGCACCACGTCGGCCTTGCGGATCCAATGGAATTGAAACGTTTGCCGGGTTGTGATTCGCAACGAAGGCAGACCGTTCGGGTCCTGACAGAACCGTTCGGAGAGATCATCAATGGTTTGCCACTGTTGCCTGTTGAGGGGGCCGCCGCCGGGATTGGTCATGCGAATCATGAAGAACCAGTCTTTTTGAGCTCGTTTGAGTGAACGGTCGAATTCCAGGTGGATGCCGGCTGACTTTGCGATCATATCGGATTCCCACACCAGATCGGCGGTGGCCGTGTCGCGAAACTCATCGTAGAGCGATGAATTCGTCAGTCCGGATTGCCTGAGTTTGTTGGATTCTTCCTTGCAGTAGAGTTCGGGGGGTGTATTAAAACTGGGGTTGAACGGCTTCTTTGTCATAAGCGAGATGTCGGCCACCTGGTTGCTTTTTTATGTAGTATAAATCAGAATGCCGCTGTGTCAATATACGTCGGAGGCAAGAAACGGGAGAGGCAGGGTAGGGAATTCAGTCGATGACGCAGTCGGTCGTAAACGGCTTTTCCATAAGTTCCGCCGTAGCGGGATCGTTCTGGAGGCGGGATATGATGGCGTCGGCTCCGACGCGGCGGTGAAACGCGCCCAGGTCTTCGCCGGCCTGCTTTTCCTCAGTAAACCAGGTAAATAAAACTTCGATAACCACGGCGACTTGCTCGCGGTCGACGGAACGAAGGTAGAGGTTTTCCCCGTCCGCGGATATCAGCGGTTGTCCCTGGTGGCGTCCGGCCTCATCGCCGAACAATTTGAACTGATAGCGGTTCAATCCGGAGCCCACCAGTCCGATCGATTTGGTGGCGGGCCGGAAGCATTGGCGCTCGCAACCGGTGATGCCGATCGATTCGGTCATGTCTCCCCAGCCGCGTTTTTCCAACTCATCCAGCAGTTCCGGTTCGAATTTTTCTGAATCGGTATACGTCAGCCGGCAGGTGTCGCGCCCGACGCAGGCCCCCGAGCGCAGCCGCAGTGCCGAGTAAGGTTTTCCGTTACGCTGACCATATCCGTATCCCTTCAGGTGATCCTCAAATTCCTGTTTTTGATCCGCCGGGATATGACTGAAGATCAGGTCCTGATTGGGAGTGATGGAGAGTTCCACCGGAAATTTTTCCATGGTCTCGCGGACCATGGATTTGAGCCGTCCGTTTGTGCTGTCATCGCGCAGCCGACCGTTTTCGATATAGGCCCCGAAAGAGAAGCGTCCGTCGGACGGTTGCTCGTACCAGCCGTGATGCAGCATGCGGTCGCCGTAATCCAGTTCCGGATTCGGTTTCTCGAGCGGTCGGCCGAGCACCGCCGACACCTGGTCGCGGTACCAATCGACGCCCTGCTTACGGATCACATATTTGACGCGCGCCCAGAAACGGTTTTGCCGGTCGCCCCAGGTTTGATGGACTTTGACCACGGCATCCATCGTTGCTAAAAGCTGCTCTTCGGAGACGATGGCCAACGGTTCACTAAACATCGCCGAGGACGGTTTGCCGTTGCGCTCGCCCTGACCGCCGCCGACGTAGATTTGATAGGCGGTGACCGCATTATTCTCCACCACGGGGGCCACGCCCATGTCGTGTGTGCGCATTTCGACGCAGTTATCCGGGATCAGCCGCCCGTCGGCATGATGCAGGCAGGTAAAAGCGATCTTGAACTTACGGTTCAGTAAATTCGGGCCGTAGGTGAACGACTGTTCCGGGCGTCGCACATGCTGCGGATCGATGGCAAAGATTTTCAGGAACGGTTCCAGCGGCAATTGGAAATAGAGGCCGGTTTTTCGCGACCATTCATACGCGTTGAACGCCGGAGAAAAACGGGACAGGGGGCAGGCCATCACATTGCGCGTGTTATCCCCGCAGCCATTGAGTGTATTAAATCCCGCCTCGGCCAGACCCTTGACGATAGCCACGACACCTTCTTTCTTGATCCAGTGAAATTGGACCGTCTGCCGGTTGGTCAGGCGCAGCGTCGGCAGTCCGTACGGATTCTGGCAGTGACGTTCGGCCAATTCATCGATCACCCGCCACTGGTCCCGGGTGATGGCGCCGCCACCGGGATTGGCCATACGGATCATGTAATACCAGTGCTTCTCTGCCCCTTTGATCGTACGGTCAAATTCGAGATAGATCCCCGCGGACTTGGCCAGCTGCTCGGATTCCCAGACGATATCGGCTGTGGAGCTATCGCGAAAGTCAGCATACAACGCGGATTTTTCGAGTCCGGCATGGTTGAGCTTGTTGACTTCTTCCTTGCAATAGTCTTCGGGAGAAGTCCTGAAATTGGGGGTGAAGGGTTTCTTCGGCATATGTCTTTGGAAGCTGTTCCAAGGGTTAAGAACCACATATTATCGGATTTGACCGTAAAGTCAACGATTAAAATAACATGTTGGCAGCGCTGCATGCTAAAATACACTCACCATGTCCGATTTCCCAGCCCGCTATTGGCGTCCTCTGGACGAACAGCGCATAGTCTGTGAACTGTGCCCCCGGGAATGCACCCTGGCCGACGGTCAGCGGGGCTTCTGCTTTGTCCGCCGGAATGTCGGAAACAAACTTATACTAACAACTTACGGAAGAAGCAGTGGGTTTTGCATTGATCCGATCGAGAAAAAACCGCTGAACCATTTTTATCCGGGGACTAGCGTCCTGTCGTTCGGGACGGCGGGCTGCAATCTCGGCTGCAAGTTCTGTCAAAATTGGGATATCAGCAAATCGCGTGAATGGGACCGGCTGACCGATCAGGCTTCACCGCAGACGATCGCCTCGGCCGCCAAGGAGCTTGGCTGCCGCAGCGTCGCTTTTACCTATAATGATCCGGTGATCTTCGCGGAGTATGCCATCGACATCGCCCGGGAGTGCCGGCGGTTGGATATCAAGACGGTGGCGGTTACTGCCGGCTACATCAATCCCGCGGCCCGCGCCGAGTTTTTCCGGCACATGGATGCCGCGAATGTGGACCTGAAGGCCTTCAGTGAAGAGTTTTACCGCAACGTTACGTTGTCGTCGTTGCAGCCTGTTTTGGACTCCTTGGTCTATATACGGCATGAAACCGATGTGTGGCTGGAAATCACAACGCTCCTTATCCCGGGAAAAAACGATGATCCCGCCGAGATCGGGGCTATGTGCGAATGGGTCCGCGATCGTTTGGGGGACGACGTTCCGCTGCACCTGACCGCGTTTCATCCGGATTATAAAATGCTCGATGTCCCGGCGACTTCCGCGGAGGTCCTGAACCGGTGCCGGGAAATCGCCTTGAAGGCGGGCCTGAAGTTTGTGTACACGGGCAATGTCCATGACCAGGTCGGTTCCAGCACCTACTGTCCCGGATGCGGGACGTGCGTGATCGAGCGGGACTGGTATGTACTGGGCGCGTACCGACTAAAAAATAAGAATCAATGTGACCAGTGCGGGACTGTTCTGCCCGGCCGCTTCGACGACCGGCCCGGGACGTGGGGCGCCCGCAGGCAGCCGGTCAGGTTGGCTGATTTTCAATAGGAAGGGGTAAATTCCATGCGTATGATCAGTTGGAACGTCAATGGCATTCGGGCCATCAGCAAAAAGGGATTCAGCGAATGGCTGCGGGCGGAGTCGCCGGATATCCTTTGCCTCCAGGAGACCAAGGCGCACCCGGAACAGCTGACCCGGGAGGTCCTCGAGCCGGCCGGTTACCGGACATACTGGGCCGCGGCCGAAAAAAAGGGTTACAGCGGGGTGGCCGTATTTACCAAGGAAATCCCCAAATCCGTGGAATACGGGCTGGGCGTACCGGAATTCGACAGCGAGGGCCGGACCCTGATTTTAGACTTTGGGCCGTTCATATTGTATAATTTATATTACCCGAACGGGGGAGCCGGAAACAAGCGGGTGCCGTTCAAAATGTCGTTTTACGACGCTTTCCTTGAGCACGCCGAACGCTTTCGCAACGCCAACCGGAAAGTCATCATCTGCGGTGACGTCAACACCGCCCATACCGAAATCGATTTGTCTCGCCCCAAGGAGAATCAGAAAACTACCGGCTTCCTTCCTGAAGAGCGCGCTTGGGTAACCAAGTTCATTGAACAGGGCTACATCGACACCTTCCGCCATTTCAATCCCGATCCGGGGCATTACACCTGGTGGGATTATAAAACCCGCGCCCGTGAACGCAATATCGGCTGGCGTATAGATTATTTCTTTGTGACGGCCAACGTGCTGCCGCATCTCCGGGACGCTTTCATCCTGAATGACGTCATGGGATCGGACCACTGCCCCATCGGCATCCAGGCGGACGGACTCTTTGGCGGGGAGGAATCCCTGGACGCATTGTCTGCAGAGGCCGGGCAGCAGGCGGCATGATCCGACAAAAGGAGGGAGCCATGTTACCAGTCAGTTCGATTATGACGAAGGAGGTCGTTAGCGTGATGCCGGACACTCCGGTGATCGAAGCCCTGGATCTTTTACGGCGGCACAAGATCAGCGGATTGCCGGTAACCAGCCAGGCCGGCCGGGTCGTTGGAATCCTGTCAGAGAAGGACTTATTGCGCATTTTACTGGAAAAAAATGTTGACGTATGTCCCAAAGTGGAAGATTATATGACCCGGGAAGTTATCTGTTTTACGGAAGGCGATGACGCGGTGGAAATATGCAAATTCTTCCTGCGTTCCTCTATCCGGCGGGTGCCGATCGTCGATAACGGTCATTTGGTCGGTATCGTGAGCCGGCGGGACATTCTGACGCTCGTCATGGAGGCCAAAAGTAAGATGTCCGCACTCCGTTATGTGTAAAAGCAGGAGAGATTGTTATGCCGGAAAACACTCAAAATTCAGCGGTTGCCGACAGTCTTAAACAGCTGATCGAAGACACCCTTGTTAACAAGTGCAATGCCGGACTGACTCAGGATACCGAGGTCGAAGAGCGCGAGATTATCGAATACGACGGCCGGATGCGTGTCGGCAGTCTGGAAAAATTCAACGGCCCGTGTTACACCGTTGGATTCAATTTGTTCGGATCCGAAAGCGATCAGAAAAAGGGCATAGCCACCGGTACGCTTATCTTTTTTGTTGAGGAAGAATCCGTTGAGCGTCTCTTGAAATCGCTGGAGTTCCGCGGGTTCGACGAGGAAGACCAGGGTTTTGTGCTCGAACATTTGGGTCAGTTTTTTCAATCCGTCTCGCAGGACTATGCCGAACGTATGGGCGGCATGGGCTACGGCCACTTGCTGGTTTCGAATCCGACGGCCTCAAAAAATAATTTACCCGACGGCATGACCATCCCCGTTAACAGCTCGCAGTATCATGAGTTGAGCTTCCATTTATGGAAGAAAAAAGCGATGGTAATCGATTTGGTAATGGCCGCTCAGTAATTTCCGTCAGGGACATCCGCATGGCAATACTGTACGACTCCAAAACCCGACGGGTCCAGCCCTGGATCCCGATCGCCTTTATTCTCATACCCGTCATTGTCCTGGTTATCGGCTATTTTGTGACCAGGGACAAGGTTCAACAATACAAAACCGATCAAGAGCAAAAGCAACAAGAGGACGTTTTCAAGCGTTTCTAGCGGCATGCTGTATACCCTCGAACAAAGTGTCTTGGTGGTGGTGGATATCCAGGGAAATCTGGCCGCGGCCATGCAGGACAGAGAGGCGCTTTTCGCGAACGTTATCCGGTTGATCAAGGCCGCCGGCCATCTGCGGGTTCCGGTGATCGTGACCGAGCAGGTCCCCGAGAAAATCGGCAGCACGGTTACCGAGATCGCCTCGGTTTTTCCCCCGGACACCGTTCGAATCCCCAAGAAATCATTCAGTTGCTGGGGCTGTCCCGATTTCCGGGAACGGCTGAAGGCGAGTCTGCGCCGTGAGGTGATCCTCTGCGGCATCGAGGCGCATGTCTGCATATCGCAGACAGCGCTCGACTTGCTGCAGGCGAATTTCCGGGTGGGGTGTGTCGCCGATGCCACCAGCGCCAGGACGGCGGACAACAAGCGTCTGGGGCTGGCGCGGATGGAAAGGGCGGGCGCAGAGCTTTTGTCGACGGAAATGATTATTACGGAATTAGTGAAGACGTCGGCGCATCCGGAATTTAAGAGCATCCTACAGTTGATCAAATAAGCAAGGGAGGAACTGTCATGACAGATGAGAACACAGCTCCGGGACAACCGGCCACCGTAGAGAATTTGCTCAACGAAAACCGGCTCTTTCCGCCTCCCGAGGATTTCAAGGCCAAAGCGCTGTACACGGACGAATCGATCTACGCTAAGGCCATGGCCGATCCGTCGGCTTATTGGGTGGACCACGCGGAACGATTGGACTGGTTTGAAAAATGGAATCAGGTCCTCGATTGGCGCCCGCCTTTCTCCAAATGGTTTGTCGGCGGCAAAATCAATGCCTGCTATAACTGTCTCGACCGGCACATTAATGCCGGGCTCGGCGAACGGCTGGCCATATTGTGGGAAGGGGAGCCCGGCGACGAGCAGCGATTGACGTATGATGATGTGTTCAAGGCTGTCAACAAGTTTGCCAACGGGCTCAAGCAGCTGGGTGTCAAGAAGGGAGACCGGATCGCCATTTATATGCCGATGGTCCCGGAGGCGGCGTATGCCATGCTGGCCTGCGCCCGGCTCGGGGCGATCCATACGGTTGTGTTCGGCGGATTCAGTGTGGATTCGTTGCGGGACCGCATCAATGACGCGCAGGCGAAGGTGCTGATCACGGCCGACGGCGGCTGGCGACGGGGTAAGGTCGTCCCGTTGAAAGAAACCGCGGACCAGGCCGTCGCGGGGTGTGAGAGCATTGAGCACGTAGTGGTGATTAAGCGCACGGAGAACGAGATCCTTATGCAGGAGGGCCGGGATGTTTGGTACGACGACCTAGTGGCGTCGGCCTCCGAATCGTGCGCGCCGGAGCCGATGGACTCCGAGGATATTCTCTTTATATTGTACACGTCCGGGACCACCGGAAAGCCCAAGGGGATCGTTCATACGACCGGCGGATATATGACGGGTGTCAGCGCCACCACACGTATGGTCTTCGACCTGCACGACGAAGATATTTTCTGGTGCACCGCGGATGTGGGCTGGATCACCGGTCACAGCTACATCGTTTACGGGCCGATGGCCAACGCAGCCACACAGATTATGTACGAGGGATCCCCGGATTATCCGGAACGCAACCGGTTTTGGAAGATTATCGAGAAATACAAAGTCTCGAAGTTCTATACGGCGCCGACGGCGATCCGAGCTTTTATGAAGTGGGGGGTGAAGTGGCTGGAGGGGTGCGACCTGTCGAGCCTGAAGCTGCTCGGCAGTGTCGGTGAACCTATCAATCCGGAGGCGTGGATCTGGTATCACAAGTTTATCGGCGCAGAGAAGTGCCCCATCGTTGATACCTGGTGGCAGACGGAGACCGGCAGCATCATGATATCTCCGCTGCCAGGCATCGTCGCCACCAAACCCGGATCGGCCACCCGTCCGATGCCGGCGATCTCCGCCAAAATCCTCGACGAAGTCGGCGAGGAAATTCAGGTGGGCGGAGGTTTTCTGGCCATCGATACCCCGTGGCCCTCAATGCTGCGGGGCATCTGGGGAGACGAGGAGCGTTACAAATCGACGTATTGGGGCCGCTGGCCCGATACCTATTTCCCGGGTGACGGGGTCAAGCGCGACACGGACGGTTACCTGTGGCTGCTCGGACGCGTTGACGACGTCATGCTGGTGGCCGGCCATAACATCAGCACCATGGAGGTGGAAAGCGCGTTGGTCGACCATGAAGCGGTTGCCGAGTCGGCGGTGGTGGGCGTGACCGACGAAGTGAAGGGGCAGGCGATCGGTGCTTTTGTGATCCTGCGTGAGGGATTTGAAGACAGTGACGAAATTCGCCAGCAATTGATGAAACATGTGGCTGAGAAAATCGGGGCCATTGCCCGGCCGAAGACGATCATCTTTACCCATGATCTGCCCAAGACCCGCAGCGGCAAGATCATGCGGCGTCTGTTGCGCGACGTTGCCGAGGGGCGCGCGCTGGGTGACGTGACCACGCTGGCCGATCCCGGCGTGCTGAATTCTTTGAAAGAAAAATACAGTGATTCCTAGAATTTTCCTGCTGGTGGCCCTGCTGACCATGATTGCGGGACCGGTCCGCGCGCAGACTTTTCCGCTGGACTTAATCCGTTTGCCGCCGGGTTTCAAGATCGAACTTTACGCCAAGGACTTGCCCAATGCCCGGGCCATGGCACTGGGTGAGAATAACACGGTTTATGTGGGCAATCGCCGGGAGAAGCGGCTCTATATCCTTGAGGACAGAAATCAGGACTATAAAGTCGACCGGAAATATGCCCTGAATTTCGGCTTTCAATCCCCGCCCAACGGTGTGGCCTACCGCGACGGTTCCTTGTATGTCGGCGAGATCGGACGTATTCTGCGCTTCGACGACGTACAGTTGGGATTGAACCAGTCCGTCCAGCCCGTCGTCGTTACAGATGACCTGCCCTCCGACGCCTGGCACGGCTGGAAGGTCATTCGGTTCGGCCCTGACGGCAAACTGTACATCCCTGTGGGAGCGCCCTGCAATGTCTGCGTTAAGCGGGATCCCCGTTACGCCTCGATGATGCGCATGAACCCGGACGGCACCGAACTTGAAATCTTTGCCAAGGGGATCCGCAATTCCGTAGGGTATGATTGGGACCCGCGGACCGATGAGTTGTGGTTTACCGATAACGGCCGCGACATGTTGGGTGACGATCTGCCGCCCGATGAATTGAATCATGCCCCGCGGCCCGGAATGCACTTTGGATTCCCGTATTGTCACGGCGACGGCATCGAGGATCCGCGTTTCGGCGCAGACCGGCCGTGCAGTGATTTTACGTTGGCGGCCCAACCGCTGGGGCCGCATGTCGCATCGCTGGGGATGCGGTTTTACCGGGGTTCGATGTTTCCGCAAGAGTACCGGAACCAGATTTTTATTGCGGAACACGGGTCCTGGAACCGCAGCAAGAAAATCGGTTACCGGATCACGTTGGTCAGGCTGAAGGACAATAAACCGGTCAGCTATGAGGAGTTTGCCACGGGCTGGCGGCAGGGGGAAAGTGTCTGGGGGCGGCCGGTGGATGTGCTGAACATGCCTGACGGATCCCTGTTGGTTTCGGATGATTACGCCGGGGCCGTGTACCGCATTACCTACTCAGAAAAATGAGTGATAAAGATGATTGCAACACCGGCCGGCTGTGATATACTCATAACCTTACCTTGGAGTTTTCTATGAGTCAAGCCACCCAAGACAGGCCCGGCGGGCATAAAACCAGTTTTGCAGCAACCCAGCGTACCGACATGTGGTGGGTCGAACCCCTTTTGACCGGGTTGGGTTTTCTGTGCTTCGTCGTATACACCACCTGGGCCATGTGGCAGGCCAATTACTACTGGCACGGTTCGTACCTTTCTCCGCTGTATTCTCCCGTTCTGTTTGTGGATCCCACGGCGCCGGGTGCCGCTCCGTTGGAACATGCCTGGTTCGGTTCCTGGCCGCAATGGTGGCCGAAATTTTTGCCCGCCTCACCCGCCATGCTAATCTTGATGGGGCCGCTGGCCTTTCGCAGCACGTGCTACTACTATCGTAAATTTTATTATCGCTCGTATTTCCTGACCCCGCCGGCCTGTGCCGTGACTGCGCTGCCCCAGGCGGACTATAAAGGGGAAACCAAACTTTTTCTTTTCCAGAATCTGCATCGCTACACGCTTTATATCGCGATCGGTTACATCATCCTGCTGGCCTATGACGCCTTCATATCCTATTTTCACCACGGCAAGCCGGGCATCGGCGTAGGTTCACTGGTCTTGACGACCAACGTGATCCTGTTGTCCTGTTACACCTTTGGCTGTCACGCCTGGCGTCACTTGGTCGGCGGAAAGTCCGATTGCTTCAGCTGTCCGGCGGGGAAGGAGCATCTGGGACACAAGGCCTGGAGCAAAGTTTCGAAGCTCAATCACAATCACCAATTTTGGGCGTGGGTCAGTATGATTTGGGTCGGTTTTACCGACTTTTATGTGCGCATGGTCTCCATGGGTGTGTGGACCGATTTCAACACATGGGGATTCTAAGTAAACCGAAACTTTCTACAAGACTATGAACATTTCCGAAATTCAAACCATTGAACACGATGTGCTGGTGGTCGGGGCCGGCGGGGCCGGCATCCGCGCGGCCATCGAATGCGCTCAGCAAGGCCTTAATACCGGGATGCTTTCCAAATCATTATTGGGTAAAGCGCACACCGTCATGGCGGAAGGTGGTATGGCGGCGGCCTTGGGAAATGTCGACAAACGGGACAACTGGAAGATCCATTTCCGCGACACCATGCGCGGCGGAAAATTTCTCAGCCAATGGCGGATGGCCGAACTGCATGCGCAGCAAGCCCCGGATCGTGTCCGTGAGTTGGAAGAGTGGGGCGCGGTGTTTGACCGGACGCCGGAGGGGTTGATCAGCCAGCGCAATTTCGGCGGGCACCGCTATCCGCGCCTGGCGCATGTCGGGGACCGCACCGGGTTGGAGATGATCCGGACCCTGCAGGATTTTTGTGTTCATCAGGGCATCCATTGCCACATGGAATGCACGGCCCTTGATTTGCTTATGAGCGGCGGAGAGGTGTGCGGGTTGGTCGCGTATTGGCGGGAAACCGGACGCTTTGTCATCTTTCGGGCCAAGGCTGTCGTGTTCGCGACCGGCGGCGGAGGCAAGGCCTGGAAAATCACGTCCAATTCCTGGGAATATTCCGGAGACGGTTTCGGGATGGCCTACCGCGCCGGCGCCGAATTGATCGACATGGAGTTTACGCAGTTTCATCCGACGGGCATGGTGTGGCCGCCCTCGGTACGCGGAGTCCTCGTGACGGAAGGCGTCCGCGGCGACGGAGGCATTTTGCTGAATAATCAGGGAGAACGTTTCATGTTCAAGTACATTCCGGAACGCTTCGCTTCGGAAACCGCCGACACAGAGGAAGAAGCCAACCGGTGGCTGGACGGAGACAAGAATGCGCGCCGTCCGCCGGAACTGTTGACCCGGGACGTGGTGGCCAAGGCCATCAAAAAGGAAGTGGAAGAAGGCCGCGGATCGCCTCACGGCGGAGCCTTTCTGGATATCGCCAGCCGTCGCCCCGCCGAGTTCATCAAAAAGAAGCTGCCGTCCATGTACCATCAGTTCAAAGAGCTCGCGGAAGTTGATATTACGAAGGAAGCGATGGAAGTCGGGCCGACGCTGCATTACTTCATGGGCGGTATCCGTGTGGATCATGATACCCAGGCCAGCACGGTGCCCGGATTGTTTGCCTGCGGTGAGTGTGCCGGGGGCATGCATGGAGCTAACCGTCTCGGCGGAAATTCCCTGTCGGACTTATTGGTATTCGGCAAATTAGCCGGGGCCGGGGCAGCGAACTATATCAAGGGCAAGTCGCTCAAGGCGGTTGACGAGAAACAAGCGACCGCTATTATCCGCTCTGCCACCGATATCCTGAACCGTGAAGAAGGGCCGAATCCCTTTCTCGTTCACGAAGACCTGCAGGCGGTCATGCAGACCAATGTGGGCATCGTACGTACCGGTGAGGAGCTTCAAAAAGGAATCACGGAATTGCAGCGGCTTAAGGATGACGCCGCCAAGGTCAAGGCCCACGCGACCAGCCAGTATAATCCGGGATGGAACGAAGCGATTGATTTGAGTAATTTGATCGTGACCGCCGAAGCCGTGGCGCGCTCGGCGTTGTTGCGCGAGGAATCCCGCGGTGGGCACACGCGTGTTGATTTCGAGGGCGAAAGCGAAGAAGGATTGACCTACAATGTCGTAGTGAAAAGAAACGCCAAAGGCGATATGGAAGCCCGTCGGGAGAAACGTCCCGAGCCGCCGAAGGCCCTGGCCGATATCGCGTACGCGAGCCTCGAAGATCTGGAGGCACAGAATGGCTAAGCGGATGTTCCGGGTGTGGCGGGGAGACGCGGACGGTGGGCGTTTTGAGGAATACACGATCGACGTCGATCAGGGAATGGTGGTGCTTGATTGCATTCACCGGATCCAGGCCCTGCATGCCACCGACCTGGCCTGCCGCTGGAACTGCAAGGCCGGTAAGTGCGGCTCATGCAGTATGGAAATTAACGGGAAGCCCCGCCTGAGTTGTATGACCCGCATGAATACCTTCGCCGAGAACGAGGTTATTACCGTCCAACCGATCAAGACCTTTCCGCTGATCAAGGACTTGGTGACCGATGTCTCCTGGAATTACGAGCAGAATAAGCGCATCGCGCCGTTCAAGCCCGGCAAGAAAAACAAAAACGGCAATTACGTCATGTACCAGCGTGACGTCGAACGGGTCCAGGAATTCCGCAAGTGTATCGAATGCTATCTCTGTCAAAATGTCTGTCATGTCCTGCGCGATCATGAGAAAAAAGACAAGTTTGTCGGTCCGCGGTTCATGATCCGTCTGGCGTCGCTGGAAATGCATCCATTGGATACGGAGGACCGGATTCCCAAGATCAAGGAGGAATACGGCACCGGCATGTGTAACATCACCAAATGCTGCACCCAGGTCTGCCCGGAACACATCCAGATCACGGATAACGGGATCATCCCCTTAAAAGAGCGGGTCGTGTCCCGCTACTATGATCCGATCCTGGCGTTATGGCGCAAGATCTTCTCCAAGAAAGATCCCTCCTGAGTTCCGAGGCGGCCCGCCTGCTGCTGATGACGGCTTTCGTCAGCGCGTCAGTCCTGATTTCAACCACCCCGGCGCCAGCGGCCGTCACCATCACGGAAGACACACAGTACCGTTATATCCATAGCGACGGCCTGCCCGACCATGCCACTGGTAAGTTTCCCAACCCGGGAAATCCCAACAGGGTTTCGGCAAAAGCGTACCGTTTTCGGATCGCGGTTAAACCTGTCCTGGCCCGGCGGATCACGTCGCTGACCAACCGGATACTCTTCGGTGTCGGGCGTAACGGAATCCCCTTCGATCCGGGGACCGCCGAATTTTACCGGAATGATCCGGCCGGCGGCTGGAATTACGAAGCACTCTCGGGACGAATCGATCTCGGTCTGGACGAACAAAACGCTCACGTTCAACCCGACGGAGCGTATCACTATCACGGCTTGCCGGCGGCGTTGATGGGTTATACAAGCGATGGACACTCCCTACTGATCGGCTACGCGGCGGACGGTTTTCCGATCTACGCGCTGAAGGGCTACAGTGTGCCGGATGACCCGGCAGCGGGAATAACGGAACTGCATTCATCCTACCGCTTGCGGGAAGGGCGCCGTTCCTCGGGGCCGGGCGGGGAATTCGACGGCACATTTGTTCAGGATTATGAGTATGTTTCGGGGACGGGAGATTTGGATGAGTGCAACGGCCGTTTCGGTCAGGCCCCGGGCTATCCCGAAGGCACCTATTATTACGTGCTGACCAGGGAGTATCCGTATATTCCCCGGTGTCTCAAAGGGGCGCCCGATGAGAGTTTTCGAAAATCCGGTCTGTCGCGAGGCGGCGGGATGTCCGGCGCGCCGGACCGCCGCGGACCGCCCGCGGAGGCGGTGGCCGCCTGCCGGAACAGCCGGGACGGCGAACATTGTTCCTTTCGGGCTCCTCATGGTACAATATCCGGAACTTGCCGCCCCCTCGGAAAAGAGACGGCCTGCGTTCCCGCGGGTCATCGCCAGGGGCCGGGCGGGCGTTAGGCCAAAAATAACAGTGAAGGACTGACCAGTTTATCATTATGTTGCCGACAATCGACAAAGAAACCGTGCTTAAATTTGACGTGCCGGGCCCGCGTTACACCAGCTATCCCACCGCTCCGGTCTGGACCGAAGAAGTGGGGGCGGACGTCTACCGCGAGAAGTTGGCCGCCTTTGGCAAGTCCGACAAGACCCTGTCTCTGTATATCCATATTCCGTTTTGCGAATCGATGTGCAGTTATTGCGCCTGCAATGTGATTATCCGCCGGCACGAAGACAAGTACGGCGAAGAGTATTTGCGGTACCTTTTTAAGGAGTTGGACATTGTCCGTGAACAAATCGGTTCCCGCAAAACAATCCGTCAGTTTCACTGGGGAGGCGGAACCCCAACGTTCCTGAATGAATCGCAGATTGAACGTTTGTTCAATAAGGTGCATGACGCCTTCGATATCGATTATGACGGGGAAGTCGCCATCGAAATCGATCCGCGCACCATCGACAAAAGCAAGATCCGAACTCTCAAAAGTCTCGGATTTAACCGGATCTCGATGGGGGTCCAGGATTTTGACCTGCGTGTGCAAAAGGCGGTCAACCGGATCCAGTCATATTATGTGGTCCGCGAGTACTATGAATTTTGCCGGGCCCTGGGTTTCCGTTCAGTCAATTTTGATTTGATTTACGGGCTGCCCTATCAGACCGTGCGCAGTTTCGAAGATACCGTGCACGATGTGATCGCGATGCGTCCCGACCGGGTTGCCCTGTACAGCTTCGCGTACGTCCCGTGGCTTAAGAAGCATCAGAATAAAATCGACCAGCAAAACCTTCCGGATAGCGAACACAAGATCGATATTTTCCTGAAGGCCCGCGAACGGTTTACACTCAATGGATATCTGGCGATCGCCATGGACCATTTCGCCCTTAAGGAGGACGAGTTGGCTAAGGCGTTTTTGCAGGACCGGCTGTATCGTAATTTTATGGGTTACACCGTCAAGCCGGCGGACGAATATATCGGATTGGGTTTGACCTCCATCGGATTTCTGGAGAACACCTTTATTCAGAACGAAAAGATCATCGGCAAGTACTTCGCCGCCCTGGATGAGGGGCGGCTGCCGGTGGAGCGCGGGATGGTGCTTAATGAGGACGACCGGATCCGACAGTACACCATCAGCGGCCTGATGTGTCATTTCCGGCTGGATAAGGTTCAGTTCCACGAGCGCTTCGGACACGCGTTCGACGACTATTATGCTGCGGAACAAGGGCATCTGTTGAAATGCCAAGAGGAAGGATTGCTAGAATCGAACAATCATGTTATAAAGGTTACCGAGTTGGGTAAACTGTTTATCCGCAATATTTGTATGGGTTTTGACCACTATCTCCAGCAGCGGAAGGTGGCGGCCCGCTTTTCAAGGACTGTGTAATGAGTATTGATCGCCGCATCAATCCGCGCCTCGCTATCGAAATGGAGGCCTCATTCGGTATCTCCGGTGAATTCCCGCACACCATGGAGGCGACCGTCGTCAACATCTCCGCGGGAGGCTTCGGATTTTTTACTCACGAACCGGTCAAGCCCGGGCGGGAAATCCTTTTGTGCGTCGATCTCGACACGAGTGTCCCGGCCACGATGCACGTGGAGTCGGTGTGGTGCAAGGCGGTCGGTGACGTGGGCCGTTTCCTCATCGGCGTCAGGCTGACCGAGACCGGCGGCCAGGACTTGGAAAGATTTCTGGATTTTTATACCAAGCTGGTCAAGTCCCGAACACCGGTCGCGTCGTAAATCCGAGTTTAAATCACTTCTCAATAATCTTATGAATCACGTCGCAGACAAGCCATTGTTGTTGCAGGCCTTCTCGGGCGAAAACCGTACGGTTCCGGTATGGTTTATGCGGCAGGCCGGCCGATACCTGCCGCAGTACCGGGCAATCAAGGAAAAGTATTCGCTTAATGAGATGTTCCGGACGCCGGAGCTGGCGGCCGAGATCACCTGCCAGCCGATCGACATTCTGGGGGTGGATGCCGCCATCCTGTTTGCCGATATTCTGACATTGCCCCAGGCCATGGGTTTTGAGATCACCTTCGACAATACCAAGGGGCCGCTGATCAGTGCCGATCTCGAATCCGGCACCGTCCGGGATTTTGACGACATTCCTCATATCACGGAAATCATCCGTCTGGTCCGCGAGAGGCTTCCCGAGCAGGTGCCGTTAATCGGCTTTGCCGGGTCGCCTTTTACCGTAGCGACATATTTGATCGAGGGGAAGTCGGTGATCAATCATACCAAGACATTACAGTATATGTTCCGCCGCGAACAGCAGTTTCACCAGCTCATGGAGCGCCTGACTCAGAATACGATCCGTTATGCCCAGCTGCAGTTTGCCGCCGGTGCGCAGGTGTTTCAGTTGTTCGACACCTGGGCCGGCATCCTCCGCCCGCTCGACTATGCCCGCTTCGTCTATCCGTATGTACAGAAAATATTTGCCGCCCTGGAGCCGCCGACGATTTACTACATAAAAAACACGCATCATTTGTTGCCTCTCGTTCAAAGGGTCAGCGCCGATTTTATATCCGTGGATCACAGCGTCGTACTCGGGCATGACCATGTCCTGCTTCACAGTGAGAAGGGAGTTCAGGGGAATTTGTACAACGGCCTGTTGTACGCGGAGCCCGAGGTGCTGCGGCGCGAGGTCAACGATGTGTTGATGGGCGGCCAGCGCTATGCCCGCTATATTTTTAATCTGAGCCACGGGATCTTTCCGGACGTGGATCCGGATCAGCTCAAGCGGATCGTCGATCTCGTCCATGAATTTCCCTGGAGTCCCGCGTGAACGAATCGAATCGTAAACGTATCTTTGTGATCGGCGGAGGTATCAGCGGGCTGGCCGCGCTGCACTATCTCAAATTGCGGTACCAGAAATGTCCCGAGGTCGAGATTGTCCTGCTGGAAAAGCGCTCCGTCCCCGGCGGGGTTATCGGGACCGAGATGATTTCCGACGCGCGCTTTGAAACGGGGTCGAACGGTTTTCTCAACACCCAACCGCTGACCTTTCAGCTCATCGAGGAGCTCGGTCTCAAGGAACAGTTGATCGAGGCGTTTCCCGACAACAAAGTGCGTTTTCTGTGCGTCAAGAACAAGCTCTATCCGCTGCCGGCCAATCCCGTCGGATTGCTGTCCTTTCCGCTATTGTCGGCGGCAGACAAACTGGCCCTCCTCAAAGAATCGTTTGTAAAATCCAAAGGCCGCGAAAACGAAACGGTATACGAGTTTGTCAGCCGGCGTCTGAGCCCGGGATGGGCGAAGATGCTGGCGGATCCGATGATCAGCGGAATTTATGCGGGTGATGCCCGGGAGATCGTCCTGCGGGACGCCTTTCCTACCTTGGCCGAGCTGGAGGCGGAACACGGCTCACTGTTGAAGGGGCTGATGGCCGCGCGCAAAAAAGGCGGTGGCGGGAAGAGTCTGTACTCACTGAGTGAGGGGATGGGGTCGATTATTCACGCCCTGTACCAAAAGTACCAGGCCCACATACGGCTAGGTCAGGACGTCGATGATATCCGCAAGGAGGCCAACGGCCAATACCTGATCAGAACGGATGAACAGCTCTACACCGCCGATCAGGTGTTCCTGACCGTTCCGGCTTACGCGGCTTCCGATATGCTGCGGGCCATGGATACGCGAATTTCGGATCTTTTGGACCAGATTCAGTATGCCCCGGTGGCCCTGGTCGGTTTGGTCTGCGCAAAGGAAGAATTCGTTAACCTGCCGGCAGGCTTCGGGTATTTGAAACCGTCCGGTGAAAAAAGTCCGGTCATGGGCGTATTATTCGAGGACCAGATATTTGAAAACCGCGCGGCCCCCCGCCAGTGCCTGCTGCGGATCATGATCGGCGGGATGCATAATCTGCAAATCTTGAAGTACTCCAAGGAAGAGCTGATTGCCGCCGCCCGCAAGGAGGTCATCCAGGTGCTCGGATTCAAGGGCGAACCGTTTCACATCTTCTTCCAGGCCTGGAGCAACGCCATTCCGCAATATGATCTTTACCGCCACCGGATCCGGCCGCAAATCGCGGAGGGCCTGGTCCAGCACCCCAACTTCCACATTACCGCCAACTACTGGAACGGCGTGTGCGTCAACGATTGCCTGAGCAGCGCGCATCAGACGGTCGCCGACTCCCAGTGGATACTCAACTAGACTAACCAAGGGATTTGAGACGTCGCCGTTCATAAGCGGCCAGCAGCACGGCGCTCACCGCCATGCTCCAGATGATGATCAGTGTGATGCTGACGGCAATGTGCTGATTCTCAAATTTTTCACGCGACTTTTGTTCCATGAGATAGAGGAAGGTCTCGATGACCCCGAAGATGGGGGACGGGGCGAAAAGAGCCACCAGCGCGGTCGGCATTTTGCCGGCGCCGGCGGAGATAATGGTTCCGAACAGCGGGATCAGGAACCACAGAATGACGATCACGGTAAAGAGGATCGGCTTCTTGCTGTGCATGGCGCTGAGATTAAAATATTCCACGAACGATACAAAAAATACGATATGCCCCAATAGGATCATCGAGGCGAGTACCGAATTGCCAGGAGTTGTACCGAACAGATGAAAATAGATAGCCAGGACCGCCGCGCAGAGCAGGCAAAATAGCCCGCCCCATACGGCATTGCTGCTGCTGTTTTGCGCCCAGTTTAGGCGGCCTATGCCGAGTTTCCGGGCGCGGCGCAGACCGCGCTGATAACCGATATGGCTCGGTGTGGCCATAAGCGCCCCGACGATGGCAAAGAACATCATCAGGATCAGGAGCGAGACAATATAACCTTCCGGTCGGAAATGTTTGTCGTCGCTGAAAAAGTGCAGCGACACATAGCTCCCCGTAAACAGTGTGAAGGTGTAAAACGCGCTGGTCAGCAGCTGACTTTTGGACAGGACCGGTTGTTCCACATTCGTGAAGCGGCGGCCGATACCCGCCAGGAATAGAGCCATAAACGGAATTTGCACCAGCATCTGAAAAGGTAAGGCCGGCAACGCCGCGCCGAACAATGTGTAATTCAACTCAGCCTGATTGCTCTGTCCGTAGTGGGGCCAGCCGCGTCCCGCATTTTCCGGCCTGAGCACCGAATCGAGTTGTTCATAAGCCGGCAGCCAGGTGCATTGGTAGACAAAGCTGAGCTTGTTGGCAACAAGGATGTGCGCCAAAAAGTAGATGCCGACGAAAAGGACCAGTGCCCCTGCTTTATTCTTCAGCGGATCACGGGAGATGCCCATCAAAGCGAACAATGCGTGGTACAAAGCCGCACACAACGCGAGCTGGATGTAAAATTGCAGAATGGCGGTCGGCGGCAGGTTGTTGAGCAGGGCCAGGATGACCTGGACCGTCAGAATCAGCAGAGATATCCACCATTCCAGCGAAGTGGAGCCGAGGACGAGACCGAGAATTTGATGCGTACGCGGCGTCGGCGAACTGCGGTGGAAATCGATGGTCCGGTTGGTGCGTTCCCGTGAACTGAGCCGGTAGGCGCTGACACTGCCGAAAAAGAGCAGCACAATCCCCTGCAAAATGGCCAGCGCTGAGATGCTGTCCACGAACCAGGGGGTGACATCCTGCGCGGATTTGAGTCCCACCCGGTCATCAAAATAGGCGTTGGTAAAGATCATCGCCTCAATGATAATCAGCAGTGTTACGGCCGAGCCGACCGTGGCCGGCCGGTTGCGCTCTCGCCAGCATTGCAGGAAATTCGGATTGTTTTTCAGGTCAAACAGGTTCACGAGACCTCCTTGGCGCCGATCTTCAGGAAGATGTCCTCCACGTCGTCTTCGACACAGGTAAAGTCGTATATACTGGTTTCCTGCAGGGTGAGCTGAGAGAGAATCCAGGCGGCGTCTTCCTTGGAACCTGTAAACAGGCAGTTGATCTCCTGCTTCTCCGTCTTGGCTATGGACGCGCAGTGCTTGGAGTTGCCGAGAAAGTGGTAGACCTTGTCGACGTTAGCGGGCGTGGGGGATGCCAGCCGGACTGTCAGGCGTTTATGCGATCCCAATCGCACCCGGATTTCCTCGATGCTTCCCGAGACCCGCAGTTCCCCTTTTTCCATGATCCCGACGGCGTTGCAAAATTCGCTCAGTTCGGTCAGGATGTGGCTGGATATGAGTATGGTTTTTCCCTCGGCGGCGGCTTCTTTCAGAATATCGCGCATTTCTTTGCGGGCGAGAGGATCGAGTCCGCTGGCCGGTTCGTCCAGGATCAGGACCTGTGGATCGGGAAGCAGGGTCTTGGCGAGGATCAGCCGCTGGCGCATGCCGCGCGACAGGTCTTTTATGAGGGAGTCATGTTTTTCGCTGAGGCTGACCTTTTTGAGCCAATGTTTGACCTTCCCCGCGCGTTGCGCGGCCGGAATGAGATAGGCGGCGGCAAAGACGTCGAGATATTCCCAAACCTTGAGGTTTTCGTAGACAGGAGGAAAGTCAGGCATGTAACCGAGTTTGCGCAAGGCCTCACGCGGTTCCAGTTCCAGGTCGTGTCCGGCAATCTTGATCTCACCGTAGGTGGGCTCGAGGATCCCGGCAATGGCCTTGATGGCGGACGTCTTGCCGGCCCCGTTGGGTCCGACCAGTCCGTATATCTGGCCCGCCGATATCTCCAGATCGATGTCCTTTACGGCGTTGACATCTTCGTAGTCCACCCGCAGTGATTTGAGGCTGATCATGATTCCCATTATATTACATTTGCCCGGTTTTTTAAATCGCGACGGCCAAATAAAACTTGTGATCTCAGTAAATATCCATAGAATGGGATGAATAGAAAGGCCCTCCTATGAACCGGAAAACCTTGGCCGCCGGCCTGACCCTGCTCTTGGTTGCCGGCGGGTGCGATCAATCCCCGCAAATCAGAAAGTACACCGAGATTCACCGTGAACCCGAAGCATCCCCGCTGCGGGATCCGCACGCCGGTCTCTCCGTGGCGGTTGACCCGTCGATGCGGACACAAGACCCGACGGTTCAGGCTATGCTGGACAAGTCGGTGGCCGAGACCGCGCTGAAGTGGGCCGTGCCGGAAGGATGGTCGGAAGAGTCCGGTTCCGGGATGCGGCTGGCAACATTTACCGGGGCCGGTCCTGATCCGGTAACATGCACGATCATTTCGCTCGGCGGGACTTCCGGAGGATTGGAGGCGAACGCGGTCCGCTGGGCCCGGCAGCTGCAAATCAGCCTGACTCCCGAGGACATGCATGCCTTTCTGGAGTCCGCGGGCACCGTCACCGGCGACGGCGGACTGCCTGTGCAGGTGCTGGATTTTCGCCGTCTGCAGGAGGGTCAGCCGGCCGGGACGCCGAGCATGACCGCCGGACTGATAACCCTGCCGGACAAAACCGTCTTCCTGAAATTGACCGGCTCGCTCGAGGCGGTTACGGCCAATCAAGAAAATTTCAACACGCTGTTACGATCGCTGAGGTTGCCATGACCAGCCGCTACCTGAAATGGAAAAAAAGCGTGCCGGTGCGGTGGGTGGCTTCGGTCCGCATTACGGTGGCCTGCCTGGTCTGGTTATTCGTGCTGACCTTTTGGGGGACGGTGGCGCAGGTCAGCGACGGTTTGTATCAGGCGCAGGAAAAATTCTTTCATTCCTGGTATTTTTTGCAATGGGGGTTCCTGCCGCTGCCCGGAGCGCAGCTGACGCTGTGGATCCTGTTTGTGAATCTTTCGGCCAATGCGGTCTTCCGTTTTGTGTACCGTTGGGCCAATGTGGGCATATTGATTATTCACTTGGGATTGCTGTCATATTTTGTCGGCGCCTTTGTCACGTTACACGGTGTGGAAGAATCCAATCTCACGTTGCGTGAAGGTGAGACGTCGAATGTCGCACAGGCCTATCATGATTGGGAACTGGCTGTTTGGTCACCGTCGGAGGCAGACGCCCTTGAGGTCACGGCTTTTGATGTGGCGGGATTGAAATCCGGAGAAGTTGTGACCCTGACGGATCCTCCGCTGGAATTCGGCGTGCGCCTCTACTTTGCCAACGCCCAGGCCTATACGCGCGGGAAAGCGCCGCAGCCGGATTTGCTCAATGTATCGGGGATCAATGATCTCAGCCGGTTGGCGCTCGACTCCGCACCGGAAAGGAATTTCCCGGGCGGAATTTTTACTGTCCGGTTGCCGGACGGATCACGGCGCGACATCTTGCTTTACGGTCAGGAAAGTCAGCCCACCCCGTTGGCGGCCGGGGGGAAAGGCTACTTGTTTCAGATCCGTCGCAAACGGTATCAACTCCCGATTACCGTCACGCTAAAAAAATTTGAGATGGAAAAACATCCCGGGACCGAGATCGCGCGGAGCTATCGCAGTTATGTTCAGATCGAACGCCAGGGAATCAAGCGCGATGCGGAAATTTATATGAACCATCCGTACCGGTTCAAAGACTACACGTTTTATCAGGCGTCCTACGCGGTGGATCAGCGCGGCGAGTTTCGCTCGACGCTCGCCGTGGTCAGAAATGAAGGACGTCTGCTGCCGTACGTATCCAGTCTGGTCACGTTTGCCGGCCTGGCCGTTCATTTTCTCGTGATGGCTTTTCGCAGGAGGTGGCGATGAGACGTTTCATCACCGTGATGGTGCTTTTGCTGGGCTTTCTCGGCAGGCCGGTGGCGGCGGAGGATGCGCCCGTTTGTCCGGTCGCCAAGGCCGTTGCCGGATACGCGGAATTCGGCCGGATAGCGGTGCTGGACCAGGGCCGGGTCAAGCCGTTGGATACCTACGCGCGCAGTCTGTTGCTGCAATTTTCCGGCCGCAGTACATTTGACGGAGAGCCCGCGGTGACCTGGCTGGCCCGTGTCTTTTTCGATCCGGGGCGCGCCGCCAGCTATCAGGTGTTCCTCATCAACAATCCCCAAATCCCGGAGTCTCTGGGCATTGAAGTCGCGGAAGGCCGGCGCTATTCATTCACTCAATTGGAGAAACGCTATCAGGATTTGCAACGGCTGGCCGGCGCAGCTGCGGGGATCGATCCGAAGGACCGCGACATTGTCGAGGCTGAGTTGATCCGCGTTCATGAAAATGTCCGGCTCTACTCCAACCTGGCGGTCAGTTTCGCCTTCGCGCTGCCGCACCCCGACTTTGCCGTGGCTTCGCCGTTGTTACGTGAGCAACTGGATCTGCCGGCCGGCGGCGAGGTATTCAGCTACATCCGGATTGCACTCAAGGCCGATGTCCTGCAGCGGCTGGCCCAACCTCTGGAACGTCTGGACCAGTCGCGCTGGAGCGCCGAGCAGCAGGAGGTCGTCCGGTTAGGTTCAAATTTGTTACGGTGGTCCGTTCTCTATCGCGATCTTCCCGTCAAAATCATTCCGGCCTACGGGGAAGCCGACGAGAGCTGGTTGAGTCCGATGGACGCGATGTCGACCGGGTTGCGTTTTGCGGCGGGCCGGCAGGAACTGCGATTTCTGGAGAAGATGCTGCTGACGTATTGGGAGGGGCGTGATCTGGAATTCAATCTGGCTGCCAAGGGCTATACGGAATCGGCCCGGCAGAGGGCTATGGCGATCTACGGCCGCGAGCTGAAGAATTTCCCCTTGGAGTTGACATACAACCGGCTTAATCCGTTTCTGTGGGCGAAGGTCCTTTATTTTCTGACGTTTCTTATCTTTGCCGCCGGTCTGATGTTCACCGGGGCGGAATGGTTGCGCCGCGCCGGCTGGGGGGTGCTGCTCCTCGGCGGCGCTCTGCACCTGGCGGGGATGGGGATGCGTATTGCGATCCTCCACCGGCCGCCGGTCTCGAACCTGTACGAGACGTTTCTATTTGTTGGCCTCATCGGGGTTGCGGCGGGGATGGTGATCGAGCGAGCGACCCGCAACTGGCTGGGAATTGCGGTGGCGGCGATTTGCGGGTACGTGTTCTTAAGTATCGCCGCGAAATTCGGCGTGGAAGGGGACACGCTGCAGATGCTGGTGGCCGTGCTTAACTCGAATTTCTGGCTGGCTACTCACGTAACGACCATTACGGTCGGTTACGCCGGGACGTGCGTGGCCGGTGTGGTGGGGCATGTGTACATTTTGCAGTTGATCTTCCGGCCGCGGGAAAAACAGCTGTTGCAGACGACACACAAGGTCCTGTTGGGCACGCTCGGCTTCGGACTGACATTTGCATTTCTGGGGACCAACCTGGGCGGCATCTGGGCGGATCAGTCCTGGGGCCGGTTTTGGGGCTGGGACCCTAAGGAGAACGGCGCATTGATGATAATTTTGTGGACGGCCATACTCTTTCATGCGAAAATTGGAAAATTGATCGGCCCGCTCGGTCTCGCCGTCGGGAGCATTCTGGGGATCATCGTGGTCATGTGGGCCTGGTTCGGTGTTAATTTGCTCAGTGTGGGGTTACATTCCTACGGTTTTACCTCCGGGCTGGCCACTAACTTGCTGGTGTATGTCCTGGCTCAATTGCTGTTCCTAACCGTCACCTATCCCGTAGCCAAAAAGAGGATGAACGCATGATATCGGTCCAGTCAGCCCAACAGATGATGCAAAGAGCGATCCAACCTTTTCCCTCCGTTGAACAACCTCTACTAAAATCGCACGGGTGCGTGCTGCGCGCCGATATTGTGGCGGACCGTCCGGTCCCGGCGGGAGCGATTTCCGTCATGGACGGTATCGCGGTTCGCTACGCGTCCGTTAAAAAGGGAGTACGTAAATTTCTGATCGAAGGCCTGCAGGCTGCCGGGCATCCGGCGCTTGATTTAAAGTTCGCGGATTCGTGCGTGCAAATCAGCACCGGCGCGCTGATCGGCGGCGGATGCGATACGGTTATTCCTATCGAAAAGGTCAAGATAACCGAAGGCAAGGCGATGATTGCCGCTGATTTGGTGGTTCAAAAAGGCCAGTTCATCCGCAAGGCCGGCTCCTTGTACAAAGCCGGCGCCAAATTGGTGAGGGCGGGCGTGCCGCTGGGGCCGGTGGAAATCGCCGTGGCTGGAGCGGTCGGCGCCGCGCAGGTGACGGTGTCGGTGCCGCCGCAGATCGCCGTGGTTTCAACCGGCGACGAGCTGGTGGATATTGATCAGCCTGCGGAAGATTATCAGATCCGCAAATCGAATTCGCTCTTTATTCAAGCGGCGCTGCAGCGGACACAGCTATTCAAGGCCGATCTGTACCATTTTCGCGATAATCTGAAGGTGTTGAAACGGCAGGTCGGTGCGCTGCTCGAGCGTTACGATGCGCTGGTCACTACGGGCGGCGTTTCCATGGGAGAGTTGGATCTGATTCCGCAGACCATGGCCGAGTTGAATGTCGAATGTCTGTTCCACAAGGTCAAACAGCGTCCGGGGATGCCGTTCTGGTTCGGCACGACCAAAACCGGAAAGCCGGTATTCGCGTTGCCCGGAAATCCGTTGGCCGCGCAGATCGGCACCTACCGGCATGTGATCCCGCAATTAAAAAAGGCCCTGGGTTGCCCTGTCGGCAAGGAATATGCGGTTTTGACAGAGCCCCTTGAACCGCCCACCCGGTATGCCTACTATTGTCCGGTCACCATAGCTTCCCATGACGACGGCAGATTGTCGGCCACACCGCGGCCTTTCCGCAATTCCGGAGACTTTGCCGCCATGGTCGGGACAGCCGGTTTTGTCGAAATCCCGCCGCAATCGGAGAAGATCAAAAGGGGTCAATCCGTTTTACTCTACCGCTGGTAATGATGAAGACGATTCGTATTCAATATTTTGCACGTCTGCGCGAGGACCGCGGGCAAAGTGAAGAGGAGTGGTCTACCGACTGCCGTTCGGTCAAGGAGCTCTACGCGCAGCTGCAGGCGGCCCACGGCCTTTCGCTGGCGCCTGCATCAGTCAGGCCGGCGGTCAACGGGGCCTATACAACATGGGAAACCGAACTGAACGACCGGGACGAGGTAGTTTTCATCCCTCCGGTCGCAGGAGGATAGGATATGCGGTACGTGTTTTTGTTGATGCTGATGTTTCTGGTGACTCCGCCCGCCGGCGCCGGAGATTATTCGGAATGTGATGTCGATGTCGGATGCAGTGATGAACCCGCGGACTATCAGGATGTCCAGGTCAAGGTTATCGCTCTGCCGGAAATGCGGCGACTGTATGAATCCGACACCCCGTATACATTGATCGACGTGCGGCCCAAGTCCAGTTTCGATCAGGCACACATCAAGGGGGCTAGTTCACTTTTCGTCGCCCGGGCCAGGCCGGAAGAAATCAAGGCGGCATTGCCGGATAAGGGGGCGCGGATCATCGTGTACTGCAGCAACCCGCGCTGTCCCATGAGCCAACAGGCGGCCCAGATGCTGGTCTTCCTGGGTTACAAGGATGTGTCCAGCTACAAAGGCGGGTTGGAGGAATGGTCCATGAACGGGTTGCCCATGGACTCCGCGCTCCTGACGCCGGCCGCGCCAAAATCGGATCATGAATCATAACCTCTTGGTTATCGGACACCGCGGCGCGAAGGGGGTTTATCCCGAAAATACCCTCGGCTCCATACAAAAGGCGATCGAGGCCGGTGCGGACATGGTGGAGATCGATGTGCACGCCTGCGCCAGCGGGGAAATCGTGGTGATGCATGATGACCGGCTGGAACGGACGACGGACGGTACCGGATACGTCAGCCGCAAATCACTCACTTACCTAAAGGGCCTGAATGCGGGGAAAGGGGAGAAGGTCCCGACGTTGCGTGAGGTCCTGGACCTGATCGACCGGCGTATCGCCGTCAACATAGAGCTGAAAGGGCCCGGGACGCTTGGGCCGGTGCTGCACATTATCGGGGAATATGTTTCCCGGCACGGCTGGACTTACGATCAGTTTGTGGTCTCCACCTTTACCCGGAAGCACCTCAAACGACTGGCAAAACATCATCCTAAAGTGCGCATCGGCGCGCTGCTGGCCTACCGGCCGTGGGGGTTCATTCCGTTTGCCCGGGCCATCCGCGCCTACTCCATCCATCTCAATCTGAGGGTGACCTCTCCGCGCATTATCCGGGAGGCCCGCGAGGCGCAGTTGAAAGTATTTGTGTGGACCGTCAATGATCCGGTTGACATCGACCGGATGCGGGACTGGGGAGTCGACGGCATATTTACCGATTTTCCCGCCCTGTTAAGCTGACGGAAAAATTTGCCCTCCCCGTCAAATGATGATATAATCTGCCAAATTTCAGGACTTTATAGAAATACACGCGATGCCGATCTGACACGCTGACCGGGAGAAATTAAGGAGACCCCAACATGAGTTTCGAATATATTCGCAGAATCCCCACCGTAGAAGAAATCCTGGCTGAACTTCCGCTAAGCGACGAACTCAAGGCGGTCAAGGCCTTGCGGGACAGGGAAGCCATATCTATCTTTACCGGCGAGTCCGCCAAGTTTATGCTTATTATCGGTCCCTGTTCCGCCGACAACGAGGACGCCGTGGTGGAATACGTCAACCGGCTGGCCGCGCTCCAGGAGGAAGTCGGGGAGGCGCTGATGCTGATCCCGCGGATTTACACCAATAAACCGCGTACCACCGGTGAAGGCTATAAGGGCATGGCGCACCAGCCGAACCCGCAGGGGGAACCGCATATTGTGGACGGTCTGATGGCCATTCGCCGTATGCACATCCGTTCTTTGCAGGAGACCCATTTGAGCGCCGCCGATGAAATGCTTTATCCGGGGAATTATCCTTATCTGGAAGATTTGCTCTGTTACGTGGCGATCGGGGCCCGTTCCGTAGAGAATCAACAGCACCGGCTGACGGTCAGCGGACTGGATATCCCGATCGGCATGAAAAATCCGACCAGCGGTGATCTGAATGTCCTGCTCAATTCCATCCAGGCTGCCCAGGCGCCGCACACCTTTATTTACAACGGGTGGGAGGTCAAGACGCCCGGTAACGCCTATACGCATGCCATCCTGCGCGGAGCCTTTACCCAGTACGGGCGAAATATCCCCAATTTCCATTATGAAGATTTGATGAGGTTGACCGACATGTACCTTAAAAAGGGGTTTGCCAACCCGGCGATCATCGTGGACGTCAGCCATGCCAATTCGGGCAAGGTGTTCAGCGAACAGCCGCGGGTGGCGATGGAGGTGTTGCAGAACATGGAGCGCTCCCAAGCCCTCAACGGTATCGTGAAAGGGATGATGATCGAGAGTTATCTCGAAGAAGGAGCCCAGCCGGTGGATGGCGGTGTTTACGGTAAGTCCATCACCGATCCGTGCCTGGGTTGGGAGGATTCGCGCCGGCTGGTCCTCGAAATCGCTGAATTTATAACCAAATTGAGAAAGTGATATGAGTCCTCACACCGGAGTATTGTTGGTTAATCTAGGGACGCCCGACAGCCCGCAGGTGCCGGATGTCCGCCGCTATTTACGTGAATTTCTGATGGACGGTCGCGTCATCGATATCCCAGCCTGGCAACGGTTTTTGCTGGTCCAGGGGATCATCGCGCCGTTCCGGGCCCCCAAATCAGCCGCCGAATATCAGAAATTGTGGACCGAGAGCGGCTCACCGCTGCTGATTTACGGATTAAAAATTCGCGAAATGCTTCAGGCCGCGCTTGGAGAGGAATTTCAGGTGGAGTTGGGGATGCGCTATCAGAACCCTTCGATCCGCGAGGCGCTGGATAAATTTCCGCTGCGCAGCCTGAAAAGGTTGGTTGTCGTTCCGCTGTATCCGCAATACGCCTCGGCCTCTACCGGTTCGTCGATCGAGAAGGTCCTTGAAGAATTGCGCCGGATGGAGACTTTTCCGCGGCTGGAGGTCGTCAGTCAGTTTTTCGATCATCCGCTTTTTCTGGATGCGTTCGCCGAAATCGGACGGAATTATATCTCGAAAAAAAACTACGATCATTACCTGTTTACCTATCACGGCCTGCCGGAACGGCAAATCCGCAAGAGTTCCACCGGATACTGTCAGCTGAGCGCCAAATGCTGCTCGGTCCTGCACGACCGCAACCGGTATTGTTACCGGGCGCAGTGCTACGAAACCACGCGGTTGCTGGTGCAGCGGCTGGGGATAGAGGAAGGCCGCTACACGGTCAGTTTTCAATCCCGTCTGGGACGCGATCCGTGGATCAAACCCTATACCGATAAGGTCATCGACGAATTGGCCGCCCAGGGGGTCAAGCGCATTCTGGCCTTTTCACCTTCGTTCGTAGCGGATTGTCTGGAGACCACAGTCGAGATCGGTGAAACCTACTATGAGCAATTTGTGGCACAGGGCGGGGAGTGGCTCGACTTGGCCAACAGCCTGAACGACCATCCCCTGTGGGTCGATTGTCTGAAAGATTTGGTCCTCAACAGCGCTGTCCCTGCCGCGGTTGAAACTCCCTGAAATGCGGCGGATTCGCCGGAAAATCGTTTGAATTGAAACGGGCTTTTTGTTATACTCCGACTTACCTTTTAACAGTAATACTGAAAGATAACGCATGAACTTTATTGCCGTGGGCATCAACCACAAGACGGCCCCGATATCCATTCGCGAGAAATTTTATCTGACTCCCATCCAAGAGGACCTGCTGCTCAGTGAATTGAAGTCCGATGCGGCCGTCACCGAGGCCTTCGTGGCATCGACCTGCAACCGCACCGAGGTCTATGTGAATGTCATCGACGCGGATTATGAAATCGAACGGGTGGTCATGATCATCTGCCAGATCCGCGGAATTGGCTACAATAGCGGTCTGATGGGATACTTTTATACCTATCACGATCGCGTCGCGGTGGAGCATCTGATGCAGGTCTGCGCCGGTCTTGATTCGCTGGTGATTGGAGAACGGCAGATTCTTGGCCAGATGAAGTCGGCCTTCGACAAGGGGCAGCAGAAGGGGTTTTTCCTGAAGAATTTCAATATCCTGGCCAATGTCGCCATCCGGGCCGGGAAAAAGGCGCAAGCGGAGACCGATATCGGCATCGGCGGTTCTTCCGTCAGTTGGGCGGCCATCATGATGGCGGAACGCGATTTGGGCAGTCTCAGCGACAAGTCCGTGCTGATGGTCGGGGCCGGAAAGATGAGCAAACTCGCCGTCGGTCAGATTTCCAACAAGGGATTCCGGAAATTGTACGTGATGAACCGTACCGAACAGCATGCCCGGGACTTGGCGGCCCGCTTTGAGGCCGAGGTGGTTTCGTTTTGTGATATGAGGGAAACCTTAGCGCTGGTCGACCTGTGCGTCTGCTCATCATCGGCGCCGCATTATGTGATTGAGGCCGGTGTGGTCGAGAAATCCATGACGGCCCGCGGTCAGCGTCCTTTGATGTTTGTCGACATTTCGATGCCCCGCAATATCGATCCCAAGATCGCCCTGCTTGACAACGTGTCGCTGTATCACATCGATGATCTAGAATCCGTGGTGGAAGAGAGCTTGTTGAAGCGGCAGGCCGCCGTCACGGCCGTCAAAGAGATCATCGCCGCCAAAATCGACGAGTTCTATACGAAGATCGAAAAGACCGGTTTGTTTCAGACCAGTGATATGTAAACGGCCTGCGACGGGCGATCGGTCGCCGCGCGCCTTATTGCAGGCACGCGTGGCGCCGGAGGGATGGCCCGGAGCGTAACAGGAGGCGGGTATCGGTCATGGCCGCAGCTGCCAAGCATAAGGTCCTCAAAAAAGAACTCTCCCTCATTAATGTGTATGCCATCGCCACCGGCACAACGCTCAGTGCCGGTTTTTTTCTCCTTCCCGGTTTAGCCGCCAAACAGGCCGGTCCGGCCATGATCCTCAGTTATCTTATCGCAGCGATTCCCCTGGTGCCTACGATGTTTTGTATGATCGAGCTGGCCACGGCGATGCCGCGCGCCGGCGGCGCTTACTATTTCTTGGACCGCAGTCTGGGCCCGCTCGCAGGGACTATCGGGGGGATCGGCACTTGGTTGTCGCTGGTACTGAAGTCGGCCTTTGCGTTGATCGGGATGGGCGCCTATCTAAGCCTGTTTATCTCCGGAGACATCATGATCCCCGTGGCGCTGGGGTTCGCCTTATTTTTTGGTGTCGTCAATCTCCTTGGGGCCAAGGAAATCGGTCTGCTGCAGGTTATCATGGTGGCCGCGATCTTATTCTTGCTTGGAGGATTTATCGTCACCGGGATCTGGGAGGTGCAGCCGGCGAATTTCGACAATTTCTTTAACTACGGGTCCACCAATATTTTGGCCACCGCCGGTCTCGTTTACATCAGTTACGCGGGCATCACCAAGGTCACCAGTGTGGCCGAGGAGGTTGCTGACCCGGAGAAGAATTTGACGCGAGGCATGCTGCTGGCCTTTGCCACCGCATTGATCGTCTATGTCCTGGGGACGATCGTAATGGTCGGGGTGGTCCCGATCGATGATCTGGCCAAAAGTTTGACCCCGGTCGCACTGGCCGCGGAAAATATCGTAGGGCATTGGGGTAAGGTGCTGGTGACGATCGCGGCCGTGCTCGCCTTTTTCTCGATGACCAATGCGGGCATCCTGAGCGCCTCGCGTTACCCATTGGCCATGAGCCGTGACCATCTTTTACCGCGCCAGTTCCGGTCATTGACCAAATCGGGAATTCCCTACGTGAGTGTCTTGTTTACCGTCGGTGTGATCGTCCTGATCATCCTGTTTCTCAATCCACTGAAGATCGCCAAGCTGGCCAGCGCCTTTCAGTTGTTGGTCTTCGCGTTTTGTTGCGGGGCGGTGATCATTATGCGCGAGAGCCGTATCGAGGCCTATGATCCGGGGTTCCGTTCGCCGCTGTATCCGTGGATGTCTATCATAGGGATCGTCAGTTCCACATGGTTGATTATTGAAATGGGGATCACTCCGACGCTGTTCAGCGCGGGGCTCGTGGTAGCCGGGACGGCCTGGTTCTTTTACTATGCCCGGCATCGCGTCGAGCGGGGCGGCGCCATTCTGCATGTGTTCGAGCGGCTCGGCCAGAACCGTCATCTCGGTCTGGACGCGGAGCTGCGCGGCATTCTGAAGGAAAAGGGGCTGCGTGATCAGGACCCGTTTGAAGAGATTATCGCGCAGGCACAGGTGATCGATTTGATCGAGCGCGAAAGCTTCGAAGGGGTGATCAAGCAGGCCGCGATGATGCTGTCGACTAAACTTTCGCATCCCGTCGACCAGATCGAGAAAGAATTCTTGGAAGGGACAAAGGTCGGCGGGACGCCTGTTTCGGGCGGGGTGGCGCTGCCGCATATGCGTCTGTCGCACATCATTGAACCGATGATCCTGATGGTGCGCGCGCGGGAAGGTGTTGATCTGGAGATCGAGGAGGATTTGTGGGGGCAGCACGTGCCGCAGGGGGAAATTCATGCGATCTTCTTTTTGGTGAGCCCGGAAGAGAATCCCAAACAACATCTGCGCATCCTGGCCAAGATCGCCGGCCGGGTCGACGATCCGGGCTTCATCGACGAATGGCTTGCCTGTGAAGACGAACAGCAACTCAAGGAAGTCCTGCTGCGGGATGAGAATTTTCTCAATATCAAACTGCGGATGGGGACCAGTTCCGAGGCCTTGGTCAACCGGCGTATCCGCGACATTCACATGCCGGAGGAAGCCTTGATCGCCATCATCAATCGCGACGGCATTCCGATTGTCCCCACCGGCAGCAAGATGCTTCATGAAGGCGACCGCCTCACGATCATCGGAGATAAAAAAGGGATCGCCGAGTTTCGGCGGTTGTACCTGTAAAATTTAACGCGGGGGACGCGATGGGCAAACGGTCGATGTTTCAGTATATGTACATCGGCTGGCAACTGGCTGTCGGGTCTGCCGTATTTATCGCCGGCGGCTACTGGCTGGATGTCAAAACCGGCGGGCGCTGGTGGACGGTCGGCGGAGCCCTCACGGGCATGGCGTATTGCGGCTACATCATTTGGCGGGTCATTAAGGACATCAGTACGGAAAAGGACGAGTGAGATGGCAGAATGCGCCTGGGCGGTCCTGATCAACGCACTTAATTTTTGGGCGATGCGCCGGATAAACACCGGGGCGGAGAAACTTTCTGAGGCGGCCGGATTACGCTACGTCATCTCCGGCAATGCGGGCCGTATTTTTGGCTTGATTGCCGGATTGGTTGGTGTTATCCTGTGGGCAGAAATCAACCGAATATTATTTATTGTAGTATTTATACTGCTCTATATCGCCAGCCTACTTCATACAACGATTCGTTATGGAACAAACGGGTGAACAATTTTCTCTGGGGGACCATTTGCTGCATCACGTGGCAAACTCCCACGAATGGAACCTCCAACTCCCGTTTATCCCCACTCTACCGCTGCCCGCCCCGTTAAGTCTGCATCTGGTCATGCAATTCATCGCTGTGGGATTGCTGGGCTTTGTCTTTTGGCGTTTTTTCGATTTTAAGGGGAAGTACCCGCGCGGCCGCTGGACCAATGCCATCGAGGCGGTGGTTATTTTTGTGAGGGACGATATCGCGATTTCCATGCTGGGCGAAGAGGACGGCCGGAAGCTGACCCCGTTATTGTGCAGCTTCTTTTTTATCATCTTGATTCTGAACCTGATGGGTTTAATCCCCATATTCTCGACGGCAACGGCCAACTATAACGTGACCGGAGGATTGATGCTGGTAACGTTCGGCTTTATGACGGTGGGGGCGATACGGAAGGTCGGCCTTAAGAAATTCTGCGGCGCGTTCGTGCTGCCGGACCTGCCGGCGTGGCTGACGCCGCTGGGCGTCTTTATCGAGGTCCTCAGCTTCTTCATCAAGCCGACGGTACTGATGATCCGTTTGTTCGCCAACATGTTGGGCGGCCACTTTGTGATCCTGACGTTGACCGGATTGACGGCTGTTTTGGGGGCCGTCATTGTCCCCGGGGTGGTTCCGGTGGTGGTGTTTGTATACTGCCTGGAGATCATCGTTGCTTTCTTTCAGGCGTTTGTCTTTACCGTATTGTCGGCACAGTTTATTGCCATGATGTATCACCCGGAGCACTAGGAACAAAAATTTTACATTCGCTCCGGGATTGCTATAATCAGTACAAATTTAATTATTAAAACCTAACGAAAGGATCGAATATGACTGGCGCAACATTTGCCGCCTTGGGGGTGGGGCTCATAACTATCGGAGCGGGAATGGGTATTGGAAAGCTGGCCGCGGCCGCCATGGAGGGGATTGCCCGCCAACCGGAGGCCACGAAGGAGATTCGTCAGGCCATGCTGCTGGCGGCGGTCCTGATCGAAGGGGTCGCTGTTATCAGTATCATCGTAGCCCTCTTAACCATTATCCTGAAATAATTCTCATGAGTGCACCGATGAATGTCATAGACGCCGCCGCGGAAATGCATGCGGAGAGCCATCTGCCCGAATTCCTGGCGTTGGATATTATGCTCATGCTGGTGACGTGGACGTGTTTTTTCGCCTTCGCCCTGGTCCTGGGTAAGTTTGCCTGGAAGCCGATCCTGGCCGCGCTGGACGTGCGGGAGGAGAACATCAAGAAATCCGTGGAGGACGCCGAGCAGATCCGCCAGGAGTTGGAGCAACTGGCCAGCACGCAAAAGCTGATGATTCGCGAAGCCGAGGAACAGGCCAAGGGGATCATCGAGGACAGCCGGAAGGCCGCCAAGGAAGCGGCGCGTCACATCACGGACCAGGCTCGGGAAGAAGCTCAAATCATTCTGCAAAACGCCGAACGCGACGTGACCGAAAAGGTAAAGGAAGCGCAGGCGGAGTTGCGCGAGGTGGGCGCTTCAGTGGCCGTGGAGCTGGCCTCCAAGATTATCGAGGAACATCTCGACGAGGCAAAAAGCAAAAAGTTAATCAGCAAGTATATTGACGATTTATGAGTAAAATAATCGCCGACCGATATGCCCGTGCCTTTTATGAGCAGACGGAAAAGGCCGGTACTTCCGGGGACGTCAAAGCCGATATGGATGCTTTGCGCGATCTGCACCGGCAGTCCGCTCCGTTTGCCCGGCTGTTGACCGATCCTGTCATCTCGGCGACGGACAAAAAGAAAGTGCTCACGGCCTGCTTCGCGGACAAACTCACTCCCCCGACACTCACATTCCTGGAATTTCTTGCCGAGAAAAAGCGATTGGCGCTGTTACCTGTCATGGCCGCCTGTTATGTCGAGCTTTATCTCGATGCCCGCGGACAATTGCCGGCAAGTATTGAAAGCAGGGTCCCGTTGTCCGAAAGTCAGATCGGCAAGATCCGCGAGCGCTTTCGCGCGTTGATGGGGGCCGATATTATTCCCGAAATGATCGTTAATCCGGAAATGCTCGGCGGTTTCCGGGTGAAGATCCGGAATACGATTTATGATCATACCGTCGAATCCAAATTGCTTAAATTCAAGCGTTCGATCATCAATTATTAAGGAAGCCTAATGCAAAGCAAAATCAGACCCGAAGAAATTTCCACGATCCTCAAAAAGCAATTGGCGGATTTTAATAATCGTGGCGATATTTATGAAGTGGGGACGGTGTTGACCGTCGGCGACGGCATCGCGCGTGTCTACGGACTGGCCGGAGTTATGGCCGGCGAGCTGGTCGAGTTTTCTAACGGTGTGCGCGGCATGGTCCTCAATCTGGAATCGGACAACGTGGGGATTGCGATATTCGGTTCCGATACGGGGATCGTCGAAGGCGACCAGGTCAAGCGCACCGAGACCATCGCGTCTGTTCCGGTCGGCGAGGCCCTCACCGGCCGCATTGTGGACGCGCTGGGGACCGCCATCGACGGGCTGGCCCCGATCGAGACCCACGAGATGCGCCAGATCGAGACCAAGGCGCCGGGAATTATCGAACGCAAGAACGTCCACGAGCCGTTGCAGACGGGGATCAAGGTCATCGACGCGTTGACCCCGATCGGCCGCGGGCAGCGTGAGTTGATCATTGGCGACCGTAAAACCGGCAAGACCGCGCTGGCCATCGATACGATCATCAATCAGCGCGGCAAGGGGGTGCAGTGCTTTTACGTGGCGATCGGTCAAAAAAGATCCACCGTCGCCCTGGTCCACGAGACACTCAAGCGCTACGGGGCGATGGAATACACGACGATCGTTGCGGCGACCGCGTCCGACCCGGCCCCGATGCAGTTTTTGGCGCCATACTCCGGCTGCGCCATGGCCGAGTTCTACCGCGACAGCGGGCGTCACGCGTTGATCGTTTATGATGATTTGACCAAACAGGCACAGGCCTACCGCCAACTTTCGTTGCTGCTGCGCCGTCCGCCGGGACGCGAGGCCTACCCTGGTGATATTTTCTATCTGCATAGCCGTCTGCTCGAGCGCGCGGCCAAGATGAGCGACAAGATGGGCGCCGGCAGCCTGACCGCCTTACCGGTGATCGAAACCCAAGCCGGGGATGTGTCGGCGTATATTCCGACCAACGTCATTTCCATTACCGACGGACAGATCTTTCTCGAATCGGACCTGTTCAATTCGGGACAACGGCCGGCCATTAACCCGGGAATTTCCGTATCGCGGGTCGGCGGGGACGCCCAAATCAAGGCGATGAAGCAGACCGCCGGGACATTGCGTCTCGATTTGGCGCAGTACCGTGAACTCGCCGCATTTTCACAATTCGCCTCAGACCTCGATGAAACGACGCGCCGCCAGTTGGAGCGAGGGCAGCGGCTGATGGAGGTCATCAAACAGGGTATTTATTCTCCATTGCCGGTCGTCAATCAGATCGTGGTCATCTACGCCGGCGTCAACGGCTATCTTGATGATATCCCCGTCGACCAAGTACAGGAATTCGAGCAACTCCTGCACCAGGCTCTCGACGCGGAATACGCAGACTTTGTCAGAAAGCTGGAGAAGGAACAGGTCCTGACCGACGAAATCAAAGCGGATCTGGACAAATTGATTACCGATTTTAAGAAGAGAAATTTCACCGCCGATGAGCAACATCAAAGAATACAACAAAAAACTAAAGAGTCTTAAGAATACGCAGAAGATTACGCGTACGATGAAGATGGTTGCGGCCAGCAAGCTCCGCCGGGCCCAGGAGGCGCAGGGAAATGCCAAGCTGTACGCCCGGCATTTGGCCGGGCTGACCTCGCGGATTTCGGCCACGGTGCATGCCTCGCTGCATCCGTATTTTGTCGCCCGCAACCGGGACCGACGGATTCTGATATTGGTGATCACCTCGGACCGGGGCTTGTGCGGGGCCTTCAACCATAATGCCAACAAACGTGTGCTGCGTTGGGTGGAAGAAAATCAGTCACAGTACGAATCGATCTCGCTGAGTTTTTGCGGCCGGCGCGGATATCAGTTTTTCAAAAAGCGGATGGCCGTACATAAATATTACGACGGGATCGTGGCCGATCCCAGCTTTGAGGGCGCAGAATTGATCGGAGCCGACATGGAGAGCGACTTTCAGTCAGGCCGGTTCGATGCCATTTACACGGTCTATAATCAGTTTCTCAGCCCTATTTCGCAAAAGACGGTGTTTCGAAAAATCCTTCCGATCGACCCGCAGGAATTGGTCGACGAGGCGGTCGACCATCCGGCCGAGTATATTTTTGAACCGCAGGCTGAGGAGCTGCTCAGGTTTTTGATACCGCATTATCTGTATTTTGAGATTTATTTTTCGTTACTGGAAAACGCCGCGGGCGAACACGGCGCGCGCATGTCGGCGATGGACAACGCGACCAAAAACGCCTCAGAGATGATTGAACGCTATACGTTGTTGCGCAACCGGGCCCGTCAGGCGGCGATCACCACGGAATTAACCGAGATCGTTGCCGGAGCCGAGGCCATCAAATAAGGACAATTCATGGCAAAAACAAAGCAAAAATTGGGTCAAATCGCGCAGGTGATGGGGGCCGTCGTCGACGTCGTCTTCCATGACGAGGACCTGCCGCCGATCTTTACCGCGTTAAAAGCGACCAATCCCGCGATTAACGATGAACGCTGGAACTTGGTCCTTGAGGTCGCGCAGCATTTGGGCGACCGGGTGGTGCGAACCATCGCGATGGACAGCACCGAGGGATTGGTGCGCGGCCAGGAGGTGCTTAATACCGAACAGGGTATGAGTATGCCGGTCGGAGAACCGACGCTCGGCCGGGTTATGAATCTGCTCGGGGAGCCGATCGATGAAGCCGGTCCCATCAGTACGGATAAATATCTTCCCATTCACCGCGAGGCGCCGGAATTCAAGGACCAGGACACCTCCGATACGATCCTGGTCACCGGGATCAAGGTGGTTGATCTGTTGGCGCCTTACCGCAAAGGCGGCAAGGTCGGGCTCTTCGGCGGGGCCGGGGTCGGCAAAACGGTATTGATCCAGGAACTGATCAATAATATCGCCAAGGAACACGGCGGTTATTCGGTCTTCGCGGGCGTTGGTGAACGGACCCGTGAAGGAACGGCCCTGTTCCAGGAGATGAAGGAGGCCGGGGTTATCGACAAAACCTCGCTGATCTACGGCCAGATGAACGAGCCGCCCGGCGCCCGCGCGCGGGTGGCCCTGTCGGCGTTGACTGTGGCCGAGTACTTCCGGGACGATATGAACCAAGACGTATTGCTTTTTATCGACAATATCTTCCGCTTTACTCAAGCAGGCTCCGAGGTGTCGGCCCTGCTCGGGCGGATTCCGTCGGCGGTGGGTTACCAGCCGACCTTGGGAACGGACATGGGGGAATTGCAGGAACGCATTACCTCCACGAAGAACGGTTCGATCACTTCCATCCAGGCCATCTACGTGCCGGCTGATGACTACACCGATCCGGCGCCGGCGACGACGTTTGCCCACCTCGACGCCACGACCGAGTTGTCCCGGCCGATCGCGGAGCTCGGGATTTATCCGGCCGTCGACCCGTTGACCTCGACGTCAACGATCCTGGCTCCGGAAACGGTCGGCGAGGAACACTACCGCGTGGCCCGGGGTGTTCAGGAAATCCTGCAGCGATATAAAGAGTTACAGGATATCATCGCGATTTTGGGTATGGACGAATTATCCGAAGAGGACCGGCGGACAGTGGACCGCGCCCGTAAAATTCAAAAGTTTCTGTCGCAGCCGTTTCACGTGGCCGAACAGTTTACCGGGATGAGCGGTTGCTATGTGCAGCTCGAAGACACCATCCGTTCATTTGCCGAAATCCTGGACGGAAAGCACGATCAGATTCCGGAACAGGCGTTTTACATGGTCGGCAGCATCGAACAGGCCCTGGACAAAGCAAAGACATTAGCATGAGTTCAACCTTCATTTTGTCAGTGATTACGCCGGAGGGCGCCATTTTTGAGGAGCCGGTTATCGCGGTGTCGGTACCCGGCCAGGAGGGATCGCTGGGGGTGCTCAACCGCCATGCCCCGATGGTCGCCAAGCTGAGAGATGGCTTGGTCAAGGTGCGGCGGGAAGAGGGGGAAGCCTATCTCGCCATCGGTTCCGGTATCCTGGAGGTCGATCATCACACCAAATGCCTGTTGCTGGTCGATTACGCTTATCTGGCCGGAAACAAGGAAGAGGCAGTGGCCCGCCTGCGGCAGTCCCGCGGATAAAAACTTTTCGCCAATACCTTTTCCGATAATAGTAGGTATAGTATTTAATGGACAACGAACAACACACAGACGTCCCCGCGGAAGAGGAAAAATCGTTTCTACGGGTGATCGTTCATTCGTTTTTTATCATCCCCTTTCTTATCGCGGTCTTCGGCGTATTGTTATTTGCCGGAATGCGGCTTTTGACCCAGGAAAAACGCAGCGTCTACGATTACCTTAATGACGTCAAGGTCGGCGGCCACAGTAAGCGCTGGCAGGGGGCATTTGAGCTTTCCAAAATGCTTGCCAACTCCAAACTGGTCCCGCAGGAGGAGCGTTTTGACAATGAGCTTATCTCGGCTTTTAAAGCGGCCCAGCATGATGACAACAGGGTACGCCAGTACTTGGCGCTGGCGATGGGCAGGACACAACGCAAGGTCTTCGGGCCGGTACTCACCGCCAGTCTGGCGGAAGAGAAGGAAGAGAACCTGCCGGCTCTGATATACGCCATCGGCATGATCGGCGATCCGGGGAATGCACAACGCCTGCATGAGTTTGTCGGTCACGGCAATGCGCGCGTCCGCTCAATCACGGTGGTCGCCCTCGGCCGCTTGGGGCATCCACAGTCCGTTGAGTTTTTAAAAAAAGGATTGCAAGATCCCGAACCCAATGTAAAATGGGGTTCAGCAATATCCCTTGCCAATATGGGTGACCTATCCGGCAAATCCGTATTGTTGAACGTGCTGGACCGGGACTATCTCAGTCAGTTCTCCGAAGTCGACCCATCTGAACAAAACGACTTAATTATGGCCGCCATAAACGCCGGGGCCGTGTACGACGACCGGGACATCAAGTCCCGTATAAAGTTTATATCAGATAAAGATAATAATATGATGGTCAGGGCTGCCGCCCTGAAGGCAGTAAAGAAATAGTCACATGTCAGACAAGAATAAGCCGCAGAACAATAAACCTCAAAAAACGTCCAAGATTCCTCCGCGCCCGACAGTCCCGGCGCAAGCTGCCGCGGGCGGCGCCGATCAGGCGTCCAATTCGCAAAATAAGCAGATCGGGGTGACGCCGCAGGAACTGCAGAAGAAGTCCGCAGTGGCCGCCACACCCATCGTCCGTACACCGGCAGGTGATCAGCCGGAAGGGGATAACGTCGACCGGCGCACCTTTATCAAGTGGGCCGCCTTGGGATGGACCGCCTTTGCCGCGGTGATCGGCGGTTACGGGACGCTTTTACTGCGCTACCTCTTTCCGAATGTCCTCTTCGAACCGAAACAATCCTTCCGCGCCGGCTATCCGGACGACTACACGGTCGGCGAAGTGAACGAGAATTTCAAAGAAACCCAGGCCGTGTGGATTGTGCGCGACGCCGAGAAAATTTACGCCCTTTCCACGGTATGCACCCATCTGGGTTGCACCCCTAACTGGTTGGAAAACGAAGGCAAATACAAGTGCCCCTGTCACGGTAGCGGCTTTTACAAGAACGGCATCAATTTCGAGGGGCCCGCGCCGCGGCCGTTGGAGCGGTTCAAGATCACCCAGGCTCCGGACGGGGAGATTGTTGTCGACAAAACCAAGAAATTTCAACAGGAGAAAGGGGAATGGACCGATCCTGAGTCGTTCATTCTCGTTTAATTTTGTCTAGGTAGTTTTATGTCCGAAAACAACGCATGGAAAAAATTTCAGAATTTCGTCGTTAACACGCAGGTCTGGCGGGCTATTTTCCGGACCGGTATCCCGACGACCCGCCGCCAACGGATGATGGTCGTTCTTAACGGCGTCTTCCTGCATCTTCATCCGGTAAGGCTCCCCAAGCATGCGGTCAAGGTCAAGTACACGTGGTGCATGGGTGGTCTGTCTTTTTTTGTCTTTCTGGTGCTGACGATCACCGGCATTTTGCTGATGTTTTATTACCGACCTACGGTGGAATACGCCTACGGCGATATTATCGATCTTCGCGAGCAGGTCCCGTTGGGGATCATGCGGGAGATTCACCGCTGGGGTGCTCACTTGATGGTTATCACCGTGTGGTTGCATATGTTCCGGGTATTTATGACGGGGTCCTACAAGCCGCCGCGCGAGTTCAACTGGGCCGTGGGGGTACTTCTGCTGGTCCTGACCATGCTGATGAGTTTCACCGGGTACTTGCTGCCGTGGGACCAGCTGGCGATTTGGGCGATCACCGTTGGATCGAATATGGCCGGGGCGACGCCATTCGTGGGCACCGGCGGACCGGGGGCATCATTGTTGGCAATAGGGGATGTTAATTTCGTGACGTCAACCAGTGACGCTAAATTCGCCATGCTCGGTGGACGTTTCGTCGGCGAGGCCGCCTTGTTGCGTTTCTATGTCCTGCACTGCATCGGCCTGCCTTTTGTTATGATGATTTTCATGATCGTGCACTTTTGGAGGGTCCGTAAGGACGGGGGGATATCCGGGCCGACGTAAGCCGGTCACGGACAGCACTAATCTGTACAGAATCGAGTCAGAATGATCGAAGCGATAAAAGCTTTCATCAACAAGTTTACCAATCCGCAAATTCTCTTTCCTTTGTTGGCGGTTGTTTACGTCTTCGTTTTTCCGATCAACAAGTTTTTTCTCCGGATTAACGAGCGTCTGGGGATATACAAGCTGTGGACCAACGCCGGCGGAGCCTTGATGATCGGGACGTTGTTCGCGTTTTTCTGTTTCGGGATGACGGACGCCAACTTCCGCAAAATTGTCACGAAACCAGATAATGTGCCGATCGTGGGGCTATTGTTTTTGGTGGTCTTTTTCTTGTGGTTTGCCATGAAGCAGGCCTATGAAAACGACGCCCGGATCGCGGCCGGGAAGAGGCCCAATGAAGCGGAAGATGCCAAGGAAAAGATCCTGGTGTGGCCGGATTTGGTCTATATCGAGCTGATCGCGCTCATCTTGTGTTCGGTGCTGCTGCTGGTATGGGCGATGTCCCTGCAGGCGCCGATCGAGGAACCGGCCAATCCGTCGGTGTCGCCTAATCCGTCCAAGGCCCCGTGGTATTTCCTTGGATTGCAGGAAATGTTGGTTTATTTCGACCCCTGGCTTGCCGGGGTGGTCTTTCCGACGGTCATCTTGTTGGGCTTAATGTCCATTCCCTTTATCGACAACAACACCAAGGGTTCCGGCTATTACACGTTCAAAGACCGCCAAATGGCCGTCTCCATGTTCATGTTTTTGTGGCTGGTCCTTTGGATTTTCCTGATATCGGTGGGAACTTTCCTGCGCGGGCCCAACTGGAATTTCTTCGGTCCGTTTGAGTACTGGGACTCGCATAAATTGGCGGCCTTGACGAATATCAATCTGTCGGAATACGTGTACATGATTTGGATGAAGCGGGAACTGCCTACCAATATTCTGCTGCGGGAGATGTGGGGATTCTTGGTCCTCGGTATTTACTTCGGATTGATGCCGCTGATGTTTGCCAAGACCTTCCTCAAGAATGTCTTCAAGAACCTGGGACCGTTACGCTACAGCGTTTTTGTCATTTTGCTGCTGCTGACGCTCAGCCTGCCCATAAAAATGCTGCTGCGCTGGGCTTTCAATGTTAAGTACATCATAGCCATACCGGAATTTTTCTTCAATATCTAGGAATCGGTGAAACATTGGGAAAAGACGAACGTCATTATAATATTAATAAACTAAACATCGTCTTCGCCGTGGTTAGCGTTGTGCTGCTGCTGACACTGATGGGCGTGTTTATGGATGATTATGACCGTGACTGGAAGGACTATCAGCGTCAATTCCGCTCGATAGAGATTGAAAAAGCCCGCGTCAAACTCGACAAGGAGAATATCGAGCTCTCCCAGCAAACGGAATACGAAGAGCTTGAGGCCAAAATATCCGCAGCCAAGCAGGCGTACAAGGACAAGTGCCAGTCGCAAACGGAACTGCAGGCACAAATCGAAGAGGCGAACGCCAAGTTGACGCTGGTAGAACAGGACTACAAATTCCGCAAGGCGGAATACGATGCGGCCAAATACCGTTTTGAACACGGCGAGGCCTACCATGAGCACGATGTTGATCAATACCGGGAGGCGTTTCAGTCGTTGGATCAACAGGTGACCAAACTCGCGCTCGATGTGGAAGAGGCCAAGACCGCCCTGAAGAGCAAACAACGGATGATGGACAACTGCGGGGCTCAACTCGCCCAGCTGGAGCGCGATGAGCGTCAGATGACCGCCCGCCAGAGCATCCTCGTACGTCAACTGGACAGCATTGATCCGAATGCCATGTCCCTGACTAACCAGTTCGCCAATATGGTGCGCGACTTGCCGATACTGGAGCTTGCCAATCCGCGAAACAAAGTCGAACAAATCGTACTTAAGGATGTCACCGAGGACGTCAATTTCATGAATGTACCGCGGGTGGACCGCTGTACCACCTGTCACCTCGGCATTACCAATCCCGACTACGTAAACGAAGCGCAGCCTTTTACAACGCACCCGAATCTCGAACTTTACGTGGGGAAGAATTCACCCCACCCGCTGGAAGAATTCGGCTGTACCGTATGTCACGCCGGCCGTCCGCGCGGGACAAGCTTTAACGGCGCGGTGCACGTGCCGTCCTCACCGCAGCAAAAGAAGGAGTGGGAGGGAAAATACGGCTACCATCAGATGGAATTGTGGGAAGAGCCGATGCTGCCGTTACCTTATACCGAGGCCGGTTGCTACAAATGTCACTCCGGAGAGTTTCCGGTCAAGGGCGCGGAAAAGTTGAGCACGGGGCTGGCCATGATCGAGACCGCGGGCTGTTATGCCTGTCACGAGATCGAACGCTACAAAGACTGGCCGAAACCGGGGCCGAATCTGACCAAGCTGGCCGGTAAAATCGACAAGGAGTGGGGCTGGCGCTGGATTAACGATCCGCACTCTTTCCGGCACAATACCATGATGCCCTCGTACTTTAATCAATCCAATAACAGCGATGTGGTGTCCAAGAAGCGCAGTGACCAGGAAATCCATGCCATTCTGCATTACCTTTTTGAGAACGCTCAACCCTATCCGAACGACCGGTTGCCGATCAAGGGCGATCCGGCCCGCGGCGAGGAGCTGGTCGCTTCCGTCGGCTGTTATGCCTGTCACCAGATCCAGCCCGAAAAGGGCGACGAGATGGTCACCGTCAACGGCTTGCGCCGGCGCTTTGGCCCGAATCTGATCAACATCGGTACAAAGACGTCTGCCCGCTGGTTGTACAATTGGCTTAAGGATCCTAACAGCTACCATTCCGATACCGCGATGCCTAATTTGCGTTTGACTGATCAAGAGGCCGCGGATATTACCAGTTTTCTTATTCAGGACAAAAACAATGCCTTCAGTCAGCAACCCGTCCCGGCCGTTAACGTCAATGTGCTCAACGATATCGTACTCGGTTTTCTCAAGAGGGCCGACACCGATCAGGGCGCGCGCAATACGTTGGCCGGTATGAAGCTTGAGCAGAAGCTGGAGTTCGCCGGGGAAAAGTTGATCGGGCAGTACGGTTGTTTCAGCTGTCACAATATCAAAGGTTTTGACAATGCCAAGCCGATCGGTGTGGCGCTCAGCGAGGAGTCGAGTAAATCGCTGCACAAATTTGATTTCGGATTCTTGCATATCGAACACAGCAAGCATGCCTGGTATACGCAGAAGTTGAAGGATCCGCGCAGTTTTGACAAAGGCAAGATTAAGGCCCCGGATGAAAAGCTGCGGATGCCCAACTTCAATCTTAAGAATGACGAAGTGGAAGCCATTGTCACCGCTTTATTGGGGTTTGTGGACGACAGTCAGGTTCAGGCCAAGGTCAAGCCGCGGACATCGGAAAATTTGGCTAAGGAGCAGGGGCAAGAGCTGGTGGCCCAGTTTAACTGCCGTGGTTGCCATATGGTGGAAGGACAGGGCGGCAGCATACATGACAGCGTGGAAAAATGGTTGGTGGATTTCGAGGAAAAAACGGATAATGAGGCTGCCAAGGTGCGCGACAGTTTTTCACCGCCCAATCTTCACGGAGTAGGCCGCAAGCTTAATCCGGAGTGGCTGTTTAATTTCTTGCATGAACCCAAGCAGAAGGTACGCCCGTGGCTGCGAGTGCGTATGCCGACTTTCAATTTCAATGTCGCGCACTTGAATACCTTGGTGAAATATTTCCAGACAGTCGACGGCGACAATTTCCCGCTCAAAATGGATGTCGAGACCGGCTTGACGGATAAGGAGCATGAAGCTGCCGCCAAACTGTTCTCCGAAGATTACTTCGGTTGTACTCAGTGTCACGTGGTGGGCAACAAACTGCCGACCGGCTCACAGGATTCCTGGGCGCCCAACCTGGCCTTGGCCAAGACGCGCCTGCAGCCGGAGTGGCTTATCGAGTGGATCAAGAATCCTTCGAAGCTGATGCCCGGTACCAAGATGCCGACCTTCTTCGATCCGGAGAACTACGATACGTCCGGCCCCGAGGATCTGTTGGACGGCAACGAAAACGAACAGATCCGCGTCCTGCGTAATTTCCTGTTAACTCTTTCCGAAGAACAACAGCGGGACGTCGCCGCGCCTGTGCCCGAAACGCCGTAAGCGCAGGCCGCGTTTGCCCTGACAGTCAGGTCGTCCGATGCTGTATACCATCACTTTACTCACCACTCTATATTTTGCTTTTACCTATCCGTTGTGCTTTTGGATCAGCCGTCAGGATCCGTTAAAGAATAATTTTCATCATTTCCATTTGGGGCTGCCTGTTATCGTCGGTATTTTAGCCCTTTTTTTTGTTGTTCGCGCTGAGACGCCGGGCTGGGTCAATATTGGGGCGGTGCTGTGGATGATCGCCGCGCTGGTATTGACGGCGTATGCCTGGCGGCGTGAAACGGCCCCGATCGGCGCCACGACATTCTTATGTGTATGTGGGTTGGGAATTACCTATCAGGTTCAAACTGGTCTGATAGCCGGAGGGATGCCGGGCTTGTTGACGATGACACTGAGCGGGCTTATCTTCTCGGCCTCATTGTATGCGATGAATTTGGGGCACTGGTATTTAAATGTCCATGGCCTGCCCATCAAGCATTTGCGCCACGCCGCCCAGGCCTTCTGGATTTTGATTGCCGCCCGGTTACTATGGAATCTCGTGCATGCTTTTACCGGGCAGATTGTTTATCAAGGCCAGAACATCAGGCTTTACGAGTTCATGGGGCGCCTGGACGGTTTTCTGTTGATGGTACCCATTTTCTTTGGGGTCCTGTTGCCGTTCGGGGCGATGTTTATGGTTCATGAAATTATCAAGCTCAAGAACACCCAGGCCGCGACAGGCATTTTATATGTCATCCTGTGCGGCGTGCTGGTGGGGGATATCGCCTACAAATATTTCCTCATCAAATTCGGGATAACTTTGTGAGTCGGATTATTGCCTGTCACTGCCCTGAATGCAAGCAGTACGTTCAGGTGCCCTGGACAGGGCAGACTGAATTGATATGTCCGAACTGCGGGCAGCAACTGGGGGCCGTCTCCAATCCCGATGACATGTTTGACCGCTGTCCGCGGTGTCCCTGCCGGCAATTCTACCTGACTAAGAATTTTAATCAATTTCTCGGCTGCCTGATCATGGCCGTGGGTATCGTCTTTGTCCCGTGGACCTACGGGTTGAGCCTGCCGGCGGTTTTTCTGATAGATTTGGCGTTGTACCGCAAGGTCCCGCATATTCTCAACTGCTACCGTTGCGGTTGTGAGTTCCACGGCTTCGAAGACCAGCACCATCGCTTCAAGCCGTTCCTGCATCATATCGGCCTCAAATACGATAAATACCGGTAAACGGTTGTTGTAAGAAGATGTAACTTTTCCGCATTTCCGCCGTTACAAGTGGGAAAGGTCAGCCGCACCGGACGGGCGCCCGCCGGTGGCAGATCTCGTAACTAGTTAACAGAGAGTGAATTACGGCAAAATGGATCAGACGGACGAAGACATCATGCACGATTTCCAGCAGGGAAATCGCGAGGCCATCACCATGATATTCCATCGCTACAAGAATCGGATACTGAACTTTTGTCTGCGGATACTGGGCAACCGGGCCGACGCCGAGGATGCCACCCACGATGTGTTTGTCTCCCTCATCGGGAGCAGCTACCGCTATCAGACAAACGCGAAGTTTTCGACCTGGCTCTTCACCATCGCGCGCAACCGTTGTATCGACAAATTACGCAAATCCAAACGGCTTTTTTCGCTGACCTTCACCAATAGGGACAAATCGGTGGATGAACAATGGGATGTCCCGGACCACGCCGACTCCTCGGCCGAGCTGCTGCAGAAAAAGGAACGGGCCCGGCACGTCCAGCAGGCCATCCTGCGGTTGCCGTACCAGCAAAGGGAGGCGATCGTCCTGCGGGAGTATCATCGGTTTTCATACGACGAAATAGCCAAGATCCTGAATTGTTCCCTGACCAATGTGAAGCAGTTGATCTTCCGCGGGCGAGAACGGCTCCGCACGGAGCTGGCTTCCTATATTCAGGAGGGGCATCATGAATAAAGATTACGAAAAAATTAAAGAGCTTATCTCATCATATATCGACGGGGCCGTTTCGGACACGGAGCGGCACGAAGTGGAAGACCTTATCCTTAACGACACTCAATGGCAGGAATATTATAAGGAATTGCAAAAGTTGTCGGGAACGCTGCAGGAATGGAGGGATGAGGAAGTCTCGGCCGATTTGGCCAACGAGATTCAAAAGACGCTTCTAGATGAGAAGCTCCAGGAGGGGCCCACTATGAAAGGCGACACCTGGTTGAAGGTCGGCGGAGGCGCGCTGGTGACATTTGCGCTGTGCATGATCGTAGGAATAGTCTATTTACGGACGTTTTCACAGGATGCTCGTAACGATTACGCCTCAAAGTCACAGATGTACCGTCCCACGACGTATGAACCTTACTATCTGGAGGAAGAGCGTCGGAATGTCATGCAGAAGGGCGGTGAGGACGCTGCCGGAGCGCGACGATCCGAGTATGCGCAACGAAAAGTGGGTAAGCTTGAAGGGGAATCGACGCCTCAGGCGCAAGCCCCTCTTACCGACAATCAGTTCGACCTGGCGGCTTCCTATCAGGAAATCGACATAGCCGACCGTTTGGAGGATGCCCGGCAAGCGCAGCCGTCACCGGCTGTCCGGGAAAAACAGAAGGCGATTGGCCATGGCGGCTTCCAAAGTTCCGCCTATACGGGACAGCCGATCGAAATGAATGACAAAAAGGCTGATGAATCCTCAACCAGCGCGGCGCGGAGTACAGGTGGATTTCAAGCCTCCACTTACGCAGGTGCCGAGAAAATTCGTGCACTGGGAGACTCCTCTGATGCCGATGGTAACAAGTTGCCGAGTCAGGTCGCCGGCAATCGTTCGCAAACGGCCCCCGGTGTTTATCGTGATATGCTGGAGTCGAAAAACCGGAATGCAGTCGCTAAAAGCATCTCGGAGGAACCTCGTAAGGACCGGGCCTTCGCCGGCTTCAAGCGGACCGAGGTCGATACCGGCCGAATTGTCGGGGGGACGGAGGCGACGCTGGCCCAAGGGATGATCATGAAGGAGGAGGTATACAACCTTCCCGCCGAATCCCGTGCGCGCCGGCCGTATGCCTACGATGCAGAAGAACCGATTTATGAAGCGGATGAACAGATCCGACGCGGCTACGATATGGGTTACGGTGATGATGCGGACGAACTCTTTTATCCCGCGCCGTCCCCCGAACCCAATTACACGCCGCCGGCTTACTATCATCGTCCGCCGGAGACGAATACTGAAGAGTACGATCCGATCTATGAAAATCCGTTCCTGGTCGCATCCAACGCGCCGCTGTCGACCTTCTCGATCGACGTGGACACAGCTTCTTACAGCAATGTGCGCCGTTTTCTGGATCGCGGGCAGCTACCGCCGGCCGATGCGGTCCGGGTCGAGGAAATGGTCAACTACTTTGACTATAATTATCCCAAACCAACCCGCGGGGAACCGTTTAGTGTGACCATGCGCGGATCAGTCTGTCCCTGGAATACCCGCCATCTGCTCGTCCAGGTCGGTCTTAAAGGGAACGTTCCGTCGCAGACTAAGATCCCGCCGAGCAATCTGGTGTTCTTAATCGACGTTTCCGGCTCTATGAAACGGTCGAACAAATTGCCGCTGCTGAAGCAATCGTTGAAACTCATGGTGGACCAATTGCGTCCGGACCAACAGGTGGCCATTGTAACCTACTCCGGCTCAGCCCGGTTGGTGCTGGATTCCACACCCGGTACGTACAAGCACCGGATTCATGCCGCGATTGACAATCTGCAGGCGGGCGGATCGACGGCCGGGGAGGCGGGACTGAATCTGGCTTATCGCATTGCTCGTGACAACTACATCCGTAACGGCAACAATCGCGTCATTCTGGCCACCGACGGAGATTTTAACGTCGGTATGAAGAATGACTATGAATTGGTCCAATTGATCGAAAGCAAACGCAGGGAGGGAGTGTTTCTTTCGATTCTCGGTTTCGGCTCGGGCAACTACAAAGATGCTAAAATGGAGAAGATCGCCGACAACGGCAACGGGAACTACTATTACATCGATTCTCTTGAAGAAGGGCGAAAGATCCTGGTCAGTGAACTTGGATCCACGCTCTTTACGATCGCCAAGGACGTCAAGATCCAGGTAGAGTTCAATCCGCAGCATGTGCATGCCTACCGGCTGATCGGTTACGAAAACAGGGTTATGAATAACCGTGATTTCAATAATGACCGGGTTGATGCCGGAGAAATCGGAGCCGGCCATACAGTCACCGCTTTGTATGAAGTTGTCCCGGCGTACGGTGTGGAACCGGTTCCGTACGCCGAACGGGGTGTCGACCGATTGAAGTACCAGCAGCCGCGTATGTTCGTGAATCAGGAGCTGATGACGGTCAAGTTGCGCTATAAACCGGTCAAATCCAATCACAGCCGTCTGATACGCCAAACCTTCAAGCACGGTGATGTCACGGATTACATGGACCCTGAAGCGGCCTTTGCCAGCGCTGTAGCCGAATTCGGCCTGCTGCTGCGCAATTCCCGATTCAAGGGCCACGCCGGTTATGATCAGGTCCTGGAACGGGCGAGCCGTACCCGCGGCAGCGATTTGGAAGGTCGCCGGGCGGAATTTATCCGGCTGGTGGAGCAGGCAAAGCGCCTGGACCATAGAATGCTTAATCCGCGCTATCCCTATCCGGAACCCTATACCGGATACCAGCCCTACCCGGCGGAGGAATCTCCTCCGTTGCAGTTTAAATAAATCGGTGAAAAAGGGTGGTTTTTCCTTGCGGGAAAGCCACCCTTTTTTGCCAAACCCGCTTGACAATCCTGACCGCTTCACCTATATTATAGACACTACAGCACCCCCCTATATTAGTTTAAGAATATGAATATATACTACGTAGCACTAGCGTCATTTCTCGCTGCCATTCTTGCTTTTCCCATGCCGGCGCAGGCGGCCGCGATCAAAGGTAAAGTGACCTACCAAGGAAGACGACCGAAACTCCGACCCATCAAAATGGGAGCGGATCCCGTTTGTCTTACCAAGCATGCCGACACGGTATTTCCCAAAACGATCATCCTGGGGCCCAATAATGAGCTTAAGAATGTCTTTTTGCAGGTCAAGGACGGGCTTCCCAAATCCAATTTCCCGGTGCCGAAAGAGCCCAAGGTGTTAAATCAAAACGGATGTATTTACACACCTGCCGTAATGGGTGTTATGGCCGGGCAGCCGTTGAAAATCCTTAACCCTGACGGCACGTTGCACAACGTGCACGCCTTGCCGAAAAAGAATGCCGAGTTTAACGTCGCTATGCCCAAGTTCCGCACTGAAATTACCAAGACGTTTGACAAACCGGAATTCATGTTTGAGGTCAAATGCGACGTCCACCCGTGGATGAGCGCGTACATCACGGTTATGAGTCATCCGTTTTACACAACAACTGACGAAACCGGCACCTATACGATTGACAATCTGCCGCCTGGCCAATATGTCCTGGAGGCATGGCATCAGCGCTTGGCTCCGCAACAGGTGACCGTCACCTTGGCCGAAGGGGAGACCAAGGAAGTAGATTTTACATTTCAACGACCGGATGGAAAGTAAGGGACCAGTATGAGTGAATCACATCACGAGCTGCCGTTTTGGCGCAAATACATCTTTTCGGTAGATCACAAAGTCATCGGTATCCAGTACGGGATCACCGCGTTGTTCTTCTTGTTGTTCGGTTTCGGACTTATTATGCTGATGCGCTGGCAATTGGCCTATCCCGAGCAGCCCCTGCCGCTCATAGGGCATTTATTCGGTGATTCCCGGATGCCCGGTGGTGTCATGCTCCCGGAGTTTTACAATGAGCTTGGTGCCATGCACGGGACCATCATGGTCTTTCTGGGGATTGTTCCGCTGGCGGTCGGTGCTTTTGGGAATTTTGTGGTTCCGCTTCAGGTCGGGGCGCCGGATATGGCTTTTCCGCGTTTGAATATGACCAGTTACTGGCTATATTTCGCTGGAGGGATCATTATGCTTGGCAGTTTCTTCCTTCCGGGGGGAGCCGCCTCATCTGGCTGGACGGCATATGCTCCGTTAGCCGTCATAGCATCCGTGGGACAGACTTTTTGGATAATCGGCATGGTTTGTCTGATCCAATCATCTCTGTTGGGTTCTATCAATATCATCGTCACAATTTTTCAGCTGCGTGCCAAGGGGCTGACATTCATGCGGCTGCCGTTCTTTGTGTGGGCGCAGCTGGTCACGTCATTCCTGCTTGTTTTGGCCTTTCCGCCGCTGTTGGCGGCCGGCGTCATGCAATTGATGGACCGGGTTGCGGGGACCAGCTTCTTTATGCCGTCGGGACTGGTGGTCAGCGGTCAACAGCTCGACATCAGCGGTGGAGGAAGCGTGCTGCTGTGGCAGCATTTGTTCTGGTTTTTGGCCCACCCGGAGGTGTACGTACTGATATTGCCGGCAATGGGGATCGTCTCGGAAGTCATTGCCAACAATATCCGCAAGCCGCTTTGGGGCTATAAGTCCATGGTGTATTCGATTGTTTTTCTGGGATTCATGTCATTTGTCGTGTGGGCGCACCATATGTTCCTGACGGGGATGGGAACGGTTATTAATGCCTTCTTCCAGGCGACTACAATGATCATTTCTATACCGTCGATTATTATCCTGACGGCGCTGTTTATCTCCTTGTGGGGAGGGTCGATCCGGTTTAACACTCGCATGCTTTTTGCCCTGGCGTTCTTGCCGATGTTCGGGATCGGCGGCCTGACCGGTCTTCCGTTGGGCCTTTCGACGGCGGATATTCACTTGCACGATACTTACTACGTCATCGGTCATTTCCACTACGTCGTAGCCCCGGGAACCATTTTCGCCCTGTTTGCGGGGATTTATCACTGGTATCCGAAGGCGACCGGACGTAAAATGAACGAACTTTTGGGCCAGCTTCATTTCTGGCCGTCCCTGGTCTGTATGAACTTTATTTTTATGCCGATGTTTATTGTCGGATTGGCAGGCGTTTCACGCCGCTTGTACGACGGCGGGGCAGGTTATGAACACGCCCAGGAAGTGCTGCATCTGAACATCACCTCCTCGTGGGCAGCCTGGGGACTGGGGCTGGCACAACTTCCGTTCATCTTCAATTTCTTCTGGAGTATGTTCAAGGGCAAAAAAGTCGAGTCGGATAATCCGTGGGAGGCGACCACCCTGGAATGGAACACGCCGAGTCCGCCGGGACACGGGAATTTCGTTACCGAGCCGGTGGTTTACCGTGCGGCATACGAATACAGTGTTCCCGGAGCCAAGAAGGACTTCAGTCCGCAATACGAGCCTGAGGTCGAAATGGAAGAGGCCCCGGCACAGAAGGAGACCGCCTGATGGATATGATTCCCTACACAATCGAAGCGCGGCCGGATACGGGGCTCTACAATGCAAAGTTTGGTATTTGGCTTTTTCTTGCTTCCGAAGTCATGCTGTTCGGAGGGCTTTTTTCAGGTTATGTCCTGCTGCGCACCGGATCCCCGGCGTGGCCGCACGGTTCCGATTTGTTGAACGTGCCGCTGGGCACCGTAAACACATTGGTCCTGATTTCGTCGAGTGTGTCGATGGTCTTGGCCTGGGTAGCGCTGAAGGAAAAAAATATCCCTAAGTTCAAGCTCACCCTCGGCCTGACGTTATTGTGCAGCCTTATCTTCATGATCATCAAGGCGATCGAATACGGCACCAAGTTTTCTCACGGGATATTTCCCAAGGAGAGCGCGTACTTTGCCATCTATTATACACTTACCGGATTACACGCCCTGCATATCGTGGGCGGCGCGATAGTGTTGATGTATTTCTGGCTTCCGGTGGGAACCAAGATGTGGAAGACTCAGCCGCAGCGCTTCACCAATCGAATCGAAGTGGTGGGATTGTACTGGCACTTTGTTGACCTCGTATGGATATTCCTCTTTCCCGTTCTTTACCTTTTGTAGGATAACTCATATGGCAGAAACAACCGATTTTAAAAAAGAACAGGCCCTGTATTACAAGGTTTTCGGAACGCTGGCTGTACTGACGGTCGTTACCGTCGCGATCAGCAGCTTGAAGATTGGTATCGCCTTGGCCATTTTTCTGGCGTTATTCGTGGCGACAACCAAGGCGTCCCTGGTGGCCTCGTTCTTCATGCATTTGAGCCATGAAAAGAAACTGATTTATCTGGTGATGAGCCTGACCGCGTTTATGTTCCTGTTTATGATGATTTTCATCGTCTATACGGTCCACGACGTGCCGGACGGGACCAAGAACCTTAATTTCGAGTACCATGTTGAAAAGCCGGACGCGCACGGAACCCATGGGGCGCATGCGCCGAAGCCGGATGCTCAGGAGGCATCGGGAGGACATCATTGAGCCTGCGGGGTTTTCATATTCTTTTTGTTGTGGCGACGGTTTCTCTTTCCGGATTCTTCGCGTATTGGGCGTATCAACAGTATCAACTCACCGCGGTTTCCAGTTATCTGTGGAGCATGATCGGCGCGCTGCTGGTCGGCGTGGCTTTTATTGTGTATGGGATTATGTTTGCCAAGAAAGTAAAGGACTGACATGAGGCGCGTGATCACATTGATCAACCTGTTCGTACTTGCCGCCGCTCCGCGCGCAGCGCTGGCGTGCAGTGTTTGTTTCTATGGCGATACCGATACCCCGGCCAACCGTGGTCTGCGGTGGGGAGTGTTGACGTTACTGGCGGTTTTATTGGTGATCATGGCGGTGTTCGTCACATTCCTGATAAGATTTAAAAAGCGCGCGCGATTGTCGACAGGAGAGTTATGAATTTATCCGAAATGCTCAATCTTCCCATAGTTGCCTCGTCGCACGGTCATGACATCGATATGGTGATTATCCTCGTCCATTTGCTCATGGTCGGCCTGTTTATCGGCTGGGGGATCTTCTTTGTGGTCTGTATCGGCCGCTTCAACAAGTGGGTAAATCCCAGGGCCAACTACCGCGGAGTAAAATCCCATGTCTCGAGCTACATCGAGGCCGGAGTGGTCGTGGCCGAGGCCCTGCTTTTGATCGGATTCTCGATCCCGTTTTGGGCGAAGCAGGTCAATGCCTTTCCCGACCGCAAGGATATTGTGGAAGTCCGGGTGGTGGCAGAGCAGTTTGCCTGGAACATACATTATCCGGGTGCGGACGGTTTGTTCGGAAGCGCCCGGCCGGAACTGGTCGACACACAGACCAATCCGCTCGGTCTGGATCCGGATGACCCCAACGGCAAGGATGATTTTACCACCATCAATCAGTTACATCTTCCCATCGGAAAGCCTGCCATCATCTACCTCTCATCCAAGGATGTGATCCACAGTTTCGCGTTGCCGATTATGCGTGTGAAACAGGATGCCATTCCCGGCCTGGTGATTCCGACCTGGTTTACACCCACCAAATCCGGTACGTCTGAAATCGGCTGTGCCCAGTTGTGCGGGATAGGCCACTACCGGATGCGCGGAAACCTCATCGTGCACCATCAAGAAGAATTTGACGCGTGGGTGGCGCGCAATGCCCCGGTGATCGGGGAGGAGGGTGCTGAGGAATATGACGACTTCTGGAACTAGTACCGGCCGTCCCGGCTCACGGGACCTATCCCGAACCGATTCTCAAGACAATCCCTGGTTGCGCCGTTATACCAAGGTGACCGCTATCGCTACGCTGTTTCTGATTTTTGCCGGAGGCATGGTGACGTCGACCGGATCCGGATTGTCCGTCCCGGATTGGCCGCTGTCCTACGGTACACTTTTTCCCCCGATGATCGGCGGCGTATTCTATGAACATGGCCACAGGATGATTGCCACATGCGTCGGCTTCCTGACGTTGTGTCTGGCCATTTGGCTGGCTTTGGCGGAAGTCCGGAAGTGGGTAAAAGTCGTTGGCTTTTGCGCGCTCGGCGCCGTGGTTTTGCAGGGCGTTCTGGGAGGGATTACGGTGCTGTTTTATCTTCCGACACCGGTATCCGTGGCGCACGGTGTTTTAGCGCAGACCTTCTTTTTAATGACGATCTTCCTGGCCTATTCCCAATCCGTGGAACGTCGCCGTCGTCAGGAGATGCCGGAGGCAAGAGACGGTCGTCTGCAGGCAGCCGCGATCCTTATGTTGGCCGGCATTTATGTCCAGCTCATTCTGGGGGCGGTTATGCGGCACACCGGATCGGGACTGGCTGTTTATGATTTTCCGACCATGGCCGGACAATGGTGGCCGACAGTGAACGAGCAATTTCTGGCACGCGTCAACGACTGGCGGTTTGAGCACGGTCTTGATCCGATCGCGCAAATTAATGTGTTGTATCATTTGGCGCACCGTTTCTGGGCCGTCATTTTGGTGATCCTCGCGGGAGCCGTCAACATGTTGGCGTTGCGCTGTCGCTTGCCGCAAAAGGATTCGATATTGCGTATCGTGTTCGGGATCGACGCGGTTATCGCGACGCAGGTTTTGCTGGGCATCGCCACGGTGCTGACAGGGAAAGGGCCGGTCACGACCAGTCTGCATGTGGTAACCGGAGCCGCCTTATTGGGGCTCACCTTTCTGCTGCTGTTGCGCATCGCTCCGTTGCGATTTTCAGTGTTTATGAAGGGACTTTCTATATGATACGTGACTATTTTGAATTGACCAAGCCGCGCATCGTCCTGTTGGTATTGATTACCGCAACCATCGGATACTATCTGGGCGGGCAGGGGATCCATTCCTATATTCGCCTGTTTTACTTACTACTCGGAACGAGTTTGGTCTGCGGCGGTTCTGCCGTACTGAATCACTATCTGGAGCGCGATACCGACAGTTTAATGAACCGCACGCGTAAACGACCTTTACCGGCCGGACGCATCGAACCCCGCCGGGCCCTGCAGTTCGGCATCCTCATCAGTCTTTTGGGAATCTTCGTGCTTTATACGAAGTTGAACATTCTGACGGCATTTCTCGGATTGTTGACGAATTTTATGTATGTGTTGGTCTATACGCCCATGAAGAAAGTCAGCTGGTGGAACACGACTATCGGTGCGTTTCCCGGCGCCATGCCGCCGTTAGGGGGATGGGCAGCTGCGACCGGACATTTGAATTTCGATGCCGGTATACTTTTTTTGATCCTTTTCATTTGGCAGCATCCGCATTTTTACGCGATCGCCTGGATGTTTCGTGAGGACTATCGTAATGCCGGTTTCAAGATGCTCCCCGGGCGCGAAAATGACGGTTGGGATTTGTTTCACCAAGTCCAGTGTTATTCGATACTCTTGATCCCGGTGTCATTAATCCCGGCTGTAACCGGACTATCCGGATTCATTTATTTTCTGGGCGCACTCGTCGCGGGGCTGTGGATGCTGTGGGTGAGCCTTCAATTCATCCGCTCACAATCCCTGCTCGATGCCCGCCGTCTGCTAAAGGCAACGGTTATTTATCTCCCCATTTTGTTAACTCTGATTATCGTCGACGCGCGCTTTTAAATCATGGCCACTTCCCGTAAAAATTTGGTCATGGCAGGCGTTGCTTTATCCGTGGCTTTGGCCGTTGTTTGCGGTGTTTATATTTTCCGGGCGGCCATGAAACGGCCGCGTCTGCCCGTCTTGGGACAGGTGAAGCCGTTCGCCTTCACGGATGCGCAAAACAAAAGGCTGGCCGCGCAGGACCTGTACCGTAACGTTTGGATTGCCGGCGCATTCTCCACACCGTGTGCGCAGGGATGCAATGAGATGATGAAGAATATGGCCTCATTAAGCCGGACTTTTGAGCAGGTGACCGCTGTCAAGCTGGTGGCGGTGACACTCAGCCCCTCACGCGATACGCCTCCGGTCCTGTCCGAATTTTCCGGACGTTTTGTGCAGGGAAAGGGGAATTGGTTTTTCGTCGGGGGAAAGCGCGAGGAGGTGGATGAATTTGTGCAGCGGCAGTTGCGTCTCGAGCTTGATGCGACCGGGGCCTTCAGTCCCACACTGGCGCTGGTGGACCGAAGCGGATATATCCGCGGGTACTACGACGGCACAGTGACCGCCGAGGTGAATCAGCTTTTCCTGGATGCATCGGCTTTGTTAAAGGAGCGTTTCTGATGGATATCCCGGTGTTTCCGACGATCAATGCCACACTCAACTTCTTGGCCGGTATTTTTCTCTGGTGGGGATATACCGCGATCAAGAAGGGGGACCAGCTGACCCACAAGAAGGCCATGATCGCCGCCCTGACGGCGTCCGGCTTATTCCTCATATCCTACCTGACATATCATTATCTTCACGGATCAATCAAATATACCGGGGAAGGCTTCCTGCGCATCGTCTATTTCACTATATTACTCACCCATACACCGCTGGCGGCCCTGATGGTTCCTTTTATCCTGGCGGCGGTGTATTTCGCGCTAAAAGGGGATTTCGCGCGGCATGTCAAGATTACGCGCTGGTTGTTTCCGGTGTGGATGTATGTGTCCGTGACGGGGGTTGTTATCTACCTGATGCTCTACGTGTTCTAAGCCACCCTTTTATCGCCGGTTCTCGCCGACGACCTGCCCAACCGAAGGATGGCGGAAAACATCTGCTTTTCCTTCGCCCAGAAGAAATTCCATTGTCCCAGCAAAAAGCCGAAGACCAACAACCCGATCTGATAAGACGGAAAGACGACCAGCAGCCAGCAGAAGAACTTCAAAATGAAGGGGGTCTCTTTGGTGATACCGACCAGATGAAACACCGGTCGGCGGACATATACGATGCTCATGCCGGCTAGTGAGAAAACCAGCATGATGGCGAAAAAGTCCCATAGGGAATTAATTTTCCACTTGGTCATCAATCTTTTGACAAAGGGGGGAAGGCTCATGGTCGACAAAAATTGGTATACAGAAAATATCCGCCGAGAATCAAAGTAACGACGGCGCTGACGGCCAACACATAGATCATGAATTTAAATCCGTCGGCTCCGGAATCGAATTTTAAAACATCTTTGTTTTTGCTCATTGTCGGACGAAGTAACGGTTAATAATCCAGCCGCAGGTAAATAAGGCGATGCAGACGACCAGGACCGTCCGGCTCATCAGTTCCGGAAAGTTCCGCAGGAAGTCGATCAATATGATCGATAAAGCCGCCGCTTGGAGCATCTTGGCCACGTAATACATCAGGCCACCTTTTTTTTGATGCCGGACATATCCAGTATGATCTGCGTGTTTTTGCGAAAGCAGTTGTTCTGGATGATCTTCACCCGGAGGTAGTCGCCGATGCAGAAGACAAATAGGCTGTAATAAATCCACGCCGGTACCCGCTGCGTGTCGACTGCTCCCACAAGGACAAACAGGACAATCATATACAAAATGTTCATCATCAGCGGAGGATACACCTCCCGTTTGACTCCGATGGATCGCTTATGATAACCGCTATCGAGGTGATGTTCAAGTGTATATTCTTTTACGCTGACGCCGGTGCCGACAAAGAAAAAAATGACCAGAGTTTCGGTGAACGAATAGACGATGCTGGTCAGAATCATGAAGGTGACGTGGTCTGCCTGCCAGACGTGAAATTTGAGAAAGCTTTGCAGAAAGGCTATGCTGAGTAAGACAAATGTCACGGCGCTCATGACATAGCAGGTAATCATAAAAAACCACATGTACGGGGAGCTCCGCTGGGCGCTGAATCAACTATCTAGTTCGGCTTCGGTGTGCCGTAGGGAGGAGTGGTGGCGTCGCTGAGTTCGATCTGGTAAACTTCTTCAAATGTGGCGGTCGGCAACATCTCAATCGCGTCCCAGGTCATTTTGGTGCATACGCGGGCGCAGATGGAACAGCCGGTACATTCGTTAAACCGGATTTGAACTGGCGGAATAATCGTTTCGTATTTTCCGTCAGGAACAGGTGCGATGCAGTCGACCGGACAAAAAGGCACGCAGGCTTGGCAACCGGTGCAATTATCCTCATCCACGACAGCAACCATTTTCGGTTTCTTTTTCTTTTCAGTGATTTTCTCAGGAAGATTCGGAATGTTCTTGTCGTGGTCGTAGCCAGCCATTGAGACACCTCCCGTCATAGTACGCGTTTGGTGATGCCCACTTCGGTCTGTATGCCAGCCCTATCGGAACAAGGATAAGACCAGAACAAGACTCCGAGGATCAGCTATCGGCGAGCGGCTCTTTCTTTTCGGTAATCACCGGTAGATCCGGAGCCTTTGAGGAATTCAACTCAATGTAGCTCTTCCATTGATCGGGAACATCTTCTTCCGTGTAGATGGCCTGAACAGGACATTCCGGAATGCAGGCCCCGCAGTCGATGCAAACTTCGGGGTCTATGACGAGCATTTCCTCGTCTTCATGAAAGCAATCGACCGGGCAGACGGTTACACAGTCGGTATATTTGCATTTAACACAAGGTTCGGTTACAACGTGAGTCATCTCGACCTCCATTCATGCTGGTTATTTGTATCTTGAATATATCGGAATAAGCTTGGATTGTCAACTTAAAGGCGCCGGCCTACAGTGCGACCGTTTCACCGGTCCTGAGTTCCTCCTCAACCCGCTTGTCCGGCCCGGTGGGGGGTGGAGTGCTTCCGAATGCAGAGCGGATTTTCTTGAAGAAATAGTCCATAAATGCTTTAAATCCATGCAGTTTTCGAAGCAGGTCTCCCATGCTTCGGATCGAGATCAGCATTTTCCACATCTGCTTCGGGCGCAGATAGAATTCTTTGAGGCCGCGGTCGATATACTCGTCGATTTCTTCGCTGCTGAATTGCGGATAGCTGAGCAGTGTCCGCTGTTCCTTTTGAGCGTTCAACCATTCCCGCCAGTCGTCCGCACGCAAGAATTCATTTTCTTTCGCCCATTTGTAAAGAGAGGTGCCCGGGTAGGAGGCCACGCCGGTGATCTGGACCGTGTCCAGCGGCAGGCTCTTGGCAAAATCGATGGTTTGCTGTGCCGTTTCCCGTGTTTCCCCGGGGGCGCCGATCATGAAGCACCCGTGAATGGTGAATCCCAGCCGATTGGCCTCATGGGCATAGTCACGGGCCATATCCACCGACACTCCGCCTTTATTGATCGCTTTCAGGCCGTCGTCATATCCGAATTCGAATCCCGTCATTAGCATCCGGCACCCGGACTCACGCATCAAAGGGAGGACTTCCAAATCGGTATTCACGCGCATATTGCAGGACCAGGATATGCGTTTGTGGAGTCCGCGTTTCATAATTTCCTCGCAGACTTCCTTCACGTGCTGGGTATCGGCGGCGAATGTATCGGTCTCAAACATGATTTCGCGGACTTGCGGGTGGATCTTCAAATCGTATTCCATTTCATCGACGACACTCTTGGCTGTGCGGTTGCGCAGCCGGTAGCCGTACATAATTTGCGGGTCGCGGCAGAATGTGCAGCCGTTGTTACAGCCGCGGCCGGTAATCAGTGTCAGGAAGGGGAATTTTTTCCCGCCGTCAGGATACCACTCCGGTTCGATCAGTTGCCAGGCAGGGAAGGGCAGATCATTGACGTCGACGGGCGGGCGGTCCGGATTTTTAACCGCCTGCAAGGATTCGGCATCCCACCAGGTCAGTCCGAGAATCTTTCCGGGATCCATCCCGTCGGCCAAGTCGCGGACGGTGTGGTCGTATTCGCCGCGGGCGATGAAATCCACGACGTTACGGCCGATCTCGAAGGTGTTTTCCGGCTCGGCCGAGGCGTGCTGTCCGACAAAACAAACCCGGCAGCCCGTTCTAAGCTTGATTTCCTTGGCCTGTTCAATATCGTTATAGATTGACGGGGTCGTGGCGTGAATGATGAGCAGTCCGGGGCGATGGCCTTCACAGATTTTGAAGGACTCTTCCGGTGTGAGGTTGCGCGCAGCCGCCTCAACGAATATGGTATCATGGCCTTGATCCAGCAGGACTTGCGCGGCGGTCAGGAGATATTCCGGATGGCGCTGGACGCGGCCTCTGGACTTGGCCGCCCAGCGGGCGACGCGCACAAAGTCATCCCCGAAGGAGGGATTCAGTATGGCAATATTCATAGGTACAATCAGGCAGGACAGTTGAAGTTGATTTCTATATGCATCATAGTGAGCCGGATGCCCGGGTGCAAGGTTAATTTTGCTTTTTTTGCCCGGCGAAACGGTTGACGATCTTATACGGGTTTAATATAATACGGATTCGCGTCCCATGAAAAGCGCGGCACCCCAAAAGCATTCATCCTAATCTCTCATTAACGCCCACTGAACAAAGGATTCATTCGTGACTACAGATTTTAATCATGACGCAAGTAAGAAAAGCCTCGAGGTGCGGGGACAAACATATACGTATTACGATCTTAAGGAGCTGGCCGTCCAAGGCATCGGTGATCCCGCGGGGCTGCCTTACTCAATCAAGGTGCTGCTGGAGAGCGCGCTGCGTAATTTGGACGGATATGCCGTTACGATGGCTGATATAGAAACCTTGCTGGGGTGGTCCCCCGCGTACAAAGATCCCCAGGACATCGCCTTCAAACCCGGCCGGGTGATTTTGCAGGACTTCACCGGGGTTCCCTGCGTGGTGGACCTGGCCGCAATGCGCTCGGCCCTGAAGCGTCTGGGCGGTGATCCCCAGAAAATCAATCCGCAGGTCCCCTGCGATCTGGTCATAGATCACTCGGTACAGGTGGATGTCTTCGGCTCACCGGATGCCCTGGCGAAAAACGTGGAGATGGAATTTGCCCGGAACAAAGAGCGGTACGAGTTTCTTAAATGGGGGCAAAAGGCCTTTGACAATTTCCTGGTCGTCCCGCCGGCGACCGGCATCGTCCATCAGGTGAATTTGGAATACCTGGCCAAAGGTGTCCTGCAGAAGAAGTCGGGCAGTGACGTGGTCGTCTTTCCCGACAGTCTGGTCGGCACCGACAGCCACACCACCATGATCAACGGTTTGGGCGTGGTCGGCTGGGGCGTCGGGGGTATTGAGGCGGAAGCCGTGATGTTGGGTGAGCCGATTTACATGCTGATGCCTGAAGTAATCGGCTTTCGTCTGGACGGTCAGCTCAAGGAGGGGGTAACGGCAACCGATCTGGTTCTTACCGTCACACAGATGCTGAGGGCGAGGGGAGTGGTCGGGAAATTTGTGGAATTTTTCGGGCCGGGCTTGCGGCATCTGACATTGCCCGACCGCGACGATCTCCAATATGGCACCGGAATATGGGGCCACCATCGGGTTGTTCCCGGTTGACGACGAGACGCTGCGCTATTACCGGTTGACCGGCCGCAGCGAGGAAGAGACGGAACTGGTCGAGAAATACATGAAGGCGCAGGGAATGTTTTACGATGCCGGCACACCCGATCCCCAATATACCGATGAGCTCTCGCTGAATATGGGGGATGTTACCCCCAGCCTCGCCGGTCCCAAGCGTCCGCAAGACCGCATCACGCTGGCCGAAATGAAGGACGCCTTTTCCAAAAGCCTGACCGCGCCCGTAAAAGAACGCGGCTTCGGTTTGGGCAGCGGTGATTTGGACCGCGAGGCCCAGGTCGTGAACGGAACCGCCGAGACCCTGCGGCATGGGTCCGTCGTCATTGCCGCGATTACCAGCTGCACGAATACTTCCAACCCATATGTGCTGATCGGCGCCGGGTTGTTGGCGAAGAAAGCGGTGGAACGCGGACTTAGCGTTAAGAATTATGTGAAGACCAGTTTCGCCCCCGGATCACAGGTGGTTGAGGAATATATCCGGGCATCGGGTTTATTGCCCTACCTTGAGAAGCTTGGTTTCCACATCGTCGGCTACGGTTGCACCACCTGTATCGGCAATAGCGGACCGCTCCCCGAGAAGGTCTCCAAGGCCATCGTGGAGGGAGACCTCGTAGCGGCCAGCGTCCTGAGCGGCAACCGTAATTTTGAGGGGCGGGTAAATCCGCATACCAAGGCCAATTATCTGGCCAGTCCGCCGCTCGTCGTCGCCTACGCCCTGGCCGGATCCGTACAGAAAGATCTGGTCAATGAACCGATTGGCCGGGATGCCAAAGGAAAGGACGTTTACCTCAAAGAGATTTGGCCACCAGAAAGAAATCAGCGCAAATGTTGGTCGCAATTTGTCTCCGCCGAATCTTTCCGCAAGCGATATGCCAACGTGGCCGAAGGCAATGAAAACTGGAACGCGATCAGCCAGACGGCATCCGAGCTCTACGACTGGAAAGAACTCAGCACTTACATTCAGGAACCGCCGTTTTTTGACGGAATGACCAAAGACACGGCCCCGATCTGCGGCCATCGCAGGGGCCTGTCTGGTCATGGTTGGAGATTCGATTACCACGGATCACATCTCACCGGCGGGCGCAATCGCCGCCGACAGTCCGGCGGGAAGGTACTTGCAAGAGCAGGGTGTTACCCCGAAGGATTTTAATTCGTACGGTTCACGCCGGGGAAATGACCGGGTCATGACGCGCGGAACGTTTGCCAACATCCGGCTGCGCAATCAACTGCCCCCGGTACGAAGGTCCTGGACCATGTTTTCCGTCGCAGGAGAAAATGAGCACCTTTGATGCCTCCCAAAGCATCGCCCGACGGTACGCCCCTGATTGTCCTGGCCGGCAAAGAGTACGGAACGGATCCAGCCGTGACTGGGCTGCGAAAGGAACAGCCTTGCTGGGCGTGAAGGTCGTGATCGCGCAAAGTTGCAGAGACGCATCCACCGCAGTAACCTGGCCGGCATGGGAGTAATCCGCTGGAATTTCAGGCGGGTGAATCGGTCGATTCTTTGGGGGCTTAAGGGACGATGAGCATGTTTGACTTCGAAGGCATCGGCGACTCATTGCAGCCACGCCAGCAAGATCAAGGTCGCGCCACCGCTATTCCGGCGGAAAGGTTACTGAATCTTCACGACCTGCCGGCTGGATACACCGGTGGAGATCGACTACGTGCGTAACGGGGGATCCTTCACACCGTCCTGCGTAAACTGGCGTAAGCCGGGAAAGGAAGTCCTCATCCGAGGCGTCGGCATCCTGCTGCTGTTGTTATTCTGGTTCCTGTTGCGACGTACGCCGGGCGAGCCGGTGTCGAAGTCCGAGCGGCGATTCCTTTGCAGGTGACGGCGGAGATGTTTACGAATTACGCTGGGCATTGACGGAAGCAGGTTGGAACCAGCAGGAAATCTTCATCACCGTACATGTCAGCGACCGGAAATACGGTTCCGATCACGTCGCCCGCTTTATGCCCCGGGAGGCCGGCGGTTATCGGTCGCTTGAAGAAGTTTCAACCCAGGGCAACGGTTATCTGCTTCGTCCGGAATCTTTTTCCGTATGAGATCCGGGCCTGGCATCGGTCGCCGCGACCGTCTTTTTTCTTGCAGCCGACGGAGAAGATTTACGGGACAGGAAGCTTTACCCAAGAACACATATATCAGATCGGATCAGCAGGTGGGGGCTTGTACGTTACGGCCCGTGGAATATGTCCCAGTCCCGGAATCCTATCGTCCGTATTTAGCTGTCTGGCGAGTGCCGTTTGGAAAGGGGAAAACAACCTTTTTTCCAAAGACGGTCTCGATTTTGAATTTTTCATCTGGCGCGAACGGCATGACGGCAACTGTTGTCCGAGCGGAGGCCGGGTGAAGGGGCATTACAGAATCGTCCCCGTGGCGGAGGCAGGAGGATGCCATACCGGCGTACCGTATCGAAATGGATACCTTCGAACGGTTGGCTTATGAGCAGCCGGACTGACCGGGCGGGAATTCTTCATTGACAACCCCCCAGCCTTCCGATACAATCATTATTTCTCTATTCTCAAAGACTTAGAACTTTTTAGCGGAGTCGTAACTATGTCCGGCAAAACAATGTATGACAAGATTTGGGATGCGCATTTGGTCCGCGAAAGCCAAGGCGATACCGCCATCATCTATATCGACCGGCATCTCATTCATGAAGTGACTTCACCCCAGGCCTTCGAGGGCTTGCGCCTTACTCACCGTAAAGTCCGGCGTCCGGAAAAAACTTTTGCAACCATGGATCACAATGTGTCCACCCGGACCAAAGATTGGTCCTTGGTGGAGGAGACTTCCCGTATCCAGATGGAAACGCTGGCCAAGAATTGCCGGGATTTTAATGTCATCCTGTATGATTTCAAGCATCAGGACCAGGGGATTGTGCATGTTATCGGCCCGGAGATGGGGATTACCCAGCCGGGACTGACGATCGTGTGCGGAGATTCTCATACGTCGACCCACGGCGCGTTCGGCGCCCTCGCCTTCGGCATCGGTACTTCGGAAGTGGAGCATGTTCTGGCCACTCAAACGCTGCAGCAGAACAAATCGAAATCCATGCTGATCAGTATTGAAGGAACATTGGGATTCGGAGTGACGCCCAAGGATATCATTCTGTACATCATCGGTCAGATCGGAACCGCCGGTGCCACCGGGTATGTGGTCGAGTACGCCGGAAGCGCGATCCGCGCTTTGACGATGGAGGGCCGGATGACCATTTGCAACATGAGCATCGAGGCCGGCGCCCGTGCCGGTATGATTGCGCCGGATGACACGACGTATGCCTACTTAAAGGACCGGGATCACAGCCCTACGGGAGACGACTGGGAGGAAGCCGTCGCTTATTGGCGCACGCTGCCTTCGGATCCGGATGCCGTATTTGATCATGAGCTGCATATCAAGGCCGAAGATATCAAGCCGCAGGTGACGTGGGGGACATCCCCGGGACAGGTCACCGATGTCGAAGGGACGGTCCCGGACCCGGATGATTTTACCGATCCGGTGGCGCGCGCCGGAGCCCGTAATGCCCTGGAGTATATGGATCTCAAACCGGGGACCAAGATAGCCGATATCACCATCGACAAGGCGTTCTTGGGTTCCTGTACGAACGGCCGAATTGAAGACCTGCGGGCGGCTGCCGAGATTATCAAAGGAAAAAAGGTGCACAAGGATGTTCAGGCGATTGTCGTCCCGGGTTCCGGACGGGTGCGCCGGCAAGCCGAACGCGAAGGATTGGACCGGATTTTTAGCGAGGCCGGTTTTGAATGGCGCTTCGCGGGTTGTTCCATGTGTCTGGGCATGAACGACGATCAACTCACGCCGGGACAACGCTGCGCTTCATCGAGCAACCGTAATTTTGAGGGGCGGCAAGGTCCGGGTGGACGCACGCACCTGATGAGCCCGCAAATGGTGGCCATCGCCGCACTGGAAGGCAAGATTTGTGACATTCGCAACTACCTGCCGAAGACCGCGTAACCGTTAATCACAGGGAAAGACAAATCAAATCATGGAAGCATTTACTGTACACAAAGGTATCGCAGCTCCGTTGGACCGGGTTAATGTGGATACCGATATGATCATCCCCAAGCAGTTCCTGCGGAAAATTGAGCGCACCGGTTTCGGTCAGCATCTTTTTCACGAACTGCGTTATCTTGACTATGAAGGGACCAAGGAGAACCCGGATTTTGTCCTTAACAAGGCGGCTTACCGGCCGGCCACGGTTTTGGTGGCCCGGGACAATTTCGGGTGCGGTTCGTCCCGGGAGCATGCGCCGTGGGCGTTGGCCGACTACGGGTTCCGGGTCATCGTCGCGCCGAGTTTTGCCGACATCTTTGCCAACAACTGTGTCAAAAACGGCATACTTTTGGTCCAGCTTAAGAGTCAGGCCGTGGATGAACTATTTCGTCAGGTGCTGGAGCAACCGGGGGCAGAAATCGCCGCGGACTTGCCCCGACAGATCCTCACCGACGCGAAAGGCGGGGAGCATGCCTTTGCAATAAACGACTTTGCCAAGGAATGTCTGCTTAAAGGTCTCGACCAAATCGGCTGGACCCTGCAGCACGAGGACAAGATTAAGGATTACGAGTCGCGTCTGCGCGATGAGCGCTCCTGGCTCGCCTAACACAATCACACCGGATTGATCCATGACTAAAGAACGCACAACAAACCTTCGCAAGTATTCGGCCGAGATAACCGACGGGTATGACCGGGCGCCCAGCCGCGGTATGTTGCGGGCCGTGGGCTTTAAGACGGCGGACTTCAAGAAACCGCAAATCGGTATCGCCTCGACGTGGAGCATGGTGACCCCCTGCAATATGCACATCGACGAGCTGGCGCGGCAGGCACAGGCCGGTGCCGATAAGGCCGGCGGAAAAGGCGTGATTTTCAATACAATCACTATTTCGGACGGGATTTCGATGGGATCGGAAGGCATGAAGTATTCCCTGGTTTCCCGGGAAGTGATCGCCGATAGTGTGGAAACAGTAGTGGGTTGTCAGGGATTTGACGGCTTGGTGGCGATCGGAGGCTGCGATAAGAACATGCCCGGCTGTCTCATGGCCATGGCGCGGTTGAACCGCCCCTCGGTTTTTGTCTACGGCGGAACGATATTGCCGGGCTGTTATAAGGGGGAAAACAAGGACATCGTATCCATTTTTGAAGCGGTAGGCGCGTATGCGAACAACAAGCTTTCCAAAGAAGATTTGACCGGCATCGAATCGTGTGCCATACCGGGGCCGGGGTCCTGCGGGGGGATGTACACGGCGAATACGATGGCCTCCGCTATCGAGGCCCTTGGTATGAGCCTCCCGAACAGTTCCGCCCAAGCGGCTGTCTCCGATGATAAGCGGCGTGATTGTGTCAACGCCGGCAAAGCGGTGTTGCAGCTCATCAAGAAAGGGATTACACCGCGGGACATCATGACGCGCAAAGCCTTTGAAAACGCGATTACGGTCGTAACGGCACTCGGCGGATCCACGAATGCCGTGCTGCACCTGCTGGCCATGGCGCGCGCGGCGAAGGTCAAACTGACTATCGACGATTTTACCCGGATCGGGAAAAAGGTGCCGGTGCTTGCGGACTTGAAACCGTCCGGACGCTTTGTGGTGGCGGAATTAGTCAAAATCGGCGGCCTGACCCCACTGATGAAGATGCTTCTGGCAAAGGGGCTGTTGCATGGGGGCTGCCTGACCGTGACCGGAAAAACATTGGCCGAGAATCTTAAAAAGGTCAAAGATTATCCCAAAGGGCAGGAAGTCATTCGCCCGTTCACGAACCCTATCAAGAAAGACGGACACCTGGTTATTCTCTACGGAAATTTAGCGCCCACCGGCGCGGTGGCCAAGATCTCCGGCAAAGAGGGAATGCGCTTTGAAGGAAAGGCCCGTGTTTTCGAATCGGAAGAAAAAGCCCTCCAGAAGATTCTCGACGGTACAGTCAGTAAGGGGGACGTGATCGTTGTCCGCTATGAAGGACCCAAGGGCGGCCCCGGAATGAGGGAAATGCTGTCGCCGACCTCGGCGGTCATGGGCCGCGGATTGGGAAAGGACGTGGCCCTGATTACCGACGGCCGTTTTTCCGGAGGCAGTCACGGTTTTGTCGTCGGCCATATTACACCGGAGGCCTATGAAGGCGGGCCGATCGCGATCATTAAAAACGGCGATCCCATCGTGATCGATGCCCGCAAGCGGGAGATCAATTTGGACATCCCTGCGGATGAAATCCGCAAGCGGCTCAAAAGCTGGAATCAACCCAAGCCGCGTTACACCAGTGGGGTACTTTACAAATACATGCAGCAGGTGACGTCCGCATCCGTTGGGGCCGTTACCGACGCGGGACCGCAGTAAGGAGCGGCGACAGAATTATGGCGGGAAACACTTACGGAGAAATATTCAAAGTCACGACATTCGGTGAAAGCCACGGTCCCGCTATCGGGGCCGTCCTCGACGGGGTTCCCCCGAATCTGGCCCTGGACGTCGCGGACATCCAAAAGGAGTTGGACCGACGCCGCCCGGGACAAAGCAAGATAACCACTCAGCGGCAGGAGCCGGATACGGTGGAGATACTCTCCGGTGTCTTCGAAGGCAGGACAACCGGTACGGCGCTGGCCCTGCTTATCCGGAACAAGGACCAGCGCTCACGTGATTATTCGGAAATAAAGGATGTATTCCGGCCGGGCCATGCGGATATGACATTCCTGAAGAAGTACGGCATCCGGGATTACCGCGGCGGCGGCCGTTCCTCGGGAAGGGAGACGGCGTGCCGGGTGGCTGCCGGGGCGGTAGCCAAACAGCTGTTGATACAGCACGGCGTGAAAGTGATCGCCTACGTTCATTCCGTGGCGGACATTGTGGCCGAGCAGCGCAATTTTGCCGTGATCGAGAAAAACATCGTGCGCGCGCCTGACATGGCCGCGGCGGAGAAGATGGTTGCCTTGATCGATGCGGCCCGTCAGAATTTGGATTCTTTGGGAGGCGTCGTGGAGGCGGTGATACAAGGTTGTCCTCCGGGACTCGGTGATCCGGTCTTCGACAAACTTGACGCCAAGCTCGCGCACGGGTTGATGTCGATCGGAACCATCAAAGGTATCGAGTTTGGCGCCGGATTTGCGGCCACCCGCATGCACGGAAGCGAGAATAACGACGAATTCGTAAATGAGGACGGGGAAATCCGTACAAAGACCAATTATGCCGGTGGGATTCTCGGGGGTATCTCGAACGGTGAAGAAATCGTTCTGCGCGTGGCCGTCAAACCGCCGTCTTCCATAGCACAGTCTCAGCAGACCGTGACCACTTCCGGTGAGCAAACCCAAATCGAAGTCAAAGGCCGGCACGATCCGTGCATTTGTCCGCGCGTGGTTCCGGTCGTAGAAGCAATGATCGCCCTGACCCTCGCCGACTGCCTCCTGCTACAAAAGGTCATCTCCTGACGATATGTCCTCATCCCAAACCAAATCACGGACGATACTGATTACGGGTTGCTCCAGCGGTTTCGGGCTCTTAACAGCGGCCCGTCTCGCGGCGGCCGGCCACCGTGTCTATGCCACCATGCGCAATCCGGATAAGCAGGCGCCGCTGATCAGCGAAGTTAACCGGCGCGGCGGGGAGGTGACCGTATTGCGTCTGGATGTGACCGATCACAGCACGATTAGCGCGGCACTGCAGACGATTGCCCAGGAGGCCGGAAATCTGGATGTATTGGTCAATAATGCCGGTTATGGAATAGGCGGGGCTTTTGAGGACCTGTCGGAAGAGGACATCCGGGAGCAGTTTGAGACGAATTTCTTCGGCGTGCAGAATGTCACCCGGGCCGCGATCCCTCTGATGCGCCAGCAGACCGGCGCCAAGATCATCAATATGTCCAGCGTCCAGGGCTTTTACGCGACGCCCGGGTTCGGGGCCTACAGCGCCACTAAATGGGCTCTGGAGGCGTTCAGTGAGAGCCTGCGCTACGAACTTTCGATATTCGGGATTGATGTCCTGCTAATCCGCCCCGGGACCTTCCGCACCAAGATCTTCGACGAGAACGTCCGCTACGCCAAGAATTTCTTCAACACCAGCAGCCCGTATTACGAACTCTCCCAACACGTGAAAAAGCTGGTCGAGGATCATGTGGCCCACAGCAAGAATGATCCCGAGGACGTGGCCAAGCACGTCGAAATGCTTATCAACGCCAAAAACCCCCCGTTTCGCAGTATCCCCGACCGCGGCGGCCGTTTTATGTACCGGCTGCGTCGATTTTTACCGTTCCGTGTTTTCTACGGAATGGTTCACGGTCAGGTTTTCAAAGGCTATCAATCGGAAAGTTGACCGGACCGGTCGAGACGGAAGATCAGCCAGGGCAGGGCGCTCAACACCAGGACGCCGGCCGCCGTAATGCACAAAACACTCTGTATGGTAATCCCCGCATCGAGGGCCACGGCGACGGGTAGTGGCCCTAGTGCGGTCAATCCGTTGCGGTAGGTTGCCACCAGTCCCTTAATGCTTCCCATATGTTTGGTGCCGTAAAAGTAGGGGAAAACGACGTTGGTGACGGGACTGCTGAAACCAAGGGCGGCCCCGATCAACCCAAAGAACAGATAGATTTGCGCCGGCGGTCCGCCGGCACCTGCCAGCAGCGTCCCCAATCCCAGTAAGAAAATCAGTCCGCTGAACGGCAACATCGGTCCGTAACGGTCCACCACTTGGCCGATCCATATCGATCCGGCCGCCTTGCAAAACGCGTAGATCATCAGGCCTCCGGCGGCCAGGCTCATGTTCCAACCGTGCGCCTCAAATAATGTATTTTGATGGAAGAAAAGTCCCGTCACGATCATCGGCGGCAGGCAGGACGCTACAATCATCAAGTAAAACTTAATGTCGCGAATGACTTCGTGTAAGGGGACATCGCGGTGCGGGCGGACTTTACGGTGCTCGGGGCGGCCGCGCAGATGTTGGGGGTTGACATCGAGTTCGCCGGCTTGAAACTGACCGTGAACGATGCTCGCCCGGCGCAGCAGAAACAGCTGCAGCGGGAGCATCAGAACGATATTTACGGCTCCGAACACCAGATAACTGTTGCGCCAGCCGACCGAGTTTAGCAGCAGCATGGCCAAACCCGGATAGACCGCCTCGGACAGCGGAAAGCCCAGTGTCATAATGCCCATGGCTTTGCCGCGGTTTCTGTGAAAAGACTTGATCATCAGCGTGGAGGCGCAAAGCCCGTAGACTCCCTGACCGATCAGCCGCAGGATAAAGAAGGCGATAAATACCGTCCACACGTTAGTCGCGCTGGCCAGCAGCGCGCAACCCAGCGCCATCGCCACCGTGACGGTCTTGACAATAGTGTGAATGTAGTAGCGGTCGATCAGGCGGCCGGCCGGATTCAACAATAACGCCGCCGACAGCGTGGCGGCGGAGTAGAGCCCGGCAAAAAGGCTTTGCGAAATTGACAACTCTTTGAAGATTGGGCCGACGAAGAGGGCGATCAGGAAAGTCTGTCCCGGCGCGGAAAAGAATATTTGCAATATGCCGAATAAGAGGATGTGCGGGTGCCGTCGAAAAAAGGACCACATGCAGATTAGGCGGCGTAGCCCATACGATGGACCAGAAATTCTTCGCGGTTACGGCACGTCAGATACGGGTTGGTGCGCTTTTGGCTGGCGAGAGTGGCGCAAGGTGTCGGGCCGTAATTGTGGCCCGGGAAGATGACGGTGTCATCCGGCAGGGGCATAATGATATTGTACAGGGTGTCATACATCACCGAAGCGTCACCGCCCGGCAGGTCGCAACGGCCGCAGCCGTCCACAAAAATGGCGTCGCCGCAGATCATCACATTTTCATGGAGAAAACTTTGGCACCCCGGGGTGTGACCGGGGGTGAGCAGGCACCGGAACTCACAGGACCCCACCTTTAGGATTTGACCGTCTTCGGTGGTGACGATATTCTTGTGCTTGGGAGTCAAGAAAGGGGGTTCGTGCCGCGAAATGTATGCGGGCACATCGTGCCGGGACAGGATCTCTTCCAGGCCGTTGACGTGATCGGGATGACCGTGGGTGAGAAAGACCGCCACAATCCGATAGTTCATTTTTTGAGCCTGGCGGCACAGGAAATCAACGTCCCAGGCCGGATCAACGACCGCAATCTCGCCGTTTGACGCGTCACCGACAAAATAGAGAAAGTTGTTCAAAGGGCCGATTTCAAACTGTTCCAGTATGAATTGTTCGGGTAGGTCCATCGATTACGAAAAAATAGCGAATATTGTAATTAACATTTCCGTTCTTTTTGGCTATCATTATAGCTGAGGTCACACAAAGATCAACAATTTCAACCAAATTAGCGCACCATTCGCGGATGTGAAGGAGTTTATCATGAAAAAGGTGTTAGTAACTATGTTGCTGGTGTCAGCGCTTTCGGTACCGGCGTGGGCGCAGGCGCCCAAACAACAAGGGATCAAGGAAGTCGCCTTGAACTGGCTGATACTCGTTGATAACGAACAGTATGAAGATAGCTACAAGGAAACGGCCTCCCATTTCCAGGCCCAATTGACCCTGGGGCAGTGGATCGGATCGCTGAAACAGGTGCGTGGTACGATGGGAAAGGTTGCCTCGCGGAAATTTCTTTCTTCGACGTACATGACGGAATTGCCCAATGCCCCGAAGGGGGAGTACGTCGTGGTTCTGTTTCAATCGGTCCTGGAAGATGGCCGCAAAGCGGTCGAGACGGTTACCCCGATGCGTGACACCGATCAGCAATGGCGTGTGTCCGGCTATTACATTCAACCGCTTCCGAATTAATCCGGCGGTCCGCCCGAATGGGTTGACAATCCCTCCGTCCAACTTATAATGAAAATAAGAAAGGATGGAGACAGCATGGCGCTCGTCAACTCGATTGCAATTCCGTTAGGCAAAAAAATTCCTCACTTTCAGCTGAGATCTCCGGCCGGCGATGTGTTTGATTCCCAGGCATTCTTCGCCGAGGGAAAACATTCCGGCTTGATCGTGGCGTTTATGTGCAATCATTGCCCCTACGCCCAAGCGATTTGGCCGCGGTTGATTACACTTTCTGAGTATGCCCGGAAGCGCGGCATCATGACGGTGGCCGTGAATCCGAATATCCATCCCGATTATCCCGAAGACAGTCCCGTTAAGATGCTGGAGAAAATCAGGGAGTGGGAGATTCCTTTTCCCTATCTGATCGACGAGGAGCAGTCAGCGGCACGCCTCTTCGACGCCCAATGTACGCCCGACTTGTACCTGCTTGATGAGAATCAGAAACTGGTTTATCACGGTCGTCTGGACGACAATTGGCAGAATGAAGCCAAGGTCCGGCAACAAGAGCTCAAGGCGGCTGTTGATCAATACACGCAGGGTCTTCCCGTCAACTCCGATCAAAAACCCGCCATGGGGTGTTCCATTAAGTGGCGGTGATACGAAAGCCCCGGTTCCTGCCGGCGTCCAACCATCTCCCAAGCAATTAAGTTACAAATTGACTTATATAAGCTGTGTGGTATATTCTTAGATTGTAACCAATACTCACAGGACTTCTGAATATGGACAACATTATACGTCTGACCGAACCCGCTGTTGACAAGATTCTCGCCATGGCTGAGCGAGAAGGCAAGGAAGGCGCCTATCTGCGCGTGGGAGTTGTAACGGGTGGATGCGCGGGGTTGTCTTATGATATGCGCTTTCAAAAGAATCCGTATGACAACGATATTGTCGTAGATCAGGGAAGGGTCAAGGTCCTGATCAATCCGGAAAGTGTCCCGTTTATCAAGGGCACGGAAATCCACTACGTCGACACGCTCAAAGAAAGCGGTTTTCAGTATAAAAATCCCAACGCGACAAACAGCTGCGGCTGCGGAACGTCATTCAGCTGACATATCTTCAGGCTCCGGCGGGGCCGATTGTCGCCGCGCGGGCTGAGCGTCTCCAAGAGCCCCGCCCACTGACCATAGCATGGCTTATGGTATTGTTGATATTGGCAATTCTCATCGCGGTTTTTGTGATCATCTACATCCTTGATTAGGACCGCGCGCCTCACGGTACGGAATTTGTCTTCCCCTAACACTGCAGAGCAAAGGAACTCGCATGATTTCTCCACGTGACCCGATCCAAGAGGATCACTTTTCACCGATGAACGTTAAATATCAGCCGTTACCGGGATCCCGGAAAATCTATAAAAGTTCCGCCAAGCATCCGGATCTAAGGGTGCCGGCGCGGGAGGTCACGCTTTCCGATTCGGTAGATCCGCATAACAACCGCACGGCCAATCCGCCGGTGGAACTCTACGACACTTCGGGGCCGTATACCGATCCGGACAAAACCGTCGACATCACCAAGGGAATAGAACCTCTGCGGCTGGCATGGATTGAGCGGCGAGAGGATGTCGAGCGCCTGCCCGAGTCCGGCTCGGCCTACCGTAAACAACGTGAGTCCGATCCTGCTTTGGATAAACTGCGGTTTCCTAAACGCCGGCGACCCTACCGGGCCAAACCCGGGGCGAATGTGACGCAATTGCATTACGCGCGCCGGGGTATTATTACGCCGGAAATGGAGTTCATAGCCCTGCGGGAAGGCTGTGCCGCGGAATTTGTGCGCGATGAAGTGGCCCGTGGTCGGGCGATCATCCCCGCCAATGTCAATCATCCCGAATCCGAACCGATGATTATCGGTCGCAATTTCTTGGTGAAGATCAATGCGAATATCGGCAACTCCGCGGTGACCTCGAGTATTGCCGAAGAGGTTGAGAAAATGAGCTGGGCGATCCGCTGGGGCGGTGATACCGTTATGGACCTGTCGACCGGGGCCAATATTCATGAGACCCGTGAATGGATCATCCGCAATTCCCCGGTGCCGATCGGCACGGTCCCCATCTATCAAGCCCTGGAGAAAGTCAACGGCAAGGCTGAGGAATTGACTTGGGAGCTGTACCGGGACACCCTTATCGAACAAGCCGAACAAGGGGTCGACTATTTTACGATTCATGCCGGCGTTTTGCTGCGGTATGTGCCGCTGACGGCCAAACGTGTGACCGGCATCGTATCCCGGGGAGGCTCGATCCTGGCGAAGTGGTGCCTGGCGCATCATCAAGAGAATTTCCTGTACACACACTTCGAAGAAATCTGCCACATCATGAAACAATACGATGTCAGTTTCTCGCTCGGTGACGGTTTGCGGCCGGGCTCATTGGCCGATGCCAATGATGCGGCTCAGTTTGCGGAGCTCGAAACCCTCGGTGAACTGACGAAGAAGGCTTGGGAGCATGATGTGCAAGTCATGATCGAAGGGCCCGGGCATGTGCCGATGAATTTAATTCAGGAGAATATGGACAAGCAGTTGAGTCTCTGCCACGAGGCCCCGTTCTATACGCTCGGCCCGTTGACGACTGACGTCGCTCCCGGATATGATCACATCACCTCGGGAATCGGGGCGGCGATGATCGGCTGGTTCGGGACGGCCATGCTGTGTTACGTGACGCCTAAAGAACATCTCGGTTTACCGAATAAGGCGGATGTTAAAGACGGGATCATTGCCTACAAAATTGCCGCCCATGCCGCGGATGTTGCTAAAGGACATCCGGGCGCCCGGACGTGGGATGATGCCTTGTCCAAGGCGCGTTTCGAGTTCCGGTGGCGCGATCAGTTCAACCTCAGTCTCGACCCCGAGACAGCCATGGCCTACCATGACCAAACCTTACCGGCGGAAGGCGCTAAGGTTGCCCACTTCTGTTCGATGTGCGGTCCGAACTTTTGTTCCATGAAGATTACCCAGGATGTGCGGGAATACGCCGAGAAACACGGCCTGAAGGAAGACGAGGCACTGGCGGCGGGAATGGAAGAGAAGGCCCGGGAATTTAAGGATCAGGGCGCCAATCTTTACCAATAATGCTTACGTTGTGACTTCCTGCGGGAAAATTGAGGGATGGTTCGCTACAAATGCCAGTAGTCGCGAGCGGTGTTCTTCCAATTCTTCTAGCGCGCGGTCGCGATACTCTTTGGTTTCCTCAACCATTTTGGGAATAAGACCCCGGTAATAATTGATTCCGTCCAGCATGTTCGCCTCGAATTCCTGCAGATAGGCCTGCTGCTTTTCCGTGACCTGCGGAAGTGACTTTTGGACTTCCTTGCAAAAGTAATCCACGTACATCCGCAATTCCTTGATGAACATATTCGGACGTTTGTCCGTATTCAACAGATTGAGGCGCCCGTAGATGTGGGCGATCATTTGTTCGAGAGAGGCGATCCGGGAAAAGTAGGCCATGTTGGGGCCCGGGCAGATGGCGGAGAAGGCGGTTTGCCCCTTGCGCACCAAGTCGTTATTGAGCAGGGCCGCCGATCCCAGGTCATGGCAGATGCAGGATTTGACCGTGACTTTTTTAACTTCGGCTTCCTTCTCGGCCGGATTCAGGTCGGCCTGATCGAGTTGCTCCAATTTTAATTTTTGATATTGCCGCGAGGCCGTGCAAATCGGAGTCTCAGTGAATTCCGTATTGGAGACAAGATGGCCCTTGGGGCACGCGCTCCCCGGCCGGCCGGCCGTAATCCTGCGGTCTCGTTCGGCATCGCTTTGTGTGTCGCGCAGGTTATTGAACGGTACTCCCAACGGTGAGACCTCGCTAAGATATAAGTCGTCTTCGCCGGCACGGGAAAGTTTATGCAGGGTTTCGAGATCGACATTGGTCACTTCGGGACACAGCAGGAAGGGGGATGCCCAACCGGTTCCATCCAAATCATAGTAATTCAACAGGAAGCTGTCTTCCAATGCCGTGCCGATACCGCCTTGCGCGGTGATGCGTAGTTCCGGCGGGTAGGCCAGTGTGGGCCGCTGCTTTTGGCTGAGGGCTTCGTTGCACATCTTGAAAAGCGTTTCGATCAACTCGGTCCGCTTTTTTTTGAATTCTTCCAAAATGGGACCCAGCAGATATCCGTCTGAGGCAAAGGCGTGGCCGCCGCAATTCAGGCCGGATTCGATGCGGAATTCGGATACCCATAATCCCTTTTTGGCAAAAAAGCGTCCCTGAATGAGTGCCGAACGGTAATCGCTGACTTTCAGTACGATTTTCTTTTTGATCCGGCCTGTGGTGTCGGCATAGAAATCTTCGAATTTTTCGACATAGCTGTACAGGCGCCGGTTGATCCCGGCGGAAAATATGATAGCCGAATTTAACGTGCTTTGGGCATACCCGCGCAGGGCGGAGAGGGCGTCGGAGAATTCTATCCCGAGTTCTTCCCGCTTGCTGGAGAAATTAGTTCGGTCCAATTTGGTCATAATATTGACATCGATGCTGCCCGGTTTCATCAATGTTCGCAGGCGGGCCTGCAGCTCTGCTTTGAGATCATGGTCCTCGGTCGCCAGCATTTCCTTGTAGAGCTTTTTAAGCGGAGAGTTGTTGGCCAGCATTTCAAAGTACTTGGTGATCTCGCCGCCCATTTCGAAACACGAATTGCGGACCTTTTCGAAGTGATCTTCGACAATGTGGCGCACCAGATTCAGGTACTCCTCAATCCGGCGGGCCCGGAAATCTGCGTCGTATTTGGTGATCGGTTCAAACTGCATCCGGTATCGGTTGGCGTAATACTCGCGCATTTGTTCGATCAGTGTGTCGTCTACCAGGGAAATCACGGACGAGATCCCGAAGGGAGCGACCTTGACCGGAGTGTCGATGGAAAACGCGGTTCCCATCACCGGTATATGGAATGTGTGCGGGTTGGACATGCTGGATCCTCCTAAAATATGTCCTACTATTATACATACTGATATAAAGAAAACCAAATTTTTTCCCGTTTTCTTCCCCGGGCCAGGTCCGGCTTGATATTCACAAGTGTTTGTAATACAATATCCTTTCAAAACCAAGCAGGAGGAGATGTGAATACAGATTTTTACCAGAACCTGACGGCCGCGGCCCTAGCCGGGGAGCCGATCGGCAGGAATGTCGCCGAACAAGTCCTTACTGATCCGGAAATTGATATCCTGGACCTTCTTCACGGCGCCTATGCTGTTCGTAAGTCATTCCGGGGAAATGTAGTTACGATTCATATTATCAATAACGGCCAGAACGGCCACTGCCCGGAAGATTGCCAGTACTGTGCCCAGGCCAAGAGTTCCGATTCCGCCATTCACGAGTACCCGCTCAAATCCGATGAAGAGTTTCTCAAGGAGGCCAAGGCCGCCTACGAAAAAGGGGCCCATCGGTATTGTATGGTGTTTGCCGGCCGCGGACCGTCCCGGGGCAGGGTGGAGCGACTGGGCGCCCTGATCCGGAAGATCAAGGAAAGTTACCCGCTGGAAGTCTGTGTTTCAGCCGGTTTGCTCGATGCCGACAAGGCCGCGGTCCTCCGGGAGGCGGGACTGGACCGGCTGAATCATAATCTCAATACCTCCGAACGGAATTACGGATCCATTTGCTCGACTCATACCTATGCGGACCGCCGGCAAACACTCGCGGCCGCCCGGCAGGCGGGTTTGCAGCTGTGTTCGGGCGTCATTGTCGGGATGAAGGAAGATCCCCAGGACCTGATCGATGTCGCCATCGAACTGAGCCAGCTCAAAGTCGAGTCGATACCGGTCAATTTCCTGATGCCTATCCCCGGGAACCGGCTCACCGAACCGCAAGGGCTGACCCCGCAATATGCCCTGCGGGTTTTATGTTTGTACCGATTTATCAATCCGCAGGCTGAGATCCGCATGGCGGCTGGACGTGAAATGCATCTGCGCAGCCTTCAGGTGATGGGTCTGTACGCGGCGGATTCCCTGTTTTTGGACGGATATCTCAATACGAAGGGAGATGACCGTCGTCGCACTCTGGAAATGATCCGGGATGCCGGCTTTACCATCAAGTCTGAGATTCCGTTGGAACAAATCCTCGCCGGTCCGCCAAATGTTTCGCGGCCGGACGAACCGGATTCCCAAACAAAGACCGTTTTGAAGGACGCCTCCGATCTGCGTCCCTGTATGGAGAAAAGGCCGTAAATCCAGCCGATTTTACGCGAAAATCCCCAAAAAATTTGGTAAATTTTATTGAACTGGATAGGGTTGGTGCTATGATGAAACTCGAATCAACACCCCACAATCCATTACCTTAGTATCGAGGAGCTATGTCAAAAGAAGTCCACCATATTCACCGCATGGAGCTGCTCATGGATGCCGGATTCGGTGCTCAAAAAGCCGGTGATATCCTGATTCGCGCGTTTGCCCACAGCGGGCGCTACGTTTTTATCGAACCGATGATTCCGGCGGAAATCTCACCGCCCGCCCGTTCAAAGCCGGCCCTGTCCGGCACCATTATTCGCGTCGGAGACACGGATCTGACCAATATAGGGAATGACACGGACATCCTCATTGCCCAGCACGAGATCGTATTGGACCGGCGTCTCGACGATGAAGAGCACAACCCGAACTGTCGAGTTTTGCTGGATATCGGAGATCAAAAGGCGAATGAAGAATCGTATGAAATGGTTTGTAAGCGCGCGACGAAGCTGGGGTTGAAAATATTTCCCTTTGATTTGACTGACACCGCCAAGGCCGATATAAAGGCGTTGGCCGGCAAAGGTAAGAATATGTATTATCTTGGCATGATCAGTGCCATGTATAACGTTCCTGAAGAAACTATGGTCGAGGAGATCACGGCGACCTTCGGTAAGAAGTTGAAAGAGGATGTGCTGGCACGTAACATCGAGATTTTTCAGGAAGGACATCATTTCGCGTCGAACAACTTCGATTTCAGTTTTGAAATCGCCTCAGCGGCCGAGTCTTCACAAGAGAAGATACTTATCGACGGCAACACCGCGTTAAGCATGGGGATCATCGACGCCGGTATCAAGATCGTCTGCGGATATCCGATTACCCCCGCTTCCTCGATCATGCACACGCTGGCGCGGAGCTTTCCGTCGTACGGAGGAATGGTGCACCAGGCGGAAGACGAAATCTCGGCGATCGGTTCGGCGATTGGGGCGTACTACGGCGGCACGCCGGCCCTGACGGCGACATCGGGACCGGGGCTGTCCCTGAAACAGGAGTTCATCGGATATGCCTCGGCGGCAGAGATCCCAATCATCATCGCGGATATCCAACGGTCGGGGCCGTCCACCGGGATGCCGACCAAGACCGAACAGTCAGATCTGTTGTCAGCGATTTACGGAGCGCACGGCGACAACACCCAGGTCGTCATCGGGGTTGGATCCATTCTGGACTGTTTCTACGCGCCGCAAATCGCGCGCTACTTCGCCGAAAAATTGAGGTTGCCGGTTTTTATCATGAGTGACTTTCAGATGGCCAACAGCTACAAGGTCATCCCGAAGCCGAAGGCCTATGCCTTGGAGGAAAACGTCGATGATATAGCCGACGAGGTGCTCGATTATTTCGGTATGAGCCGCCTTCCGGACGACATTGAGATGGTCCGCCGCGATCAGTCTCCTCCGGGTGTCCCGGGCCACATGCGGCGGGTCACCGGTCTGAACACGGATGAAGAAGGCAAGGTCAATTATTTCGCCAAGAGCAACCAGCGGTCGCATGCCGTGCGTAACGAGAAGGTTCATCATGTGCAGCGCAGTCTCCGTGAGCCCGATATGATCGGCGATTGTCAGGAAGGTGATATGTTGGTTATCGGCTGGGGAAGCACCTTCGGCGCCCTGAGCGAAGCCGTTGTCTCTTGTCAGAAGCAGGGGCTTAAGGTTGGCGGGATTTGCTTTAAAGTTGTTTATCCGTTACCGCTGATGCTGGCCGACATCTTCAAACGCTTTAAAAGGGTTGTGACGGTCGAATTGGCCTTCGGCGATTACCTCAAGCGGACTCCGCTGGCGATGTTTTTGCGTTCAAAGACATTGGTCGATGTCAAGCCGATGATTTGTCGGGCAACCGGCCGGCCTATTACGCCGATGACCATTCAAAATGCCATCAAAGAAACTTTGAATAAGGAATAAGCAAATGACCACCGCTACCGAGCCATCATCCCAATCCCCGCTGACGATCAAGGAACTCAACACCGAAAATCCCCGCTGGTGCGCGGGCTGCGGTGACTTCAGTATCATTATGGGTATCAAGCGCTTTATGGTTAATCAGGCCATAGCGCCGCACAATACCGTGAATATCTCGGGCATCGGCTGCTCAGGACGGGCTCCGTTCTACATCAATACTTACGGTGTGCATTCGATTCACGGCCGCGCCATTCCGGTGGCGACCGGATTGTCGCTGACCCGGCCTGAGCTAAGTCTGTTTATTCATTCCGGGGACGGCGATGCCATCAGTATCGGCGGGAATCATCTCATTCACGGACTCAATAAGAATTTTAACTGTGTCTTTGTCCTTTACGACAATGAGTTGTACGCGTTGACCAAGAGTCAAACCTCACCGACTACACGGCAAGGTCACAAAACCAACACGCAACCGGCCGGGACTTATCTGGCGCCCATTAAAGCCCTGCGTATGGTCTTGGGGATCGGTGCTTCCTTCGTGGCCAATACGGCCGACTGGATGCCGGACCATCTGGTCAATACGCTGGAGGCTGCCTACCGTCATAAAGGATTTTCGTTTGTACACGTTTCGCAGCGGTGCCCACATTTCGACCCATATAATTTTGAGCACAAGTCCACCGACTGGTTCTCCTTTCTCACGCATGAAAAAGGAATCCCACCCGACAAGCGTATCGCCGACAAGACCGAGCAGATCCAACATGATCCCTCCGACTTGACGGCGGCGTTCACCCTGGCCAATACCGACAGGACCTACTTCGGTCTGCTGTATCACGATCCGGCCAAAGCCCGGTACGATGCCCTGATGCAGGAACAAGTGGCGGCCGCCGGCTCCAAAGACCGGACCAAGATCCTCGATAAATACAAGATTTAGCATGGAAAAAGTCATAATCATAGGTTCAGGGCCCGCAGCCCATACGGCGGCGATCTACGCCGGACGTGCCCAGTTGAAGCCCTTGATGTTTGAAGGTTTGATGGCAGGCGGTGTTGCGGCCGGGGGACAGCTGACCACCACGACGGATGTCGAGAATTTCCCGGGCTTTCCCCAGGGCATTATGGGGCCGGAACTGATGGAGCGATGCCGCGAACAATCGGTCAAATGCGGCGCCCGCATTGAGACCGTTACCGTGGACAAAGTCGATCTGAACACGGCTCCGTTTAAAGTCACCGCCGGAAAGACAAGCCTCGAGTGCATGGCATTGATTATCGCCACCGGGGCGACGGCCAAACGCTTGCACGTAACCGGGGAAGACAAGCTTTGGCAGCGGGGGATTTCTGCTTGTGCCGTCTGCGACGGGGCGTTGCCTATCTTTCGCAACAAGGTTTTGTTTGTGATCGGCGGCGGTGATACGGCCTGCGAGGAGGCGATGTATCTGACCAAGTACGCCAGCAAGGTCATTATGTGTGTCCGGCGGGACGTGATGCGGGCCTCGAAGGTCATGCAGGAACGGGTAACGCGCAGCGAAAAAATTGAAGTAATGTGGCATACGGAGTTGCGTGAGGTCCTGGGGGAGAACAGTCTGGAACAGGTAAAACTGGTTAATAATCAATCCGGGGATGAAAGTCTGCATGCGGCCGGCGGCTTGTTTTATGCCATCGGCCATGAACCGAACACGGCTTTTCTGGACGGCCAACTCGAGACAGATGAAACGGGGTACATCGTGACCCGCGGCAAATCGACTGCGACCAGCCGCCCGGGAGTATTTGCCTGCGGCGATGTTCAGGACAAGATTTACCGCCAGGCGGTGACAGCGGCGGGGTCCGGTTGCATGGCCGCCCTGGAGGCCGAACGCTACCTCTCCGAGCAGTAATCCCGGATCCCCGGCTCGTCCCGTACGTGGATTACGCTTTGAAATTGCCTACCAAATGTGTTAGCATACACCATCTTCTGACAAATTCACTGTCCGTTTAATCAAAAGAGAACGCAATGACCGATCCAGTCGACCGCCAATTTCCTGTCCCTAAATCCGACTCCTGGAAAATGTTTAACCGGATTTCGGCCCGTTACGACCTGCTCAACCGGTTGTTGTCCTTGGGGCTGGACCTTTCATGGCGCCGCCGGCTGTGCGCGTTTCTGCCCGACAAGCCGGATCTTAAATTGCTTGATTTGGCCACCGGGACCGCGGACGTCCTGATCACGCTGGCGGAGAACACGCCGCGGCTGACCGAAGGGGTGGGGGTGGATATGGCGGCTCGCATGCTGGACATCGGCCGCAAGAAAATCATTAAAAAGAATTTAGATAATAGGCTCAGCCTGCGCACGGCTAATGCCAATAAAATTCCATTTGAAGAAGAAGCCTTCGATTGCACCACGATCGCGTTCGGAATCCGCAATGTGGATGATCCCCTGGTGGCCCTGCAAGAAATGCGCCGCGTATTGCGGCCGGGCGGACGCAGCCTGATACTAGAGTTTTCTTTTCCGAAAAATCCCCTGTTGCGCGCGGGGCATTTGCTATACTTGCGCACCGTCGTTCCGGCCCTTGGATGGTTGCTGAGCGGCGAGTACGCGGCCTACAAGTATCTCAATGAAACGATTGAACAATTTCCTTATGGGGAGGAGTTTTGCGAACTGATGCGTCGGGCGGGATTTTCCCGTGTCAGCGCGCACCCGCTGCTGTTCGGTGTCGCCACGATCTATCAGGGTGAGCGGGAATGATGACCTTGTTTTGCAGTGACCGTGTCTACGGTCACACGGAGCTCAGGGACGCCGTGATCGGTCAGATAGCCCGGTTGCCGCAAATGGTCTCGCCGATCGGTGACGTCGACACGGTTTTGCGGTTTGAGTTTCACTGCGAGCCGATGCGTCCGTTGGGTTGGTTACACAACCAAGTCAATGCAGAGAAAATCTACTGGTCGGACCGGGAAGGCATCGAGGAGACCGCCGGTGTCGGACGGGCCAAAATGCTCTTCGGATCCGGATCGGCGGACTATCAGCAAGTGTTTGATGCCATAGACGCGAGCCTCGGAGACGACAATCAGCGTGTCCGATTTTACGGCGGTTTCAGTTTCGATCCCGGGTATGAAGCTGGTGTATGGCGTGATTTTGGCGCGTATCGCTGGATCGTCCCCCGGTTCGAAGTAGTCCGTCGTGACGCGGAGTATGTGTTTGCCGTCAATATGCGGGTGGCTGAGATTACGCCCGACATTGTTTCTCAGGTTGTCGGCGAATTGAAAGGCTTGGACTTCTCGGGGGAAACTAGCTACCGGCAGGTGCCGCGCCGGCTTAGCCGGGTGGATTTTCCGAACCGGGGAGCTTGGCGGAGAGTAGTGGATGCTTTGCGGCTGGAGCGCAGCGAGAAAATCGTGCTGGCCAGGCAAAGTAACTTCGCGTTCCATGTGCCCATCCGACCGAGCGCGCTCGTCAATTTTTTAAGCCAGACCTCTCCCGGTTGCTATCACTTTTGTTTTCAACCGCGACCGCATTGCGGTTTTGTCGGTGCGACTCCCGAACGTCTATTCCGCCTCGACGCGGACCGGATCCTGACTGAAGCGGTGGCCGGGACGATGCCAACCGGGGGCAGTGAACAGGAGACTGAGGCCTTCAGGCGGGAATTGTTGGCCTCCGACAAGTGCCGACGTGAACAGCAGTTTGTGGTCGATCATCTGCGTACGGAGCTACAGCGGTTGTGCTCGGAGTTTGAAATTCCTGCCGAGCCCGGTATCATGGCGCTAAACAATGTTCAGCATCTCTGTACCCAAATGACCGGGCGATTGTCGGCCGATGTCACTCGGGCCGATATCCTGCGGGCGTTGCATCCGACCCCCGCGGTCGGCGGATATCCGGTGGCGCAGGCAAGCCGGCATATCAGCGCCTTGGAAGAATTTTCCCGCGGTTGGTACGCGGGGCCGGTCGGGTGGATCGCCCGTCAATCCTGTGAGTTCGCGGTAGCGATACGCTCGGGATTGGTCGTCGACCACATCTTGTCATTGTATGCCGGGGCCGGGATTGTCGAAGGCTCGCGGGCCGACGATGAGTGGGAAGAGATTGAAACCAAGATCAGTCGATTCATGAAAGTATTCGGATGAGTGCCCGAAAGATGAACAGCGCGGACCTTCAACAACTATGGGCCGACCTCGCCGTCGAGGAACTGATCCGCTGCGGTGTCGAGTATTTTTGTGTGGCGCCGGGATCACGCTCCACACCGCTGACTATGGCGGTCGCGGCCAATCCCAAGGCCCGGCAGCTGGTGCATTTTGATGAACGCGGTTTGGGATTTTTTGCCTTGGGTTATGCCGCTGGCCGTAAAGGCGGGGTGGCTGTAATTACGACGTCGGGGACGGCCGTGGCCAATTTGCTACCGGCAGTCGTCGAGGCTTCCAAAAAGAAGCTGCCGCTGGTGGTGCTCAGCGCCGACCGGCCTCCCGAATTGCGTCAAACCGGGGCCAATCAAACGATCACGCAGCCCGGCATCTTCTCCGGTTACGTCCGGTGGGAAACGGATCTGCCGGTGGCCTGTGCTGAGACCGACCCCGCCTTTGTATTGACCACCATCGACCAGGCCGTCTACCGATCGCAAGGCGAGATCCCCGGTCCGGTTCATATCAACTGGATGTTCCGCGAGCCGTTTGCCGCGAAGTCCCAACAGGGTCGACTCGGTTCAGCGGTAGGCCAGGCGTTGTACGGTTGGGCGCGCACCGCCCGCCCCTTCACGACCTATTTTTCACCCGAGACGCTGCCCGCCGCGGCTGCCGTTGAGGCCGTCACGGGACGGGTATTATCTGCCAAAACCGGAGTCATTGTTTGCGGAAAACTGCCCGGGCCCACGGCAACCCGCCATGTTCTGCGGTTGGCACAGAAACTGCAGTGGCCGGTCCTTCCGGACATCACTTCCGGATTGCGCTTTGCGCCGCACGGTGATCTTGTCATCCGGCATTATCAGCACCTTTTGCCGCATCTTAGGGGGGGAGTGGATGCGGTGCTGCATCTCGGAGGGCGCATCACCGCCAAGTCATATTATGAATGGTTGGCGCGCTGTAGCCCGCGCGACATGATCATGGTACTCAACCATCCGCTGCGAAACGATCCACAACATCAGGTGGAAATCAGAGTTCAAGGCTGCCCCGGGGAATTCGCGCGCAAGCTTGCGCAGGCGGTCCGCCAACGTCCGGCGGGACAACAGCTCAAACAGTTTCAGCGGAAGGAACGTCTTGCTCAAGAGGCCTTACGGCTATGGGGCGCGGGCGAATCTCGGATCAGCGAGCCGGCCGTCATGCAGATTGTCAGCAGCTGTCTGCCCAAACCGCACGCGCTGTTCGTATCCAACAGCCTCGCGGTGAGGGAAATGGACGCCTTCGCCGACGGTCGCCACGAGGTGCCGATGGGCGCCAACCGCGGGGCCAGCGGCATCGATGGCATACTGGCCAGCGCCGCCGGTTTTGCAAAGGGTTTGAACCGTCCGGTAAGCATACTGGTGGGCGATCTGGCGTTTCTCTACGACATGAATTCATTAGCGCTGTGGTCCGGGGATATCCCTCCGGCGGTTATTGTCGTGCTGAATAACAACGGCGGCGGCATATTTGAGTTTTTGCCCATTGCCGCAAATAATAAGGACTTTGAACGCTATTTTGCCGCGCCGCACGGTATGCATTTTGATGATATCGCCCGCCAGTTTAACATGCGCTATGAGCGGCCTGAAACGACGGCCTCTTTTGAGAAGGCTTACTGCGCCGCAGTTAAGACGGCCTCCGCCACAATCATCGAAGTGGTGACCGACCGCCGAGAGAACTTCCGTTTGCATCAAACCATCGCCAACCGAATCCGCAAAATTTTGGGAAAGCAGGAAAGAGGATAACATGACCATGACGAGAGAATCGATACAGTGGCAATCAGCCGGACAATACGAAGATATTAAATATGACAAGGCCGAGGGGATCGCCAAGATCACCATTAACCGGCCGCAGGTCCGAAATGCCTTCCGGCCGCAGACCGTTCACGAAATGTCCCATGCCCTTAACGAGGCGCGCGACGATGAATCCATCGGTGTTATCATTCTTACGGGTGAAGGTGACAAGGCCTTTTGTTCCGGCGGGGATCAAAAGATCCGCGGGGACGCCGGATACAAGGACAGCGATGGCACGAATCGTCTGAACGTGCTGGACTTCCAGCGCCAGATGCGCACCTGTCCGAAACCGATTGTCGCTATGGTCGCCGGGTACGCGATCGGCGGCGGACATATTCTGCACCTTTTATGCGACTTAACGATCGCGGCGGACAATGCCCGTTTCGGTCAGACCGGTCCGCGGGTCGGCTCCTTTGATGGGGGGTACGGCGCCAGTTACATGGCCCGTATCGTCGGACAGAAAAAAGCCCGCGAAATCTGGTTTCTCTGCCGGCAATACGATGCTCAGCAGGCGTTGGCGATGGGCTTGGTCAATACGGTCGTTCCGTTGGATCAACTCGAGGCGGAGACCGTGCAATGGTGCCGCGAGATCCTCAGCAATTCGCCACTGGCCATACGCTGTTTGAAGGCGGCCTTAAATGCTGATTGTGACGGACAGGCCGGTTTGCAGGAATTAGCGGGTAACGCGACGATGCTGTTTTACATGAGTGAGGAAGGGCAGGAAGGCCGCAATGCCTTTGTGGAAAAACGCAAACCGGACTTCTCAAAGTTTCCGCGGCGACCGTAACGATTATGACTTCAACGGCCATCAAAAACTGGATGCTGGCGTGCCGGCCTAAGACTTTGCCGGCGGCTGTCGCGCCGGTGGTCATCGGTACGGCCATGGCCTTCGGCGACGGGCTCTGGCACTGGCCGACGGCACTGGTATGTTTGTTGACCGCCGTAACGATCCAAATCGGAACCAACCTGGCGAACGACTACTATGATTTCAAGAAGGGCACGGACACGGCTGAGCGCGTGGGTCCGGTAAGAGTCACGCAGGCCGGACTGATCAAACCCGAAACGGTGCGCAACGCCTTCGCCGGCGTCTTTGCGGTGACCATGCTGGGTTTCCTGATCCTGGTCCAACGCGGCGGCTGGCCGATCGGTCTGCTGGGGGTCGTTTGCATCCTTTCCGGAATATTTTACACGGCCGGGCCCAAACCGCTGGGATATCTCGGGCTGGGTGATCTTTTCGTGCTGGTTTTTTTCGGTCCCGTCGCGGTGGGCGGGACTTACCTGGTGCAGACATACGAACTGAATTATGCCGTACTCCTAGCCGGTTTGGGGCCGGGTTTGATTTCCGTGGCGATTCTCGCCGTCAACAACTACCGCGATATCGACGGTGACCGGCGCAGCGGTAAAAAAACGCTGGCGGTGCGTTTCGGCCGGACGTTCGGTCAATATGAGTACGCGGTGAGTCTGATGCTGGCCGCGCTTCTTCCGGTTTTGATCTATATGCTCATCCACGATCATGTGGCGATCCTGGTCTGCAGTGTTATCAGTGTGTTGGCTTTACCCGGAATAAGGACGGTTTTCGGCAGCACCGACGGAGCGCGGCTGAATGCCACGCTGGCTTTTACCGGGAAAATTTTGTTGATTTACAGTGCCTTGTTTTCCGTGGGATGGATCTTATGAAAATCGACACCGTCAAACTTTACTCGTTTGATCTCAAACTGCTGAGGCCGATCGTGGTGAAGGGGCGTCAGGTGCTCAGCCGGACGGGTTACGTTTTGGAGCTGGGGGCCGGACCGATGCGCGGCTTTGGTGAAATCTCGCCGTTGGAGGGCTTCAGTGCCGAGTCGATGGCCTCCGTCCGGGATCAACTCAGCCAGCTGCGGCATGTACTGATGGCGGACCATATGCCGGACCATTTGGAACGGCTCGAGGGCGGCTTTCACGATTGGCTCGGGAATTTTTCCCTGCTGCCGAGCGTTGCCTTCGGCATTGAGATGGCTGTCCTCAATCTGATCGCGGGCGTTCGTGACGTCACGCTTACGGAATTACTGGCTGATACCAGACACACACACATTCCGATCAACGGGTTGTTGCAAGGGGAGCCGGCGGTGTTAACCGAACAGGCCCGGCAGATGGTAGCCGACGGATTCACCGCGATTAAACTCAAGGTCGGCCGTTCTATTGAAGACGATATCCGGCTGGTCAAAGGGATTTCCCAGGCTATCGACGGCCATGCTTTATTGCATCTCGATGCCAATCAGACGTGGTCGCTTGATGAAGCGGTGTATTTCGGCAATGAAGTCGGTCTGGCCGCCGTCGATTATATCGAAGAACCGCTGGCGTCGCATCAGGATATCCCCGAGTTCTTTCGGCGGACAACCATCCCGGTGGCTCTGGACGAAACCCTACGGGTTGTCAGTTTCCATGATGTCAAAAAGATGGAGGGGGTGGACGTGATCGTGCTGAAGCCTTCGATCATCGGCGGCATTGAAAAGACCTGGTCTTGGGTGCGCGACGCCAAGGCGCAAGGGATCAACACCCTGATCAGTTCCATATTCGAATCTTCGCTCGGCTTGTTGTGCCTGGCCAATCTCGCCGGCTGTTCCTTCCGCAACAACGCGGCCGGTCTGGATACGAGCAAATGGTTTGAGGCGGATTTAATGCGCGAACCGCTGGAGATCCAGCGCGGCAAAATGGAAATCGGTGGCCGGCGCATGACCGCCACCGATATCAATTTCGAATTGCTCACCGAAGTCTCTCTTTCATGAAAACCATCCACTGTCCCATCAACCGCATCGCCCGGGGGCCGCGGCGGGACACCGCGGCGGTCCTGGATGACGGCCGGCAGCTGACCTACCTGCAATTGGAACAAAACATTACGGCCTATGTGCAACAGCTGCGTGCAGGCGGCGTCAGAAAAGGCCGGCGTGTGGCCTTGGCGGCGGAGCCTGCGTCCGGGTTTATCATCGCCTATTTTGCCTTGATGCGCATGGGATGTGCGGCATGCCTGATCAGCGCTCGAAAGCCGGCGCGTACGGCGATGGAGGAATATGTCCGTCTGAAATGTAATCATCTCCTTCTCCCGTCGGACAATCGCCGCCGCTTTGAGGGGATAGAGACGATTCCATGGCCGGATGGGGATGCGGATGGACAAATGCCGGTAGGGCCGTTCGAGTACACGGCAGATGCGCCGGCCAATGTGATGTTCACCTCGGGTACGGCGGGCGATCCCAAGGCCGTGATTCACTCTGTGGGCAATCACTATTACAGTGCCAAGGGATCCAATTTGAATATCCGGCTGGCCCCCGGCGACGGATGGTTGTTGTCTTTGCCGGTGTACCACGTAGCCGGATTGAGCATCCCGTGGCGATGTTTTGAGGCCGGTGCCACCGTGGTGATTCCGGCTGCCGGAGCACGGCTGCCTCAAGCGATTTTAACGACAGGCGTTTCACATATTTCGTACGTGCCGTCACAGCTTAAACGCGAGCTCTTGGAGGACGCTGCCGCCAGGAAAACTGCGGAAGTTCAAGGCGATTTTACTCGGTGGCAGTTCCATGCCCTTGCAGATTTGATGCGGCGGGTATGCCGGGCTTGTTGTTCGGTTTATGCGAGTTACGGTTTGACTGAAATGAGTTCCCAGGTCGCGACCACCCGCCGTTTACGATCCGCAGAGGATGTCGGACGGAGCCGGTGCTTATCCTTATCGGCAGGGTGCGGATCGGCCCGGAAGATGAAATCCAGGTTAAGGGGCCTACGCTGTGTCTCGGGATTTGGAAAGCGGGCCGGCTGAAACCTGTCGGCGGCAAGGACGGGTGGTACCGTACCCGTGACCGCGGACGGTTGTCACGGAAAAATGAACTGCAGGTGCTGGGGCGGATGGACAATATGTTCATATCCGGCGGCGAAAATATTTTTCCGGAGGAGATCGAGCGTATTTTGATGGGTTTCGAAGAGATCGGTGCTGCGGCGGTGCTGCCGGTGCCCTCGGTCCGTTACGGTCAGCGGCCGGTCGGTGTCGTGCAATTTCGGGAGGGCAGGAATCTGACGGCGGAAGAGTTGCGCGGCCGTCTCCAAGGGCGTCTTGAAAAGTTCAAGGTGCCGGATGCCTTTTACCGCTGGCCGCCAAAGCTGTCGAACGAGGGCTTGAAGGTAGATCGCAAACGATTGACGGCCCAGATAAAACCGCGCCATTTAATCCGCTGATGCGGCATTGTCTGCGGCGTACAGTTCCGCTATCCGGGCCTTCATGCGTTCGGGTAACGGAATTTTTTGTTGGGTGTCCTTGTCGATCGTCACGTGAACGGTCCGCGCCGTGCCGACCAGGGTGCCGTCATCTTTGAAGATCTCGTAGGCGAAGGTGAAGGATGTTGTGCCGACCGACGCGACACGAACGTGAATCGTGATCCGGTCTCCGACAAAGAGAGGCGCTTTGTAATCGCTCTCCGCGTGAACGATGGGGAGGAAGAAAGGTTGATGCTTGAGCAATTCGCCGAAACCGAAACCGATCTTTTCCAGCAGGGCCTCATACGCGTCGTGGATCAGTTTGAACTGGTTGCTGAAGAACAACAACCCGGCGGCGTCGGTGTCGTGCAAGTTGATTTGTGTGCGATAAGTATGCATGGTAAAAACCGATTCCAACACGGTGATCGGATTATAGCATATTCGGGCCGCGGCACAAGAAAATTAGCGCCGGGGGCCTGTATTTATGTTGACAAATAAGTCTGCAGTAGTATGATGTTAAAGCTTATCCTCAAGAATTCAACTACGTATCGTTCACTCGCTCGACCGCTAATCAGAATATGAATGTGAAAGCCCTTATTGCGGAATTCATCGGAACATTTGCCCTCGTTTTTGTTGCCGTAAGTGTTTCGGCCACGGACTATGCTGTCAACGGGGCTACCGGTTTGCTGGGGATCGCCTTTGCCAACGGTTTGATCATCGCCACCATGGTGGCTGCGGTCGGAGCTATCAGCGGCGCTCACTTTAATCCGGCTGTCACGGTATCCATGTTGTGTACCCGAATGATCGACAGCCGGCACGCGGTCGGATACATTTTGTCTCAATGTGCGGCGGCCGTTGCGGCGGCTTGTCTGGTCAAGTTTTGTTATCCCGCTGATGTTCTGGTCGCCGTTCGTATGGGGACGCCCGCGCTGGCCCAAGGGGTGGCGCCGGCGATGGGGCTTTTGATTGAAATTGCCCTCACCTTTATCCTGGTCTTTGTGATTTTCGGTGTCGCCGTGGACAAACGGGCACCGCAGGGGGCGCCTCTTTACATCGGGTTCGCCGTTTTGCTTGATATCCTTGTTGGCGGTCCGCTCACCGGCGCGGCAATGAATCCGGCGCGCTACTTAGGGCCGGCGATTATGGGCGGCGGATTACAGGATGTATGGCTTTATTGGTTAGGGCCGTTGCTCGGAGGTATGGCAGCGGCATTTGTCTACAGCGGGGCTTTGCTGGAGCATTAATCAGATCACCAACTTATTATCAGCTTGACCGAAAGGAGAAAGGCATGCCAGAGCTTAGCGATAAAGTTACGATGAAGGGGAATCCGGTGACTTTGGAGGGTAATGAGGTCCAAATCGGCGCCGACGCGCCGAATGTGACTTTGACGGCCAACGATTTGTCTGCTTTTGAGTTGTCGTCCCTAAAAGGCAAAACCGTTATTCTGTCTGTAGTCCCGTCGTTGGACACGGGTATCTGTGATTTGCAAAGCAAGCGCTTCAACACGGAAGCTGCCGGGTTGGGTGATGGGGTGGCGATTGTCACGATCAGCATGGATTTGCCGTTCGCTCAAAAGCGCTGGTGCGCCGACACGGGAAGCGACAAACTTATGTTTTTATCGGACCATAAAGCAGGCGCGTTCGGCGAGGCCTACGGGCTGATGATCAAAGGCGCACGCCTGTTGGCACGGGCCGTCATGATCGTCGATGCCGACGGAGTTCTGCGCTACCGTCAGATCGTTCCGGAGATTGCTCAGGAACCCGATTACGAAGATGCGCTTAAGGCTTTAAAAGAAATTGCGTAACGCATAACATTCGACACCGGACAGCAAAAGGAGATAGATAATGCCACATACACTTCCCGATTTACCGTATGCATTCAATGCCTTGGAGCCGCACATCGACGCCAAGACTATGGAAATACACCACGGCAAGCACCACGCCGGATATGTCGCCAAGCTCAACGGGGCGATCGAGGGAACGGACCTCGCCGATAAAACCATCGAAGATCTTCTCACCAATCTCAAGTCCGTCCCTGAAGACAAACGCGGCGCCGTGCGGAATAACGGCGGCGGTCACTATAACCACTCGCTTTTCTGGCAAATCCTCTCGCCGGCAGGCGGCGCTCCTTCCGGAGATCTGGCTGCGGCGATCGACAAGGCCTTCGGATCGGTCGACGGATTCAAGGAAAAATTTTCCAACGCGGCGGCCACCCGGTTCGGCAGCGGTTGGGCCTGGCTGTGTGTCAAAGACGGGGGGCTGTGCGTATGCTCCACGCCGAACCAGGACAACCCGATCATGGATATTGCCGAATGTTCAGGCGTCCCCATACTCGGTCTGGATGTGTGGGAGCACGCGTATTATCTCAACTATCAAAATCGACGGCCGGATTACATCGCGGCGTTTTTTAACGTGATAAATTGGGATAAAGTCGGCGAATTGTACGCCGCCGCCGGCAGTTAATTTCAGTCATTCATTCGTATTTCGCGTATGGCATCTTAGGGACAAGTTTTTGTAATTTTGAGGTCAATATTTTCAAAATTTAACTTGATTTCGTGTCCCAAAAAGATACTATATATAGTGCCTCTCAGGCCTGGATTTCCCATATATTGTGTTTACAGCCTTTTTTTTAAACTTCTGTTTTGCAACGCTTTGTGACTATTTTGAGCAGCGCAGCACGCTGGTTCTCTCGAAAAATCTTGGTTTCAACCCGTACAACCGCAAAGGAGTACATTCATGTCCAATGAAACGTCTCTAAACTTGGAGATGAAAGTCCACAAACGTGGTGGCCAAGTGGTCGCCTTCAACGAAGCCCGGATTCACAAAGCAATCGGGAATGCGTTGAAAGAACAGAAGAATCTGCCGCGGGAGGCGGAGTTATCGATTGTGGACGCCCACAATACGGAGATGGTGACCAAGAGCGTGGTTTCGGTGCTGACCGAGCGTTGGATGGCAAACAACCGCTTAACCGTCGAAGAAATCCAGGACGAAGTGATCCGCCAGCTCTACGAAAACGGATTCAAAGAAACCGCCGAGATCTATGCCAACTACCGCAAGCAGCATGCGGCCCGCCGGGCATTGTTCGAACTTTACTCCACCACCAAGCGCAACGGCAAGGTGGTCTCCTTCAAGCCCGAGAAGATCACTATGGCCGTGGCTATGGCCTTCCGGGCGCACAACCACGGAATTCTATCCCAGGATATCCTGAAGCACGCCAAGCGGGTGTCCGACAATGTCATTAACGAGATTCTCGCCACATGGTCGGAGGGCAAGTGCATTCATATCGAAGAAATCCAGGACCTGGTCGAGAAGAACCTGATGGTATCCGGTTTTCACGAAGTCGCCCGCAGCTACATCATTTATCGTGAAGAGCGCGCCAAGGCCCGCCGCACGGATAAACTGCAGAGGACGGCCAAACAAACCTTTGATTGGGCGCGAAATCTGAAGTACAAGTCCGAATCCGGCGAAGAAAAGAGCCTGGACCTCGACGAGATCCGCTTCCAGATCGATACGTGCTGCCAGGGGTTGGAGAATGTCGACCCCGACAAGATTCTCGAGGAATCGCTCAAGAATTACTTCAACGGCATCACCATGTCCAAAATGGAGGCCTCCAATATCATGGCCGCCAAATCATTCCTCGAAAGGGAACCGGACTACACCTTTGCCGCCGCGCGTCTGCTGTTGCTCAAGGAGTATCGCGAGGCCCTGCGCCGGCCGATCAGTTTTGAGGAAATCAAGACGGAATATCCGATTTATTTCGCGGACTATATTCACCAGGCCGTCGAGTACGAGCTGCTTTCCCCGGATTTGCTTCAGTTTGATCTGAAGAAACTGGGTGCCGCCCTGCGGCCCAAACGCGATTTCCGTTTTCGCTATCTCGGCCTGCAAACGCTTTATGACCGCTACTTCCTGCACTGGGAAGAGCGCCGACTCGAACTCCCGCAGATCTTCTGGATGCGCGTCGCCATGGGGTTGGCGGCCAGATCCGGTGATCGCAAGAACGAAACTGCCATTGAATTCTACAACATGCTTTCCACGTTCCGGTTCATTTCCTCAACACCGACGCTTTTCAACTCCGGGACGCGCCATCCGCAATTATCGTCATGCTATCTGACCACCATCAATGATGACTTGAACCATATCTTCAAGTGCATCCAGGACGACGCGATGCTTTCCAAGTGGAGCGGCGGTTTGGGTAATGACTGGACGAATGTCCGTGCGATGGGCTCACGCATCAAAGGCACCAACGGCAAAAGCCAAGGGGTCATTCCGTTCCTGAAAGTCGCCAATGACACGGCGCTGGCCGTCAATCAGGGCGGAAAGCGCAAAGGGGCGATGTGTGCCTATCTCGAAGTCTGGCATCTGGACATCGAAGATTTTCTGCATCTGTGGAAGAATACGGGAGATGACCGCCGCCGTACCCACGATATGCATACGGCGAACTGGATACCGGACCTTTTCATGAAGCGCGTCAAACAAAACAGCCACTGGACATTGTTCACGCCGAGCGAAGTGCCGGATTTGCATCACATTTACGGCCGCGATTTTGAGCGGCGCTACGAGTATTATGAAGAACAGGCCAAGGCCGGAAAAATCAAGCACTATAAGGTCGTTCCGGCGGTCGATTTGTGGCGCAAGATGCTGAACATGCTGTTTGAGACGGGACATCCGTGGATTACCTTCAAGGACCCCTCCAACGTCCGCTCACCGCAAAGCCATTTGGGCACGGTGCACAGCTCCAACCTCTGTACCGAGATTCTGCTCAATACGTCAGCCGACGAGACGGCGGTGTGCAATCTCGGTTCGGTTAATTTGGCCGAACATGTGTTGCCGGAAGGCGGAATCGATCACAGCACCCTTGAAGAAACCATCACCACGGCCGTCCGGATGCTGGACAATGTGATCGACATCAACTACTATCCCACCGCCGAGGCAAAACGGGCGAATCAGCGTCACAGACCGGTCGGTCTGGGGATCATGGGCTTTCAGGACGCCTTGTACCTGCAGAACATGAGTTATGCCTCACGCGAAGCCGTTGAGTTTGCCGATGCCAGTATGGAGGCCGTATCCTATTACGCCATCTCCGCATCGATCAAACTCGCGGAAGAGAAAGGGCCGTATTCGACTTACCGCGGATCAAAGTGGGACAAGGGGATGCTGCCGATCGACACATTGGCACTGCTTGAGGAAGAACGGGGCGGATACGTCAATGTCGACCGCAGCAGCCGCATGGACTGGACCCCGGTGCGCGAGCAGATGAAAAAGCACGGCATGCGCAACAGTCTGGTCATGGCCATCGCGCCCACCGCGACCATCGGCAACATCGTCGGTGTCACCGCCTCCATCGAACCGCTCTACAAAAACATTTTTGTCAAAAGCAACCTTTCCGGGGAATTTACCGTCGTCAACGAGTTCTTGGTCCGCGACCTTAAGGAAGCCGGTTTGTGGGACCAGGAGATGATCGATGATCTTAAGTACTTCGACGGGTCCGTGCAGGAGATCGACCGGATCCCAGAAGACCTGAAGCGTAAGTACGCGACGGCCTTCGAGATCGATTACGAGTGGATAATCGAGGCAGCGTGCCGTCGTCAGAAATGGATCGACATGGGGCAATCCCTGAATCTGTACCAGGCCAAACCCAGCGGCAAGAAAGTCAGTGACATGTACATGATGGCCTGGGAAAAGGGATTGAAGACGACCTACTACCTGCGTTCGATGGGGGCGACCCGCATCGAAAAAAGCACGGTGGACGTAACCCGATACAACAACACCGTCGGTCAACGCGAACGCGATGAATTCGGCCGGGTCACCGGAGGCGATCCGGATGATTCCCCGCTGAGTGTCGAGCCGAGCGAAGACTGCGAAGCCTGCCAATAGTCTGACCGACTATTTTCAGAGTTTCTTTGGACACCTAGATAAGAACAACCAGTGAGGTACTGCTTATGTCTGAACCCTGCTTTCGTATGTCAGAAAACCGCATAACGGTCGATGACAAAAGAATCATCAACAACGACCGGACGGTCGACTGTAATCAGCTCGTGCCCATCAAATACAAGTGGGCCTGGAATTACTATCTCGACGGTTGCGCCAATCACTGGATGCCGCAGGAAGTCTCGATGCAGCGGGATATCGAGCAGTGGAAGGACCCCAAGGCCTTTACCGATGATGAACGGCATATCATAAAGAGGACCTTCGGATTCTTCGCCACGGCCGAGACCCTGGTCGGGAACAATTTGGTCCTGGCTGTGTACCGCACAATCGATAATCCCGAGGCCCGGCAGTACCTGTTGCGGCAGGCCTTTGAAGAAGCGATCCATGTGCATGCCTTTCAGTACATCGTGCAATCGTTGGGGCTGGATGAAGGCGAGATGTTCAACATGTACCGTGAAGTGGAAGCCATCTACAACAAAGATGAGTATGCCATGAGCTGTACCGACGGTATCCTTGATCCGGACCTGGACACCCGGACCACGGAAGGGTTGCAGAAGTTCATCAAGAACCTGATCGGTTTTTACGGAATCACCGAGGGGATCTTCTTTTACAGCGGTTTCGTGACCATGCTGTCTTTCGGACGCCAGAACAGGCTGCCCGGAACCTGTGAACAGATCCAGTATATCCTCCGTGACGAGAGCATTCACATGAACTTCGGGCTGCAACTGATAAATACCATTATCGACGAGAATCCGGAGGTTTGGGACCCGCCATTTAAGGCCATGATCACCGAATTCATCCTGCGGGCGGTGGAGCTGGAGCATAAATATGCGGAAGAATGTCTTCCCAACGGGATCCTCGGTTTGAACACGGATTTGCTCAAGGAGTACATCCAGTACATCGCCGACCGCCGGTTTGAGCGTCTGCGGTTACCTAAGCAGTTCGGTTCCGAGAATCCGTTCCCCTGGATGAGCGAAATTATCGACCTCAAGAAGGAGAAAAACTTCTTCGAAACCCGCGTTACCGAATATCAGACCGGCGGGGCGTTGGAGTGGTAAAAAAGACCGACTCTTGACAAAATCCCGCCAGTGCGTCATAAATGAAAAGGGCTCTCTAGTAAAAGAGAACCCTTTTTCATGTGAAACGAGCTAAGGAGAACGGCACATGCCGTGCAGCGACAGTTCATCCAGTATGGTCATCAAACTCGACCCCGAGGACAATTTTGTGTCCTTCGAGTATGCCAAGATCACCTGCGGACGGGAGATTACCGGGTCCACGGGGTTGTCGGAATATTTAAAAGGCTATGCTTTGCCAGCGATTTTAGCCATTTCATTCGCCGACCTCGCCAGGGACTTAAAGGTCGAGGCGGAGGAGGATCAGTTTATCCTGTATCTGGAGTGGGATGTGCTGCGGGCCGGTATCGCGCTTTTTTTGGGGGTCGATGATCCGCACATTGATACCGAGCGCTGTCAGATCACCTCCATCGAGACTGATGAAAACGGCACCGAGATAGCCGAGGTCGTGTTGCCGCCCAAGGAATTACCCAAAATCCTGCCCTGCAATCTTGCCGAACAAGCTGATTCTCAAGAATAAATAAGGCGTGAGCTGAACGGAACCGTCCGCGAAAGGGAGGGGTTTATGTCTCTTCGACGCCCTTGGCCATGACGAGCTTTCCGGAACGGACCATCTCGATGATACCGAACGGCTTCATTTCTTTTTCAAAGCTGTCCAGTTCGCCTGAAGTGCCGGCCTGTTCGATCACCACGACCTTATCGCTTTGATCCGCGATGCGGGCGTTGTAAATCGGCAGCATCTTTTTGATTTTGGTCAAGGCGGAAGGGGTGTGCTTAACCTTCAGCAGGGCGAACTCGCGGGTGATCGTTTCCTCCTCGGAGTGCTCTTCGGCATGAACGACGTCGATGAGTTTCGCCGACTGCTTGATGATCTGTTCCAGTGTGTCCGGATCTCCCTGGGCGGTAATGGTCATGCGGGAAAACTTGGGATTCACCGCCGGCGAGACGACGAGAGAGTCGATATTGAATCCTCTGCGGGCAAAGACCTGCGCGCAACGGATCAGGACGCCGGGTTTATTGGCAACGAAAAGACTGATGGTATGAATATTGTTCTTGGTTTCCATTACGTGCTACCTGTCGGTTTTTCAAGTTTCTGGTCCTTGGAAGGCGGTTCGATGATCATCTGATAGGCGGATTTTCCGGCCGGGATCATCGGAAACACGTTGTCTTCCTTGATAACTTCCGCGTGAATCAAAGCGGGTCCTTTGTATTTGAGGGCTTCGGCGAGCCGTTCGTGGCAGTGCGCCACCTTGTTGATATGAAAACCCTTAACGCCGTAGGCTTCTGCGAGTTTGACAAAATCCGGATTTCCTTCCAGATCGACGCCGCTGAGGCGGTTGTCGAAAAAGAGTTCCTGCCATTGCCGGACCATGCCGAGATACTTATTATCGATAACCACGATTTTGACCGGCAGTTTGTGGATGAAGATGGTCGACAGCTCAAAAAGTGTCATTTGAAAGCCGCCGTCCCCGACGACCGCCACAACGAGGTCCTTGGGGCAGCCGAACTGCGCACCGATTGCCGCAGGAAATCCGTAACCCATGGTGCCGGCCCCGCCGGAGCTGAGCCACTTTTCACCTTTAAGCGTCAGATTGAATTGCGCCGACCACATCTGATGCTGGCCCACGTCGGTGGCGATAATCGCTTTTCCCTTGGTAATTTGCTGCAAATCGTAAAGCACACGTTGCGCAGTCAGGCCTTTGTCGTCCGAAAACTTGAGAGGGTACTCTTTCTTATAGAAATCCAGTTCCTTCAGCCAGTCTTTGGTGTCCAACGGTTTGACGTGCTTAATGAGTTCTTCGAGGATAAGTCGCGCGTCGCCCACGGCGGTGGCGTCACATTGCACGATCTTGCCCATTTCAGCCGGGTCGATGTCGATGTGGATCTTTTTAGCGCCGATACAAAATTCGGCGTTATTGCCGTTGATGCGGTCATCGAAGCGGGATCCGATCGAGCAGATCAGGTCGCAGCGCGTCAGCGCTTTATTGGCGTAGGCGGTACCGTGCATTCCGAGCATACCCAGCGACAACGGATCCGTTTCAGGAAAGCACCCCTTACCGAGCAAGGTATTGGTGACCGGGCAGTGTATCTTCTTGGCCAATTTTTTGACGGCCTCGGACGCGCGGGAAATGATGGCCCCGTGTCCCACCAGCAACAACGGTCTTTTGGAGGCGTTAAACAGTTTTGCGATGCGCTTAATGTCCGACACCTTGCCCTTATCGGGTGGATTAAAGCCCGGTAAATCCATTTTCGGGTCCAGTGAATCCCCGGAAAAGGGAGCCGATGTGATGTCCTTCGGTAAGTCGATCAGGACCGGACCAGGGCGGCCGGTGTTGGAAATGTGAAACGCTTCTTTGACGATGCGCGGAATGTCGTTGGTCCTCTTGACCAGATAGCTGTGCTTCACCACCGGCATCGTGATGCCGAAAATATCCGATTCCTGGAAGGCGTCTTTGCCCAGCATGGGGGAGATGGTTTGTCCGGTCAGCACGATCATCGGCACGGAGTCCATCTGGGCCGTCATAATACCGGTCACGGTATTGGTCGCGCCCGGCCCGCTGGTTACCAGGACCACCCCCGGTTTGCCTGTCGCCCGGGCATACCCGTCGGCAATGTGGGCCGCGCCCTGCTCATGACGGACCAGAATGAGCTTGATCTTCGAGCCTACGAGGGCATCGAAAATGGGAATGGCGGCGCCTCCGGAGAGGCCCCAGATATATTCCACGCCGTGGGCTTCCAGACACTTGATAAGTGCTTCCGCCCCCGTAAGTTGCTGTTTTTGGGGTGCGGGCGCGGCGGCCTTGGCGGTTTTTTTGCGGGTGGTTTTTACCGTCTTGGAGCGGGTGGTTTTGCGTGCCATATGGGGTTCCTAAAGTCAATAATGCTAGTAATTTGAATCGGTATTATAACAAATCGTCTTCTGAATGCAAGATATTTATCCTTGCAATCAATATTCAGATCGGATATTATTGAGAAAATTTGAGGCTTGTATGATCAAACAAAACTCCCCCAGAGTCCCTAAAGGTGTGGGCCTGATTTCAGGCGGCCTGGACAGCACCTTGGCCGCCAAAGTCATGAAGGATTTGGGCGTAGACGTCTACGGTGTGTTTTTTGCCATGCCGTGGGGCTGCTGCGACAAGGCCTTTGCCACCGCCGCCGCGCACAGTATCGGGATCAAATTCATCACCCTGCAATTGGATGAACGCTACCTGGAGATCGTCCGCAATCCGCGTTTCGGACGGGGTACCGCGATGAATCCCTGCATTGACTGCCGGATCCATATGTTCACCCGGGCCGCGCAATATATGCGTCACATCGGCGCCGACTTTGTTTTCACCGGCGAGGTCATCGGGCAGCGGCCGATGTCGCAGCGGCGGGAGGCCATGCGCCTGATCGAAGAACACACGGGATTACAGGGCAAGCTGCTGAGACCGCTCAGTGCCCAGTTCCTGGATCCCACGGATGTGGAACGGGAGGGGCTGGTCGATCGCGACCGCCTGCTGTCTCTGAACGGACGCTCCCGTAAAGAGCAACTTGACATGGCCGAAAAGTTTAATCTCCAGGGGTACAGCTCGCCTGCCGGCGGCTGCCTGTTGACGGATGACAACTTCTCCCGGCGCATTAAGGACACGTTCCGCTACGGGTATCGTAACTTCCGTGAGACTATCTCGTTGAAGTGGGGACGTCACTACCGGCTGAACAAGGATTTTAAATGCATCGCCGGACGGGATAAAGAGGAAAACGACGGCCTGCTTCACTTTGCCCATCCGGACGACATTATTATGCAATTACCGGATAATCTGGGGCCGACTTTGATCCTCAAAGGCCCGTCTGCGGACGCCACCATACTGGCGCTGTGTGCCGGGATCGTACAACGCTTTTCGAAATACAAGGATCACCCCCCGGTCGAAGCGTGCTACTGGACCGCCCGCAACCGCAACGACATTCACACCATCCGGGCCGTCAAGCCGAGCGAGGAAGAGCTTGATCGGTATAAAGTCTGATTTATGAGCGTTACCGTCAGTAAAACCCAGTCGGCCTTGCAATCCGTGGTCAATCCCGCCAGCCACAAGAACATTGTGGAGGAGGGCATCGTCCGCAACATAACCGTAGAAGACGGACGGGTTTCCTTCGACCTGGTTCTGAGCAGCGCTTCGGTATCAGTAGCGCATGAGATCAGGATGAAGGCGGAGGAAGCCGTCAAGACGATCCCCGGTGTGACCGAAGTCTTGGGTAAGGTCATTCAACAGCGGCCGGCGGCCGTACGGGACTCGATTCCTGCGGAAGCACCGATTAACAAGGTCAAAAACATCATCGCCGTGTCGTCGGCCAAGGGGGGCGTCGGGAAATCGACCATGACCGCACACCTGGCCCGTCAGTTGTCGCTGGATGGCCACCGGGTCGGTATTTTGGACGCAGATTTATTCGGGCCGTCTATTCCGACACTTTTTCATCTGAAGCAGGCCAAGGTCTACGCCAAGGAAAATCAACAGTTGGTGCCGGTCGATTGCCAGGGCTTGAAGCTGATGTCATTCGGCTTTCTTCTCGGTGATCAACCCGCGGTCATGCGCGGGCCGGTGGTGACGCGCTACATTCAGCAGATTCTGGTCGGCACGGACTGGGGAGAGCTGGATTATTTATTAATCGATATGCCGCCCGGAACGGGTGATATCCAGCTGACGATTACGCAGACGATCCGCCTCACAGGCGCGGTCATCGTCACTACGCCGCACACATTGTCACTGCTGGACGTGGCGCGCGGCATCATCATGTTTGAAAAGGTGGAAGTCCCGATAATCGGGATCCTCGAGAACATGGCTTTTCTGGATACGGGCGCAGGTGGGAAAATGTATGTGTTCGGAACCAGCAAGGCGGCCGAACTGGGAGAGCGGTTCGGCGTGCCGGTCTTAGCCGACATTCCCCTCACAGACAGTCTCAGCAAGGGGCTGCAGGACGGTCCCGAACAGGCATTTATTGAGCAAAGTGTCCGGGCGATACTAACTCAGCTGGAACGGATCAAGTCCGATACCCGTACTGTTCCGCACATTGATTTCGACGACCGCTATGTCACATTGAGTTGGAGCGGGGGGGAAAGCTGGCAGGTGAAGAATTTTGATTTGCGGCTGATCTCCCAGGACGCCTTGAGCGTAAACGAAATGACCGGCGAGCGTATCATCACCGCCGACGATATTCGGGCGGATATCGCGGCCAAGGAGATCACCCCGCTGGGACACTACGGCATTGCCATCGCCTGGAACGACGGGCACTCTTCGGCAATCTATACCTACAAAAATATCCGGCAAATCGCCGCGATCACCAAGAATTAAGCCGCCAGGACCTTTTCCAGCTCACCCTTTTGGTGCATCTCGGTCATGATATCGCAACCGCCGATAAACTCACCGTTGACGTAGAGTTGAGGGATGGTCGGCCAATCGGAATATTCCTTGATGCCCTGACGGATATCATCGTCTGCCAGGACATTGGTCGAGCCGAAATCCGCTTTATAATGAAGCAAAAGGTTTACGGCCTGGCTTGAAAATCCGCACATAGGCTGTTCGGGTGTTCCCTTCATGAAGAGATAAATCTTTTTGCTTTTGATGGCGTCTTCTATTCTGGATTTCAAAGCGTCGTCCATTATTTTCTCCTTGTTCAATACCCAAATTCCTGCCGAACTTTTTCCCACTCAGACGGTGTGAACGTCTTCAGTCCGAGCGCGTGTACGGTAGTCGCGAAGGCTTCTTTGAGGGGTTTCATGACCATTTGATGCTGTTTGACCAGCATTTTTCCTTCAAACTCCGGTGATATGACCAGCGCTTGCAGATGTTCGCCGTCATTGTACGGGTCCAAGACAATGGCCTGGGAGTCCGGCACATGTTCTTCGATGATGCGCTTGATTTGATCGAGTGTCATTGGGAGTAATTCTCCTTGAGCCAGACGATGATATCATCGGATTCGTACATGATCTCACCGTCGATTTCAAGAGCCGGGAACTGGGAGCGGCCGCCTTTGGCGCTGAGTTCGGCGCGCAGTTCCGGATGCGCGGAGGCGTTTTTCATCCCCAGTTGAATGCCGTTCTCATCCATGAAATGGAGGACTTTACGGCAGTAGGGACACGTCTCCAGGTAGTAGAGATTCAGATTGGGCATACAAGCGTCCTTTCCTCGGGATAACCGCTCATATTGTACTGGGAGACCGGAATTGGTCAATAAGTTTTTCGGTGAAGTCGATCACCTGGTCTTCCAGTTGCACGTTATTCAGCTTGTTGATTTCCTGCACACAGGTGGGAGAAGTCACGTTGACTTCCGTCAGATAAGGTCCGATCACATCAATGCCGACAAAGTAGAGTCCTTTTTCCTGGAGATGCGGTTTGAGCGTTTGGCAGATGTCCAGCTCGTGCAGTGTAATTTCGGCGGGATGGGCGGATCCGCCGGACATGAAATTATTTCGAAAATCGTGGGGGCTGTGGACCCGGAGTACCGCGCCGATCGGTTCGCCGTTGAGCAGAAGGATGCGTTTGTCGCCGTGCTCCGCCTCGGGAATATACTTTTGCACAATAATATCCTGTGACCAGCGGCGCGTGAGTTTGATGAGGCTTTCCTCCACATAATTGGTGTTCGACAGGCGGATGATGCCCTGGCCCCCGAATCCGTTGACCGGTTTGGCGACCACCAATTCGTTTTCATCGATAAACTGCAGGATCTCGCTTTCTTGCTGTGAAACCAGTGTGGGCGGCATGAGTTCAGGAAATTGGGTCGCCCAGATCTTTTCGTTGCACTCGCGCAGCCCCGAGGGTTCATTGATGACCGGGATGTGTTTGGGGAGCAGGTCGAGCATCCATGTCTGCATCAGGTATGTTTCATCAAAGGGGGGATCGGTCCGGATAAAGACGGCATCGATTTGCTCTTCCGTCAGGATCAATCCGGTGACCTCGCCGAACGGATTGGCCGGATCACGTTGAGGGGTAATCCGGTTGACGCACATCAGGATCCGTCCGTTTTTTCGGGTGATACCGCCTTCGTTGAGGATATACACCGCATGACCGCGCCGGGCAGCGCCTAACATGAAACAGAAGGAAGTGTCCTTGTCGATGTCCCACTTCTCATACTTGTCTACCAGAAAGACAAAATTCATAGTCACCTCGCGGTTTTAGGCCTTCGATTCGAGCTGAATAATCTCCCGGTGCGCGGCAATGCCGGCGATCCGGGCGAGAATGCGGTACACGTCAAACATATTGAGGTCGGGATGCGCCACACAGTCGCCGTATTTTGCCGAGTGCGGACAAATAGTTTGAAAACTCATCCCTTTGGAGTTGAGATTGTCACGCTGCCCCTTGGAGCCGTGCATGCGGTAAAAGCCGCCGACGAGATTGTTTTCGATTTGATAGATCACAACCTCACTGACCTGCTGAGCCACATTGTAAATCGTCGGGACGCCTTCCTGAAGCAGGAATTGGGAGATGGCCTGGGAGCTCTTGCCAACGGACAGGGAATTGCGCTTCTTGCGGTTCAAGTGCAGAATATCGGCGGCATCTTCAATGGCCATGACGCCCATGCCATATGTGCCGGAGTTACTTTTTAGGACAATGTAGGGTTTTTCATTGATGTGGTGCTCACGATACTTTTTCGCGATATCCGCAAACATCCCGGCGGCGACGTCGGCTAATTTTTGCCGGTCGGATTCTTCATTGATGTCGATGGGGCTCACTTCCTGGAACTGGCAGGTCAACAGCCACGGATCGACATCAATGATGGCGGCGAATTCCTTCATGAGGTCATCCGTGTGCGCAAAGTGATGCGACTTCAAGCGTGAGTGCCAACCGGCGGCAATGGAGGGATAGATCGGGACATTGGCCTTCTTGAGGATATCCGGGATGCCGGTGCTCAGATCGTTATTGAGAATAATCAGGCAGAATTTTTCGCGACCTGCTTCATAGTCTTGCAGAATTTTTCGAAAGCAATGAACGCGGACCGGATGACCGGTGGCCGTTTCCAGTTCGACGAAACGCATCTTTTCGCAAAAGTCGGGTTGGATCGTAAGAAAGGTGGCGATCTTGACATTGAAGCCGGCCTTCTCGGTGATCTCCTGCAGGATGCGGATATTTTCCAGATACCATGTGTTGCGTGTGTGTTCCTCCGCCACGATCAGGATATTGCGGCAGCCGGCTACGCGCCGCTCGATGGCCTGTTTGAGATAGCGCACCGCATCGGCCTGACCGTGTTCGCACAAATTATTGAAGCCGGCAGGAAAAATATTGGTGTCCACCACGGCCATCTTGAATCCGGATTCGCGGATATCCACCGATGAGTAGATCGGGAGTTCCTTGGAGCCTTCATAGGAGGTGAGCCACTTGTGAATCAGCTCCTGTTTCGCTTGGATCCGGCCGATCAGAGAGGACATCGCCGGGGACATGGTGGCAGTTGTTTGAATGGGATTCATAAGCAAATACGTTTATATACACCTAAATTGTGGTTATTATGTCCCATTTTACGGGGGTTGTCCAGTTTTTATTTCAATTTATGAGGTGTAATGATCCACGATGAGGGTGCCGATGGTGTCGCCTTTGACGTTGACCATGGTCCGGATCGCATCCAGCAGCCGGTCGATGGGGAGCAAAATAGCGATCGCTTCGGCCGGCAGCCCAACTGATTGAAGGACCATGACCATGGTCACCATCCCTGCGCTGGGGATGCCCGGCGCCCCTACCGAGGCCAGGATCGCCATGAAAAACACCATCAGCTGCTGACCGAGATGAAGATCGACGCCGACCAGATTGGCCACGAAGATGGCCGCCACGGCCTCGTACATGGCCGTGCCGTCCATATTAATTGTCGCCCCTAGCGGCAGGACAAACCCGGCCACATCCTTATCCGCTTTGAGATTGTCTTCCAGGCAGCGGTAGGTGATCGGCAGGGTGGCCGAGGACGAGCTGGTCGACAGGGCCGTGACCAGGGCCTCCCGGACCCCTCGATAATAGTCCAGAGGTTTGACCTTCGTAAAGACGATCAGCAATACCGGAAGCGTGACAAAACCGTGAAAGAGCGTGGCCCCGATGACCACCAGCATGAACTTTCCCAAGGCGGCGAACAAGGATGCGTCCTGGGTGGCGACCAGCTTAGTCAACAGGCAGAAAATCCCCACCGGCAGGATGACCATGATCCAGTTGACGATCAGCATAATCAATTCAAAGAGTTCATTCAGAAGGTTGAGGGTGGTGCCGGCCTTGTCGCCCATGACGACCAGCGCGATACCGAGGAACATGGCAAAGATAATGGTGGGCAGCACTTGGCCCTCCGCCATAGCCTGAATGGGATTGATGAAAAGATTGGCGAGAAAATTTTCGATAAATTCGCCGACGGTGAGCTGCTGGATGCTGGACTGCGACATGGCTTCCTGAAACATGCCGATCTCAATGCCTTCCCCGGGACGGAATACGTTGACCACGGTCAGGCCGAGCAAAACCGCCAGCATGGTCGTCGAGATGTAGTAGAGCAGGGAGAGTTTCCAAACCCGCTGCATTTGCGCATGGGCCCGGAGGTTGGCGATCCCGACCGCGATGGAGGTAAAGACCAACGGGATCAGGATCATTTTTAACAGGGAGACGAAGAGTTTGCCGCCCGTTCCACACACCAGGAGGCTGGTCGCGGTCCAACCGGACTGAGTTCCCTGCCAGTTCAGGAAAAATCCGAAGGCGACCCCGGCGAGGGCCCCGGTCACAATTTGCGCATTCAAACTTAATCGCATACGGATATCTTATTTTGATATTTTGGTTTGAATGATTTGTGATTATGTTACACTAATTACCATCGGAAATCGAAACCTTTTTGGGGCAAGATGAAGACCATACACGAATTTTTGTTCCGGCCGGCGCATCCGGCCGCGTTGGGCTTGTTCCGCCTGCTGTATGGGGTTATCCTGCTGGTTCATTTGTGGGACCAGTGGCCCTATATTGCCGTCAACTTTATCGAGCCCGAGTTTCACTTCTCCTACCCGGGACTTTCCTGGATACATCCGTTGCCGGGGGCAGGGATGTATGTTGTCCACGGGCTGATGGCGGTGCTGGCCGTGGGAATTTTGCTCGGAATCCGTTTCCGGACCTGCCTGGGCGCATTCCTTTGTCTCTATCTTTACACCTTCTTGATCGATGCGGCCTACTACAAGAACCATTATTATCTGACTTTCCTCACCGGGATGTTGTTATGGTTTACGCCGGCTAATTATTGCTTTGTCTTTCGGGCACCCGAGCGGACCGTTCCGTGTTTCAGTTGGCATGTCTATTTGATCCGTTTTCAGTTTTGTGTGGTGTATTTTTACGCGGGACTCGCGAAGCTCAATTGGGACTGGTGGTACGGTGAGCCTGTCCGCCACTTGCTGCGGGCCGGAGCGGCGGCGGGCAAAGGGGGGATATTGTCGCCGTTGTACGGCCTTGATATATTCATCTACTTGATGATTTATGGCGGGGCCATGTTTGATTTGCTGGTGCCTTTTTTCCTGATCAATCGCACTACACGCAAATACGCCGCGCTGGTCGCGATTTTCTTTCACAGTTGCAATCACCTGATTTTTCCGAACATTTTGATCTTTCCTTTCTTGATGATGTTCTCGCTGGTCGTGTTCTTCAATTCAGACTGGCCGACGCGAAATCGTTTCTTGAAATATTATTGCAAGGTGTCCGCGCCTGAATCGTCGGAGCCGACAACCCGGCAACGGCGCTGGGTGCCGGTCCTTCTCGGATTATACGCGGCGGTCCAGATCGCGCTGCCGCTGCGGCATCATCTGTATCCCGGGGATATCTTCTGGACGTCGCAGGGAGAACATTTTGCCTGGCGTATGATTCTCAAACGGGAACGGGCGAATCTGAAGATGTATATCGTCGATCCGCGCACGGGTGAGAAATTCAAGCCGGAGGAAGGCTTGATTAATTTCCGCCAGTTTATCGTGATGAAGACCCGCCCCCGCTTCATTTTGCAGTTTGCGCACTACCTGGCGCGGCGCTCGGGAATCCCGGGGGCCAAGGTCTTTGCTGAAAACTGGCATTCCATTAACGGCCGGGAATATCAGCTCAAAATATCACCCGAAACGGACTTAACTCAAATTCGCACCTCGCAAAGTTTCCTGGACTGGATGGCCCCGTTTGACAAACGCTTACCCGCCCACATTGAAGACCCGGATCGAACAGCTGCTGCGCAGTGAGCTGGCGGCGCAGCACGTTCACGTGGATGACCTGACCGCACAGCATGCGCATCACGCCGGGGCCCGCGAATCCGGCGGCGGACACTATCTGGTGACCGTGGTCAGCCATCTTTTTGAAGGGGTGAATCCCGTCGCCCGCCACCGCCTGGTGTATCGCGCTGTCGCGCCGCTCCGGCCGCAAATACACGCCCTTGGCATCACAGCGCACACCCCCGCTGAATGGAAAATATCAGGTTCGTAATTTGTAGCCGATTTTGAAAAGCCAGACGCTGATCAAAAAGAAGAGGAGGGCCATGCCCAAAGTCACCAGCGCGCTGATCAGTACCGAAATGTCGGATACGCCGGTGACGCTGAAGCGCATGCCCTGGACGAGGTAGAACATCGGATTGAATTTGGAGATATCCTGAACGACCGTGGGGAGAAGATGGATCGGATGAAAGACCCCGCCGAGGAGTACCAGCGGGAAAATGATATAGATATTCCACATATTGAGCATATTGAAATCTTCCGCCCACAACGCCGCGATCATACCCACGCATGAGAAAATGACGGAAATCATGATCATGAAATAAAGCAGCAGCACCGGATGCAGCGCCGGGATGTTTCCGAAGATTAGTGATACCAGATAAATTCCGGTGCAAACCATCACGCCCCGCATCACCCCGCCGGCCAACAGCCCGAGGACCATTTCCAAATACGACAGCGGTGACAGCAGGATCTCCTGAATATGATTATGCCAGCGGCCCAAAAACAGGGAGAATGAGGTGTTCTCGTAAGATGTGGAAATCAGGTGCATCGTCATCAATCCGGGGACGATGAAAGTCAAGTAGGTCAATCCTGTCGAGCTGAAATCGATCCGGTTGCCCAACGCCACACCGAAGACGAAGATAAACAGTGTGGAGGTGAGTACCGGCGGAAAAACACTTTGAGTGGAAACCGACAGAAAGCGGAATATCTCGCGTTTGGCCAGCGAGGCGGTGCCGATGGGATTGGTGATCATTCGAGGCCCGTCACTTCCATAAATACATCCTGCAGGGATTTATCCTGGAGGATGCTCTTTTTCTCACCGATGCGGACGATTTGTCCGTGGTTGATGATGCCGATGGTTTTGCAAAGTTTTTCCGCTTCCTCCATGTAATGCGTGGTGAGAAAGACGGTCTTCCCTTCATCGTTAAGCTGCTTGAGGTAGTCCCAAATCTGAAATTTCAACTCCAAATCGCAGCCGGCCGTCGGTTCATCCAGGATGATGATCTCCGGGTCATGGATGAGGGCGCGGCACAGCAACAAGCGTTTTTTCATCCCGCCGGAGAGGGCCCGGTGTTTGGCGTTGCGTTTGTCGTACAGATTAAAACGCTTTAGGAGTTCGTCGGCACGGCGCGCCGCCTTGGGGGGGAGGATGCCGAAATAACCGGCCTGAAAAACCAGCAAGTCGCGGATTTTGAGAAACGGATCGAAATTGAATTCCTGCGCGCACAGTCCGACCAGCCGGCGGGCGGAGAGGTATTCCCGGCGGGTATCGTACCCGAAGATTTTGGCGTACCCGCCTTGAAAATTGGACAGGCCTGTGAGCACATTGATCGTCGTGGTCTTTCCGGCACCGTTAGGGCCGAGAAAGGCGAAAAAATCACCGCGCCGAACCCGCAGGGTGACATTTTGCAGGGCCTGCTGATTGCCGTAATATTTGGTCAGTTGATCGATCTCGATGGCGTGTTTGGAGTCGCGCATGTATTAACCGCTCACGGTTTGAGCTACTCTTTTGTCGAACTCGGCCTGCGCATTGCGGGCCGTATTGCGAACGATCTCGGGCAGGGCGGGATGGATGTAGATCATGTTGAGCAGATCGTCCAGGGTGCCGTCTTTGTTCATAAAGGCGATAATCATGTGGATCATATTCGATGCTTCCGGGCCGACAATGTGAGCTCCCAATATTTTTCGGGTCCGCGCGCAGAGCAGCAGTTTGCAAAAACCGTGATCCGAAAGCAAGGCCATTCCCATGGCGCTTTTCTTATAGGGATTGACGGCCGCCACGTATTCAACGCCTGCGGACTTCAGTTCTTCCTCGGTTTTGCCGACGCCCGCCACCTGCGGATTGGAGAAAATCGCATGGGGGACGGGGCGGTATCGTAATGGCTTCGGGTCGGATTCCTTGAACACGGAACGAAAGAGATACTCCCCTTCGAAATTTACGGTGTGGCGGAAAAAATGCCGTCCGATGCAGTCGCCCATGGCGTATACCCCGGGGATGCTGGTACAGAGGTAATCGTCCACCTGGATATAGCCATCGTCGTTCAACTCCATGCTGGTGTTGTGAAGGTCCAGCGTATCGGTATTCGGGACGACGCCGGTGGCGATAAGCAACGCGTCGGACATCATTGTTTTGGAATCCCCGTCCTGTTGGTAAGCTACGCGGAAGCGGCCGTTGCGATGTTCCACTTTCTCTGGCACAGCTCCGAAGTGGCACTCGTATCGCTGCGCAAAGACGCGGGAAAATTCGGCCGCCGTTTCCTGATCCTCCTGGCGGAGAAAGCGCGAACGCACCAGAAAATGGACTTCCGTTCCCAGTGCGCCGTAGGCATGTCCGAGTTCGACAGCGATGTAGCTGGCGCCGATGATCGTCATTTTACGCGGCAACGAGGTGTTCCGCAGGGCCTCGGTACTTGTCCAGTAGGGGGTTTCGGCAATTCCCTGGATGTCGGGGATGCTCGGCCTTGAGCCTACAGCGACAAAGATCTTGTCGGCGGTGAGTTCCTCGCCGTTAACGGCTATGATTTTGTCGGCGGTGAAGCGCGCCGTGCCGTGATAGAAGTCGATGTTGGGATTCTTTCCGTAACCGGCCGATATCCCGTAGGAATCCGCATCGACGGTATTGGAAATGCGAGTGACGAGCTTGTTGAAGTCGACGGTAAAGTTGGGATTGTTGTGGATATCGAAGCGCGCCGCGTCGCGGATTTCCTGGGCCACGTCGGCCGGATGGATCAACATCTTTGAAGGAATGCATCCCCGGTTGAGGCAGGTGCCGCCCAACCGGTCTTTTTCGATTACGGCGACCCTCAGTCCGAGCTTTGAAGCCGGGGTCGTGATTTTCGATCCCCCGCCCGAACCGATAACGATGACGTCATACTGTTTCATGCGAAATTGGAAATGCCTTGGCGCTGCTGTTTAGGTATTGATGACGTCTGTCATTGTAACAAGCCGGATTGGAAATGCAACCAAAATCAAACCCAACAGGGTTGGCAAGCGGCGCTTTCATCCAGAAAACGGTAGAGGCGGTCGGAAATTTCCTGGTAGCCGTCCAGCAGCATCAACTCACCGCGGAGCTTCGCTGCATTCGGCAGGCCGTGCAGATAGCCGGCGTAAAATTTGCGGAAAGGTTTCAATCCGCCCTGGACACCTTTATGGTCAACGGCCATCTTAAGGTGACGCAGGCAGACTTCAATCCGTTCATTGAGAGGCGGCGGCGGAGGGACAGATCCGGTATCCAGGTACTGCCGGCATTCGCGAAAAATCCACGGATTGCCGATCGCGGCGCGGCCGATCATGACGCCGTCGCAGCCGGTTTCCAGCATACGCCGGCAGTCCTCGGCGCAGGTCACATCGCCGTTACCGATCACCGGGATGGAGACGGCTTGTTTGATTTTTGTCAGCCAACTCCATTCGGCAGGGGCCTTGTTGTGGGCTTGGCTGCGGGTCCGGCAGTGTACGGTCAGGGCCTTGGCGCCGGCATCCTCGACCATCCGGGCGACGTCCAGGATGACAATGCTGTTTTCATCCCAGCCCAGGCGGGTCTTGACTGTGACCGGCAAATCAGTGCCGTTGACGGTGGAACGCACAATCTTTTCAAAATGGGGGAGATCCTTGAGAAGGGCCGCGCCTTGGCCGCGGGCGACATGGTTTTTAACCCAGCAGCCGCAGTTGATGTCGATAAAATCAGGGCCCAGACTTTCGGCCATGCGCGCGGCGTCCATCATGTTTTCTTCCACGCCGCCGAAGATCTGAATGGCGACGGGCCGTTCCTGATCGCACACCTCGATCTTGTTGATCGCCCGGGGGATGTTGCGGATGATCGCTTCTGAGCTGGTGAATTCCGTGTAGACCACGTCCGCGCCGATTTCTCGGCAGATGACCCTAAACGGAAGGTCGGTCACGTCCTCCATGGGAGCGAGCATGACCGGCCGGTCGATATTGATGGATCCGATTTGCATATTATCTCGAAAAAATCCAGTCCCGTGCGATGGAGAGCATATTGCCCAGTGTGTCTCCGTTGCACAATCGGTACAAAACAAATAGTACGACTACGATCACGATGGACATGAGCTTTTCACCGAAGTTCTTGCGTTCGCCGATCATGAACCAGGCAAATAAGCTCAGGCCGCATATCAGCAAGATAAGGCCCGGCGGCATACTAGGCATGGCCACCTCCCCAAATTAGGAAATTTGTAGTATAATCTATGATTTTACGGAAAGCAAATCTTTGCCTCCGTGAACTTCCCCGGCGAAGCAGTACTAGTATACTCAAAATATCTGCGGAAATAAAGGCAGAAGAACAGGATATGACGACAATGGAATTATCGGCCACACAGGAAGGAATTAAGCACGTCGGAGTGGGGCGAAAGGGCAGCCGCCCGCTGTCTGCGGACCTGGTGGATCGCATCGGCGCCGAAGTGCGTGCCGGGCGGGTACCCGGGGCCGTTCTCGGGGCCTTTCTAGCGGGATTAGTCATGAAGGGGCCCGATACGAACGAGCGGCGGCTAAACGCGTTTTTCGGCAAACCGGTACTGGATGATCCGGTCACTCTGGCGGATCTCCTGGCCGGAAGCGCGCCGGAGCTGATTCACGCGATGTGCGCCAGGCTCCTGGCCGGTGAAGAATTAAACGTCGATGAGGCCCGGAATCTGGGGCGGTATCTGTTCGCTGCGGATGCGGCCGATACGGTTTGCGGTATGGCGGCGTCCGTGCTGCGTGTGCGGTATGAGACTCCGGACGAATACGAGGGCCTGCTCAGCAGTATCAGCGATACCTTTGAACCGGCGTTTCAAACCCCGGTCCCGTCCGGGCGGCCGGTGATGAATCTGGCCGAACCGTTTGACGGCGTGCGGCGCTCTTACATGATCACACCGCTGGTGATGCGCGATTTAAAGCAGCGGGGTTTCCGTGTCGTGGGGATGTGCGGACGGAGCAGCGGGCCGAAATACGGCAACAACCTGAAGTCTGTGGCCGATGCCCTGGAAGCGCGGTTTTTGTCCGGAAATCAGGAGTTGATCGATGCGGATCACCCCTTCGGATGGTTTCTCGATCAGGCGGATTTGTCGCCGGCCTTGGATCGATGGGTGGAGATCCGGCGCGAGATCATCAAGCGCCCCTTCTTAGCCACCCTGGAGCGTTTTGTCGATCCGTGCCGCGCACAGCTGATGGTCGCCTCGGCATTCCATCCGCCCTACGGAGAAAAGATGCTGACGATCTGTGAACGGGCCGGATATCCGGCCAGCATTGTGGTCCGCAACGGCATGGAAGGGACGATCGCCTTTCCGCTGATCCGTTCGGCCCGGATCCTGTGCAGCGTACGGCTGAGTTCAGGCGAGTACCGGCGTCATGAGATCATTTTCGACCCCGCGAAGGTCTTGTCGCGACCGTACACAAAAGAGGAAATCTTGACTGATCCCGATTTGGCGGTCAACGCGCGCCTGATCCAAGCCTTTTGTGAGCGCGGAGTCACGGACAATCCGCATTTTGACGATCGTGTGAAAGTTACTTGTGCCGGGCTGGCCGAGGCCGTAGAATGGATCAGTTGTCATGCCGGAAAGTGAGGGGAACTATGATTTGGATTAAGCTGGGAAGTTTGTTTATGTTCCTTGCGGTGGCGTTAGGTGCCTTCGGCGCTCATGCCCTACGGGGTAAACTCTCGGAGTACCATTTGTCGGTTTATCAGACTGCCGTGCTTTATCAATTTATTCATGCATTGGCCCTTTTCGTCGTTGCCTGGCTGACGTCCGTCAGTTCGGATCCCAAGGTGACCTCGGCCGGATATTTTATGGTCGCGGGCATCATTTTGTTTTCGGGGTCCCTGTACTGTCTGGCCGTCACCCACATCAAATGGTTCGGGCCGATCACTCCGTTGGGAGGCGTTTCGTTCCTGATCGGTTGGGGACTATTGTTTTTTAGTTGCTATGATCACCTTAAATAAAAAAACCACCACAGTTTCCTTTTACACGCTGGGATGCCGTTTGAACCAAAGCGAAACCGCGGTCATTGAAACCGCCTTCGACCGCGATGGATACCGCGTCGTATCCTTTGACGAACCGGCGGATATCGCTGTCATCAATACATGCACCGTGACGGAGAACGGGGACGCGGACGCGCGCCGTCTGGTTAACAAAGCCTGCCGCGTCAATCCGCGTGTCCGCATCGCCCTGATTGGCTGTCAGGCGCAGATCCAGAAGGAGCAGCTGTTGTCCCTGCCGAATGTGCAATGGGTCGTCGGCAATCAGCGCAAAATGGATTTGGCGGCCATTGTCGCTGAATTTGAGTCCCAAACGGAACCGCAGGTGATCACCCCGACCATTTCCCGTGATCCGTTCGTCTCGCCGGTGGCCGGTCTGCGCGAACACCGCACCCGGGCCAACATCAAGATTCAGGACGGTTGCGATTTCTTTTGTTCCTTTTGCGAGATTCCTTATGCTCGGGGCCGCGCCCGCTCCCGGGTTTTCCCGGATATCTTGCACGAAGCATGGTTGTTGGTCGAAGCCGGACACCGGGAGTTGGTCGTGACCGGCATCAATGTCGGAACTTACCGCTACGAGACTTATGGATTTATGGATGTCATCACCGCGTTGGAAGATATCCCCGGATTGGACCGGATCAGGATTTCCTCGATTGAGCCGACCACCATTCCACGTGAGTTGTTCAGCCGTATGAACAAGACCTCGAAACTTTGCCGGCATCTGCACATCCCTCTGCAAAGCGGTTCGGACACGGTGTTGGCGTCTATGCAGCGTAAATATACCCTGACTGAGTTCGCGGAATTTGTGCGCATGGTCAGTGATACAGTTGAGGAGGTATGTATCGGCACCGACGTAATCGTCGGCTTTCCGGGGGAAGGCGAGGCCGAGTTCCAGTCGACCCGGGATGCGTTGTTGTCCCTGCCGGTCCACTATTATCACGTGTTCAGCTATTCCCAGCGGCAACTCGCCCGCAGCCGGCGCGCGGCCGCGCCTGTGCCGGACGCGGATATCCGGGAACGCAGCAAGGTCCTGCGGTCCATCGGCCAGCGCCAGCGTGAGGCGTATTACCGTTCCCTGATCGGCACTTCCCAGCGGGTCCTGTTCGAGCAGACGAAAGGCGGCTGGTTCAGCGGGCTGACGGATAACTATGTGCGCGTGCATGTTGCGACTAAGCAGAATATTACCAATCAGTTAGGCAAAATTAGGATCGACAGGGTAGACGCAGGAAAGGTCTATGGTATAATTGAAGAAATTTGACTCCCAGTAATCATCATGGATGAAGCCGTAACCAAGAAAGAAAACGTCGCCCAGGTTCGCACGTTTGTTGAGGACATCCGGAATGTTCCTTACCTGTCCAAGGAGGAACTGGAGTATATCCTCAATAAATACGAAGCGTTTCTGAAGAAGTCTTTCGGCGACAATTGCCACCAAATCCGCTTTTTGCGGCGCATTTCTTTTTTCTCTACCGCCGAACGAACCAAAAAACGCAACGAGATAACCATCTGGTACGGCGGTCTCAATGAACTGATCGTGCTGAGCAATACGCTATTGGAACTGTGGGAGGACGAACCGCCCGAAGAACCGATTGAGTATGAATTGCCGGAGGAGCTTGAGGAGGAAGAGGAAGACGAAATCCCGGACGAGGAATATTTTCCCACGGACGAAGCGGCCGAGATTGCGCAAAAGATCAAGGAAATCGAGCAAGAAGAGGCGTTGCAGGGAAAGGGGTCGGGGCTTAAGGAAAAAGAGACGATCCCCGAAACACCGGCCGATCTGAAAGAACTGGAGAAGAAGGTCGACATCATCGCCGATGTCCTGACCTTTATCTTTAACGGCGGCGTCTGGCTTTTGAAAGGGGCGTGGAAGGTCCTGAGTCGGCTGATCATTCATCCGGAAAAGTTATTTAAAGAATGGCAGGAAAAAATCGCGGCCAGCATGGAATACAAGACGCTTGACGAAACGGAACGGCAGGAGAAGGAGCCTGCTGAGTGAGTCTGCTTCGCCTTAGCTTTGCGGCCGCCCTCATCCTCGGGAGTGTATTTGCCGGGATTGAAATGCCGCTCGCCGCCGAACGTGAAGACGGAAATCAGCCCTTTGCCGTCGTTGAACTCTTTACCTCCGAAGGATGTTCCAGTTGTCCGCCCGCCGATACCTTTTTACGTGACATAACTTCACTGGCCCGTGAGCAAGGCCTGAGGGTTTTTACACTGGGTTTTCATGTCGATTACTGGGATTATTTGGGTTGGCGTGATCCCTATGCCAGCCGGGCGTTCAGCAATCGTCAGCGCCGCTATGCCCAGTCCCTGCGCGAACAGACTGTCTACACGCCGCAAATGATTGTTAACGGCATGGATGCCTTTGGAGGATACCGCCGCGATCGGGGCCAACGGGCGATCGACCGCGCGCTAGCCACCCCGTCACCCGCGACGTTGACGTTGACCGGAGTGCGCCGCGACCGGGACAAGTTGAAGGTGGGTTATCAGGCCAGTGGTTATGGGAATGACGATGTGTTGAATATGGCTCTGGTCGAGCGGGGCTTGAAGGTCGACGTGGCACGCGGGGAAAACGCGGGTCGACTCTTGCAACACGACAACACCGTGCGGCGCTTCGCTTCGGTCCGGATGACGAGCGACAGCGGCGAGATCAGTATCGAGATACCGGGGAAGATCGACCTGACCCATGCGAGTATCATTGGCTACATTCAAGACAGCGGAACGATGCGTGTTCTCGGTGCTAACGTTTTTGATCTGAGAACATTAGCGCCCTAAAAATCATGAAATATTTCTTCCAATCCGTTTGAATCATGATATTCTGAGCCTATGAAAATAAACCGCTCCGGATTCACACTGGTAGAAATCATGATCGTCGTTTTCATCGTGGCCCTGCTGGCGACCCTGGCGATCCCGAATCTCCTGCAGGCCCGGATTACTGCCAACGAATCCGCGGCCAAAGCCACGCTCAAATCGATCAGTAACGCCCTCGAAAATTATTACAGCATCAACAGTCAATACCCTTCATCGACCAGCGCCTTGCTGGGCGATACGCCGCCGTATCTGAGTACGGACTATTTTAGCACTCCCCATCAGGGATACAATTTCAGCGCCTCGCTGGCGGCCTACACCTATTCCATTGTCGCCCTTCCGGTCAGCTCTTCCACGGGTTCGGCCAGCTTCTCAATGACGACGCAGGGCATTCTCATGCAGAACTAACCCGCAAAATTTCCCAACTAAATCCTGTCGAAATCTTTGGGTGTGATAAAATGGATGTGAATTATAGGTTATGTTTTCCGCTTATCACGGAGCTTTAAGGATTTTGAAGGTACCTGCCTTTTTTCCATCAATACTGGGGGCGGCTGTTTTTCTGTATGTCTGGGCCGGAATAGCGCCGGAGGCTTTCTCCGAGATTCCGCGACCGGTCATGTCGCCTAATTGCAACGAGTTTACATTCGATGCCAGCGGTTCTGCTGATCCTAATAATGAAAAGATCAGTTACAGCTGGGACTTCGGTGACGGTCGTACGGCCGTGGGTCCGGTGGTGGACCATCGCTACGAAAAGTCGGGGAAGTACCCGGTTGTTTTAAAAATCACCGACAATTCAGGCTCCGAATGTTCGGAGGACAGTGTCACCCAGGAGGTGGAGGTCAATATCCCGCCGTATGTGGAATTCTCGTCTCCCAGCCGGGTATGTGCCAATATGCCCGTAAGACTGGATGCCTCACCGAGCCGGGACGATGCCGGTAAACCGTTAACTTATTTATGGAATTTCGGAGATGGGACTCATTTGACCTCCCAGAAGGCGGTGGCCGAGAAAACTTATAGCATCGGCGGGACCTATGAAATGACTTTGACTGTGGACGACAACATGCATTCGGTCTGCAATACCGCCACCGCCACGCGGATGATCTACGTCAATGAAGCCCCGCGGATCGATGCCGGCCCGCGGAACAAGTTTCAGTGCGTGCAGCGCGAAGCGGACCTAACCGTCCAGCTGGATGCCTCCAATACTTATGACACCAACGCGGACCATTTGACATTTACCTGGGACCTGGGTGACGGCCGGACGCAGACCGGAGCTAAGATTTCTCATACATATCCCGGACACGGAACATATGACGTGAAATTGCTGGTGAACGACAATTCCGGACTGGAGTGTGCCTCGGATGTCGCTTTTTTTCAAGTGCGTCTGAGTAAAGCGCCGGAGGCGGCGGCCGGGCCTGATGTCGTGGGCTGCACCGGAGAGAAAATCGACTTCGACGGCCGCCAGTCTGCGGCGGAACTCAAAGGCACGCTGCACGGCCGTTGGGACTTCGGCAACGGACAATCGGCGGAGGGGATTCGAACCAGCTACGCGTATCCCAAATCCGGGACTTACCAGGCCGTGTTGACGGTGGAAGACAAAATGAATCAAATGTGCCCTCCGTCGATGGATACGCGTAAGGTGGTCATCAACGCGGCGCCGCAGGTGTCCATCACTGCGGAAAAGTTGGCGTGTGTGGGGGATCAAATCGAGTTTCGCGCGACGTCCGCGCTTGATCCTGACGGTGATTCTCTGGAATATTATTGGACCTTCGGCGATGGTACGGTCACCCAGGGGCCGTCGATTGTCAGTCACACCTATAGCCAGGGAGGAGATTACCGGGTGACAGTTATCGTGGATGACGGACAGGGGACAGCCTGCTCAACGGCAAGTGCCGAGGCACGGGTCAGGATTAACACACCTCCCGTTGCCGACGCCGGTCCGAATTTGACATGTTGTGTAGGACAAAGCGCTGAATTCAACGCGACCGCGTCTAGCGATGCCGATGACGATCCGTTATTGTACACCTGGACGTTCGGTGACGGAAACGTCCAGGAAGGGGCGAGCGTCCAGCATCGGTACGAGAAAAGCGGCTCTTACAAGGTTGTTTTGACAGTCGACGATAACTCTCAAACTCATTGCAGCACCACCACCGCCTCATTTGTCGCCGAAGTCAATGCCAAGCCGACGGCGACCTTCAGCATCCGCTGACGAACAAACCTAGACTAACAGCCAGGAGAAAACATGAACGCAGAATCCAAGAAATTTCTTATCGAACTTCTTTCGCAATGCGGACCGTCCGGTTTTGAGGAAGCACCGCAAAATGTGTGGATCAAGCGCGCGGAAAAGTTTGCCCATAAAACCTACAAAGATATTCACGGCAACGCCTTTGCCGTGCTGAACCCGAAGGCTTCCTTTAAGGTTATGCTGTCGGGGCATTGTGATGAAATCGGTTTTATCGTCTCACATATCAGCGACGATGGTTTTTTACATGTGATTCCGATCGGAGGCATCGACCCGGGTACCTTGCCGGGAACGCAGGTCAAAGTCCTGACGGAAGCCGGCCACGTTGACGGGGTAATCGGCAAGAAGGCGATCCATCTGACCGAGCCGGAGGAGCGGAAGAATGTCCTGCCCATCAAGGAGATGTGGGTGGATATCGGAGCCAAGGACAAGCAGGATGCCTTGAAAACCGTTCAGCCCGGACATCCGGTTACCTTCGCGCCGAATTTCATAGAGCTGGCCAATAACCGTTTCAGTTCCAAATCCGCTGACAACCGCACCGGTGCATTTGTGGTCAACGAGGTGATCAAGATTTTGAGTGAACGCGAGTTGGGCAGTGATGTCGGTGTCTACGCCGTGTCGACGGTCCAGGAAGAAGTCGGGTTGCGCGGTGCGGTGACCAGTTCCTTCGGCATTGAACCCAAAGCGGCCTTTGCCGTGGATGTCGGGCATGCTTCCGACATGCCGGATATCGACAAGCGTCTGGTCGGTGACGTATCCCTGGGGAAAGGGCCGCTGCTACACGCCGGACCGGTCATTAACCGCGTCCTCGGGCGGATGTTGGTCGAAACGGCCAAGGCCAAGAAAATACCGTACCAGTTTGCCTCACTCGGACGTCCCGGCGGCACGGACACCGCCGCGATACAGGTCAGCCGCAGCGGTGTGGCAACCGCCCTGGTGGCCGTTCCCACCCGGTATATGCATACAATGGTCGAGACTTGCTCCTACAATGATTGTGAGAATGCGGCCAAATTGATCGCGGATACGATTATGCGGCTTAGCCCGCAGACAGATTTCACACCGTAACGCGTGATAGGCCTAGTGGGGCATCGGATATGGCGTCAGGCAACAGTTTCGTGAATCGAGTGCTGCACAGGTATCCTGTGTACCACGTTGTTCGCTGTGTTCACCCGCGCTTTTGGCGGTATTATCTGCTCCTAACGGTTGTTGTCGGTCTGTGCTGTTTGCAATTGGCCAAAATAGCCGTCCCGTCCGTTCAGCTGACGTTCCTGCGTCAATTTCACTTCAAGAACCGCAGCTTTTCACGCTGGGCCGTGCAACAAATGGTGCCGACCATGTACAGCTTCGGCAATGAACTGTGGTGGGACCGGCATCCGTTGACTCAGGCGAACCTGTTCTATGAAAACGAGGACATTACCCAGCGCTACTATTTGTGGTTGAATCACTTTCCGCTGCATTTCGCCACCTACAATCATTACCGCGATTTGTTCTTTATGGGTGCGGATACGCACTACATCGTGATGCGTTCCCGGTTCCGGGGATTGGAAATGATCTCCTGCTATCGGATGAAGAATAGGCGCGGTGAACTTTTGCTCGGCCGGTATGCAGAGGGGGATCTGTGCGATGGGCGCTGACTGTAATCGAAAAGTCGTCGGCATCGTGCTATTGTTCTGGTTGGTGGGCTGGTTCGTTCGGACCAAGTATTTCATGACATACCTGTTCGGCTACATTCTGCGCTATCCGGTGCGCTTCGATTTTTTTCCGGATTTGTTTTTGAACGGGGAAATTTCGGTTTTGTTGTACTTCTTGCCGCTGCTAGCCGTTCCGGCATTATTCCGACCTTCTCGTACAAGCTATATTGCGGCCAGTACGCTGATCACGGTCACGGCCGCTTTGTCGGCCTGGCACATCGATACCTATAACGATGCCACAAATGTGACCTGTTTTTGGGTGGGGGTGTGGTTACTGTGGGCCTCCGTCAATTTAAACAGGGAAGATGAAACCTTTCGCTGGCAGGCCTGTTTCTTGGCCCAGTTGATCGTGGCGATGGTTTTCCTGGGAGGCGCCGCCGGTAAGATGACCGCGGCCTATACGGACGGCGAAGTGTGGCGGCAAATGTTCCTGACCCATGAACGGTTTTGGTTGTCCGGCTGGATTCATCGCGTTTTCGGCGACTCCCGTCTGGGAGAAATCAGTGCGATTATGTCGCGGCTCATGATCGGCGCGGAGTGGACGGTGGCTGCCATCCCGCTATTGCCGTATCGGTGGGGAGCCGGCATCGCCATCACGCTCATGGTTTTCATGATGCCGGTCACCAATACTATACTGATTTTCTCGGTGCTCGGATGCCTGATCGGGATGCTGATCGGCGGCTGGATGTTGTGTCCGGGGCCACGGATTTCGTCGCAACCTCAGCCGGACTAAACCGGCCAGCGCGTCGGGATAAAAAAACGAATGAAAAAATCACGCTTGCTACAGTTTTATATGTGGGGTTTTTTAATGGTTGCCCTGGTGTCCCTGGTGTGGGCGGAACTTTTGGTGCGGGCCACGATCCCTCACCGGGACCTCTATGAAATGACCGGGCGCAAGCCCACCCTGGTGGGCAATGAATGGGCCGCGACCGACGCCTTCGCCGCGTTCAAAGGACGGCCGGGTTTTGCCTATATGGAGGAGGAGCTGACAAAAACGATTAACCGCCACGGTTTTATCTCCACGCCTGATCTGACTTTGAAAAAGCCTGCGGGGACGGTGCGGGTTGTTTTTCTCGGCGGATCTTCAACGGCCGGGACCGGGATTAACTTGAGTGACAGCGAGACCTGGCCATGGCGGGTCGCCGAGACCCTGAAGAAAAACTTTCCGGACATCCGGATAGAATTTATCAACGCGGCGGTGGGCGGTTACACATCTTTTGAATCATACGGCCGGTTGTGGAGCCGGATCAGATTCTTCGAGCCCGACATCCTGGTGCTCAATCACGGCTGGAATGAAATGTCGTATTTTCAAAACGGCAAACCGGATGAAATCCTCCAGTGGCGTGAGACGGAGGATGGTGAATGGCGGTTTAACCGGCCACGTCTGCGCCGACTGTTTGAGCCGTTGCCGATCGATCCGCTGATCCGGCACTCACAGGCCCTGACCTATGTCCGGTTGATGCTGACCCGCAGCAGCGAACAGGGAGAAATGACCGAAAACGATCCCTCGGGACCGTTGGCCGAAAATTTTGATCCGCGCGGACCGGCCATCTTCCGCGATAATCTCAAATTAATCAAATCAGCCGCCGGAGTCATGGGGGCGAAGCTCTTCGTTATCAAGCAGCCGACACTGATCGTGCCGGATTTACCCGCCTCGCTACGCAAGGAATGCGGGTACCATCATCACGGTTTCGACCATGAGGCGCATGTCAGGGCCTATAATGAGATTTACCGGGAAATCGATGAGGAGATCGTGGCCGCCGATATTATCGATCTGCGGGACCTCTCCGGTCAAAAAGAGCTATTTTACGACCACGTCCACCCGACCCACCCGCTGGGCGTAAATGCGTTCACCGAGCGGATTGCGCCCGTCCTGAGTGCCTGGATCGCCAAACAGAAACTCCCGGCCTTGAAATATGAATAAAGTCTACGTATAATTCGTTGGGCGCTTTATAAAGGGGATTTACACGCAGTCATTTTGGCTTATTTATACCGTTTTCTGCGTCCTCACAATGGCAATCATCAAACCACAGGAGGAAGTTCATGAAGAAACGTACGTCACTACTCGCGCTAACCGCCATCACGGCTTTGAGTTTCGCCTTGCTGTCCGGCACCGTGGCCGAAGCCGGCTCCGAATGCAAGAAATGCGACAAGGTCGAAAAGTGCAAGATCGCGAAACTCAAGGACACGGCCATGATGCTCTGGAAGCACAAGGATGCGCTGGGCCTCACGGATGAGCAAATGAAGGACCTGAAAAAGATTAAGCATGCGGCCATCAAGGATATGATCCGCCTGCAGGCCGATGTGGATATCACCAAGGTCGATATCAATGCGGCGATGTGGGATGCGCAGATCGATCCCGGCAAGGTCAATAAATTGATCGATACCAAATACGGTGCCAAAAGCAATATCGCCAAGAGGTATGTTCAGGCCCTGGCCGATATGCAAAGCGTCCTGACGGACGATCAGCGGGCGACCTGGCTGGAGATGCGGATGTGGAAGAAGATGTCCAAGTCTTGCTGCGGAAAGAAAAAGGGCGGCTGCGACATGTGTGAGAAAATGGGCGGGAAATGTGCCAAGTGCAGCAAGAAGACACCGGACGGCATTTGCCCCATTACCGGCAAACCCTTAGTCCAAGAGAAAGGGTCCATGAAAGGGTCCATGTAGTTCTGTACTCCCCGAAAGGTAACGTTGCGAAAGGCGGCCCAGTGACTGGGCCGCCTTTTTTTTGTTATCGCGGGTTTTCTGATTGCTATTCCGTCTGATTCCGGGCATAATTACTTAAAAGTTTAACCCGTCCTTTTGTAACGTCCATGTCGATCGCCAAATACATCATTCTTGCCGCGGCCGTGGTGCTGATAACTTTTATCAGGTTTCTTCATATCCGCGAAATTGTTCATCTCCCATTGCCGGAAATGATCAGTTACCTGATCGCCGTTTGCGGTGCGGCCTGGTATTTGAGCGGATCCTGGCATCCCGTCACGCTGGGCGCTGTTCGCGCTCAACTGCATCGCAAATACGGATTTACTTGCATTTTCTCCTTGGGATGCGCGATTTTACTGACGCTGACCGGCTTGCTGTGGGGACCTCCGGATATCAAGCGTTTATCTTTTCCGGTCCAGCAGAAGGGAGAAAACGGCTACAAGACCCCGGATGTTGTCCGGCCCGGGGACGCGGTCCGCGTGTATATTCAGCCGGAGAGGCGCTTGCCCTTGGTGTCGATTTCCGGTCTGTGGAAGGCCAATGTTATCAAGGGCACACTGGTGGTAGGTGAGCCGCGGCGGTTGCTACCCTTGCCGGAAGCGAGTTCTCTCCCGGCGGAGGAGACGTGGGAGGATGTCAATCCCCGCGACGGCAAGCTCTATTTTCGGCCGACACGTCAGGATTCGGCCATCCCAAAATTCAGGAACGAAACGATGGTCCCCTGGATAGAGTTTAACGTCCCCTATGATGAAACCATCGGCGGGCGTGAGTCCGCCGTGCATGTGGAAATGACAGGAGTCTATCCGTACCTGCTGCAAAACGGTGAATACCGCACCGAGGAGTTCAGGTTGATTGAAGACGTCCCGTTTTATGTGGCAGACGGCGCGCAATTCACGGCTTATCAGCGGTACCAATCGCAGTACAGGTCCTGGGAGCAGTTTCAGCGGTTTCGTTATTATGCCGCCATGACGTTTCTGTTGTGCGGGCTGCTTTTTCTGTGGCTGTTGGTGAGGCGGCCGCGTCCGACTGGTATGCCCGTCCGCCTGATGAGCCGGCGGATAGGGCAATGATCTTGAGTTTTTGATATTTTGGTTTATAATTTCTAAGTTAAATTCGTGCGACAGCTTTGCGGGTATCCCTTCTTTAGGATACCCTTTTATTTAGGGTGAATTTATGAAACAGGTGATTCGAAACCTCTTGTTTGCGGCCGTGACCGGGTTGATGTTGGCCGTTGTCGCCGGGCGACCGGTTGAGGCCAACAACTTCTACTATTTCAGTGAAAAAAAGCCCAATTTTTCCTCGTCCCAGCTCACGGACCACTACAAAACTTCCGTCTTCAGTCCCAAGATAGAAATCGGCAAGATTTCGAATTTATTTCCCGATACCGTGCGACACGTCTACTGGATCGGAAAGACCGATTTGCAAACAAAACCGTATGAACTCTATGCCATTTGGTTCGGACCCGATGGGACGGAGCGACAACATGAACGGTGCCGGTGGGGCGGGACATCCGAATACCGTTCGGAGATGAAGTTTCCCAAGAAGAAGGGCGCGGAATTGCTGGGACAGTGGGTGCTGCAGATCCAGGATGCCACTGGCGACATTATGTTACGTGAACGATTCTATGTCGGTCCCGCGATGAATATCCTGATGGACGATCCCGCGAGCCGCTGGGACAATGCCGATTACAACATTAAGGGCGCCGATGCCGTGGTCTTGTTGAACGATGTGCGTTACAAGGTCCATGAGGAGCACGGCATTACTAAAACCGTTTACAAGCGGATCAAGATCCTGACCGAGGCCGGCAAGGTTTTCAATGAATTCTACGAACCGTACAAGGAGCGACAGTTTCCGAGAATAAAGTTCGCGCATACGGTCAAGCCGGACGGCCGCATTAATTCCGACGCGCAGCAGTTCGCCGGCGTGCTGCAACGGGTCCCGCCGCACTACCGGTCGGCACGGGTGATGTTCGTGCGCATGTTACAGGTGGAACCGGGTGACATCGTAGAGTACGAGATGATTTTTGAGGAGCCTTTTTTGCCGGCGGAAGATTTGGTGTACGACGAGTTTCTTATCTCCGAGGGGATGCCGGTCCTGGAGGCGCGCTACACCGTCACCGTTCCGGAGAGTATGGATTTGCAATACAACATGCTCAACACGGATGCCGAGCCGGCGGTTACGCGTATTGCGGCCGCCGCTCAAAACCTGCTCACCTGGGAGCGGCGTAATATTCCGCCCGTTGCCGGTGAATCGGCTATGCCGGACTATCGGCGGCTGGGAGAATCGGTGATTATCAGCTCGGCACGGGAATGGGGGCAGGTGGCCGATTGGTGGCAGGCGCATACGCGTAAAAAGCTACAATTAACCGATGGAATAGAAGAAGTTGTCCGTGACATCCGCAACCGGCAACGGACGAGTGCCGATGCCTTACTGCCCATCTTCGCAGGGGTGGCGGAACGTCCGGTGATCGCCGGCATCGTTGTCGATGATGAGTCGGGCTGGTCACGGCCGGACAAAGGAATCCCCTTGGTTGAGCCTGCAAAGATCGCCGCATGGATAACCCGGCTGCCGGTTTTTGCGGCGAGCTTGCAGCCGGTCGCTGTCTGGCTCCGGGCCGCTGACAGGCAGGAAGTGGCGGCGGAGATGTCCCGTGACCTGACAACGGCATTGCGGAGTACGGGAGATCATGTGCGTGAATTTTTGGGGGATATCTACGACTTTGTCCGATACGACACCGATCCGGTCGGTTTTGATTTTGCCTGGGCCGATCCGGAACCCGTCCCGGCCGAGACCACACTGGAGAAGAAAAACGGGGATGCGAAAAATCGCGTCGTGCTGTTGCGCACATTACTCCGTGCGGCCGGTTTTGAATCGCAGACCGTACTGCTGAGAACGGCCGAGCACGGGCGGCTGGCGCCGGGAGTGTGCGGATTGGGCGAATTCAATCACGTGGTGGCGATGACCCGCATCGGCGCAGACGAGTACGTTCTGGATCCGCTGGCCCGGTACTACCGGGGCTGGACTTTACCGACACGGACGTACGGGGCGGAGGGAGTCGTTGTCGGCGGAGGCGAAGTCCGTTCCGTGACGGTCCCGGCGCAAGATCCTTCCGAAGGCCATACGCAGGTCGATATCGCGTTGACCATGAATAAGGAATTCAATGTGAGCGGCAAATTGCGGATTGAGTATTTTGGCCGTGTGGACGCGGAAATGAAGAATGAGTTTAATAGCTGGGATCAAAACGGGATTGCCGCTTTTCTGCGCCGGCAGCTGAGCGACTATATTCCGGGCGGTGATTTCGACAAAGCGAATCTGTTCAATCAGGAAAAGCGGACCCGCAATGCCCGGGTACAGCTCGGTTTGCAGGTGACAAAGCCGTGGATTACGGGGGAGGCCCCGTGGAACGTGGTGCTGATCGGGCCGGATGCGTTTTTCCCTGAATATGTCCGGAAAGGCCGTGTGCACGGGGTTCATTTATCCGGACTGCGGGATGTGCGCATCACCAGCCGCGTCAAGCTTCCGGAATCCATCGCCGTCGGCGACCTGCCGCAGGATGTGTTAGTCGAAAGCAAATATTTATCCTATGCGGCACGCTTTCGCAAGGACAATCAGGGAGGCCTGGTTCTGGAGGCGCGCTTTGCCGAGAAGAAAACGGACATCGGGAAGGATGAGTACGCCGCCTTCCTGGCCGACTATGAAAAAATGGCCGGCGCCCTGGGCGCCGGAATCTCCCTGATTCCCGCCCCTCCCAAGGCCCCGGCACCCGTCGCGGGCAGCCGTTAAATTTATCCAGCCTCATATTGACCGTCACGATTATCTTGGTTATCATGGTCATGCACCCACAATCGATCTCGGGACTGTTTCCCCGGGTTGTGTCCGCCTTACGTGAGGATTAGTCATGGAAAAAAAGAATTCGACCATTAAGTGGCAACTGAGCTACAAAGGCATGACCAAGGAAGATCTGGTCAAATCCTATCGCAAAAACCTGCTGTATTATTTGTCAAAGGACCAGTATTCGGCCACCCGCAAGGATGAGTTTTGGGCCCTGGCCATATCGATTCGCGACCGTATTGTAGAGCGCTGGATCGCCACTCAGCAACGCTATCACAAGGACAACGTGAAGCGGGTGTACTACCTGTCCCTTGAGTTTCTGATAGGACGTCTGCTGGGGGCCAATATTTACAATTTGGGTCTCGACAAAGAGGTCGCCGATGCCATGGCCGATGTCATCGAGGACCGCGATTTGGAGGAGCTTCGGGACGAAGAACAGGATGCGGGTCTGGGCAACGGCGGGCTGGGACGCCTGGCGGCCTGTTTTCTCGATTCCATGGCGACATTGGGGATTCCTTCCCACGGCTACGGGATTCGCTACGACTACGGGATTTTTAATCAGAAAATTCAGAACGGTCAACAGATTGAACGTCCCGACGAGTGGTTGAAATTCGGCAATCCCTGGGAATTCGCGCGCATGGAATATGCAGTCCCGGTCCGCTTTTACGGCAAAGTGCATCTGTTCACGGACGATCACAACAAACTGTACTGCCGCTGGCGGGAGACGCAGGATGTTTTGGCCGTGCCGTATGATATTCCGGTAATCGGATACAAAAACGATGTCGTCAATACACTCCGGCTGTGGTCCGCGCGCAGTACGGAAGATTTTGATTTCGAGTATTTCAACAGCGGGGACTATGAACAGGCGGTCGATCAGAAAATCGCTTCGGAGAATATTTCCAAGGTGCTTTATCCGAATGACCAGTTTCAACGCGGCATGGAGCTGCGTTTGAAACAGCAGTTTTTCTTCGTGTCCGCATCCATTGCGGATATTATCCGGCGGTACCGCAGCGAAAATGTGGATATCCGTAAGCTCGCCGATAAAACCGTCATCCAGTTGAACGACACCCATCCGTCACTGGCCATACCGGAAATGATGCGTGTCCTCGTTGATGAGCATGATTTGACATGGGAGACGGCATGGGGGATAACCACCAAGACCTTTGCCTACACCAATCACACACTCATGCCGGAGGCCCTGGAATGCTGGCCGGTTAATCTGATGGAAAGCTTGCTGCCGCGCCACATGCAGATCATTTATGAAATAAACATGCGTTTTCTGGAAGACGTTTCCCGGCGGTTTCCGATGGATGCCGAGCGGATGTCGCGGATGTCGATCATCCGGGAAGGGGAATCGAAGATGGTCCGCATGGCGCACTTGTCCATTATCGGCAGTTTCTCGGTGAACGGCGTATCCGCGCTGCATACGGACCTGCTGAAATCCCGCGTCCTGAAGGATTTCTACGAAATGTACCCGGAGCGGTTCAACAACAAAACCAACGGGATTACCCAGCGGCGTTGGCTGTTGAAAGCCAATACGTCCCAGGCGGCCTTGATTACCGAGGCCGTCGGCGACGGTTGGGTCCGGGAGCTCGATCAGTTACAGGGCCTGGCAAAGCTGGCCAAGGATGAGGCCTTCATCGAGCGGTGGCGGAAGGTCAAGTTGGACAACAAAAAGGTATTGGCCAAGTATCTCGATAAGCACCAGGGAATTAAAATTGATACCGCCTCCATGTTTGACGTGCAGGTGAAACGCATCCATGAGTACAAGCGGCAACTGCTGTTCGCGCTGTATATCATTCAGCAATATCTGCTGATAAAGAACACACCGTCGGAGTTTATCCAGCCACGGACCTTTATGGTGGGCGGTAAGGCGGCTCCCGGTTATCAGATGGCGAAATTGATCATCAAGTTTATCAATAATGTCGCCAAGGTCGTGAATCACGATAAGGGAGTCAACGACAAGATCCGTCTTGTCTTTCTTGAGAATTACCGTGTATCGTTGGCCGAACGGGTCTTTCCGGGCAGTGAATTGTCCGAGCAGATTTCCATGGCCTCCACCGAGGCGTCCGGTACGGGCAACATGAAGTTCACTCTCAACGGGGCCCTTACGATCGGGACCTACGACGGGGCGAATATCGAAATTGCCGAGCAGGTGGGCGAAGATAATATCTTTATCTTCGGGCTGCGCGCGGATGAAGTCGAACAGCTGAAATCGGAGGGATACCGCCCGCAGGTTTATATCGCCAAATCACCTTATCTGGCGGAGATTATCAAACTCATTCGCGGCAACTATTTTTCCCTGAACGAACCGGACATCTTCCGGCCGATCGTCGAAATGCTGTGCTATCACGATCCCTATCTCATTTGCGCCGATTTCGACGACTATTGCCGTACGCAGACGCAGGTGTCCAACCTGTACAAAGATACCCTGCGCTGGAACAATAAGTCCGTTCTGAATGTCGCCAAAGCCGGCTTCTTTTCCAGCGACCGGACCATCCGCTCCTATGCCGAGGACATTTGGAAACTGGATGATGTAAAAAAAAAGGCTCTGAGCGGACAGATCGCTGAGTAGCACCATAGGTATGCTCCGATACATTCTCGTTTTCCTGATCGCACTCCCGCCCATGATCGCCCGGGCCGAGGAGTCCGGTGCGGTGGAGTGCGGCGAAGATGAGGGGTGTTTTCTCCAAGCGGTCCGCCAGTGCCGGCCGGCCGCCTTGCGCTCCTGTGAACGCCGGCAGGCCGGGGCCGTATCCCGCCAAACCTACTGCTTTCGTCATGAGATTCTGGGGGCGGTCGATCTCAGTTGCGTGATCAGCGTGCAAATGGCCGACCTGGAGATTAGTTTTACAGAGGCGTTTTTGGAAGATATGGCGCAACGTGGTGTTTCGGATCAGCAGCTGAACGATATGCAAAGCCGATTTGATCAGGCTCAGTCGCAGCTGAATCCGGTCATGCGTATTCATGAGCCGCGACGATTTCACGTTTCACCTGGGCGTTATGACCAAAGTATGTTGCGCCGGATGAACATGTCTTTCCTGCCGGACAGATTGCCCCCGTCCGGGAACAATTGAGAGGAGGCCGGATGCCTGCCAAATTTGTGATCCAGATTGTCCTGGCCTTACTGTTGACTGCAGGCGGATCGCGCGCGTCGGCTCTGGATTTGCAGGATTTAGTCCGGGAAACAGCCTACGCGGACATCGACGTGCAGCTGCAAAACCGGGCCGTTGACGAACTCCGGAAAGAAAAGGGAATTCGGCCGGAAGGCCTCTTCAAACATATTCTCGCCCATCCCGATATATACACACCGGCAGTGATGTTCGTCCTCTCCGACAAATTATATGAATCGGACCGGCGTACCGAGGCGATGTTTTGGTATTACGCCGCGTTGTTGCGCGCGCAATATGATGCTAACCGTTGCACGGATGAGACAGTTCATGCCGCGCTAAAGATTATGGCCACCAAGTTCGGCGGCAATATTGAGCCGTATGCCCGCGAACAGCTTCCCACCTTCAGGCAAATTATCGTCCATGTCACTCAATTTGAGTATGATACACCGCATAACTATGATCACCGCTGGATTAATCTGCACGGTATGCGGACCGCGCGGGCGGTGAAGGCGGCGCAGAACGGAATGAGCCTCAGGGATGAGCAACCCTTCAGCCTGCCCCAGGAAGACTGGCCGAAGATCCACCGGGAAACCGTGGAGACTTTTCGCCAGGAAATGAAGGATAGGAGCCGCATGTGGGCGCAGGAGCAGCCGCCTCAATAGGAAGACCGGCCGATGCGGCACGTTGGGGGCGGAGCGGCATAGAGCTTGACACAAGTCTAGAGTTTCCATATATTAGAAGAGGCCGAACTCAGGAAAAAACCAGTATTTTGCGAACTTCTTGAACCTGCGGTGGACGGGGAACTCGGCTCAGCTGGACCGCCCATCTATCAGTTGTAGTGCCACATAGACGAGATTGTTCTTCACCAACAAAGGGGAATGGGAATGAAAAAGGCGTTGACGACCGGGGATATCGCCGAATACTGTCAGGTTACCCACCGTACGGTCTTGGATTGGGTCATCCAGGGAAAGATCAAGGCCTACCAAACTCCGGGCCGCCATACGCGGGTCCTGATCCACGATTTTATCGACTTCTGCCGTGAGTACAATATTCCCGTAGATGAAGAGTTGACCGGAGGCCCGGACAACGGGAAGGACCGGGTGTTGATCGTTGATGACGATAAACAGATGGTCTCCGCCCTCAAACGTTACCTCTGTCTGCAGGACAATATTGAGGTGGATACCGCATACGGCGGTTTTTCGGCCGGGACTAAATTTGTACAATTCAAACCCCACGTTGTCATCTTGGATATCCGTATGCCCGGCATCAGCGGAATTGACGTTTGCGAAAGTATCCGCTCGTGTCCTGAACATAAGAATGTCAAAATCCTGGCCATAACGGCGGATGCGGACAAGAATCTGCCGGCCCGGATGAAGCAAATCGGCGCCGATGCCTTTCTGCTCAAGCCATTCAGTAATGAAGATCTGCTCGCCAAAATCCGAGAAATTCGCGCGCCGCGGCAGCAGGCGAAGCAGCTAAAGTAACGACGGGCGGCGCATTCCCGTCCGGAAAGTCGGCAGCAGAATACTGCCGACATGGCAATTAGCCTCAATATGCTCCTCGTTTGCCGGAAATCCCTCTGTCCAGAGGTTGATCTGCCGCCGGCCGTCAATCAAATCCAATTTTTGAATCGCAATTCAGCCGTATGAGTGTTATAACAAAGGCTTGAACGCAAGGTTTCCTGCCTGTTCAACCACTACCCGTAAGGATCAATTTTAAACGATGCGAGAACATAAAATCATTTTGCCTCCCGATGACATTTATCCGGTCGATCCGTGGCGGATTGTACAGACGGAGTTTTTGGATCAATTCATGCCCCACAACGAGACTGTTTTTTCAGTTTCCAACGGCTATCTGGGGCTACGCGGCAATGTGGATGAAGGCAAGCCGACCTTTCAGCGCGGCACGTTTATTAACGGATTCTTTGAATCGTTTCCGATTAATTACGGGGAAAAGGCCTTCGGTTTCGCCGAGACCGGACAATCGATGGTCAATGTACCGGATGCAAAGATTATCAAATTGTACGTGGATGACGAACCGTTTTATCTGCCCGTCGCCCATTTGCTCAAATATGAACGGGCGCTGAACATGAAGGAGGCCTTGCTGGAAAGGGAATTGCTTTGGGAAACCCCGACCGGTAAACAAGTCTTGATTCACTCCACTCGTCTGGTTTCCATGGAGTATCGCCATCTGGCGGTCATCCGTTACAATTTGACCGTCTTGAATGCCGCGGCCAATATCATTCTGTCTTCCAAGTTGATCCATTTCGAGGATGAGCAGTTTGAGCACAATGCGATACATGATCCGCGCAAGGCCGGTCGCTTCGAGAGCCCTGTTTTCGACATTGAATTGCAGCGTCACCGGGATAACCGCATGATATACGGATATCGCACCAAGCAGAGCGGGATGACGATGGGATGCGGCGTGGATCATATTATCCAGACAGAGAATGTTTTCAACCAGCATGTCACCAAGGCCGAACATGAAGCCAAGATTATCTACAACATCTACGCCAAGCCCAATTCTCCGATAGAGATTACAAAATTTATTACGTACCACACTTCGCGCAGCGCGGATCCCCGGGATTTGTCGGATCGATGTGAGCGCACCCTGTCCAACGCGATTGATATGGGCTATCAGAAAATTGTCGACGACCAGCGCGTCTATATGTCCAAATTCTGGGATATCAGTGATATCGAAATCAAGACCCGCGATCCGCGGGTCCAGCAGATGATGCGCTTCAACCTGTTCCATGTCTGGCAGGCCGCCTCGCGGGCGGAGGGGACCGGGGTCGGGGCCCGGGGACTCACGGGATCCGCGTATGACGGGCACTATTTTTGGGATACCGAGATTTTCGTTCTGCCGTTTCTCATCTACACTGAGCCGCGCATTGCCAGGAATCTGCTGAAGTTCCGGCACAGCATCCTGAACAAGGCGCGCACCCGGGCGCGTCAAGTTAATCAGAAAGGCGCGTTGTTTCCGTGGCGGACCATTAACGGCGAAGAATCGTCGGCCTATTTCGCGGCCGGTACGGCGCAGTATCACATTAATGCCGATATCATGTACGCGTTGCGCAAATACGTCGACGCTACGGAAGACACGGCCTTTATGGATGAATACGGTGTTGAGATGCTGATTGAAACGGCGCGCCTGTGGTACGATCTGGGCGCTTTTCCACACGGCTGTAACGGGGAGTTTCATATTCACGGCGTGACCGGTCCGGATGAGTACACGGCTATTGTGAACAACAATCTGTACACCAACATGATGGCCCGGCGAAACCTCCATGACGCGGTGACAGCAGTGGAGCAGCTGCAAAACAACAGTCCCAAGAAATTTATTAAATTGCTTCGCGAAACCCGTTTGGAACCCGAGGAAATCGAGGAATGGAAAAAGGCGGCGGACGGGATGTACATCCCCTATGACAAAGAAGCGGAAATTCATCCCCAGGATGACAATTTCCTCAAACGGGACGTCTGGGATTTTAAGAATACGCCGGAAAGCAAGTACCCGCTCCTGCTGAATTATCATCCGCTGGTACTGTACCGGCATCAGGTTATCAAGCAGGCCGACGTCGTCATGGCCATGTTTTTGTTGAACGAGGAATTCACGCCGTATGAAAAAAAGCGCAATTTTGATTACTACGATCCGTTGACCACCGGCGATTCCTCATTGTCGGCCTGCGCGCAGGGGATCATGGCCGCGGAGTTGGGCTATGACGATCTGGCTGAACGGTATTTTCGTCACAATATTCTCATTGATTTTGCCGATGTCGGCGGGAATGTGGCGGACGGGGCGCATATTGCCGCCATGGGCGGGGCCTGGTTGTGCGCGATCTACGGGATCGCGGGATTTCGGGACGATAACGGTGCTTTCAGCTTCGATCCCCATCTCGGCGGGTACGTGGAGCACCTTAAATTCAGCCTGGTTCTGCGTGGCCGGACCGTGGATATAGAAATGAATCAGAAGGAAACGCGCTACTGTATGCGGGCCGGGTCGGATTTTGTCATTAAACACCGGGGCGAGGAGGTCGCTCTTAAGCCCAAGGAATCCGTGACCATGTCCAATGCCCCCGCATGATCAAAGATGCGGCCTATAGCGTCACGGTTGTTTTTCTGGGATATCAATTGTAGAATAGGTGTCCGCCGTCTCTCACACACTTACTGGCGGCGATTCCGTAACGATAACACATGGGAGTTAAATCATGGGGAAGGAACAGACGCACATGCAGGTTAATCTGGATAAACTGGGGATTCAAAACAGCAAGGATATATTCTATAACCTTAGCTATGACGACTTGTACACGCATGAGCTTCATCCGGACATGCTCGGATTAAAGAGGGGAGTCGTTTCCTCGCTCGGAGCCGTGGCCGTTGAGACCGGATCATTTACGGGACGTTCCCCCAAGGACAAATATATTGTGGAAGATGACCTTACACGGGATACGGTTTGGTGGGCCACCGGAAAACCGTCAGGATCCGACAACAAGCGTCTTTCCCAGGAGGCTTGGGAGATCCTCAAGAAGATATCGGTTGAAGAATTGTCCGGAAAAAAGCTTTACGTGATGGACGGCTTTTGCGGCGCCAACCTGGATACCCGTATGAAGATCCGTCTAATCACCGAGGTGCCGTGGATGGCGCATTTTTTTAAAAATATGTTTATCCGCCCGACCGAGGAGGAATTGCGGGATTTCCAGCCGGACTGGACTATTCTTAACGCATGCGGGACCACCTTTTCCGATTTTGAGAAACACAATATGCGTTCCGAGGTTTTCGTGGCGTTTAACATCAAGGAACGGATGACCTGCATCGGGGGAACGTGGTACGGAGGGGAGATCAAGAAGGGGATATTCTCGATTATGAATTATTTTTTGCCGTTAAAGGGTATCGGGGCATTCCATTGTTCGGCCAATGAGGGCCGGTCCGGCGACACAGCGCTCTTTTTCGGGCTTTCCGGTACGGGAAAAACAAGTCTTTCCACAGACCCCAAACGCGCCTTGATCGGTGACGACGAACATGGCTGGGACGATGAGGGCGTTTTTAATTTCGAAGGCGGATGCTATGCGAAATGCATCAACCTCACCGAAGAGAAAGAACCGGATATCTACCGGGCCATCAGGCGCGACGCCTTGTTGGAGAATGTCGATATCGACGCCGAAGGGCGCATTGATTTCGCGTCCGCGAAGAAGACACAGAACACCCGCGTTTCCTACCCGATTTATCATATTGAGAATATCGTCAAACCGATATCCAAGGGCGCACATCCCCAGAATATCATATTCCTGACTTGCGACGCCTTCGGCGTGCTGCCGCCGGTGGCACGGCTCACCAAAGAGCAGGCCATGTACCACTACCTGAGCGGATACACCGCCAAAGTCGCCGGGACTGAACTCGGTGTGACCGAACCACAGGCCACTTTCTCGGCATGTTTCGGCAAGGCTTTTTTGACCGTGCATCCGGTGAAGTACGCCGAGATCCTGGCCGAGAAGATGGACCAGCACGGTTCCCGGGCCTACCTGATCAACACCGGTTGGGTGTGCGGGCAATACGGCGTTGGTCATCGAATCCCGATCATGGACAATCGGGTCACCATCGATCATATCTTCAGCGGGGAATTGGAGAGTGCAGAATACGAACATTTAGACACGTTGAATCTGGACATACCCAAGAGCCTTTCCGGGCTGAAATCCCAGCTCAACCCACGCGACGCCTGGGAGGACAAAGACGAATACGATCGCGTCTGCCGCAAGCTGGCCCAGATGTTTATCGATAACTTCAAGACGTTTACCGACACCCGCATGGGCAAGGCCCTTGAAGCCGCTGGTCCTCAATTGACATAACCTCCGTTTTCCGCCTCCATACATTAGAGCGGACGCTCTCCTGCCTAGAAATACGTCAGTTTGTGCCTAAATATAGGGCAAAAATTTAGTTTTTTACGGTTTTCGACAATTTTGATATAATCCTGTTACATCTTGGCCGGGTAAACGTCTATTTTGACGTATCAGGGAATTTTTCTTGTCCAATATCGCCGTCCGTCATCAGCGGACAGCACGAACACACAAGCCCCGGTAGGGCAGGAATCGGCCTTCAACGGATAGCATGCCATGATCAGAGCGAATGACAACAATGACGGACAGCTTTTATACGGACAGAAACTTTTGGAGCGCGGCATCATCACCCCGCATCAACTGGAGCTGGCCTTGGAGGCCCAAAACAAGGGACGTGAGGAACGTCTCGGCGAACTCCTGGTGGAGATGGGGTTCATGAAGTCCGAGCAGAATCAGTTCCTTTCCAAGGCGGGCGCACCGGCCGCCGGCGGTTTTCAGCTGAAGACAACAGAAATCCCGCGACCCGTCATCGATTTAATTCCTTCCAAATTTGCCAATCATTACAAGGTCATACCGGTCAAGTTGAATGAAAATGTTTTAAGCATCGCCATGGTCGATCCGGAGGACGTGCAAACCCTGGATGAATTGCAGCTTGTGGTGAAATATCGGCTGAAGCCGGTCCGCACGAGTGAGAAGGATATCCTCGAGGCCATCCGGAAGTATTACGGACTGGGGGCGGAGACCATCGACAAGATGATGGGCGGCGTAAAAACCGAGTCCGCAGAGTCGTTGGTCGAGGAGATCGACGAACAGGATTCCGAGGCCTCGATCAGTAAATTCCTGAATCAAATATTGCTGGAAGCTTACCAGGAGCGCGCCTCGGATATTCACATCGAGCCTTTTGAAGACCAACTGCGAATACGTTATCGGGTAGACGGCGTGTTATTCGACGCCAAGGCCCCCTCGAATATTAAATATTTCAAGGATTCCATCATCTCCCGCATAAAGATTTTATCTAATCTCAACATTGCCGAGAAACGGCGGCCGCAGGACGGGCGGTTCAAGGTGCGCATTCAGGATATTGATATCGATTTGCGTATATCGTTTATGCCTACGCCGCACGGTGAAACAGTGGTCATGCGTCTGCTAAACACGACGACCCTTTATAAACTCGACGAATTCGGGTTTTCTCCCAACGAACGACATATCATTGATAGTTTGCTCAACAAGCCGCACGGCATAATATTCCTAACAGGTCCCACCGGGTCGGGGAAGACGACGACTTTGTACGCCGCCCTGTCTTCGATTAACAGTGACGAAAAAAAGATCATTACCATTGAGGACCCCATCGAATATCAGTTGCCGGGTATTACACAGATTCAGGTAAATCCGGAAATCAAACTGACGTTTGCTAACGGCCTGCGTTCGATGTTACGCCAGGACCCGGATGTGATGATGGTCGGGGAGGTCCGTGACCGCGAAACGGCGGAGATTGCGGTTCAGATCGCCTTGACGGGACACCTCGTCTTTTCTACACTGCATACCAATGATGCCGCCAGCGGCGTGACGCGGCTGCTGGATATGGGGATCGAGCCTTACCTGATTACAAGTACGGTGCAGTGTTTTATCGCCCAGCGCCTGGTGCGCAAGATATGTCCCGATTGCCGCAAACCGGTGACGGTAACCGGCAGCATGCTGGAAGATATCGATCCGATGGTGGGACTAAAGGAGGGCGATACCATTTATGACAGCGACGGATGCGAGGCGTGCAAGTTCTCCGGTTACAGCGGCCGGGAGGGGATCTACGAGTTTCTCGTTCTTAATGATGAGATCCGGAATTTGATCATCAACCGGGCGACCGCGGGCGATATCAAAAAACGCGCGGTCCGGCGCGGCATGCGGACTTTGAATCATAACGGGTGGGAGAAAGTCAAGCTGGGGCTGACCACGCCCCAGGAAGTCTTGCGTGTCACTCACGAAGGAATAGGCTAAAACGGCGATGAATACATTCAATTACAGAGCGAAGCAGGGCCCCCGGAATATCGTGCACGGCACGATTGAGGCGGAAAACAAGGAGATGGCTATCCGTAAAGTGATCCAGTCCGGGTACACGCCGATCGCTGTCTCCTTGGCCGTAGCAAGCGCCAAGCCTAAGAAGAAAGCAGGACAGCGGTCCCGTGTCGCGGCAGTGGCGGTGGGCGGGGTCCGACCCAGGGATATCGTCGTGTTTACCCGGCAACTGAGTGATTTGGTTGATGCCTCGGTCCCTATTCTGCGCGCTATGGCGATTATCCGCCGGCAAACCGATCGTCCCGCGCTCAAGGAGTTGTATCAAAGGATTTATTCCGCCCTGGAAAACGGCAGTTCGCTTTCCGAAGCCTTGCGGGTCCACCGGAAACTGTTTTCAAACTTTTATGTGGAGCTGGTGCGAACCGGGGAGGCCAGCGGCCAGCTTGCCATGATCCTCGACCGTCTGGCCAATTACCTCGAGAAGGAACAGGAGGTGCAGGGGCGGGTTCTGTCGAGTCTGGCCTACCCCTTTCTGATTTTACTGGTAGGGATCGCCACCGTCTTTGTTCTACTGACGTGGGTCATTCCGCGCATTACGGTCATGTTTGAAGACCTCGGTCAGGAGTTGCCCGCCGTCACCATGGTATTGATCGGTATGAGCGAATTTTTTGCGGGGTACTGGTGGGTGCTGCTGGCGGCTGTCATCGGTTTGATTGCCGGCGGCACGGCGTACGCGGGGACACCTCAGGGGGCCGCCGCGATCGATGAGTTTAAACTGCGCGTTCCTCTTCTGGGGAGCTTCATCCGGATGGTGGAGCTCGGAAGGGTCAGCCGCACGCTGGGGACCCTGATCGAAAGCAGCCTGGATATTACCTCAGCGCTGAATTCGGCCAGCAGCACGGTCCAAAACAGTATTTTAAGGGAGGAATTCGGTCATGTCCCCAGAGAGGTCAGTCAGGGGGCTGCCGTGCATACGGCCTTGAAGAAATGCTCTTTCTTTTCGGAAATGGCCATCAATATCATAACCGTGGGAGAAGAGACCGGGAATCTCGGTAAGGGATTTAATAAGGTGGCGCACACTTCCGAACGGCTTGCCGATGATATCATGAAAACTTTGGTTTCGTTGATCGGGCCGCTGGTCCTGATGATTATTGTGGGCATCGTCGGTTTTATGGTTGTGGCAATGCTGCTCCCGATTTTTCAAATGAACCTGCTGATCTCGTAATAGGAGGATAACGTATGTTTCTGAACCGAAGAACCGCTGGTTTTACACTGGTTGAAATAATGCTGGTGGTGATCATCATCGGGATACTGGCCGCCATGGTCATACCGAATTTCGCGGGAAGGTCCAAGGACGCGCAATTGAAGGCGACTAAGAATGATATCGAAGTAGCGCTCCCTATGGCCTTAGATATGTTTGAGATTGAAAATGGAGGTTATCCCACGACGGATCAGGGGTTGAAGGCGCTTATTCGTAAACCGGATTCAGGGATCGGATCGGGTGATACCTGGAATGGTCCGTACCTCAAGAAGAAGGATGTCCCGTCTGACCCGTGGGGAAATTCTTATGTTTATGTGTCTCCGGGAGTCAATAACCCGGAGTCCTTCGATCTGTATTCGTTCGGCGCCGACGGTAAGGAAAGCGCTGACGATATCACGAACTGGAACTCGTGAGGAAGTCTGGCTGCGAGGCGGAGATGAGGATGTTATGGAGAATCACGAAGGAATTTTGCCGGACCGGTGCCGGCGGTTGGCGGACGACGTACGGGCTTTTACGTTGGTCGAGATCATTCTGGTTTTACTTATTCTGACGGTCATTGCGGGATTAAGCGCCCCGAGCCTATCAAAATCTCTCACCAAACATCAATTCGACAAAACGGCCGATCAACTGATCAATTTGATGCGCTATGCGCAAAGCCGGGCGATTACCAGAAGCCGTCCGGTGCGTCTTGAATTCAATTCGGGATTGACGGAGTTTTGGTTGACGGAGGTCCGCAGCACGGACCCGGCGGTAGAGGAGTCCAACGAATTTGAACGGCTCCCCGGACGTATGGGGGTCGCGCGACGGGTGCCGGCGGAATTGGCCGTGAGAATCGATGCGCATATCAGCGGGCTGACATTTTATCCGGACGGACGCATGGATAAGGCGGAGTTGGCGGTGTGCAAAGAAAAGCGCTGCAAAATTATTTCGACGCGGATCCAACGCGGTTTTATTCGCAGTTTTGATTCGGAGGGTTACAGTTGAGGTATCGTATACGCCGCTGTTTGATGAAAGACCGGCGTGGAACACTTCTCCTGGAGGTTCTGTTGGCGCTGGTCATCATGTCGATCAGTCTGGGTGTCATCATCCAGTCCATGACAGCCAGTATGCGTGGGGCCCGCTATGCCGCGCAATACACCCAGGCCGCGATGGCTGCCGACGCGGAAATGAGCCGATTGTTGAAGGATTCGCGTATTCCGGACCCCGGAGGAGCCGGCAGGCCGGATGGCGGGAATGTCGAGCCGGGTATATTTACTTTTACAGTCGACTCCGCGGCCAGTCCGGAGTCGAACGATTTGCAGATCGAAACCTTAACCGCTGAGTGGCAGAACGGTGGCAAAACCAGTCGCTTTCAGATAGCCACTTACGCACGGACGGCCCCATGATGCGGCGGCGGGAGGGATTTACACTTATCGAACTGATTCTCGGGCTGAGCCTGCTATCGGTGGTCATGCTGACCATTTATTCGGTTTTCTGGGGCGGTGTGCGGCTGAGCTACAAAACCGATGCCTCGCAGGAAGTTTACCGTCAGGCTTACTGGTCCCTGGATGTGATGAGCCGGGAAATTGAAAATATGGTGAAGTATACTCTGTCCGAATCGTATCCTGAGAAATTCAGTTTTACCGGAACGAAGGACAGGATAACTTTTATGGCACCCACGCCCGAGGGACTTAAGGCCGTGAGCTATTTTTTGTTGGCAGAGGACTACGGCAAGATTCACAGGACCATTGTTAACTATCAGGCATACAAGAAGAACGTGCGTGTCACTCTCGGTGACAGTCAAGCCCAACAAACCCGCTTGCTCGTCCGCCGTCAAACGGACTTCGCGGATTTCGTCGCCGGACAGCAGAATGAGGATATTACCGAGGATGACGACCTGGAAGTGATTGCCATTCACGTCAAGCCGGAAGGGTTGCGATTCTCGTACAGCACGCCGGGAGTCGCGGAAGAAGATGAGGCCGCCTCCGTCAGTTGGACGGACGAGTGGGAAGGCAACGATTTACCGCTCAGCGTGCGGATCGAGCTCGATTTGGTTCGCCCCGATAATACGGAGGGGATCGTCAGTTTCGCAAATGAAGTGCTGATCCCCACGCAGATCTGGAGCCGCTTGTGATGGGGTATTCAAGGTTAGGCCGCTTGTCCGGCAATCGAAGGGGGATGGTGATTATCACAGTTCTGTGGGTCCTGGTTTTGCTCAGCTTTTTATCGCTGAGCCTCGGACAAAATACGCGTATCGAATTTGCCTTGGCCAATAATTTTATCGGGAAGATTAAATCGAAGTATATGGCCTGGGGAGGTGTTCAGTACGCTCAGCATCTTATCGAGGAAGATACAGCGGATGAAGAATCTTCCAAGTTTGATAGCTTGACCTGGTGTGCGGTCCGACCGGTCGCAGGCAAAACTGCCGAGGATCTCTTCCGGCGGCATGAACTCAGCGACGGCTACTTTGAGATCGGCTATTGGCGCCGGCAAGCACAGGGGGAGAAGCCGGTGCGCGCCTACGGAATGACTGATGAGGAGCGGCGCATCAATCTGAACACGGTGACCAAAAACAATTTCCTTATTTTGAGTACGCTTATACAGGAGTTAGGATACGAGGAGGCCGTCGCCTTGACGGTGACTCATGGAGTGATTGACTGGCGTGATCCGGATGATGTTCTGAATGATCCGGAATACGGGGCTGAACTGGATTATTATCAAGGGTTGGAGAAGCCGTATCGCCCCAAAAATATGCAATTCGAATCCTTGGAAGAGCTCCTGCTGGTTCGCGGGGTCAGTCCGGAGTTGTATGCCGACTTAAAGCCGTACGTGACTGTATTTCCGCCAGGCGGTGAGCTGAGGATCAACTTTGACACGGCTTCCGAAATAATGTTGCGCTCACTCGCCATCGCAGTTTCCGGACGCGCCAGCGGTACCGATGAGAACGATGCCGAATCCTTGGTACGGAAAATGTTGGACTACCGCCGCGGCGATGATCGAATCGAGGATACAGCTGATGACCGTATTCTCGAAGCGGACGGGCTCGTGCTGAACCGGCGGGAGCAGGCGTTGTTTGTCCGGATGTCCAATCTTCATCGCACACGCAAAGCCAATTTCGTGCGGGTTTTTGTAACCGGCGTCGATCAAAACCGGCTGGTCACATCGACGATCGAAGCGGTGATCGGTCGCGATAACCTGGATATAGTGTACTGGAAACGCAATTGACGGGATCAGAGACATGAGTAAAGACATTCCTACAGCGATAGCGATGACGGACAACTGCCTCAAGCTTGTGCGGGCCCGGTATGTCCGCGGTCAAGGCCAGCTGACCGCTTTGGATGTCCGGCATGTCAACGGAGACACCGACGCGGACCTGCTGCCGGCACTGCGGGAATTTGCCAGGCACAAGGCCGTCAAGGGAGGCGGGGCATACTTGGTTCTCCCCCGGCATTTGGCGATTCTCAAGGTCATACGCCTTCCATCCCAGGAGGAGCGGGAACTTCGACAGATGGCCGAGATTCAGATTAGCAGTCAGACACCATATACCACGGACGAGGTCGAATACGACGTTCAGGTCATTAGTCGTGATGAGGAGGGGTATACCAAGGTCCTGCTGATCGTCATCCCCAAAGACGTCACTGAACGTTTTATCGAACTGGCTGAACAGGCGCGCATTGCCCTGGCCGGAATAACCATCAGCTCCATCGGTCTGCTGGGATGGCTCCGGTATCAGGCGGGCCGCACCCGTGTCGAAGCGAAATCACCACTGGCCTTATGCAATATCGATCTGAATCATACGGAGATCTGCTTTATAGAGAATAAAAGATTGATATTTTCCCGCAATGTCAATGTGGGGCTGAGTGAATTGCGCTCCTCACCCGATGAATTGATCCAACAGATAGCCTTGAGCATTAAATACTATGAAAGTGAAAAAATGGGTGGTCCGTTGTCGCGGTTTGTCGTAGTCTCCGGACAGCGTGATTTGCAGGAGTTCATCGGGCAGCTTGAGGGGCAATTGCAAATGCCCTGCGAGTCGATAGCACCGACCGACGGCGTGAACCTGCCCCGGCATCTGCGCCAAACGGTCCTTGAAGAAGAATCCGGGTTAACGCTAACAGCACCGCTAGGGATACATTTTGCGGATCGTAAACAAGTGGTCAATTTGCTGTCGAGCTCGATCCGTGCCTCGAAGCAAAATAAAGTTCTCAAACGTGAACTGATCAAACTCTTTGTGTGCGGCATGCTGCTGTATGCCACCGCATTGTTCGTCTGGTCGATCAGGTTAAGTGAAAAAGAGAAGCAGGTGGAGCGGTTGCGGTCGGCCGTCAGCGAACTCGATCCGCAGATCGATGAAGCCAAACGAAAGATGCGGCTTATTGAATATTTTGATCAGTATGTCGACGGACGCATCTTCGTTCCGGAGGTCATGGGCCAGTTGGCGAAACTGGTACCCGAGGATATTTCCCTGAATTCACTGTACCTCAACGAACGGTGCGTGTTTACGATTCAGGGTTATGCCCAGACGCGGGAGGCCTTGAATGATTTTCAGGCCCGGCTGGTCAATGAACCTATGTTCCGGAAGGTCAATCTTGAATTTGCAACTTCCCGCCGTATTTTCACTATGCAGGTCACGGATTTCAAATTTACGGCATCCCTGTGTGACGAGGAGGCGCCCTAGCCATGGCCACGTTGTCTAAAAGAGAGCGAAATCTGTTTGTCGCAACGATTATCCTGGGGGCGGTTTATCTCAGCTATCAATTCATAGTCGTCCCGATGCGCCGCCGGCAAGAGGCCGCTGAGGATCAGATTGTCGCGCAGCGGCAGCTATTGAATGAAAAACGGCGCGTCATCGCGCGCGGTATGGCTAAGACAACCAACTATGAATACTATCAGAATCTTTTCCGGCAGGAGGGACGACATGAACAGGTCATGTCCGGGGTAGTCAAGGAAATCGAAGAGGTCGCCAAGAATTTTGATGTCCGTATTGCCAGCCTGCAACCGCAACGAGTCAACGAGAACAAATTTTATAATGAATTTTCCGTGAGTTTGAATATAACCACCGACTTTGTAAACAGCGTAAACTTCTTGTACCATTTGCAGAAGCAACCGTATATGTTCACAGTTAACGAGTTTTATTACGACAAAAAGGCCCGTCGTTCTCAGGAAATCAGCATAAGGCTGATCCTAAGCAAGGTCTTGATACCGTAGTTATCCGAAGGGGACGTGTGCTGCATTCACATCATTTCCAATCCAAAGCCGGCAACATCGGCATGTTGATGCTCCGGGTGCTGAACTATGCGCTGCTCGCCGGAGTGTGCGCTGCCTTGTTCTATGCCGCGCAACAGTACCGCGGCGCCCTCGCAGAGAGTCATGCCGAAGCGATTGACGTCAGCGTGCCGGTCCGCTCCGGCCAGTCGATCAATCCTACGTTAAAAAGCGTACCCCCGCTCGCGTCTTACCTGACGGATCTCACCAGACGGGATTTATTCGAAGCGCCTTGGGAAAAACAAAACGAGGTAGTAGAGACACCTCCGGACGATTTCCCGGGGGCGAAATCCGTCATGGAATTTACCCAGAGCGTCCGCCTGGTCGGTATTATTCAAGACGAGAATCCCAAGGCCGTGGTGGAAGACTTGATCAACCGGGAGACGCTATTTGTCTCGTTGGGCGATGAAATCAAAGGCGCAACACTGAGCGAAATCTTTGGGGAAAAAGTGATCTTTCGGATCGGGGATGAAGTGATTGAAATGTACCCCTAAAGGTGGAGGAAGATAGCCCCGGAACGGAATATCTGAACGCTGGTTGCCCGATGCGATGCAGGCTTTTCCGACCAAGCTCCATTAAACGGCGGATAATCCCTGTTATGGACAAGACAGGACAGTCCCGGACATACCAGGACATTAAATGTATCATAAACGGCCTAAATAGGCGGCTTGACATGCCGCGGGTTATGGTATATCGTGTAAATATCCTGTTTTCCCTAATTACCTACAGGAATTGATCGGATTTAGCCATATCTGACCAATATGTTTCCCCGCTAATTCCTTCAATCTTCGCTCGGTCGATTTAGACGCATTTTGTGTATCTGATCATAGTGACGCGTTTAATTTTGTCGGTGGCCGTTATGAAGGAATGTAAAAAAACACCCAACCTCAAAAATCAATACCATTTCTCTCTGCATTTTCTGCCTCTTTTTGTGCTGTTTACGGCGCTCTCGGGAACGGCTTACGCTCAAAACGATAATCTCGACGAAGGACGCCGACAACTGCGCGGAATCCAGCGGATTGAGCGGAACCAGCCTGCAAACCGTTTCAACGGCGATACCAATAACGAACTTCACCACACACAGATAGCCAAGAACGGACAAAACGGTAAAGCCGAAATCAACGGTACGATCGATATCTCCAAAGTCAAAGCCAGCTATGGGGATAGTGAAAGCGAAATGATGGTCTTTGACGTCCTCAACGTCAAGGAAATGGATATACTGGATTTAATCAAGATTATCTCCCAAAAAAGTGATCTCAACATTATCGTGAGCCCCAACGTGTCGGGAAAAGTCACGGTGTACCTTAAGAATGTGGAGGTGTTTGAGGCGCTTAAGAGCATTATCGAATCATATAATCTGGCCTTCCTGCGGACGGGAAACATCATCAACATCATGACGGCTGAGGAGTATCTTGCTAAATATCGCAGTGCTTTCGGGCAAGAATTTGAGACCCGTATTTTGCGATTGGAAGACGCTAAGATCGGTGATGTCGTTGCCTTGCTCAATCAGGTCAAAAGTATGGGCGGCAAAGTGGTGGCGGATGATAAGACGAGCACGCTGATTCTGACCGATGAGCCGCATGTGTTGGATGAGATGGAAAACATCGTGAATTGGGTCGACGGAATGGTTGTCACCGAAATTTTCGAACTTGTTTACGCGGAAGCGGAGGATATCGCCGCGAAGATTGCCGAGGAGTTAACGCCGGATATCGGCTCCATCCGGACGGATAAACGTTCCAACAAGGTGATCGTCTCGGATACGGCCGATAAACTCAATGAGATCCGCCAGATGGTCCGCGCATTCGACAACAAGGATCTGGAAGTGTTGATCGAGGCCAAGATCGTGCAAGTGACCCTGAGTGATGAGTTCAAACTGGGCGTGGATTGGGAAAAACTGATGGTGGAGCATCACAATTTTAACCTGCTCAGTAACTTCGACGTCCTGCAGTCAACAGACAAACGCGGTCAGTTGAGTATCGGTACGCTGGAACGGGATGACTATTCGGTTATGGTCCAGGCCCTGGAAACCATCGGGGAAACCAATATCCTGTCCAGTCCGAGTATCGCCACGCTGAACAACGAGGAGGCCAAGATTATCGTAGGTTCCACCGAGCCCTATGTGACTTCCACCACAACCACGCCGGCATCCGGGCCGACAACCACAGCGGAATCCGTTAATTTTATCGAAGTCGGCGTCAAATTGTTCGTGACACCCACCATCCATAGAGACGATTTCATTACCATGAAGGTCAAGCCGGAGATCAGTTCCGTCACGCGGAATGTCATTACCAGCAATAACAATTCCATACCGGTCGTCGAGACGTCCGAAGCCGAAACAACGGTGACGGTCAAAGACGGCGTCACCATCTTTATCGGCGGGCTGATCCGCGATGAAACGATCAACGCTCATAATAAGGTGCCCGTGCTGGGCAGTATTCCGGTTATCGGAGCGGCCTTTCGCGGCCAGGATGATTTCGTGCGCAAAACGGAAACAGTGATATTTCTTTCGCCCAAGATCATTACCGGAGATGTTCCCGCGCGGACCACTTATTTGCCACGCGAGCGTGTCGGTGTTATCTCGCCGGAGCCGAGCCGATTTTTCAAGGATAGCCATCAGGCCATAACGGACGCTTATGAGCAAGACATCCGCAATGGTGGCGTAGGCAGCCGAGCGGCGTATTCTGGCGGGAGTAATGATGAATATGACATGGCTGCCAAACGTTGGGAACAGCCCCGAACCAGTAACGGCAATGAGGCCGGCGGCATCGCCACGGACCGGATCCGCTTAGCGGCAAAGGCCCAAGCCGCACAGGCCGGTGACGGTAACCTGGACGAAATCTATAGTGACGGGCTGTCCGGCGCCGTTTTGGGGTCCATCCGCCGCGTCAATAAGAACTTGACGTTTGTCATCATCCACCTCAGCCAAAGTACGTCCTTAATGATCGGAGAGAAGGTCAACGTCTACCGCGATTCCGAATACATCGCCAGCCTGGAAGTGACCAGGATTCGCGGCGAATTGGTCGCGGCGACCATCACGGATCAGAAGTACGATATTAAAGTCGGCGATATTATCAAGTAAGCGTCCAGCTGCAGTAAATTCTCCCCGGATTTTCATATTCTTTGCATTGAGTCTGCGAACGATTTATAATGCGTGATCGGGTTTCGAAAACCACACAATTTTCAATGTCTTTTCCACATCCGGCAAGTACGTTGTCCATTATCGTGCGGATGGTTCGCTGAGCGAGCTCATATCGGAGCGGGCCAGGGCGCCGCGGATGACTCCAAACGAGAGGAAAAACTAACATTAAACGAATTGCATGGTTCTTCATCCTGTGTGGTGTCATTCTTTCTCCAGGTTCGGTCCTGGCTTGGGATGCCACGCTGACTAGCCTTGCCGCGGACCAAGGGCAGTCTGTATCCGTAGACATCGGGTTTTCGAATAATGTCGATGATGTCTCGGCCGTCGACACCACACTTGTTTACGATCCGTCCGTGCTGACGCTTGATTCCGTCGACAACGGGGCCGCTTTCGCGTCCTTTGCCAAGGTCGATAATCTTTCGATACCGGGACAGGCCCGGATAGCGCAATTTACCTTCGGGGCCCCGATGAGCGCTGCCGGCGGGACCGTATTGACTTTTAACTTCAGTGTGTTGGCCGCCGCCCCGACAGGAGCTTCGCAGCTGCAGGTAACCCGCTTGGACTTCGGGTCGGATACCTCGGGGACCATCCCGGCCAGCACAATTCCCTTCACGGGTAGCGTTACGGTCAGCAACAGCAACGCGAGCCCTGTCCTTAATCCCATCAACAGCCAATCCGTGTTGGTAGGAAGCAACATCAGCTTCACGGTCAGTGCAACCGATACGGACGGAGATGCCCTCACGTACGGAGCAAGCCCTTTGCCGGGCACGGCAACCATTGACCCGTCCACCGGTGCCTTCAGCTGGACTCCGCAGTCCGGTGACGAAGGGCCGCATGTTGTGACATTTACGGTGGATGACGGTAACGGAGGAACTGACTCCGAACCCGTTACCATCACGGTTTCCAGTGTGGCGCCCCCGGCTCAAGATGCTGTCGTTGGCAGTGCCACGGTGAATCAGGGAGAATCGTTTGACGTCGCCATCACGTATTCCGGTAACGCCGCGAATGTCATGGGAGTAGACGCGATACTGACCTGGAATCCGGCCATTTTATCGGCCAATTCGGTAGCGAACGGTTCTACCTTCTCAGGCTTCCAGCATGTCGAAAATCTGACTACGCCGGGTCAGGCAAATGTCGCCCAGTTTGCCGTCGGTCCCCCCGTTACGGCTTCCAGCGGACAAGTCCTCGTAATCAATTTTACGGCGATCGCCTCCGGAACGACCGCCCTGACTTTGAGCCGGCTGGACTTCGGAACAGATACCGTGACCTATCCCGTCAACAATGTCACCGGCGGATCCGTAACAGTCCAGGTTCCCGCCAACAATACTCCGATCATGACATCAATAGGAAGCCGGACCGTACAAGCCGGAATCAATCTCAGCTTCACGGTCAGTGCCACCGATGCCGACGGCGATGTCTTGACCTATGGAGCCACTCCGCTGCCTGCCGGCGCGATGCTGGATCCGGTCACCGGCGCCTTTAGCTGGACGCCGACAATTGGACAAGTCGGCACATACATGGTCACCTTTGATGCGGACGACGGGAATGGAGGCATTGATTCGGAGACGGTGACGATTACCGTAACCGGAGCAGGTGGAGGTGTCCACGACGCGGTGGTCGGAGGCGCTACGGTCAACCTAGGCGATTCGTTCAATATCGCCATCGACTTTTCCAATAATTCGGCTGACGTCATCGGAGTGGATACGACCCTCACATGGGACCCTGCCGTCTTGACCGCCAATTCGGTCGCAAACGGCTCGACCTTCGCGGGCTTTCAGCTGGTGGATAATCTCACGACGCCGGGCCAGGCCACGGTCACTCAATTCGGATTCAGTGCCGTTTCGGCGTCAAGCGGCCAGGTGCTGGTGATTAATTTTACGGCGCTGGCCTCAGGGACATCCGCCATAAACCTGACGCGACTGGACTTCGGAAGCGATGCGTCGGGAAACATACCGGCAAACAATATTACCAACGGATCCGTTACGGTACAATCCACCGCCAATACCGCACCGGTCTTGAATCCGATTGGTAACCGAATGACAATGGAAGGGGCCGTGCTCACTTTCGATGTATCCGGTTCCGATGCGGACGGCGACTCTCTGACCTTCGCTGCTACTCCACTGGCCGGATTCATGTCCTTTGTCGGCACGACGTTTACCGCGATGCCGAACTTTAATCATGCCGGTGTTTTCGACGTTACGTTTTCCGTTTTCGATGGTACGGACACGACCACGGAGTCCGTGCAAATTACGGTGGCGAATGTCAATCGTGATCCGGTCCTGGATATGATCGGTGCCAAATCGGTCGCGGAGAATGCCACGCTCAACTTTACGGTGTCAACCAGCGATCTTGACGGCGATCCCGTGACCGTGACCACGTCGGCGCTTCAGTCCTGGATGAATTTTGACGGGACGACCTTTACGGGCACTCCGGGGAACAATGACGCCGGAACTTACCAGGTGATCTTCACCGCCGCTGACGGCAACACGGGGACGGACCAGGAAACGGTGACCATCACCGTCACCCCGGCCAATCAAGCGCCAAATCTCAATCCGATCGCTGATAAAACCGTCCAGGAGGGAGCGACTCTTGATGTGACCTTTACGGCCAGCGATCCCGACGGTGATAGTCTGACGCTTATGTTCAACGGTGCGGAAGCCTGGATGAGTTTTGACGGGACCACGCTGACCCTGACTCCTCAGGCCGGTGACGCGGGCACTTATCCGGTCTCCATGACCGCGAGTGACGGCGATCTGACTGATACGGAAACCTTCGCCATCATCGTAACGCCGTTAGCCATGAATATGGCGCCGGAACTGGATCCGGTGGGAAATCGGAACGTGGACGAGGGGGCCTCACTGACTGTTACGCTGACTGCCTCCGATCCGGACGGGGACACGGTAACATTTGATGCCGCGGTCCTGGAGCCCTGGATGCAATTGAATGGCAATATGCTCACGCTCATGCCCGGTTTTTCAGACGCGGGGCTATACACATTGACGATCACAGCCGACGACGGTAACCTCACGGATGATGAGGCGATCACGGTTACCGTGAATAACGTGAACCGGCCGCCTGTGCTGGATCCGCTCGGCAATCAAAGTATCGATGAAGGCGAAACCGGTGAAGGGACGCTCACAGCTGCCGATCCGGACGGAGACAGCTTAACCTTCTCAATAATAAACCAACCTGCCTGGCTGACGCTCAACGGTGATATGGTGTCGGCAGCTCCCGGATTTGACGACGCGGGCATATATACCGTGACGGTGATCGTGTCGGACGGAGAATTCACTGACGAAGAAACCGTGATGTTGACCGTAAATGATGTTAACCGGCCACCCGTCCTGAATAATATCGGCAATCAGAGCGTGGATGAGGGCGGCAATCTGACGCTTTCGATAACCGCCACGGATCCGGACGGCGACACGGTGACGATCACGGATGGCGGTCTGGAGCCGTGGATGAGCTTCGACGGAGCCGCCTTTACGGCCAATCCGCTGGCCGGTGATGCCGGAAATTATCAGGTGACCTTCACCGCCAGTGATGGCGAATTTACGGACGAAGAAACGATTACGGTTTCGGTCGGGGACGTCAATCAGGCCCCGGAGCTGGCTCCCACCGGAGATCAATTCGTCAATGAAGGCCAGAATCTGAATGTATCGGTATCGGCCACTGATCCGGACGGGGACAGCATCTCGTACTCGGCGGAGAATCTCCTGCCCTGGATGAGCTTCAGCGGCAATATTCTCAATTTGCATCCGGGCTTCGACGATGCGGGGACCTATGAGGTGACGGTGATCGCCAGCGACGGCGATTTGCAGGACAACGATACCGTGATGGTGACGGTGTATGACATCAACCGACCTCCGGTATTGGACGGTATCGGCAATATTGTTGTTCCGGAGGGCGGCGGATTCAGTATCGGGATCACAGTCTCGGACCCAGATCTTGATCGGGTAGTAGTCACGGCTGAGGGTCTGGAAAGTTGGATGACCTTCAATGGCCTCAGCTTCAGCGGGAATCCGCCCGCCGGAAGCAGCGGCATCTACATGCTCACGTTTACGGCCAGTGACGGAGAGTTTACGGATGCCGAGACGGTCACGGTCACTGTCGAAGAGATAAACGGTCCGCCCGTTCTCGATCCGGTCGGCAATCAGATGCTGACGGAGGGGGAATCGCGAACATTGAACTTCACGGCGTCCGATCCGGACGGGGACAGCCTGATATTCAACGTGACCGGCGGGCAGCCGTGGATGACATTTTCCGGTAACGCATTGCTGCTGGACCCGCAAACGGGCGACGCAGGGACATATCCGCTGACGGTATCCGTATCGGACGGCCTGGAATCTGATTTCGAAGAGATTGCGGTAACGGTCAAGGCGATGGCCGGCAATTCACCGCCGGTCCTGGATCCGATCGGTGATCGTACGGTGAAGGAAGGCGGGATGCTGATGTTTGAGGTTTCCGGTGCGGATCCGGACGAAGATCCTCTGACCTTCAGCGCAGATACATTGCCGGAGGGGGCTGTGTTTGACTCCGGCGACAGGAAATTCACATGGCAGACGCAAAAGGGCGACGCGGGTGAGTACGACGTGACTTTCACCGTTACGGACGGACAATTAAGCGACCTGGAAACCGTCACCATTTATATCGTGGCGGAAGGGTTCACGTTGAATGTACATAAGTTCCCCTATCACCAGAGCCTGGACAATGGCACCGAACCGGTCGAACAGTTCAGCGGGCCGGCCGTGTTAAAGATGATCCTGCAATACATTTGGTGGAACCGATTTGATGATCCGGAAGGGCCTCCCGCATTGGAAGATCCTCAATTGAGCATGCAGGCCCTGTTGTACACTTACGGACAGCCGATGAATTATGCCGTCAATCAGGAACTGCTGCGCCTGGACGGCTGGGGCCTGTGGCAGACCATTCAGGACCTGGATCCTCCGTATGATCCCTTCCACTATAATTTCGGGTTGAAGGCCAGGCTGGTTCTGGCGGACGCGCTGCGTGATATCGCCGAATGGCTGGCGTATCCCGCCGGCGGGGGAGGCGACAATCCCAACGGCCACGGCGTCGACGGGTATCCGGTCCACGTCCCCGGAGCCGTTCCGTTGTACGGGAATTATGACTATTGGGTCGTTATTAAAGGTATTCAAACCACGGTCGATCCTTACCGCAACGCCGATTTCGGAATCTGCGGCTTCTGGATCAATGATCCGCATCCGCAGGGGCTCGGTCAGGACACTTACGTGACCGCGGAGCAATTCACCACGATGTACTACATGCCGCTGACCGGAATTAATCCGGATGATCCGCTGTACAATCACTATGTGGCCCTCGTGGAACCGCCGCAAGATGAGAGCGGTCAGGTAACGATTATGCCTAGCGCGCCACGTCTGAAAAAGCGCGTGGGCAATTTTCTGCAGCTTCAGACTGTGGAAATGGAGGACGGCTCGCAAAAAAGTGTATATGTACGGGACCATCTCGATGAAGATGCCTTCGCGTTAATCGAAGCGGCAGTCGCCGGGATACAGGAACAGTTGGTCCCGTTCGACGATGAGTTTGCCGCGCTGTTTGTTCAGACCATACCGCGCAAACCGATCTTCGTAGACGGATTACGCGGTGACTACTATCTGATTCCGTTTGAACTGCCGGTTGATCCGGATAATGTTCATGAATTGCGCAGCGGATTCCGCAAGGGGCGTATGCTGAATGAATCCGGTGACGAGTTGACGCGTGAGGATGGAAAGCAGATTGACCGGATTCCGCGTGAAGAACGACGCAGGCTGCGACGGCAAATGCGTCAGCGGACCGTCATCATCGCCTTGATTGACGCGGAAAGCGGCGCTTTCAGGGAAGTTACTTGGGTCAAGGAACCCATGAGTTATCTTCCGGTAGGCAAGCGACAGGCCCTGCGGTTGATCTCCCAGTATATCCGGCCCGATTCCAACCGGCGCGCGCGCCGGGGGATAATCAAGGAGATGCGGGACGGAGCCGAAATGGAGCTGATCCATGCACAGGGAAGCTTTTATTATCCGGTGTGGCGGATTTATTACGAAGGCGTTTACTACCTGGTAGACCAACAGGGGGCAGTCAGCACGGAAGATTAAGCTCAGGGACACGTGTTTCACCTGTCGTTCCTGAAGGATAATGCGCATCCACCTTACGTATGACTTAGGATTGTTGTGGGACGGGCTAGTATTCAGAGAATACGGCGCGAGAATGTGTATCCGCCGCTGATACCGGTCGGGAGGAATCATGAATCAGGAGCCATCTTTTCCGCGCTCAAACACCAAACTGCATCGTGTCCTTATCGTTGATGATGATAAGGAAATGGTGAACGCCATTACCCGGCTGCTGGCGCTAACCGACAATTTTGAGATTCGCACGGCCTGCGACGGGTTCATGGCCATGATGAGGTTCAAGGAATGGCAGCCGGATGTGATTATCATGGATATCCGTATGCCGGGTCTGGACGGATATGAGTTGTGCCGGCGGATCCGTACGGAAGAGGTGGGAAAAGGCGTCAAGATATTTGCCATATCCGGTATGATATCCGATGTGGAGGCCGGCAAGCTGCCGGGGATCGGAGTCGACCAGTTTCTCGCAAAACCCTTTGATAACTCCGAGTTGTTGGACAAACTCTATACGCTCGTCAATCTGCCCACCGACAGCCGTTAGCCGGCGCAATCTCCGGGATGGCTTCTTGCTTTTAGCCGCCGGCGAAGATATAATCCCAAAAAGTGTCCGGACACACGCCGGATTGAACAAACTTCATGCTGCTTTTGATCTGTCAAAAATGCGGTTACCAAAAGCAAGAACCCGGACTATTAAGCCAAAAATCCTGGGTATGGCCGCTGTTTGCCTTGTTTCCCGCGATGTTTATCAGCTATTACGGATGGTCACTTTGCCGTTCGTGGCCGCAACTGCTGCGGATCGGCACGGTCGCGGTCCTGTTTGCGGCTGTCGTGATCGGCGCTTCACTTTTCCTGCGGGAGTATTGCCGGAGCATGGAGTTTGAACATTTTCGCCGCGGTCGCTGTCCCGAATGTCAACATACTCAATGGAAGTGCAAAGAAATCCGCACCAAAAGGAAGGATATATGAAAAAACTGCTGATCACGATTTTTGCTCAAACGCTGATGATATCCGTCATCCTTTTGACGGGTAACCGTGCGGGAGCCGATGATGAGTCTTTGCCGGTACCGTTTGTGCGGGCCTCGGCCAACGGGCATTTTTACTTCAAAATGATACCGGAAAGTCCACTCGATCGTGAAAAAGGCCACGGTATATGCTACCAAGTGCTTTCGGAGGCGGGGGATGAGGTCCTGTGGCAGACTTCCGGCTGGTATTCCAACCGGGTCTATTTGACGCATGACGGTCAATATTTAGTACGTTACGGCAACTGGCCGCGCGGACATGAACTATCCGAGAATCATCTCGCGATCGCCTTTTACCACCGCGGCCAGCTGATCCGCTCCTACAGCACTAAACAGCTGGTCAAGGATCCGGCACAAATTCTGCCATCGATGAGCCACTACTACTGGAGCCGGCGGGACCCCGAATTCGATACTTTTCGTTACCTGTTTAAGTTGAAAACGATTGATAACGTCGAATACACCTTTGACATCAAGTCCGGAAATATCATCACCGAGCAGCAACTCTAGACCCCCAACCGCGCCGATAAAACACCCGGCCATATTGACTTATACATGTATTAATGTATAATAGCATGTAGATATGTGAAATAATTCACGATTCGGGCGGGGAGCCGAAAGGGCCCCGGGTAACCGTAAAACCTACTTAGGAAACGGAAAAAACCATGAACGTCTCTCATCTAACCCTGACTTATTTGGCACACTGCGGCGGCATCCACCTGGACGATCGGGCTATCTTGAATTTGACCTTACTGACCGCCGGCAGTTTTCTCCTGTTCGGACTGATTTGGTGTGCCGGCAAGAATCAACCGCATCCTGCGGAAAGACACAAACGCAAAGCCCCGTGACGAAGACCAAAGAAGCGAGGCCGATATGGCGACTAAACGGATCGGTATAAAAGTTCTGGGACTGGTGCAGGGGGTGGGTTTTCGCCCCTATGTTTACCGCCATGCGTGCGCCCTGAATCTCACCGGGTATATCCAAAACACCTCAGCCGGAGTCACCATCGAGATCGAAGGGAGTGATGAGCAGCTGGAACGTTTCCTAAGGCAGTTGCAGACGGCCGTGCCGCCGCATGCCTACATTCAAAGTCTGCAGTATACCTATCTCGATCCGCTCGGGTATGAGTCGTTCGAGATCCGAGCCAGTCCTGTTGGCGGAGAACCGTCGGCCCTGATCCTGCCGGATGTCGCCACCTGTCCTTATTGTTTGAGTGAGGTGTTAGATGCTGCTAACCGCCGCTTTGAATACCCGTTTACCAATTGCACGCACTGCGGACCGCGTTACAGCATCATCTACGGCCTGCCGTATGACCGTCCTCACACATCGATGAGTGGATTTACGATGTGCCCGGAATGTCAAGCTGAGTATGAGCAACCGACCGATCGGCGGTTTCATGCGCAACCCAATGCCTGTCCCAAGTGCGGTCCGCAGCTGGCGTTGTGGGATTGTTGCGGGGAAGTGCTTTGTAAACGAAACGAGGCCCTCGAGGAAGCCGTTGTCCGTCTTTTGGCCGGGCAGATCGTTATGGTGAAGGGGTTGAGCGGGTTTCACCTCATGGCCGATGCGGCCAACAGTGAGGCGGTCGCGCGACTGCGGCAACGGAAGGGGCACGATCAAAAGCCGCTTGCCGTGATGTGCCCGGATATCGACTGGGCTGAACGCTTGAGTTACGTCACCCAAAAGGAACGTCACCTGTTGATGTCGCCGGAGGCCCCGATCGTTTTGTTGCCGAAGAAAGAGGGGGCCTTGCTGGCCGATAATGTCGCGCCGGCGAATCCGTATTGGGGAGTAATATTGCCATACACGCCGCTGCATCAACTTATCATGCGGCGTGTGGGCCGACCGCTGATCGCCACCAGTGCTAATATCGCGGAAGAACCGATCTGTATCGACGAAATGGATGCGCTCGAACGTCTGAGTCATGTCTGTGACTGCTTGCTGGTGCATGACCGGCCCATTGTCCGCCATGCCGACGACTCCATCGTTCGTATGATTCACGGCCGTCCCATGGTCCTGCGCCGGGCGCGCGGCTATGCGCCATTGCCGATTACGGTCGGCCATCCGCTCGCGGATATGGTCGGATGCGGAGGTCAGCTGAAGTCCACGATCGCCGTGGCAAAGGGGCGCAATGTGTTTGTCAGCCAACATATCGGCGACCTCGAGAATCCGCAGACTTGGCAGACTTATAAATCGGTCCTGTATGATTTTCAACGTATCTACGGTATGACCGAGCCGCCATTAGCGTGCGACAAACATCCTGATTATCTCGCCACGCGTCTGGCGAATACTATGTCGGCAGATACCGAGGCGGTTCAGCATCATCATGCGCATATCGCGGCCTGCATGGCCGAAAACAATATCAGCGGACGGGTGCTCGGCATCTGCTGGGACGGGACCGGTTGGGGAGATGACGGAACGGTGTGGGGAGGGGAGTTTCTGAGCTGCGACGAGACCGATTACCGCCGGGTGTATCACCTGCGGACTTTTCCGCTCCCGGGCGGCGAACAGGCGGTCCGCGAACCGCGCCGCGCCGCTTTGGGGCTGTTGTGGGCCTATGCCCGACGAGATTTCGCGGTCTATGACGATTTGGCCGTCCTGCAGGCGTTTACCCGTCCGGCCCTCAAAAATATGTTGCGCCTCCTGGAGAACGGCACCGCGGCCCCCGCAACCTCCAGTGCCGGACGACTCTTTGATGCCGTGGCCGCGTTGACAGGCCTGGCGACAGTCAATCATTTTGAAGGCCAGGCCGCTCAGCGGCTGGAGTTTGCCGGTTACGACCACCTGCATTCGGACCACTATCCCTTCCGGATCGGGCACGGAGAGGTGGATTGGCGCCCCATGTTAAAAGCCTTGATTGAGGATCTCCGCGCCGGGATCGCCCCCGGGGTCATCGCTACCGCATTTCAGAACACGCTGGTGGAGATGGCGGTCGGAGTCGCCCACCGGGTCGGCGAAGAACGTGTGGTCCTCAGCGGAGGGTGTTTTCAAAATAAGTATCTTACGGAACGGCTCATCGACCGCTTGCGGGAGCAGCATTATCAGGTGTATTGGCCGCAGTTGGTGCCGCCTAATGACGGCGGCATCGCGCTGGGGCAATGCGTGGTAGCCGGTTCGCGCCGGGTGGCCAAAGAGGCCCAGCCGCTAACGTCTTATCAGGAATTATGACATGTGTTTAGCCATACCCGGAAGGATTGAGCAAATTGTCACCCATGAAGATCCCTTGCAAGTCAGGGGGCGGGTGAATTTCGGCGGTGTTGTGAAAGAGGTCTGTTTGGCTTACGTGCCGGACGCGTGTGTAGGCGAGTATGTGATCGTGCACGTCGGTTTTGCCATCAGCAAGGTGGATGAACAGGAAGCGCAAACGGTCTTCGCCTATTTGAAGGAGATGGGGGAGTTGGACGAAATTGAGGAGAACGGCGAATGAAGTACATCGATGAATATCGTGATCCGGAATCGGCGCGGCGACTCTCAGCTGAAATACACCGCATCACCACACGGCCGCATACCTTGATGGAGGTGTGCGGGGGGCAAACCCACGCTATTGTGAAATTCGGTATCGACGGATTGCTGCCGGATGAAATTGAATTAATCCACGGGCCGGGATGTCCGGTCTGCGTGACGCCCCTGGAGTTGATCGACCGGGCGCTGGACATTGCCGCGCGGCGGGACGTTATTTTTTGCTCCTTCGGGGATATGTTGCGTGTGCCGGGTTCCCGTCAGGATTTGTTTACGGTTAAGGCTGAGGGCGCCGATGTGCGTGTATTGTATTCCCCGCTGGACGCGGTCGCGCTGGCGGCGCGTCATCCGGACAAGGAAATTGTCTTCTTTGCCGTCGGTTTTGAAACGACGGCTCCGGCCAATGCCATGGCGGTTTATCAGGCCCGGCAGCAGGGACTCACAAATTTTTCAATACTCGTGTCGCACGTATTGGTTCCGCCGGCCATGGAGGCGATACTCTCCTCCGAACGTAACCGGGTCCAGGGATTCCTGGCGGCGGGACACGTGTGCACGGTCATGGGATTCGAAGAGTATTTTCCGCTGGCCGACAAGTACCGCGTTCCGATCGTTGTGACCGGGTTTGAACCGTTGGACATCCTGCAGGGCATCTGCATGTGCGTCCGCCAGCTGGAGGAAGGCCGCGCCGAAGTGGAAAATCAATACGCGCGGTCGGTCCGGCGGGAAGGTAACGAACATGCCCGGCGTATTATCAGCGAAGTCTTTACCGTGACGCCGCGTAAGTGGCGCGGTGTCGGAGAAATTCCGGCCAGCGGCCTGGCTTTGCGTAAGGAGTTCCGCGCGTTTGACGCGGAGACAAAATTCCAAACAGGCGACATCGTGACCGAGGAGAGCCCCGACTGTATCAGCGGTGAAATCCTCCAAGGGTTGAAAAAACCGCCGGAGTGCCCGGCCTTTGGCAAGACTTGCACGCCCGACCATCCGCTGGGGGCGACCATGGTTTCGTCAGAGGGCGCATGCTCCGCTTATTACCGTTACCGGGGAAGGAAGTCCGCGGCCCCGGCTGCCAAGAGTTAATCCGATGAGTGAATTCAATATGAGTTGTCCCCGCCCCGTGCACGACCAGGACCGGATTCTGCTGGGACATGGCGGGGGCGGACGGCTGATGAGTCAGCTGATCCGCGAACGGTTGATCCCGCGTCTGTCTCCCCAGTCTGATGGGCCTCTGCATGATGCGGCGGTGATCCCTGTGAACGGTCAGAAAATCGCGTTCACCACGGATTCCTATGTGATTAATCCGATCTTCTTTCCGGGGGGCAATATCGGACAGCTGGCCGTGCACGGCACCGTTAACGACTTGAGCATGGCAGGTGCGCGCCCCTTGCATTTGAGTTTGGGGCTTATCCTCGAAGAAGGCTTTCCTATACGGGACCTCGAAGCAGTTACGGAATCAATCGCCGCATCCGCGGCCGCCGTTGGCGTGAGTGTGGTCACCGGAGACACCAAGGTTGTGGATAAAGGGAAGGGCGACGGTATTTATATCAACACCGCGGGCATCGGCTTGATCGAGCACGATCAGCACATCAGCCCGGCCGCCCCCCGTGCCGGGGATGCGGTGATCCTCAGCGGGGATATCGGACGGCACGGCATGGCGATCATGGCGGTGCGCGAAGGATTGTCATTCGAAAGCGATATTACTTCTGACTCGGCGCCGGTCTGGGAATGCGTGCGGGCACTCCTGCAAGCCGGAATCACCGTCCGGTGTCTGCGCGATTTGACGCGCGGCGGCCTGGCCAGCGCCTGTAACGAAATCGCCGAAGCCGCCCGTACGGGAATCCGTCTGCATGAAGACGCCATTCCGGTGCGCGAGGACGTCAGGGCGGCCTGTGAAATTCTGGGAATGGACCCGCTCTACGTGGCCAATGAAGGACGTTTTATCGCCTTTGTTCCGGAGGCAGAGGCGGCGTCCGCGATTGATGTCCTGCGGGACACGGCTCTGGGAGGCGCGGCGACGGTCATCGGACACTGCGCGGACGATCCGGACCATTTAGTCACATTGAAAAATCCTCTCGGTCACGATCGGATCATCGATATGCTTAGCGCCGATCAGTTGCCGCGAATATGCTGAACCACAGGAAAAGACATGTTACTTTACGAACCGTACAATTATCCCAAGAAGAATACACGGCTGGTCGACGCGGCCAAAGCCGTTCGTCAAATTCGTAAAGGCGGTCGCATCCTCATCGGATCGGGCTGCGCCGAACCGCAGCATCTGGTGCGGGCCCTGATACAAAACGCCGATTGTTTCCGTGACAATGAAGTCGTCCATATCCTCACGGTCGGAATCGCGCCGTACGCGGACGTGCGTTACGCCAGGAACTTTCGGCATAACGCTTTTTTTATCGGACACAATATTCGTCAGTCCGTGGCGGAGGGGCACGCGGATTATATGCCGATCTTTCTTTCCGAAGTTCCCAACTTGTTTAAAACGGGACAGATGCCGCTCAGTGCGGTCCTCATTCAAGTTTCCCCGCCGAACAACCGGAATTATGTGTCTCTCGGAGTCAGTGTGGATATCCTCCCGGCGGCCATCGCCAGCGCGGATCTGGTCATTGCCCAGGTCAATCGTAATATGCCGGAAACCTACGGAGTGTCTAAAATCCCGCTGCATTGCATCGATTATCTGGTCGAGGCCGACGAGGCCCTCATCGAGTTTCCGCAGGGTGAACCGGATGATGTGTCGATGCGAATCGGCAAGCATATTGCCAAGTACATTCAAGACGGTGACACGCTGCAGCTGGGGATTGGAAATATTCCCGACGCGATGCTGCTCAATCTCAAAGAGAAGAACGATCTGGGTATCCACTCTGAAATGGTCTCGGACGGGATTATCGAACTGTACCGCAACGGGAATATTACGAACAACAAAAAGGGGATCAACCGCGGACGATCCATTGTCAGCTTTGTCCTGGGGACTCGGCGGATCTTCGACTTGATCCACCGCAATAAGGACTTCCAGTTTTACCCGTCGGAGTATACTAACGATCCCTTTGTGATTGCACAAAATAACGCGATGGTCTCGGTCAATTCGGCGATTCAGATCGATTTGACCGGGCAGGTGTGCGCGGACAGCCTGGGCTCGAATTTTTACAGCGGCTTCGGCGGTCAGGTTGACTTTGTCCGCGGGGCCAAGCGGTCCCGCATGGGACGTTCATTCATCGCCTTGCCGTCCACCGCCAAGAACGGGACGCTCTCGCGTATCGTCCCGCAGCTGTCACCAGGAGCCGGGGTGGTGACATCCCGCGCGGATGTGCACTATGTGGTCACGGAGTACGGCACGGCTTATCTGCATGGGAAAAACGTGCGGGAACGGGCCCTGGCGTTGGCCCAGATCGCCCATCCGGATTTTCGGGAGGAACTGCTCGATTACCTGAAGCAAAAACACTATATCTATCCGGAACAAAAGATTCTCAAAGATGACGACAGCAAGGTCAAGGAGCTGATCCCGCATCACGTCAAATTTCAGGACAAGGACATATACTTCCGTCCGCTGCGGCCGTTCGACCAAAAGGCCATCCAGGACTTCTTCTACAGTCACCGGCCGCAAACGATATATCAGCGCTATCTGGCCAACGTGGAGTCGCTGTCGTTCATGGAGGCCGGCGCGCGGGTGAGCGTCGACTACAACAAAGACATGGCGATCGCCGGTTACGATCACTGGATGCCGATCGGCAGAATGGTCTGCATCGGACGTTACATCCGTCACGACCAGTCGGCTGAAGCGGAGATCGGCATCGTGGTCAAGGAGGACTTCCAGGGGATCGGGATCGGAAACTTCTTGTGCGATACGCTGATTCAGGCGGCGCGTCAACACGGCATCAGGCAACTCTATGCCTATGTCGCGCAAACCAACGGTGTGATGCTCAAAATTTTCAAAAATCATAATTTTACCGTGAAGCCGAGTTCCGAAGTGGACGGCTACTATGTCAAGCTGGACCTGGAAAGCGAACAGGTCCTTCCCGGACAGAAGACGCATAACGCGTCGTAATCGTCTATGGAGTTCATTTACAACGAAATTTTTCGACGGCATGATACGGGATCCCATCCGGAGAATGCCGCACGCCTTGATTTCCTGAAAGATGTCCCGCAAACGGATCTAGATGACGGGAGCGAGTTTCTGGAACTGGTGCATGCCGGCGAGTATATCGCCGATGTCTGCCGGACCTGCCGTGCGGGAGGCGGGCAGCTGGATGGTGATACTCTGGTGAGTTCCCGCAGCTTTGATGTCGCCGTGGCCGCCGTGGCGGCTACTGTTAAGGCCTCACGGACTAACGGCTTTGCCATGGTCAGACCGCCGGGGCATCACGCGTTTATCGCCCGGGCCAGCGGTTTTTGCCTCTTTAACAATGTTGCGATCGCGACCACTGCCCTGGTTCGGGAGGGGAAGCGGGTGATGATCCTGGATTTTGACGGTCACTGCGGCGACGGGACCGAAGACACTTTTTACCGCTGGGATTCGGTGCTTTACTGTTCCCTGCATCAATTCCCCGCGTTTCCGTTTACCGGAACGGTGGACCAAATCGGCGAAGGCCGCGGGCGCGGTTTTACTGTGAATGTCCCCTTGCCGCCCCTAAGCGGGGACGATCTGTTTTGGAAGGGTATGGGCCTGATCATGCAAATTGCCGAGCAATTCGCGCCGGACTGCTTGGCTGTTTCAGCCGGTTTCGATGCGCATCACGCCGATCCGCTTTTAAACTTGCGGTTAAGCGCCGACACCTACTATGATCTCGGCCGTGAACTGGGTCTGGCCTTCCCGCAGATGTTTGCGGCCCTTGAGGGCGGTTACAATACCGCGTACCTTTCACAATGTGTTCATAATTTTAAGGACGGAGTCAACGGTGAACAACTCAAATTCAGTGAACAGCGGACCGATTCGATGATTCAGGCGGTGGATGAATTCGATCATCGCCTGTTTGAGCTTGAAGATAAATTAAAGGACTTTTGGAAAATCACTTGATAAAAGAAAGAGGGTGCCATGAGCAAACAATACGCCACTATCGACGGTAACGAGGCGGCGGCGCGGATAGCCTTCCGTCTCAGTGAGGTGATCGCGATCTATCCGATCACGCCGTCTTCACCCATGGGTGAGTTCGCGGACGAATGGGCCGCGCTGCACCGCAAGAATATTTGGGGCACCACACCGCTGGTGCAGGAGATGCAGTCCGAGGGCGGGGCCGCCGGTGCGATTCACGGGGCCTTGCAGACCGGGTCATTGACGACCACCTTTACGGCGTCCCAGGGGTTGCTGTTGATGATCCCGAATATGTACAAAATTGCCGGTGAATTAACCCCGGCCGTCTTTCATGTGGCGGCCCGTTCACTGGCCGCCCAGGCACTGTCGATTTTCGGTGATCATTCCGACGTGATGGCCGCGCGGGCCACGGGAATGGCGATGCTCGCGGCAGGCAGTCTCCAGGAAGTCACCGACATGGCCCTGATTGCGCACGCGGCGACACTTGAGTCGCGTATTCCCTTCATTCATTTTTTTGACGGATTTCGGACATCGCATGAAGTTAATAAGATAGAGACTATTGATGACGAAACCGTGCGAAAAATGATCGACGATGAGTGGGTGTTCGCGCATCGCGGCCGCGGTTTGACACCCGACCGGCCGGTCATGCGCGGGACCGCCCAGAATCCCGACGTCTACTTTCAGGCCAGGGAAACGGTCAATAAATACTACGACGTAGCTCCGCGCATCGTCCAGGAAACCATGAACCGCTTTGCCAAGCTGACCGGGCGGCAGTACCGTTTGTTTGATTATCACGGACCGGCGGACGCCGAACGGGTCATCATCATCATGGGGTCCGGAGCGGAAGCGGCGCACGAGACAGTCGATCATTTGGCGGCGGCCGGAGAAAAGGTGGGCGTCCTGAAGGTCCGGTTATACCGGCCGTTCTCCGTATCCGATCTGCTCACGAGTCTGCCGGATTCCACCCGGGCGATGGCGGTGCTCGACCGCACCAAGGAGCCGGGCAGCGCGGGAGAACCGCTTTACCTGGACGTGGTCAACGCCGTGTTCGAAAATCCGGACCGTTTTGCCGCCACGCCCAAGATTATCGGCGGCCGCTACGGATTGTCCTCCAAGGAATTCACGCCGGGCATGATCAAGGCGATTTTCGATGAACTCAAAACGGAGAAACCCAAAAATCATTTCACCATCGGCATCAACGACGATGTTACGAATACCAGCCTGGAGTATGATCCCGACTACACCATCGAAGGGGCCAGCGGCGTGCGCGCTATCTTTTACGGACTCGGTTCGGACGGTACCGTGGGCGCCAACAAGAATTCCATAAAAATCATCGGGGAAAGCACCGACAATTTCGCACAAGGCTACTTCGTTTACGATTCCAAGAAATCGGGATCGATGACGATTTCCCACCTGCGTTTCGGTCCGGACCCGATCCGCAGCACGTATCTGGTCAGCCGGGCGAGTTTTGTGGGGTGTCATCAGTACAATTTTCTCGACAAGTACGATGTGCTCGAGAAGATTGATACAGGCGGAGTGTTCCTGCTGAACAGTCCGTATGCCAAAGACGCCGTGTGGGGCCATCTTCCGCGGCCTGTGCAGCAGATCATCATCGACCGCAAACTCAAGTTCTACAACATCGATGCCTACCGGATCGCCCGTGAAACCGGCATGGGCATCCGGATCAACACCGTCATGCAAACATGCTTCTTTGCGATTTCAGGAGTTTTACCCAAGGACGAGGCGATCGGCGCCATTAAGGAGCAGATCAAAAAGGCATACGGGAAAAAGGGCGAAGAGATCGTACGCAAAAATTTCGAGGCGGTCGACCACACTCTGGCCAATCTGTTTGAGATCGACGTTCCGGCCAAGGTCACCAGTGACCGGGAATTTCAGCCAGCGGTCGTCGCGGAGGCGCCGGAATTCGTCCGTAAGGTGACGGCTAAGATGATGGCCCGTCAGGGCGACCTGCTGCCGGTGAGCTGCCTGCCGGATGACGGGACATATCCGACTGGGACGGCGAAGTGGGAACGCCGCAATATCGCCCAGGAAATTCCTGTCTGGGATCCGGATATTTGTATCCAATGCGGCAAGTGTGTGGCAGTCTGTCCGCATGCCGTCATCCGGACCAAGATTTACGAGCCCGCAGCACTCAACGGTGCCCCCGCGACGTTCAAGACCACGCAATGCCGCGACCGGGAACTGCAGGATCACAACTTCACCATTCAGGTGGCGCCTGAAGACTGCACCGGTTGCGCCATCTGTGTGGAAGTCTGTCCGGTCAAGAACAAGTCGGAAACACGTTTGAAGGCCATTAATATGGAACCTCAGCCCCCGTTGCGCGAACAGGAAGTCGTCAACTGGGAGCTCTTTCAGAAACTGCCGGAGATCGACCGCGCCAAGGTAAAGCACAATTCCATTCGCGGGATTCAGGCGCTGGAACCCTTATTCGAATTTTCCGGAGCCTGCGCCGGATGCGGGGAGACACCCTACATCAAAATCATGTCGCAGCTGTTCGGCGACCGGGCTCTGATCGCTAACGCGACAGGGTGTTCGTCAATTTACGGCGGCAATCTGCCGACAACGCCCTGGACGAAGAATGCCGACGGCCGCGGACCGGCCTGGTCCAATTCCTTGTTCGAAGACAATGCGGAATTCGGACTCGGCTTTCGGTTGTCGGTCAATAAGCAGCGCGAATTCGCCGGAGAACTCCTTAAAGGATTCGAATCCCGGTTAGGGACGGATCTCGTTGAAGGTATCCTTCAGGCTAAGCAGGTGGAGGAGGCCGACATATTTGAACAGCGCCAGCGGGTGGCCGCCGTCAAAGAGAAGCTTCGCGACGATGCTTCCCCGGAGGCGAGACAGCTGCTCAGCCTGGCCGATATGCTCGTTAAGAAAAGCGTCTGGATCGTCGGCGGCGACGGCTGGGCGTATGACATCGGCTTCGGCGGACTGGACCACGTGATGGCCTCCGGGGAAGACCTGAATATCCTGGTGCTTGACACGGAGGTCTATTCGAACACGGGCGGTCAAATGTCAAAATCCACACCGAGAGCCGCGGTGGCCAAGTTTGCCGCGGCCGGGAAACCGATGCCTAAAAAAGACCTGGCGCGCATCGCCATGTCGTACGAGTACGTGTATGTTGCGAATGTCGCGCTCGGAGCTAAAGATGAACACACCGTCAAGGCCTTCCTCGAAGCGGAACGCTACCCTGGTCCTTCATTGATTATCGCCTACAGTCATTGCATCGCTCACGGGATCAACATGACCCAGGGCATGCAAAACCAGAAGGACGCGGTGCTCTCGGGACATTGGCCGCTATTCCGTTATAACCCGGCCCTTCGAGCCGAAGGCAAAAACCCGTTGGTCCTGGATTCGGGAGAGCCGAAGATCTCCTTCCGGGATTATGCCTACAAAGAAAACCGCTATAAAATGCTGCTCAAAAGCCAGCCGGAAATTTCCCGGGAGCTCATACGCGAGGCCCAGGCGGACGTCAACCGGCGCCTGAAGGCGTACCAGGAAATAGCCGCGGCCGGTAATCCGCCGGAAAACGAGGTTTAACTCTAGCGAAAGAAGGACACAGATCATGGATTTCACTACACGATATATGGGTCTGGTATTAAAAAATCCGCTCGTGGCGTCCGCTTCTCCGTTGTCGGAAAATGTGGGCAACTTCAGGAAACTTGAGGACGCGGGGATCTCTGCCGTAGTGATGCACTCGCTGTTCGAGGAACAGCTGACTCACGAGGCCTTTGAATTGGATCATCACCTTAACTACGGCACGGAAAGTTACGCCGAATCCCTGAGCTTCTTTCCGGAGCCGGCCGAGTTTAAGGTCGGTCCGGAGGAATACCTGGAGCATATCGCCAAGGCCAAACAGGCCGTTGATATTCCGGTTATCGCCAGTCTCAACGGACATACGGAAGGCGGCTGGACCAAGTACGCCCAGAAAATGGAACAAGCGGGCGCCGACGCCATCGAATTAAATATTTATCACATTCCGACGGACCTGGAGGAAAGCGCACAATTTGTCGAGCAGAAGTATCTCGATATCCTGTCCCGCGTCAAAGCGGCCGTAAAAGTACCGGTGGCGGTCAAGCTCAGTCCGTACTTCAGCAATATGGCCAACATGGCGAAGAAACTCGATGACGCGGGAGCGGACGCCCTGGTCCTGTTTAACCGTTTTTATCAGCCGGACATCGACCTCGAAAGTCTCGAAGTGCTGCCGCATGTGAATCTCAGCACGCCGCAGGCCATGCGCCTGCCGCTGCGCTGGATCGCAATCCTGCACGGCCGGATCGGTTGCAATCTGGCCGCGACCGGAGGGATCCACAGTCATTTCGATGTGCTGAAGATGCTGATGGTCGGTTCGGATGTGACTATGCTTTGTTCAGCCATTCTTAAGAACGGCATTCGTCACGTCGGGCATATGCTGCAGAGTATGGAAATCTGGATGGAAGACCACGAGTATGAGTCGGTCGCCCAGATGCGCGGCAGTTTGAGCCAGAAAAACTGCGCAGATCCAGAGGGCTTTGAACGCGCCCAATACATGAAGACCCTCCAAAGTTATACGAATTACTGACAACAGGGTTAGGGCTGAGTTTATCTTGGCTCCATCGGCTGATCCCACAGCTTGCCGGACAGGCGATCGAATGTTATGATGATGCTATTCGTTAAATGCTTCACGAATCAAAAGGCGGTATGATGCAAAGAGCCAGAAAATATCCTCAAAAGACGATTCCGCGGGCCCTGCTTTACATCCGGATCCTGGACGACTTGCTCAAGCGGGGCAAGCAGTTCGTTTCCTCGGGGGAGCTGGCGCGGATCACGGGTGTCCGGGATGTTCAAATCCGCAAAGACATCTCGAATTTCGGACCCGTGGGAAAGCCCCGGGTGGGCTACCAGATCCGCGCGTTGAAAAACCTGCTTGAAGCGTCTGTTCAAAAAAAGGCTGTGCAGGTGGTGTTATTCGGTATGGGAAATCTGGGAAAGGCCATCGCGCGGTATCCGGAATTTCATACGGAGAAGATCAAGATCGCCGCGGCATTTGAAAAGGACCAGCGTCTCATCGGCAAGGATCTTAACGGGATCCGGGTGTACTCGCTGGAAAAAGTCAATTCCGTGGTCAAGCGTACCCGGGCGTTGATCGGTATCAATGCGGTCCCGAAAGAAGCGGCCCAAGAAATGGCCGATATGATGGTCGCCGCGGGCCTGCGCGGGATCATCAATTTTTGTCCGACACCGATTACGGTCCCGGATCATGTAGCCGTGAAGAACATCGATTTAACAATCGAGTTTATGACCTTGCTTTGTGACATTAATCCGTAGGACGGACATATGCACGAATTCTCCATTATTGACAGTATGCTCCTGCAAATCTACGACCTGATCGACACGCACCGGCTTGCGGGTGTGAGTGAGATCGAGATCGAGGCGGGCGAGCTGCGCCAGGTGATCCCGGAGATCATGGAGTTTGCCTTTACCCAAAGCATCCAGGGGACCTGCCTCGAAGGGGCGCGGCTCAAGATCAATCAATGTGAGGCGCAGGCCCGGTGCCGGTCATGCGCAGAAACCTATCGCCCGGCAGTGGCGGATTTTACCTGTCCCGCGTGCCGGGTGGCGGATGCCGATATCCTGACAGGAGACCAAATCATTCTATTAAGCATAACCGCGCGGCAAACCGCGCCACAGGACATAACGATATGAAAGTCAATGTGATAAAAAGTGTATTGAAGGCTAATGATCTCGTCGCCGAGAAAAACCGCGAACGCTTAAGGGCCGCTGATACGCTGGCCGTCAATCTCATCAGCGCGCCGGGAAGCGGAAAAACCACCCTGTTGGAAAAAACCATACCGGCCTTGCGTCCTGAATTTCAGTCCTTGGTCGTGGTTGGAGATCTGGAGACTACCCGCGACGCGGACCGCCTGAGCGGTCATGCCCTCGAAGTCACGCAAATCAACACCGGATTGAGTTGTCATCTTTACGCCAACCAAGTCGCTTCGGCGATAGAAGAGTTGCCGTTGGAACAGGCGGATTTTCTCTTTATCGAAAATGTCGGCAATATGGTTTGCCCCGGTGAATTTGATTTGGGCGAAAATCTGAAGGTCATCCTGTACAGCATCCCGGAAGGGGATGATAAAGTCGCCAAGTACCCGACCATATTCCGCGTCGCCGATCTTATTCTGTTGACCAAGGCGGATCTTATCCCGCATTTGAATTTCGACATGGGCCGGGTGCGCGAGGACATCAATCGCCTGAATGCCCAAGTCCCGGTCCTGGAGATCTCGGCCCGTGACGGACAGGGGGAGGCTGCCTGGCTGGAGTGGTTGCGGGAAAAACGCGCCGAAGGGATCGGCCTCAGCGCGCGTTTCATAGCGGAATGACAGTCCCGGATTCTTTGCGAATACTGATCATCGGCTACGGCAATCCGGCTCGCCGTGATGACGGGATCGGTCCGTGTCTGGCCGATTCTTTGCCGGCAGACATCCCAGGCGTGTCCGTGCGCTCGCAACATTCCGTCATGATTGAGGACGCGGCCACGGCCGCAGCCTTTGACGTAGTCATTTTCGTAGACGCGTCCATTTCAGCGCCGGAGCCGTTCGCATTTGAGACAATCAACCCGGAGCCGGAGGGCGCCGCCAGTTCACACCATGTCAGCCCCGAATTGATCGTCCACCTGGCCGGCACCATGTATGCCGCCAATCTGACGGGTTATCTGCTCGCCGTCCGGGGATACGATTTCGACGGCTTTGGCGAGCAGCTTTCTCCGAAGGCGGCGGCAAATATGGAAGCGTCCCGCGACTTCCTTCTGACCCAACTCACCGAACGACGATTTTCCGCTCAGTCCTAAACTTTTTGTAAAAACCAGTGGCAAATCTTACCCATAGACATATAATTGTATATCTGCATGCGATTATATCGTCTTTCGCGTTCCGTTCCGGACGCACATGCTGTTTCCGAAATTAACCCGGCGCTGTTTTCCACGGCGTCATACAATCTCCGCTGATCAGGGCCGGCCGGCATACTAAAAATCCCGTCCGGTTATTGAGGGCGTATCTCTTTTTCACTATCAAAGGGGGAGCGATGCATACGGTAAAAACGTTGACCACAATCGTCAAACGTGACGGTCGAAGAGAAAACTTCGATCCCCGCAAGATTGCGCGGGCGATCCGGGCCGCCGGGGAGGCGGCCGGCGAATTCAGTGAGGATATGGCGCGTCAGCTAACGGTCCGCGTCGTGAACATTGCGCATCAAATGGTTTCCGGTGAGCATCCGACCGTCGAGGATGTCCAGGACATCGTAGAGGACGTCCTGTTGAGTTCACCGTACCGCCGTACGGCCAAGGCGTACATCTTGTACCGGGAGCAGCACGCACAGATCCGTGAGATCGCGCATCGCTTCAATACGGATCTGGTCAGCCGCTATCTGAATAAATCGGACTGGCAGGTGAAGGAGAACAGCAATATGGCCTTTTCCTTGCAAGGGCTGAACCATTATATTTCGTCGGAAGTCAGCAAGGTTTACTGGTTGAATAAGGTCTATCCACGGAAGATCAAAGAGGCTCACAGCAGCGGCGATCTGCATATCCATGACCTCGGCTTGGTCAGCGTTTACTGCGTCGGCTGGGACCTGCAGGATCTGTTAGTGCAGGGATTTCGCGGCGCCAGCGGCAAGATGGAGTCGGCCCCGCCCAGGCACCTGCGCAGCGCCTTGGGTCAAATGGTCAATTTCTTTTATACATTGCAAGGCGAGGCGGCCGGAGCCCAGGCGTTTTCCAATTTCGACACGTTGCTGGCGCCGTTTATCCGTTACGACCGGCTTGATTTTGCCGCCGTCAAACAGACGCTGCAGGAGTTTGTTTTCAATATCAACGTGCCCACCCGCGTCGGTTTTCAAACGCCGTTTACCAATATTACCCTCGACTTAAGCGCGCCTGCGGCATTTCGTGAGCAGCCGGTCATCATCGGCGGCAAACCCCAAACCGCGGTGTACGGCGACTTTCAAGCCGAACAGGATATGCTTAACAAGGCCCTGCTGGAGGTGATGCTTGCCGGCGACGCCAAGGGGCGCGTCTTTACGTTCCCGATTCCCACTTACAACATCACCCGGGACTTTAACTGGGACAATCCCAATTTGGAAGCCCTGTGGCAGATGACCGCCAAATACGGTATTCCGTATTTTGCCAATTTCATCAACTCCGACATGGACCCGGACGACGCGCGCAGCATGTGTTGCCGCCTGCGGCTGGACAACCGTCAGCTGCGCGCCCGCGGCGGCGGATTGTTCGGGGCCACGCCATTGACCGGCTCGATCGGCGTCGTGACCGTCAATTTGCCGCGCATCGGATACCTGGCGTGCGGCAAACCGGACTTCTTTCACCGCCTCGACCAGCAGCTGCAACTGGCCAAAGAGAGCCTGGAAATCAAACGCAAGGTGCTCGAGAGGTTCACCGACGAGGACCTGTACCCGTATGTCAAATTCTACCTGCGCGGGATGAAAAAGCGCTTAGGCAGCTACTGGAAGAATCATTTTTCGACCATCGGGCTGGTCGGCATGAATGAGGCCTGTCTGAATTTCTTGGGGGAAGACATCGGTACTTCCGGCGCGCGGAATTTCGCGGCGGAAGTCCTCGATCATATGCGGGACCGGCTCATCGCTTTTCAGGCGGAAACCGGAGAAAATTACAACCTGGAAGCGACCCCCGCTGAGGGCGTCTCCTACAGACTGGCCAAACTCGACCGGCAGCTGTATCCGGGCATCATTTGCGCCAACGGGAACGGCGGAGCCGGAGGGAGGGAGCCCTATTACACTAATTCCTCGCACCTTCCCGTCCGGTACACCGACGACCTTTTCGCCGCCCTGGACCATCAGGATGAGCTGCAAACCAAATACACCGGCGGTACGGTCATGCATGCCTTCGTCGGTGAGGAAATCGGGGATGCGCAGGCGCTTAAGCGGTTAGTCAGGATCATATGCGAACGCTACCGTTTACCTTATTTTACGGTGACGCCGACCTTTAGCGTTTGTCCGGATTGCGGGTACATGGCCGGCGAACAGCCGGCGTGTCCGCGGTGCGGCCGGGAGTGCGAAGTCTACTCAAGGGTGGTCGGCTATCTGCGTCCGGTTCAACAATGGAACGACGGGAAAAAGACGGAATTCTCGGAAAGGAAGACTTACAGCATATGCTCATCGGAGGACTCCACAAGCTGTCTCTGATCGACTATCCCGGAAAACTGGCCGCTGTGATATTCACCCGGGGCTGCAATTTTCGCTGTCCCTATTGCCACAATCCGGAGCTGGTCATTCCTCAGCGTTACGCACAGCCCCTGTCTGTGGAGTACGTGCTTGACTATCTGCGAAACCGCCGTTTTATGTTGGACGCCGTGGTCGTGTCAGGTGGTGAGCCGACGATCCATCATGATCTTCCTGAACTGCTGTCTCGAGTCCGTGAATTCCCGTACCTGATCAAGCTGGATACCAACGGAAGCAATCCGGCCATGCTGGAACGGATTATCCGGCAGCGGTATGTGGATTATATCGCGATGGATGTGAAGACCGGACTGGCAGGCTACGAAAAGCTCAGCCGCACGCGATTTTGTGTGGGATCGATACGTCGCAGCGTGGATCTCATTAAAAACTCGGGAATTGCGCACGAGTTCCGGACAACTGTGGTAAAATCACTAAACACAAAGACCGACATGTCGGAAATCAGCCAGCTGATCGACGGCTGCCGGCGTTACCGGTTGCAGCCTGCGCGCCTCGACGCCACTATCCTTGAGCCCGCGTTGTCCGCCGCAGAGGACTTCAGCCCGGCGGAATTTGCCGCGCTGTGCGACCGGTGGGAGATCAATACCGCTAATCCGGAAATCACACAACCCTGAGTATGGTCACAAAAAATCGGCAACCGCCGCCGGCGTCTGCGGCTTCGTTCGGCATGAACATGCTGGCCGTCGTGATGTTTTGCGGTGCCTGGGCCGGATTCCGAAAATTTTTCCCGGGATGGGGAGCGGTGCCGCTGGCCTGCATCAGCCTGCTGGCCGCTGCGCTGCCGCTATGGTGGTCCGATCTTGTCGTGCAAAAAGTACATCTACGTCCCACGGCCGGGTTGACGTCCCGGCCCCGACCGTACCACTTCGGCCGTATCCTGCGCAAGCTCGCTGCTTTATACTTCACACTCCTTATCATATATTCCTACTACATCCTGATTCATGCCCGCTTTCAGGCAACGTATCTCAGCACCTTTCTGGAGCTGGTCCACCGGGTTTGGCCTTTAATTTTGGTTTTGTGTGCCGTATACGTCGCGGAAATTGACCGGCGGCAAAGCGATCCGCATGACGAATACTGGCGCGTCGGCGGTTTGGTGACGGGTGACTTTGCGAACATCAGCGCAAAGGTGCTATGGGATTACACCCGCAGCTGGTTTGTGAAGGGATTCTTTACGCCGTATGTTTTCCTGATTTTGGTGCGTTATCTGGAATCGCTGGGCCGTTTCCATCCGGGAGGCTCCGGATTCCTCGCCTGGCACGCGCAGCTGCTTGATTTCATGTATATGGTCGACATCCTGTTCGCGGTGCTAGGCTACGTCTTTACCTGCCGCGTACTCGATACCCATATCCGTTCCACGGATCCGACGGTATTGGGATGGCTGGTCTGTCTGATGTGCTACGGTCCGTTTCATACCTATTTCGGCATCGGTTTATTCAACTATGATGACGGGCTCAGCTGGCATCATTGGCTGGGCAAGGAGCCTTGGTTTTACTTTTTTTACGGCGGTGCGATCCTGTTCCTGACCGCCGTGTACGCGCTGGCCACCGTGGCCATCGGCTACCGTATGTCCAACCTGACTTACCGCGGCCTGATTACCACCGGGCCTTATCGTTTCACCAAACATCCGGCGTATCTGGCGAAAGTGGGGAGCTGGTGGCTGATATCGGTGCCGTTTTTTTCGGTGGCCGGGGGAGATGCCGCCCTGAAGCACTCCGCCGCGTTGTTGTTCATCAGCTTGATTTACTTTCTTCGCGCGAAGACCGAAGAGAATCATCTCTCCAATTACCCGGAATATGTGGCGTATGCTGAGTGGATCAACGACCACGGTGCGTTCAAGACTTTTAAGAAATGGTTCCCGGCCTTACGCTACAATCCGGAAAGTCATAAAAAGTGGGGGAGTCTCCTGCGCTAAGGAGCGGAGGATTGGAGGTTGCGGGCCTCGCGGATAAATCTGTCGAACTGCGTCTCCGCCGGAAATCTTTGTTTCCCCTGTTGCCACACGGCGATCGCGTCGTCGAAACGTTCGGCATTGCCGAGATAACTTCCCAACATCAGATACGAAGCCGCGGTGCCCGATTCCTTCTGAATGGATTCGCGGAGGATTTGTTCCGCCTTTTTTCCCTGTCCGGTATTAAGGAGCCGTTGCGCCAGGCGCAGATCCAGGTCCGCTCCGTCGAGCATGGCACGGGCATTGGCGAGGGCCTGCGCAATCAGATTTTGGTCCCTGAGTGTTTCTGCCGCAACGACAAACATAATGGCGGCCTCCTGGCGATAGTAGGAGGAAACGCCGCGCATGTCCATCGCCGACAAGACCGATACCGCCTCGGCGGGGTGCCGGGCGATCAAAAGCATCTCGACCAGGTTTAATCGGGCGGCCGGCAGATGGCCGTCCAGTTCCACCGCCCGGAGAAAATACTCCAGGGCCACGGAAGGGCGTCCGGACTCGCGGGCAACCTGGCCGAGGTTGTTCCAAGCGGGCGCGAACGCCGGGTTGATGGTAACGGCTTCCCGAAGATAATGTTCCGCTTCGGCAAGCTTTCCTTGGCGATGATAAATCAATCCGATATTATTCAGTTCCCGGAAATGCTGACCGTCAGAGGCAGCGGCCAAGCGGTTGAAGTACTTCAAGGCCAATTCATCATTCCCCTCGCGGAAATGAATCTGCCCGAGCCGGCTTAACGCAATCGGATTGGGCGGCGAAAATTGCAGCCAAAATTCACAGTATGCCTTTTCCGTTTCCATCACCCGGTGCTGTGGGCGCGAGACGGCCATCAGACAGACGGTGACTGCGCAGATCAGGACCGCAGCCGCGCGGACGGGCATGCGCGCCCCCAACCACAACAGGCATTGCGCAATCAGGAGTGTCAGGCCGTACGACGCAAAAAATAGCCAGTGCGGTTCGAACACCAGCCCCGCGGAAGGATGACCGAGCATCGCGACTACCACCGGCAGCCATCCGATCAAATACCATCCGGCGCCAAACACTCCCGGTCTTGAAAAGATTCCGCGGCGGTACAGTCCGCCAGCCGCCGCCAGAAGCAGCCCCAGGATGCCCGCCCATAGCCAGATCTGCCCGTCCATCCGCGGGATAGTCATCATAAAAGGAAAGGCACGCGGGACAATAAACAAAGATATGTGACCGGCCATGAAAAACAGTAAAACGGCCACGTATGCCGGCAGGCTGAATCCCATCCTGGCGAAACGGTCGCTCAGTCCGGTATCCGAACCGGCGATCATCCAGTAAACGGCCACGAACATCACGGCCAGCACCGCGTACGGAGCCGTACGCCGCAGACTTTCCCGCCACGACAAGTCTCCGCAAACGCGCAGCAGCAACACTCCATACAGTGGCAGCAGCACGGCCCATTCGTAACTGAGCAGGGCCAGCGCGCAGCAAACCAGCCCCGCAGTTATGTCGGCCGACTTTGGTTCAGCGGTGCGTGAGCAGCGCCACAGGAACCAGAGGGCCAGCAGCTGTAAAATCGCACAAATAAATACGAAACTGGCGGTTTTGTAGCCGACCGGAAAAACATGCGCGGGGTAGACGGCCATCAGGACGGCGGTAAGGGCGGCCAAAGGCAGTGTCCTGGTCCATGACAGGGTGAGGATAAAGAAAAAGGCCACGCTCAGGTAAAAAAGGAGAATGTTCACCAGCGACAGCAGGACGGGCGCGGCGCGAAAAATCTCAAACAAGAAGTAGTTTACGGCGAAATACAGCGGCGCGAAATGCTGGGCCTCGGTGCGGGTCAGGAAATCAAGGTAACCGTGGTAGCCGGCCGCCCAGCGCCCCTCCAGAAAGAGGAAGTCATCGATCATATAGCCGTGGCCCGCCGCCGGATAATGGTTCAGGACAACGAGTCCGAACAAGGCTAACAGCAACCACTTGTGTTCACGTATAATTTCAAACATAGGAATTACCCCGGGAAGCAGCGTATTTTTTGTTATACTAGCATAATTTTAGGGTAATCCTGTTGGCAAAGCCTATTTTTTCGGGTTATCTTGTATAAGGAGCTACCGCTTGAACTAAGACCGAATTATCGCTACAATACTGCTCTTATTACTTTGTGCACAATGAGATAGAAGAACCATGCGAACCCTGGTGACCTTTTTCGGTAAAGAATTCAATTCCGCTCAACCCAAAGCGGAATTTAGCAAACCCACCAATTACGGTGATGACGTATGCCGCTGGCTTATCGCAGAAATGAAGGAAGCCGGCGTGGATGCCGATGACGAGCCGCAGCAAGATGATAACGGCTGGTATTACTGTTTCCGGATCCCGGTCGGGCGCTTTTGCGTTATCGTGACCTGCCGGCCGGCGGACGATCCGGAGGAAAGTTTGTGGATTTGCTGGATCGAGAATCACTGCGGATTTGTCGGTTCTCTGCTGGGCCATCGCTTGAAGAATATATCCCCGCACGCTGTTGAGTGCCTGCACAGGGTTTTCAACAAACCCAATCGCGTGACCGGTGCCTTATGGCACAATTACGATAAATTCAAGCAAGGCTACGAACAATCCGGAGCTGTATCCCCCGATGAATAAGCTAACCGCTCATCTCTGCCGATTCAGTGTCATCGCCATCCTGCTGGCGACAGGCCCCGAAGTACCGCCGGCCGGTCCGTCTTCGGCCGAGGCCGCGAATCCTGTTCCGGCATCCGTGGACAATCTGATGAAGCTGTCCGGAATTACCGAACAGTACGGAGACATGCCGGACGATGTCGCCGCCGGCTTGGAGCTGCAAAGGGATTATTTCGGCATGCTCTCGGACGAAGATTTTGCCTCCATGGCGCAACAGGTAGTGGCCATCTTCCAGCCGGATGAGATTCTGCAGGGAATCCGCAACGAGATCGCGCGTTCCCTCTCGGATGAGGACGTCGCCCGTCTGATCGATTGGTATCAAAGTGACATCGGCCGGAAAATTACGGATCTTGAAGTCCAGGCCTCGACCCTGGAATCTCACCGCAAGATGATGGCCATGAAAGAATTGCAGCTGTCCAAAACTCAGCGTGTCGCGTTTGCCCGCCGTTTCGACGAACTTCTAAAATTAAGCCATTTTGCGATGGAATACTATAAAATCCAGCAGGAGGCGATGGTAGTCGCCCTGAACGGCCTGCTCACCTCCGACGAGTTGATCGACACGGAAGAATACCATCGTCAGGTGGAGTTATATGAAGATGAGATTCGCGAACAGACCGAGGAAATGATCACCGTTTCGATCGTATTCACTTACCGCTGGCTCAGTGACGGCGAGCTCGAGCAGTATATGCAGTTCAATCAGCAGGATTACGCGCTGAAACTCAGCCAGGCGGTCTTTCGCGGCGCGGTGTCCACCATGCGGCGGATGCTCGCGCAGATGGCGCAAGCCGGAGCGGCTGCCCGGCAGTAAAGGAGGTTTATCATCCACGTCGAAATCTTCAGTCTTTGCGACGCCGCCACGAATCAACAAGGCAAACTGAATATCCTCGGGACTTTCGACGCCATTTGGGCGAAGGAGGTTCCGGTAGTCTTCCAGCAGTGCGCCATCGCCCTGCGCATCCGCTTTGAGGCCATTGAAGAAGGGGTGCACAGTCTGGCCATTAACTTTGTCGACTTCGACGGCAAACACGTCATGCCGGCATTGAAGGGGACTGTCAATATCCGTCCCCAACACCATCAAAAAACACTGACGGAAAATATTGTATTAAATCTTCAAAAAATCAATTTTCAAAAGTTCGGGGAGTATTCGGTTGATCTGGCCATCGACGAAAAACACGTCAGCTCCATCCCGCTGTACCTTGTGCAAAAACCTGCGTGAGGTCCCGGGTCGCTGACCGGCCGACCGCCTGGTTTGAAAACCGTGTCACCAACGTTGAACGTAAACACCTACTTAAGGAGGTCCCGGTGAAAAAATTTGTCCTGATTATACCCGTCCTGTTGCTCATGATGGCGGCCGCTGCGCCGGTCATGGCGCAAGGAAAGGAAGTCAAATCGGCTATTGCCGAGATGGCCGAAACACGGACCGGTAAACTGAACCGGCTGATGGATATTTCCGGAATCCGCATCCAGTACTCGGAAATCCCGAAGGTCATTAAATCCGCGGCCGACGCCCCTGCCGAGCCGGGACAGGAAATTCCGCAACTCCTGCGCGACGGTATCAAGCAAGCCGTCGATGACACCATAATTGCAGCCGACCTGGTGGAGGCGGTTATCGCTGAGCTCGACAAGAAACTTACCGGACCGGAGATCGACGATGTGCTGGACTGGTACGAATCGGAACAGGCCCAGGAAATCACCAATAAGGAAATCGAGGCCAGTTCCGCTGAGTCCCTACAAAATACCGACCGCGATTTGGCGGCTTTAATGAAGGATCCCGAGATCGTGGCCAAGGCACGGAAGATCGATGAATTGACCGGTTCTTCCGAATTTGCGCTGGATATTCAAATGTACACGCAGCTGGCGATGATTTCGGCCATCGCCAATGTCGTGGGGCCGGACAGTGGTATCGACATCGATCAGATCAAGGCCCAGATGGAGCAGGCCCGGCCGATGATCAAGATGCAGATTCAGGAGGCCTCTATTCAGAACCTCGTGTTTACTTACAGTGATTTGCCGAAGCAGGGGCTCGATGCTTATGTAGCGTTTCTGGACAAGCCGACGACCCGTAAATTTATGCAAATCGTTATGTCCGCGACCAAAACCGAGATGGAATCCATGATCACGGCATTTACCCAGGAATTGGCCAAGGTGTTGCGCGCCGCCAACCAGTAAACGCCCGGCTACCCCGGAGGCCGGATGCTCAATTCCCATTTTTTGGAATTGACAAAATCCGGCCGCCGGGGTATCTTACTAATAAGTCGAAAAAATACCGATATACGGAATAGGCTCGAGAGCTTGAATCCCATGCCCATTTCTCTAAGAGATGGGCTTTTCTTTTACCCAGGGGACCTGATATGTTGAACTTGATCAAAAAGCAGAAAAAGACGCAGCCTCCGTCCGCCACGGACAGCAAAAGTCTGTGTGATGTCTGCGCGGGAGAACAAGTGCTGGTTGAATGCCTCCGCGGAGATCACGGAGAATGCCAGCGCCTGCGGGAAATGGGCTTTTGCGAGAATGCCCAAATCCAGATGATCGCGCATAACTCGGCCTTTATCTGCAAGGTCTGTGATTCCAAAATCATTATCAGCGAAGGATTGGCCCGCAATGTCATTGTCGGCCAATGCCCGCAACCAGCGGAGGGAGACATGGCTGAACAAGAGGATATCAAACGCCTCAGCGAACTGACTGTGGGACAGACCGGCCGCGTTCATGACTTTCTCGAAGAGAATGACACCTGCGCGCGGCTGGAAGAAATGGGCCTGACCCCGGGTGAACAGATTGAAATCATCCGGTTTGCGCCTCTCGGAGATCCGGTCGAGATCAAAGTCCGCGGTTATATGCTTTCCCTCCGGCGTGCGGAAGCGGAACTGATCCTGGTGAACATCGCCGTTTAAATCATGCCTTCCGAAGTATCCAACCAAATCGTACCCAAGACCATCGCCTTGGCCGGGAATCCGAATTCCGGAAAAACTACCGTCTTTAACGCGTTGACCAAGCTCCGGCAAAAGGTCGGAAACTATGCCGGGGTGACCGTCGAGAAGAAAACAGGCACCCTGACCTTGGAAGGCGGCCGGACGGTCAATGTCCTGGACCTGCCCGGTACATACAGTTTGGCGGTGCGATCACCCGATGAACAAATCGCCCGCGATGTGCTCCTGGACCGCGCTCCGGATACGCCGCGGCCGGACCTGGTTGTCTGCGTGGTCGACGCCAGCAACATCGAACGGAATCTGTATCTCGTCTGTCAAATCATGGACCTGGGACTGCCGATCGTAGTCGCCCTGAACATGATGGACGAAGTCGAGAAGCTAGGCCGGCAGATCGATACCGGCGCGCTCAGCCGTGAACTGGGCGTGCCGGTTATCCCGCTGGTCGCGAATCAGGGGCGGGGCCTGGAGGAATTGAAGGAACACATCCGGGCCGGCGTTCGCGCCGACTATACCCGGCAATGGCGGATGGCCCCGGATTTGGAAGAGGAGGTCGAGCATATTGTCCGTCTGTTGCAACGTCACGAAGGCATGGACAATGCCCAGGCCTTCTCGGAGGCGATGTCGATATTCTCGGTCGGACGGATGAGCGAGAATGCCACCGACACCCAGGGAAAATTTTACAAAGCCGAACTTATCGAGCAAATCAACGCGGTCCAGGACCGTCTCAAGCGGCAGGGCCTGCGGGCCCGCTCAGCCGCGGTTGAGGCCCGTTACGCGTGGATTAAAACGATCATCGCCAAGACGGTCCGCGAACCCAAGACCCGCAAGACCGATCTCACCGAACGCCTCGACGCCGTCCTAACGCACCGTATTTTCGGCTGGCTGTTTTTCATAGCGGTCATGGCGCTGATGTTCTATACCATTTTTACGGTGGCCTCCTATCCGATGGAATGGATCGACAGCGCCTTCGCGGCTCTGGCAGGATGGATACAAACCGCGTTGCCCGACAATGCACTGGCGGACCTGATTAGTAACGGCATTATTGCTGGTGTGGGAGGGGTGGTCATCTTTCTGCCCCAGATTCTCATTCTCTTTTTCTTCATCGGATTATTGCAGGACACCGGATATATGGCGCGCGCCGCATTCATCATGGACCGGCTTATGAGCAAAGTCGGCCTGCACGGGAAATCCTTTATTCCGTTGTTGAGTTCTTACGCCTGCGCCATCCCCGGGGTTATGGCCGCCCGCACCATCGAAAGCCGGCGGGACCGCTTGGTGACCGTGATGGTCGCGCCGCTGATGAGCTGTTCGGCAAGACTGCCCGTGTATACGATTATGATCGCCGTGCTGATTCCCAACGCCGATGCCTGGGAAAAATCCGGGATTATGCTGTTAATGTATGCCTTGGGTACCGCCGGCGTGGGGGTGGTGGCATGGATTTTCAAAAAGACCCTGCTCAAAAGTCAGAAGCCGCTGTTCATCATGGAACTGCCGCCGTACCGCATGCCGTCACTGCGGGCCGTGCTATTACAGATGTGGGAGCGCAGCCGGCAGTTTTTAAAGCGGGCCGGGACAATCATTTTAATGATGTCGGTAGCGCTGTGGGTGCTTATGTCCTTTCCCAAAAACGACCAGTTGCCGGCCTCCGAACAGCTGCGGCACAGTGTCGCCGGACAGATCGGCTCCGCCATCGAGCCGGTGATCAAGCCGCTGGGATATGACTGGCGTATCGGCATCGGTCTGATCGGATCCTTTGCCGCGCGCGAGGTGTTTGTCTCGACCATGAACATTGTGTTCAACCTCGAGGAAGAGGCCGAGACGGATGTGCTGCGGGAAAACTTCCGCCGGGCCCAGTGGCCGGACGGAAGACCGTTATTTACGCCGCTGGTCTGTCTGGGGTTGATGGTCTTTTACGTCTACGCGATGCAATGTGCCAGTACGGTCGCGGTGGTGTATCGCGAGACCGGATCCTGGCAGTGGACCGCGTTCCAAATCTTCTACATGACCGGCCTGGCCTATCTGGCCGCGCTGCTGGTATATCAGGGCGGACGCCTGCTCGGCTTTGAGTAAATTCTCCCTCCGGATGTCTTATTGACCAACCCGCCCCGATCCTCACACAGCCATCCATTTTCGTCACCTGCCGTTACTCCGAACTCACACGTTCCGCCGCCAATTTTGTGGCTTGGGCATTGCCTCCCGGGCGAATAATCCGTAAAATGACGAGAACCGCGGGGAGAGTCTTATGAAAAATATGCATATGACCGTCGGTTTCATGCTGTGCGCCGCATGGCTGGCCGGCGGATGTCAAATCAACCGTTGGCAGACGCTCGACACGCCGAACCTTCGCCTCCATTACCGGCCGGGTTCCGTGGCCGCGAGAGAACTGATGAAGGTCGTAGAAATCTATGAGCGGACCTATGGCGCGGCCCGCGCGTTTCTGCCGGAAGGAACGCCGTCCGGCACTGTCGACGTTTATCTGTATGACGAACTCAAGGAAAGGGCCTATGCCGAACCGGATAAGGACGCGGTCCACATTATGTACGGTCCGCGCTACCGGTTGACGTCGGTCCACGAATTTTTGTTTGTGATGTATGCACCGCTGAATCCCAAGGCGCCGCCCGGGATCCGGCAGGGGTTGTTCAAGAGCCAGTCCAAGCTGCGCTACGCAATGCAGCGCCGACTGGAAGACCGATCCCTCGAACCGTCCCGCCGCTGGCCGCCGCGGCCGGATCTGCCGCAACTTATGGAGGATCCGGGCGCCGATGCCGAAACCGGGATGCTGGCCGGCGCGCTGATCCGTTTCCTGCTGGCGGAACTGGGGGAGGAGACATTTTGGCGGATGTACATGGACATCCGCACGGATAACTGGCGCGAAGTGTTTCAAAGTTATTTGAAACGTGACCCCGATACGCTGGCCGCGGATCTGCGGGAGTACATCATATCGCGGATCGAACAGGTCCCGGGGGCGCCGTGACCGGGGGCAGATGGATCACAGGCGGGCTGATTCTGATCCTGCTGGTAGCCGGTGCTCCGGCGCTGGCCGGCGAAGGGTTCGGATCTCCGGAACGTGTGTACATCGATGATCTGCCGCCCGGAGCCTTCGCTCAGCCGTTAAGCACCGAGGAGCCTTTTATTTCCCGGGACGGACGTGTGCTGTTTTTTAACAGCGGTGACAAGGAGAACAAAAAGGACCTGCACTTCGCGCGCTTGGTAAACGGAAGATGGGCGTATCAAGGGGAAGTCGGGGGCGTCAACAGCCGCACCGAAACCCAGGGCGCGGCCAGTCTGGACCGTGACGGGAATCTTTACTTTGTGGACACCCGGGCCCCGCGCATGTTGAGGGTGGGCCGCTGGCAGGAGAGTGCGGGAACGGTGACCGCGATCGAAAATTTTACGGCAGTCCCGGCGCGGCGGCCCGAGCTGTTCCGCGGACGCATTCACGGCAATATGGATATCGAAATCTCAGCCGACGGGAATACGGCGGTGATCTCGCGGGCCACGTGGGGTTGGGAAGGCGGTTCGGTCCGCTATATCCAGGCCGCGGACCTGCTGGTCTCCCGGCGGCAGGGGAAAAAGTTTGTATTTAATCTTGAGGAGTCCGATCGTCTGATGCAGAATATCAATACGGATGATCTGGAGTACGCGGCCGCCCTGTCGGCGGATGGACGCGAATTATTTTTTACCCGGCTCGCGGCCGATGATCTGGCCCATCTGCGTCTGAGATCCCGGATTATGCGGGCCACGCGCGCTTCAGAAGGGGAACCGTTCGGTCCGCCGCAGACCGTCGACGCCATCGGCACCCTGGATTTCGTTGAAGGGCCGGCCCTGTCGCCGGACGGTAAATATCTGTATTATCACCGGAAAACAGGAAAAAAATTCCATCTGTACCGCGTCACGCGGCCTTGAAGGGGTGATTTACTATGCAACGGGTAAGATTCATTACCTTGATAGTGTTAACGGCGTTGGCCGCCATGTGGCCCGCACCGGCGGCCGCGCAGCCGGTAGCCAGGGTCCTGTTTATCGGCAACGAGTATACGGATGCCAATGACCTGCCTGAAATGCTTGAACAGCTGGCCGCGGGGACAGGGGACGCGTTGATGACCGGCAAGTCCACCATGCCCGGATTCCGGTTAATGCAGCATTTTCAACTGGATAAGACCAAACTCCTGCTGCGGCGGCAGCAATGGGACTATGTCATCCTGCAGGAGCACGGGATACTGCCGCTGGATGAGCGTATGCGCGAAAACAGTATGATTCCGGCGGTTCAGCGCTTCCGCAAGATTGTATCCGACCGCGGGGCTACACCCGTGCTGTTTGTTACCTGGGCCTCGCGGCAGGGGGCCCGCAAGACACCGTACGGTGATTTCAACTCCATGCAAAAGGCGTTGACCGACAGCTATCGTAAAGCGGCCGAGCACAGTGAAATCATGATCGCGCCGGTCGGCGAGGCGATGCGCCGCGCCTTAAATAACGACAAAGGGATAGTCCTGTTCTTCAGCGACGGGCAAACGCCCACCCTCGCGGGGACATATTTGGCGGCTTGCGTCATTTACGCCACTCTATACCAGCGCAGCCCCTTCGGCAGCAGTTATACGGCCGGATTAAAGCCGGAGCAGGCACGATTTCTGCAGGATTTGGCTGGAGAAATGATCCATAAAGAGAGAAATCGCTGGAATATTCCCCCGCCCCGCAAGGATTCCGCCCCCTGAACAGCCCGTTTTGAGGGGCCATCCGGGGCCCGAACAATCCCGCTTTCCCGTCCCCACCGGAAAAATAGTCTTAAGTACCTGGCATATAACAATTAATATGACTTGATGCGGCTTGCCAGCAGGCAGGCGTTCTCCTATAATATTGCTCCGGCAAGACACCGGCCGCACCGCGGCCATCACCATCGAACAGGAGGCACAACATGGCGACGACAGCAAAGGTATGGGTGGAAATCACCCTTGAAAAGAGCGACGAAGATTACACATCCGTCCGCGGAATAATCAAGGAATCGGTATTGACCGAGATTCTGGAGAACCGATATAAGGGATTCTATTTCCGCCTGGATAAGGTCCATTGGGTGAGCGAAGAGGACGATGATGTGACCAACAAGCCCTTTTTAAAGTATTATATCTACGGCCATAACGCCGATTTGATCGGCCTGAACGGGACATCCTATTACCGCACCGAAGACATCCGCGAAATATCACCTTTGGTTACGGACTACGACCGCATCTTTGAGAACGCCAAGTTTGAAGAGACGATGTTCAATTTCTAACACCGTCTGCACCTCACCGGTGTTCCGCGCTCTTACCTATTGACTCCCGCTCTGTTTTTAATTATTATTATCCCTTACTGATTCGCCACCGCTCTTACGGCGGTCTGTTTCTATTACCTGAATCCCGCGACTGTCTGTTATCGCGGTTTCCTCATTTTGGGCGCATAGCTCAGCTGGTTAGAGCGCTGCCTTCACATGGCAGAGGTCGAAGGTTCGAGTCCTTCTGCGCCCATGTTCATTCGACGCAGTCGAATGAATCGGTATGCTGAAGCCAAACACGGACACTTCATAAGTGAAATCCGCTTCGCCAAGAGTATTCCCGCCCGCCGCCGCAATCCACCGCAGATACTTGCCACAAATAATGAAATGACATATAATTACTTCACGTATGAGCTGTGAGGCCGGGCCGCCGGCTTAACCCCAAACAAGGCGCACCCCGAAGATGTTACTCCGCAATCGATATTCCGTTTTATTCCTGTTTCTTATCTGGGCCGTCCCGGCGGCGGCACAACAACCGCGTGTCAATCTCAGTGCCACGCCCGAAATCGGAGGAGCCCCCAATCAGCCCCGGATCGGCAGCGGCAGTCGGACCCTTCCGGACAACTCCACGTATTCCGGTGAATATCTCAACGGTAAATTTCACGGCAAGGGAAAACTCGTCCAGGCATACGGTTATACCTACACCGGCGACTTTGAAGACGGTTTTTTTCACGGGCAGGGGGAACTGATCCTGGCCAACGGTGACCGCTACGTGGGTGAATTCGTCCGCGGCAATGTCCACGGGCAGGCCGAGTTTATCGGCCGCGACGGCGAGACCTACAAAGGCGACTTCATCAACGGATACTATCACGGCACCGGTGTCCTGGCCACCTCTTACGGCGACCTGCATAAGGGGCGTTTCAAAAACGGTCACTTGAGCGGCCCCGGTTCGGTGGTCTTTCGGGACGGGTCCAAACTGCACGGCGTCTTTGAGAACGGTTTGCTCAACGGAAAGGGTAAGATGACGAAATTCGACGGGTCGGTCTATGAAGGCGACTTTGTCGACTCCCGCCCCGAGGGCAACGGGCGCATCACCTATGCCAACGGTATCGTTTATGCCGGAACCTTTGTCAAAGGCGTGATGTACGGTCCCGGGACACTGTATTCTAACGGCCAGGAAATCAGAGGGAATTTCATCAACGGCGAACCCGTCGGCGAGGTCCGGCTGAAGAGCCAGGACGGTATTGAGTACATCGGCCAGATCCAGAAGTGGCAGTTCACCGGCAATCCGGTGACCAGCCAAGCGACCCGGCGTTAATTCACCATCCAATCGACGTGAAGACATTTTTCCTTACAATTCTACTGTTGATGCTCACCGCACCGCTATCCCACGCGGAGTACCCGCAAAACGGCCACGGCACGGCCACGCTGCCGGACAATTCGACGTATACTGGTGAATTTAAAAATGGAGTTTTTCACGGTCAGGGAACGCTCGTCCAGAAAAATGGCTACCGCTATACCGGAGAGTTCCGCAATGGGCTGATGCACGGAAAGGGCGAAATTGAATTTTCTAATGGTGCTCGGTATGTCGGTGAGATGAAGGATGGATCACGCAGTGGAAATGGTGAATTCATAACACCTTCCGGGGATCACTACACAGGTAAATTTCGTAAGGGGCTTTACAACGGACATGGACGACTCGAGGTCCATACCGGTGACGTTTGGAGCGGGAATTTTGTTGAAGGACAATTTCAAGGTAAGGGAGAACTTATTCGGAGTAACGGAGATATTTTGCGCGGTGAATTTAAAAACAGCATACCGCGTGGACGGATTGAATTCATCGGACGGGCCGGTCATTATGTTGGCGAAATGCAAGACGGTATATACCACGGAAAAGGGAAATTGGAAACGCCTAACGGAGCAACTTTCAGTGGCACTTTTGATCATGGATATCTTAAGGGAAAAGGTTCCGTTTCGTATGTAGGAGGCACCTATGACGGAGAATTTGAAAACGGGCTATATGAGGGGGACGGAGTCTTTCTCAGTCGCGAAGGATACTTATATGCCGGTTCATTTGAAAAAGGGGCATTCACCGGACGTGGTACCATCAAGTACCCGCAAGGGGGTATTTACATGGGAGATGTACGTAGTTGGCGGCCTCACGGCAAAGGCAAGTATCTGGATCCTGAAAGCGGTTGCCAATCCGAGGGAATGTTCGAAAATGGCGAATTCTTAGGTGCTATAGAGAATGACGAAAATCTAAATTCCGATGAAGTCTCGACCGCAATTTGTGCCGATCCGCCGATACCCCCTGAGCAATCCGGAAAACCATTGACCTGAGTAAGTATCAACTTAATATGTACATACCTCTATCCCTCTCCGTCATCATCCAAATCATCTGCGCCGTACACGCGTACAAGACGGGGCGGTATTTTTGGATCTGGATCATCCTGTTTTTCTCGCTGATCGGCTGCGCGGTGTATTTTTTTATCGAGGTCATGCCGGAATTGCAGCCGGCCGCCAACCGCGCGGCCTCGGGCGCGACCGACGCGATCGCGCCACAGCATAAAATCAACAAGCTCAAGGAACAGCTGGAGATCTCCGACACGCTGGAAAACCGCATCTCCCTGGGCGACGCGTACATCGGCCGCAAGCAGTTCGACGAGGCCATCGCGGTCATGGAACCGTACCGCCACAAACCGCAGGGGGACGACCCGGAGCTCGTGGAAAAACTCGCGCTGGCGCACTTCTCCAAGAAAGACTATGAGCAGACCAGGGAATTGCTGAAAGACGCCAAAAACTCGCTCGGCAAGTATGAAAACCAGCGCGTGCATCTGCTGTATACCCTCAGCCTGCAGCGGCTGGGCGATACCGACGGCGCGCTGCGCGAGTACGAAAAATTGATGGAGTACGCCCTGGGTGAGGAGGCGCGCTGCCGTTACGCGCTGTTGCTCAAGGAAATCGGACGTGACGAAGAGGCGGACAAGATCTTCAGGGATATCATCCAGAAGTGCAAGATCTCCCCGCCATTTTACCGCCGTGAGCACAAGACATGGCTGGAGGCGGCGCAAAAGGCCGTCACGAACCCGGCGACATGAAGGTCCCGCGGCATTTGATCGATATCGATTTGATGCTACTGGTGATTGTCATCGGATCGGTGGCCTCCGTGATTGTCCCGAAAATGCTGTCCCCCGCGGACCCGGTTAAGGTAAAATGGGCCGAGGGCGATATCCGCAGCGGATTGCCCGCGGCCCTGGAGTCTTTTCGCCGGGACAACGGAGACTTTCCCTCGACCTGGCAAGGTCTGGACGCGCTGGTCAAACCTCCCGCCGGGGGGCCCGGTTCAGGCAAGAGCTGGAACGGTCCGTATGTCAACCGCCCGGAGGCGGTCCTGGATCCGTGGGGATCCCCATACGTCTACGTTTACCCGGGGATCAAAAATACAGGAGGCTATGATTTGGCTTCGCTCGGCGCGGACCGCAAGGCCGGCCGGGATGACATCAAAAACTGGGGATTCTGATGCGCTTTAACCGTTGTGAATATGCCTTTCATCAATTAACCATGACCGTACCGATCCTGCTGGCCGTATTTTGCCAGCTGACCCTGATGACCCACGGGTTCACCCCGCGCAGCGCTCATGCCGCCTGCGTCCAGGTGGAGGCGGGGCAACAGATCCGGATGGGCGAAACCGACTGTGTGGAACTGCAGGACAGCGGCTACCGCCTGACCCTCCAGAAGTTTCACAATGATCCGTGCCCGGAAAACGCCCAGTGCATCTGGTCCGGGGTCGGTATCAGTTTCCAACACGTGTTTCACAATCAGGTCATGGAAGGGATGGACCTGATCCAGGCCTTCGATTTTGACATCACCGTGCATGACACTGACAATGAGACATTCGCGGTGATCTCGATTGAACCTCTTAAAGACGAGTAGACGCCCAACAGGAGGGGACCATGTTTACCGATCATGCCATTGCCTCGCTGATCTTCGGGGGAACGCTGGTGTTCTTCGGCCGTAACCTGTTCTGGTTTTTCGTCGGGGTCGCCGGATTTCTGGCGGGCTACGAGGTCGCGTCGCAGACCATGATCGGCGAGGATTTCATTACCCTGATGATCGTCGCCGCTGTAGCCGGGGTGCTCGGCATGGTCCTGGCGGTGGTGCTGCAAAAGGCGGCGGTGGTGGTCGCGGGTTTTCTCACCGGCGCACTGATCGCCATGGACGTGTGCATGCGGATGCTGGTCCTGGCGTCCGGCTGGGAGGTTCCGGCCCTGATCGGCGGGATGATAGGCGGAGTCATCGGTCTGATGTTCCTCGACTGGGCGCTGATCTTTTTATCGTCGCTGCTCGGGGCCGCCATTGTGGTCCGCCCGTACCTGTACTGGGGCATCGAAACCCAGGCCATCGCCTTTGTCGCACTGACCGTACTCGGCATGGCGATCCAGGCGCAAAGCCTAGAGAAAAAAGGGTGAGCGGGATGATGAAGACTTCCAATGATCCGATCAAGAACCTCAACTGGAAGGAAAGTTTCTCTGTGGCCATGAAGGGCTTCGGCTACGCATTTGTCCAGGAAGCGAGTGTCCGCCGGGCCGTGATATCTGCGCTCATTCTGATCGGCATCACCCTGGCGATGGGGGCGGGATTTATCGAGTCGCTGGTGGTTATCATTATGTGGACGCAGGTGGTTATCTTTGAGTTGTTCAATACATCGGTGGAGAAGGTTTTGGATTATACCTGTGAGCACAAATTCCATCCTCTGGTCAAATATTCCAAAGACACGCTGGCCGCCGCCGTGTTCGTCTGCTCGCTGCTGGGATCGCTGATCTTCATCGCGATCCTGGTCCGGCACATCGTCAGGATCCTGTGACCGCTCCGGCAGACTTCCGCGCGATTATTTGGGAAATGTGTTTATTTCGCCGACGGAATCTGTTAGGCTCTAAAGGATCGCGGATGGATTCTCCGAGGACAACACGCTCATGACCCTTTTTGACCACATTACCGAAGGCCTGCAGAAATTCGGTTACGTTGTATCCGAAGATATTATCCACGACGGTGTCGACTATATCGCCTTCGTCGAGAATCCGCCGCCGCTTAAGGTCCGTAATTTGTGCGCCGTCCTGACACCTCCGGGCGTGGTCCGCTCCAACGCGGCAGCCAAGGCCTTTTTTTCCAAAGTCCGCAAGGGGTTGCTCAACAAGTACGGCAATGCGGTCTTGTGGAAGGAATTGGAGATCTGCTGGGTGGTCCGGTGCGACAACGAAGTTTTCGATGAACTCAAGCAGAACGAGGGCAAGGCCGTGGCCGAGGCCCAATTCTCGCTCAATGCCATGATGGGGACGATCTTCGTCAATACCAAGACCTTCGAATATTTCGAACACTCGACGTGGGGACTGTACTTTTCCGGCAGCCATTTCAAGGCCCTCCACCAGGCCGTGGTCGACTGGTGCCAGGAGAACAAAGGGGAATCGCCACCGGCATCCCCGCCGCCCGCCGCACCCGAGACGCCTTAACCGCCTTCCCGGACAGATATAAAACCGCATGGATACCGCCTTTTTCAACTCGGAACTCTACACCTACGGATTGCTTCCGGTCCTGATCTTTCTGGCCCGTGTGTGTGACGTGAGCATCGGGACGATCCGTCTGTTGACGCTGTCGCGCGGATATAAGCTGCTCACCGTGGTTCTCGGTTTTTGTGAACTGATGGTCTGGCTGCTCGCCATCGGACAGGTCTTTCAGAATCTCAACAGCTTCGCCTGTTACTTTGCCTATGCCGGCGGATTTGCCGCGGGTAACTTTGTGGGTATGACGATCGAGGAGAAGCTGGCGCTCGGTTCGGTCATGATCCGGATCGTCACCCGCGTGGAGGCCCACGATCTGATCGAGCGGCTGAAAAAGGAAGAGTACCGCTACACCTGCGTGCCGGCCAAAGGATCGACAGGCGATGTGCATGTCATATTTCTGATTATCAAGCGGCGACTCATCAACCAGGTGGTCCGCTTAATTGATGAATACAATCCGCAGGCCTTCTATACGGTTGAGGATGTCCGGCAGGTCCACGAAGGGGCCTACCGCATGCCTCTGCACACACAGATGGAAGCGGCCAAGACGTTACGCAAGGGGAAATAGTAATCCCGGGAAAGGAGATCCGTCGTGAGAAAATTGTTGGCAGTGTTCCTGATAACCTTGATGACGGCAGGCATCGCTTCGGCGCGCACCGACATCATCGAGGATGAAGTCCAGAAGGCCAATAAAATAAAGACCAAGCGGTATTTCTGGACCACAACGCTGGATGACCTGAATGTTGTGGGCAAGGTTAAACATATTCCGGAAAATAACAAGGTGATTGTCCCGTATTTCCGGGTCACCTTTGCCACGGGCGGCAAGTACCTAAATGCGGTCGGCGGCGTCACCACCTCCAAGACCAAGGTCAAATCCCGGTTGACCGGTGTGGACGAAGCCACCATGCAGAAGATTACCGACGCCATGTACGCCGACCTGCTCGACCGCCTGCGTGAGCAGGGGTACGAAGTCGTCGATGTCGGTATCCTCGATGCCAATCCCGACTATCAATCATTGCAGGAGAAGTCGAAGTACCCGATTATCAAGAAGGATCACGCCCAATTCACGCCGGGCGGCCGGTTTTTTCCGGGGGCCGTGGCGGTCAAGGCGCTGATGCTGGCGCGTGACGTCGATGCCGTGATGCTCAAAGCGGATTATACGGTCAATTTTGTGACCATGTCGCGCAACGAGAAGAAGTTCAACATCCTCAAAGACAAATCCGACGTCAGCGTGGGGCAGGGGATCAATGTGTTCGGTGAAATCGCCGCCATCACTGAAAAAGGGCCGGTCATCTTTCAAATCCAGCAGCCGATCGGTTCCGAGATCCCGCTCGGATCCGTGGCCGATGCCACGACCGCCATGGACAAGGTCAGCGACGGCGTCGCCCTAGTCGGCTCGGTCTTGGGCGGTAAAATCGGTAACCGGACATCCACCACCAGCGTGGAAGTGGAGGCCGACCCGGACGCCTACCGGAACGCTGCCGAAGACGCCTTGGGCAAGTCCAACGGGACCCTGGTGTCGTTTATGACGGCCCAGATTCGCGGCGAGGAACTCAGCGAATCCGATCTGCAACAGTAAGAAACCGGCGTTTTGAGACCCGGAAAACCGGGATCCGACCTTAATTCTCCCAAAAATTGGCAAATCGTGGATCCACAGGCTATACTTGTTGGATAGCACGAGCCGTTCCGATCCACGGGATTTTTCCCCATTTCTCAGGTTTGATCTAAAAGTTAAATGTGAAAATTAAATCACCGGCGCATCCCAGCGTCGGCGACCTGCTAAGGAGAGACCATGTCGAAACTGCATTTATTTGATCCGACACCTCATATCGTGGCCTGCATGATCTTTCTCTTTTTGACCTCCTTCTGAGGAGATGCGCCCTGATCCTTTCGACGCAGCGCGTGTCGGCTGAGGCCCGGGTCCTGACGAGAATCCTTCAATCCCACCGTTGCCAAGTCTACCGCCTTGCGTTACAATCATTCAGAACATGGCCCGCGGGCCAGACGTCATTTTAATCCCTATCCTAAGGAAGCAGATATGTCCCAACAAGCCCATTTCCGCAATATCCTGATAATCCTGGCTCTTGTGTGCGGCGTGACCGGTTTTATGCGGTCGGCGGCCGACGCGGGAGAGGAGATTTCCTGGCCGGTTCAGGAAACAGGCGTTACAACGGCTCCCGAGGCGGTGAATACGCCCCCGCCGGCCAATCCCGTGCCGGCGGCCCGGTTGACCCTGGAGGGTTGCCTGGAGGCGGTCCGCTCGAAAAAGGGTAAAATCCATGATGATATGCCGGAAGTTCAAAACTGTTACAAGCAGTGGGCAAATACGTTGGGAAGCAATGTCGGGACCTACAGCGTTATCCGTTCCAAACCGGGACCGGGCCCCTGCCATAACCGGCAAGTCGTGACGATTTCCGATAAAGGCCCCATGACGGTGGAGATCGTCGCGAATCCGGCCAAGCCCGAGTGCGCCGCGCAAGTGCTCGAACCGCTGCGTAAATTCGAGTTCAGCCTGGTCAACCAAGAGTACTTCCGTTCCCTGTTGGAAATGGATATGCTCAAGGGATTTCCGGAGCAGTTGGTTGACCCGGCACGGGATCCCGTGACGGCGGTCAAGTGGACGTTCATCGTCAACAGCCGCCCGGTAAAGTCCATCACCATAAATCAAGACGGGGGAACCGCACTGCCGGCGCAGCTCAACACATATCTGAATTCAGTCAACGCAGTGATATTGCAAACGATGAGCAGCCGGTAGCCGCAGGGCTGTCGGCATGGCATAATATCCTTATGTCCGCATTTCGATATTTTTGCCTGATCCCGTTTTTGACCCTCGCGCTGATGGTGCCATCCGCGGTTGCCGGGGACAATTCTGGTATGGAGGCCGCTCCCCAATGGCAAGTCAGCGGCTGGATTAATACCGAGCCGATCACGTTAGAACAATTACGGGGGAAGGTCGTCGTTGTCGAGTTTTTTCAATTATGGTGTCCTGGATGCAATCGATTCTCCATTCCCTTGATGATCAAGTGGGAAAAGATGTTTCGCGGCAATCCGGAAATCGCCTTGGTCAGTATTCACTCGGTGTTTGAGGGACATGAAGTCCAAACACCGCAGCGGTTACTTCAGTTCGTCGCGGAGAAAAAGATACGGCATCCGGTTGCGGTCGACCGTCACGCGCCGGGAGATCCGACCCCATTAACCATGCAAGCCTACGGAATCCGGGGAACCCCGGAAATTGTCATCATTGATAAAGAAGGCCGTATCCGTTTTCAGCGGTTCGGCAGTTTCGACTGGTTCGCTATAGAACGGTTGATACAGCAACTCATGAGGGAGTAAACCATGCCGACCATCCGTCTTACCCGTTCGTTCTTAATCGTCTTTTACGTATTGGGCGGCCTCACCGTTGCCGTTGACCACCTGCACGCGGCCGAGTTGCCGATTATGCGCCAAACTGAGGCGGAAATGGAAAACGCCTTTTTACAGATCTTGAGCGGAAAGAAGGTCAAACGTCAGGGTAAAGACGACGGCTATCCCGAACAGCAGGAAGAACTGGGACGGCCGTTCGCCGATTATCTTAAACCGGGTTCCGTGGCTGAAGTCTTCATTCCTTTCGAGGCCCGCTTGCTGATGGATGCGGATATCGAACGCATCTTCGCGGAGGCGGTCATTGTCGAGTACGAAAAGATGAAACCGATGGCCTTAAAACCGTGCCAATTGATCCGCGTCACGGATAAGAAAGAGTACAATTACGACCTGTGCATCTTCAGGGATGCGCCGGACCTGCGCGGAACTTTGACCTTCCCGAATTATCAACGCTTTTGGTTTGCCATACCCCCAAAAACTCCCCAACCATGATCCGCTCTCGCGTGCGCCTGCTGCTGTTTCCGCTCGGCGTGTTGCTGTTATGCGGTTGCGGGAGCGGCGGATGGCAAAGCGTCGAAACCGACCGGCTGATCATTCATTACAAAAAGGATTCCTTCGCGGAGCAGAATCTGGCAGAGGCTGTGGCCGAGTACGAAGATTCCATTCAGGCCGCGGAACGCTTGCTGCCGCAGGTTCGCCTTGAGGGAAAAGTGAAGGTGTATCTGCACGAGCATCTCGACAAGCTGGGCTATGCCCGTGCCGCGGCGCGTGAAGTGCATTTCCGGTATGACCGGGAATTCCGGCTGACCTCGATGCATGAGTTCCTGCACATCTTTCTCCAACGGCTGAATCCGCACGCCCCGCTGCGTTTCGAGGAAGGCGTCTGCCGGATGCATGAAGTCAGATCGGTACGGGCCGGCGGCGGTGTGGTTCAGGTGCCGCTGGTTCAATTGGGCAAACGCGCGGCCCCGGCGACGTGGCGGCTTGAGCAGATTTTTCTCGATCATTACAGCAGCGATGAGGAAGGTAATTTGGCCGCCGCCTTCGCGGCCTTCGCCGTGCAGGAATACGGGGAAGGTCCCTTTTGGAATTTTTACGGTTCCTTGCGAAAGAGGGAATGGCGGACCGCCATTGAAAAATATTTCGGTCAGGACATCCAGGCCGTGGAAGCGCGTTTCGTAAATTTCATGAAGCGAATTCCGGACCCGCCTGGCCCGTAGAGCAGCCGCGAACCCTAGGGAAGTGTTGTCACGAAACCTGTTGCAAGACGGATTCAAGAAACAGGCGCCGCGCCGGTAATCCGGGGCGATCCTTCGCGGTAATGATCCCGATGGGGCGCGAGCCTTCGAATTGACGCAGCTTGATTATTTCAAAGGCCCCCGACTTGGTTTCACTTTTCAAAATATTCTTCGGTACAATAGCACATCCCATCCCTACATGAACCGCGCTCTTAAGCGTCTCCACATTCTCAAAATCCGCCACCGGATTGACACTGACATTAAGCTCACGCAAGCGTTTGTTGATTTCCTTTCCGGTCGGCGTCGTCGAGGAGAGCGCCACGTACGGGACTTGTTCCAGTTTGTCCGCGGATACGGTTTTCTCCGTGAATTGCGGCCGCTGGACGTTCTGTATTAGGACCAGTTCATCCATAGCCCAATCATGAGACTCAATTCTCCCCGCGGCATGCGGAAAGGCGACTAATCCAAAGTCATCCACATTCTCACGCACGCGCTGGTAAATGATATCGTTATGATGATATTCGAGATGCACGTTGATATTCCGGTACTTGCGCAGAAATTTCTTGATGACCGGTTGCAGGCGATACAAACCCACACTGTAGATCGTGGACAACCGGACCGTCCCACTACGTTCTTCGGTGCTGCGGGCGAGTTTATGGACGGCTTCTTCATATTGATTAACGATATTCTCGGCATACTCCAAAAAAATGATCCCTTCCGGAGTTAACTCCAGTTTCTTTGCGGCGCGAAGGATCAGCGGTTTCATGACGCGGGATTCGAGGGTCCGGATCTGCTGGGAAACCGCGGACTGGGTGACGGAGTTCTCCCGGGCGGCGGCCTGAAAAGAGCGGGTCCGCGCCAGGCTGATGAATGTCTTGAGAAAATGAATGTTGACCATGACCGTTCCTTGCTATTAGAAAATATAATCATTAATTTAAGAAAATATAATTTTAATTATAGCATTTTCTTGCCTATAATGAAGCCTAAGTTAACCAAATCGGGGGAGAACACCATGTACGTCATATGCATGGGGATCAGCCACCGGACCTGTCCGGTGGATATCCGAGAAAAATATTATCTTCATCCAGCTGACAAAGACATGCTCTTAGGGAAGTTTAGGGCCTGCCCGAACGTCAGCGAAGCCATCATCATTTCTACCTGCAACCGCACGGAAATCTACGCCGTGCTCACCGTGAACGAACCGCACCTCCTGCTGGAATTGCTTTGCCAAGCCAAGGGCATCGGGGATTCCGAGGCCGATTTGAATTGTTTTTATGCCTATACCGGTGAAAAAGCCATCCGCCATTTGCTCCGGGTCGCAGCCGGTCTTGACTCCCTGATTATCGGGGAGAAGGAAATCTTGGGACAGGTCAAGGCCGCGATCGAGCTTGCCCGCACACACCGGATGACGGGCCCCTTTCTGAATATATTATTTAATCTCACGATCCGGACCGGAAAACTCGCCCGCAACCAAACCGAAATCGGTCGCGGAGGCGTCTCCGTCAGCTGGGCGGCTGTCGAATTAATCCGAAAAACCGTTCCTGACCTCAGTCAAAGTTCCGTGTTGATTATCGGCGCCGGTAAAATGAGCCGCCTGGCGATCGGCGATCTCAAACGCAAGGGTGCCGAAAAAGTTTACGTCATGAACCGTACCCGCAGCAAAGGGGAGCAGCTGGCGGAAACCTTCGGCGCGGAGACCCTGCCTTTGAAGGACCTGACTCAGACCCTGCCCCGTGTGGATATCTGTATTTGCTCTTCGAGCGCGCCATATTACCTCATTGACAGGGATGCTGTGCAGGCGGCATGCCGTCAACGTGACAAAGGGGTGCTCCTGATTGATTTATCCGTTCCGCGCAACATTGATCCAGCGGCCGGAGAGATTCCCGGCGTGACGCTGGTCGGTGTTGACGAATTGGACCGGGTCGTGGCCTATAACGTCCGTAAAAGGCTGGCCGCCGCCTATGAAGTGGAGAAGATTATTACCGCTAAAATTCGGGAGTTTTATCGCAAGCTTTCGACGCGTTCTCAGTATTTGAACAACAAAGAATATGACAGTCAACAGCGGAAAGCCGTGCTTTCCCTATAAAGGAGATACCATGAAGAATCTATCGATAGCCTTCGCCGTCCTGTTCATTTTTGCCGCTGTCGTACCCGTGGCGCAGGCCAATGTTAAGCAGCTAAAGGTCTACCGGGAAGTCTATCCGGACTACAAACCGAAATGTAACTACTGCCATGTGGATGAAAAGCCGAAGAAAGATGACGGCAAACATGACCTTAATGCTTATGGACAAAAGTTACAGGAGTTAATGAATGGCGAGGCATTGACCGAAGAAATAATCCGCGAAGTCGGCAGCCATGAAGATTTCGAAGCCGCCGCTGAGGCCGGAGAAGATATGTCGTCACTCACACCGGCGGAGGATGTCGGAAATACAACAGCTGAAACGGCCCGACTGGTCGAAGAAACACGTGGTTTAGTCGAAGAAACCAAGGATATGGTTTCTCAGACGCAGGAGATGGTCACCGAAACCGCGGCCGCGACCGAGGAAGTTAAGACTATGCTGGCCGATAAGACACCGGAATACGCCCTGAATGCCTCCCAAGAGGCATCAGGAGAATAAATATCGTATAGGAGAAACATCGAAAGGAGCCGCCTTATGAGCCAATTTAAACCCATCCTCATACAGTTGTGCGCTGTTGCCGGCTTACTGGGAACGCTCACGCTGACCTCGACGGCCGTTGAGGCGGCCTCGTTGCAAAAGCTCTTCAGCGAAGTGGAAGGAGCGGAATACGTCGGCAGCGATATGTGTGTTGCCTGCCATGAGGACCAGGAACGGGAATTCAAACTGTCGACGCACTCCCGTATCAGTTTTGAAGACGACAGCGGGGAGCCGCAGGGCTGCGAGATGTGCCACGGGCCCGGCAGCGTTCACGTCGAAGAAGGGGGCGGGAAAGACAATATCTTCAACCCGCGCCGCAATCCGGAGCTCTGTTTTTCATGTCACCTTGACAAGCAGGCCGAATTTCGCCTGCCGTTCCGCCATCCGGTTATGGAAGGGAAGATGGCCTGTGCCGACTGCCATAATTCTCACGGCACGGACGCTCAGCCCTGGACAAGCACCTCACTCGACGGAGTCAACGGTAAGTGTTTTCAATGTCACAAGGAGCAGCGCGGTCCCTTCGTCTTTGAGCACGAAGCCGTCGGTGAAGGCTGCACCACGTGCCACAAGGTACACGGTTCGATTCACGATAAGATGTTGAAAGTCCGTGATAACAACCTTTGCTTGCGCTGCCACACCCAAATGAACTTTCCGAGTATCGGGGATTCCAATCACAGCGGCCGCCTGACGCGGGGAACGTGCTTCAGTGGAGGCTGTCATACGGCTGTCCACGGTTCAAATTTTGATGACCACTTACGATACTAGTAGAAGGAGCTCATCATGAGAAAATTTTCATTCCTCTTATTGTTCGGACTGATCGGCTGGGCCGCAGTATTGCCGAATTCACCGGTGGAGGCGGCGGACGGCGAAGAGTTTTCCATAACTGTTACTCCGGCCAAAAACGTGGAGGTAAAGGGCGACGAAAAGAAATTCCGCGCCCATCACTGGATGGACGAAGGTTACTCCGGAGGGATCAAAGACCTCTTCTTCAGCAAGGAGTATGAAGACGACAGCATGCTCACCTTTGAGGGGCACAGTCTGCCGGATGACAACGATCATGAAGCTAATGTTAAGTATTCCAATCCCGGCATCGGGACCTTTCAGTTTGTTTATGAAAGTTTCCGTAAGTATTACGATGACTCTGGCGGATTCTTTTATCCATTTTCCACACTGCAAAGTAGCGATTTGAACCGCGATCTGGAATTGGATATCCAGTCACTGTTTTTCTCTTTCGCTCCGGAGATCGGAGATCAGTTTACTTTGCTCGTTTGGTATGAGCACCATATGAAAGACGGAGATAAGTCACGGTTGAATTGGGCGGAGGCCCGTGAGGGCGCCGTGGCCAGAGAAATAACTCCGACCTATCAAAGCATTGATGAAAAGGTCGATATCTTCGGCGTCCGCGGAGGAACCGAAATCGCCGGATTCGATGTCAGTGCAGAGCATACTTACGAGCGAACCGATTCAGACAATACCCGATACGAACGCTGGCTCTCGACTGCGGCGACACCCTCGCAGCGCAAACAGAGAGCACAAAACCAGAAGCCTGAGAGTGATATCTTCACTACCACATTCCAAGGCAACCGCTGGTTCGGGGAAGAGGACACGTCCTACCTCAATTTGGCGTACCGTTACGCCAGCCTCGAAAACGAGGAACTTGAGAATATTGTAGAGTCCGATGAGTTCGGCGTTCCCACAAACTTCAGTTTTGCACATCAAATCGTAAATGCCCAGGCATATAATGAAGTAGACAGTCACACCGTTGTTGGGCACTATATGTACGAATTGAGTAAAACACTGCGCTTTACCGTTAAGTCCAGAAATCAGCTAATGAAGCGTAAGGGCGAATCAATCTATCCTTCAGATGACTCTCCTGCTACACCCGACGGAATTATTGACGAAACCGATTACAGCCAGTCCCGCGAAAAACTCTGGCAATTCGGCCAGAACTTCGCCGTTCAGTACACGGGCATCGAGAAGGCCTCGATCTACGGGGATATCGAATTGACGGAAATGAACAACGACCTCAATGAGATCCAGCGCGATTCCGACTACCTGTTCAACTGGCAGCGGGTCACGGAGACCAAGACCAAGAAGGCCCAATATACCCTGGGTACACGGATTATACCTTCCCGGTTTTATAACATCACCTTCCAGGCACGGCGCAAGTACGAAAATAATGACTATGACGATGAGGTAGATACATCCGGCGCGATCAATTCAGCCTTTGTCGACTCATTGCAGGTAATCGGTGATGAACTGACGACCAAGCTGACCTGGAAGCCTTTAGATTGGTTGCAAAGTTCGATACGCTACCAGTTCAACGGAAAAAAGTACAAGACCCGTGTACAGGGCTTGTCGGACACGGTTGAGACCCGTTTCCGGTCGCACACCTTCACCTATGATATTTTCGTTCAGGTGATGAAGGAATTATTTGTTAACGGCTCCTATACCTACCAGGACGCCAATACGACCACGCCGGCCGCCTCGAGTTCCAATCCGGCGATGTTGCCCGGTTTCAGCGCGGACTTACAAAGCCTGCTGGTGAGCACCAGCTATGTCCCCACGGACGAGTGGTCGATAACGGCGGCGGTGGCCAAGACGTTTACCGACAACTTCAACGACTTCACCAGTTCCGCTCTACCGCTGGCCGCGTCCAACGATTACTACACGGCGGAAGTCACGATGAGTTATGCTCCTCGCGACAAAAACTGGTCGGTCGAGCCGCACTATGCGTACTATCATTACGACACGACCTCCGTATCGGAGTTCGGGAATTATATCGCGCATGTGGCCTGGCTTGATTTTAATTACCACTGGTAGTAAGACGCAGGAGATTAATATTTGAGTAAGGAACCGGCGGACGTACCACCACCCAAACAGAAGTTTTCGCTCTACTTCTACAACTGGACGACCTATATCGGCGTTCTGATAGCGATATTCTTTTTTATCGTCGAGTTGTTGATGTTCGCCTTTGAATTCTTCTCGCACGGTCAGAATCTCTATCTGGGGATTCTGACCTACGCGATCCTGCCTGTTTTCCTGATTTTGGGCCTGATCCTGATTCCGGTCGGTGCGTTTATGAAACGCCGGTCCGTCCGGAAGGGAAAATCAGCCGCCAAACCGGGTCCGATCAAGATAGACCCGAGCATTCCGTCGCACCGTAACGCGATCTTCGTTTTTGTGCTCGGTACTGGTATCCTGCTGATCATGACCGCCATCGGTACATACAAGGCCTATCAGTACACCGAATCGGTAGCCTTTTGCGGCCTAATGTGCCACGATGTCATGAAGCCCGAACACACCACCTACATCAATTCGCCGCATGCCAGAGTCAAGTGTGTGGAGTGCCACATCGGAGAAGGGGCGGAGTGGTATGTCCGCGCCAAAATCTCGGGGATTCGGCAGGTCTACCATACGATCAAAGGTGACTATTCCCGGCCGATAGCAACCCCTGTTCATAATCTGCGCCCGGCTGAAGAGACCTGTGAACGCTGCCATTGGCCGGGCAAATCCTACACCTCCGTCGAGATGAACAAGACTTATTTTACGGCTTACGAGAGCGAACACCCGCGCTGGCTACTGCGGATGCTGGTTCACGTCGGCAGCACTCCGGATAAAGGCGGCGGGATTCACAAGCACATGTATATCGACAATGATATTTATTTTGCTGCGGAAGACGAACGTCTGCAAAAAGTTACTTGGGTCAAGAGCGTGGACAAGGACGGAAAGGAGACCGTGTACGTCTCTGAAGATTCCAAATGGAAGGATACGCCGCCTCCCGCGGAAATTATTCACAAAATGGATTGTATGGATTGCCATAACCGGCCCACACACCGCTATCCCTATCCCAGCCGTCTGCTCAATCAGGCCATGGCCTCTAATCAGATCGATCCCGAATTGCCGGGCATCAAGAGCAAGGCTATGGAACTGCTCTCCAAGGAGTATAGGAACGAGAAAGAGGCCCTGGAGACGATCGGCACAGAGCTGACGGCCCATTACCGCGAGGAATTGGGAGATGACTTTGCTGCCCGGGAGCCGCAGGTCAAGAAAGCTGTTGCAACTGTGCAAAAAATGTTCCAGAATAGCATGTTCCCTGAAATGAAAGCCCGGTGGGATGCCTACCCGGACAATATCGGCCATCTCGTGGCGCCCGGATGTTTCCGCTGCCACGACGGAGAGCACACCAGCAGTGACGGAGCGGTCATCACCAAAGATTGTACCGTCTGTCACTCCATAATAGAGCAGGGACCGCCCAACAATCTTGAGCGGGATACCCGGGGGCTCGGCTTTACTCATCCGTTTGAAGACGACGGACTGTGGGAAGACATGAGCTGTACGGACTGTCACACCGGCAACTGATTGAAATTCCATGACTAATTTTCGACGAAATATTGCGGTGGTCGCTGTCCTTTTTCTATCCGGATGCGGCCAGCCATCCCTAACGCGGCACTACGAAGAGATCTTTATCGAATCCGACCGTTCGCAGATGCCCCCGCATGCCATGCGCTCCGGGGACAGGTCCATGCCCCAGGACGCCATCCATGCCGGACTGGATCCGAATAAAATGCCGCAGGATGCCATTCATTCCGGCCTCATGGGATCCAGCGACATGCCCCAGGACGATATCCACGCGGGCCTGGCCGGCCGCACCATGCCGGATGATGACATTCATGCCGGACTACAGGCACGGTCATCGACGGACTCAGGAGCCGATATGAGCATGAGCACGATGCCGGTCACGCCCGAACTGGAACGTTCGGTCGACCGTTCCCCGTTAGTCTGGCAGACTCCAGCCGGCTGGTCGGAACAGAAGGGAAGCGGTTTACGGCTCGCGACATTCGCCACCACCGGCGGTGCGGGGCCTACCGAAACCTCGATCATCAGCCTCGGCGGAAACGCGGGCGGTCTTCAGGCCAATGTCGGCCGTTGGCTAAGGCAAGTCGACATATCAGTCAACGACGCTGAGCTGCAGCGTTTTCTGGCGAAACAGGAACAGCTCACGACCGCCTCCGGGCTGAGTCTAACGCTGGTCGACCTGACCACCCTGCAGTCGGACGCACCGGCCGACGCGCCCAGCATGATCGCCGCGATCATCGACCGCGGCCGGTCACAGATATTCATCAAGATGACAGGAGGCAAGGCGGCCATCAGCGCCCGGCTGCCCGACTTTCGCAACCTGATCTTTTCAATAGCGGAAAAATAATGACCTCGAAGTTCCGACAACAGCTGCGCAAAATCAAATTTCTTCAAGCCCTGGCTTCGCTGAAAATCACCTGTCTGGGAATTTTTCTGCTTTTCCTGCTCACTCTGTGGGGAACCATCGCCCAGGTCCAGAGCGGACTGTATCTGGCCCAGGAAAGATTCTTTCATTCCTTTTATTTCCTGGTGCTGGGCTTCATTCCGTTTCCGGGCGGGCAGCTGGTGATGTGGATGCTGTTTATCAACGTTTTAGCGGTTATGCTGATCCGCTTTGTCTACAGCTGGAAGAATCTGGGTATCCTTGTCATTCATATCGGCCTGCTGATGTTTTTCGTTTCAGGCTACGTGATCCTGAACACGGCGGAAGAAAGCCATGTCACGCTGAAGGAAGGCCAGGCCACGAATGTTTCATCGGCTTTTCATGATTGGGAGCTGGCAATCTGGGAAGCGCCGCCCGAACGGACCGACGGAAAAGTGCTCCGCTCAGTAACCGGTGTCGATGTCGCCCGTTTGAGGATCAACCAGCCGCTGCCGCTGGAGGACAGCGGTATCATTATCAAGTTACTTGAGTACCACCGCAACGCCAACGCCTATGCGGTCAATGACGGAGACAGCCGCTATCTGAATGCCTCGGGTGTGCAAAAAATTGAGGCAGTAAAACTGGAAAAGGAACCGGAACGCAATACCCCGGGGATTATCCTGGAAGTCACGACCCCCGAGGGCAGTTCACACGTGATGCTCTACGGCGCCGAAAGGATTCCAACCCCGATCGAGGCCGGGGGGAAGACGTATCATTTGAGCCTGCGCTTGAAACGGTATCCGATGCCGTTTACCCTCAAGCTGGTGGAATTCATCAAGGAGGAGCATCCCGGGACGCAAACGGCACGCAGCTTCAAAAGCAAGGTTGCCGTCGAGACCGGGGGGCAGTGGCGGGAGAAGCCGATCACCATGAACAATCCGTTGCGGCACCGGGAGTACACCTTTTATCAGTCATCATTTTCGGTCGACCAGTTTCGCAATGAAAGTTCGACTCTGGCCGTGGTCCGGAATCACGGACGTGTCCTTCCCTACATTTCAACCTTTGTGACGTTTGCCGGTTTGGTCATTCACTTTGCCATGGCCGCCGTTAACACCCGCAAACGTCAACGGCAGGGAGCGCAGCATGCGAAATAAACCCAGACATCTCGGCAACGGATTTCTGCTTCTGACCTTCCTGGCTTTACTGCTCACTTCCCGAATCGCCGCTGCCCAGAACATTTGTCCGTTGGATACGCTGAAGCCGACCAAGGTCAATGACCTTGAAGCCTTTGCCCGTATTCCCGTGTTGAACGAAGGCCGTATCAAGCCGATGGAAACCTTTGCCAAGAGCTTCCTGTTGCGTTTGTCGGGACGGCGTTCCTACGGTAAGGAAAGCGCACTGGAGTGGTTCGCCCGCTTTATTTTCGCGCCGCGGACGACCTACCGTGACCAGATCTTTCTGATCAATAATCCGGAGATCCTCGAGGCAATAAAAGTGGAACCGGAAAAACGCCGCCGCTACTCTTGGCGCCAGCTGGAGCCGGGTTACGATAAAATAAAAGAACTGGCCGAGGTCCTCAGAGACATCGATGAAAAGGAACTCTCGGCCGTAGAGAGTGAGATTCTCCGTGTGTACTCGAATCTTGGTTATTACATCCGAATTTCGGGTGCCTTTGCCTATGCCTTTCCGCATCCGGATTTTGATTTGACGTCCGGGGAGATCAAAGAGAAATTGGGACTGGCCACGGACCGGGACAAGTTCAGTTTTTACGACCTGTTTGTGGTCACCGACAAACTGGAGGCCGCGGCCATGGTCCTGCGCGGCGGAGATGTGCAGCAATGGAGCGAAGAAGGCAAGACCGTGGCGCGATTGATCAACGCGATGTATTTCTGGACCGAACATTACGGCAACGCGCCGTTCGGCGTCATTCCCACCGTCAGGCATGAAGAAGAAAGCTGGTTGAGCCCGATGGACATCATGCGCCTGAACGTGGACCAGGAGGCTTACTTCGACGAGATCACGCATATCCGCAATATGACGGTGTACTACTGGAACGGCGAGCAATTGCAGTTCAATATCACAGCCAAGGCCTATCTGGATTCAGTCGGCAAGCGGCTGTCACCGAAGGAGAAGGAGCAGTACGACCGTTTTGGGCTGGAACTGTTTTACAATGACTTCAACGGATTTTTATGGGCGAAGCTGGGTTACGGATTTGCCTTTCTCTTTCTTTTATTCAGCCTGCTTTCTTCCCGGCCTTGGCTGACGCGGACGGCAGCGGTCCTGACGGTCGCCGGTTTCGTTCCGCATCTGATCGCGCAAATCCTGCGCATATTGATTATGGCCCGCCCGCCGGTCAGTAATCTTTTTGAGACGTTCATTTTCGTCGGATTGATAGCCGTTATTCTCGGATTTATTCTGGAATGGGTCAACCGCAACTCGCTGGGCCTGACCATTGCCAGCATCAGCGGTCTGATCTTTTTAACGATCGCCTCTAAGTTCGGCGGGGACGGCGACACGCTGAAAGTCTTGGTGGCCGTACTCGATTCTAATTTCTGGCTGAGCACACACGTGATTACCATCACCATCGGATATGCCGGATGCTGCGTGGGCGGGATCATGGGGCATATTTATGTTCTGCAGGCCCTGTTTGATTCCAAGAACACCAAGCGCCTGAATGCCACACTGAATAATACCCTGGGCATTCTCGGCTTCGGACTCACCACCACCTTTCTCGGCACCGCGCTGGGAGGAATATGGGCCGACCAGTCATGGGGACGTTTTTGGGGCTGGGATCCCAAAGAGAACGGGGCGCTGATGATCGTGCTGTGGGTGGCCTTACTTTTTCATATGCGCTTGGCCAAACTCATACACCCGTTGGGTGTCGCCGTCGGTGCGATCCTGACGCTCATTGTTGTGATGTGGGCGTGGTTCGGCGTCAACCTGCTCAGTGTCGGACTGCATTCGTACGGTTTCACCTCCGGGATTGCCATGGGGCTGATCACGTATGTTTTATTTGAGTTGATTTTCCTGGCGGTGACGGTGTTCGTGCTCGGCAAGAAAGGCATGAAAATCTAGGAACGGGAGACCGCATTTTGAAATGTCCTGCCTGCCAAAAGCACCTGTCCCTGCGCGCGTTGTCGCAACGGGGAAGGCTGCGGACCTGCAATCACTGCCGGATGATTTTGGAATTAATACCGAACTGGACGGGGTTGACGGCCACGATCCTCTTGATCTCCCTGCTGTGCGGTGTCATCGGCTATTTTACCAGCAACATATACCTCATTTTCCTCACTGTTTTGGTCTGCTATCCGGCGATTGCATTCTGCGGATACCGGTTTCGTTCCGCCGCCGCCGGCCCCTTGCCTAAGCGTTGACCCTGGCACGACACAATATATGCTGTTTTTTTCGTGGACAACATATATATATTGTGTTTTGAGGTGTACTGCGCTATAATGCCCCTAATCACTTGGATACCAGAATTTCAGTATCGAGAGCGCCTACCATATTTGTTTCCTGACAGCAGAGCCGGTATCCGGCTCCAGATTTTGTCACCGCACGTAGGTTGAGTGTACTCGGAGTAAACGTTTTATTAATCATGAGTTCATTCACTAAGGGGGAACGATGCACGTAGGGACCATCTCCAAGCTTTATCCCGAAAGCGAACACGGGAAAATCCTCACCTCGGCAGGGGAGGAAGCACACTTCCACAAGGCATGCCTGTGGAACACGCCCTTTGACGACCTGCATGAGGGGGATCATGTAGAATTTGAAATGGAACCTTCGCACAAAGGGTTCCGCGCATTTCACATCCGCCGTGAAAAGGTGGAAACCCGGATGTTTTGACCGGGACAACGGCCTCAAACAGGCCAGGGGGGAATACTCAAGTAATGTCTAAAGATGACGCCATTGAAGTTGAGGGCACAGTGACCAAGGCCCTCTCGAACGCAAAGTTCTCGGTGGAGATCGACACCACCGGGCACACGGTCACCGCATACCCGGCCGGTAAACTGCGGAAATTTTTCATCAAAATCCTGCCCGGCGACAAGGTCACCGTCGCCCTATCTCCATACGACCTGGGCAAAGGCCGCATCACATTCCGACACAAAAACTAATTGGAACCGGTCTGCTGAACCCACCCGTCGATTACCGATTTTTCACAGGCCGCGGCCTGCCGCCAGACTATTGCCCGCCATTGTGAAACTTACCAAATTGTAATCTTAATGCAAGCTTGGGGTAATGTTTACGGCATATACTTTTGATAAATTCCGTGTAATATAGAGACTATGCGTATTCTGCTTGTAGAGGACGATCAACAAACAGCGGCCTTTATTCTTCAAGGCTTGAAAACGGCCGGCTATCAGGTGGTCCATGCCAAGGACGGAGAAGAGGGTCTGCATTACGCCAGCAGCGAAAGTTTTGAATTGGCGGTCGTTGATATCATGCTGCCCGTCATTGACGGTCTGAGCATGATTGACCGTCTGCGGCGTCAGCAGGTAAAGCTGCCGGTTATTATCCTGAGCGCCAAGAGCTCCCTCGAAGACCGCGTCGCCGGACTGCAAAAGGGCGGCGATGACTATCTGGTCAAACCGTTTGCCTTTACCGAATTGTTAGCCCGCATTCAGGCGATGCTGCGCCGTTCTTCCCGCAGTGAAGACGCCGGGATCCTGACCGTAGGAGATTTGAATCTGGATCCGCTTAAGCGCAAGGTTACCCGCCAGGGCGATGAGATATTTTTACCGACGGGAGAGTTCCTGTTGTTGGAATACCTGATGCGCAACAGCGGCCGGGTCGTTTCCAAAACCATGATTATCGAGAATGTCTGGGATTTTAGTTTTGAGCCCGGAACAAATGTGATAGAGGCCCGTGTCAGCAGATTGCGCAGTAAAATAGATCGCCCGTATGCCAAGAAACTTTTGCATACGGTTAGGGGGTTCGGTTATGTCATTGAGGACAAAGACTAAGCCTTGGCAAACGGTTGTCTTCCGCCTGACGGTGTGGTTTACGTTGTTTTTCGGGCTCGCCTTGGCGTTAGTCTATATATCAACGCGTTCCTTGCTGACCGCTAACCTGGAAAAGGTTCTCGACCAGGACCTGTTTTTGGAATCGCAGGAGTACGCCAACGATATTCTCGAGGATGACTTTGAAGAAATCGTGAATGATATCCGCGAGGATGCCGAGGAGCAGGGAACGGGGCGTGTGTTTTACCGCCTGTTGGACCGGCATTTGCGACCGATTGTCGAGTCCGATATGAGTCATTGGACCGCCCTGTCACCGGAATCACTCCAATCATGGGCAGCCGCAGCCCAAACACAGCAAATCATCTATCATGACATTCAAGGCCCGGAACCCGCTCTCGAGGGGCGAGCGATATCCCGGATGATTTTAAACGGGCAATACCTCCTGCAGATCGGAAAAATATTGAAGGAGGATCAGGTGCTCATCGGACAATTTAACCGTGTGTTTGCCTCCGTCATGCTCATCATTCTTGTTTGCGGTATCTTGCTGGGCGCGTGGCTGACCCGGCGAACGATGAGTGGTGTGGCCCGGGTGACACGGGCAGCTTCGCTGACCGGAAAGGCGGGGTTCGCACACCGGGTTCCTGCCGGTTCCGAAGGAGCGGAAATCGATCAACTCGCTGAGGCGTTTAACAATATGCTCGACAGGATTGAAGCTCTCATGCGGGAACTGCAAGACGTGACGAACAATATAGCGCATGACCTGCGCACGCCCGTTACCCGGATAAGAGGGCTGGCGGAAATGACACTGCAGAACGCTGCGACGGGACAAGACTATCGCGAGGGTTACCAAACCATACTCGAGGAATGTGATCGTCTGACCCATATGATCGGGACCATGCTCGAAATCGCCGAAATCGATGCCGGCTTGCGCCGTTACGAACACCAGGATGTCAATCTGGTCGAACTGGTAGCGGCCGGAGTCGAGCTGTTCATGCCGGTCGCCGAGGATTTGAATATTTCTCTGTCTTATACTGAACCGGAGAACGATCTATTCGTCAGGGCTGATACCGCACGCCTGCAGCGCGTCGTAGCTAATCTTTTGGATAATGCCTTGAAATACACCCATCCGGGAGGCGCCGTGACCGTGGCAGTGGTGCGTCGCAATAACCATGCCGAGCTGCGGGTCGCGGACAACGGTCCCGGCATCGCCTCTCAACATATCGACCGCATTTTTGAGAAATTTTATCGTGTCGATACCAGCCGGTCTACGGACGGCAGCGGCCTCGGCCTCAGCTGGGTCCGTTCCATCCTCCGCACCATGAACGGCTCCATCTCAGTCGCCAGCGAACCCGGGCACGGCACCACCTTTACGGTGGCCATGCCGCTATCAGCTCATTCCTCCTGATCCTGCCTGACATAATTGTAATCCACGTGTAATCTTCCGATCAGAATCCCCTGTTAAGATTGATCCGTACTTTGGCAACACCTAGGGATTATTACCTAAATACGGCAGAAGGGAGATCATCATGCAAGAAACAGCCCGCCACTACCTGTTCTTAACCATTCGGGGAACATTAATTATTACCGCCATAGGATTCGTGATGATGGCCATATCCGCCGCGGCATAGGAGAATTCCGGACGGTCATGTTGGATTCCCGAAAGGAGAGTTACACGACATATTCGTTGTTTCAAACCTTCCCGGGGTATCCAGACATCCCGTTTATACAAACCAACCGACATTCCAGGAGGCTGACGTGAAACCAACAACAAACAAATTATCATCAACTTCCCACGCCGCGATCGGATTCTCAATCTGCTTACTTTTCCTGGCCGCCGCAGCAGGCCGTGCCGACGCAGACCGGGATGATTTCTTCTATTCACCGAGGAGATCATCCTGTTCAGCTACCACGACTTTCGCCTTTCGTGCCTGCCGCAACGAGGCCCGTGACGACTTTTGGATTGCCGTGGCGAATTGCCATAATATCTCCGACCGGCACGCTAAGGCGGAATGCCTCGAAGAAAACCGGTATGCCAATGAGGAGAATCTGAAGCTATGCCGGGCGCAAAGCGATGCCAGGGATCTAGCATGCGAAAAGCTGGGAGAGGCCCCCTATGATCCGCAGCTTGACCCGGCTGTCTTCGTGGATTTTCAGGCAGTCATCGATGGGAAAGAGTCCTTTAACCCGAACCAATACTGGCCCCTGGTACCGGGAACAACCCACAATTATGAAGTCAAAGACGAGGCAGGCATTGTTATCGAACAAACCAAATGGGAGGTCTTGAACGAAACCATCGAAATCGTCGGCATCAACTGCATTGTGGTCCGCGACCGTGTGTGGGAAATCGATGCCGAAGGCAACCGTTCCCTGATCGAGGATACCGACGACTGGTTCGCACAGGACATGTACGGAACAGTTTGGTACATGGGGGAGGAAGTCAAGGACTACGCGGACGGCATCTTAACCGCGATCGACGGTTCTTTTATGGCCGGCCGCGGATTTGACAAGCCCGGCATCATCATGACCGCCCATCCCGTTCCGGGAGAATATTACCGGCAGGAATTCTCGCTCGGGAACGCCGAAGATATCTCGGAACATATTGAAATTCTGGGTTCCCTGACAATCCGGGGAGTGACCTACCACCAGGTGCTGAAAACGGCGGAAACTATACCGCTGGAACCGGACGTACTGGATTACAAATTCTTCGCGCCGGGCGTGGGGCTGGTGATGTCCAGCAACCTGGACGGCGAAACGCTCGAACTGCAAGAAGTCATCCTGCCATAAATCTCCCCCTAGGAACGCCCTTAATGGCCCGCGGGATGTTCGCTCCCGTTGGGCCGGGCGTTCCGCGCTTGCACATCAGCTATTCGTTTTCTATAATATGATTTATAATTCCGGACCAATTAAAACGGATTCCCTGCCGGAAGGATCCACACTAAATATGGAAGTCCTATGAAACCTATATCCTCGCTGATGGCGATCGCCCTTTATCTTTTTGTCAGCGCGGGGCCGTCACAGGCCGAATACGAATTATCGCCACGTCAACTGCAACGTTTCGACCGCGTACGGCATATTCTGCAACCGCTGGATGACAAAAACCGGGAGGAGGCGCGCTTTGAGTTGATCGGTATGAAACCCGTCGAAGGCCATCTGCGTCTTCAGGAAATCATGGCGGGCACCTACCAGGATCTGGTCGGCGAATTCCAGATCAATACGGCTCTCGGCCGGCGACAACTTTACGGCCGTATTCAGATGAATATGGCCTTTCTGCAAATGGGCGGATTGAAGCTGAATGAACTGCCGCCGCCGGGCCTGGACCGGGACATCGCGGTGCGGCTGAAGGAACGCATTTCCGAAGAGTTGGCCGCGGACGAACGCTTGTTCTACACGCTGGGGGACTGATATCAGCCGTTCGTTGCCCACCATTCTCGACCGGATCAAATGGCCTCCCGCAAGAATTTTGTTCGGTCTGACCCTGATGGCGTACTTCAACGCGTTTGCCAACGGATTTGTCCTTGACGACTGGGCTTTTATTCAAGATCCGGGCAATCTCGCGGACGTTCCGGTCTGGCATATCCTCTCAAAGAGTTATCACGGCTTTTACCGGCCGTTCGCCTTTCTGATTCTACGATCATCCGTCGCCGTTTTCGGCGCGGCCCCGGTTTTATATCACCTTCTCAACTTTATTCTGTACAACGTCGCCTGCTATTTGGTGTACCGCATCGTACGCACACTGGCTGCGTCGGAACAAGCGGCCCTGATAACCGCCGTACTGTACGCGGTCCATCCGCTCCACCATCCGCTCATCAGCAACTGTTTCACGCTGTGCCTCAATGTCTACTTACTGTCCGGCCTGGGGTCATTGTGGTTTTTCATCCGCTATCTCGACAAGGCCGGAAAAAGGGATGCCGTCCTGAGCGCGGCCCTGTTCGCGGCCGCTCTGCTGTCGCATCTGAGCGCCATCGCATTGCCGTTAATTATGCTGGTCATCGCCCGCTACCGTATCAAGGTGACCATACCGACGATTATCCGGCATCTGTGGCCGTACGCGCTGGTAGTGGCGCTTGTAGCCGGCGTACGCTTGACCGTTCCGGGGACGCGCAGCATTATGTCCCTGCTGGAAGCGGACCTGTCGCTGCCGCAATACCTGGCCGTGCTGTGGGATTTATTGTGCTGGTATCACGCCCAGCTCCTGCTGCCGGCCCGTACGATATTCCTGTGGGACCAGCCGCTCGATACGCCGCACGTGTGGCTGAAGAGCTTCAACCTTGTAATGACCTTGACCGGTCTGATTTATTTGTTGACCGTACGTTGGAGAAACACCGAGAAGGGGCTGTGGCTGACTATCCACTGCGCCGGACTGGTACCGCTGACAGTAGCCGCCTTTATTTACAGTCCGCGCACCACAACGGCGATCATCGAGCCGCTGTGGTTCGTTCTGTCTTCGATCGGATTCTATGCCCTGGCAGCGCGCGGCCTGCTCAGCCTGAAAGGCCGGATCCCGGCTCGTTCGTTCAGCGGACTGGTGGTCGGATTGACCCTGGCGCTGATCTTTCTGACGCTAGGTCACAATGCCAAGTGGCATGACGAACGGACTTATACCCGCTATTGGGTGGCGGTCAATCCGTTGAATTCCGTCCCGTGGAAGCGATGGGCCATAACCTATCTGCGAACAGGCGAGATTGCCGCACTGATGGAGGATCTGGGAGGGACTGAGGATCAGCTGCGCCGGCGGGGGCATCCGCTGGCCTGGACCAACCGGGGCCACGCTTATCATTTGGCGGACCGCTGCCCCGAGGCGATTAGTGACTATACCCGCGCGTTGTCGATCCGGCCGGACCATATAGACGCGCTGCTGAGCCGGGCGAATTGTTACGCCGTCACCGGAAACTATACGGAGGCCCGGTCAGACTTGTCCCATATCCTCAGGAAGAATCCCGCACACCCCGAGGCGCTGGAGGACCTCGCCCGATTGAACGCGCACACTCAGAGTTCCGATTAGCCGGCTTGCCATCGGTCCCGTCCCGGAGTATAATTCTGCTAAAGTCACTAACACTCAAACCATTCAACTGATCATGCGAAAATACTCTTTATTCCGCAACAAGTTGTATTCGAAGATCGCCGCTTATTGCCTTGGTGCCTGTTTATTTCCGGTCGGCAACGCGCTGGCACAGGACCCCGCCATGGAACGTTACCGCGACGCCCAGCGCCAACGGGAAGGGATGATCCGCCAGCTGCAAACGCGGGCCGCGGAAACACGCGTGGTGACCCCTGACGAGACCGCACCACTGATCGAGGACGCCAATCCGGTTGAGAACGCACAGAGCGAGCTCTACGAACGTCAGCGGGAGTTGGCGGAAAGACTGCAAGCAGTGGCCCAGACTCATTACCTAAAACAGCAGCAGGCCGCCGAATCTCTTCAGGCGGAGATACGCAATGCCGCCTCGCCTGAGGAACAGCAGGCCATACGCAGCCGCTACCAGAAGAACCAGCAGGAGGCCGCGCGTCAGATGCAGGAGGAAATCTTCGCCGTCAGGGAACAGCATCTGAACGACGCGGTCCAAAATGCCGACACCGCCTATCAGCGGCAGCGTTTGCAGCAGGAGCGTGAACGGGTGCAGCAACAGTATGATCGGGCGGAAGTCCAGCTGCAGCGCGCCCAGGAAATGCAGATCCTCTCCCAGGAGCATGTCCGCTCCCAGCAAACCGCCATGGAGGAGTTCCAGAACCGTATGCAGACGGCGAACTCTCCGGAGGAACGCCTCGCCATTCAACAGGAATTCCGTGAAGCCCAACAGTTGGCGGCTGAACAGCTCAGAAAAAAACTCGAAGATATACGCAATCATCCCTAATCTCTCAAACGACCCTGCCGGACCGATCGCCCGTTTCAAGACCAATCAAGGAGAATTTGATGCGCATCCTAGTCGTTGAAGACGAAAAGAAGCTCGCCAGTTTTATCAAGCGGGGCCTCAAAGAAAAAGGGTATGCCGTGGACGTGGCCGCAGACGGCGACAGCGGCTTGTTTCAGGCCCGCGAAGTCCCATATGATTTAATCGTTCTCGACATCATGCTGCCAGGAAAAGACGGTCTGTACATTTGCCGGCAGTTGCGCAAATTGAAACTCGGTACGCCCATCCTGATGCTGACGGCCCGCGACGACGTGGAAGACAAGATCTCGGGACTTGACGCCGGAGCCGATGATTACTTGACGAAGCCGTTTGTCTTTGCCGAATTTCTCGCCCGCATCCGTGCGCTCATCCGCCGCAATACGGACGCGGCCAGTCCGGTGTTGAAGGTGGCCGACCTGCAACTAAATCAAATTACCCGAAAGGTGACGCGTGGGGAGCAGGATATTGAGCTGACCAGCACGGAATTCGCGCTGCTGGAATATCTGATGCTAAACGCCGGACAGGTGGTGACCCGCACCATGATATCCGAACATGTATGGAACGACGATTTCGACAGCTTCTCCAATGTCATTAACGTGTATGTCAATTATCTGCGCAAAAAGATCGACGCGGACTTTGATCACAAACTTATTCATTCCGTGCGCGGGGCCGGCTACGTCTTAAAGGATTCCTGATATGCGCTTAAATTCGATCCGTTTCAAGGCCAGCATTCTTTACTCCGTTATTCTGGCGGCCATCCTGGTCCTTTTCGGGTCCGTCATTTACGGGAGCGTCCACAACATTCTGTACCATGACCTGGATGAGGAGTTGAAAATCAAGGCCGAGGAAGTCGCCAGTATACTGGCGGCCTACGAACGCGTGGAACGCGGCCGCAGCCATCCCATCGCCACCATGCTGGATCTCCTGCACAGCGAATACGCCGCAGCCGACCGCCGCATGATCGTCGATGATATTTGGAAATCCCAACTCGAAGTTCTGAATCTGAAAAATGACTACATCAACATCATGAATGCCCGCGGACAGACACTTTTCAGTTCGCATAACTATACGGCCGACATCGCCCGCCTGTTCGGGCCGCCGACACCCGCGGATTTGACCGCTGTGCACTACCGGTCGTTGAGTGACGCTGCACTGAGATTGCGCATGATCAATCTACCGGTATCGGTGGGCCAGGTCCGGCTGACGGTCCAGATCGGCACCTCGGAGGACAACATTCATTCGGTCCTCGGCCGGCTGGGGCTGTTTCTGACGCTGGCCATCCTGGTCTTCCTGGCGGGGACCAGTTTCGTGGGAAGCTATTTTACCCGCGAGTCATTGAAACCGGTCCGGGAGGTCGTCGACATGGCCAACCGTATCACACACAAGGACCTTGGAGCGCGCATCCCGGAAAAAACAGTCGATGCAGAGATGCATGAGCTGATCCAGTCTTTTAACGTCATGATCAAACGGCTGGAGACTTCCTTCGGGCACGTCAGTGAATTCAATTCCCATGTCGCGCATGAACTGAAAACCCCGCTGGCCGTCTTGCGGGGCGAGATCGAACTTGCCCTCGATAATGAGAAGACTCCCGCAGAGTATCAAAAAGTTCTATCCGACTGTCTGGAGGTCATCGACCATATGATCAAGGTGGTCAAGGACCTGTTGCTGCTGGCCAAACTGGATTACCGTCCCGATATCTTCCAGTTTGAAGACATGAGCCTGACTTCACTTATGGAGGAAATCGCGGAACAATCCCGTATCCTCGCGGAACCCAAAAAGATCGGGATCACTTTTGATATCCCGGCGGAGGATGTCCGCGTGGAAGCGGATAAAGTCCACTTACGCCGCCTGTTTCACAATATCATCGGCAACGCGATCAAATATATCGCGGCCGGCGAATCGGTCCGGGTCTCACTGCGCCGCCAAGGCCAAACCTGCCGCGTGGTGATTGCCGATACGGGGCCGGGGATTTCCGAAGAGGATCTGCGCAATATTTTCCGGAAATTCTTTCGCGTTCCCAGAGCCGACGATACGCAGGAATCCGGCACCGGTCTGGGGCTGAACATCGCCCAGTCCATCGCCAAGGCTCATAACGGCAATATCAATGCTACCAGCACTTTAGGGAAAGGTACGACATTCACCGTCGAACTTCCCGTCCTCACCTGAGCCGCACGCCCGGCGCCGATTTTCGGCGTCCCCACCCACGATAAGAAAATTCTAACCTTATTTTAACCGTCCTTTGATCCTCATTCGGGTATACCTAGAAGTGAAAACGGGGGCTGACCCCGACCGGATAACCGTCCGGTGACCAGGAAAGACTGGCCGTTCTGCCAACAACCCCGGCCCAAGGCTGCCAAAAAGGAGAATAGCGATGCACACCATTCTGATTGTGGAAGATGAAGCCCGGATCCGCAGGATATACCGCCGCTTTCTTGAGCCTCGCGGCTTCATGGTCCTGGAGGCCGGCAATGTCGTGGATGCCCGCGAACGGATGAAGCTCGACCGCGTCGATTTGGTCCTGCTGGACATCAACATTGGCGAACCCAACGGCGACACGTTGTATGAAGTGCTGAGCTGCTTTCACAGCATGATTCCGGTCATCGTGGCCAGTGTTTATCCCGTGGACGACCAGCGCCGGCTTCTGGAGGCGGCAACGGACTACTTTGACAAATCCGAAGGCATCGACGTCTTGTTGAACAAGATTGATCGGGCCTTGTATCAAACCCAATATAAACCCCATAAGCAGGAGGTGAAATCATGAAAGCGACAAACCTGTTGATTTCCCTTTTGGCGGCCGTGGCCGCGATATCCGTGACCGGTTCACCAGCCCTCGCCGCCGACGCAACCCTTGAGGACCTGCAAGCCCAAATAGCCGCGTTGCAGGAGAAGGTAGAGCAGTTGGAGGCCTCAGCGCCCGCGCAGGCCGGTCAGTCCCAGCCCGCCGCGCCGGATCAGGACAGTTGGGATCCGCTGGCCGAAATGGATCGCATGCAGGCCGAAATGAACCGCCTGTTTCGCCATGCGTTCACCAACCCCGGCTTTAGCGCGCCGGGAGGGGGCATGTTCCGAAACAGCATGGTGTTCGACAATTCGTTCAACCTGGACGAGACCGACACCGGTTACAAAATTACTTTCGACATCCAGGGATACGACCGGGACAAGATCGACATCTCTATTCATGATCAAACGCTGACGATCAGCGGTCAGCAGTCGCAGGACAAGGAAGAGACCGGTCCGGAGGCCTTCATGAAATCACAAAGCTTCGGCAGTTTCATGCGCACGGTCCAGTTACCGTCGGATGCCGACACGGAAAAGATGCAAACCTCCCGCAACGGCGACAGGCTGGTGATCAGCATCCCGAAGAAGGCGTAACAGCCGGGTTAATCAGAAAGCAGGACAATGCATGTTGAATAAAAAGGGACAAATATACTGCGCGACAATAGCGCGTGTGCCTCCGAAAGTAAGAAAGTGGATTCGGGAATGGGCGGAAACATTAGTGGTCGCGGTAGGCTTGGCCTTACTGATCCGCTCATTCCTGGTCCAACCCTTTAAAATACCGAGCGGTTCGATGCGGCCGACGCTCAAAGTGGGCGACCGGTTGATCGTCAATAAACTGCGGTATGGTGGACGGGTGCCCTTAACCGGCTACCGTTTGCCGGGCTTCGGAAAACCCGAACGGGGAGACATTATCGTATTTGACTACCCTGTGGATCCTTCGCGAGACTTTATCAAGCGCCTGATCGCATTCGGCGGTGAAACCGTCCGCATCAAGGACGGACACATTTTAGTCAATGACCGGCGGCTCGACGAACCGCGCATTGCCGGTCAGCACTACTTCAATATGGGCTCTCTCAGCGACGAAGACAAGACGGTCACGGTCCCGGAAGGGCAGGTATATGTCTTGGGAGATAACAGCGCCTCAAGCGCCGACAGCCGATACTGGGGGTTCGTCCCGGAGAAGAATATCATCGGGCGCGCCGAATGGATTTACTGGCCACCGGGCCGCATCAGCCAATTGAAGTAATCCGCAGCGGATTTCCAAACGAGCCGACTCAACCTCGATCAACCGATAAAAGGCAGGTATAACCATGAAGATCAATGCCATTATGACCATCCGAGAATTAGCGGACTATATTCGCCTCCACGAGCATCGCGCGCCGGTAACGGAAGCCGCGTCCAGCGGTCGCGGAATCAGGGCGGAGCAGGAGTTTCTGCCCCTGGCGGTCGCGGACCTGCGGCTGCAACAAGCGATTGTAGAGTCGCCGGACCAGGATCTCGACATGCTTATCCACTCATCGGACCACCCGATTCCCCTGTCACAGCTTACCGATGAAACCTTGATCGATCTGCATTGCGAGGCCGGCTCGCGGAACAAGGCGCTTTCACGACTGGCCAAGCTGGCCGTCGCGGCCGGGGCAGCCACCTCGTACGAGGAATTCTATCTTGAACTTGAACGGCGTGAGACCCTGCAACCCACGGTGATCGGCCGCGGAGTGGCCATTCCGCATTCACGGTTTCCGAACGCGCGGCTCTTTCGCACTCCGAAGTTGATTATCGCCCGTTCGGCCTGCGGGATCGACTTCGGGGCCACTGACGGACACAAGGTCCACTTGATGTTCGTACCGTGCGCGCCGACACCGTATATGCATATGCGCATGGTGGCCCAAGTGGCTAAATTGCTGCACATTCCGCATCTGATCGAACGCTTTCGGAACACCACCGAAGTTCGGCATGTGCTCCTGATCATCAAGGCTTTTGAACAGCTGCAAATACTATCCTGAACATCCGTCTGACGACGGTCAGCAGAAAGGATCGAGCGTCATGAGCAATACTACTCTGAAACCGAAGAAACATTCCACCCCCAGGAAGACGAAAACACAGCAGCGGACCTGCCGCCATTCCGGTTGCGGAAAGCGGCTGAGTATGTACAACCCGCATGAATTCTGTTTTCTCCACTTCCGCCAGCTGGTCAGCGCGGACTACCGTTATCTGTAGCAAGCCTGACAAGCACGCACTCCCGCCTGGAGCACGGCCATCCCGTTCCCAGCCCCCCGTCCGGGGACGGGATTCGGCCGTGCTCCTTTCGCGTACATCCTCGTGGACGTCTCCTGAATATCTCTTATCACGTATCCGTCTTGCAAAAATCTGTAGGGCACGCTATAATCCCGCTTAGTCAACTGAGTGACTCGCGCGTTATTTTTCATAGTTCGAAGAATAGTGGGGGGGATCCGCCAACTTAATTTAAGGCGGAGGCGTCGCAGGTAAAGGTCGCAATCGGACCTGCAGCGGAACAGTCAACCACCAACCAATTTATCCAACAGGAAAGGAAATCCTATGAACCGGAAAATAATGATCATGATTGTCGGCGGGCTTCTTATGGCCGGCGGAACGGCCCACGCGCATTGCGGGGTTTGCGGGGTCGGGGACGACGATGCCAAGGCCATGAAAAAAGACAAGAAAATGGCCAAGCACATGGACAAGTGGCACCACAAACTGGGTCTGAGCGAAGACCAGGCCGCTAAAATGGATGCCGCCAAAAAGATCAAAATGGACAAGATTGCGGCCGCGGATAAGGAGTACATGGATACTTTAAAGTCCATCCTTAACGAAGAACAGATGTCAAAATATATGAAGATGAAGGGTGATCATCACGGCAGCATGAAAGGGGATGACATGCCCCACGGCTCAATGAAGGGCAGCGGTTCGATGAAGGACAGTAAGTAATCCGACTCAACATCAAACGCGGACGTCCCCGGCGGGCGTCCGCGTTTTTTTATGTCCGGATTCAACGGTCGCCGGCCGCCTTGCTGCGTTTCAGCAACACGTCCGTGTCGACCATCCCTTCATAGTCTTTATGATTCAGTCCGTGATCGAAAATCCAGTGGGTGATCATTTTCCGGACGACCTTGTGAAGTTCTTCAATGCTCCACGGTTTGCTGATGTAATAGTCAATGGAGGCATTGTTGATGGCGTCGATGGTGTCTTCATGGCTGGCCTGACCGGTAATCAGGATCTTGCGGACGTCCTCAAAACGCTGGTCATTGGCCAGATCCGCGTACAGCTCGATGCCGTTTTTGTTGGCCATGATATGGTCGGAAATGATCAAGGCGATCTGTTCTCCGGATACCTCGAGTTCTTCCATTAATTCATAGGCCTCGTCAGCCGACTGACAGTCATCAAGAATGAAGCGCTCCCGGAACGGCTTGAGATCCTGCAGGAGGGCGGAGAGGACGTCGATTTGATCGTCGATAAGGATGATATGGGCTTTTTTCATAGGGTTGCTCCGATCGGTATGGTCACGGTGAAGGTCGTTCCCTGCGGGGAACTCTCAACGCTCATGTCTCCTTCATAACGTTTTACAATTTTATGCACAATAGTCAGACCCAGGCCGAGACCGAAAGTCTGGCCGGTCTTTTTGGTGGTTACGTGCGGTTTAAATATTTCGTCGCTGATCTCGTCCGGGATACCGGGACCGGTGTCGCTGATCCGCACCCTTACGCAGCCGTCCGGAGCATCGGTGGCCACGGTGAGCCGTGAATCCTTTTGTAGCTGGCCCGCCATGGCGTCCGCGGCATTCTTCATGATATTGGTCCAAATCTGACACAACTCCGCGGAATTGCCGAACACCGTGGGAATCTCGCCCAGTCGCAGGTCCAACGTCACTTTCTTCAGCGGATTGCTCAGCAATGATACGGCATGACGGATACTGCTGTTGATATCGCAATCCGCCTGCCGGATGACATTGGTGGAGGCCAGGCTGCGCATCGAATTGATGACGTGTTCGGACTGCTGCACAGCCAGCTGCAGGTCATGCAAAGAAGCGCCGAGGTTCCACAGGTTAAAGGCGCGTTGGGCGGTTTCCAGCGGCTGGCTGGCCAGACGTTCCCCCATTCCGGTGCGGGCGTAATCCCGCAGTTTCGCGTCCGAAAAAGAGGGATGCGATTTTTTAAGGTCACGGGCCACTTTACGGGCCTCGGCGCTGGATACATACCGGCCCTGGCTGAGGCCGGCATTGATCATCTCGGTCTCAAAGGAATTGCATTTAAGTTGGTCCAGGACCTGTTGAATGATATAGTCGCTCCCGCGGCTGATCACGGTGATGGCATTGTTCAGTTCATGCGCCACACCGGCGGAAAGTTGTCCCAGTGAAGCCAGACGTTCGACCTCCTGCATGTCCCTGAGGACTTTTTGATGACGCAGGCTGGCCTGATGAGCCTGTTCCTGGCGTTTGAGCATCATGAAGATGACGGCCGGCATAAAATCCGCGTTGAGCTCGTCCGCATCGTCATGTGAAAAATCACTCTTGCTGATATACGGAATCACGCTGTCTTCCAGGGCGATCAGGCTCATGCGGGTCGTCGACACCAGCGAGAAGAAACTGTGCAGGCCGATAAAGTCGCCGCTTTCCGCCTCAAAAAATTCTCCCTGGTCCTGGGGATCGAAGCCCTTCATGCGGCCGGATTGCAGCAGATACAGGTTGTTGTTCTGCTCGCCTTTGCGAAACAGGTAGTCGCCTTTCTGCAGAAAGACGATCTTGTCTGCCTTGGAGAAATACTTCTTGGCCAATCCGTTCATCCGCGGCTCCTCCTAAAAATAGCCGATTTGATTCAGCACAAATAACATCACAAACACCAGGGTCAGTCCGATCACATTCACGGCCAGACCCGCCTTGATCATATTCTTTGTTTCAAAGAAATTGGTCGCATAGGCCAGGGCATTCGGCGGCGTACTGATCGGCAAGGCCATCGCCAGGGAACATCCGAAGGTGCTGGCTATGACCAGCATCTTGGCCCCGCCGAGCGGTTCCAGCGAGGCCAGTCCCATTCCGAGGGCGGCAATGATAGGCAGCACGAGGTTGGCCGTGGCCGTATGGGACATGAAGGTCCCCATCAAAATACAAAGCATAACTGCCATACAAACGATCAGATGCGGCGGAAACTGGTCGAAGGGAATACTGGCGACCAAATGTTCGCTCAATCCTGTTTGTTCCAGACCGACGCCGAGCGCGAGCCCGCCGGAAACCAGCCACAGCACGTCCCAGGACATTTTCTTCATATCACCGGCCGTGATGATCCCGCTGGCTGTAAAAACGGCGACCGGAACCAGCGCCACGACATAGGAATTCAGCCCGATCTTGCTGCCGAAAAGCCACAGCAGGATGGTGGCGGCAAACGTCACGTACACAGCGATAGCTTCGCGCGAACGCATAAACCGGCCCTTAATTTCTAATTGGACCTCCTGCGACTTGGCCTTAAACATCATACTCAACATCAGCCAGGTCAGCAACAAAAGGACGATCACATAGGGCAGGGCAAACCCCATCCAGCCGCCGAACGAGACGGCCAGGTCACCGGTAAGGTACTTCATGGCCACGGCGTTGGGCGGGGTACCGATGGGGGTTCCCAACCCTCCGACATTAGCGGCAAAGGGGACCGACAATGCGATGCCGATGCGTGCCGGATCATCCGCGTCGAACAGGGCCAGTACCGGCGCCAGGATGGCCAGCATCATCGCGGTCGTGGCCGTGTTACTCATGAACATCGAGAACATCGCGGTGATCAGCATAATCCCCAGCATCACCATCGCCGGTTTACGGCCAAATGGTTTAAGCATCACGCGCGCGAGATTCACGTCGAGCCGGTATTTGGTCGCCGCCATCGCCAAAAAGAAACCTCCCAGGAAAAGGAGGATAATCGGTTCGGCAAAGGTATGAAAGAGCGCCTTGTGCGGGACAAGCTTCCCGAAACCTTCGACATCGGGGTTTTGCCGGAACCAGATTAATCCCTTGTCCGAAATCAGCAGCAACTGCAGAAAGATAATCAGCACCGACGCGGAAAACACCGGAATGGGTTCCATGATCCAGAAAATTACGGCGAAGCTGAAGATGGCAAGCAGACGCTGTTCAACCAGGGTCAGTCCCGTAATGGGAATGGCCTCCCGGGGTAAACTCAGAATAAGCAGGGGAACGGTTATTCCCGCGATCAGACCGATCCATTTTTTCATAGCGGATTCCTGTCGGTTTAAAAGTTATATGATACGTAAGTTCCGACTATATGCCGGGACGTCCACTCGTTATGACTGCTGGTGCTGCGAATCATGTAGAAGGGTTTGACGGTGAGTTGCTCGTTGATCCGCAGGTTCAGGCCGATGGGCACGGAACGGTTTTCATCATAATCGTTTTCCGCCCAGTTGTAAAAGAATTCCGAGTCCATGTAAATCCCGTTCAACCACGCCATCCGCTCCCAGGAGACCGGCAGCGTGACCCGCAAGCGGTGCCGGGAGCGGGTGTTGTGCGAACCGTGCCCTTCGATCCAGCGGAATTCCAGACGGTTGCGCGTATCAAACCGGAGCCCGTCTCTGAGTTTCCACTTGGGATTGATCTCAATCTCGGCCCGGTGCTGCCAGGTGTACTCCGAGTCCCCGGAAAGACTGTTGGTGGAATTCGGACTGAGATAGCTGTAGTTCGTTCCGAGGTCGAGATTGGGATTTATATTGTACGCTACTTTGACCGCGTAAAACTGGAGGCCGTTCTCACTGACATCATTCACAAACCAGCCTTCTCCGTACAGGCTGACATCCACACGTTTGGTGTCGATGATCTTCAATTGCGTCTGGATCCAGTATTGAAAGTCATCTTCCGCGCACGCCGGGACGGCCTGAAGTAAAGTGAGTGCGAAGATAAAAAACAGATAGAGTCGGTTCATGCTCCGTATCCTTATGATTAGTATTGGTGCTGAAATTGAGGAGGGGATAGTGTATCCGGAAAGTTCCTCAATGGGGAAGAGCAGTATTCTATTCCCAAAACAGCCCCGTGTAAAGACATTTGTGGGTATGATTTAAACCGGTGACGCTGCCTGTACCGGCAACGATCGTACCGGGAGGCTTTTCTTGCATTGACCCCGCCCCAAGGTTATAATCCTCCCATGCCCGACGTTGTCTCTTCCCAACACCTTTCAACCAGGAGGTCCTGCATGCCCAATTTTCTCACCCGATTGTTTTGTTTTACCTTGATACTTTGCGGTCCGTTTGCCGGTATGACCGCCGCCGTCGCCGCGGTCAAACCGCCGGCCCAGGACAGGGTCACCATCGAAGTCCGCACACCCCTCGGTCCCAACGCCTTTGAGGTCGAAGCGATGGAAGGCGAGGAGGAACTCTCCGGTGCGTACAATTTTCTGCTGGAGGTGGCCGGCGGGAGTGCCAGTATTGCTCCCGAGCGGTTATTGGGGCAACCGGTCACCGTTAGCGTCAGCCGGGAGGGCACAGATCCCTGGTACTACAGCGGTATCATCAACCGTTTCGTCCTGAAGTCAATTACGGCAGACGGCGAAGCCATTTACCGCATTCGGTTCGTTCCCAAACTCTGGTATTTGAACCTGACGTCCGACGCGCGGATCTTTCAGGAACAGAGCGTGCCCGATATCGTGGCCACCGTATTACGGGAAAACGGCGTAACGGATTTCCGCTTCGCCCTGACCGATGCCTATCCTGTCCGCGAGTGTATCGTGCAATACAACGAAACGGATTTCGATTTTGTCAACCGGTTGCTGGGCGACGAAGGGATACACTACTTTTTTGAACATGACGCCTCGGGTCATGTCATGGTGATCACCGACACGAACGGTGCCGGCGTCGACCGTGGGACCTTACCCTACATCCCGCGTTCGCAAGTCGACAAACGACTGGCCGTGGCCGGTTTTATCCAGGTATCGCAAATATCACGGGCGGTTCCGGGGGCGTACGTCCATGACGATTACACGTTCCGCGATCCCGGCCTGGACCTGCTGACCGGAGCCCGTACCGACCGCGGCCATGCCCTGGACGATTATGAAGCCTACCACTATCCGGGACTTTACAGCAATATTGCCGACGGGGAACGCAAAGCGCAGATTCGGTTGGGTGCCTATAATGTCTCCCACCGCCTGACGCGCGGAAAGATGACCGGGACTTTTGCCCGCCCGGGGGATGCGGTGGGCCTGATCGGACATCCGGCAGCCGGACTCAACGGAAAGTATTACGTGCAATCCGCACGGCATGTGTTTGAACCGGCGCCGTCTGGAGACGGCACCACCGAACACTTCTTTACGATTGAGATCGCGGAAAGCCCGATCGATGTCACTTACCGTCCGCGTGTATTTCCGCCGGATCCGGTTATCCCCGGACCGCAACCTGCTACGGTTACGGGGCCGGCCGGTGCGGAAACATATGCCGATGACTACAGCCGGGTCAAGGTCAAATTCCCGTGGGACCGTCGGAGTGCAGCGGACGAAAACAGTTCCTGCTGGGTTCGCGTCAGTCAGCCGGCCGCGGGCCGGATTGCGGTGCCGGAGGTCGGTGACGAAGTCTTGGTCGGATTTGAACAGGGAGAACCCAGCCGGCCGATCATCATCGGACGTCTGTGGAACGGCGATGATACGCCGCCTGAAGGAGGAGAGTAGCAAGTACGCCGCCTATGAGCCGTAAAGCCCCGACCATCCCGATACGCCCGCTGGTATCCGGCGCGGTGGTTATTTCCGTTTGTGTTTACTTTATCGTGATCTGCGCGGCCGGTCTGGACAAGGAATATGTGGAACACGGCTGGCCGCAGACAAGCGGAACGGTCCTGAACCCCGACGCCAAACTCGACGGCAAGAAGAATGCCGATCGGGTCCATGAGGGCTATGAGCAGACGATCAATTATGAGTACACGGTCGGTGACCGACGGCTGCAGTCGAACTCGGTTTCCCCGGAATTATTCGTAGACAAAGACAATTTCCCGGAAGGTCAGACGATCGCGGTCTGGTACAATCCCGACGACATCTCCGAGAGTGTTTTGATCCGGCGCAAGACTCAAAAGCAGTACCTGTGGGGCATGATCCTGTTCTGCGCGGGCGTGGTCGTGTTTACCGTATTTAATGTTTTTAACGATATCCGTCATGCCCGCGAGTGACCGCGCGCTCCGTGAAAGGATGATTATGGCTAATCAGATTTACATCAACCTGCCCGTGGCCGACCTGGCCAAATCCGTCGACTTTTTTTCGGCCCTGGGATTCCGTTTCGAACCGAAGTTTACCGATGATCACTCAACATGCATGATCGTCGGCGAGAATATGTTTGTCATGTTGGTCACCCACCCGAAGTTTCGGGCCTTTACCCCGAACGAGATATGTGACACCTCGCGGAACACCGAGGTTCTGGTGTGCCTCACCCTGGATAGCAAGGAACAAGTTCAGCAAATGGTGGAAAGCGCCGTCGCCAGCGGTGGCAAGACGTATACGCAGCCGCAGGACCACCCGCTGATGTACGGGCACGGGTTCCAGGACCCTGACGGTCATATCTGGGAATTATTGTATTTTAATCCGTCATGACAAGTAAAACGCCTGACAAATTCTCAGAAAAACCCTACATGGCCCCGGATGTCCGCCAGAATATGGCATATTTCTGTAGCTATTGAGGAAAGTGTCGTATCCGCTGAACAAATGATGCCCGAAATGAACACCTTCGGCCGGCGAAATCCCCGGGATTACGCCTGTCAGACCGCTTGGAACCCGGCTGGCACGGATTTTGCTACTCTATTCAGTGCGAAAACCAAACATATCCTTTTGATTCATACCCTTCTGTCCAAGAACGTCTTCCTCAAAAAGAAGGCCATGACGATTCGTCGCCATGGCTTTTCTTTTTGTCCCTGATACACCTGAATATTCGAAATTCTCTCAGTAAACGGGAACGTCCGGATCGATCTGCTCGGACCAGGCCCTGATCCCGCCGGTCAGGCTGATGACCACGTCAAATCCGTTTTCCCGCAGCAAGCGTACCGCCTTCGCGCTGCGTCCGCCGAGTTTGCAGAAACAATACACCGGTTTGTCCCGCGGGATCTGTTCGAGTTGTTCCGCAAGCCGTCCCAGCGGAATGAGGCAGGCGCGTTCGATGCGCGCGACCCGGTGTTCCGACTCTTCACGCACATCCAGCAGGAAAATCGGCTGGCCGCTGTCGTAAATGACCTTAAACTCCTTGACCGAAACCTCGGGAACGGAGTCGTCGGCCGTACACGTCCAGGCGGTTTCAGCAAGCTTTGTGATGGAAGGCGAAGCACCGCACAGGGGACAGGCCGGGTCCGGTTTGATCCGGACCTCGCGCAGGCGTGTTTCCAACGCGTCGTACAAAAGCAATCGACCCGTCAACGGCTCGCCGATCCCGCTGAGGAGTTTGATGACTTCATTCGCCTGCATTAATCCCATCTGTCCCGGGACCACACCGATCACGCCGGCCTCGGCACAGGAGGGCATATCTTCAGGCCGCGGCGGATCACGGAAAAAACAGCGGTAACACGGTCCATCCGGCGCGAACACACAACACTGGCCTTCGAACTGATGCACACCGGCATACACCCACGGTTTTTTAAGAAAGAAGGCCGCGTCGTTAATCAGATAGCGCGCCGGAATATTGTCGGTTCCGTCAACGATGACGTCGTAATCACGGATCACCTCAAGCGCGTTGGCGGCTGTGATACGATGGGGGTGGGTGATCACGCGGATGTGCGGATTCAGCGCCAGCAACCGCTCACGCGCGGCCTCGACCTTAAGCCGGCCGATGTCCGCGGTCGTGTAGAGCACCTGCCGCTGCAGGTTCGATTCGGCCACCAAGTCGTCGTCCGCCAGGCCGATCGTCCCCACGCCGGCCGCCGCCAGGTAAAGGGCAGGGGCACAGCCCAGCCCGCCGGCGCCCACAAACAGGACCCGCGATTTCTTGAGCCGTTGTTGACCGCTCTCGCCGAACAGCGGCAGGATCAGGTGCCGCGCGTAGCGCGCTTGTTCGGCCGGGTCGAGGCCGTCTGTATTTACCGCATTGTCGGGACGATCTTGCATAGTACCTCCTCCGAAGAGAACTATCATACTACCCGCCCACGCCCGCCGCAAGTGTCGCGACCCGTCGATTCACCGCTTGCGAAAGCGGGCCAAACCCGATACAATTGAAGTCTGTTTTGAACGCCGGTATCCGCCGGCAGACAAACCCTCTAGGGAAAGGATTGTTCGTATGCCCGCCACCCGCCTGCTCGTCGGCACAGCCAAAGGGGCCTTTGTGCTTCAATCCGATGCCTCCCGCCGCAACTGGAATATCAACGGACCGTTCTTCGGCGGATGGGAAGTCTATCACATGAAGGGATCTCCGGCCGATCCCGACCGTATTTATGCCTCACAGACCAGCGCCTGGTTCGGTCAGGTCATCCAGCGCTCGGATGACGGCGGCAAGACATGGGAAGCGGTCGGCAACGAGTTCCGGTACGAAGGGGATACGGGCCAGCATCTGTGGTATGACGGCACCCAACACCCGTGGGAATTCAAGCGCGTCTGGCATCTCGAACCCTCCGCGTATAATCCCGACATCGTGTACGCCGGCGTGGAAGATGCCGCCCTGTTTAAGACGATAGACGGCGGACGCAGCTGGCAGGAACTGCCCGGTCTGCGCCAGCACGGCACCGGACCCAAATGGCAGCCCGGGGCCGGCGGCATGTGCCTGCACACGATCCTGGTCTCACCCGATGATCCCCAAAAGATTTATATCGCCATTTCAGCCGCGGGCGCCTTTCGCAGCGACGACGGCGGAGCTTCTTGGAAACCGATCAACAAGGGGTTGAAGTCCGAGTATATTCCGGATCCGGACGCGGAGGTCGGACACTGTGTCCACCGCATCGCCATGCACCCCTCACGCTCGGACATCCTGTTCATGCAAAAGCACTGGGACGTGATGCGCAGTGATGACGGCGGCGACAGCTGGCGCGAGGTCAGCGGTAATCTGCCCACCGATTTCGGTTTTGCCATAGACGTCCACGCGCATGAACCGGATACGATTTACGTCATTCCGATCAAAAGCGACAGCGAACATTACCCGCCCGAGGGCAAACTGCGGGTCTACCGCAGCCGCAAGGGCGGCGAGGAGTGGGAGGCGCTCACAAAGGGCCTGCCCCAGGAACACTGTTATGTGAATGTCCTGCGCGACGCTATGGCCGTAGACAGCCATGATCCCTGCGGAGTTTATTTCGGAACGACCGGGGGGCAGGTCTATGTCTCGGCGGACGCCGGGGACAGCTGGACGGCGGCGGCCCGTGATCTGCCCAAAGTCCTTTCGGTCGAGGTGCAGACGCTGTCATGATCCGCGTGGTGCTCCCGACGCACTTGCGGGTGCTCGCCCGGATTCAGGGTGAAGTGACGCTGGAGTTGACCGGTGATATCAGCCTGGGTGATATCATCGACGCGCTCGAAGAAAAATATCCGGTCCTGCGCGGGACCATCCGCGATCAGCAAACCGGACAACGCCGGGCCTTGGTCCGTTTTTTCGCCTGTGAAGAAGATTATTCGAACCGTGACCCGCAGACCTCCATGCCGGCTGCGGTCGCATCTGGACAAGAGCCGTTATTCATCGTCGGCGCCATAGCCGGGGGGTGACAGACAACATGCGCAGTCAATCCACACATCCAAGAATCTCATCCGCTACGGCATGGTTCGCTGTCGTTCTGCTCTTGTGGACAGCCCCGGCGGCGGCGAATGATTACCAGGCGGTGATCGATAACCTCGCGGCGGAGAATTACGGCGTGCTTGACGCGCACGCTCCGCTGGTCCGGCTGTTTCACAATGATTTTTTGGAGATCTACTCGGACTATTGCGGCGAACAGATTCTCGAACCCGTCAGCCGCCGGGTGCCTTCTATCGAAAGTGAAATGGCGCGCTGGGGATTTGAGACCGGGGACGTCGAGATCGAGCCCATGCGCACGATCAGCCTGGACAAACCGTACGCGAAGTACTTCGACCAATTCGAGGACCAAAACCGGCTTTACATTTCCAACCGTATTGCCGAGCGGGTCAGCAAGGAGCATGCCGCCGGGCGGGATGCCAACCGCGCGGCCAAACTCGCGGCCGGGTCATTTATCCGGAATTATAACAAGCTTACGTTTCTGATCCGGGACCACTGCACCGACGAACGTGTGCAACGGATCTATCGCAATCTGCGGACTTACGCGCCGCGGATACCTGAACCCGAAGACTTCGGCGGTCTGCCGCCCGAGCTGGTCCAAGGCACCCAGCGGACACCCAGCGGTCTGCGCTATGCGATCCTCAAACAAGGGGCCGGACTCTTTCCGACAGCGGCTAACACCGTCACCGTGCACTATCGGGGGACCCTGGTCAACGGCCAGGAATTCGACAGTTCCTACAGCCGCGGCGAGCCGACCAGCTTCCCGCTGAACGGCGTCATCCGGGGCTGGACCGAAGGGTTGCAGTTGATTCAGCCCGGTGGAAAAATCAAACTGATCATCCCGCCGGAGCTGGCCTACGGTGCGGCGGGATTCGGGCCGATCGGACCCAACGCCACGCTGGTCTTCGAGATCGAATTGCTGGCGGTCAGATAATCTCTTTAAGAATTCGAAAGGATTTCATTCATGTCCCAAGTCCCATCCGTATCCGGACGGCGCAGGACCGCAGCCACCGCTTTTCTGTTGTCAATCGCGCTATGCTCGGCGGTATCCGCCGAACCCAAGGCCTGGGAAACAGAGCGCGAAACCATGCGGACCTACGGCCAGATTCAGGTCCGCATGCAGAAGAATTTCGCGCGGGATGCCGAGCCGAATGCGTTTCAAGTCTCCGCAGCCAAGATGCAGTCGCCTGTCACGACGGTCTTCCGCGGGGTGTGTTCGGAATTGGCTACGCTCAAGGTCTCCATCGGTGATCAACGTGTCGTCGATGTCAAGCGGCACATTGAGACCGGCAAAGGCGCGGATCTGCCGATCGGCGAATTTTTGGACGCGTCCGTGAAGGCGCTGTCGGAGCAATGTCCACAGTTGCAGGTCGTCCGGGTGGAGGCGACGCCCGTATATCCGCATCAGGGGAAGTTCGACTATAAAGGAACGATGCGGCGCGCCAATAACTGGCGTCTTGAGGACGGGCTGGTCAAGACTGCCTACGACGGCCTGCACACCTTCGAAATCAAGTTCCGCGATATGCTGAGCACCCTCGGTGTCAACTTCAAGGGCGGCTGCGAGGAAAATACCATCATCGAACTAAGTCCGATGTATGCCAACCGGCAGGAGGCCACGTTTGCCGATCCGCCGGACATAACGGATTATGTCATGATGGCCAAGGGCGTATCGCAACGCTATGCCAAGGAGTGCCCGGAGGTCAATGCGGTGCGTTTCGCGATCAATCCCATCCCTGAAGATTACGAGTGCGTGGACACAGAAAACTGTTTCCTGAAGACAGCCAAGGAGCAGGATTGGCAAGTGGACCGAACGGCGCTCGCCTACAAAGCCCCTGAAGAAGATCCGATCCCGGACCTGGCGGCCATGGCGCGCGTGCTGGCGGAGGAAAATTACGGGTTGCTTAAGGACTACCAGAATTTATTCGCCTTCTTCTACGAGAACTTCCTCGAGCTGTATTCCACGCACTGCCGTTCGCACATCCGGAATCCCAAGGTTTTGCAACTGCAGACGGTGGAGGTGACCACCGACGGTTTTTTTAGCAACGCCGAGCCGGTCGGTCCGCCGCGTACGCTCTATTTGGATCCGGAGTATGTCGAGAGTTGGGAGTGGTTCTATCAGTCGTGGAAACCGTGGGCGGTCAACCGCTACATGACGATCGTCATGAATAATCAAAAACGCGGCCGCGGCCCGGCTGAAAGCGTGCGCTGGGCGATGGGGCATTTCACCCGCCATATTAATTCCCTCGAGAATTTCATCCGCGGCAACTGTACCGACGAGACCGTCCAGGGCGCGTACCGGAATATGCGCAAATATGCTTACATGAAGGACAAACCGATGAATCCGCGCACCAAGCAAATGGCCGAGGAATTCCGGTCGATGGTCGACCTGGTCTCGGAGGGACTCGGTTTGGCGCAGGATACTAACTCAGGTCAGGCGTCCGCGGTCACTTCCGAAACCATCGGCCGATCACCCGAAGCCGGGCCCAAAGATCAAGCCACGGCACCGGCCGGACCGGTTTCCGAAAAAACCGATGAGCCGACCGGAATGACGGCGGCGATGGTCGGCGCCTGGTCGGCTGAAATTGATGGAAAACAGCTCGAGTTGGCATTATGGCCGCAACCCGGAAAACCGGAGTGGCTGGAAGGCTTCGCTTATGTGCCGGCCCACGATTGCCTGATGCAGGCCGCCGCGCACCCGTATGAAGGAAAGATCGCCTTTAACTTCAATTCCAGCGGGGCCGCCAACCGTGAAGGCAATTGCCAAAAGGACCTGGGATCGATGCAAAACCGGTTTCAGGCGGAGGGCTGGCTCAACGCGGAATCGGACAATCTGCTCCAGGCGGACCTGCCGTTTCTCATCATGGGAAAACCGGTTCGCGTCTCCGGGGAGGGCGAAAGCCCGCAGGCCTCTTTTAAACGCGGTCCCGCCTCGGCGGACTTTAAAAATATTTTGGGCACGTTTGAACACCCGTACCGCAAACAACCGCGCCGGGATTTTATCGACAGCATTTAGCCGGCACGATATTATGGGCCGAATCGAATCAAATATGACGGGAGGTATGTATGAGTAAACTGCGGATTCTTTCTGTGTTGGCGTTAATAGCGCTCACGGGACACGCCGCGAACGCGGCCACCAGCACATCCATCGAGATTAAAGAAGGCGTAGCCGATCTGAAGGCCGCCCTGGAAAAAATCCCATATACCCGCACCGGTCAGGGATCTAACATCGTCTATATGTTTGAATTTTCAGATTGTCCGTATTGCAAAGCCATGTACAAGGACTATAATGGCAAGATCCCGGGCGTGGAGGCGCGGCACGTCTTTTACGCGATGAGCGAAAAGACCGCCAACGAGACCGCGGCCCTGGCCCTGAATCGGAATCCGCAAATCTGGCGGCAATTCATGTCCGGCACCCGTCGCGCCAACGCGTACGACAGCAATCAAAAACGGATCGACGCCTACGACGCCGTTATGGAACCGGTCAACGACGTGATCATACCGACTCTTATCAAGAACGGCTGGAAGGCCCGGAGCCTGGTATCACCGACATTTTTCTGGGAAGAAGACGGCAAGCTCTATGCCGACGGCGGCTACCGTAAGGACCATTTTGAAACATTGCTGGCGTCGTTGCCCAAAGACGCCGCGCCGCCGCGCGGCGGGATGATGAGCGGAAGCGCCGGCGGAGCGGCGGTGGCCGCTCAACCCACCAAAGAGCAAATCGGCGCGCCGATCCAGTCGACCGAGGTGCAGGGCATCCGCTTCGGCATGCCGTTTGAGGAGGCCAAAAAAATCCTGAGCGAGAACGGATATCAGCCCGGCGCGTACTGGTATCAGGATGACGCGGAGTCACGTAAAGCCGTGTGGCTTGGCGCCGGACAGTACACGCATGAGGGAAAATCGGACGGCCAGTTCGTCAGTTCCATCAAGTATGAACGGACCTACAAGCCGGAAGTTCAGTTTCCGACCGAGGCGCTGAAGGAGGCCGTGTTGAAAAAATACGGCCAGCCGCTTAATGAAGTGACAGCCAACCGCAACACCGGCGGTTACTCCTTCAGCTATTATCCGCCCAATCCGGACCGGCGGCTCGTGGAAGCGGCCTGCACGGAAGAAGCGACCCAAAACGGCACCGGTATGGTCCGCATGCCCAACGGCTCGATGCTGCATCCGATGAACCAGCGTATCTTCCAGGAACGCGGCGAGCGCGAGATTCAGGCGCACTGTCCCGGTCAGCTCGAGGCGCACCGCAAACTCATCGACTTTGAATGGGGGACCTGGGCCAGCGTGGCGATCGACCCGTACACCAAAAAGTTTGTGATCGACATCAAAAACCACGGCCCGGAACAATGGAAGTGGCGGTGGATGAAGGAAGAGCAGCTGCAGAAGCAGGACTCCGCGGGCATGGGATCCGTGGACCTTTAGGACAACCGGACAGATGAACAAAATACATCGGAGCCAGCAGTGAGCCGAATAGCGGACTTTCTCTCCCGGGACCTGGTATTTCCGGATATGCAGGCCACCACAAAGGAAGAAGCAGTGGCCTTTCTAGTCAATGCCTTGTATTCGAGGCGCTCGGCAGTCGGCGGCGCGGTCGGTCGTGACGACTGCCTGCGGATGCTGATGGAGCGGGAAAATCTGCAAAGCACCGCCCTGGGTGACGGCATCGCCTTTCCGCATGCCCGCATTGAGGGATGGAAGGAGTTCGTCCTTTTGATCGGCATCAGCGCGAAAGGGATCGACTTCGGCGCCGCCGACCAGGGCCGGGTCCATATCGTCTGCCTGATGGTCTCCTCGTTGAACGAGCCCTACACCGTTCTGCAGGCCATGTCCGCCCTAAGCCATTTTTTTCTCGACGCGGGACTGCCGCAAAAGATCCGGCTGGGCGGACAATATGACTGGTCGGATATCCAACAACTGTTACTGGCCCAGGTTGAGCTGACCGGTCAGGTGGTGGCCGAACAGGTGATGCGTCCGGTCCTGGTCAAGGCCACGCTGGACATGGATATCAAGGAGGCCACGCGGTTGATGCACCTGCACAAGATGGACATCCTGCCGGTGGTGGACAGCCAGGACCGGTTGATGGGAGAGGTGACCTGCCGGGACGTCCTGCGTATGGAACTGCCTGATTTCTTTCGGGACATGACCACGATCTCCTTTATCCGGCACATCGACCCGTTTGAGCAGTACTTTACGGACAAAAAAAATCTCCGCCTGGAAGAGGCCGTGCTTCGAAAAGTGACACCGGTTTCCGGTCAGGCCACCCTGATTGAGTTGATCTTTTTGCTGGCGATCAAGGACCAGGCCAAGTTGTACATTACGGACGATTCCCGACGCCTGGTGGGCATCGTGGACCGCTTTACCATCATCGATAAAATTCTGTTTTTGTAAAAATGAATTCCGCCATCTCCATCGCCATTTTTATTTTCAGTTATATCCTGATCGCCACGGAAAAGGTCAACAAGACCATTGTTGCCATGGTCGGCGGGACCCTGGTGGTCGCCCTGCGGCTGGTCCCCTTCGAAGACGCGATGAAGGCCGTGGACTTTAATGTCATCTTTCTTCTGGTGGGGATGATGCTGTGCGTGAAGGTGATCGCGCGCACCGGATTTTTTGAGTGGATCGCGATCACGGTGGCCAAAATGGCGGACGGCGACCCGGTCCGCATCACGCTGCTGCTGTTGACGGTGACCGCGGTGTTATCGGCATTTCTGGACAACGTCACGACCATCATCCTGATCGTGCCGGTCTCGGTCCTGATCTTCCAGCTGTTAAATTGCGCGCCGGGGCCGCTGATCATCATGGAGGCCATCGTCTCCAATATCGGCGGGACAGCCACGTTGATCGGGGACCCGCCCAATATCGTCATCGGTTCGCAGGTGCACCTTTCGTTCAACGATTTTCTCATGCACTTGGGCCCGGTGGTTGTGATCATCATGCTGGCGACCTTGTCTGCCGTTTACCTTTTGATCCGCAACCGCTATCACATCCCCGTCAATATCCAGCACCGGGTCACCGGCGCCGTCCCGCGGCTGGCGATCGTCGACCCGGTGAACATGCGCAAATCGCTGATCATCCTGGCGTTCATCTTTCTCGGATTTATCCTGCAGGAGGTGACGCACGTGGAACCCGGGGTGGTGGCGCTGCTGGGCGGGATGATCATGCTGCTGGTCTGCCGGGCGCATACCGAAGAGACGCTGATGCATGTGGAGTGGGGGGTCATCTTTTTCTTTATCGGCATGTTCATGATGATCTCCGCGCTGGAACACAACGGGGTCATCGAATCGATCGGGCGGCAGATCATCGGCTGGTCCGGTAACAACCTGCTCGTCCTGTGCCTGCTGATCCTGTGGGGAGGCGGATTTCTGTCGGCGATCCTGGATAATATACCCTTCGTGATCACGATGGTCCCGCTGGTGCGGTTGTTCGCGCATCATTTTGCCGAGAGCGCCGGCATCCCGGCTGAAGCGGCACGCGTGTCGATCGCCGAACCCCTGTTCTGGTCGCTCGCTCTGGGGGCATGTCTGGGCGGCAACGGGACCCTGATCGGGGCCTCCGCCAACATCATCATGTCGCGCATCGGCGAGAAGAACAACATCCCGATCCGTTTCCGGACGTTTCTCGCCTACGGGGTACCGTTTACGGTGCTGGCGCTGGTGATTTCATCGGTGTACATTTACCTGCGCTACTTTTTATGGGCCGGATGACAAGGGGGAGGAGACGATGAAACCCGGTATCTACCGTCATTATAAAGGAAAAGATTATGCCGTCATCGGTGTCGCGCGGCATTCGGAGTCCGAAGAAGAGCTCGTCGTCTACCGCGCCCTGTACGAATCCGAATTCGGCAAAGACGCCCTCTGGGTCCGCCCGCTGGCGATGTTTGCCGAGACGGTGACGGTGGACGGCGTAGACATGCCCCGTTTTCAATACATGGGACATTTGTAACATTAAATCAATGCAAGGAGCGGCAGCATGCCCACCCCCATCATCAACCTCAACGACCTCAAATTCGAACCGCGGCCGGCGGCGTTTGCGCCTCAGACGGAGGAGACGGCGCTGAAGTATGACGCCAAGCTGGCGCACATCGCCCCGGCGATCGGCGCGAAAAAGCTCGGCTACAATATCACCGCCGTGCCGCCGGGCAAGCGCGCGTTTCCGTTTCACAATCACCGCGTTAACGAGGAGATGTTCTTCATCCTTGAAGGCTCCGGCGAGGTCCGCATCGGCGGTGAGACGTTTCCCGTGAAAAAAGGAGACTTCATCGCCTGCCCGCCGGGAGGGCCCGAGACCGCGCATCAGATCATCAATACCGGCGATGCCGAGCTTAAATACCTCGCCGTCAGCACCAAGCAGACCCCGGAGATCGCGGAGTACCCGGATTCCAATAAATTCGGCGTGCTTGACGAACGTCCCGCGGGCGCAGACGGCAAACCGAACCGCTTCATGTACATCGGACGCGAAGAGCTGAACGTCAGCTATTGGGACGGAGAGTAGTCTCCGGACTATGGGATGATACCGTAATTTCCGGAAATACGGTGTACGCACCCGCCCGTTTGCATTAAAATGTTTAAAAAACTACAATACCGACATTCACGCGCCACTGTCGTTACGGCGTACTGATCTTATCCACGGAAAGGACCCCGCATGACGTTCGAATCGGCGTTTCTTCTCATCGGCGGGCTGGGATTCTTTTTTCTCGGCATGCAGACCATGTCCGGCGGCCTGAAACGGGTGGCCAGCGACAAACTCAAACAATTCCTTCATGCCGTCACCAAGCGCCGCATCTACGGCGTCTTTGTCGGCGCATTAACCACACTCTTGGTCCAGTCTTCCAGCGTCACCACCGTATTTGTGGTCGGATTTGTCAACGCGTCGATGCTGAGTCTGCAGCAGGCGATCCCATTAATATTGGGGGCCAATATCGGGACGACGTTCACCGCCTGGCTGGTGTCGTTCATGTCCGTGTTTAAGGTCAGTAAGTACGCCTTACCCGCGGTCGGGATCGGCTTTGCCCTCAACGCCCTGGGGAAGGGGCGGCGTAAGAACGTCGGGCTGGTCTTGATGGGGTTCGGGATTCTCTTTACCGGACTGGACTACATGAAGGACGCCTTTGAACCATTGAAGGACAGCGCGTTCATTTACGATACCTTCAGCGCGCTCAGTCATCATCCCATCCTGGCCGTCTTTGCCGGGATCATCTTCACCGTCTTACTGCAAAGTTCCAGCGCCACGATCGCCATTGTCCAGGTCATGGCCTTTAAGGGATTGATTCCGCTGGAGGCGGCGATCCCGATTATCCTGGGAGACAATATCGGGACCACCATCACCGCGCAGATGGCCGCCATCGGGACCAACCTGAATGCCCGGCGCGCGGCGATGTCGCACACGATATTTAATGTCCTGGGGACCGCGTACATGCTCGTCTTCGTGACGCTCGGCTGGTACACGGAACTGGTCAAGTGGCTGGTCCCCGGCGACTTGTCGACGGAAAACATCATGATCCACATTGCCGTCGCCCACAGCGTCTTCAACGTGATCAATACGGCGGTGTTTCTCCCATTCATTAATTTTCTGGAACAGATCAGCACCAGGCTGGTTCCCAAAGGCAAAGATGCCATCGATTACGGAACGCAGTATCTGGAAGAACACTTGCTGGAATCTCCCACCTTGGCCATGGAACAGGTGCATAAGGAAGTTTCCTATATGCTGAAGATCAGCCGTAAGGCCATGGTCAACGCCACCGAAAGTTTTATCGAACAGGACCTGAAGAAGGCCGAGAAGGCGAGTGAATTGGAGTCGGTGACCGACAGCCTGCAGAGCCAGATCACCGACTATATCGTCCGCCTGTCCCGCAAAAAACTGGAGCCGCTGGAGTCCGAGTCGATTCCGGTGCTGATCCATATCGTCAATGACCTGGAACGGATCGGCGACCACTCACAGAACATCTCGGAAATTACCAAGCGGCGTATCGAGGGCAAGCACGTCTTCTCCGAAGCTTCGATCAGCGATATCAAGCGCATGGAGGCCGAAGTCCTCACCATGTTCGATGAGGCCGAACGCGCCTTTGCCGTAAAAGATCCGCTCGCGGCGCGGCGGGTCTTGCAGCATGAAAACCTGCTCAATGATCTGGAGCATGAACTCAAGCAAAATCATGTGACCCGGCTTAAACGAAGAAAATGTAAGATGGATTCCGGATTCCTCTTCCTCGAATTGGTGTATAATCTTGAGAAGATCGGGGACCGCCTGTCCAATCTCGGCACCGCCGTGATGCTGGACTACGAAGATCAAGAGTACCCCTCACCGGCCTAGAGAACGATCCCGTGAACACCACCGACGCCAATCCTTCTGCCAAGAACCTTACCGCCACGGTCGCTGCCGGCTGCGGTTCGGTCCTTTTACTTGGGTGGGTGGACGCCCTGACCGGCTACGAAATCTCCTTTGCCATTTTCTATGTCGTGCCGATCGTCGGTGTGGCCTGGTACGCGGGGATGGTCCCGGCGATCTTCGTCGCCATCCTCAGCGCGGGCAGCTGGTACACCGCCGACTTTCATTCCGGACACGACTACAGTCATCCGGCCATACCCTACTGGAACACCTTCGCGCGGCTGGGGATGTTTCTGGTGATGGCCTTCTTCGCGGACAAGACCCACACGCTGCTCGAACAGCAGACCCGGCTGGCCCACACGGACTTCCTGACGGGCCTGCACAACAGCCGTTCCTTCCGGGAGCTGGCCGAGCATGAACTGAAGAAGGCCGAACGCCACGAGCGGGGCCTGACACTCGTCTACATTGACCTCGACGACTTCAAAAAGATAAACGACGCCTTCGGCCACAAACGCGGGGACGAGTTTTTGCAGGGCGTGGCCCGCTGCATGAAAGAAACCCTGCGGCCATACGATATCATCGCCCGGCTCGGCGGGGATGAATTCGCCATCTGCCTGCCGGAGACCGACAGCGCGCAGGCGCAGACGGTCCTAGAACGCGTTCGTCACCGCCTGCATCACTCACTGCCCGAGTTTTCCCCGATCCGCACCAGCATGGGCGCGGTCACCGTCACCGGGCCGGAGTTAGATTTCGGCCGGCTCCTGAAGATGGCGGATGACTTGATGTACCAGGCCAAGCAGCAGGGTAAGGACAACGTGCTCTTCCGGACCTGTCCGTAGCGGGCACTTCACCAACCGCGGCCGCAACGGTCAGCCGCCTATGAAAGGACGAGAAGATGAGAAATTGGATACCCCTCGGCGCCAGGATTCTCCTGGGCTTAATCTATTTTGTCTTCGGCGGAATGGGCCTGGCCATGGCGGCCGGCCTGATGACTATGCCTGAAACCCCGCCCATGCCCGAGGCGGCCACGGAATTCATGAGCGGGATGATGGCAACCGGATATTTCTTTCCGCTGCTTAAATTTACTGAGACCGCCGGCGGTTTTTTCCTGCTGATCGGACGCGGCGCGCCTGTCGCCCTGGTCATCCTGGCCCCGGTGACTCTGCACATCTTTCTTTTTCACGCCTGTCTTACGCCCGGCGCCGGTGAATTGGTCCTGCCCGCGGCGATGGTCCTCCTGCAGGTCCTGGCTATGAGCGCATACTGGCCCCTCTACCGGCCGCTCTTCGGTCCGCCGCGCAGCGCGTGATGGAGACATCAGCCGTCTCCTGTGGCTGTGTTATAATGAAGCCCTGATTTAACCCCCATGGAGGGCAACCTGTGAATATATTCTACGAATGGCCGCCCACGCGGTCCGACCGGGCCAAGTGGGCCCTGGAAGAATTGGAAATTGAGTACCGCTCCGAGGAAATCAATCTCTATAAAGGTGATCAGCGCGCTCCGTCGCATCTGGAAATCCACCCGTTGGGCTCTGTCCCGGCGCTGCGCACCGATTATTATCAGATGTTTGAATCCACGGCAATCGTCCTGCAACTGATCGATGAAAATCCCAAGAAGAATCTCGCGCCCGAACCGGGTTCCTACACACGGGCTGAATATTATCAGTGGTGCGTCTTCGCGGCCGCAGAGCTGGATCCCCCGCTGCTGGACTACTTCAATCACAAACTGCGTCCCGCCGACAATCTCCGTCCGCCTCAGCTGCGACAAGACCCGTCGGTCGCGGAGCTGGCGCGTCAACAATTTGAGGTGCGCGCCAAGGTCCTGTCGGACCATCTCGGCAAACGCGAGTTTCTGCTGGGTGACACCTTCACCGGCGCGGACATCTGCGTCGGACACAGCCTGCGCATGGCCCAGATGATGGAACGTCTCGGCGATTTTCCTGTCTTAAAGGAGTACCTGGAACGCCTCGGCCGCCGCGACGCCTACCGGCGGGTGTATAAACCATAACTCATCGGGGGAAGGAGGAGAATCATGCGGATAACAGGATTAATCATTCTGTGTGCACTACTTGTGACTACGCCGGCGCTGGCCGACACCCCGAAGTATGACTTCGCGTCCTACGGGCCGTTTTTGGTAATTTCGGTCGACAAAAGTTTCTCTCCCAAACGCAACTTCGCGCTGCACAAGGACACGATCCTGGCAATCGACCGCAAAGACAAGCGGATTGAGATCGTCACCAGCCTGGTCTTTCCCGTGTATGATCCGCGCAAGGAGGAACACGTCGACCAACTCAAGACCTACGAATTGATCACCAACGACGATGACGACGCTGAAAAATTATTCTTCAGATTGATGGAGCAAGTATCGGATTAATAAGGATGACGGGACAGGCCGCGGCCGTCCCCGACACATCAAGGGGGAGTCGATGAAATTCACTATCTTGGGCTACGGCATGTGGCAAATCATCATCGGGGTGCTGCTGTTTTTCTCGGCCTGCATGTTCTGGGACTGCGTCAAACGCGACACCAAGGACTTCAGCAACCGCTTCGGCTGGGCGGACGGCAAAGGCGATAAAGCCATCTGGTTGTTTCTGATCATTTTCGGCGTCAAACTCTTCGCCGTCCCGGCGCTGGCGTATTATCTCATCGAACGGAATAAAAAGGTCTCATTGCCGTGGGACAGCACCCCCGGCTCGGCGGACAAACCCCAAGGAAACGGACAGGGTGACGCAAAGAAAAGCTAAGGCGCTTCCACCGACGCGGCGTCAGACCCTCCTGATCGCGGTCCTGTTTTTACTGGTCGGCTGTATCCTCAGCTACTTCGCCTGGGAGGTCTGGAGCGTTCGTCAGGTCTTTTTGTCCCGGGCGGTCCGCGCGCAGGCCACGGTGATCGCCTTTAAGAAGGGCGGCGGTGACACCCCGCAGATACCGGTGGTCCGCTATTTTGACCGGCTGGGAAACGCGCATACATTTGATTCAGACCCGTCGTCGCAGAACCGCGCGAATACCCGAATCGGCGACACCATCGCGATCCGCTACGATCCGGACGATCCGACCCGGGCGATACCGGAACGGAACGTCGGCATTCCGCTCAAAGAAATCGTCATCACCGCCTTTGCCGCCGGATTTCTTTTTTTCGGCGGCTTGACTCTCGCCAACGCCGTCAAGGTAAGTTCACGTCCCGCGTCGGCGTGAAGGCGGGTGATGCAACGGAGAAAAAGCGATGCACATCGATCCCAAACCGATCACAAAATATCCATTCTACCTGCGCTGGGTCTACCGGCGGCTGGAGCGTAGGCACGGCCAATTTTTATTGCCGTGGTATCAATGGGGACGCCTGCCGGCGTTGCAAATCCTGTTCTTCCTGTTTTGGGCGCGGCTGGACGGCAAGAAATCGCGGCTCGACCCGGCACTGCGCGCCCTGGTACAGGTCCGCGTGGCCCAGCTGAATTGGTGCGCCTTTTGCGTGGACTTCAACGCGCTGAATCTGTTAAAACGAACGAACTCCCTGGAAAAAGCCGGCCGTTTGGAGAAGTGGCGGGATGCGGATGAATTCCTGCCTGAGGAAAGACTCGCGTTGGAGTACACGGAGCTGATCTGCCGGGAGGGAGTCAAGATTCCCGCGGAATTGATGGACCGTCTGAAACAAACTTTCAGCGACGACCAGATCGTGGAGCTGACCGCCCTGATCACGTTCCAGACCATGTCCGCCAAGTTTAATGCCGCCCTCGACATCCCGTCGCAGGGCATGTGCCGCCTGCCGGAGGCCCCATGAGAACGGCTGACCATCGGATCCTGTGTGAATTGTCCGCCAAAGATTACATCACCCGGATCGACAGGACCTGGAGGGAATAGAAAGACGGCCACGCCGTTACCAATGTTGGCACTCAACTCAAGGAGAAAAAACATGAGCCATCGAAGACCCGCGGTCATGCTATCGGCAATGGCCGTCTTGATAAGCCGGACCGTCAACGCCTTCGCCCAGGATTCTCAGGAAGTCCTCGGCCAGGCCCTGCAGGCCTATACCGGCAGCGACGCCGGGAGCACCGGCCTGACCGGCGGAATCTCGGCTTGGGGATTGCTTGGCGGTATGCTCTTCAGCGGTGTCGGTTTTGTGGCCTTTGTCTATGGCAAAAAAAACGCGGAATTACGGCCGATGCTGATCGGCATCGCCTTGCTCGTCTACCCGTACCTTGTCCGCGGCACGTTGATGATTTACCTGGTCGGAGCAGGGCTGAGCGCGGCACTTTACTTTTTCCGGGAATAATGGCCAATTTAGGCCGAATCACGGAAATCGGCCGGGACGGGCGTCCGGGGGGAGTAGGTGTGGTGAAATCTCCCTATATTGTTCACTTTTTCCCACATTTCCCGGGTCCTTCAGCCGGGCGGCATCGGACATATTGACCCGCCATTTGTAATTATTTGCACTCCAATACATTACACAATCAGCAAAAATAAGGGGCTCCGGCGGGATTCCGGCACGGATATTGCTCGATAATATGGCAGATCGTCAACCAACACAATTAGCCGATGAGGATGCCATGGATACTATGCTGCGACAGAAACTGACCCTGACCCTGACATTAATTCTTTTGTGCCTAGCCGCACCCGCTCACGCCCAGGTGTATTTCGATTTCACCTCCGGCGGCGTCACCTCCGGAAGCAGCTACGGCAACAACATTACCTTCACTTCAGGGGATGTTACGCTAAAAGCGACCAGCTGGGCAGACACCGGAGCCAACGACACCTTTGAATCCGCCCGCATCCGCTCATGGTCCTCTTTCGGTTTGGGATCCTGCAACCGAAACGAAGGCTCGAATTGTTCGAATCCGGAGCATCAGTTCGATAACTACGGCGATCACGACTACGCGTTGTTCGTGCTGACCGGCGGCGCCAGCGAGGTCCTGTTTCACACCATCACGCTCGACCCCTATGACACCTGGGACCGCGACGTCAGCTTCTGGATCGGCACCATCGACCCGGGTTTGGATTTGACGGGTTACGATAAGATGGACCTAGCCATGCTCGGATTCGGAGCACAAATGGATGTATTCAACTCGCGTTCAAGTGCCGCCATCGAAATCGCGCTGAACGACATCTCCGGTAACGCCTTGTTGATCGCTCCCAACGCGGACCAGACATCTACGTACTCGCGTAAAATCGACCGCTTCAAGATCGCCGGGCTGGAAGCCGAGGAAATGGCGAGAGTGCCGGAACCGGCCACAATGTTCCTCTTCGGCGGCGGACTGCTCGGGGGAGCGTTTATCCGCAAGCGTCGTCCCGGACTTACAGTCACATCATAAGCACACGGGGTCCGGTGATCCGGACTGCGCAATCCACGCTTGAGTATCCCTGCCAAAACGGCTATAATTTCTCACAGTCGGATCAGCTTCGTCTGTCCGCGGCAATCTCTCCTTAAAATCAGGCAGCAATATGGATGAAAGTCAATTTGAAGGCTCCCGTGTCCTGGAGATCCTCGCCCGCATCGATGCCGTCGATGAGTTCATGGCGGCGGTCGACTCCGACGACTTTGACCGGGCCGAATACCTCATGCGGGAAGCGGGGATCGACGAAGAGACGATCACGATCGTCCTGCAGAAAATGGCCGACCCGTACGACGAACACTAACTTCACCGATAAGCATTATATATGGACCCTGATTTCTGGCATCAACGCTGGGAAAGCAATAACATCGCCTTTCACGCGGACGAGGTGAATCCCGCGCTGATCAGGTATTTCTCTATACGAAATGTACCCGCCGCCGGGCGGGTGTTCGTGCCGTTGTGCGGCAAGACGCTGGACATCGGCTGGCTGCTCGCTCAAGGCTACCGCGTGGCCGGGGCGGAATTAAGCCCGACGGCGATCGAACAGCTCTTCAGGCAGCTCGCCATCAAACCCTCCGTCACACAGCTGGGCGTTGTGCGTCATTACGCCGGTCCAGGTATTGACATTTACGTCGGAGATATCTTTCAGCTAACGGCCGAAATCATCGGCTCCGTGGATGCCGTCTACGACCGCGCCGCCCTGGTGGCCTTGCCCGCGGACATGCGCCGGCGTTACACCGCTCATCTCATGGAAATGACCGCCAAGGCCCCGCAGCTGTTATTGAGCTTTGAGTACGATCAGAGCCGAATGGAGGGCCCGCCGTTTTCAGTCCCTCTGGAGGAAGTTCAACAGCATTACGCAAAGCATTTCACCGTGCGCCAGTTAGACGTAACTGAGATCCGGGGCGGGCTAAAGGGCGTGTGTCCGGCGAAAGAAATCGTCGTTTTACTCGACGGAATTTAGCGGGAACAGCAAGCCGATTTCCAAAACCCCCTTTACAGCCGGGGCCAACTGTGTTACTTTTGGTCTATGCGTTTTATCAAGATTCTGCTTATTCTAGCCTTTACGTGTGATGTTTCAGGACATCGGTAACACATTTCTTTGGTAGAATTGCACCAAAGGAGGGTGTCCGATGAATTCCCGAATATCACGTAAAGTCAAGTTACGGTGCATCGAATTAATTAATAACGGTAATTCTGTCACCGATATCGCTAAGCTCTTTGATTTAAGCCGAAAGACCATCTATAAATGGTTAAATCGGTATCAGGAACTGGGCATCGAGGGACTTGAGGATCATTCTACCCGGCCCCAGAATTCGCCTGGCGCATTATCGGATCATGTTATACAACAGATCATATCCCTGCGAGTAAAGGAGAAGATCGGCCCAGCTCGCATTGCATTGCGTTTGGGTTTAACTCACAGTAGCGTTTATCGTACGCTTTGCCGGCAAGGCCTCCAGTACCTGCAGCCGAAAAAACCGAGGAAGAAGCCCCAGCGATATGAAAAAACTTATCCCGGTGAACTTTTACATCTGGATACTAAAACGCTTGTTCCGCTACGTCGAGGATATCCCAAAGAGCATCAGTTTGCTATTCTGGATGATTACTCCAGAGAAGCTTTCTGTCGCATTTATCCGGCCGCAACTACTCGTGCGGCCACAGATTTTTTATATTTGGCCTTAGAATACTACAATTATCCTGTTAAGGCCGTGTTAACCGATAACGCTTTTTGTTTTTCGATGCGCTATGCCGCTCATGCCAGTCGTTTAACTTTATTCGCCCAAACGTGCCGGGATTTAGGCATTCGGCATTACCTTTTGCGACCGTATCATCCTGAAACAAATGGCAAAGTTGAGCGCTTTTTTAGAACCATTGATGATGAGTGCTATAATCGTATCCGCTTGCGCAATAGTCTTCATCGCTCACAGGTTCTTGATGCCTTCGTTCAGCACTACAATTTTAGGCGCCCGCACTTGAGTTTAAAGGGTCTGACGCCGGTTCAGCGCAGAATCAATTACTTTAATTCTGTTACCGATGTCCTGGAATAACACATTTACGCTTTACGCCTTTCCGGTCACCGGATTTTGTCATGATGAGGACTGTGGCTCTGAAGTAGAGCATTGCGCCATAGCCGGACACGCCTGTTGCGCGCCCACCTTGACCATCATATCGGAACGCGTCGAGGTGACACCCCCGTCCGCACTTTCCTTCTTAACGCGGACTATCCTTAACACTTACCAAAATCCCCATCTCACCGTTCAGCATCCCCCGCCCATAGCGGTATCCTGACAATACCACCCGTTACCACCCTTAATTGATTAATCAAATCATGGAGTCTATCCGTATGATCAGGAAAATCTGTGCGTTGGTCTGTCTGTTTGTGCTTGTCTGCACAATGGCGGCAACGGCGTCCGTATCGGAATTGGGGATCCTCAGCCTCGAAGAGGCCCTGGAACTGGCTTGGAAGAACAATCCGCGCATGGGCCGCGCCCGTCTGGCGATTGAATCTGCCCGCGGAGAACATACCGCCGCCAAAAGCTGGCCGGAACCGTCGCTGGAATTCGAAATCGGCGGCCTTAAGAAAGGAACGGACGGCAGCCGAAAGGCTCATCTCGACACGATCGCGCTGAAACAACCGTTTAATATAATCGGGACACGCCGGTTGCAGGCTGCACTCGGCAAAAACGAGATTGTGATCAAAGAACAGTCCTTGCGGCAGGTGTGGTCCGAAGTCTACGTGGAGGTCCGGTCAATCTACAAGAATCTGACCCTCATCGAGAAAGAACTGGAACTGCGCCGGAAAAATCTGCAAACCATGCGCCAGTTTTACAGCGACGTGCAGGTCAGCTACCAAGGCGGTCAAGCCCTCAAGAATCATGTTCAGCGCGCCCGTATCGAGCTTCTTAAGACAGAGAGCGAATGCCTTAACGCGGAAAACGACCGTGACATTGCCCAGGCCCGACTGAATCTGCTGCTGGGCAGAAAGCGGGACGTACCGTTTATGATCGAGAATGCCCTCGAGGAAGAACGGCTGGCATTTGATCTTGAGGAACTTCAGGTAATTGCTTCGGCCAACCGGCCCGATATACAAATTGAGCAAACACGGCTGGATTCCAGTCGGAAAGAGCTGACCCGGCAGCATCTGCACCGGCTTCCGTCGTTCGCGCTCGGACTGGAAATGCTCGATGAAGAGTATGAACAAGACTACGCGATCCTTGTTGAGATCAGCCTGCCGCTGTGGGGACTGAACCGCGGAAACATCCGCAAGGCCAAGACAGAGGTCGCGGCCGGCAAGATTGCCGTCAAAGCAAAACAGGATGAAATTGATTTTGAAGTATACGCCGCCTACAGGGATGCCCGGCTCGCGGCAAGGCAACTGGACCTGCACAAGCAATCGCTGGTCGAGGCCAATGAGATGTTCCGGCTGGCCGGCCTGCGCTACGGGGAAGGGCATATCGATTTTCTCAACTATCTGGACCAATTGTCGGCGTCCCTGGACTCCCGCATGCGGTATTACCAGGGACTTTACCGCCTCAGTGAAAGTATCAGCATGCTCGAGAAGGCCGTACACGCTTCCCTGCGAGAGGAGGAATACCTGCGATGAACAGCAAATTTATCACTCTATCCGGAGCGCTGTTATCCCTGTGCCTGGCTGTTCGGGTCTATGCCGCGGATGATCAACACAATCACGGCGAAGACCAGGATCACGGGCACGGGGAGGAAGTGTCCGCCCATGATTACATCGGTGTCTACATGGAGATCCCGGAGGAAATCCAGCATATGATCGGATTGAAGACCGTGGCCGCCGAACCGTCCCCGGTCAAAGCCAAGGTGCATCTCAACGGCCGAATTCCCCAGGACGTCGAGGACATTACCGAAGTATACGCTCCTCTGCGCGGCATCCTGTCACATTGCCCCGTTGCATTAGGGATGCGGGTGCAAAAAGGTCAGACCCTGTGTGTGATCAAGGCGGAGGAAGGTCAACCGGAATCCGTCATCACGGCGCCGGTGGCCGGTATTGTGATCGCGGAGTTCAGTCGTTCCGGTGAACCGGTGGATACCGTCACGCCGATCCGGACCATCGCGGACTACTCACGGATCCCTGTCAATTTTGACGTCTACGAAAAAGATGTCGGGAAAATCGCGTTGGGGCAAAAAGTGCTGGTCTATTCCAGCGCCTATCCTGAGGAGACTTTTCACGGGGAGATCACCTTTGTCTCCCCACGCATCGATGAGACCAGTTTCACTCTGAAAATCCGGGCGCGCGTCGCCAACCCGGACTTTCTTCTTAAACCCGGCATGTTCGTGCGCGGTGAAGCTATTCTGGCTTCCCGCAAGGAGCATGTCACGGTCCCCTCGTACAGCGTGCAGAATCTGGACGGAGTCCACGTCGTCTTTCTGAAAGACGAAGACGAGTCCTTTGTTCCCGTGGAGGTCCGCGTGGCCTACCGGGACAAGGAGCGGACAATTATCGGGGGTGAGGTTTACGCCGGTGATCACGTGGTGGTTGACGGGGCGTACAACATCAAATCCAAAATTATGGAGAAAGAAATTACCGGCGGCTGCACGCACGGCCATTAATTCCGGTTTTTGGGAGAAGGTATATGCTGGAAAAAATTATCCTGTTTTCCATCAAACAAAAGTGGTTTATATTCCTGTGCACCGCATTGTTATCGGCGGTCGGGATCAACGCCCTCAGACACCTGCCCATCGATGCGGTGCCCGATATCACCAACGTGCAGGTCCAGATCAATACGAGCGCGCCGGGATTTTCTCCCTTCGAAGTGGAGCAATTGATCACCTATCCGATCGAAACGGTCATGGCCGGACTACCGGGCCTTCAGTCCACGCGTTCTCTCTCACGGTACGGCCTGTCGCAGGTGACCGTGATCTTCAAGGACGGAACCGACATTTATTTTGCCCGCCAGCTGGTCAGCGAACGCATCCAGGATGCCCGAAGCTTGATCCCCCCCGGGATCGATCCGGCGATGGGACCGATCGCCACCGGACTGGGCGAAATCTATATGTGGACGGTGGAGGCTGACAGCCAAGCGCGCAAAACCGACGGCGGCCCGTACACCCCGACGGATCTGAAAACGATCCAGGACTGGATCATTAAACCGCAGCTGCGCAACGTGCCCGGCGTGACCGAGGTCAATACCATCGGCGGATATGAGCGCCAATTTCATGTGACGCCCCATCCAGAGAAGCTGATCGCCTACGGATTGAGCTTCCGCGATATCATCCGTGCCCTCGCGCAAAATAATGCCAACGTCGGCGCCGGATATATCGAACACGCGGGGGAACAGTACTTGGTGCGCGCCCCCGGTCAGGTGTCTGACATCGAAGATATCATGCAAATCATCGTCACGCACAGTGAGGGCGTGCCGATTCATATCCGGGAAGTCGCCGACGTGACTGAGGGCCATCAACTGCGCACAGGTGCCGCCACGGCTGACGGACAGGAGAAGGTCGTCGGAACGGTGTTTATGCTGATGGGTGAGAACAGCCGGGCGGTAGCTCACCGGGTGTCCGAAAAGATGAAGGAAGTCAACAAGACCCTGCCGGCAGGCGTTCGGGCGAACACAGTATACAACCGGATGAACCTCGTGGATGCGACCATCCACACCGTTCAAGAGAACCTTTCTCTCGGCGCGCTGTGCGTGATCCTGGTACTGTTCCTGTTTTTAGGGAACATACGCGCGGCGGTCATTACCGCCTGTGTGATCCCGTTGTCCATGCTTTTTACGGTCAGTGGGATGGTGCACAACAATATGAGTGCCAATTTAATGAGCCTCGGCGCGCTCGACTTCGGGATCATCATCGACGGGGCGGTGATCGTCATCGAAAACTGCATCCGTAGACTGGCCCTCGAACGCAAACGGCTGGGGCGATCACTGAATACGGATGAGCGTGAGCGTATTGTGGCCGTCGCTTCATCGGAGGTCCGGCGGGCCACTATATTCGGGGAGTTGATTATCATGATCGTCTATCTGCCGATCCTGACACTTACCGGTATCGAAGGTAAGATGTTCGTCCCGATGGCGCTTACGGTCGTGATGGCCCTGGTCGGCGCGATGATCCTTTCGCTTACATTTATTCCGGCGGCCGTGGCACTTATCTTGTCGAAAGACGTGTCTGAAAAAGAATTGCCGTTGATGAAGTTTTTTAAAGGTTTGTACCGGCCGGTCCTGGGCTGGTCCTTCCGGCATCCGGTGATCATCCTGCTGACGGCCGCGGCCCTGATTGCGGGCTCGGGCTGGATCAGCACACGCATGGGCCGTGAGTTCATCCCACGCCTCGATGAAGGCGACATCGCCATGCAGGCCGTCCGCCTGCCCGGGATCAGTATTACCCAGGCCGTGAAGATGCAACAGATGCTGGAACGGCGTGTTTTGAAATTCCCCGAGGTCAAAACGATCTTTTCCAAAATCGGGACCGACGAAGTGGCATCGGATCCGATGCCGCCCAACGTCGCGGACACATTCATTATGCTCCATCCCAACAAGGAATGGCCCGACCCGGATAAATCAAAAGGTGAGCTGGTTACCGAACTCGAGACTGCATTGTTGCAGATTCCCGGCAACGCTTATGAGTTCACGCAACCCATCGAACTACGCTTTAATGAACTAATCTCCGGCGTGCGCAGCGATGTCGCCGTCAAGCTATTCGGGGACGACTTGAATGTCCTGTTGACCCACGCGCAAGAAATATCCGGAGCCCTGAACAGGGTGGAGGGCGCTTCGGATGTTCGCGTCGAGCAGATCGGCGGATTGCCCATGTTGACGGTCGATATCGACCGGCGGTTGCTGGCGCGTTACGGGATAAATATGGAGGATGTCCAGGAGGCGGTCGAAATCGCGATCGGAGGGAAAAGCGCCGGTCAAGTATACGAAGGAGACAAGCGCTTCGATCTGGTTGTCCGTCTGCCGGAGGAAGTCCGCAATAATACCGAGATGATTGCTGACATCCCCATCCGTCTGCCCGTTGCGGATGACTCATCCGGTCAACGGCACTTTCTTCCACTGGGCACCGTCGCGAAACTTAATCTGTCTCCCGGCCCGAACCAAATCAGCCGTGAAAACGGCAAACGCCGAATCGTGGTCAGCGCCAACGTGCGCGGTCGCGACATCGGCCGTTTCGTTGCCGATGCCCAGCAGATCATCGAGCGCGACGTTACGCTGCCGGCCGGTTACTGGCTGGACTGGGGCGGTCAGTTTGAACAGATGATTTCCGCGGCCCGGCGTCTGACCGTCGTGGTGCCGACAGCCCTGCTCCTTATTTTTATCCTGCTGTTCATCGCCCTGGGTACGGCCAAAGATGCGCTGCTGGTCTTTATCTGCGTTCCGCTGGCCCTGACCGGCGGCATCCTGGCTCTGCAGTTACGGGGAATTCCGTTGTCGATTTCCGCGGCGATCGGTTTCATCGCCCTGTCGGGTGTGGCCGTGCTGGACGGGCTGGTGATGATCACCTTTATCAAGAACCTGCGCAAGCAGGGCGAAAAACTATATGACGCCGTGTTCAACGGCGCCGTTGCCCGCCTGAGGCCGGTCCTGATGACCTCGTTTGTCGCGGCCCTCGGATTTGTCCCGATGGCCATGTCAACCGGCCGCGGTGCTGAAGTCCAGCGACCACTGGCAACTGTCGTCATCGGCGGATTGATTTCCTCGACGTTACTGACTTTAATCGTAGTCCCGGTGCTGTACCGGCTTATCAACAAGCGAAAAGGAGAGCATACATGAAATTAAAATTCACGACGATCGCGATGGTCATTTTACTTGCCTGCGGCGGATATGTGTCGGCCGGAGAGACGGAAAAAAGTAATCCGAAGGTAAGTCAGGAAAGAGAAGCCGTGGCTCCGGAGTATTGCCCGATCTGCGGCCCTGAGGAAGAGATGCACGGTCTGGCCTTTGGCTACCGCTACAAAGGAAAGAAGTATAAATTTTGCAGTATGGAGTGTCTGAAGGCTTTTAAGGCCAATCCGGAAAAATTCCTTGATGACAATTATATGGCCCACGGTCATGACGGGGAGGACCACGCGGGGCATGATCACGGCGAGCATGAAAAACACTAGGCCGTTATTATCTCCAACGAATGATGTTTCACGCTAATATGGGTATTCTGCGTCTCCTTGATGCCCTAAAATCGCGCTTATTCCGCCCCTTGTGTATTCCGGCCGAAATCGCTATAATTTGTTGTCACACGCACCGCGACCTTCCTCATTAATCAGTGTTCATGCGCCTTCCCAACCGGAGGCGGAAAGGAGCGGGCACGGGATAAACAGTCACTTCGTTTCAGGCGTGTCTCACGACGCCATTGGCACCATTTTCGATCTCATAACCTGTCAACCGGACTTTGAGTCCAAACGGAGCATGGAATGAACAAATTGTGCATGACCATCGCTGTGATGGCCCTCACCGCCGCAATGCCCGCTGTATCCCAGGCCTCTATTGAGGAGCAGGTCCTCGGACCGGCTACCCAAGGAGGGAGTTTCGTCGTCAGCCCCCGCGGCGCCAATGTCGCCTATATCGGCATGAAAGGCACGCGCCTGTACGTCGCCTTCAACGGAAACGAAGGTCCGGTCCTGGATGAAATCTTCATGCCGCACGGCAGCAGTTATTATTTTCCGCCCAACGCCGCGGCCTACCGCACCACCAGCAGCGGGGTCCTCAATGGCACCGCCGCCGTTATCTTCAGTGACGACGGCGAACATTACGCTTATGTCGGCCGGCAGGGAGATGAGTACATCGTCGTCCATGACGGTCAGGAAATCGCCCGCGGTCCGCGCAAGTTGCTGGCTCTCAGCTCCGGCGCTTTAACCATCACGCCCAAGGGGCGCCAGGTCTATTGGCAGGAATCGGAAAACATCAATTCCCGGTACAAGTGGAGAATCATGATGAGCGGAAAGCCGGGGCCGTGGAGCGGCAATCAAACAATGAAGCCGGTCTTCAGTCTGGACGAGGCGCGTTACGCCTACGTCGCCGTCAACCCGGATGACGCGCAAAAGTCGATGCTCGTCGTCGACGGGAAGGACGCGGGCTACGCGGCCACCCAGCCGGTCTTTACGGCCGACGGCAAGGGACTGCTGAGCGTTTCGACCGCCACCACCGACAAGCCCAAACCCTCGCTGTTGCTGAACGGCAAACCCGTCATCACCGCTAACAGTATCGGCAAGATCTTCCCGGGCCCGGTCGGAGACCAGTACGCAGTGATCATTCAGGACCGTAAGGACGGTTACATGGGGATCAACGAATTGTACATGAACGGCAAGCCGGTTCCCGGAAGTGACGGCGTACAGAACGTGTGGTTCAGCGCCGACGGCAAGCACTATGCCGCGGCCTGCACCAATGCCGCCTCTAAGGCGATGTACATGCTCGTCGACGGCAAGAAACAAAACGAATACCAGTCGGTGTCCACCGAGAAGTTTTTCTGGACACCGGACGGCAGTCATTTTATGTACACGATCACCTCCGGCGGCCGCCCGTTTCTGGTGGTGGACGACCAGGAAATGCGCGTTGATTACCTGATCGGTAAGGAACCGGTCACGCTGGCCAAGAGCGGCGGACGCTACGCCTTCGGCTCCCGCGACGGGATGAACCGCAACTTCGGGATTTACATTGACGGCCAGCAGGTCCTGCCGCAGGGATATTATCCTTTCGACGCGCCGGTGTTCAACGGTGACGGCTCCCGCTACGGATACTTTATCGGACCGGTCGGCCGTAATCAAATCTCGGGCCTGATACTCGACGGCAGCATCGTCCCTGACATGACGCCGCGGCAGTTCAGCCGCTGGATCGCCGATGACCCGACCGAGACCTGTGTCATCTTCAGCCCGGACGGCAAACATGCCGCCTGGCTCGGAGATACGGGTAGTCAGGAGGAGTCCGGCATCTACGTGGACGGTAAGCTGATCCATCAGACGAGCCGCATCGTTTATTTTCCGGCCTACACGCCGGACAGCAAGCACCTCTTTTGGGTCGGCACCGAACCGGCCGCGGTTCCGGGTCAGCAGCCGCCGACAGTGCTTTATGCCGACGGTAAGAGGCTGTTGACCGTCAACGGATATTTCTTCCGCGGGACGCAGAACTGGGACATCGACGAAAACGGCATCGTCTCCTATCTGGCCCAGGACGGCGACCAGATCAAGCGTTACCGCGTCAGCGCGCCCGGGGACTATGATCTGGCCCGGCTGATGGCGGAGGCCGAAAGCCAGCGCGCGGAGATGAAGGAACAGGCGCAGGACATGCAGGACCAGGCCGCGACGCAGGCGGCCCAGACACAGGCGGAAATCCAGGCCAAGGCCGCCGCCGATAAGCAGGCCGCTCTGGAAAAGTACCAAGCCGAACAGGAGGCCATCCGCGCGGAAAGACTCAAGGCGGCCGAGGATGCCCGCAAGGCGCGTACCGAAGCGATCACCGCCCAGCGCGAAGCAGCCGTCGCCGCCCGGCAAAAGGCCTACGAAGAGGCCCAGCAGGCGCGCAAGCTGAAACTTCTCAACGGCCAGCGGGCCCGTCAGGGACTGCCGCCCTTAACCGAGCTGCCGCCGGACAGTTAAGAGGATCCAGGAGAGAAAATTCGAATTCCCGAGTTTTCGAGACAATATCGAATCACCGAATGATTAAATCAATGAAACTGTATCCAATCTGTTTTGAACATGCGGTGATGGCGAGATTTGAATTCGTCGCGTCTATTCGGGGATTCGATATTTCGTCGAAGACACAGAAAGGACTAGACACATGAGCTGCGATATCTGCGGTTACGCGTACTGTAACAGTTCCCATTCGTGCCCCGAATGCGCCAGACGAAGGCAACAGGTCAATCCGATGGTCAAGGAGCACGTGGATGCGGGCCAACAATTCGGCGAATCGCTGATCAAGATCTTCGCGGCGTTTTTCCTCAACCCGTATCTGTGCCTGGTCAGTTTCAGCGGCCTCGGTTTTCTGGGTATGCTGGTCGCTTGGCAGGCCGTTACCGTAGAGAATCCCTGGGCCAATGAGCCGGAAAACTTTGAGGTCCTCTGGCAGGGGCTGCCGATTTGGTACCGCGTCGTGTCGATCGCGGTGCCGGTCTCGGTCGCGGTGTTCCTCCGGAAGTACATCCGGCCGCTGATGAAATGGATCTTCATCATCGGCGTCACCGGGCTCGTGATCTGGGGGATTGTCGCGATGGCCATCCACCTTAAAAACCGTTAGTAACCTTATGACCGGCATACAAAGTCCAGTTTTCGATAACCGGTCTTTTAACCGACACGGCCCCGGACGATGACGCTGACTCCCGCGGAAATAGCGGAAATCAAGGCGGCCATCGAGGAACGCATCCGCGAAATCGAGGCCAGCCTGCCGAGCCTGGAAGACACGGCCAAACCGGTAGAACCGGATGTCTCGCTGGGACGTCTGACGCGTATGGATGCCATGCAGATCCAGCAGATGCAGGAGGCGAACCTGCAGGTGGCCCGGGCCAACATTGAGCGGCTCAAACACAGCCTGCAGATCATCAATACCGAACAGTTCGGGCGCTGCCGCTACTGCAAAAACATGATCGGCCTGGAGCGCCTCAAGGCCCTGCCCGAATCAACCATGTGTATCAACTGCGCCGAGAAATTCGGCCGCTGATCAGAGAAACGGAATTCCCATGCGACCAGTCAACTCCATAAAAATACCGGGATTAATTCCGACCGTTACCCGCGTGGCAATCGGCTGCCTGATTTTCTGTCTGGCGACCGGCGCCCACGCGACCCAGGAAACGAAGGAAGAGGCCTTCTTCAACCGGTTTGTCGAACTCGAACACAACTTCGATCCGGCCGTGGCCGATCTTTACACCGACGAAGCCCGGATCCGCACCCTGCGGCTGCAGCCGGACGGACGCCGCAATCCCATGGAAATGAGCGGTCGACAGATGAAGGGACTGATCGATAAGGTGATGCCGCTGGCTGAGCAGCGGGGCGACATCAGTACGTATTCGGATGTCCGCTATTCGACCGAAGGCAACCGCGTGACCATCCATGCCACCCGCTATTCTGCAGCCAAGTGCTATACGGATCCAAACTATTACATCGTTATCGAAGATACCGGCGCCGGTTACCGGATCGTTGAGGAATTCGCGGAGTCCAAAGTCGCCTCGGACTGCCCGCCGGCCGATTCCCCGGCCCTCGGGGAATTCCTGCGGCTGGCCAAGCGAAATCTGGACCCGCAGCTGCCGCTGATGGTCGACGCGGACACCCGCCTGGATGAAGTCGTCATTCAAAACGATACGTTTCAGTACAGCTACACCCTGGTCAATGACCGCGCGTCCGAATTGAATCTGGATGCCTTTATCGAGGCCATGGACCCGTTACTGATCGCTCAATCATGCACGGTGCCGAGTCTGCGCATCCTGGTGGACCAAGGCGCCACGCTTTCCTTTTTCTACCGGGACAGCGGAGGCGAACCGTTTATCGAAATGACCGTCTCCGGCGAACAGTGCCGCTAACGGATTTGCCTTCGGCAACCGCGTACCACCTGCCCGTAATCCCGCCTGCCCAGCATAAATTTTTTTTAATCCTGATCTAATCTTCTTCTAATCCTGCGTTTGCTACTCTTTACTCAGGGTGAAGGTCACAGCGGACCGGCCCGGCGCGGATCCTTCCGCGCGACGTCCGGCACCTGCATGCGCCTTCACATTCCATAAATGATGTCTGCGGAGACTCATTAACCTGAATGCCGATTGGCCGCTTCCCGCAACGGGGGGCGGCCCGGAAAGGAGCGGCACCATGAAAACCTTTGAACTCATCTGCGCGATTTCCATTCTGCTCACCGGACTGTCACCGCAGGTGGCGGCGGCCCAAAATCCAGAGAAAAGCGACGACCAGCGGGTCAGTCACGCGGTCCAAAAAAAGAAAACCGAAGAACTCGAACGCGAGACGGCGCGCATTGTCGATGAAGCCGTGGACGGCATCAAATTGACGCGGACGGCTTACCAATTATTGGAGGAGGATAAACCCGATGAAGCCAAAGACGAGATAACCCGGGCGCTCGGCAAGATCAACGCGGCGATCGCCGCCAATCCCGAGCTGACCATGCTTCCCGTGCAGGCGGATGTGCAGATCATGATGGGCATCAACGATCTGACGACGGCCATGCAGCACAAGGCCGCGGCACAGGACGTGCTGGCGATGGAAAATGTGCAGGCCGCCCGCGCGTTGCTGGCGCCGATGGTGGACGAGGTGGATGTGGAAGTCCTGTCCGTTCCGGTGCTCACCTATAAAAACAAATTGAACGCGGCCCTCGGTTTGCTGGAGAACGGCGAAAAATGGGAGGCACGCCGGTCTTTAAGAGAAGCCCTGTCAATGTTCGTCATCGACACGGAAGTCATTCCGATCCCGACCATCACCGCCGAGGCCCTGATCGATGAGGCTATCGTCGCAGAGAAGACCGACCGCGCACAGGCCGTCAAACTGCTGCAGGAAGCCAATGACGCCCTGACTCTGTCTGCCGTCCTCGGCTACAACACAGACGCCGACAACGATCTGCGCGCGCAGATCCACAGTCAGAATAAAAAACTGAGCAGGCTGAAGCATGAGCAAATGAAGGAGGAGATGCTCTCCAAGATCAACGGTTTGCAGACGAAGATTAAAAACAGCGCCTCCGAGTGGAAGGAAAACTTGGATGACCAGATTGGCAGGCTCAAGGATAAACTCGGTTCGTCCCGGCAGAGCTGAATTCGGTTCCCGTAACGGAAGGGGCGCCGCATCTGCGCGGGACGATCCTGACAGACGCTCCGGCTGCCATCGCGGCGCGGCCTTTCCGATTCCCCGTCGCCCCCTTAATAGCGCCCGACCCGGAATTTATACCCCGGGCCGGGCGCCTTTCATATACAATAGAAGTGTACTCCGGAAAATTCCCCGCAAAAAAGGCTGTCGGATGCCGTCTCATAAACGCTGGATAAAACTCGCGGTCCTCGGCGGAGTGATCGTCACCGCCGCGCTGACTTACTATATTTTATACGTTGATTTCTCCCGCATCTCCGTCGACGGCCTGCAGGCCCGGATCGAATCCTACGGCGTCTGGGGACCGCTGGTGTTCATCCTGTTTATCCAGGTCCGGAGCCTGCTGCTGGTGCCGCTGGCCGTACTCACGACCCTGGCCGGCGTGGTGTGGGGTTGGGCGGGCTTTCTGTATATGCTGATCGGCCTCAATTTTTGTGTGCTGCTGCAATTTCTCGCGGCGCGCTATCTGCTGCACGACGCGGCCCAGCGGTTGATCAAGGGGAGGCTGGATTTTATCGACCGTTATCTGCGGCGCAACGCCTTCTGGACCATCTTTGTCCTGCGCCTGATCCCCAATATCGTGCTGGACGTGCAGAACGTGGGGCTGGCCCTGACCAAGGTCCGTTTCCGGGACTACTATGCCGCATCGATGCTGGGCATCATCCCGGGGACCCTGGCACATGTCGGGCTGGGTCATTCCCTGATCGGGATCAAGTCGGATCCGCGGCTGTGGTGGGAACTCGCCGGGGTACTCGCCCTGCTGGGAGGTTTATTCTGGGCGCAGCACGTGATCCGCTGCAAATTGGCCATCCCGCGGCAGTCATCCATAGCCGGCGAACCATAAACGAGAGATAATCCGGAGGCTTGAGCTTCCCCCAAAAAACAGTTATAATTGCGGCTAACACTTCATCCTGAAGCCGCCTCCAGCGATCTCCACCCGTCACATAGGAGCATATATGTCCACCAACACCATTACCCTGCACCGCGTCCTGAAGACCCGTCCGGAAAAAGTATATAAGGCCTTTCTCGATCCCGCGGCCAAGGCCAAGTGGCTGCCGCCTTACGGATTCACCTGCACGGTCCACGAACTCGAACCGAAGGAGGGCGGGAAGTTCAGGATGTCTTTTACCAATTTCTCCACCGGCCACGGGCACACGTTCGGGGGGACGTATCTGGAACTGGTCCCGCACGAGCGCATCCGCTACGCCGACAGCTTTGACGACCCCAACCTGCCCGGGGAAATGTTGACGACAGTGACTTTAAAGCCGGTGTCCTGCGGGACCGAGGTCCACATCGTGCAGGAAGGCGTCCCCGCGGCCATTCCGGCCGAAGGCTGTTATCTGGGATGGCAGGAATCTCTCGCGCAATTAGCCAGGCTCGTGGAACCGGAAATTCCGGACGGCTAACGGGAACCGGGCGCCGTCAGTCGAACCAATCAACCCAGGAAGGGAAACATAAGATCATGTCCAAGCTCACCTCATATTTGATACCGGCGATTGTCGTCACCGCCGCGGTCTTTTCGGCCGTGCCTCCGGCGGCAGCCTCCGGACCCGAATTTCAACTCGCGCAACTCCCGATGCAGATGCAGACCGACGATCCGCATATTCAGAAGATGCTGGATGAATCGGTCGCCGACGCCCCCATGACGTGGACGACCCCCGACGGCTGGCAGGAGGCGAAAGGCAGCGGCATGCGCATGGCCACCTTTACCCCGGTGACGGGTGAGGCGGTCGAATGCTCGGTGATCGCGCTTAAAGGGATGGCCGGCGGCGTTGAAGGCAACATTCAGCGCTGGATGGATCAGATCGACCTCAGTATGCCGCCGGAATTGTTCGCGGCCTACATGGACAATCTGGAAACCGTCGCGATCAGCGACGGCACCGAGGCGTATTTCGTCGACCTCACGCAGTTCCAGGAAAACGCGGGCGAGGACACGCCGTCGATGATCGCCAGCATCCTGCAGCTGCCCACGCAGACCGTTTTTTTCAAATTGACCGGCCCGCTGGGTGCCGTCAAGAATAATGCGGAACGCCTGCGCGCGCTTCTCGCGTCGGTGACCGTCAAGCAATCCGGCTGGTAATTTCCGATAACCTTTTCCATGATAGAAAGGACGCGCCATGCTGCATAAATTTTGTCACATGGAATTAAGTACCGATCTGCCGGACCAGGCCAAGGCCTTTTACGCGCAGCTGTTCGGCTGGGAGCCGCAGGATATGCCCAGCCCGAACACACCGGACGGCAATTACACGGTGATTCCCATCGAGGACGGCATCTGCGGCGGCATCCTCAAACGCCCGGAGCAGGCGCCCGCCGGATGGATGCCGTATGTCATGGTGGCCAACCTTGAAGAAGCGCTCGCACGGGCGCAGACGCTGGGCGCGGAGGTCTGCGTCGAACGCAAGGAAGTCCCGGATACAGGCGCGCTGGCGATCCTCAAAGACCCCGCCGGCGGCATGATCGGTCTATGGGAACCCAAGGAACTGCGCGAGTAAAAAGGGGACAGGTCTTGGTGGGTCACCGGCTCTTGCGGCCGGCCATCTTGACCTTGTACCACGCGAAGGCCACAAAGGCGAGAATCCCGTAGACGGGATTGATGTGTTTAGAAAACATGATCAGCACCAGCCCGTAAAGCACCCCCCAGAAAATCCACAGATTACTGATCGGCTTTGATTCCCTGGCAGGCGCCGCGGACTCGGCCGGGCCTGCAGTGAAACTCCCGGCGGGAGCGGCCTGCGCCGGACCATATTTAAGGATTTCCTTCTTTGACGGCGGACGCAAGGAGAGCAGGGCGTCCAGTGTGCGGGTGATATGATGGGCAAAGAATGCCGTAACGACTCCCCAGAAAATCGCGGTATAGGGGATTTCGTACGTCGGTGTATAGATCCCGCCGGTTTTACGGGCGCCGGAGTGGATCGCCAGGAACATCAACCAGCCCATCAATCCCACCCGCAGGATGTGGCGCAGAAACCGGTACGGCGCGAAACGGCTGAAGAATTTCTCGACCATATATCCCGGTACAATCAGGATTATGGCAGCGGCTCCCCCGGCCAGCCATTGAAAGGCCTTGATCCCATGCAACCATCCCACCAGCCCTGATGCGCCCAAGATACCGGCAAAGTTAATCGCGCCGCCGACCGGATAGAAGATGTAAAACAGCGGAGCGAAGATCAGGAAGCCCACCGCGGCCCCGGAGACCTCCACCTTTTGGTCCGGCACCAGCGAGTATTTGGTTTGGGCCGTCTTGTTGGCCTCGGCCTGCATCTCCATGTTTTCGCGGGTGGTCCGGCCGTGATTATAGGCCCGCGGGTCCGAGTTCGGCCCCATCGGGGCCCCGCCTAATCCCGCGTTAAAATCATCGTTCATGCCGTCGTGTCCTTTGTACGAAAGTTTAAAACCCCGAAGATCAGCCGCCGCGGCCAAACCCGCCGCCGGTGTGATCGCCGTATTTTAGCAAACCGCTTTCGGGAAGACTATCATTAAGTTTTCCGCCTGTGAAATCCCGCCTTGAGCTTCCCCGGCAAAACGGTTATAATTGCCCCTTGGAACGGAGATAAGGGGGGACCGTGACTTCCGATCAAACACCGACCGAAGACGCATTTCAGACCGCCAACGAACTGGCCCGGCCGTGGGGATATGTCACCGAGCAGGGGCAGATCCGGCAGAAAGACTTCACGCTTAAAAAAGGCAAGATCGTCGGGCAGGTCTTTGCCGGCCGCGAGGAAGAGACTTTTGCCAAACTCGCCGCCCGCTTTCAGGAACTGTGGAAGTATTACGACGAACTCGCCGCCGAGGCCGAACAGCCCGAACACAAGGCGCGCTTTCTCACCAAGATCTATGAACTGCTCGAATTCATCCCCGCCGCCGACGCCCTCGGCGATTTCGACGAACTGCTCACCAAACTGCACGCGCTCAAAGACAGCGTTGAAAAAGAACTCGACGAAAACTTCGCTACGAAAATCCGGATCTGCGAACAGATCGAGGCGTGGGCGCAGACCGACGACTGGAAGGTGGCCTCGGAGGAGGTCAAGGAACTGCAGGAGCAGTTTAAGGAATCCGGTCCCGTGTCCGAGGTGCGCGACACCGAGATCTGGAACCGCTACCGCGCCGCCGCCGACCGCTTCTATGAAGCCCGCAAACAGCATTACGAAGAACTCGACCAGGCCCGTCAGGAAAATCTGAAGCTCAAGGAAGACCTGTGCGCGCAGGCCGAGGACTTAGCGCTGTCCGATGACTGGAAGGCCGCCGCCGAGGGGATCAAGCAGCTGCAGGCGCAGTGGAAGGACGTCGGCCCGGTCCCGCGCGAGAAGGACGACGAACTGTGGACCCGCTTCCGCGGCGCATGCGACGGCTTTTTCACCCGGCGTCAGGAGTACTTCCAGCAGAAGGACCGCGAGCGCCTCGAGAACCTGTGGAAAAAAGAGGAGATGTGCGAGGAGGTCGAGAAGCTGATCGCGCTTAAGAGCTTTCAGAGCGCCCGCGAGCGGATCAAGGAGCTGCAGCAGCAATGGAAAGAAACCGGCCCGGTCCCGCGCGACAAAGACGAAGAACTCTGGAACCGGTTTCGGACGGCGTGTGATAATTATTTTCAGCGGGATTAATAGAGTGGAATATTCCTGTATGAATCAAAATATCAAATCCGTTCTAGCACGCATCAAGCATCTTGAAGAGTCGATTCAAAAAGGACATGAATATCTGGAATACAATATGCACGCTGATTGGAACGGGTTTCGTGCATTGTTTACGGAAAAGTTTCGGGATGGTAAAGCTCTGCCTCCACATAAAGACTGGGTAAGAAATGTCTTTATCCCCAGACAAGATAAAGCCCTTAAAAGAACTCAGGATAGACTCGAAAAGCTGGAAGCCAAGGATAAAGACAAAAGTACAGGCGAGAGAATTCGACACCACAACGGGGAAACGACGATAATTACGGAGACCGGGAAATCAGGGCCTGTGGATTCAGAGCCCAATTCATTTGGGAAAGGAATAACGTTATGGCACTAATTAAATGCGGAGAATGCGGTAAAAGCGTATCGGACAAGGCGGCGGCGTGCCCGAACTGCGGCGCGCCGATTGCCAAACCGGCGGTGTCCGACAAGGACCTCAAAGACCTGGTCAAAGACGTCAAACTGTACGGTCCGCGCGGGGCCTATTACTCCGGATATGAACTGGGGCACGGGTGCGCCACCGTCGCGCCGTATTTGGCCCTGGTCCCGTTTCTGGCCATGACCATTTGCGGCTTGGGCGTTAAATTTTACGGCCAGTACACCTACCCCAGCTGGATCGCGTTTTTGGCCTTCGTCATCCCCATTGCGGCAACCTGGTGGATGCGCAAATGGCTGTGGGGCGTGGGGGTCATCTGCATCATCCTGTTTTTCGTGACCCCGTATTGGAAAATGGCCATCCCGCCGCAAGACCTGCCCGCCACCCGGCCGGAAGGCTTCGACCGCAACGACTGCAGTTACGTGCGGGCCGAGAACATTCAAAAGCAGGCCTGGGCGGTCGAATTCTGCAAGGGGAAATACAAGCCGGTGAAGGCGGTGTCGAATACGAACAGTAATTGACAACGGCATCGCGGCATTTTTGTGGCAACCGAACGACGCATCGCATAAGTCTGCCCAATTATGATCAAGACATCCAACATTATCGTGGCGGCAATTCTGTACGCGGTCTACCGGGCGGTGATCCTGCCCAAGTACCCGCACCTGGCCGATACCCCGGACATCGCCGTCATCGCCGCCTGCTTTATCGGGGCGAGCCTCCTGCTCTACAGGGATCCCGGCGCGCCGTCCCTGCTAAATCCGCCGCAAAAAGCGGAGCCGCCGGCACAAACCGGGGGAGAGGATCAGCATGTAAATCCCGGGACGGAACAGACGGTGACACCGCCACCGGACGCGCCGGCCGAACCGGCGCAACCTGCCGTCTCCAAGTTCGACAGCGTCACCCTTTCTCCCGAGCAGGAGAACGATCTTTATTGCCGCTTCATGCGGGAGACTTACCGCAAGTGGGGTCATGGTCATCTCAGCGCGATGCACAAGATTTATGCCCGTGAAGCCGAGATGTGCACCTTTGAGCAGTTTATGGAGGCCCAGCGGAAGTTTGCGGATACCTGCCGCCAGGCCTGCGCCGCCCGCCCGTTTGTTGAAGGGGAGTACCTGATCAGCAGCGTGGCCGGGCAGTTTGTATTGACTTCCAAGGCCCTCTATTTCATGACGCAACTGAACAAAGTGCTCATGATTGACGATATCGAGAAACTGTACGCGGAAGGGATCATCCGGATCACGGTTAAAGTCACCTTGAAGAGCGGAGAGGTGCTCACGTGGAACAAGCTCAAGGCCTTTCCCGATCAGAAATTTATCAAAGCGATTCAGGACGGGACGATCAAGCCCTGAAAACCGGAGCACCAATACCGGTTTCCGGAGAAGATGCGTTGCGGACCCGGAGCGTCAGAATCCGCACAGGGCCGTGAAGTTCTGCAAAGAAATATTCAAGCCGGTGAAGGCGGCGTCGAACAACAATGGCCATTAAGTTGAGGCAACAGGTGCCGGATGCACAAATCTAACGACCCCCTGCACGGCGTAACGCTGGAGAAGATGGTCACCTTTCTGTCCATGCATTACGGGTGGAAAAAGCTGGGTGAGCTGATCGAAATCAATTGCTTCCGGTCGAATCCCAGCATCAAATCCAGCCTGACCTTCCTGCGCCGCACCCCCTGGGCGCGGCAGAAGGTCGAGGAGTTGTACCTCAAATCCGTTGTTAAAAAGAATTAAATATATGGCATCAGAACTCCCCGAAACTGGACAAGGCAATTACTTAAGTACAAATTCCTTATCCAGAGCATGATAGACGCCGCATGTGAGTTGATTGCAAATTATTGGATTCTTATTTTTCCGGTTGGCTGGGGAGTTGCCGGAATTTATTGCACCATAGATTTAGAAAAAAATAGGCGATTTTCTTCGAGGGACACAAAATGGCTTTATAATTTCTTAATAGCTTTTCCTCCACTTATAGGGACACTTCTTTACTATATATTGGTAATGAGACGAAACAAGTTCGCAAAGACTACACGGATATAAACAACATCCAAATGATTTACCCCGGAACAGTAGACACCCAAACACACTAAGAAGGAGCATCAAATGAAAATAACATCCATACTTTTCCTGACCATTTTCGCAGTTACGCTATCCGCCCCGGTCTTTGCCGGTGACATGGGAGAAATGGGAGAGATGACGCCGGAGCAGATGGAGATGATGAAGAACTTTGAGGCGTACTCGACACCGAACGCCATGCATGAAAAACTGGCCAAGATGGCCGGGTCGTGGGACGCGAAGGTGCAGCACTGGATGGCGCCGGGGGCGCCGGCTGAGGAAAGCATGGGCACAGCCGAATCAGAGGCGATCTTCGGCGGGCGGTTCATCAAACAGGAATTCAACAGCGAATGGATGGGCCAGCCGTTTCAGGGTATGGGGCTGTTCGGTTACGATAATATCCAGAAAGAATTTCAAAGCATCTGGCTCGACAGCATGGCAACCGGCATGATGGTCTCCTCCGGTGAACTGGCGGAGGACGGAAGCGTCGAGGAAGAAGGGACCTTCTCCTGTCCGCTCACCAACAGCGAACGCTGGAACCGTTCCAAAACCACCTTCGTGGATGAGGACACCTGGACGTTTGAGATGTTCATGGAGGATGAGAACGGGGAGGAGTTTCGCAGTATGCTGATCACATACACCCGTAGGGGGTAGGATTTCGAATTTTCGAATACTCGAATGTTCGAGGGAATGTCGAATGTTCGAGTGTCCGAAACAATTTCGAATACCGAATGCTCGAGACAATACCGAATCACCGAATTTTCCAATGCCCCAAACAGAGCGAGGCGCGTTTGGGAGATTCGGGGATTCGAAAATTGTAATTTGTCCTTCGACTCCGCTCAGGACGGTGAGCGAAGTCGAACCGTCTCGGGTATTCGAGGATTCGGATTTGTTTGGAAAATTCACTGATTCGAAGATTCGCAGTTGTTTGGGAAATTCGAAGATTTTGAGATTCGGATTTCTTTCCGAATTACGTTGCGGCACCTGATCAGACATTGAATGCACCCCAAAAAAGGAGAAGCCTCATGAAAGGAAAACCGGTAAGTCGCGTCATGCTGTTGCTCGTCATTTGTGTATCTGTTGTTGTGATGTTCGCCCCGGTCCGGGCCGAGGCCGCCAAGAAGATCTCGGGTTCGGTCGGCAAGGGAGGGAAAACCAAGGTGACGGGGATATTCCCGGAAATCGGCGAGATAAATCTCACCATGCTGAACTGGGGCTTTGCCGCCGACGACCCCGGGTCGGCCCGGGCCGGGGTGGTCCTGGAGGATATCGAGGTCGAAAAAGAGGTGGACCGCACCTCGGTGCCGCTGGTCCAGGCCTGCGCCGGGGGAAGATCTTTTCCGGAGGTCGTCATCGTTTGGAACACCGGGACCGGCGACGAGCCCTCATACCTCGAACTCAGATTGTACTCGGTCAAGGTGACGTCCTATTCAGTCAACGGCAGCGGACTGGATGACGGCAGCATTCCGACCGAGACTTTGTCACTCAATTTCGACAAAATAACCTGGTCCTTTGCCGAACTCCGCGGCGGCGCGTCAGGGGAAATTTCCTTCGTGTGCGACGAGGACAATGTATGCGAGGTCACACCGTAACCCGGAACGGCGGAGATTCTTTTTCCTATGACAACCGAACAAACGACCCCGCCGCCTGATCAGCCCAAGGATCTGGAGCTCCTGGCTTTTTGCCTGTACGGCATCCCGGTCCTGCTGTTGTTTCCGGCGCTGCATCAATTCTTCCCCGGGATCTTCTGGTACGGGCCGGGGCAGAATATCTTTCATGTCTTTCTATATCTGGCCGAATTGGTGGCTCCGGCATATCTCGGTTTTTTCCTGGTGGTCCTGGTCTGCGGCACCCCGCACCGGAATAAGTTCCTTCAGGCATTCAATTTTATCGTCATCATCGGACTGATCTTCGTGTCGTACAAGTACGGGTTCTGCCAGACCCTGCGCGATCAGAAACGGGTGGACAAGCGGGTGGAGGAGACGTTGAAACCCACCCTGACCGGCATTGAAGAGATCTCCCGGCGCCTCGAAGAGGGACCTTTGCCCAAGTCCCCCGGCGCCGTCACTCCCGGTCAGCCGTACGTGATTCTCATGTCCAAGAAAATGAAACAGGAGCCGGAATTATCTTTTGAAGAACTGTTTCCACGGGGGGACTGGCCGCGGACATTGTTGACATCAAAGCAATACAGGAGTCTGTATGCCTCCCAGGACAAGACCCACCCGGAGCCGGTCCGGTATGAGGTTCCCTACGTCTATATCGTCGGCTACGGGGCTCAGCAAACCAACCGCCGGATCCGGCTTGATTACGGGTCCGTTCCGGAGATGCGTCAATATGCCAAGGTGTATGCCGTGGACCCCGGGACGGGCGCGGTCATCTTCGAATCCGAGAAAATCATGGGCGGCAAGGCCCGCAAACCCGGTCCGATAGCCGGCACCGGCATTCACTATGTCAGTGTTCTTATGGGTGGACGTCCCCATTGGCAAAAAATTGAAAAGGTGATCAAGAAGCACAACAGGGGGAAGATTTAGCGATGAGTGGGGGGCCGGCGAGTAAAATTTCGAATACCCGAATACACGAGACAAATTCTAATTTATCGATCACCGAATGTTTAAAACATGATGCGTTTGAAAAATTCGAATATTTAAGTATTCGATATTGTCTCGCAGATTCGATGATTCGATATTGTTTCAAGTATTCGAACATTCTAAGATTCGCATTTCAAAATTGCTAAATCAACCGTCCCCAACATCAGGAACACACAGTTATGGACAAAACCCGCATGGAAGCCTTCAGCGACGCGGTGATCGCGATCATCATCACGATCATGGTCCTGGAGATGAAAATCCCGCACGGCGAGGAGTGGTCGGCGCTTAAGCCCATCATCCCCGTCTTTCTGAGTTACGTGATGAGCTTCGCCTACCTGGCGATATACTGGAACAATCATCATCACCTGCTCAAGGCGGTTAAATCGGTCGACGGACGGGTGCTGTGGGCGAATATGGTCCTGCTGTTCTGGATGTCGTTGATCCCGTTTGTCACCGGCTGGATGGGCGAGAACCACTTTGCCCGCAATCCGGTCATCCTCTACGGAGTGAACCTGCTGCTCGCCGGGTTAAGCTACAACATCCTGGTGAAGGTGCTGCTGCATTCGCACGGGAAGGATTCCCTGCTTGCCAAGGCGCTGGGCAACGATATCAAGGGAAAGTTTTCCATGGTCATCTACGCCGCGGCCATATGCCTGGCCTTTGTCAGCCCGATACTGGCCGGCTGCCTCTACGCGCTGGTGGCCGTGATGTGGATCGTGCCGGACGAGCGCATCGAGAAGGTGCTGCGCAGCTGAGGGACGCTCTCCAGAAAAGTACCGCTGGGTGGAGCGGAAGGAGCCATGTGTAATTCCGAATCCTCGAATATACGAGACAAATTCTAACTGTCCGATCACCGAATGTTCTAAACCTGGATCGTTTGAAACATTCGAATATTGACTGACTAGATATAGTCTCGGGCATTCGTTGATTCGAAATTGTTTTAAACATTCCAGCATTCGACGATTCGATATTATCTTCGCACCAGAAGCATCCCATGACCAACACAACTATCTCCACCGGAGTCGTTCACAAGGTCCATTCCGAACTGCGTTCCGTCCTGAAGTCTTCGGCAGATCTGCGCGAGCTGTGGAACGGCCTGACTCCTCTGGCGCGTAATGAATGGATCTGCTGGATGACAATCGCCAAGGGCGAGAACACCCGGGCGAAACGGCTGGAACGGTTTCAAACCGATCTGCGCGCGGGAAAACGCCGGCCGTGCTGCTGGCCCGGCTGCCCGCACCGCCGGCCCAACGCGGAGAAGTGGTTCAAATAAATCCGCCTCTGTTCCGGCAGACCGGAGGATAACCAACATGCCTGACGACAAAACTCCATCCGTTTCCCGACGTTTTGCGGGGAAAGGCGTGTTCCCTTATCAAATGGCCTTCACCCTGTTGATCCCGCTGCGCAGGTTGCTTTTGTCGCCCGCGGCCTTGGTCAACCGGCTGGACCTCGCCGCCGGCCACCACGTCCTCGAAATCGGACCGGGTCCCGGCTACTTCAGCCTCGAGGCGGCCAAACGCCTTCCCCAAGGAAGACTTTATCTCTACGACATCCAGCCGGAGATGCTCGCTCATGCGCGCCGGCGTCTTAAGAAACGCGGTTACACGAACGTGGAATATCACCGCGCGGGCGGCGCCCGGTTTCCGTTTGCGGACAACACCTTCGACCGGATCTTTCTGGTGACCGTGCTGGGTGAGGTCGCGAACCGCGACGTTTATTTGCAAGAAATCGCCCGGACACTCAAGCCCGGCGGAGTGGTGTCTGTCACCGAGATGCAAGGGGACCCGGACAAGCTGGAGGAAGAGGAACTCGACGCGCTCTTCACCGCGGCCGGACTGGAGAAAGGCCGCCGGTACCGTACCTTCGCGGGGTTCACCCTCAATTTCAGCAAGAACGCATAACTCCTGCACCGCGGCGGCCCCCGCATCCTCCGGGTTCCCCGCCTTCAAAACCGTTCCGGCACCCTGTCAAAATCCATATTGTTTATAAGCGATAAAACAGCTATAATTGGCCGTTATCGACAAGATGGCAGCAAGGCATCAACCCATCCCCCAAAAAAATATCTATCCGCCTACCAATGAAGGCAAAGGAGCACCGATGAAAACGACGTTGCATTCTCTTCTTATATCACTGACTGCTGCAGTTATTCTCGTGGGTTCCGCCCAAGCCGCGCCGGCCACCAGCCTGCCCATTAAAACCCAGGCGTCGCAACTCAAACGGATATTAGAGGAAATGCCGTACACGAAAGAGGGGAGCGGGCCGGTTCTCTACATCTTCGAGTTTTCGGACTGCCCGTATTGCCAGCAACTCTATAAAGATTACCAGGGAACGATTCCCGGTGTCGAAACCCGGCACATTTTTTATGCCGTCAATCAGCGTTCCACCAATGAAACCGCCGCGCTGGGACAATCCAGAAGTATCGCGGACTATCACGCCTTCATGACCGGCAAGAAGACCGCCCCGGCGGCTGACAGCACCGATGAGGGCGTAGACGCATACAATGCCGTGCAGGTGACGCTGAAGGGCCGCATCCTGCCGATCCTGCAGCGCAACGGCTGGCGCGACCAGAGCCTGGTGTCGCCGATGTTTTTCTGGGAGGAAAACGGGCAGTTATATGCAGACGGAGGGTACCGCAAGGATGCCTTTGAATCGCTTTTGGCCGCGGTCACCTCGGGAGCATCAGCCTCGGGCATGGCGCAAAATACGGCCACTGCCGGCGCCGCGCCCATGGCCGCCCATAAGCCCGCGATCCCGGCCGCCGCCCCGACGCTGGCCTGGCGTGATCTGGTGGGACACCCCGAACGCTGGCCCGAAAAAACAACGCTGCTGATCGGCATCACGGTCGACGGTGATCCCATCAACGAAGGCTCTGTCCTGGCGGTGTACGACGTAAAGCCGAACGCTGTGGAACTCATCGCGCCCAAGGGCTACACGCTGAGTTTTGAACCCACCGAAACCACCCTGCTGACCGACGCCAATAAGTATTGGTCGACATTGACGCCGGAACAGCGCGCCCTGACCCCGCAAGTCATCGCCGCTGACCGTTCGCTGTGGCCGGCCAAGATAAAAATCAAGGAAGACCTGAATTTCGGTAAAATCACGCTGAAAGAAGGAAGTGAGGTATGGGCGATCAACATGCGCCCCGATAAAGTCGGTGTGTACGACCCGCGCACGCCGGAGCTGCTGATGGTGGAACTAAAATACACCGACCTTTTTGAGCGGGCGCGCGCGCTGGCGTCCCTGCCGGAAGACCAGCGGCCGGGAATGATGCCCGAGATCTTCAAGGGCCTCACGGTAGACAGCGACGGCAAACCCGTGGCGGTAAAGGAAGCGAAGTATTATGTCCTGTTCATCACGGCGTCGACCTGCGGGTTTTCGCACGCCTTCACGCCCGAGTTCGTTAAATATTACAACGAGAATTTCAAGGACCGTGATGACGTCGCCTTTATCGTCTGGCCGTGGGAAAACACCCTGCCGCCGATGCTGGCCTACATGAAACAGCAGTCCATGCCGTGGCCGACGATCCCGGCATGGCAGAAGGGCCGGGTGTATTTTCTGATCAACGGCCTGGGGGCCATCCACACCCCCGGTATCGTGGTCCTGGACAAATACACCAACGTCCTGGTGTCTTCCAGTAAAATGTACGGCCAACCCACCGAACGGGCCTCCGCGGCCGTTAATGAAATGGCGCGGGTACTCGGAAAGTAGACCGCGTCATGCTTCACCGCCCCGGTGACGCACCGGGGCCATGGTTTCAACAAAGGAGCCAAGATGAGCGCATTTTATAAAGAGCCCCCTCCCCGAATGTCCTGAAGACCGACTCTGTCATTCGCCTTTACCGCATTCATACCAATAATCTCACCCTGCAGGAGAAATCGTGATGATCACCAGGATATCAGGAATCGTAAGCGGAGTGCAAATAAGTTCCAATGTTACCGTCAATACGACCGTGACCACGGACAACGCGCCCGCCTCTGCGACAAGCAGCGTCACCACAACAACGACCACGGCCTTTCGGATCGATAACAAACCCGCCTTCATGAGCATGCGCGTCAACTTGACCAACGGCGATTCGGTGACGGCGGCCGGACGGCAAAACGGGGAATTCCATATCCTCGCGCTCAATAACCGTACGACCAATACCATCTACAGCCTCCCGCAGCCGGGCTCGGGGATGTTTGTCCTGGCGGTCCTGGCGGTCATCAGCGGTGTGTATACCCTGAAGGTACTCCTGGGGTTTATCCTGATCCCCTTGGGAGTCTACGCGTTTCAAAAACTATCCAAAGCGAAGAAGGCCATCGAAGAAGCAAAGAAGATGGTTGTCTGACTCCCAGACGTCGTTCACTGCCCGGTTTCCGTTTGCGGACAACTCCTACCCGGGACACGATGACGAAACCTTCACGGTGTTTACGGTCAAAGACACAATGGCCGCACAGCCCCCGTCAGCGTCACCGATCCGCTATCTCCCCGGCTTGCCATACCCGCCTGATGCCTGTATAATCCCCGTAGCATTCACCAAGGAGAGTTATGCTGAAGATCGTCTTTTGCCAGCGCATCGTCTATTCCCTGTTCGGGTTCATGACCATTTCCGCCGTCCTGAAGGAGGACGGCCACGAAACGGACCTGGTCATGCAGGCCGATCCGCAGAAGGCCGCCCAGGAGATCCTGGAACTGGCGCCGGATGTGGTCATGTTTTCCGCACTGACGGCCACAGGCGACATCGAATGGACCCTGCAGATCGCGGACCGCATCAAACGCAAGCGGCCCGGAATACTCGTGGTGGTCGGCGGCACGCAGGCCACGCTTTTTCCGGCGAAAACCATGGCGCATGCCAGCATCGACGTCGCCTGCCAGGGCGAGGGGGAGCCGGCCATGCGCGAACTCTGCCGCAAGCTCGCCGCGGGCGCGGATTATTCGCGGATCCGCAGCCTGTGGGTGCGCACACCGCAGGGCGTCGTTGAGAATCCCATGGGGAATCTGGTCGAGAACCTCGATGACCTGCCGTTCCCCGACCGCGGGATGTACGCGAAGTCCGGATATTTCGACCGGCTGGATTCGCTGGACGTCATTGCCGGCCGCGGCTGCACCTTTAACTGCTCCTACTGCATGAACACCACGCTCAAAGAAATGATGCGCGGCAAGGGCCAGTTCATCCGCAAACATTCCCCGCAATACATGATCGACCAGCTGAAGGAACTGCAGGAACGTTATCACCCCAAGTCTTTCACTTTCGTGGACGAGCTGTTCACCGTCAACAAGACCTGGCTGCGCGAATTCTGCGGGCTGTACAAAGAAAATATCACCGTGCCGTTTATCTGCAGCGTGACTGCCGATACGGTGGACGAGGAGACCGCAGAGCTGTTGGCGGAGGCCGGAGTGTTCCGGGTGTGCCTCGGCCTTGAGACCGGCAACGAAGATCTCCGGCACAAGGTGCTCAACAAGCGCTTCACCAACGAACAGTTCTTCCAGACGGCCGACCGCCTGCACCGTCACGGCATCCGCTTTCTGACGTCGAACATGCTGGGCCTGCCGGGCGAGACCGTGGACAATGCCTTTGAGACCGTCCGCCTGAACCGGGAGGCCAAGACCGACTATCTGTATTATTCCGTGTTTCAGCCCTACCCGGAGCTGGTCCTGACCAACCAGATGAAGAAGGACGGCCTGCTGGACGATCCGGACCCGGCCGGTTATGACTCAACATTTTTCAAGGGGTCACTGTTGAAACAGGACAATATCCGGGAGCTGGTCAATCTGCACAAGTTCTTTTATCTGGCCGTCAAATTCCCGTGGATGGAGCCCCTCATCCGGCGGCTGATCCGCCTGCCGCCCAACTGGTTTTTCGAGCAGGTCTTTATCGTCTGTTTCGGCTGGATGCAGTTCCGCTGTTTCAAACGCAATCCCGTGCAGCTGCTTGCCATGGGCATAGGGAATCTCAAGGTCTATTACAGCCGGAGCAAGGAGTCGACTCCGTCCCCGTGCGGGTCTGCGGCCAAGGGAAATAAAGAGAAGGAAGGGAAGTGTTCCTGCGCAACGTGAGAAGACTCGAATGCTTTAAGTGTTCTCAGGTGGCAGCAAATTGGTGTTTCTCAAAGCGAGGCATCCGATGGAATCACTCGGCTATTTTGTTTTGTTATGTTCTATGATCCCGGGCCTATTTTTCTATGTCTGGCCCGTCACAATCGGATTAGTCGTGCTCTCTCTGATAAGTTTCGTTCTTTGGCTGAAATCACATCGTAACGCGAAACTGAATTGGCGCTGGATAGGACGGTCCGCTTCGGTCCCCTTGATTATTCTGATTTATGGGACCTGCTGCCGCGCGGACAGTGCTCGTCAGCCACAGCCATTTTCCGAAGTAGCCGCGAATGTATTATTCTTCCTGTTGGTCGCCCAAGTCGTGGCTGCCGTGATTGGGATCAGGAAGACTCCCGGCGGGGGGATTTTACTGAGCATAAGCATCCTCATCTGGATTTTCTGCATATCTGTGGCCGCCGCATTGATCGCCGGGATGTCGATTACCGGTCAGTGGTTGTGACTATACCCTTCAGCGCTACTTACCGAGCATAAGGCTAACATCCCTACCGGACGCCCTCAAATGCTATCTTGTTCAAATCCGCCAAAACCGTTATAATTGCCCATTATGAAGATTTTCTCACACACTTTCGGTGAGGCGGGAAGGGGCCGGGTGTTTCGCAGAGTTGTTGTTATGCTCTGCTGGACGGTCCTGCTCGGCGCCGTACCCGGCCGGGCGCAGGAACAGGCGGCGGCTCCGGGCAAGGCCCTGCTGCAGGTCAGTAATGTCGGCGGGATGTGCGAATACGGCCAATGCCATACCACCCTGACGGTTTATCAGGATGGCACTGCCGGCGTTCAGGAAGGCCCGCTTGAAAAACCGGTCCGCGAAAGGTCCTTCGAGGTCGATCAACAGGATTTCATGGAACTAATCTGGCTGATCGAGACGACCGATTTTGAGAGTATCCGGGCAACGAAATTTACGGGAACGTGTCCGACCGCCTATGACGGCGCGCAGTATATTTACACGTTTTCGACCAACCGCGGCAAGGTCATACTCGACAGCTGCGAAAACGTCATCGATCCGGACAGCGACCTGTTTAAAATCATTCACAATATTCAGAGAAAAGCCTATAGCGCCGGCGGCGCATGAGGGAGGCAAGATGAAAAATCGGCTGTTATTGTTGGGGTTAGTGTTTGTTTGTACAAACGGATTCATGGTCCTGCCGGCCGCGGCCCAATCCGATGCGGAAAATATGGAAGACGGGGTTGAATTAATCACCGACGCCTCCGAACTCTTCAAAAGCGGGACCATGAAGGCCATCCAGGTATTTCAGGCGACGATCCTGTCTTACAAACCCGGCGGGCTTATCGAAGTCAGGATGCTGACCGGCCCGTTAAAGGAAACGACCGTTAAATGCACCATTACGAAGGAAACGCAGGGCATTGAATACGGATACAAGAATGAGGATGACTTCTTTATGGGAGCCATCAGCGGAAATTTTAATCTCAATCAAAAAGCCCAAACAGACGAGAAACTGGGCAAGAGTATCGGGAAAAAAATAAAGATCGGCCTCAACGGGGATACCTGCACCTACGTGAGCCTCCTTGAGGAGGATTCAGCCTCTGATAAGGAAAATTGAGTAAGTCGCGCACTACCTGTAAACAGAGGGGAATGTTTTTCAGCGAACCCGCGCGGAAAACCGAACGCGAAAGGTCCGGTATTCTGCAGCGATAGAGTATTGAAATGTCTTACATGAAATTGTTATCCCTAAACCGAAAAACCGGGAGTTGATATGAAAAACATTACGGGCACAGTCGTGAGTATTTGTCTAATGGTATCCGTCACCGCGAGGCCTTTGCCGGCCCATGCCGGCCTGTGGGGAGATTTTGTCTCCTCCATTACGGGAAGCGATGATGCGGGGGAAGCGGTGGATGGAACTATTGACGCCACCAATGAAGCCGTCGCTGAGGGGATGGAGAACGCGGAAGAAAGGTTAAATCAGACTTCCGAAATGATGGGGGAGGTCACAGGCGCCGTGAATGAGATGCGCGAGGGCGTGGTGGATAATATGGGGGGCGAGACAGCGGCGGAAGAAGCCCGCCGGCAAAAAGAATACCAAGCCAAGATAAAGGATTCACAAAAATTAGAGCAAGAAGAAAATAATGCCGCTAGAGAAGCCGCTATGAAACAGCGTCAGGAGAATAATACGGCCGTGATAATCTCCACACAGATGAACAGCAAATCGTCCACATCAGGAAAAGAACGGACAAATTTTAATAACGCCGATAAGAAGGCAAACGACAACACAGACGCCATCCGCAAGGCCAAAGCACCGTCCACGTCCGGAAAGACCAAGACCGGCGATTTACCTAAGCGCGAAAAAAAGACAATTGATACGAAACGGAAGTAATAGCGCCGTTTCTCAATATTTAAGCAGGAGAATCATGGCAAAGTATCTCATTTCATTCCCCAGCGCGGCCATGAAAGTAACCGGCAGCGAGTTGGAGGCGGCGGGCCGGGACGCGCATGCCGTCATTCGTGAGGCGAAGGATGCCGGCGTCTACGTCTTCGGCGGCGGCATCGATGAAACCATACCGCCGGTTCTCGTTGCTTCCGACGGCTCAGTCGCGGAGGGAGGTTACCCGTGGGCGCCGGCGCTTAATGGCGGATTCACGGTCCTGGAGCTGCCCTCAAGAGCGGAGGCCGTCGCCTGGGCCGCACGCATCGCCAAAGCCTGCCGCTGTGAGCAGGAGCTTCGCGTATTCGGGTATGATCCGGAGTCGTGAGGTTCGAAGTCAGGGGACACATGATAAATTCTACCCGATAAGCTGTATGTCCCGTGATTTTACGAGATGAAAATCCTTTTCAAAATCTTATTTTATATAGTTGTCCTGCCCCCAATCTATCTGCTGGCCGTGACACTGATAATAGCCCGGCTACCGGCAGCGCAAGACTTCGGCAAAGTGGACGTCGTCACAGAGATTCCCGACTTATTTCCGGTGGCTGTTACCCGCAACGCGGCTATGCCGGATGTTATTGAAGGTATCGACATAATATACTACCGGGACCGGGAGGCCTACTTTACTGATTTCCCAGCGGCCACCTTCCGTGTACAGACGAACGATCTGAAACAGCTGAATGACAATCTCTTTGTCCGCTGCCGGCGCTACGAGGTATATGCCAAGGAGACGGCCCGGGGTTGCGATATTCAAAGAATTAATGCCATCGAAGACAATGAGTCAGATCAGACCTTGGAAGTTAAGTATGACATGGGACCTGATTGGGTAAACGTGGGCCGGTACGAGACGGACGGACGGCTTATTTATCCGCTTTGGCATCAATTCTATTTTGGCGCCGGTGCCGGTTTCGAACTCGGGATTCGATCACTGGTGATCGCTGCCATCCTGTACTTTCTCACCTTGGCGGTAGTCTTTATACGCTGGTACAGGCGCACAGCCCCTGGATATCGGGAAGGGAGATCGGTCGGTCAATGAGAGCCGAATTTCTCAAGCATGACTTACGGCTTTTCCTGTGGATATGCCTACTCTGTATGTGCGCAGACCAAGGTACAGCCTGGGCACGGGGTACGAGTGAAGTCTACCGGGGGGTGGAACTCCGCAATTATCGCGGATGTCCGTACGATGTGATCGACCAGGTTATTGATTTTACGGTTGCCGTTAAACATGCACCGGTTAAGACGGTCGTGGCACCCGCTTATGCCGAACTCGGCGATGCGAGTTGCGCCGTGAATTCCGCCTTCTTTGTCTACCTGAATTCGCCTTTGCCGAGCTACCATTACCAGGGTTATCATGATGCCGGATTGGAGGCGGGAGGGGTATGGATTAAAGGAAAGGCAACGTCAGACGTCCCCTACAATCTTACTCCCAAGGATTTCTTTCTCGTCAGAATGACGTCCGGAAATATGATTTTGACCGGGAAGAATCAATTTTCTGTCGATATCACCGGTCAAAAAAAGCTCCTGCCGCGCAGAGAGATCGATGAAATCCTCAACCAAATCCATCTTCCGATTGACCCGCCTTACAGCGGAACCCTGCGAATTAACGTTATGTCTGACCAAGCCGTAGAAGTAACCTTCAATCCGGTCTACAACGGCATAAAGACTTATCTCCTGAAGAAGTTGGAGGGGGAATGGCGGAGAGTAGTTTCAAACTCTGCAGCGTTAACGACCCGCGACGGTTATTCGGTCCGGGTCCTTGGCGAACCCGTGATTACCGAAGACGATGTCGAGGCCATCGTTGAAGTCTACCATCAGGAGGAAGTGCGGCGGCTGCCCGCAGCGGAAGGCGATTTGGTGATTGAGGTTCTGTCACCCAAAGAAGTCACCGTATCCACAAATGCGTCACACAATCCGCTGAGTGAGAACGGGGGCCTACACCACCAAATGAAATTGAAAGGGGTTTGGAAAAAAACTCTGATCACGCCCGTGACGGTGATTTCGGAGAAGGGCGTGGAAGTTACGATTACGGGATTAAATTACTTAACGATGGCTGATGTGGAGGCCATCATTGCGGCGTATTACAGCGAGGACGACGTGCCCATCGGGACGAACCGGTTACTGTTGAAGGTAACGGATACCGGAGCCTCTGTTTCTTCCGGTGACGGGAAAAACAGCGTGGGGATATATAACTTTGGCGGATCATGGATAAGAGCGAGCCTGCATAAACGATATGATTAATAAGGAGAAACTAGCATGAAAAAAGTAATTCTAATTTCTTTGGTCCTTTTAATGAACTTTATTTATCAAGGAAGAAGTTCTGCTGAAGAGACGGTTCAAAGTATCGGCATTGTGGTATTTGACGGCGTCTTGACCAGCGAGGTGGCGGCTCCCGTGGAAGTATTCGGCTATGAAGACAGCGGATTCCGTACCTATCTGATCTCGGAAAAGAAGGGCATCGTTCGCACTCAGGAGGGTTTGAAGCTGGAGGTGGATTTCTCTTTTTCAGACAGCCCGGACCTGAATGTCCTCATTGTTCCCAGCTCATACGATGTTGAAGGAATTATGAATAATGAGGCTATCGTTTCATATGTGAGGACGCAAGCGCAGAAGGCGGACTATTTGGCCAGCAACTGCGCGGGGGCCTACATTATGGGCGCCGCGGGGCTGCTGGATCATCGCCAGGTCGTCACCTATGTCGGTGGCGGGACGGGTTTGCAGGAGAAGTTTCCGGATGCGCGGGTTCAGGATGATGAACAGCACAATATCATGGTTGACGGCAACTATGTTTCTTCCAACGGAGGATTAGTCAGCTATGAAGCCGCCTTTAAACTGCTGGAAATGCTCAAGGGAAAGTCCGTCGCGGACGCCAGAAAAGAGGAAACATATTACAATCGACTGGTGCAATAAGCGAATATTGTGAGCCAAATTATATCTCCGCTTTACCCTATTTCTATTGCTAACGTCGGGATTAAGCAATGAGCAACGAATTTCAGAAAATGACTTCCGGGGAATTATACGATCCCATGAACCCGGAACTGGTCCGCATGCGCCATGAAGCCCGCGTTGTGATCGATCAGCTCAACGAATCGTCACAGGACATCACTGCGGGAGACCGCCTGAGCCTTTGTAAACGATTATTCGGAAAAATGGGGGATAACCTGTGGCTGCAGCCACCGTTTTACTGTGATTACGGCCGAAATATCGAGTTGGGCGAGCATGTGTATTTCAATTTTAATTGCGTTGTCCTGGATGTCGCTAAAGTTTCCATAGGTTCCCATGTTCTCATCGGACCGAACGCGCAGCTGTATACGGCTACCCACCCTCACGATTGGAAGGAACGCTTGAACGGGAAGGAATACGCCAAACCTATCGTTATCGAAGATCATGTCTGGATCGGAGGCGGGGCCATCATATGTCCCGGCGTGACCGTCGGAAAACGAAGTATCATAGGAGCCGGCGCCGTTGTGACAAAAGATGTACCTGACGACACGGTCGTCGCCGGAAACCCGGCAATCGTGATTAGAAAATTTAACTAATCCGTTCCAAACACCCTCAAATCCCGCCTTGTTTAAATCCGGTGAAACCGCTATAATTGGCCATTACGATCACCGATATCGCAGACCGGGGACATTTCCCCACTAATCAAAGGATACCTACATGGCGCCCGAAAAGGATTCAGAACTCCTTAACATCGTTAAAGATTTACAGAAACGGATGATGTATCTGGAAAAGAAGATCGATACGCTTATCCATCAGACCCAGGGCAGGCCGCAAGGCGGCGGCAGATATCAGCCGCGCCCCTATTCCGGCGATAAAGAAAAGAACGACAAAAAACCGTTCTACGCGGGAGTGAAGAAGCCTTTTAAGAAAAAGCCGGATTCACGCAGGGCCTGAGGGCAGGGGATTAATTCGTATCAGAACTCCGCAACAGCCTTTCCGGTATAGAGTTGGGTAAATATTCGTTTGAAACGCTCCAAATCCCGCCTTGTTTAAATCCGGTGGAACGGCTATAATTGGCCGGTATACAGTCGAAGGGGCCGGGCAACTTTCTTTAATGAATCTGCTATAGGGGCTTCGCAGATTTCCTTCGGGACCATTCAGAGGGGCCCCCGCCGTTTCGCTCCGCGAAACTAATCGCGGGGGGATCGATACTATGGTTAATACTACTCTTACGGACAATCAAGAAGGTGGAACACCCGTGGTTAGGTTTCAACAAAAGCGGACGGTTTTTGTTGAAACCTACGGCTGCCAAATGAACGAGTACGACACCGAACTCGTGCGTGCGATTCTGACGAAGGCGGATTATGCCTTCACGCAGGACGAGGCGCAGGCGGATATTATCATGCTCAACACCTGCGCGATCCGGGAGCACGCGCACCGCAAGGTCTACGGTCGGGTGCACAAGATCCTGCATGACCGGGCCGGGGTGCCGGTGAAGATCGGCATCCTCGGGTGCATGGCCACGAATCTGCGGACCGAACTGTTCGAGGACCGGGGGTTGAAGATCGATTTTATCGCGGGACCGGATTCCTATAAGCGTCTGCCGCAGCTGATCAGCGAGTCCTACGGCGAGGGCAAACCCTTTGACCTGACCCTCTCGGAATTTGAGACCTACAGTGATGTGTACCCAAAACGCGAAGGCGGTGTGAACGCCTGGATCGCCGTCATGCGCGGCTGTAACAACTTTTGCACCTTTTGCGTCGTTCCCTACACCCGTGGACGCGAACGCAGCCGGTCGGTGGGCAATATCGTGGAAGAGGCCCAACGCCTCGCCGCCGACGGGTTCAAACAGATCACCCTGCTCGGTCAAAATGTGAATTCCTACCGGCACGAAGAACACGACTTCGCCGACCTCATGGCGGCCGTGGCGCGGGTGAAGGGCATCGAACGCATCCGCTTCACCTCGCCGCACCCCAAGGATTTTCCGGACAAGTTTCTGGAGGTGATGGCCGCCCACGACAATATCTGCAAACAGATCCACCTGCCGCTGCAGGCCGGCTCGGACCGGATCCTGGAACTGATGAACCGCACCTACACGCAGGAAGAATTCCTCAGACTGGTCGACAATATCCGCGCCAAGGTCCCGGGCATCGCGTTATCCACGGACGTCATCGTCGGTTTCTGCACCGAGACCGATGAGGAGTTCGACCAGACGCTGAAGGTCATGCGCGAGGTTGAATTCGATTCGGCGTTTATGTTCAAGTACTCTCAACGGAAAGGGACCATTGCCTCGCGTAAAATGGAGGACGATGTTCCGGAGGCGATCAAGACGGAACGGATTGTGGCATTGAATGAGCTTCAGCGGGACATCATGGAAAAGCTGAACGCCCGGCATGTGGGGCAAACGATGAGCGTCATGATCGAAAAGAAGGGGACCCGAAAATCGGACGACAATTTCCTCGGTCGCGCCGATAACAATAAACTGGTGACGATTTCGGATGGTGATTTTCAGGCGGGTGATATTATTCCTGTAATGATTACGGGGGCGTCGCCGCATCAGCTCCGCGGCGTTCCTGTGTATTAAGATGGAATATCGAATCCTCGAATATCGAAGGAATATCGAAGAACCGAATGTTCGAATATCGAAACTCCTGGGATAAATTCGAATCTTCGAAATGTAATCAAATCTCAAAAACACCTCTGCCACACTCGATCCCCTCTCGAGAGGAGATCATCATGAATCAGGATAGGACCGGCCGGATTTACGATTTGGAAGATCGCACACGCACTTTCGCCAAAGACGTTCGGAAGTTCATCAGAAAAATTCCCAAGGACCTCCCGAACCTGGAGGACGCCAAGCAGTTGGTGCGCGCATCCGGTTCGATTGGTGCCAACTATATCGAGGCTAATGAGGCTTTGGGGAAAAAGGATTTTATCTTCCGGCTAAAGGTTTCCCGTAAGGAGGCGAAGGAGGCCAGATATTGGCTGGGAATCCTTGACGCGGGACCCGATTCCGATTTACAATCACTTCAGCGCCATCTTCATCAGGAATCCGATGAACTGATGAAGATTTTCGGTGCCATCGTCAGAAAGTTGGAATAAAATACTAATTCTTTAAATTGTCCCCAACATGACATTAACGGGACAATACCATCCAGCGTTTCAAACATTCGGTCATTCGAAGATTCGATATTCCTTCGAGTATTCGAAGATTCGGATTTCGAAATTAATAAACACTACCCAGGCGCACAAATGATCGCCAACCGCTCCCTAGGTCTGCTCACCGATCTGTACGAACTGACCATGGCCTACGCCTACTGGAAATCCGGCCGGCATACGCAGGAGGCCGTGTTTCATCTGTATTTTCGCAGCAATCCCTTCGGCAGCGGGTACACGATCGCGGCGGGTCTGGATACGGCGATCTCGTACCTGAACGAGTTCCGCTTCGACGACTCGGACATCGACTACCTGGCCACACTCACCGGCAGCGGCGGAAAAAAACTCTTCGAACGGAAATTCCTCACAGAACTGCGCGGGATGAAGCTGACCTGCGACATCGACGCAATCCCGGAGGGCGAGGTGGTTTTCCCCAACGAACCGCTGATGCGCATCACCGGGCCGATCCTGGAGACGCAGCTGCTGGAGACGGCCCTCTTAAACTGCCTGAACTTTCAGTCGCTGATCGCCACCAAGGCGGCGCGCGTCTGTCAATCCGCCAAAGGCGAGCCTGTGCTGGAGTTCGGTATGCGCCGCGCGCAGGGGGTGGAAGGTTCGGTTTATGCCGCCCGCGGCGCCTACATCGGCGGCTGCGCCGGTACCTCCAATACCCTCGCCGGCAAGCTCTTCGGCATTCCGGTCAAGGGTACCCACGCGCACAGCTGGGTAATGAGCTTCGACACCGAGGAAGAGGCCTTCATGGCCTACGCCCGCGCCCTGCCGCACAACACGACGTTTCTGGTCGATACCTACGATACGCTGGAAGGCATCGACCACGCGATCACCGCGGGAAAGTGGCTGAAAAAGAACGGGCACACCATGTCCGGCATCCGGCTCGATTCCGGCGACCTGGCTTATCTGAGTAAGGTCGCGCGCAAAAAACTCGACAAGGCCGGCCTGACGGACGCCAAAATCGTGGCCAGCAACGAGCTCGACGAACATCTGATCCGCAGCCTCAAAGAACAGGGCGCCAAGATCGCGGTGTGGGGGGTGGGGACCAAACTCACCACCTGTTACGATCAGCCCGCGCTCGGCGGCGTATACAAGGTCTCGGCCATCCGCGAACCGGGCGGCGAATGGTCCGATACCCTGAAGATCTCGGACCAGACGGCCAAAATCTCCCATCCCGGGATCATTCAGGTGCGGCGCTTCTACAACAAGAAAGAAAATATCGCCGACGCGATCTTCGATATACGCTACCCGCCGCAGTCGGGCTGCACCATCATGCACCCGACCGATCCGCTGCGGGCCAAATCGATTTCCGCGAAGACCAAGCACCGTGACCTGCTGGTACCGGTCTTCCGCCGTGGAAAAGGCGTCTACCGCAGCCCCAAGATCGCCGCGATCCGACAGAGCACCATCGACAACCTCAAACACTTTCACGCCGGTCTGAAGCGTTTTGAAAATCCGCACAGCTATCCCGTCGGGTTCGAACAGACTTACCTCGGCCGGAAAAAGGAACTCACCCTCAGAATCAGGAAGAACCATGAACGCGCTGCTCATCATTGACGTCCAGAACGACTTTTGCCCCGGCGGCGCCCTGCCCGTGGCCGAGGGGGATCAAATCGTACCACTGATCAACGGTCTGCAGGAACGCTTCGATCTGGTCGTGGCCACCCAGGACTGGCACCCGACCGGGCACAAGAGCTTTGCCTCCAGTCACGGCAAACAGCCCGGGGAGGTCATCGACCTCAACGGGCTTGAGCAGATCCTGTGGCCGGACCACTGCGTACAGGGTTCCGAAGGCGCCAAATTTGTCGACGCGTTGCGGCTTGGTAAAATCGACCGTATTTTTCAAAAAGGGACGGACCCGGAAATCGACAGCTACAGCGGATTCTATGACAACGGCCACCGCAAGGCCACCGGCTTGGCCGCTTACCTTAAGGAAAAGAAAGTCACCACCGTCTACGTGGCCGGACTGGCCACGGACTACTGCGTGAAATACACCTGCCTGGACGCCGTGCGGGAGGGATTAAAGACCGTCCTGATCACGGACGCCTGCCGCGGGGTCAATCTGAAGGAAGGGGATGTGGAGGCGGCCGTGGCGGAATTGAAAAAGGCCGGGGTCATTGTCCTGCCTAGCTCAGAAGTACCGGAGCGGCCCGCCTGAGCCGAAGGCCCCCGGTTCTCCTTGCAATCCCACACCATATGGGGTATAGTGGTGGAAATTCCCGCACCCCATTCAGCTTCGAACGTCGGCAGAGCAACTGCCGCGAAGCGGAACGATTGATCTTCCCAAGGACAAGTCATGCTGGTCACGGAAAAAATCACAGCGGAACAGCTGTATCAAAAATTAAAAGACGTCAAGATCGGCGGCCAGGTCTGCCAGTACTCCCGGGAGAAATGCGAGGAGCTGACCCCGCTGATCAATGAAATCAACGAGCTGAAGCGTGAAAAGAACGCCTGCATTCTGGTGCATTCCTATGTCACGCCCGAGATCATCTACGGCGTGGGCGACTATGTCGGCGATTCCTATATCCTGAGCAAACGCGCCATGGAGACCGAGGCGACCACCATCGTCTTTGCTGCGGTACGTTTTATGGGGGATACCGCCAAGATCCTCAACCCGCACAAGGATGTCCTGATCCCGGGTCTCAACGACGGCTGCACGCTGGCCGATTCGATCAACGCCGGACAGGTGCAGGCCCTACGCAAGGAATTTCCCGGTTACACGTTTGTGTGTTACATCAACACCACCGCCGCCGTTAAGGCCGAGTGCGATGTCTGCGTCACGTCATCGAATGTCTACGACATCTGCCAGAATATTCCCAACGACAGGATCTATTTCCTGCCGGACAAGCTGATGGGACAGAATCTGGTCGACGAACTCGCCAAGCGCGGCGTCAAGAAGGACATCCGCTTCTACAACGGCACCTGCTACGTCCACGAAGAATATGACGCCGAACAAATCTTCAAGGTCCGCACCGAGTATCCCAACGCCAAGATCATCGCCCACCCGGAGTGCAACGACGACATCGTGAAGAATTCGGATTACGTCGGCAGCACCGCCCAGTTGCTGGATTACATGAAGACCGCCCCGGACGGAGAGTTCCTGATGCTCACCGAATGCGGGCTGGCCGGCCGCCTGCAGGTCGAACTGCCCGGCAAAAAGCTGGTCGGATCGTGTAATCTGTGCCGCTACATGAAATCGAACTCGCTGGAAGATATCAAGCGGGTCCTCACCCAACCAACCGGGCGCGACCGGATCCACATTGATCCTCTGGTCATGGACCGCGCGCGGCGCTGCATTGAGGCGATGTTCGAATACGCACAATAGGCGTGAATTAGTGATTAGTGATTGGGGATTTGAAAAGTTGGACCACAGTCATTCCCGAGACAGGACTGGGGTTCTAGGCGCAACCGTGAAGTACATTCAAATCCCAAATGGTTCGACTTCGCTCACCATCTGCAAAGATTAGCAGATTCAATCCCGAGCCGAGTCGACGGATCCCCAATCACTACAAAAAGCTGAATCCCCCCAAGCGTATTATAACTTTACACCCCCCCAACCCTATGCTAACATTCAATGATTTCTATAACCTGATCTAACCCAACGTCTTCCCATGGCCGATCTCGGTACCGTCAAAACCCAGTTTGTGACCTTCTGCGAAACTCCGAACGAGCTGCTGCTGAAAAGCGGCGAGAAACTCGGCCCCATTACCGTGGCCTACGAGACCTACGGCCAACTCAACGCGGACAAATCCAACGCCATCCTGATTTTCCATTCGTTGACATCGGACGCGCACGCCGCCGGTTTTCATGAAGGCGACAAAAAACCCGGCTGGTGGGACCCGATGATCGGCCCGGGCAAGGCCTTCGACACCGACAAATATTTCGTCATCTGCGCCAATGTCCTGGGCGGATGCAAAGGATCGACCGGTCCGGCATCGACCAATCCGAAGACCGGCCAGCCCTACGGGCTCGGCTTTCCGGTGGTGACGATCGAGGACATGTGCGTCCCGCAGAAGATGCTGATCGATCATCTCGGGATCAAGAAGCTGATGAACATCGCCGGCGGCTCGATGGGCGGACTGCTCGCGCAAAAATGGGCCATCATGTACCCCGAGTCGACCGAGTCCTGCATCCTGATCGCCACCAACACCCGTCACACCGCGCAGCAGATCGCACTTCACGAGGTCGCGCGACAGGCGATCATGAGTGATCCCGACTGGGAGAACGGCGTGTATTACAACCGCACCATCCCGGCGCGCGGCATGGCCGTGGCGCGGATGATCGGGCACATCACTTACATGAGCGAAAAATCGATGGACGAAAAATTCGGCCGCAAGCTCATGCGCAAAGAGAAGGTGGGATATGATTTTTCCACGGACTTCGAGGTGGAAAGTTACCTGAAGTACCGTGGTGAGAGCTTCGTGCAGCGTTTTGACGCCAACTCCTATCTGTACCTGTCCAAGGCGCTCGACTATTTCGATCTGACCGAGGAGACCGGCGATTTGATCGAGGCCTTCAAACCGGCCAAGTGCGCGTTTCTGGTGGTGTCGTTCAGTTCCGACTGGTTGTATCCGCCTTATCAGTCGCAGCAGATGGTCAAGGCCCTGAAGGCCAATGATCTGGATGTCTCGGCGATCCTGATCGAGTCGAGTTACGGACACGACGCCTTTCTCATCGAGGTGGACAATCAGTCCAAGGTCGTCAGTCATTTCCTGCAACGTTTTGAGAAGAAATCCAATGCGGTTAGATCATAAGCTTATCGTCAGCGCCGTCGAAGAAGGGTCCAAGGTCCTTGACCTGGGGTGCGGCGACGGCACGTTACTGGCCCTGCTCAAGGAACAGAAGCAGTGCCATGTCTCCGGCATCGAAATCAACGAGCAGGCAATCTACGAAGCGATGGCCAAGGGGGTGAGTGTCTCCCACGGCGATATCGACTCGGGACTGGAGGACTACTCCAGCAAACGTTTCGACTATGTGATCCTCAACGGCAGCTTGCAGGAGGTCCTGCATCCGAAGAAGGTGATCCTCGAGGCGCTGCGGGTCGGCAAAAAGGTCATCGTCGGGATCCCGAATTTTTGCCACCTGCCCTCCCGGCTGCAGATCTTTTTTACCGGCCGCGTGCCGCGCACCAAAGGCCTGCCCTATGACTGGTACGACACGCCGAACTTGCGTTTCTTGAGTATTAAAGACTTCCGCGATTTTTGTCACAAACATAATATCCGAATCACCAAGGAGACGGCCGTCCTGGGGAACCGCCGCATGGCGTTCATGCGCAATGTGCTGGCCAACCAAGGGCTGTTTCTCCTCGAAAAAGAATAGGAGCACGCCATGCCGTACATCAGCCTCAGAGTGGCCGGAAAACTCACCCAAGAGCAGAAGCAAAAAATCGCCGCCAGCTTCGCCCAAACCATGCTCGACGTCTGCAACAAACCCAAGGAAAGCACGTATCTGGTGATCGACGAAGTGGAGCGGGAGAATTGGGCGAAGGGGGATAAGTTTCTTGCGTAAGGGTGATGAGTGGTGAGTGATGGGTGATGATCGTATTGGGTGTCATAGAATTCTCGTTTCCCCTCGGTAATTCAAGCAAGGAGGGAAATTATGATCAGAGAATTTCAAGACTTGTACGTCTGGCAGAAGGCCCACCAATTAACATTATGCATTTACAAAGCCACCCGAGATTATCCTCAATCAGAGGAGTTCTCTCTCACGAGTCAAATCCGTAAAGCTGCGGTTTCAGTTTGCGCCAATATTGCGGAAGGAAAGAAGAAAAAAACTCGAGACTTTGCCCGCTTTCTGCAAATATCACATGGTTCTTTGGAAGAAATAAAATACTATCTCATACTCAGTTGTGATTTGGGGTACTTGGAGGAAGCGGAGTCCAGAAGAATGTACGAAGAAGCGGAGGAAGTGGGACGGATGTTACATGGATTGAGATCAAAACTAGAATCCCGCTAACTGGATCATCACACAGCACTCATCACTCACCACCCTCCAGAAACTTCAGGTGCGTATTATCACACCACGGCGCCGATTCCGATGATTTGCACCCACACCACCGCACCTCCTGCTCATGATCGATATGAACCACGACCGGAAACATGCCGGTTTCTTCATGGTTACCGTCGCAGAAGGGTTGCTTGCGGGATTCGCCGCATGAACACCAGGCATAGCGCCCCGGTTTCATGGTCATGACAAACGGCGCGTTTTGGGCTTGAGAGAATTTTTTGCGGGCCATCAAGTCAGGTCCCGGTGAGATCCGTCACACATCGGTTTGCCTTCGGAATGTTTGCAGCCGCACCAGGCGACTTTCTTTTTTTCGGGGATCTCAGTGACGACGGGGGAGAAATCGGTCCCGCGGTGGGAACCGTCGCAGAAGGGCTGATTGGCCGATTTACCGCAGGCGCACCAGGCATATTTACCGGGCTCCATTTCCATCACATACGGGGCTTTCTGGGGGACTTCGGGTTTACTCATCATCGCCTCCAATCGCTGAACAACCATATTCTAGTACACAATGCCCAAACATTACAACTACATAATCATCGGCAGCGGGATCATCGGCATGACCCTGGCGCGCGAACTCCGCCGCCGCCGGCCGGACACAGCCATCCTGATTATCGATAAAGAATACCACGCCGGATACCATGCTTCCAGCCGCAACAGTGGTGTCCTGCACGCGGGATTCTACTACACGGCCAACAGCCTCAAGGCCCGGCTGACCGTCACGGGCAACCGGATGATGAAGGCGTTTTGCCGGGAACACGGCTTGACGCTCAACGAATGCGGCAAACTGGTCGTGGCCCGCGATGAGGCGGAACGCCAGACCCTGCACGAACTCGAACGGCGCGGAAAAGTCAACGGATCCGACGTCACCATCATCAGTGCGCAGGCCGCCCGTGAAATCGAACCCAACGTGCGGACCTATCAGGAGGCCCTGTGGTCACCGGCGACCGCCAGCGTGGATCCGGCGCAGGTCAACGACTGCCTGTGGCGGCGATTGAAGGAACAAAAGGTGGAGTTCGCCTTCGAGACCCGGTACAAGGGTCATGAAGGACAGACCATCTTCACGAACCGTGGCGGCTTTTCCGCGGACCGCATCATCAACTGCGCCGGTCTGTACGCCGAGACGATCGCCCAGGATTACGGATTCGGCACGGATTACACGATGATCCCCTTTAAAGGGCTGTACCTGAAATACACCAAGAACACCAGCGATGTCCGGGTGAATATTTATCCCGTCCCGAACCTGCGCAATCCGTTTCTCGGCGTGCACTTTACCAAGACGGTCGACGGCACCATCAAGATCGGACCGACCGCGATTCCCGCTTTCTGGAAGGAGCAATACGGCCCTTGGGAAAACTTCAGCCTCAAGGAAATGCTGCGCATCGCCGGGGAAGAGGCCCGGTTGTTTGTCCGTAACTCCTTCGGTTTCCGCGATCTGGCCATCGAAGAGATGAAGAAGTACGAACGTGACTATTTCATCAAACTGGCTGCGGACATGGTGCAGCAGATCGATCCGGCCGGTTTTACGGAGTTCACCAAACCCGGCATCCGCGCCCAGCTGTTAAACATCAAGACCCGTGCACTGGTGACGGATTTTCTGATCGAGGGCGACGCGCATAGCCTGCACATCCTGAACGCCGTGTCCCCCGCCTACACCTGCAGCCTGGCCTTCGCCGAAATGGTGGTGGACGAGTACGGCCTGGCCGCGGTATAGGCCTTCCAGCCCTATAAATCGCTTGATTTATAGAATTATCTGTGTAATATTAGTAACCTATATAAGTTATTTTTCGAAGTATTTAACGGTACCAGCGAAACGGAGAGATCGAAATGGACATCCGCTTAATGATCCAAAGCACCCCCAATCCCAACGCCCTGAAGTTTGTGCTCAATATCCCGGTCAAGGCCGAGGGCAACTATACCTATAAAAAAGGCGCCGGCACCGAACATAACCCGTTGGCCCGGAACATTTTCGATATCAATCCGGCGGTCCAGGAAGTTTATTTCTTCGATAACTACATTACGGTCACCCAAGACGGATCCGCCGACTGGGACGAGCTGGAAGAGAAGATCCGCCTCACCATTCTGCAGAAAGCGGCGGAGCACGACCCGAATTTTCAGGTGGTGGAACCGGAGACCCAAAATAAAGTCGAGGCACAGAGTTCACCCGAGATGGACCAGATCAATGCCATTCTGGACCAAACCGTCCGCCCGGCCTTACAAATGGACGGTGGTGACATCCAGCTGATGAGTTACGACAACAAGATTCTCAAGGTCTTTTACCAAGGCGCGTGCGGATCCTGTCCCAGCGCCTCGATGGGCACCATGAAGGCCATCGAAAATATCCTGCGCGATCAGTACGATCCGGCGATCGTAGTCGAACTGGGTGACGTCTACTAGTCGTTTTACTTGACGGAGCATACCTGATGTCCGATAACCCGTTGACGCAACGCAAATGCGCGCCGTGCGAAGGCCATGCCGCTCCCATGTCGGAGATGGAGGCCCGGGGCTTTTTGAAAATGACGCCGCTGTGGGAACTCGACGAATCGGGTAAGAGTATCTCACGCACTTACCGGATGAAGAACTTTATGGCGGCGGTGGACTTCATCGGCCAGGTCGCCGGCATCGCCGAAGACGAGGACCATCACCCGGACCTTCACCTGACCGGATACCGTAACCTGCGCATCGTCCTCAGCACCCACGCCATCGGCGGATTGTCGGAGAATGATTTTATCGTGGCGGCGAAAGTGGGTGAACTTGCGCCGGACCTGAAGGGTGAAAATTGATCGGCCGGCTCGCATTCGAGTCGGGATACGTGATACGGGATAAGTGATACGAACAGTTTACTACGGAGCTACCATCCCCCGGCTTCGAAAACGAAAGGGGATGGTATGCAAATTTCAAATTTTACGGACCTTCGGGTCTGGAAAAAAGCGCACCAACTGACAATTGAGATCTACTCCGCATCAAAGTTATTTCCACGCGAAGAAATGTTTGGCCTAACAAGCCAAATCCGGCGCTCAAGTGCCTCGGTTGGAGCCAATATCGCGGAAGGTCACCGAAAGAGGACCCGAGATTTTGCCAGATTTTTGGAGATTTCCCAAGGTTCTTTGCAGGAAACTAAGTATCATCTTATTCTCAGCAAAGATCTTGGGTACTTAACAGAATCCCATTTTGATAAATTATTCGCCGAAGCTGAAGACATAGGGAAAATGCTTACAGGACTACGAAATCGCCTGCTTTAAAGTAGCGCCACCAGTTCGTATCCCGTATCACATATCCCGTATCCCGACTTATGTTTAAGATCAACAGAAAAATAGAATACGCACTGATAGCCCTCAAGCACATGAGCCACAAGAAGCCCGGGCAGCTGACTTCGGCCAAGGAGATATGTGATATCTACCGGACCCCGTTCGATCCGACGTCTCGGGTCTTGCAGATTCTGTCTCAAAACGGGATCCTCCAGGCCGAACAGGGCGCACGGGGGGGATATCTGATCGTCAAGGACCTCAACACCCTGTCGTTGCGCGAATTGTCGCTGTTAATCGTCGGACCGATCGAGATCGCCAATTGCTTTCACGGAGATTACTCGACCTGTGATATCAGTCAAACGTGCCATATTATCTCGCCGATGCTGACGTTGAACGAGCAGATCAACGTCGTTTTCGATACCGTTATGATCGGCGACCTGATCCAGACCAAGCATGCCAAGGAAAAGAAGATCCGGCAAAAGGAACAACTTCAGGAATCAAACTCACAATGAAGGATGAACCCATGAACAAAGCTGTTGAAGACAAACTGCTTAATGAACGCACCATCGAAGAAAACGCGCTCTCATCCCGCGATTACAAATACGGGTGGTATACCGATATCGAAACGGACCGCCTCGAACCGGGCCTGACGGAAAAGACCATCCATCAAATCTGCGACATCAAGAAGGAACCGGACTGGTTGCGGGAATGGCGACTGAAGGCCTACCGGCATTGGTCTCAAATGAAGGAGCCGCACTGGCCGAACTTCAACTACGGTCCGATTGATTACCAGGCCCTCAGCTACTGGACGGCCCCCAAGGGCACAAAGGAGGGCCCCAAGAGTCTGGACGAAGTCGACCCTGAGCTGCTCAAGACCTTCGAAAAACTCGGCATTCCCTTAAGCGAACAGAAACGCCTGTCCGGAGTGGCCGTGGATGCCGTGTTCGACAGCGTTTCGGTGGGAACGACCCATCAGTCGGAACTGGAAAAGGTCGGCGTGATCTTCTGTTCGATCAGCGAGGCCATCGAACACCATCCCGAACTGGTCAAGAAGTATATGGGTTCGGTCGTGCCGTACACGGACAATTTCTTCGCCGCCATGAACTCGGCGGTCTTCAGCGACGGTTCGTTCTGTTTTATTCCCAAGGGGGTGCGTTGCCCCATGGAACTGTCGACTTATTTCCGTATCAATTCGGCCGGTACCGGACAGTTCGAACGCACGTTGATCATCGCGGAGGACAGCAGCTACGTCAGTTATCTGGAAGGTTGCACGGCACCGAGCCGCGACGAAAACCAACTGCACGCGGCGGTGGTCGAACTGATCGCCCTGGACAACGCAGAAATCAAGTATTCCACAGTGCAAAACTGGTATTCCGGAGACAAGGACGGCAAAGGCGGGGTTTATAACTTCGTAACCAAGCGCGGCAAGTGCGCCGGTTTTAAATCCAAGATCTCCTGGACCCAGGTCGAGGCCGGATCAGCCATCACATGGAAGTATCCGAGCGTCATCCTGCAGGGCGACAAGTCCGTTGGCGAGTTTTACTCGGTGGCGCTGACCAATCACCGCATGCAGGCCGATACCGGTACGAAGATGATCCACATCGGTAAAAATACCACCAGCACCATCGTGTCCAAGGGGATTTCTACCGATGAGTCCAACAATACCTATCGGGGGCTGGTAAAAGTCTTGCCGAGTGCGGACAACGCCCGTAATTTCTCACAGTGCGATTCGATGCTGGTCGGGAACAAGTGCGCGGCCAACACGTTCCCCTATATCGAAATCAACAATAATTCGGCGACCATGGAACATGAGGCATCCACCTCCAAGATCAACGCGGAGCAGTTATTTTACCTGCAAAGCCGCGGTCTCGACTTGGAGGCGTCGATCAGTTTGATCATTAACGGCTTCTGCAAGGAAGTCTTCAAGGAATTGCCTCTCGAGTTTGCCGTGGAGGCTGTCAAGCTGCTGGAAATGAAACTCGAGGGAAGTGTCGGATAAATTACGCAGAGGGCGCAGCCGCCCTTTGCTGTCACATCAAATAGTAAAGGATACGAATCATGATCGAAATCAAGAACCTCCACGTCAAAGTCGTCGACAGCGATACCGAAATCATCAAGGGCATCGACCTGACCATCAATCCGGGAGAAGTACACGCCATCATGGGTCCTAACGGATCCGGCAAGAGCACGCTGGCCAAGGTCATCGCCGGCCATCCGGAATACGAGGTCACAGACGGTGAAATCAATTACGAAGTGAACTTCAAGAAGATCAATATTCTCGAACTGGAGCCGGAGGAACGCGCCCGGGAAGGGATATTCCTGGCGTTCCAGTATCCGGTGGAAATCCCCGGAGTGAATACCAGCGTGTTTTTGCGCGCCGCCTTCAACGAAGTCTGCCGCCATCAGGGGGTCGACGAAATGGACCCGGTCGCCTTCAACGAACACATGAAGACCAAACTGGAATTGCTGGAGATGGACGACAAGTTCACCCAGCGTCCGCTTAATGTGGACTTTTCCGGAGGGGAAAAGAAGCGCAACGAGATCCTGCAGATGGCCATACTCAACCCGCGCTTTTCCGTACTCGACGAAACCGACTCGGGTCTGGACATCGATTCGATGAAGATCGTGGCCCACGGCGTCAACAAACTGAAAAGCAAGGACAACGCCACCCTGGTGATCACCCATTACCAGCGTCTGCTGAACTACATCGTGCCGGACTTCGTGCATATTCTGGTTAACGGCAAGATCATCCGTTCGGAAGGCAAGGAACTGGCCCTGGCGGTCGAGGAAAAAGGCTACGATTGGTTAATCAAATAAGCATTGAGGACACAATCCCATGAGTAATACAACGATACAAACCACCGACTTTATCGACAATTTCGCGGGCCTGGCCGACCAGCGTCTGGCGGACGAAAGCGTGGGCTGGTTGAAGACCCTGCGGCAGGCCAGCCTGTCACGTTTTCAGGAAGCCGGCATCCCGACGGTCAAAGACGAGGAATGGAAATACACCAACATCACCGCGCTCACCAAACAAAAATTTCAACTGAACACCGCCGGCGAGTTGAAAGAGCGCGCCGAATTTGCCGACTACTGCGCCACCGACAAAATCAGGGTGACCTTCCTGAACGGCCGCTTCAGTCCGGAACTTTCCGAGCTGACCGACATCCCGGCCGGATTGACGGTCCTGACCCTCGACAAGGCGGTGCAAAGTCACGGCGACCAGATCAAGGAGTTAATCTCGCGTTATGACACGGCCAAGGCGTCTTCGTTCGCGGCCCTGAACACCGCGCTGACTGATAACGGTGTCTACATCGAAGCAGCCGCCAATACGCACGTGGAGGACTATGTCCATATCGTTCACGTGACCAGCGCCTCCAACGGCGAGGCCTTGTCGCTCCCGCGCACGCTCATCATCGGCCGACCATCCTGTGAGTTCACGGTCCTGGAAAGCCATATTTGCTTCGACCAGGAAATCACCTATTTCACCAACGCGCTCACCGACATCTATTTGGCCGCCAACGGCATTCTGCACTACACGAAGACCCAGCACGAAAGCCTGAAGGCTTATCACATCAATAATACCCGTGTGTGGCAGGAGCGTGATTCGCATTTCGACAGCATCTCGGTCATGACCGGATCGGCCTTGAACCGAAACAATCTCGACATCATTCTCAACGGGGAAGGCATCGATTCAACCCTCAACGGACTCTACGTGAACTACGGCAGCCAGCACATCGACAACCACACCTCGGTCGACCACCGTTTCCCCAATTGCACGAGCAATCAGCTGTACAAGGGGATCCTCAACGAATCGGCCCGCGCCGTATTCAATGGCAAGATTTTTGTCAAAGACATCGCGCAGCAGACCAATTCCTATCAGCTGAACAAGAATCTGCTGTTGGGAACCGCCTGCAGGGTCGACACCAAACCGCAGCTCGAGATCTTTGCCGACGACGTGCGCTGCACACATGGCGCCACCATCGGTCAGTTGGAGGAGGACGAGTTGTTTTACCTGCAAACCCGGGGGATAGGAAGGCACGCCGCCCGCAGCATGCTGGCGCGCGGATTTGTGGATGATCTGCTCAACCACGTGCAGAACGACGAGATCAACCGCAAGATGCACTCGCTTATCGAACCGGCCTTTGCCCATCTGACATAAGGGATTCATGGACCATACCGCCGCCACATTCGACGTCTCCAAGGTGCGCCGCGACTTTCCGATTCTGGCCGAACAGGTCAACGGCAAGCCTTTGGTGTATCTGGACAATGCCGCCACGACGCTCAAACCCAACCGCGTCATCGAGGCCATTGAACATCACTACCGGCATGAAACCGCCAACGTGCACCGCGGGGTGCACACGCTGAGCGAACGCGCCACAGCAGCCTATGAAGGCGCCCGGGAGAAGATCCGGCGGTTTCTGAATGCGGCTTCCCGTGAGGAGATCCTCCTGACGGGCGGGACCACGGATTCGATCAACCTCGTGGCGCAATGCTTCGGACGCGCCTTTATCGGCGCCGGAGACGAAATCCTCATCACCGAGATGGAGCATCACTCGAATATCGTTCCCTGGCAGATGCTTTGCGAAGAGAAGAAATGTGTCCTAAAAGTTGTCCCGTTCAACGAAGACGGCGAACTCGATATGGACGCCTACCGCGCGCTGCTCGGTCCGAAAACCAAATTGGTCGCGGCGGTTTATATCTCGAACTCGCTGGGCACGATCAATCCGGTCCGCGAGATGATCGGCGCGGCCCGCGCACAGGGGACACCGGTATTGATCGACGCGGCCCAGGCCGTCAGTTATGCGCCGATCGATGTGCAGGATTTGGATTGCGACTTTCTGGCTTTTTCAGGGCATAAACTCTTCGGCCCGACGGGTGTCGGAGTGTTGTACGGCAAAAAGGACCTGCTCAACAGGATGCCACCGTATCGCGGCGGCGGCGACATGATCGAAAGCGTCAGCTTCGCCAAGACGACCTTCAACAGCCTTCCCTACAAATTCGAGGCAGGCACACCGAACATTGCGGACGTGATCGGCCTCGGCGCCGCCATCGATTATGTCGCGGAAATCGGTTTACCCAACACGCATCCGCACCGACAAGAGTTGCTACGTTACGCCACGGCCAAACTCGAGGAAATTCCCGGCGTGCGTATCATCGGACGGGCACGCGAGAAAACATCGGTGATCTCGTTCGTCCATCCGGACGTTCACGCCCACGACATGGGAACGCTTGTCGACAAACAAGGTGTGGCCATCCGTACGGGGCATCACTGCACGCAACCCGTCATGGATCATTTCGAGATCAGCGCGACCTCGCGGGCATCGGTTTCGTTGTACAACACAATCGAGGAGATGGATATCCTGGCCGAAGCGGTCCGCAAGGCGATCGATATTTTCCACTGACATGACGGACAAGGACATATCCCGACTCTACCAACAGGTGGTGATCGCACATAACCGTGATCCGCACAATTACGGCCCTTTGGCAGAGGCCACTCATCAGGCGCGCGGTTATAACCCGGTGTGCGGCGACGCGGTGACTGTATATTTCAGTCTGCGTGACGGGACCGTCACGGCCGCCTCATTCGAAGGCGACTGCTGCGCGGTGTGTACATGTTCGGCATCCCTGCTTACGGACCGGCTTACGGGAATGGACGCGCCGGCTTTCGAAGCGTTGATGACAGAATTCGAGCGCTTGGTCAAGCCCCGAAGGACGACTGTCATCGACGAGCAACTTCTTGGGGAATTGAATGTCTTTGAAGGAATCAGGGAATTCCCTTCACGCGTGCCATGCGCCACGCTGCCGTGGCACACGGCCCGGGCCGCATGGGCCAGCTTACCGCAAGTATCGACGGAGTAATTCATGAACACCATTACCGATCAATTTAACCGGCCGTTGCAGGATGTCCGTGTCTCGGTCATCGATCGCTGCAACTTTCGCTGCCAGTATTGCATGCCCGCGCAGCCGGAAAAGGAATACGCGTTTCTCGCCAAACGCGAATGGCTGACGGGCGAGGAAATCCTGCGGCTGGCGCGCGTGCTGCTGACCTGCGGGGTGCAAAAGGTCCGACTCACCGGCGGCGAACCTTTGTTGCGTCCGGACATCCCGGATTTGGTCCGGAACCTGAACGCGCTGACACCCGCCCCGGATATCGCCTTGACGACCAACGGCTCGTTGCTCTCCCGTTACGCCGGACAGCTTAAGGCGGCGGGACTCAGCCGGCTGACGGTCAGTCTGGATACGCTGGATTCGCGCATCTTTCGCGACATGGGCGGCACCCAAACACCTCTGACAACAGTCCTCGACGGGATTTCCGCCGCGAGGGACTCCGGCATCGCATCGATCAAGATCAATGTCGTCATCCAGAAAGGGGTCAACGACGGCAGCATCCTCGATCTGGTTGATTATTTCCGGGGAACCGGTTGCATCCTGCGATTCATTGAGTACATGGATGTCGGGACGTGCAATCACTGGGACCGACGCTACGTAGTGCCGTCGGCCAAGATCCTGACACTCATCGACCGGCGCTATCCGCTGCAGGCGCTGGACCGCAACTACTTCGGTGAGGTGGCCGAACGCTATGCTTACCGGGACGGGCAGGGAGAGATCGGTTTTATCTCCTCCGTGAGCCAACCGTTTTGCCGTTCATGCACCCGCTTACGGATCACCACGGACGGACGGCTGGTCACGTGCCTGTTCGCCGAGGGAGGCGTCAATCTGCGCGACGAGCTGCGCGGCGGGGCTACGGATAATCGTCTGCGGGAACTGATCGGGCAGACTTGGCAGGGGCGATCGGACCGTTATTCCGAACTGCGGGCCGGGCCGGGGGCGGATCAAAATACTCAAAAAAAGCTGGAAATGTACCAAATCGGCGGTTAGTCATCGCCTTCCTGCCCGTACTTTTATACTAAGCATAATAGTTGGAATAAGTTACATCATTTAAAAAACTTGCTACTGCGTGAATATGTGTTATATTTACCCATATGTTTAATTTAACTGGAGGAGGAGAGGTAGCTATCATGAAACGCAGGATGAACTTTATCGTAGCAGTTGTCGCCGTCTTGGCTGTAGCCGTCGCGCGACCGGGGTACACAGCGGATGATTCCCTATACCGTGAGCAGATGAAGGCTTACAAGGGGATTTCCGGAATTCAGAACGACATCGACACGGAAGAACGGACGATCCAGAAGAAGGACAACTCAAAGGTTCGCGATATGAACCGCGAACTCTATCTGGAAAATGAAAAACTCCGCGCCGATTATGACAAACTCAAGGCAGAACAAGCCAAGGTCATCGACAAGATCCGCGCTCAGCAGGAAATTAACAAAGCCGCGGAAAAGCGCCTGATGGAAGAAAAGAACAAAATGAAGGCCGAAATCGAGGCGGAACGCGAAGAACTCGAACGCAACACCCGCGCCGAACTTCGCTCATTGACCGAGCAGAAAAAGCAGGTCGAAAAAGACCTCGAAGCGGAACGCAAAAAGATCGAGACGGAACTCGAAACTCTTAAGGCCAACCTCGCGAAGGAGCAAAATGAATCACGCGCCCGCGTCGAAAGCGAAACCAACGCCATGATGGCCGCGCACAAGGAAGAAATGTCGCGCGCCAAAAGCGAACATGCCGCGGAAATGAAGGCCATGGAAGAAGCCAAGGAAAAATTCAAGACCGAGCGCATGCAGTACACCAAGCAGCTCAAGTCTGCCGAGGACGATTTCAAAAAAGAGAAGGAACACCTGGAACGTGACCAGGAACGCGAACTCAAGAATCTCAAAATGGAGCACGCCAAGGTCAAGTCCGACTATGAAGAAGCCAAGGCCAAAATGGAACAAGAATTGGCTGAGCTGACCAAGAAGCAGGACGCGATGAAACTCAAGCGCGAAATGTTCTACGAAAAGGAAAAGGAGTACTATCAAGACTTTGAAAAGCTCCTTTCCCGCCGCAACAAACGCGTGGAAGACCTGCGTGAAGCGGTAGAGCAGCAAAAGATGGAAGAAAAAAAGCTTCTCGAGAAGCTGAGCTCAGACCGGACCGAGTTCATCCAAGAACAGGACCGCTTCTATGAAGACCAGAAGCGCATGCTGCAAAAGAAGCTGAAAGATACGAAGTAAAGGTTTACCAGATCAGGGTGTGCTCGCTCGGCTCTGCGCCGTCGAAATCACCGACGAAGCGAACCTCGCGTACGAGATCCAGATTGAAGTGATCTTTGGCGAGACGCGCCATCATGCGTGAAAGCTCATAAACATCCTGGGCCTTGCAGTCCGGCCCCTTCACGATGATATTCGCGTGCTTCGGATAGATAGCGGCACCGCCGTAAGACAAGGCCTTTCCTCCGGCCTGATCGAGAAACCACCCGGCCGCCTGGCGGCGCCCGGCCTGAGAGGTGGGTTCAATATTGCGAAAGAAACTTCCCGCGCAGGGGTTTTGAGACAGATCCGGATGCTTTCCGGCCCTGATCTTCAAGATCTCTGCGCGTTCTTTTTGGAGCCCCGCGGCATCGGCGGATTTCAGCGCGAACTCCGCCTCCGCGACAATCTCGTGGGATTCCTTCAAAGCGGAATGGCGGTACTGAAAATCAAGCTCCTGCGCTTCGACACGGCGTTGCGTCCCGTCCGGATGGATGAGCAGGACCGACCGCAAAACATCACCCACCTGCCGGCCGAAGGCGCCCGCGTTGCCGACCACCGCGCCGCCGACTGTTCCGGGAATGCCACTGGCATAATTAAGCCCCTCATAACCGTGACAAGCCGCGTAGGCCACCGCGTCATCCAGCCGGGTACTGCCGGAGACTGTCAGCCTATCCTCCTCCAGCCGCAGAACCGGCTCCTCGCTAAAATACCGGATCACGTAACATTCGAGACCCTGATCGGAAACGACCAGGTTCGAGCCGCCGCCGATCAGGATAAACGGACAGCCTTGTGAGGTGAGGGCCAGGACAGCCTGCCTGAGCTCGGCCGGAGTCCGGCATAACAGGACCCCCCGGGCCGGGCCGCCTAATTGAAAAGTTGTATATCGGGATAATTGACGTTCGGGGAGGAGCGGGATACCTGCCGGCGGAATAAAGGCTGCGGCATCCCCGGATTGATCAGCGGGGGGCATTCACCGCCGCCTTGATTTCACCGAAGGTGTTGTTCAGGGAATAGGCATTGCTGATCCCGGCTTGGCGCAGCAACCGCACAGCCTGCAGGGATCGGATACCCTGAGCGCAGAAAAGCAGGTATTCACGGCCGTCCCGGAAGAGCTCCGGTTCGTCCGGAAAACTTCCGTAAGGAATCTCCAGGCAATCGATGCCGGATAAAGGCGCCATCATCCGTTCAATCGGTTCCCGGACGTCCACCAGGACCGCCTCCGACAATTGACGGGGAGAAAGCTGGCGTACGTCCTTTTCGAGTGTATCGGCCGCCAAAGATGCCGCACCCGCTTCCGGCGCGCATCCGATCCAGCCGGAATCGCCGTCGCGGTAATATTCCTTTTTCCAGATCGGCAGCCGCCGCTTAAGTTCGTCGATAAGATACCGGCACGCATCAAAGGCGGCAGCCCGGTGGCCCGCGGTCACACCGATCCAGACGGCGGTTTCACCGACGGCCAGGCGCCCCGTGCGGTGGCAAACGCGGGCATCGCCAACCGCGAACCTTGAGCGGACTTCCTCAAAGAGCCGTTCCATCTCCGCCGCGCAAAGATCGGCATAGGCCTCGTACTCCAAGGCAATCACTTCACGGTCGAGATTATGATTGCGGACCGTTCCCGCAAAGGTCGCCAGCGCGCCGCACTCATCGCAGGCGAGCCCCTCCGCGAGCTGGGTCGGATTAAGGGGTTGGTCGGAGAGGGAGAAGTACATTTTAGTAGGTCACCTTCACGGTGCCGCCCAGGATGCGGCACTGGCATCCGAGCCGGTTATTGCGGTCCATGCCCAGTTCACGCTCTTCGTCATTCAGATCGTTGAGATGCTCCTGGCCCTCGAGGACCTCGATCTGACAAGTCCCGCACACCCCGGAATTGCAGCTGAAGGGAACGCCTTCATTCTCGCAGATTTCGTCGATCAAGGCGCCGTCCTGCACATCATGCTCACTGCCGTCGATGATCAGCTTGGCCATGGCTTAAGTCTCCCGCAGCTCCTTGGGAAGGGCAAAGACGATATTCTTCTCAGGATTGTCGAATTCATGCACCCGGCTGTCCGGATACCGCTGCTGTATGCGGGCGACCAGATCGTCCACGATAATGCGCGGCACCGAGGCGCCCGAGCTGATGCCGACCTTTTTCTTTCCGTCGAGGACGGACAGGTCCAGCTCGTCGGCGGTGTCGATAATGTAGCTGGGGCAGCCCGCTTTCTCGCCGGTCTCGCGCAGACGGTTGCTGTTGGAGCTGTTAGGCGAACCGCAGATGATGATGACATCGCAGTCCTTGGCCAGCTCTTTGACGGAATCCTGCCGGTTCTGCGTCGCGTAACACAGATCGGAGCGCGGCGGGGCATTAAGGTTCGGAAATTTTTGTTTGAGTTTCTCCACCATGGCCTCGGTGTCGTCGACCGACAGGGTGGTTTGGGTAATGAAGGCCACCGGCGCCTGGGGATCGATGTCGAGGGCATCGATGTCTTCCTCGTCCTCGACGATATGCAGATATTGCGGATCGACATACCCGGCGGTCCCGATGAGTTCCTGATGTCCGCGGTGGCCGATCAGCACCGTTTCGTAGTGGTGATTGGAAAACTTGGTGGCCTCATTATGCACCTTGGTCACCAGCGGACAAGTGGCGTCGACAAACTGCAACCGGCGCGACTCGGCCTGCTCGATAACCGTGGGCGGGACCCCGTGCGCGGAAAAGATGATCCGCGACCCTTCGGGCACGTCCTGGATACGTTCGACAAAAATCACGCCTTTGTCGCGGAACTGGTTGACCACATACGTATTGTGAACGATTTCGTGATACACGTACAGCGGGGCTCCGAACCGGCGCAGGGCCTCATCGACGATCTCGATGGCAAATGAAACACCCGCGCAAAACCCCTGGGTTTTGGCTAAATAGATATCCATAAGTTTCCTTGGAGAAGGCGGGGGGACACCCCCAGCTGTTACTCGGTTATCGCAAGTCCCGCCGAAACGGGACGCTCGTCCTGCGGACAGGCTTGATATTGCCCTGGAATTGTGTCATTATATCATGATTTTTCCTCGTGTAAATATCTTACAATACTCATACAGATAATCATATTATTCCTATGGAAATGAAACCCAGGCGACAATCTCAGGCAGTCGACATCGGCGGCGTGCCGGTCGGAGGCGGCCACCCGGTGGTGGTCCAGTCCATGACCGATACCCCGACCGCAAATGAGGAGGCGACATACCGGCAGACGGTCGATTTGATCGAGGCCGGTTCCCAGCTGGTGCGCTGGACCGTGAATGATGACGCCGCAGCCCAGGCCGTGCCCGGCATCATCAAGCGCCTGCGGGACGGCGGTTACCAGGCCCCGATTATCGGGGATTTCCATTTCAACGGCCATACGCTGCTAACCAAACACCCCGAATGCGCGGCCGCCCTGGGCAAGTACCGCATCAATCCGGGAAATGTGGGCAAAGGCGAACGCCATGACGATAACTTTGCCCAAATCGTCCGGGTCGCCATTAAGCACGGGAAACCGGTGCGTATCGGGGTGAACTGGGGGTCTCTCGACCAGGAACTGCTCACCCGGCTCATGGATGAAAACGCCGCCTTTCCCGAACCGAAGGATTTTAAGGAAGTCACCTACGCCGCGATGATTCACAGTGCCCTGGCCAGCGCGCGGCTGGCCGAAGAGCTCGGCCTCGGCCGCGACCGGATCGTGCTGAGCGTTAAGATGTCGATCCTGCAGGATATGGTCACCGTGTACCACCGCATTGCTCAGCAATGCGACTACGCGCTCCACCTGGGGCTCACGGAGGCCGGGGCCCAGGTCCAGGGGATCGCCGCCAGCGCCGCGGCCCTGGGCATATTATTGCAGCAGGGCATCGGCGATACCATCCGTGTTTCGCTCACGCCGCAACCGGACATCCCGCGTTCACGCGAGGTGGAGGTCTGCAAGCATTTGCTTCAGGCGCTGGGACTGCGGTATTTCAAACCCAGCGTCACCAGCTGCCCGGGGTGCGGACGGACCAGCAGTAATTATTTTCAGATCCTGGCCCGAGACATCAACGAACATATCGAACGCAAGATGCCGGCCTGGAAAAAGGAATTTCCCGGCGTGGAGAAAATGAAGATCGCGGTGATGGGCTGCGTCGTCAACGGCCCCGGCGAGAGCCGCCATGCCGACATCGGGATCAGCCTGCCGGGCACCTCGGAAGAACCGATCGCCCCGGTCTATGAAAACGGTGAGAAAACCCGGACACTCAAAGGCGACGGCATCAAAGACGAGTTCATCGCTATATTGGAAGATCACATCAAACAGAAGTTCGGATAGGGAGCGGGATCATGATATTGAATTTGCGCCGGGTGACACTGCTGACCTTGTTTGTCGTCCCCATGATGACATTGTTTCTGATGATGACGGGAATCGCCCTGACACAGGCGGCCATGCTGCAGAAGATGAACGGCGGCGGGCCGGCTAAGACTTCCCAAACACCTCAAGCCGCCGCGGCGACACACTTTTATCACATTCCGGTCGAAACGGACGGCACCAACGATGCCGCGGAGAAATCAGTGCAAAAGATACCGACGGCCATGGCCATGGTCGTCAACCCCGGAAACAGTTCGATCTTCGACCGCGCGTTGGTCGTCGCGGGTCTCCTGCCGTTAATCCTTATCGGGTTGTTGAACTGGCTGCTGCGCCGTAATGGTTACGGCAACGGGGTGGGTGAGGGTTCGGTCGGTTCCTCCAGCGCTTCCAGCCGCTGAAGACTTTCTTTGTGCCCGGGGTCGAGGGTCAGCACCTGCCGGTAGTATCGCACGGCCTTCTGCGTTCGTCCCATCAATTCGTGGATCCGTCCCAATTCGTACAGGGCGGGAACATAGTCCGGATCGAGCAGCAACACCTTCTCCAGCGTAATCTGGGCCTCGTCGAGGCGTTGCTCATGAACCAGCATGCGCGCCACGTTCGTGTTTCCGGCCAAATGCTGCGGCCGTGAATTCACCGCTTCCAGGAAGCTCTTGTACGCCTTGCCGTATTCCCCTTTACGCAAATACACCTCCCCAAGCAGATTGTGTGCGTCCGCGTAACGCGGGTTGATCTTGATGGCCGAGCCGAAATGCATCAGGGCTTTCTCGAGATCACCGTCGCGCAGGTACGCCGTTCCCAAATTGACATGCCCCTTGGCCATCGAAGGATTGTGATTGAGCATCCGGGTGTACAACGCCACCGGGTCTTGCCACACACGGTTCTGTTGGACAGTCAACACGATCTGAAACACGAGCAGGATCCCGAACATAATCTCGACAAACCATTTCTGTTTGATACGCCGGTAGAGAAAACCGAAAAACATCCCGAACAGGATGAAGTATCCCACCGAGGGAATATACAGCCAATGCTCAGCCATATACGACTGGATCGGGACCAAATTGGAGACCGGCAGCAGGGCCAGCAGAAACCAGCCGATGGCAAAGCTCATCAGCGGGTAGTCGCGCCGTTGCTTAAAAAAGAGGATCACCATCAAGATAAAGATCGACATCCCGGCGATCGACTGCGAATCTCCGAAGTCAAACGTCTCCTGACCGTAGTGGGACTGCAGGTTGATCGGCAGGATCAGCAGCCGGATGTAGGAAAAGAGGGCGACGAAGAATCCGGGCAGCCGTTCCGGCAGGGTCACTCCCGACAGAGAATCCAGCTGGATCGCGGACACGAATACCCCTGTCACGCGCAGCCCGATATACGTCGCGGCCACCAGGAAGTAGGGCATGATCGCAGCCCAGCGGATCTTGGTTTTATACGCGACGTGATACAACACCATCAGCAGCGGGACAATGACCGCGTGCTCCTTGGCCAGCAAGGCGACGGCAAAAAAAATCAGTCCGAGCAGGGCGTACACGCTCGACTTGAAGGCGTTCTTCATTTTGCAGGAATAGATGTAATTGCCGATAGTCAGAAAGGTGAAGATGGCTGCCAGCGGGTCGGACCGGCCGGACACGTAGGCCACCGCCTCGGTATGAATAGGGTGGGACACAAACAACAGGGCGCTGAAAAAAGCGGTCCAGCGGTTCAGTGTCAACAGCCACAACAACTCCATCAGACACACCCCTGCCAGACAGTGGAGGACCAAATTCGTGAGGTGATAACCGAACGGCTCGTCCTTCCAGATCATATGGTCGAACATATAGGTCATCATCTGCAGGGGACGGTAGAACGTCTGGGAGACGGTATCCATCTGCACCGTGGTTGTGAGCAGCTCGTCCCACTTTTCCAGATGTTTGATCTGTTCGTTGTTGACGATGAGCGTCTGGTCCTGCCAGACGAAAGGCGCAGACAGAGAGGAAAAATAGCTCGCCGTGACCACAATGACGATACACAGGATCGCAAAGACGAAATGTGAAACTTTACCCCAAATCAACCGCATCGGTTAGCCCAGATCCTTCGGCTGCCGCCAACGTCCGGCACAGCCTGTTCGTTTACCGTTATTCCTCACTCGCTACAACCTGATCACACGCTCTATCTGACGGTCCTTGAAAAGCACATATTCCTGAAATCCGGCGTCGCGGGCCAACTGGACCGCCCGCTCAAAATCCGCCCCAACATCCTCGGGCCGGTGCGCGTCCGAGCCGAAGGTCAAGGGAATCCCGTGCGCGGCGTAAATTTCCAGACAGTTGAGGGCCGGGTACTGCTCCTGACACGTCTTGCGCCACCCGGAGGTGTTGATTTCGACGGCCACACCCGCTTCCTTGAAGACCTGCGCCGTCCGGTCGACCTCGGCGGTCATATCCGCGGTGGGGCGATGACCGAACTTTTTGACCAGGTCGCTGTGCGCGATGATATCGAACATCCCGGTGCGGGCACTTTGCCGCAACAACTCATAGTAATCGCGGTAGACGGCGTTAACGTCATGGTCGTTCCATTTTTCCCGCTGCGAGGGATCGTCAAAACCCCAATCCTTAATGAAGTGTACCGATCCGATGACATAGTCGTAGGGATAATCCTCGAGTATCGCCCGGGTTTTGTCTTCATAACCCGGGATGAAGTCCGCCTCGATGGCGATCTTGACGATGAGCTCCTTCCGATAACGGTCGCGGACCGTCTCGATCATTTCGTAATACTCCGGAAGTTGAGCGGTACTCATGGTCACACCGGGATCCACCATGTGGACAAAGGGAGCATGGTCCGAAAATCCGATCTCCCGCAGCCCCCTGGCCACGGCCTGCCGGGCGTATTCCGCCGGCTCGCCGCTGGCATGACCGCACAGCGGCGTATGCATATGGTAGTCATTAAAGGGTATCATATATATATCCTGCGATTAAAGGATTTAGTATAGCATAATTGCCGGGCTGCACAACCCGAATTGATTATAACCTGTATTATGCCAGGGCTTTGCCCCTGATTGTGGATTGACGGGACAAACCCGCTGTGTTATGATCCCCTATCATGACGACCTTAGCGCACAAACCGTTTGCCCTGGTCACCGGCGGGGCCCGCCGCATCGGAAGAGCGATCTGTATGAAATTGAGCCGTATGGGCTACGGGATCGCCATTCAATACCAAAGCTCACAACAGGCGGCCGAAGACCTCAAAGAGGAGATCCGGCAACAGGGCGGGGAGGCCGGCACGTTCAGTTGCAATCTGCTTGACCCGGTACAAATACGGCAGCTGATTCCTACGGTCACGGAACACTACCCCGGGCTGTGCCTGCTGGTCAACAATGCCTCGGTCTTCCGCAAGGATACCCTGCAGGAGACTGATTTGACTCATTACGAGGATCATCACCGCATCCATGGACTGGCCCCGTTCCTGCTGTCACAGGATTTTGCCCGGCATTGCCGGGAAGGGCAGATTATCAACCTGCTGGATACGCATGTCAACGACAACGTGACCAACCACTTCACGTACCTGCTGTCCAAGAAGAATCTCCTGGCACTGACCGAGATGTCGGCCGTGGCACTGGCTCCGGCTATCCGGGTCAACGGGATCGCCCCGGGATTGATCCTGCCGCCGGAGGAGGAGTCCGACGGCTATTTGCAGCGGCTGGCCAAGGACATCCCGCTGCAGCGCAAAGGCCGGCTGGAGAATATCGAACAGACCGTCGGTTTTTTGCTCGAAAACGATTATCTGACCGGTCAGGTCATTTTTAACGACGGCGGGGAACACCTGCTGTAAACCGGAGAGAACGAATATGGCCGTCATCCGCATCAGTAACCTGCGCCTGCGCGCGATCATCGGCGCCAACGATTGGGAACGCGACCACAAACAGGATTTGGTCATCAATGTCCGGATCGACTTTGACGCGGCCAAGTCCGGCGCCAGCGACGATTTGACCGACACCGTCGACTATAAAACCATCACCAAAAATATCATTGCCGAGGTCGAAGGCTCCTCGTATCAACTGCTCGAGAAACTAGCCACGCGACTGCTGGCTATTATCACCGCGCACGAGGGCGTCCAGGCGGCTACGGTGCGGGTGGACAAACCCCACGCGCTGCGCTTCGCGGACAGTGTTTCAGTGGAAGTGGAAAAATCAAAAGAATGAGCAACACCAGCGTCATCGGACTGGGATCGAACATCGATCCCGAAAAGAATATCGCGGCCGCCCGCGCGCTCCTCAAACAGGAATTTCAGGTCCTCGGAGAATCACGCTTCGTGCAAACGGCCCCCGTCGGTTACGCCGATCAGGATGACTTTATCAACGGCGCCGTCCATATTGAAACCGATCTCGCGTTGGCGGAATTGTCATCCCGCCTGAAACAGCTGGAGGAGCGGTTGGGCCACCAGCGGTCCGCGATCAAGCATGGTCCGCGTACCATCGATCTGGATGTGGTCGTTTTTAACGGGCAAATTATCGACAATGACTTTTATGAACGCGATTTTCTCCGGGACTCGGTCCTGGAGTTGATCCCGAAACTGGTCTACTGAGTATGTTTCCTTACCTTTTATTATTGTTCACCGTGGTGCCGGCCGTGGAATTGATGATCCTCATCGAGGTCGGTTCGCACATCGGATCGCTCAATACCATCCTGCTGATCCTGCTGACCGGGGTCCTGGGGGCCTCATTGGCCCGATTACAGGGATTTATCGTGGTCCGCAAGATCCAGACGAGCCTCAACGGGGGAAACCTGCCCAGCGGGGAACTGCTGGACGGGCTGATGATCCTGGTGGGGGGTATAACGTTGCTAACGCCCGGCTTTGTCACCGACACCCTGGGCTTTCTGCTCCTGATCCCGTTCACCCGCAATCTCATCAAAGGTCTCGTGCGGCATAAAATGGAGGATATGCTCCGCAAAGGGCAGATTGTCCAGTTCCGCGGCCGCGGTCAAGGGGGGAAATCCGGCTACGATGACATCGATATCGGATAGCGACTTTTTTCCTTGCAAACTTGAGGCGACTTGCTATAGTACCCATTAATTCAAATCGGAAATACAGGGAACATGAATGGATTTTAAGGGTAAGACGATTGTGGTCACCGGATCGACCCGCGGGATAGGACGCGAAATCGCTGTCCAGTTCGCGCAGGCCGGTGGAAATGTCATGGTGATCGGCCGTGACGGCGAACGGGCCGCGCAGGTCCGCGATGAAATCACGGCCGCCAACGGCCAGGCCGACGCCTTTGCCTGTGATGTCACCAATGCCGAAAATGTCGTCGAAATCGTCAACAAAATTCTTGACAAACATAAGGGCATTGATATATTAGTCAATAACGCAGGCATTACCAAGGATAATCTCCTCTTGCGAATGAGCGAAACTGACTGGGATGAAGTCATGACGGTCAATCTCAAGGGGGTTTTTCATTTTTCCAAAGTAGTTTCCAAGGCAATGCTCAGAGCGAAGAAAGGTAAGATCATTAACATTTCTTCGATCATCGGAATCGTGGGCAATGCCGGACAGGCTAATTATGCCGCAAGCAAGGCGGGGATCATCGGGTTCACCAAGTCGCTTGCCAAAGAATTTGCCTCACGCGGGATCACGGCGAATGCCGTTGCCCCCGGCTATATAGAGACCGATATGACCGCTCAACTCAAAACCTCTGCCCAGGAAGACCTTCTCAAAGACATTCCCCTCGGAAAATTCGGCACGGCCAATGATGTTGCAGGGGCCTGCCTGTTTTTGGCGTCTGAACTGGCTGATTACATTACGGGACAAACAATCGTCGTTGACGGCGGTATGGCGATTTAACATTTTGTAAGGAACCTTTAAGGAGGAAATCAAATGGCCGTTGAAGAAAAAATCAAGTCGATCATTGCCGAACAACTCGGTGTCAAGCAAGACGAAGTCACGCCCGAAGCGTCATTCATTGATGATCTCGGGGCAGATTCATTGGATACGGTGGAATTGATCATGGCCTTGGAAGAGGAATTCAGCGTAGAAATCCCGGATGAAGACGCGGAAAAGATGACAACAGTCGGCGACGCGATCAAATACATCAGTGAAAAGGCTTCGTCCGAAGCGTAAGTTTCCTCCGCAGCAATATTTCGATTTACAGATTAGGCGCCTCGGCATCCGCCGGGGCCTTATCTTTAGAGAAGACTATGAGTAAAAAACGTGTTGTCATCACCGGACTGGGTATCATTTCTCCCGTCGGCATTTTAGTGGATCCGTTTTGGGAAGCGCTCAAGGCCGGACAGAGCGGGATCAAACCGATCACCCATTTTGACGTCAGTGAATTCGAATGCCGGATTGCCGGGCATTGCAATGATTATGACCCGCTGAAATACTTCAATTCCAAAGAAGCCCGCAATCTGTCACGCTTCGTCCAGTTTGCCGCGGTGGCCAGCCGGGAAGCGGTGAGCAACGCGCAGCTCAACATGGATGAGGTTGACCGCGACCGGGTCGGCGTGCTGATAGGTTCGGGGATCGGGAGTATCGGGACCGCCGAAGAGGAGCACCAGAAATTTGTCGACCGCGGTCCGAGCCGCTTATCGCCGCATCTTATCCCGAAGATTATTATCAACGAGGCGGCCGGACAGGTTTCGATCGAACACGGCGCCTACGGACCGGCAACCTGTGTGGCCACGGCTTGTTCGACCGCCACCAATGCCATCGGAGATGCCTACCGTTTTATCCAGTATGGCGATGCCGACGTCATGATCGCCGGCGGGACCGAGAGCGCCACCACGATCCTCGGCGTAGGCGGTTTTTGCGCCCTGAAGGCCTTAAGCCGGCGCAATGATGACCCGGAAAAAGCGTCACGTCCGTTCGACAAAGACCGGGACGGTTTTGTCATGGCCGAGGGGGCCGGGATCGTTATCCTGGAGACCCTGGAACACGCGCTGAAACGCGGCGCCCCGATCCTGGCCGAAATGGCCGGCTACGGCCGCACCTCGGACGCCTATCACATTACCGCGCCCGAATCGACCGGCCGGGGGGCCTCCAAGGCCATGGAATTTGCCGTCAAGGATGCCGGACTCAAGGCCGAGGACATTTCCTATATCAACGCGCACGGAACATCCACGCACCTGAACGACAAGGTGGAAACGCTGGCCATCAAGAACTCATTCGGACCGCTAGCCCCCAAGATCCCCATCAGCTCGACCAAGTCCATGACCGGGCATCTGCTGGGTGCGGCCGGAGGGATCGAGTTCGCCGCCTGCGTCCTGGCCGTCCGGGACGACATCGTCCCGCCGACCATCAATTACACGACACCGGACCCGGATTGCGATCTGGATTACGTCCCCAATGAGGCCCGCGCCGTAAAGGTGGAGGCCGCCATGTCCAATTCTCTGGGCTTCGGGGGACATAATGCCAGCGTTGTGGTCAAGAAATTCCGCGAGTAATCCCCCCCGACCAAAATCAGCTTGGAAAAGAAACAATCTGTGATATACTCAGGTTTTTAGTAAACCTCAAATACAGGCTTTGCCATGAATGAATACAAAATAGCAGTGATCGAAGGCGACGGGATCGGCCCGGAAGTGGTCCGTGAAGGACTGAAGGCCCTCAACACAGCAGCAGATAAATTCGGCTTCCGGCTGAGTACCGAAAAGTTTAACTTCGGAGGCGAACGCTATCTCAAGACCAAGGCCGTGCTGTCCGACGATGAAGTCGACCAGCTGCGCGCCTTTGACGCGATCTTTCTCGGGGGAATCGGCCATCCCGAGGTCAAACCGGGCATCCTGGAACGGGGCATCCTGTTGAAACTCCGCTTCGACCTGGACCTGTACATTAATCTGCGACCGGTCAAGCTTTACGAAAACGTCACCACCCCGCTGGCCGGCAGGGGACCGTCCGACATCGATTATATCGTCTTCCGCGAAAACACCGGGGGCTTGTACGTGGGGGAAGGGGAGTTTATCGACAAGGGGACGGACGCTGAGATCGCCATCCAAAAAATGATTTACACCCGTAATCAGGTCGAACGCTGCATCCGTTACGCCTTTGAAAGCCTGAAGATCCGCCATGAGAACGCCCCCTGGAAGGGACTCAGCGACGAGGAAAAGGCCAACGGTTACTATGCCAAACTGACTCTCTGCGGCAAGACCAATGTCCTGACCTACGTGTTTGATTTATGGCAGCGCGTATTCGACGAAGTCGCCAAGGAATATCCCGCGATCATCGCCGACTACTGTCATGTGGACGCGATCTGCATATACATGGTTGAGGACCCGAAACGGTTTAACGGGATAGTCACCAGCAATATGTTCGGCGACATTATCACCGATCTGGCCGCGGTAACGCAAGGCGGGATGGGCGTCGCTCCGAGCGGCAACATAAATCCCCAGGGCGTGAGCATGTTCGAACCGGTCCACGGGACCGCGCCGTCGTTTGCCGGCAAAGGCGTAATCAATCCGGTCGCGACAATCTTGACGGCCGTGATGATGCTCAACCACCTCGGCGAACCTGAGGCGGCTATGAGTTTGGAAGCGGCTACCCGCAAGACCATCAAGGAAATGAAGTCAATGCTGGTCGGAAAGATGGGCTTTACCACGGCGGAGGTCGGCGACCGCATCGCCTCGCGCATTTAGGAGAACCATCATGTCAAAATACAATGTCGGTATCGTCGGCATCCGCGGAGCGGTGGGACAGGAAATGCTCAGCATCCTGCTGGAACGCAATTTTCCCGTAGGGAAACTGCGCTTGTTCTCAACCAGCCTCGAGCAGGACACCGAAATCGACGGCCAACTTTACGAAGCCCTGAACGAGGGCAACGCTGCTCAGAAATTCGCCGATGTTCAGGTCGGCCTATTCTCGCCGGGAGCCGCGGTCAGCAAGGTGATCGCCCCGTTGGCGGCCGCGGCCGGTTGTACGGTTATCGACAATACCAGCCAATTTCGCATGGATAATGACGTGCCGCTGGTCGTGCCCGAGGTCAATCCCCAGGACGTCAGACTCCACAAAGGGATCATCGCCAACCCGAACTGCTCCACCATACAGATGGTAGTGGCGTTAAAACCTATTCATGACTTTTCCAAAATCAAGCGGGTGGTAGTGTCAACTTACCAGTCCGTCTCCGGAGCGGGCTCGGCGGCCATCAAGGAATTCGAGGACCAGAGCAAGGGAACGATGGATGTAAACGCCTTTCAGTACCAGATCATGCATAATCTGATCCCGCATATCGACGTGCCGCAGTCCAATCTGTACACGAAGGAAGAAATTAAGATGGTCAACGAGACCAAGAAGATCATGCATGATCCGCAGATTGCGGTCACGGCAACCTGTGTGCGTGTACCGGTTTTGCGGGCGCATTCCGAGTCGGTCAACATCGAGACCGCCGAAAAGGTGACCCGCGAAAAGGCCGTCGCATTGCTGCAAAAGGCCCCGGGCGTAACGGTCATCGACGACCTGCCCAACAACAAATATCCGTTGCCGTTGGCCGCACAGGGCAAGGACGACACTTTCGTCGGACGAATACGGGAAGACGAAACCGTGGCCTGCGGATTGAATATGTGGATCGTCTCCGACAATCTGCGCAAGGGGGCGGCCCTCAATGCCGTGCAAATCGCCGAGCTGCTGGTCGCCGACAAACTGATCTAGCACCGCGCCATTTCACGGTCGCCCATGACCAACATCAAACTGACGATCGAGTACGACGGAACGGATTTTCGTGGCTGGCAGATTCAATCCCGCGGCGAACGCACCGTGCAGGCGGTGATCCGTGATACGTTCTTTCAGATTTTCGGCGAAAACATCAATCTGATAGGTTCCGGACGGACCGACAGCGGGGTCCACGCCGCCGGCCAGGTGGCCAACTTCCGTACGGCCGTCAGCAAACCTCCGGCGGAAATCCGCAACGCCCTGAACGCGCACCTGCCCAAGGACGTGGCGATTTTAGAGGCCGTCCCGGTCCCGGATGAGTTCCACGCCCAGTACAGCGCCAAGAGCAAGACCTATCGCTATCAAATACTGAACCGGGAGGTACGCAGCCCCCTGGGGGAACGGACCGCGCTGCGATTCATTTATCCCCTGGATGCGGATTTGATGCAAACGGCGGCCAATGAGCTGGTGGGCGAGCATGATTTTCGCTCGTTCAAAGGCACTAACCGCAGTAATCGCAACGGGAACGACGTACGTATCGTGAGTGCCTTAAAGGTCCGGCGCAGGGGAGACCTGATCACAGTCGAAATCACCGCCAACGGCTTTCTTTACAAGATGGTCCGGAATATCGCCGGCTTGCTGCTGGAATGCGGGGCCGGGCGGATACCGCCCCGCGAAGTCCGCCGGATCCTCCGGGCCAGGGACAGAAAGGCCGCTCCGGCAGCCGCCCCGGCCCACGGTTTGAGCCTGATAAAGGTGGCCTATCCGGGCCGGAAAATGGCCTAAATTTTCCGTTGACAAACATTGCGAAAGTGATATACTTCATACTTATTGTAAGCCACACCAATACGCCTATATACGGAACAAAACGATGAAGCAGAAAACATTCATGGCCAACGCCCAGAACACCGAGCGTCAAAGCTACGTGATTGATGCCACGGACAAGATCCTGGGACGTGTCGCGGCCAAAGCCGCCACAGTGCTGCGCGGCAAGCACAAAACCACATTCACACCGCATTTCGATGCCGGAGACAATGTCATCATCATCAACGCGGAGAAAATCCGCGTCACCGGCAAAAAGATGGAAGATAAAGAATATCAGCGCTTTTCCGGCTATCCCTCCGGACAAAAGACCGTCAAGCTGAAGGATCTCATGGCCAAGAACCCGGCCAAGGTGATTGAGCTGGCCGTCAACCGGATGATCCCCAGCGGCCCGCTCGGCAACCAGCAGCGCCGCAAACTCAAGGTCTATGCCGGGGCGGAACACCCGCATCAAGCGCAAAAACCCATTGCATTGGAAGTATAGGAGCACATCATTCCCATGGTCGAGATTGTCAAGTACGGAGCCACAGGCCGTCGCAAAAGTTCAGTTGCCCGCGTTAACATCATGCCGGGAGAAGGCAAGATTCGTGTTAACAAGCGTCCGTTCACGGAATATTTTCACCGTGAAACCGACCAGATCATCATTCTGGAACCGCTGAAGATCACCAACACGATGGGCAAATTCGATATCGAAGTCAAAGTTACCGGCGGCGGCATCAGCGGCCAGGCTGGCGCTTTCCGTCTCGGACTGGCCCGCGCTCTGTCCGCATGCGATATGGAAAACAAACCCGTACTGAAGAAGGCCTTGATGCTCAGGCGTGACCCCAGGATGAAGGAAAGGCAAAAACCGGGCCAAAAGGGAGCACGTAAGAAATTCCAGTGGGTTAAACGTTAAGTTGCAGCATTAATAAATCTTTCGAATTTCAAGCCTATCTCCCACCTCGGACGAGTTAAGAGATAGGCTTTTTATTTGGTGTCGCGCCGGGCGCGGCATCATGAGAGGAAAACATCATGATTAAAGTCGGTATTGTCGGTGTCAGCGGGTATTCCGGGTTTACCGCCCTGGAACTGCTCCTGCGCCACCCCAACGCGCGGGTGACCTACGTCAGCGCCAATAACACGCGCGGCAAGATCAGTGATATCTGGCCGCAGTTGAAGAATCGTACAAAATTGTATTGCGATCAATTCGATGTCACAAAAGCCGCCGGTCAATGCGACGTCGCGTTGTTGGCCGTGCCGCATACCATCGCGATGCAAATCACCCCCAAACTGCTGAAGGCCGGGGTGAAGGTCATCGACCTCAGCGGTGATTACCGCCTGGGATCGGTGGCAACCTACAAGAAATGGTACAAGGCGACACACACGGACCCGCGCAATCTGCGCAAGGCCGTGTACGGACTGCCCGAACTCTATAAAGAAGAAATCAAAAAGGCAAGCCTGGTGGCCAACCCCGGTTGCTATCCGACCGCCGCGCTGCTCGGACTGGCCCCGCTGGTCGGGACTCACTGTGAGCTGATTGAATCGATCATCATCGATGCCAAGTCCGGTGTCACCGGCGCCGGCCGCAAGGCAGCGGTGGCGCTCAGCCACGGGGAAGTCAGTGAAAACTTCAAGGCCTACAAGGTCCTTAACCATCAACATGTCCCGGAAATCGAACGCTACCTGGCCAAGCTCTGCACGCACAGCAAGGCGATAAACTTCGTGCCGCATCTGTTGCCTGTCAACCGCGGGATTCTGGAGACGATCTATGTAAAATTGTCCTCCCGGATCCGCCTTAACCGCTGCCATAAGCTGTACTCCAACTTTTACAAGGTGGAGCCGTTCGTACGCGTATTCGGACTCGAGGAACAGGTGGAACTCAAGAATGTGGTAAAGACCAACTTCTGTGATATCAGCCTCGCGCTCAACGATCAGAAAAACCTGCTGGTCATCACCGTCGCGATCGACAACCTGGTGAAAGGCGCCGCCGGTCAGGCCATCCAAAACATGAATCTCATGTGCGGATTCTCGGAAAGTGAGGGCCTGTTATGAAGGTCATCAGCGGAGGGATCACCAAACCGGAAGGTTTCCGGGCCCACGGCATGTGGAGCGGCATCAAACGTTCGCAAAAGAAAGACCTGTCGCTGGTTGTCAGCGACATCCCGGCCACGACGGCCTCGGTCTACACTCAGAATTCCGTCGTCGCCGCCCCGATCACAGTCTGCCGCCGTCACGGACGCAACGGACGCGCGCGGGCCATTATCGTCAACAGCGGGAATGCGAATTGTTTCACCGGTAAACAAGGCTACGCGGACGCGGTCTGTATGGCCGAGGCGTGCGCAGCCGCACTGGGCATCAAGGCGACCGATGTGCTGGTGGCTTCCACCGGCATTATCGGAAAACCGTTGCCCATCGAAAAGATCACCACGGCCCTGCCTGCGTTGACGGCGGCGTTGTCGCCGGCGGGCGGTAAGGCGTTCGCGCAGGGGATCCTGACGACCGACCTTGTAATCAAGGAACGTACCGTGCGGCTGACTATCGGCGGAAAAACCGTGACTATCGGCGGCTGCGCTAAAGGGTCCGGAATGATCGCGCCGAACATGGCCACCATGCTGGGCTTCATCACCACGGACGCGGCTATCACCGGAAAAATGTTGAAGCAGGCATTGAAGGAAGCGAACGAAGATTCCTTCAATTGCATCTCCGTTGACGGTTGCATGAGCACTAACGACATGTTGACAGTCCTGGCCAACGGCATGGCCGGCAATCCCGTCATCGACAAACCGGGGAAGGAATACGACGCCTTTCGCGACGCACTTAAAGACGTCTGCCTGGATCTCGCCAAGAAAATCGTCCTGGACGGAGAAGGGGCGACCAAGTTCGTCACGATCCACGTCAAGGGGACCAAGACCGCCAAACAGGCGCGGGAGATCGGCCTGATGGTGGCCAACTCCATGCTCGTCAAGACGGCCATTTACGGCTCGAACCCCAACTGGGGCCGGGTGGCGGCGGCGGTCGGCGCCCTGGGAATCAAGGGCATCGAGGAAGACAGTCTGGACATCAGCTTCAGTTCGTTCAAGAAGAAGGACGTCTCCATAACCACAACCCTGCAACTGGGTCGCGCCGAAGCGACCGTCTATACCTCGGACTTAACTCATGAATACATCCGCATTAACACCGAGTACAATTAAAGGCATGGACGAAGTCATTAAAAAAGCCGGGGTCCTTATCGAAGCGATCCCTTACATTCACGCCTTCCGTAAAAAGGTCTTTGTCATCAAATACGGCGGCAGCATCCTCAGCGACACCAAGATCCGGCGCAACGTCCTGCAGGACGTGGTCTTTCTGAGTTACGTGGGAATCCGCACCATTCTCGTTCACGGCGGCGGGCCGGCGATCAGCTCGCGCCTGAAGGAACTCAATATCAAGAGCGAATGGCACGAAGGAATGCGGGTGACCGACAAGCAAACCCTGGACGTCGTCAGTGAGGAACTCGACAAGCTCAATCAGCTGATCGTCAAGGAAATCCGCGAACTGAAAGGCGACGTGACCGGCCTGCACGGCCATGAGAACATCATTCACGTGGAAAAGAAAATCGCCTCCAAGGATTTGGGATTTGTCGGCAGCGTCGCCTCGGTAGATAAAAAGACGCTGGACGAGCACCTGCGCCGGGGGCATATCACCGTGGTCTCGCCGATGGGCATCACCGTCGAGAAAGTCCCTCACAACATCAATGCGGATGAGGTGGCCAGCGCTATCGCCAACTCTATGCACGCGGAAAAGCTGGTGCTGCTGACCAATGTCCAGGGAGTCCTGCGTGACCCCGCGGATCCGGATTCGCTGTATTCCTCTTTGACCGTGACCCAGGTCCACGAGCTGATCAAAAAGAACACCATCGAAGGCGGGATGATCCCGAAAGTCAGGTCCTGTATCGAAGCGCTGAACAGCGGCGTACAAAAGACGCACATTGTCGACGCCCGCATCCAGCACGCCCTGTTGCTTGAATTTTTCACCAACAAAGGGATCGGGACCCAAATCATTCCGGACAAGGTGGCCTCATGAAGAAGAACGACGTCATCAAGAATTACGACAAATACGTCATGTCGACGTATACGCGGACACCGGGCATCTTTGTTAAGGGCAAGGGCATGACATTGACCGACATCGACGGCAAGAAGTATCTCGACTTCTTTCCGGGATGGGGCGTCAATAATGTGGGCCACTGCCATCCGAAGGTCATGGCTGCCGTACGGGACCAAATCGGCAAACTGATTCATGTCCCCAACAGTTTCTATCATCCCAACCAAGCCAAACTCGCCCGGGAGATTATCCGCCACTCGTTTCCGGGCAAGGTATTCTTCGGCAATAGCGGGGCGGAAGGGTGCGAAGGGGCCATTAAATTCGCCCGTATCTACGGGGCGGGCAAGCGGCATCACGTCATCACCATGGAGAAGTCCTTTCACGGACGTACCCTGGCCGCCTTGACCGCTACGGGACAGGTGGCATATCAGAAGGGTTTTCAACCGCTGCCGGAGGGATTTTCACACGTCCCGTTCAATGACTTCGCCGCGGTCAAGAAGGCCTTGACGCCTCAGACCGTGGCCATCATGTTGGAACCGGTCCAGGGTGAGGGCGGGGTCCATGTGGCGGACAAGAGCTACCTGCAGCAATTGCGCCAACTCTGCGATGAAAAAGACATGCTGCTGATCTTTGACGAGGTGCAGACCGGTATGGGCCGGACCGGCGAGATGTTCGCCTTTAAGCATTTCGGGGTCAAACCCGATGTTATGGTCCTGGCCAAGGCCCTCGGAGGCGGCCTGCCTATCAGCGCCCTGGTGGTGCGCGCGGGTATTGCCGACACCTTTCAACCGGGGATGCATGCCTCGACATTCGGCGGGTCCCCGCTGGTGACCAAGGCGGCCTTGGGCGTGTTCAGCGCGATTAAAACGGACAAAATGTTGAAAAATGCGAAAGTCATGGGACAATATATTTCTGGTCGCTTGACCGAGCTGCAGCGCTCGATGCCGGTTATCCGGGAAGTCCGTAGCTGCGGACTGATGCTCGGAATCGAGCTGACCGTCCCGGGCAAACCGGTTTATGAAGAATGCTTTGCCAAGGGACTGATCATCAACTGCACGCAGGGAAATGTCCTGCGGCTGATGCCCGCGCTCACAGTGACCAAAAAACAGGCCGACCGCGCTCTGTATATCCTGAAAAAAGCCTTGGAGACTGTTACGTGATCAGAAAAAAAGACTTTCTCAGTCTGGAAAATTTATCGAAGGAGGAGATGCTCCGGCTGATCGCTTTATCCATGGAGATGAAGAACGATCCGGGCCATTCGGTGCATTTGCTGCGCGACCGCATGATCGGTCTTGTCTTTCAGAAACCGTCCAACCGAACGCGTGTCTCCTTCGAAGTGGGCATAGCGCAAATGGGCGGCCGCGGCGTCTATTTGGGACCGGACGAAATCAACCTCGGCGTACGCGAAAGCACCGCCGATGTCTCCAAAACGCTATCGCGCTATCTCAGCGGCATCATCGCCCGCACAAATTCGCATGACGATTTGGTGATCTTGGCCGAAAACGCGACGGTGCCGGTTATCAACGGGCTGACGGATCTGCATCACCCGTGCCAGGGATTGGCCGATCTGTTTTCAGTCAAGGAACACTTCCAGACACTCGAAGGACTGACCATTGCCTTCGTCGGCGACGGCAATAACGTGTGTCATTCCTTACTGCTGGGGGCGGCCAAACTCGGCGTCAACGTGAAAGTCGCCACGCCGGAGGGGTATGGTCCGGACAAGAATATTATGGAGAAGGTATTGAGCATCTGCATGGATTCCGGCGCCCGTATCGAAGTGACCCGCGACCCCAGGGCCGCCGTCCGGGGGGCCAATGTCATCTATGCCGATGTATGGGTAAGCATGGGGCAGGAAGCGGAGCGTGAGAAGCGGTTGCAGGATTTTCAAGGCTATCAGATCAACGCTGAGCTCGTCAAAGAGGCCCACGGGCAGTACGCCTTCATGCATTGTCTTCCCGCGCACCGCGGCGAAGAGGTGACGGCCGAGATCATCGACGGCCCCAATTCGATTGTCTTCACACAGGCGGAAAACCGGCTGCATTCGCAAAAGGCCGTCCTGAATTTTCTATTTAACACCTGGTAAGGAGTCATCATGAAAAAAGTCGTGCTAGCGTATTCCGGTGGACTCGACACGTCCTGCATTATCCCCTGGCTCAAAGACAAAGGATACGAGACCATCGCCTTTATCGCCGATCTCGGTCAGGGAGATGATTTCAAGGCTATTGAAAAGCGCGCGTTGCAATCCGGCGCCGCGCAGATCGTGCGCCTCAATCTGGAGAAGGAACTGATCGAAGACTACGCCTTCAAGGCCCTGAAGGCGGGGGCGGCCTACGAAAACAAGTACTATCTTGCCTGCGCACTGTCGCGGCCGTTGATCGCCCGGCACCAGGTCGAGATCGCCAAGAAAGAGAAGGCCACGGCCCTCGTTCACGGATGCACCGGTAAAGGGAACGATCAGGTCCGGTTCGAAACGGTTTACCTGACCATGGCCCCCAAGATGGAGATCATCGCGCCGGTCCGCGTCTGGGAATTCAAGACCCGCGACCAGGAGATCGATTATCTGCAATCCAAGGGGATCAAGATCCACGTCACCAAGAAAAGCCCGTACAGCATCGACAACAACATCTACGGCCGCGCCATCGAATGCGGCGTGCTGGAGGATCCGTGGTGCGAACCGCCGGAGGAAATCTACGCGCTGACCACCGATCCGGCCAAGGCCCCGGATAAACCGACGTATGTGGAGATCACTTTCGAGAAGGGACTTCCGAAGAAAGTGGACGGCAAGGCCTACACACCCGTCAACCTGGTCAAACACCTGAATCAAGTCGCCGGACGCAACGGGGTCGGACGCGTGGATATGGTTGAGAACCGGCTGGTCGGTATTAAGTCGCGCGAGATTTATGAAAATCCGGCGGGCGCGGTGCTGCACATGGCGCTGCGCGAACTTGAAACTCTGGTCCTCGACCGGGATTCGATGCGCTTCAAACAGATCCTATCCCAAAAATACGCCGAATTGACGTACAACGGACTGTGGTTTACTCCGCTCAAAGAGCAGATGGACGCTTTCTTTAACAAGGTGCATGAGGATACCACCGGGACCGTCCGGCTCAAGCTGTTTAAGGGCGGCTGCCACGTGGTCGGGCGCAAATCCAAATATTCCCGCTACCGGGAAAAAATGGCCACCTACGGCGAAGGCGATCAATTCGACCAATCCTTGGCCGAAGGCTTCAATCATCTGTGGGCCATGCCGTTCATGAAGTAGGCACGCAGGAGAAGGGGAACATGGCAAAATTCTGGGGTTCACGTTTTCAGGGCGACACCGACAATCTCGCCGATTCATTCAGTTTCAGTATCGACTACGACTACAAACTGGGCTTGTACGACTGTATCGGCGGGATCGCGCACGCCAAGATGCTCGGTGACTGCGGCATTATTCCCAAGGCGGACGCCAAGAAGATCATGAACGGTCTGCAGGTAATCGCAAAGGAAATCGAAGAGGGCGTTTTTGAGTACGACTCTGATGAGGAAGATGTCCACTCCAACATTCAGTCGGTCCTGAAAGAGAGGATCGGCGAGGCGGCAGACCGTCTGCATACCGCCCGCTCACGCAATGACCTGATCGTCCTGGACATGAAGTTGTACTGCTTGGTCGAACTGAACACGGTCACCGAACTGATCAGCGACCTGCAACGGGCCATTCTTGACTTTGCGAACGTACACAAACACGTGATCATTCCGGCTTATACACATCTGCAATCCGCCCAGGCTGTCCTGCTGGCCCAGCATATGCTGGCGTATATCGAAATGCTCGAGCGCGACAAACAGCGGATCAGCGAGGCCGTCAAGCGGATGGACAGCAATCCGTTGGGCAGCTGCGCCTTGTCCGGATCAACTCTTCCGACGGACCGCAAACAGGTCTCGGAGGAACTCGGCTTCGCGGCCACCACCCGCAACAGCATCGATTCGGTGAGCGACCGTGATTTTCTGGTCGAAACTCTGTCGAACCTGGCCATCATGTGCATGCATTTTTCCCGGATCGCCGAGGACATGATCATTTGGGCGACCAGTGAATTCAATTTCATCAATATCGACTGGTCCTTGTGCACGGGCTCTTCGATTATGCCGCACAAAAAGAACCCGGACATCCTTGAGCTGATCCGCGGCGAAACCGCGACGGTCTACGGTAATCTCAACAAGATCCTGGTCCTCCTGAAAGGGCTGCCGTTGACATATAACCGTGACCTGCAGCTGGACAAACCGCCACTGTTCGAATCGGTGGAACAGGTCCAGTTGATGCTGCCGTTATTGACACGCCTGTTCGCGACGCTTCAGATTAAAGAGGAGAATATCCGCAAGCAACTGGATAACGAATGTTTCTTTTCCGTCGATATTATGGAATTCCTTATCGGCAAAGGCGTGACGTATCGCGAGGCGCACGACACGGTCGGCCGTCTGGTCCGCGACTGTCTCGACAACGGACAAAAGATCGCCGCCTTGACCGATGAAGAATTAAAAGGGTTTCACCCCAAGCTCACTACCGAAATCCGTAAACTGCTGAACGCCGAGGCCTCGGTCAAAGGCAAGAAATCCTTCGGATCCACCTCGCCGCGCTCGGTCGCCCAGCAGATACGCTTTTGGGAGAAGCGCCTCGAACGCGCTTCCGAAGACTAGAAAGGCCCCTCATGCACGACTTTCATTACAAGGGTAAAGAACTCTTTTGCGAAGACGTCCGTATCGTCGATATTATTGCGAAAACAGGAACGCCGTGTTACGTCTACAGCCATAACACGCTGGTGGATCATTTCACCAAGATCCAGCGCGCATTTGCCGACATCAGTCCGCTCATCTGTTTTGCCATGAAGTCCAACGACAATCTGGCGGTCCTGAAAACGCTCATCAACGCGGGGGCCGGATTTGACATCGTATCGGTGGGGGAACTGAGAAAAGCCCTGTTGGCCGGCGCGGATCCCAAGAAAATCGTGTTTGCCTCCGTGGGAAAGACGGAAGAGGAGATCGTGTTTGCCATCAAGAAAGGGATCCTGCTGTTCAACGTCGAATCCCTGCCGGAACTCGACGAAATCAACCGCATCGCCGGCAAGCACAAGAAGACCGTGAAGGTCGCCTTGAGGATCAATCCGGATGTCGAAGCGCCGACCTATTCCCAGGTCGTGACCGGAACCCTGAAAAACAAATTCGGCATCGACCTGAATACGGCGCAGAAGATCATGAAGCAAACCAAGAAATACGCCAATATCCGGTTCAGCGGATTACATGTGCATATCGGCTCGCAAATCACGACTGGCGAACCCTTCGTCGAGGCCATCCAGCGGGTCATCCGCTTTCAGGAAAAACTCAAAAAAGACGGCCTTGAGCTCGAATACCTCGATATCGGCGGAGGATTGGGTATCATTTACAAGGACGAGCAGCCCCAAACCGCGGCCAAGTTTGCCGAAAACGTGCTGCCGTTGTTAAAACAAACGGGCCTGAAAATCATCATGGAACCCGGCCGTTTTATCTCGGGCAACGCGGGCATTTTTGTCACCCGGGTGTTGTATCTCAAAGACAACGGGGTTAAGAAATTTCTGATCGTGGACGGCGGCATGAATGATCTCATGCGCCCCACATTATACGGGTCCTATCATGAAATCGTACCGCTGATCAAGACGGCCGGTCGCCGGATAAAGATGGACGTCGTCGGGCCAATCTGCGAGAGCGGGGACTTTTTTGCCAAGGACCGGCTCCTGCCGGCCTTGAAAAAGAATGACCTGATCGCCCTGCTCGGCGCGGGAGCGTATTGTTCGGTCATGTCCAGCAACTACAATATGCGCGGACATGTTCCGATTGCGTTCGTTAAAGGAAAGAAGTTCGAACTTTCCCGGATCCGACAGAGCTTCGACGATCTGGTCAAGGATGAGCGGATTCCGGCATTCCTCAATTAAGGTCAAACCATGAAGACAATCCCATTTATTAAAATGGCCGGGGCGGGTAATGACTTTGTCATCATAGACGCCCCCAAGGCGAAAATGAATCTCAAGCGCCTGGCGATTAAGGTTTGCGACCGTACCAACGGCATCGGCGCCGACGGGTTGATGGTCTACGACAAATCGGCGAAGGCGGATTACCGGATGCGGATCATCAACGCGGACGGGTCGGAGGCCGAAATGTGCGGCAACGGCGCGCGGTGCATGGCCGCCTATATCGTACGGCACAAGCGCCCGCGCAAGAAGACCTTTACCATGGAAACACTGGCCGGCATCCTGGAGGCCACGGCCGCCAATGAGGTCGCCGATGTCCGACTGAGTGATCCCGAGGATTACCGCCCGGACATCTCCGTGGATCTCAACGACCGCGATGTAACCGTACACTATATCGACACCGGTGTTCCGCATATAATCATTTACGTAGAGGGTTTAAACGACATCGAGGTGCGGACCATCGGACGGGCGATCCGCTATCACGAGGCGTTCGAACCGCGCGGCACCAACGTCAACTTTGTCGAGTTTCTCGATAAGGACCTGGTAGACTGCCGGACGTACGAACGCGGGGTGGAGGACGAAACCAAGGCCTGCGGCACCGGCAGCGTGGCGGCGGCCATCGTGTCCTACCTGCAGCTGAATCCCGGCATCATCAACAAAAAGGGAGCGCGCATGCGCGTGCGCACGCGCAGCGGGGAGATCCTCAGGGTTTCCTTCGATATTAATGACTGTGTCGTGACCAATGTCCATTTAAAGGGAAGCGCCAAATTCATCGCGCACGGCGAATACTACTTTACCTAGGGGGGGAGAGCACTATGTTCAAGGGATCGATCGTAGCCATCATTACACCTTTTACCGAGAACGGCCTGGACGAGGGAACATTGCGCAAGTTAATCGCCCACCAGATCGAGAGCGGCACCAATGGCATCGTGCCCTGCGGCACCACGGGAGAGTCGCCGACACTGTCACCGGCCGAACACAACCGCGTCATCGAAGTGACCGTTGAGGCCGTCAACAAGAGGGTCCCGGTCATCGCCGGCACCGGTTCCAACTCGACCGCCGAAGCGGTGATGCTCACCAAGCACGCGGCCCATGTGGGGGCGGATGCGGCGCTGGTCGTCACGCCCTACTACAACAAACCGACGCAGCGCGGGCTTTATCTTCATTTTAAGGCCGTGGCCGAAAGCGTCGACATACCGATTATCCTCTATAACATCGCCGGCAGAACGGCACGCAATATCGAAACCGACACCGTCGCCAGACTGAACGCGGACTGTCCCAACATCGTGGGCGTCAAGGAAGCGTCCGGGTCGCTGGAGCAGGTCAAGGCCGTCCGCCAGGCGTGCGGACCGGATTTTATCATCCTTTCGGGCGACGACGCGCTGACCTTGCCGATGATGGAACTCGGAGGGAGCGGCGTCATCTCGGTGGCCGCGAATATCGTCCCCGAGGACATCGCCGCCCTGACCAGACTCTATGCGCAGGGGAAAAAGGATGAGGCCGCGGCCCTGGACCGCAAGCTCAAACCGCTCATCGAGGCGCTCTTCCTGGAGACCAATCCGATTCCGGTCAAGACGGCGGCGGAATTAATGGGCCTGGCGCCGGGACGACTGCGCCTGCCGCTGTGTGAAATGGAGCCCGCGAATCTCGAAAAACTCAAGCAGGCCCTCGTCGAATACGGGGCCCTGACAACCGTCTAGGAGCACCTCATGATCAAACTGGCCATAAGCGGCGCCCGGGGGCGCATGGGACAGGCCATCGCCAAGCTCGCCGATGCCGATCCCGAACTCACGATAACCGCCCTGCTGGAACACACCGATCACCCGGAGGTGGGGACCGAAAATTACGGCACTCACCTCACAGCGGACAACGCCAGTATCAAGGGCTGCGATGCGCTGATCGAATTTACGCTGCCGGACGGGACCATGACCAATCTGAAGGCTGCTGCCCAGTACGGTGTTCCCATGGTGATCGGCACCACCGGATTTTCCGCACAACAGCTGGAGGCGATCAAGTCCGCGGCGAAAGAGATCCCGATCGTCCTGGCCAGCAATATGTCGATCGGGGTCAACACGCTGTTCAAATTGATCCAGATCGCCACTGGCAAGATCGCTCCGCACACCATCAGCATCTCCGAAACGCATCACATTCACAAGAAGGACAAGCCGTCGGGGACCGCCAAGACCATGGCGCAGATCGCGGAAAAGGCATCCGGTCTGACCATCGATAACGTGGAATCCATCCGGGAAGGCGAGGTGATCGGCGATCATACGATCCGCCTCGAGTCGGGTGAGGACGTGTTGACGATCAGCCATCATGCCAAGGACCGCAGTATGTTCGCCCGCGGCGCCCTGACCGCCGCCAAATATTTGCAGGGAAAGGCGCCCGGCCTGTACACTATGCAGGATGTCCTGGGATTCACCTCATAAGCCACCACGAAAGGAAAAGCACGTCATGAGCACAGAGACCAAACCAAGCATTGAATTTGCCGACAGATTGAAGGCCTTGCCGCCCTACCTCTTTGTGGAGATCGACCGCGCGAAACGCGCGGCCTTGGCCGAAGGACGCGATGTCATTAACCTGGGGATCGGCGATCCGGACTACCCGACACCGCCGCATATCGTCGAAGCGATGCAAAGATCAGTGGCCAACGGCGACTATCATCATTACGCGCTTGACGCGGGCCTGTCCGATTTACGCACTGAGATTCAACGCTGGTTTAAAGACCGGTTCCATGTGGAACTGGACCCGGACGGAGAAATTTATCCGTTGATCGGAACCAAGGAAGGGATCGCTCACCTGCCGTTGGGCGTGATCAATCCCGGCGACAAGGTTCTGCTGACGGACCCGGCTTATCCCGCTTACCGGCCGACGATCCAGTTTGCTGGCGGGAAGATCATCAACATTACCCTTAAGGAAGAAAACGGCTGGCTGCCGGAGCTCGCCGAACTCAAAAGTCATACCGATGCCAAGATGCTGGTCCTGAACTATCCCAATAACCCGACCTCAGCCGTGGCCACGCGTGAATTTTACGCCGAGCTGGTTGCGTTCGCCCGCGAGCACAGCATCATCATCTTGTCCGATATGGCCTATTCCGAGGTCTACTTCGACGGGAATCCGCCGATCAGCATCTTCGAAATCGAAGGCGCCAAAGACGTGGCCATCGAGTTCCATTCGCTATCTAAGACCTATTATATGACAGGGTGGCGGATCGGCTGGGCCTGCGGCAACCGGACACTGGTCGCGGCCCTGGCCAAGGTCAAATCCAACTACGATTCGGGCATCTTCACCGCCATTCAGGTTGCGGGTATCGCGGCCCTCAGAAGCGACCCGTCGGTCACCGACGATATGCGCCGTCTGTACCAGGAACGCCGGGACTGCCTGATTGAAGGACTCGCGGGACTGGGCTGGGATATCACCCCGCCGCAAGCCGCTTTTTATGTCTGGGCCAGGTTACCGAAAGGCTTCACCGATTCGATGACATGTGCCAAGACTTTTCTCGACAAGGCCGATATCGTGGCTACACCGGGCAACGGATTCGGCCCCGGTGGGGAAGGTTATATCCGTATGGCCTTGACCGTCGAGAAGGACCGCCTGGAACAGGCCGTCCAACGCCTAAAAAAGGTACTCTAATTGGCTATCGTCTACATCGGGATCGGATCCAACGTCGGCGACCGGGAAGCCTATATTGAGCGGGCCCTCTCGGAACTGACTGAATCAGGGATCACGATCCGCAAACAGGCCTCGGTGATCGAAACCGACCCCGTCGGGGGGCCGCCCCAGGGACGTTTCCTGAACAGCGTCTGCGAGGCCGAAACCGAATTGTCACCGCGCGCCCTGCTCGCGGTGCTCAAGAACATCGAACGCGCCGTGGGACGCACGGAAACGGTCCGCAACGGTCCGCGCGAGATCGATCTGGACATCCTGCTCTATGACGAGGTGGTCATGGAAGCCTCGGATTTGATCATCCCGCACCCCCGGATGTTCGACCGCGAATTCGTTATGCGGCCCTTGCGGGAAATCGCACCCCAGGTGGCCGAAAGGATTACCGGTGCGTCAGATTAGTTCCTTATCCTCCTTACGCCGCCAGCTTGAAAAGTTCCGCACGAAAAAGGAAAGTATCGGGTTCGTTCCCACCATGGGCGCGCTTCATGACGGCCACCTATCGCTGATCCGTCGCTCCCGACGGGAAAACCGGCGAACCGTCCTCAGTATCTACGTGAATCCCATCCAGTTCGACGCCAAAAAAGAGGATTTCTCCTCGTATCCCCGCCCCAAAAAAAAAGACATTTTATTGGCAAAGAAAGAAAATGTTGATATAATTTTTTTACCGACGGACAGAGTAATGTACCCGAAGGGCTTCAGCTCTTTTATAGCGACGACAGGTCTTACCGATACACTCTGCGGAAAGTCGCGACCCGGTCACTTCCGGGGCGTCACGACAGTGGTCGGCAAGCTGCTCAACATGGTTCAACCGACGAGAATTTATCTCGGTCAAAAAGACGCGCAGCAAGCCATAGTCATCAACCGCATGATGGAAGATCTAAACTTTCCTGTTAAGGCCGTCATCTGTCCGACGGTCAGGGAAGCCGACGGGCTGGCGATGAGTTCGCGAAACGCATATCTCAGCCCGCAGCATCGTCGAGAAGCCCCGTTCCTTTACAAATCCCTGGCCGATGCCCGGCGGCGTATTCGAGCCGGCGAGCGCAAAGCCGCAGTGATTAAGCGGTTTATCCGGGGAAGCATAAGCGCCCACACCGGGGGCGCAATTGATTATGTCGAATGTGTCGACCTTCAATCTCTAAAACCGGTGACATATCTCTCTGGTAAAGTTCTGATAGCCATAGCCGTAAAATTTGCCAAGGCGAGATTAATCGACAATGTGATTGTGCAGCTGCGATGAAATCTCCGAACTACAAAGTTAAAGTCGGCATAATCGGCTGCGGCGCTATCGGATCGAGAATGGCCACCGCCATTGTCCGGGATTTTCAGAAGGACTGCCGGATCAGCGGGCTGTACGATATCGACGGCGAGAGAGTCAACAAGCTGGCGAAAGATCTGGACTTGAAAAACGTCAAAAAACGATCAATCGATTCCATCATTTCAGCAAGCGACTGTATTGTGGAAGCCGTCAACTCAGATCACACTCTTGACATCATCGAAAGAATCATTCGCGCCAAAAAAAGCGTACTCGCCATGAGCGTCGGTAAATTACTCGGCGCAGCCAAATTATTTAATCTGGCTAAAAAGAACAAATGCTACATATTGCTCCCGTCAGGCGCAATCGCCGGCGTGGACGCCATCAAGGCAGCCAGCCTCGTCAAAACCAACCGGATCACCCTCACCACACGCAAACCACTCTCCGGATTTCAAGGCAACGACTATCTCGACAAGAAGGGAATTCGTTTGGAGGATATCACCAAAGAGACCGTAATCTTTGAGGGCAAGGTGCACGAGGCCGTAAAACATTTTCCCCGAAACATCAATGTCGCCGCTACCATAGCCCTGGCGTGCCAGGATCCCGACAAACTCCATATTCGAATCGTCGTATCTCCCGAGTACACACACAATACGCATGAGATCGAACTCGACGGCGATTTTGGAAGGATACATACAAAGACCGAAAACGTGGTCTGCCCCGACAATCCGAAAACCAGTTACATGGCCGTCCTGTCTGGATTGCAGACCCTCAAACAGTATTGTACCGGGATTTTGATCGGGACTTAAATATCTGACGAAAGGGGGTGAATGCATGGCTACGCAAAAAGTGGCAAAGATCGGTATCAAGAAAGAATCCGGATACCTATACTTTGTCGATAAGAATGGCGACATTTCTTGCGCGAAGATGGCCCGCGGCAGCAAAAAAGGTGGTAAGCCGAAAAAGGTTGCTAAGGTCGGAGTGAAGAAGAAACCAGGCTATCTATACTTTATAGATAAGAATGGTGACATCTCCAGCGCAAAAATGGTTCGCGGGGGAAAGAAGCGTAAGGCCACCAAACGCAAGGCAACCAAGAAGAAAGCCGTCAAGAAGAAGGCAACCAAGAAAAAGGCTGTCAAGCGTAAGGCGACCAAGAAAAAGGCCGTTCGCAGGCCGGCGACCAAGAAAAAGGCCGTGAAGAAAAAAGCGACCAAGAAAAAGGCCGTCAAGAAAAAGGCGACCAAGAAAAAGGCCGCAAAGCGAAAATAGGCGCGATTCGCGCTCGACCATAACAGCCCTTGTAATATAACTATTACAAGGGCTGTTTTTTTTGGTATTGACGCGGTTCCCGCCTTGATCTAATATGGAGCCTCTGCTGCGCACTGAGCGCCGCCCGCGCAACTATGAAAAGCAAGCACATCACAATTCGCCAAGCCCGGGAACATAACCTTAAAAACCTCGATCTCAAAATTCCCCGTGATCAGTTCGTGGTGATCACCGGATTGAGCGGATCCGGAAAATCATCGTTGGCCTTCGACACCATATACGCCGAGGGACAACGGCGCTACGTCGAGAGTTTGTCGGCGTACGCCCGTCAATTCCTGGAACAGCTGCAAAAACCGGATGTCGAGTCGATCGAGGGCTTGTCCCCGACGATATCCATCGAGCAAAAGACGACCAGCCGTAATCCCCGTTCCACCGTCGCCACGCAAACCGAAATCAGCGACTATCTGCGGCTGCTGTACGCGTCCATCGGCGTTCCTCACGATCCCAAGACGGGAAAGCCTATCGAAAAGCAATCGGCGCAGGAAATCGTCAGTCAGGTCATGGCCCTGCCCGAAGGCACCCGGATCATCATCCTCGCGCCGTTGATCAAAGGCAAAAAAGGGGAGTATAAGAACATCCCCAAGCAGGTGGCTCAGGCCGGTTTCGCGCGCATCCGGGTCGACGGCAATATCCAGGACGTCCAGGAAGAGTTAAAACTGGACAAGTACAAAATGCACACTATCGAGGTGGTCGTTGACCGGATTGCTCTGAAGGATAGCGTCAAAAAACGCCTGACCGATTCCATTGAGACGGCGCTGGAAGTCGGCCAGGGATCGGTGACGGTCCTGCAACCCGATGCAGAATCCGAAAAGACATACAGCGAGAAATTCTCAAGTGAATCCGGCTTCAATATCGATGAGGTAACACCGCGGCTGTTTTCCTTTAATTCTCCCTATGGGGCCTGCGAAAGCTGCAACGGCCTCGGCACGAAAATGGAAATCGACCCGGAACTCCTGGTTCCTGACGGAGACAAACCCTGGATTAACGCCATCGCCCCGCGGACCCGCGGCCGCAGCCATTATCTGATGTACTACCGTGCAGTCATGCGCGAACTCGCCCACATGCACGACGTGGATCCGTACCAGCCGTTCAAAAAGACTTCCAGGTCATTCATGAAAAAGATTTTCTATGGGACAAGCGACTCCATTTGGGGCAAACCCTTTGAAGGGGTCATTCCGTACCTGGAACGGATGTTCCAGAATACCGACAGCGACTGGCTCAAAGACGAGATCTCCCGGTTCATGTCGGTACTCCCGTGTCCCGCCTGCAACGGCTCCCGTATGCGCCCTGAGGCACTGGCCTTCAAGATCAACGGTTTGAATATCGCGGAGGTCAATCATTTCTCCATTAAGGATGCCAAGAAATTCTTCGCTGAGGTCAAGCTCAACAAAGCCGAGGGGGAAATCAGCGAGCAAATTATCAAGGAGATCAACCGCCGGCTGGATTTCTGTTTCAATGTGGGGCTGGATTACCTGACCCTCGACCGGATGAGCGCCACCTTGTCGGGAGGGGAGGCCGAGCGCATCCGCCTGGCCACCCAGGTGGGTTCGGGACTGACGGGTGTCATCTACATCCTGGACGAGCCGAGTATCGGACTGCATCAGAAGGATAATCAGCGACTGCTGACCACCCTGCATTCCCTGCGTGACATCGGCAACACGCTCATCGTCGTTGAGCATGACGAGGAAACCATCCGCAAATCCGACTACATCGTTGACCTCGGACCCGGAGCAGGGGAATACGGCGGGGAGATCATTTACGCGGGTAAGACGGCAGGGATTCTCAAATCCAAGAAATCGCTCACCGGTCAATACCTCAACGGCAAACGTTTTATCCCGGTCCCCGCCGAACGCCGGCCGCTGGACCCCAAACGCGTCCTGACCGTTAAGGGCGCGGAGGAAAACAACCTCAAAAACATCGACGTCACCATCCCGTTGGGTACACTGACCTGCGTCACCGGCGTCTCAGGCTCCGGAAAATCGACTCTGGTCAACGAAATCCTTTATAAGGCGTTAGCCAAGGAACTGCACCATGCCAAGGATAAACCCGGACGGCACAAGCGCATCACGGGCCTGCAACAGGTCGACAAAATTATCGAAGTCGATCAATCGCCGATCGGACGCACCCCACGTTCCAATCCGGCCACCTATACGGGGGTGTTCAGTCATATCCGCAGCCTGTTTTCACAACTGCCGGATGCAAAGATGCGCGGCTATAAACCCGGCCGCTTCAGCTTCAATGTTAAAGGCGGCCGCTGCGAAGCCTGCCAGGGAGACGGGATCCGCAAGATCGAAATGCACTTTCTGCCGGATGTCTACGTCGAATGCGAGGTGTGCAAGGGGAAACGTTTCAATGAGCAGACGCTGGAGATCCAGTTCAAGGGATATTCGATCTGTGACATCCTGAATCTGGCGGTCACCGAGGCGATTCAACTGTTTGAAAACATTCCCCCGATCCGCAGCGTGCTTACGACCCTCAACGACGTCGGACTCGGGTACATCCGGCTGGGTCAGCAGGCGACCACCCTGTCCGGAGGGGAGGCCCAGCGTGTCAAGCTGGCCAGCGAGCTGCGCAAACAGTCCACCGGCAATACCCTCTACATACTGGATGAGCCGACCACGGGACTGCATTTTGCGGACGTCGACAAACTGTTGAAGGTGCTGCAACGGCTGGTGGAAAAGGGCAACACGATATTGGTGATCGAACACAATTTGGATATTATTAAGACGGCCGACTACATCATCGATTTGGGACCCGACGGCGGCGATAAAGGGGGGGAGGTCGTTTTTGCCGGCCCGCCCGAACAGCTGGCCGAACACCCGACGTCGCATACCGCGAAATATCTTAAACCCTTGTTAAAGCAGTCATAGGCTATGTTATACTGAGGCGTTCCTCGCGAACGACCACAACCGCCTATGCCCAAACGCCTCCTCATATTAACAACGGCGCTCGCCGGCCTGACCTTTTGTCTGTGTCTGTTTAACGGCTTTGTCGGCGACGACGAGGTCATGATCGTCAACAATGAGTTTTACCGCTCGTTGGATAACCTGCCGCTGTTGATCAGCGACCGGTACATTTCCGACAGCCGCGACTATTTTCTGAACAGCGGCACCTACAACAGCAGCGGAGCGGTATCGTACCGTCCGGTCAATTCCCTCAGCTATTTTCTCGACCGCGCCCTGTGGGACCTGAACCCGTCCGGCTATCATCTGCATAACTGGCTGCTGCATCTGGCCAACACGGCGCTCGTCTTCCTGCTGGCGTGGATGGTCTTGCGCCAGCCGCAGGCGGCCGCATGGGCGGCGGCTCTGTTCGGTACCCATCCGGTAGCGGCCGAGGCCGTGTGCGCGATCAGTTACCGGCATGATCTGCAGGCCTGCTTTTTCGGTCTGGCGGCAATTATTTGTTACATTCGTTTTCGTTCCTCAGGGCGGAGGATGTGGCAGGCGGGAAGCCTGCTCTGCTACGGGTTGGCCGTTTTCAGCAAGGAGTCGGCCGTGTTGCTGCCGGCCGTTCTGGTGGCCTACGAATGGTTCTATGAACGGCAAAGAGGGGAGAAGAACTTTCTGAAACAGCTCGCCCCGGCGGCGGCATACGGTTTGGTCACCGTATTCTATCTCTGGATTTATCTGTTCGTTTTCCCGAACTCTGCCGTCGGCCATAATCCCGCGCCCGGAAATACAGCCGGGGCCCACATCGCCTACGTGCTGATGCTCCTCGGACGTTATCTGTCCATGTGGTTATTACCGCTGACGGTGCGGCCGCTACCGGGACTATTTGATCCCGCCCGTGAGCCGGATCTGATCAATCCGCTGTCCACGGTGCTGTTTTGCGGACTGCTGGTCGTCGCGATCGTCGCCCGGCGCCGGGACCGCGATTTTATGTTCTTTACGGTCATGGCGGCGGTGTTTTATCTCCCGGCGGCCAATCTCATTCCGCTGGCGAATCCGATGGCCCACCGCTTCCTGTATCTGCCCGCGGCAGGGCTGAGCGTGGCCGTCATGATCCTGCTGGACCAGGTCCGTCTACCGCGGGTCTCCTTCGACGTCCGCCTGTTTGTGCGGATCGGACTGGTGGCCGCGGCGGTGTTCACCAGTTTCACGGTGACGGTGGCGTGGAAGGACAATCTCACGCTGGCACATTCCTGGACGCGTGACTATCCGCGCAACGCCAAGGGACACGCCATCCTGGGGATCGCCACTTTCCGGCGCGGTGATTGCGACAAGGCCGTCCCGGCGTTTCTGCGGGCGGTGCAACTCGGCGACCGAGATCCGCGGCTGTTTTTCATGCTGGGACGCTGCGCGGTTCCCGACGACACTCTGGCGGCAGCGTATTACCGGCAGGCCCTGGCCCTCGCGCCGGATTATGCGGCCCCATACCGCGGACTGGGACAGATCGCTGCGCTTCGAGGCGACTACGAAGCGGCCCTTGAGGACCTGCGCCGCAGCATAGATCTGCAGCCGGCCCTGGCCGCCTACCGCTACGCCGCGCGCTGCTACATTGCGCTGAAGCGCCCCGCGGGCTGGCCGGAATGGTACCGGCGGGCGCAAACTCAACTCAATCCTGCGGAATTGGAAGTCCTGCGCGGTGATTTGACCGGCACCATCTTGGCTGGGCCGTCCGGACTTTCGCCGGCCCAGTAGCGGCCTGCCGCTTCTGTTCAATCGACGACGCAAATTGAAATGCGGAACAAAACTGATATAATAGGGCGCATGAAATCAGCCTCAGTCTTTCACCTCAAAATTGCGGCGGTTTTGCTGCTCTGCTGCGTAGCCGGCGCCGTGCCGTCCGCCAGGGCGCAAACCGATGACAAGGAAATGTTCCTTGTCGCCCAAAAAGCCTACGAAGACGGCTTTTACGATGTGGCCATCCGGTATATCGATCAGTTGCTGACGCAGCATCCCGACACCAACAAGCGCATCGAAGCCCGTCTGCTGCTGGGGCAATGCTATTTTTTCAAGAGCCAGTACCTCAAGGCCTACGAGGTCTTCAATGACCTGCTCCAGTACACCGACTACCGCGATCACACCCTGTACTGGCTCGGAGAGACCTATCTCAAGGGGACGGACTATCAACAGGCCAAAAAGCACTACCGGCAGCTGATCAGTCTTTATCCCGATTCCGTATTCGCCCCGCAGGCACTCTACTCCGTGGGATGGGTGGAGTTTGAACAAAATCAATTCCGCGAGGCCGCCGGCAGCTTCGCCGAACTGAAGAAGAAGTTTCCGGAACATCAACTCGCCGAGGATGCCACGTTCAAACTCGGGGAAATCGAGTACAACCTGCGTCATTTCGAAAAGACCATTGATGCGTTCAATCTGTATCTCGAACAATACCCGCGTTCCACCAAGAAAGCCGAGGCCTTTTTCTATATCGCGGAATCCTACTACTACCTGGAAGATCCGCTGACCGCCGTGACCTACTATGCCAAGACCGCCGAGATCGCTTACGACAACAAACTGATCCTCATGGCCCGCGTCAGCCTGGGATGGTGTTACCTGAAGCTGGAAAAATTCAGCCTGGCGGCTGATAATTTCTCGACCGCGCTGACATTTGCCGAGGAAAAGGGGATCCTTTCGGACGACATCTATCTGGGACAGGCGACCCTGTATACACGCATGGAAAAATACAGCGAGGCCCTCGACGCCTATCAAAACCTGATCGACACTTTTCCCAACAGCCGCCGCATCAAAGAATCCTATCTGGGAAAGGCCAATATCTTCTACAAACTGGAGCAATTCGACCGCGCTATCGTTCACTATGAGAAGGTGACCCTGGATTTTGAAGCCGGACAGGAATTGACCGATACTTATGAAAAGGCTTTTTTCGGTTTGGCCTGGTCGCATTTGAAAAACAACGACATCACCCAGGCGGTCCGGCAGTTTGAAATCATCAAAAACCGCGCGCAGAAGAAGACAGTCAAAATCAGCGCGATGACACAAATCGGTGATGCCTACCAGGACGCGGGTGAGTGGGAAAAGGCCGTGTCCGTCTACGACGAAATCCTGCGGGAATACCCGGAAAGCCAGTATGCGGACTACGTGCAGTACCGGCAGGGTATCGCGTTGCTCAAAATGGAGAAAATCGAGGCAGCGACGCTGTCTTTTCAAACATTGCGTTCAAACTTTGCCGACAGCAAATACCTGGCCGACGTGAATTACTATTTGGCCGTGGCCTACTTCAAGAAAAGCAATTGGACGCTGGCCAAGCATCAAATCCTGAAGTTTCTGGAACAGCAGCACGGCCGGAACGAGCTGACGGCCGAAGCCCTGTACATACTGGGACTGTCGCAATTCAATCTCAAGGAATACGACAGCGCCGTCCTCAACTTTAAGAAGATTACCCGCAACTATCCGTTGGATAAAGACATGCTGCTGACCGCGGAACTCGGCATCGCCAAAGCCTTATACGAAAAAGGGGACACCGCCGAGGGCGTGTCCAATTTTCAACAAATCGCGATCCGATATCCCAATTCCCGGGAAGCGCAGGAGTCACTGATCTGGCTGGGCGACCACTACCTGAGAGCCGGGGAATACCAGCGTTCGATCGATTACTACAGTCAATTCGTCAAATCGTTTCCGGGAAGCGACAGTCTGGGCATGGCGTATTTTGAAATCGGACAGGCCCACGCCGCCCTCGCGCAATTCGACAAGGCCGTGGAGGCCTTCAACAAGATCAATAAGGAAAACGGACGCGAATTGTTCGTCAAGGCCCGGCTGGCCATCGCCGATATCTTTTCCCAGGAAATGGACCCGGAATCCGCACTGACCACGTACCGAAACGTTATTGAGACTTCCCCGGAGTTTAAGCGGGATGCTTTTGTCAAAATCGCGGAGGTATACCGGAGCACCAAAGACTACGACAAGGCGATTCAGTCACTGGGTGAAGCGCTGGGGGTGGCCAAAAAAGACAGCCTCTACAACAATTCGGAAATTCAATTCCGCATTGCCGATACCTATCAGCTGCTCAACCAGTCGCAAAAGGCCATCGACGAATATATGAAGGTTCCCTATCTGTATCCCGATGACAAATCCTGGGTGGTCAAATCTTATCTTCGTCTCGGACGCATCTTTGAGGACGACGAGCAATGGCCGGAGGCCATCAGCGCCTATCAGAAAGTCATCGACCTGAAAACCGACGAAATGAAATTCGCCAAGGAACGGGTTGACTGGATCAGCCAGTTCGTGGAATAAACGCCATCCCAGGCAAGGAGGAAAAGCATGGGCACGAGTATTTGGGAAATGAATGCGATATCACTGATAAAAATGGGCGGACCGCTCATGATCCCGTTGATCATCTGCTCGGTGGTGGCGTTGGGGATCATCATCGAACGGCTGATCTATTTTGCCAGCATCCGGACTAACGTGCGGCAGCTGAAGAAGGCGGTCTTTGACGACATCAAGCACAACAATATCAAGCAGGCCATAGAGCGCTGCGATCAAAGCCGTTCGCCCGCAGCCAAGGTTATGCAGGCCGGCATCGTTAAGTTCGGCGCAACGCGTGATGAAATCAAGGAAGCGATGGAAGACGCCAGCCTGTTCGAGATCCCCAAACTGGAAAGCCGCCTGGGAGCCATGGCAACCATCGCCCACGTCAGTCCGCTGCTGGGCCTGCTGGGGACCGTGACCGGAATGACGGCCAGTTTCCATACCGTGCAGGTTCGGGCGGCCAGCATGAATCCCACAACGCCGGGAGACTTGGCCGGCGCGATCGGAGAGGCCCTGCTGACCACGGTTGCCGGTTTGATGGTGGCGATCCCCACTTACGTGGTGTACAACTATTTCGTTAACCGGGTCAATCACTTTGTCCTGGACATGGAACGCGCGGCCACAGAGCTGGTCAATTTCATGACGCAAATCACCGAGACCAAAGTCTGACCGCCATGCGTTTCCGCCGTCATCTTAAAGTCGAGCAAAGCCTCAAGCAAATTGATATCGCCCCGTTAATCGATGTCATTTTTCAGCTGCTGATTTTCTTCCTGTTGCAGTCATCGTTTACCTACCACAAGGGTATTACGGTCAAGTTGCCCAAGGCTGCCACGAGCGACACGATCAAGGAAGAAAATATTATCATCACGATCACCAGCGAGAATGTCACCTACCTGAACGGCCGGATCGTGACCACCAAAGAACTGGAAGATTTCGTCAAAAATCCCGACTACCAGAAACGGCCGCTGTTGATCAAGGCCGACAGGCGGGCGTCCGTTGGGCGGATCGTCGATATCTGGGATTTGTGCCGCATCAGCGGCATTGAACGGGTGAACATCGCCACCAATGCGGAAAACTAATCATGACCCCGACCGCGTCCGCGGGCCCATTTTGGATAAAGGCCTTAATCCTGTCTCTGCTGTTGCATCTGGTAGTCGCCCGGCTGTTTCTGTTTGCCTGGCCGTTGAAGAAGATTGAACCGCGCCCGCAACTGGTGTTTTTCGGGGCGGTCCTCGACAACGGGGAAGTCACAGGAGGGACGGCCCACCAGCAGGATCAACGGTTGATCCTGCAGCCGCACAGAGTGGTCTACCATCCGGCACACGCGGTCGCTCCGTATGAGGACCGCGAGGTGGGAAAACCCGCCTATCCTGAGGCGGCCGGCAAGACGCCTATTGCTTCTGTCAAATTTAATTATTTGCCGCCTCCCGAAAAAACCGAGACCCCGCATCCAGCGGAAATCGTGGACGAGTTGCCTCAAACGCCGAAATATCAACCATTAAGACTGCACCCCAAAAACCAATGATTAGAATTGAGCTCGATTGGGCGATCGCACTCTATATTTCCGCAGCCTTACTCCTTGTCCTGATCCTGTGGATATCTTATAATTATCTAGAAGACAATAATTTATCGCAATCCGCGGAAGAACTGATACAGTGCGAATTCTGCGGGCATCTGTTTTACAACCACCTTCAGGCGGACATCCTGACCTGTCCGCTATGCCGCAGTTACATCTCAACCGAAGGGCGGGAGAAGGCGACACGCAAACAGGCGAGGAGGCGCAACAATGCCCATAAGGAAACTGGATAATCAGGGAGTAGTCCTTATCACCGTCGTGGTGATTATTTTACTGATCCTGATGCTGGTCACCTCCATAATCAGTATGAATGTCAGCCAGATCCTGCTGAGCGAGGACGAGTACAAACGCCTGCAAAATCAAGTCCTTGCCGAGGCCACGCTAAATCTCGTATACGGTGAAATGCAAACCACCGGCACACCCGCCATGTCCGACTCATTCACCTTCACGCTCAACAATATCACTCACACAGCCAGCTACTCTCTCAGCCCCGGAGGCCTGCTGGGCGCCAGCATAGTCGACATCAACGTGACCTATTAAATATTACTTAAACTATTTAATTAAAATAATTTACTAAGCAATTGACAAGGTAAGTCAGTTATAGTGTAATGAAATTTGATTAAGTATTTTGGGTTATTTTATGTCTCACCACGGCATTTCGGCCTAATTGACGAGGGATCCCTGCCATGAACGAACTCCTGGATGTGGACGACTTGGCCAAGTATCTCAAACTGCGCAAACAGACCATTTACAACTGGCTGAATCAAAAGAAGATTTCCGGCATGAAGATCGGCGGCGTCTGGCGATTTGACAAGCGGGAGATTGATAAATGGTTGAAGTCTAAATCCCAATAGACCCCGGTCCCGGTTCGCAGACCTATCCGTCGAGCGGCCGGGATAGAGGAGCGTATGTCGAACTATAAACAAATAGGACTTTATTGGGGCGAACGCAGCATTCTGTGCGTCGAGATCCTCGGGCACGATAACACCCGTATTTTATCGATTCCCGTCGAATTTAATCCCGACAAGATTTTACCGCCGCAACTGCCGGCAGCGGCGAATAAGGCGGGAGAGGTCCTCAAGAACTTCCTGGCCAACAATCGCATTCAGGCCGACGACTTTAACATCGCACTGCCCAGCAAGGACATCATCTTCCGGACGTTCGTGATCCCGTGGATGCCGGCCAATGAAATCAAAGGGGCGGTCGATTTCGAGGCGGGGAAGTACATTCCGTTCAGCCTTGAGGAGCTGCGCTATTCCTATCACGTCGTGCAGCAGACCGAAGAAAGTGTCAAACGGCTGCGGATCATCTTCGTGGCCATCCGCAACGATACCCTCGAAACTTACAAAAATATCCTGGGCAACGCCGCGCTGAACGTCAAATCGATCGAGCCCGCACAGGTCGCCCTCATCCGGACACTGACCATGAACAACGCCATCGGCGAATCGGAGGTCGGTGCGATCGTCGAACAGCAGAATACCAGCGGTAAGATCACGATCGTTCACAACCGGGTCCCCTTGTTCGTGCGGGAATTTCAGGTCCGGTTACCCTCAGGCACCCCCATGAATCCCGCTCAGGCCGAGGCCAATAAACAGAATCAATTCGTCAATGAAATCCGGATCTCACTGGATTATTTCGCCCGGCAGGACAGCGCGCTGGCCGCGAATAAAATCATCCTCATTTCGGATACGTTGAACCATTCGCTGGTCGACCAGATCCGGGCCGATCTCAATGTGCAGGACGTGCTGGCGCTGTCGAGCAAACAGTTAATCGGCAACAAAGACGCGATCAACATCAACTATATCGCGGCCTTCGGCGCGGCCGTCTTTGGGGAAGTCGATCTCGACCTGAACATCAATTTTTCCGATGCCGCCAAACGTTCGCGCGGGCGTAAACGCAAGAAAACCACGATGTCCTTCAACCTCAAGGCCGTCCTGCCGGCCCTGCTGATCAGCATCGGACTCGTGGGCGGGATCGTTTATTACACTCAGTCCGAGTTGTCCAAAACCCGCGCGCAGATCGCGCAGTTGAAAACGGAACTCGGAGACAAATATGTCGATATGGACACCGAAACCATCGAGATGCAAAACGCCAAGGTCATCCGCAAACAGAAGAATTACGAGGAAGTCCGTATTGAAAGCGCGATCGCGCGCTTTATGCAGGAAATCCCGCCGCTGCTGCCGGACGGCGCATGGCTGGATGAATTCCGCGTCAGCTATAAGGAAACCGGCTTCATCGACAAACCGGTCATCTCAATTAACGGTTACGTTTACGATGAGGTAAAGAATGAGCAGTTCCGGCTGGTCTACCGCCTGCAAAAAGGATTGCAGGAAAGCCCGGTATTCTCCGAGGCCTTTGAAAATATCGACCTGCTGACCACCGAAACCCAGCAGATGGAGGGTTTCGACGTGACATATTTCAAGTTGAGGTGCGAATAGGGGATGAACGTCAAGAACGTCATTCAAAGACTGCAGAGCGTCGACGTCAAGGACCTGAAGAATATCGATATCCAGCAGGTCCAGGATAATCTCCGCGGCAAACCGGAAATGATTGTCACCATTTTGCTGTTGATCGCGGCGGTGGGCGGCGGTGCGTATCTGTATACGGCCTTTCAAAAGACCTCCGGTGAACTGGACGGTGAGGTTACCAAATTCACCGAGCAGCTGGAGGCCGCCGAACAGAACAAGGTCTTGTCCGGAAAGTTCGACAAGTTCATGGCCGCGTTCCCCCAGAAGATCGTTATCGAAGATCTGACCGACAAAATCTCGGGCTTTGCCATCGACCGCAACGTCAACATTGTCTCTTTTTCGCCGGCCAAGCAGCAGGAGACAGATTTTACCCGGGTGGAAACAGTCAACATCAACGTGGTCGCCAAGGAATATCACCAGCTTATTGCGTTCATCAAGGATATCGAAGAAGCCCCGTTCGCGATCCGCATCGAGGCTTGGACCGCGCGTCTGGACCGGGGAAAAAACCAACAGGGCCGGCGCACACGCCGCCAGCATGAGGCGGCCAGCGACACGGAAGAACAACCATCTATCGCGGCGACCATCGAGATCGCCGCCATCGCACTGAAAGAATGAAAATTTTACGTCTCTACATACTCATCACGGCATTTTCCGGCATGCTCATTCTCCCGGCCGGCGCGCAACCGAAAGGAAATCTGACACTGGAACCGGTCCGTAATCCGTTCATCCCCCAACTCCCGGAAAAACCCAAGATCGATGAGTCGGCCGTAACGCAGACGCAGACCCAGAACCAAAACCAGCAAAACCAGGGACCGGTCCGGACGCCGAATTCGGAAAAAGGACCGGCTGACGGTCAAAAAAAGCCGGCGGGCGGGGATACCACGCCGGCACCACCCCCAATTCCAAAGCCGAATTTTCGTATCACCGGACTGATTTGGAATTCTCCCCGACCGCAGGTGATCATCAACGGGGAGGTACTGGACATCGGGGATGAAGTACAAGGTTTTCGTATTGAAGATATCAATAAAACGGGTGTCGACGTCTCGATCCGCGGCGTCACCCAGACTGTCGAGCCATAAAGGAGCCCTCACCATGAGACGTCTAATCCTGATCGTCTGTTTGTTCCTGCCCGCATGGTCTCTGCCGGCGGCCGCCCAGAATTATTACTCGGAGGTGGACCGGTACCTCTACCCGCAGCAAAACCGGCGCACCATTTCCATGGACCTGCGCAACGCCAACATGAACGATGTGCTGAAAATGCTGTCACAGCAGTCGGGCATGAATTTTATCGCGTCTTCTGAGGTATCCGGATTGTCGGTAAACCTTTACCTGGACAATGTGCCCGTTGAAGAGGCTCTTGAGCGAATCCTGGCCGCCAACAACCTGACTTATGAAATCCAGGGCAACAGCAATATCTTTATGGTCAAGCGCGTGGAACGGCCGGATATCGAGCTGATGACCCGCGTCTATCCTTTGCGTCACGCGACGATCCCGTCTTCGAAACTCAACAGCACGTTATCGGATTTCGAATCCGCCAGCGGCGGCTCCGCGATCGGGGGCGACGGAGAAGGGATCGTCAGCGCGGTGCGCGGCGTACTTTCCGAAAACGGCCGGGTGATCGAGTATGCCCGGACCAACAGCCTGGTGGTCACCGATGTCCCCAGCCAGTTCGGCTTGATCGAATCAACGATCCGGCGACTGGACGTCCGGGTCCCGCAGATCCTTATCGAAGTGGAAATGCTGGACGTGGCCAAGGATACCGCGGAACTGATGGGGGTCAAGTGGGGCAACACGCCCGTGGCATTCTCGGGTGGATCCAAACGCGGATTCTCGCCTTTTAATTTCGACAATATCCTCGAAGACAACATCGATCAGACCGGCCGGGTGGCCGGGGCGGCAACCGATTTTATCGAAGACCAGGACCTCGGAAACGCGGATAAGAGATACACGGCCAGCAATGTCTCCTTTGAAGGCCTGACTTTTCTGGTGCAGTTCCTGCGTACCAAGTCCGACACGCGCAGCCTGGCCCGGCCCCGCATCCTGACACTGAATAATGAAACGGCGGAAATCCGCATCAGCACCGACGAAGCGATCGGGATCACCAGCAGCGTCACCGGCGCGGATGCCGGCACGGAAGCGGTGACCGAGGCCGAACGGGCGAATACCGGGGTGGTGCTCACCGTCACTCCTCAGGCCAACGTCGAGACCGGAGAGATCGTGATGGCCATCGAACCCAAGGTCATCCAGGCCACGCCCGCCTCCGGATTCGTGGGCGCGGATCAGTTTAAAAACACCGAAGAGCGCGGCAGCAAATCGATTCTGCGCGTGACCGACGGCGACACCATCATCATCGGCGGCTTGTTGCGGTCAGATGAAAGCGACGCCAGGACCAAAGTGCCTGTGATCGGCAGCATCCCCGTCCTGGGTGGAGCCTTCCGGCACAAAGACAAGTCCGTGGAGGAACGGGAACTCATCATTTTTATCACACCGCAAATCCTCGATGAAGACTATATCCATCAGTTCGCGGCCACACCGGCCGTCAATCCGGTGGACCGTGAACAAAATCCGATGATCTCGGATCAACAAAACCGGATGAAACGGGACTTATCCTTAATCGAATCCCGCTACTAAATTATGGCCAGACTTAAGCTCGGTGAAATACTGATCCAACAAGGCTTCATCACGGAAGAGCAGCTGATGAAGGCGATTGAGGCCCAGAAAAAAGAGAAGGGCCGTATCGGGGAAATCCTGGTGAAATTAAGCATTATCACCGAGGAGGATATGACCAACGCCTTGGGGACTCAGCTCGGCATCCCGTTTTACTCCTCCGATGACCCCGAGTTGTTACGGCCGAAGGAAGACCAGGAACTTGAGAAGTTGGTGCCCGCGGATTTCGCTCAAAAGAACACGGTCCTGCCGCTGTCCAAGACACTGAATTCGCTGACGTGCGCCGTATCCGACCCGCTCGATCTCCTGATGCTTGACAATCTCCGCCGCATCAGCGGCTGCGACGTCAACCTGGTGCTGGCCACCCGTACGACGCTGCAGAAGGCGATCAACGCTTTTTATTTCAGCAGCGGCAAAGGCTCGGGGGGAGAAAAACGCGCGACCCTGCTGGACGCCGCGGTTGAGAGTTCTTTTGAGGCTTCCGACGATTTTATCGCTCCACAGACCGATGGCGGCGCTTCGGCCGACCTCAGTATCGACAGGCTGATGCAGAAGGCCTCCGAGGCACCGGTGATCAAGCTGGTCGACCTGATCATCCGCCAGGCCATTGACGAGCGCGCGAGTGATATCCACATCGAACCGTTCGACAATAAACTCAGTCTCCGGTACCGTATCGACGGGGCCCTGGTGGACATCCCGCCGCCCGCCCCGCATCTTCACATGCCCATCGTGTCGCGCATCAAGATCCTGGCCAAACTGGACATCGCGGAAAAACGCCTGCCGCAGGACGGCGCGCTCTCCGCCAAGCTGGAAAACCGCAAGGTCGACATTCGTGTTTCGACGGTCCCCACGGTATGGGGGGAAAAGGTCGTTATGCGTATTCTCGATAAGGACGCGGTTCCCTTGAGCCTGACCAATCTCGGATTCCTGCCCAAGCAGGTGGAGCAGCTGAAAAAGGCGCTCAATTCGCCATACGGCATGTTTTTCGTCACCGGTCCGACCGGTAGCGGGAAATCGACCTCGCTGTATGCTGCGGTCAACGAAACGGTCGACCCCACCAAGAACGTCATGACGGCAGAAGACCCGGTGGAATACCGCCTTGAGGGGATCAACCAGGTGTCGGTCAAATCGGAAATCGGACTCACCTTTGCCACCGCCCTGAAGGCATTCTTACGCCAGGACCCCGACATCATAATGGTCGGGGAAACCCGGGATCTGGAGACGGCCTCAATTTGCGTCCGGGCCGCGCTGACGGGTCACTTCGTATTGAGCACGCTGCACACGAATGACGCGGCCTCGGCCATCACCCGTCTGACCGACATCGGCGTGCCCAATTACCTGTTGACGCCGTCGCTGATCATGATCCTGGCCCAGCGTCTGGCCAAACGGCTCTGCCCCAAGTGCAAGGAACCTTATGAACCGGACCCGGAGAAACACGGCGGCCATGAGTTTAAAAGCGATCTCATTTACCGGGCCAAGGGCTGCCATGAGTGCAACAATGTGGGGTACAAGGGACGGATCGTCGTCGGCGAAGTCCTTGAGGTCTCCGATGAGATCCGGCTGCTCATCGGCAAAAACGCCAGCCACCAGGAATTAAAAGATTGCGCCCGCAAACAGGGGATGTTGACTCTCTTTGAATCCGGTTTAAAGCTGGTCGAGGAAGGAATCACCAGTTACGAGGAAGTTTGCCGGGTCAGCATCGAATAATCCCGGGGATAAATCGCCATGCCCAAATTTTCCTATACTATCCGCGACCATAACGGCAAGACCTTCAAAGACGTTATGGAGGGTTTTGACCGCAACGCCGTGGTGCTGCAGCTGCAGAAACAGAATTATTTTGTGGTCAGCGTGACCGAGATCCGGTCAGGCTCCAGGGCCAAAGGCAAAAACCAAAAGAAAAAGAAAAAAAAGTTCAGCCACAAGAAAGTCAAGCTCGCCGATATGGTCGCCTTCGCCCGTCAGCTGGGGACGATGCTGGAGGCGGGTGTGACGCTGATCCGCAGTCTTGATGTTATCCTCACCCAGGTCCAGAGCCAGCAATTCAATACCGCGCTCCGTCAAATCCGAAACGACGTGGAGAAAGGGGAGTCGCTGAGCAGCTGCCTGGCCAAACACCCTCTGGTATTCAACCAGTTCTGGGTGAGTCTGGTTGAAGTCGGGGAGGCCTCCGGGACGATCCCCACCGTGTTGGCCAAGCTGAACTTTTATCTGGAGCAACAGGCCCGTTTCCGGTCGACCATCATATCGGGGATCATCTATCCCGCCATTCTGTTTTGTGTCTCCTGCGGGGCGGTGGTTTTCTTCGCCCTGGTCGTCGGTCCCAAATTCGAGGAGATCTTTGTCTCCATGGGGGCGCAGCTGCCGATGATTACAGTGGTGCTGCTGGCGATTTTTAAATTCATCAAACAGCAGTTTTTGCTGCTCATAGCCGCCATCGTAGGCGCCGTATGGCTCCTCAAGAAATTTATTGCGACTCCGTTGGGGCGGCTCAAGTTTGAACGTTTTCTTTTCAGCATGCCGACTTTCGGGGAAGTTTACCGGCTGATCATCGTGGAACGATTTACGTCGCAGATGGCGATTCTGATCGACGCCGGTGTCCCGATTCTCTACGCTTTGGATATTTCCGAGCGCCTGGTGGACAACGCCACCTGCGCCAATATTATCTCGGATATCCGCGAAAGCGTAAAGAGCGGGGAACTGCTTGTGGCCCCGATGGAACGCAGCGAATTTTTTCCACCCATGGCGACCCAGATGATTATGGTGGGGGAGGAAACCGGCGAGTTGAGCAAAATGCTCAAGCACGTGTCGGCCTTCTACCAGGACGCGGTCGAGACCTTTATGCAGCGTTTTGCCACGATCGTCGAACCGTTCATGCTGGTCTTCATGGGGGGTGTGATCGGGACCATTGTCTTGGCTATGTTCCTGCCGATGTTTAATCTGTCCCAACTGGGCTAACCGAATTGCCGCGATTGGCGGATAAAAGGAGAATCATGTCTTCACTTAAAGATCGCACCGGCTTTACCTTGTTGGAAATTATCATAGTTATCATCATTGTGGGCGTACTCGCTTCGCTGGCCCTGCCGCGTTTCTTCTCCACGGTGGAGTATTCCCGTTCCACGGAAGCCATGAACGCCCTGGGCATCATCCGGGAATCCGTGTTTCAATGCGGCATCATAAGCAATAATGTGGTCGGCTGCGACAATTTCAGCGCCCTGGAAATTGACGATCCCGGTCTGGTTCCCGGATCGCACTTTTCCTATGCAATCGCGGTTACCGGAGCCAACGCATTCACGGTAACGGCGACGCGCAATACGGTGGACGGCGGAACCTCAGGAGATTTGGTTGAATTGTCCGTCAGCGGCACCGGCACCTCGCGTTCCGGCACCACGGCATTCGCATCAATTAAATAGGTTGACCAGTCCTTCCGGAGAAACCGAACGCATTTCAACCACTTCAAACCGCGCTTAGCGGATGGCCTGCCGAGAGGTCCTTGGCCCGCAAGAAATACATTGCAACTGACTCCCGAGCCCCAGCGGGCACAGAATCCGGAAAAAAATATTCGCTTTAAAATATTCATTTTTTCTCTTTGCCTCCCCGGCCGAATGTTGTAAATTAATATAAAACAATGCCTTAAGGCAATATTTTACCGGAAAGTGCGAATGGCCTGCAACCGCTTTCCGGATTTGACAGAGCTTTGTCCATGTGTTATACCTTGCGTAGACAGAAAAACCAGGTTATTGCCAAAGGTAAACTATTCGTAAGGATAGGGCACAAAGCCAAGGGCCCAAGACAAGTGCTTGGGCAGCCAGCTACCAGTAACCACATATAGAGCCTATTCTGCGGATATATATGCGGAATAGGTTTTCTTTTTGGCTATTTCAGGCGTTGACACAAGACGCCCGATGAACTCTGAAATCTCGCGATATATAGCGGATGCAGAAGTAACCTGACGAACAAACCTAAGAACCGAAATTAAGGAGTATCAAAATGAATATGAAGAACAAAAGTGGTTTCACGCTGTTGGAAATTATCATCGTAATCATTATCGTAGGGGTCCTGGCATCATTGGCACTGCCGCGCTTCTTCTCTACAGTAGAGTACTCACGCTCTACCGAAGCGCTGAATGCCCTGGGTGTCATCCGTAAGTCTGTGGTCCGCTGCGGGATGGTCAATGACAATGTGGTGGGTTGCGACAACTTCGCCGCTATTGACATCGATAATCCCGGCGCCGAACCCGGAGCGCACTTTTCGTACCAAATCGCGGTTACAGGCGCCAACGCCTTTACCGTAACAGCTACGAGAAATACCGTCAACGGCGGGACCTCCGGTGACTTGGTGGAACTGTCCGTCAGTGGTGCTGGGCAATCACGCTCAGGTACGACGGCATTTGCATCAATCAAGTAATTGTTAGCGAAATTCAAGGTTCAGCGAATAAACAACACCGAAGCTCCGGGAACGGGGCTTCGGTGTTGCTGTTTGGAGGCCTCACTGAGATGCGCTGTCGCCGTTACCGCAATGACGGATTTACTTTTATCGAGATGATCGTGGTGGTCATCGTCATCGGGGTATTGATAACGTTAGCCCTGCCGAACTACGCCTTTGTTTTTGAGAAGACAAAATCGGGGGAGGCGTTGCAGATTCTCGAATCGATCCGTCACGCGCAGCTGGCGTACTATTATGAAAATAATAACACGTTCGCCGACGATCTGGCCGATTTGGATTTGGAGATCCCGACTCCGGAACATTTTGATGCGCTGACCGATGCCGATATCCATAATCCGGGAAATTTTACCGATCCGGTGGGGGAGGTCACCCGCACGACCGGTGACTATAACATTACGATCTCGGCGAACGGGACCGTGGTCTGCACGCCGGCCGCTATTTGCGCCAAACTGGGGCTTTAAAGTTATGAAGATGATTGCAAACCGGTCTGCCGGGTTTACAATAGTGGAGACAATCATCGTGACGGTAATTATCGGCATCCTGATCGCCGTGGCCATTCCGAATTTCCGTTATGTCCGGGAAAAAACCATGGCCGCCGAGGGAGTCCAGATCCTGGAATCGATACGCCGGGCGCAATGGACCTACTATTACGACGACGGCGGGACGCAAACCTTCGCGGATGACCTGGCGGACCTGGAGGTGGAGATACCCACTCCGGAGAATTTCGACGCGATCAACGATACGCATATCGACGCGGCCACGGCCCCCTCCGGGGTGGTGGCGAATGTCAGGCGTTCGACCGGCCTGTTCCGGCTGTACATATCGGCCGACGGAGACATCTACTGCAGCGGCGGAGGGGACACCTGCTGCAAAATAGGATACTGCGATGGACCACCCAGCTAAAAAAAATAGTCAAGGCTTTACGATCATCGAATTGTTGGTCGTGGTGACCTTAATCGGATTGATCGCGGCTTTTACCATTCCGGATTACTCCAAGGCGGTGGACAAATCGCATGAACGCGACCTGATATTGCAAACCACCACCCTGCACGGAGCCAATCTCATTTATCAGGCCCAAAACGGCAGTTACTGGGTGGCGGCCAATGAAACCGACCTGGCCGTCATCAACAGCAATCTGAACATCAGCCTGCTGGCCCAGGACGGCTCCACCTTCAACTATAACAGTGACGGATCAACATATACCTTTGACGGATCGTGGGGCGGCTTTACCGTCCGCGTCACCCAGTCTCCGCTGTCGGGTTCCAACCCGGCCTGCGGCGGCGGAACTTGTCCGTCACTCTAGGAGCAACCGGCTATGCTGAGAATCCGCAAGGAAGAGGGGCTCGTCTCGATGGTGGAGGTGATCGTGACCTCGATCATTTTCACGTTGACGTTTATCGGCGTCTACATCGCGCTGTCCTCCTCGCACCCCAAGGGGACCTTGTCGGCGGAGAAGCTTAACGCGGCCTACACCGCGAAGGGTTTTCTGGACGAGCTGCGCCGGGATGTGCGCGCCGATACCTGGACGACGGGAAACCTGGCGGTGGGCACCTACAATTTCGTTTATAACGGGTATCAAATCAGTTATGCCGTGACCAATGTGACCGGGATGCCGTTGCGCCGGGTCGATCTGACCATCACCTATTGAGGTAATTCCATGCGCGTCAACCGCCGAGGGCTGACCCTCACTGAACTCCTGCTCGCGACCGTTATGATCAGCATCGTTATGGGCGGTGTGGCGGTCTGGGCCACTTCGATGAAACAAATGCGCACAGCCAGCCAAACGACACGCTACACGGATATGAAACTGGCGGCCGTCATGAAGGCCATCCGCAAGGATGCGGAACTGGCAATCGGGGATCCCGCCGACGCCGGTATTCAATATATCAGCGTGTCACCGAAAAGAGCCATTTGTTTCCGGCACGATACTCAACTGACCCCCAGCGATTATACCGATGACATATGGGCCTGTTGGTACCATCACATTTCTTCACCGGGCCTGCGCCGTTGCTATAACGTCCCGTCCGGTGATGTGCCGCCTGACAGCAACACCAAATGCGACAATGCCGTCGCGACGCGCGATTATTTTGAACTCGACGATGCTGAATTTTATACCGTCAATTTCGACGGGGACGGACGGTTTGAGAACGTGACGGTCAGCCTGACGGCCCACGATACCCGGCGGACCCAGGACGCCTTGCAAAATCCCGCTAAAACCCTGGTCGCCCAAATCAGCCCGCCGATGATATCCCGCTAATCATGCATAGATTTTACACACCACAACTGACCCCCCAAGCGAAGGACGTAAAGATAGATGAAGGCAGTGAGGTGCATCACGCGCGGGACGTGCTGAGGTTGGGCCAGGGCGCCGCCGTGGAACTGTTCGACGGCCGGGGACTGCTCGCCGCGGGGAAAATCACTCAGATCAGCGCGGTCGAGATCCGTGTCAAAGTGGAGACCTTACGCCGTGAACCGGCGCGTCATCCCCGTTTGATCCTGGCCTGCGCCATTCCCAAGAAAGGCAAATTCGAGACCATCGTCGAAAAAGCGACCGAACTGGGTGTGGATGAAATTATTCCGCTGCAAACCAAAAACTCGGATGTGGTGATCAAACCGGAGAAGGCGGCTCACAAACAACAGCGCTTCGCCCAGGTGGCCGTTAACGCTGCGAAGCAATGCCGCCGGGCCACGGTCCCGCTTATCCGTCCGCCGACACCTTTCAACGAAGCCCTGGAAATGCTTTTGCAGCAGGGCCCGGTCCTCATCCCGAGCCTGACGGGCGACTGCCGCCCGCTTCTGACCACGCTGGCCGGCCTGCAGGACCCGCCGCAGATGAGTATCCTGATCGGTCCCGAGGGCGATTTCTCGGTCGACGAATACGAACAGGCCCGCCGCAGCGGCTGTCTGGCGGTCACGCTTGGGCCGACGGTACTAAAAGTGGAAACGGCCGCGATTACCACGGTGGCGGCCGTCCGTTTTTCGGGTGACGTCAAAGATTCTTCAGGATAAGCCGGGCGATAGCGTGCTGATAGGGCGAGTTGGAAATACGGAAGGAATACAGCAGCCGCTCCAGCGCGGCGCCGCGGTAGCCTAGTTCGAACAATGTCACCGCCGAGTCAGCCGGTTCCATGTGAACATACCGCACCCTATGCTGCGGTCCGGCCTGCACCAAGGCCTCCAATTCCCTGCGAAAATCTTCCAATTGTGAATCATAGGCCAGCAGCTCCCGTTTGTAGGCGAGCAAACCGTCTTCCGTTTTTCCGCGACGGAAAAGCAGCTGGGAGCCTTGGACGGCGGAAAGATGCCAGTCGTCCCGGGATTGCAGATACCGGATCAACTTCCAGTTCACCACCTTTTCGGCATCCAGCAGGACGACTGCGATCCTTTGTTGTAGATCGGAATAATTCCAGTACCGGTGCGGATCATTGAGGATCAGATTGAACAGCTGAAAGTTCGTCATATTGATCTGTCGGGTGTCCGCAAACGGCCGCAGTTGAGGATAGTAATGCCACAATATGTATCCGCCGTAGGCGTCGTCATTAAAAACAATGCCGTCGGTTTTTTCCCAAGCCAGGTCATCCAGGAGGTGGCCCGGGGAGGTATGCGCTTCGGACATGGCGATACAGCGTTCAATCCGGCCATGCCAGAAAACTTTTTGCTGGAAATAGCCAGCGGTCACAAAAATGATTAAAAGATAGAGGACGGCGTGTATCCCCCACAGGACACGCGTATTGGATGAAATCCGCCTGATCAGTTCGGGCCCGCAAGCCTCTATGAAGAGATATAGACAGATCAGGGCAAAAAACAGCGCGGCTCGCTGGCCGTACAGGAACATAAATAAACCGCACGCCAACAGAATAGTATTGCGAAAGCGGCCGGCACGATCCAAATAAACCGCGGCCCCGCCCAGAATCAGCGTCGGCCAGAACCACAAATAAGCGCCGGTCATAAGCCGGGGAGGTTGTAACTCGGAGATCGCGGCCTTGATCAGCCCGAAATTGAGGTAATCCGGGACAAACAGGGTGCGCAACGGATGCAATGCCCCCTGAATACCGTACGGATTCACCAGGAAGGCCAGGGCGTAAAGTCCGGTCAGTCCGCCGAGCAGCCCGACCCGCCGCCAGGAACGTCCCTGCGTATAAGCCTCGACCGCGGCCGCCAGCAGGAACACCCCGATTAACGTAAAGCCGTACACAAAGCTGCCCATATGAATATTCACCCACAGGGGGGCGATTAGCACCACCGGCCACAACGCCCCGGGACGCGCCGTCTTGTGAAACGTCAACAATGCCCCGAGCATGACCTGAATGAAGAGCAGATTAAAAAGGAAAGGCCGCAGGTGGGGCCGGGTGGCCACGGCCAGTAACAGCAGAAATCCTAAAAAGGGCAATACGGGCGCGACATCCCGCTGTCCGCCGAACCGACGCAGCTGCCACAGGGACAACAGGATAATCAGGACCCGGATGACCTTTAGCCCCAGCGGACCGGCCGCGTGAAAGGCCAGGTAATACACCAAACTGCCCAGCCACTGGGTCAGCACCCACAACGTCTTCTCGCCGCTGGTCGGAAACGGATCGAGCAACGGCACGACCTTGTGGGTATAAATGTACTCACCCGCCTTTAAATGCCACCAGATATCACCGGTCTCCACCGGCCGGAAAAAGAATACCGCGGTCATGAGCAGCAGCAGCGCCCAGCTGATCCGTACGGGAGAGGAAAACAGGGTTAGGAGCGGATTTTTTCTCATAAGATAACCCTAAGTATATCAGGCGCAGTTGTTCCGGTAAAATGTTAAATCGTAATAAGCCACCCCCCAAAGTGCGTGGGGGCGAAGCTTGATCTTAAACTGTAAACATCTAAAATTGAGCCATTTAGGACAATTTATCGGCGGTTATTTCGTTGACAACCCATAACCGCTCATGTATAATTCCCTTCTCGATATCCCTCGTCAATAATCACACTATATTCCTATGGAGGACATCAATGGCTGATCAAAAGAAAGCAGCTGACGTGGAGAACAAGCGTAAGGCCCTCGATCTCGCTTTATCGCAAATCGAAAAGCAGTTCGGTCAAGGTTCGATCATGAAGCTCGACGGACAGACGATCAAAAGTGTGGAGGCAATTCCGACGGGGTCAATAAGCTTGGATATCGCGCTGGGTGTCGGCGGACTTCCCCGCGGCCGGGTTATCGAGATTTACGGACCGGAATCATCGGGAAAAACCACACTGACTCTGAGTGTTATCCGTGAAATCCAGGAAATGGGCGGGGTTGCGGCGTTCATAGACGCGGAACATGCCTTCGATGCCACGTATGCCCGCAAAATCGGCGTCAAACTCGACGACCTGTTGATATCCCAACCGGATACCGGGGAACAGGCGCTTGAGATTGCCGAAACGCTCACCCGCTCGAACGCGGTGGACCTGATCGTAATCGACTCGGTGGCCGCGCTCACCCCGCGCGCCGAAATCGAAGGCGACATGGGCGATTCGCACATGGGGCTGCAGGCCCGGCTGATGTCGCAGGCCTTGCGCAAACTGACTGCGGCGATCAATAAATCCAACACGTGTATTATCTTCATTAATCAAATCCGGATGAAGATCGGGGTTATGTTCGGTTCACCGGAAACAACCACCGGCGGACGCGCGCTCAAATTTTATGCCTCGGTCCGGATTGATCTGCGGCGCATCGAATCGCTCAAAAAGGGCGAAGAAATTATCGGTAACCGCGTTAAGGCCAAGATCGTGAAGAACAAAGTGGCGCCGCCTTTCAGGGAAGCGCAATTCGAGATCCACTTCAATGAGGGGATTTCACGCAGCGCCGATATTCTGGATCTGGCGGTTTCCCGGGATATCGTCCAAAAATCCGGGGCGTGGTTTTCCTATGAGAACGAGAAAATCGGTCAGGGGAAGGAAAACACACGGCAGTTCCTGAAAGACAATATCAAACTGCTCAGTAAGTTGGAAAAGCAGATCCTGGCCTCGGTGAAGGAGAGCCAAACGTAAATTTTGTCGGCAAAGACGGAACAGCTGGATCCCCTGGTCAGGGCCAAGACCATAGTCTTCCGCATGCTGAACATCCGGCCGCGAAGCGAACAGGAAATACGTGACCGGTTGCGGCTGAAAAATCTCTCCGCAGGCGACGTCGATCGGACGGTCCAATATTTTAAAGAACTCGAGCTTGTCAATGACCGTGAGTTTGCCCGGCAGTGGATTTCGTCTCGTTTACGCAAACCACTGGGGCCGCACCGAATTCGTCTGGAATTGCGGCGCAAAGGGATCGCCGAGGATCTGATCGAAACGGAATTGCCGGCCCAACTCAGCACCTGTCCCGAGATCGATACGATCAAGGAATTAATCTGCCGGCGCGAACACCGGTACGAAGACCTGGCCCCGGACAAACGCCGGCGGCGCCTGATGGACTATTTACAGCGCCGGGGATTCAGTCTTCCGCAAATCATAAAAGCGATGAACGACCATGACTGTTAACGATATCCGAAAAAAATTCCTCGACTTCTTCGCGGCCAAGGGGCATACCCTCGTCGAAAGCGATACCCTCGTCCCCAAAGACGATCCCACGGTTCTTTTTACCACCGCGGGCATGCAGCAATTCAAACGCCAGTTTCTGGGTCACATCGAAGATTACACCCGGGCGGCCACCGCGCAAAAATGCATGCGGACCGACGATCTCGATGAGGTGGGGGTGACCGATTTTCACCACACCTTTTTTGAAATGCTGGGCAATTTCTCATTCGGGGACTATTTCAAAAAGGAAGCCATTAACTGGGCCTGGGAGTTCCTGACCAAGGAATTGCAGATTCCGGAAGAAAGGCTGTGGGTCTCCGTGTATGTGGAAGACCCGGAGGCGGAGAATATTTGGCTGACCGAGATCGGAATCCCCCGGGAAAAGATCTTTAAGCTCGGCGGCAAAAGTAATTTCTGGCCGTCCAATGCCAAAGAAAACGGACCGAACGGACCATGCGGACCGTGCTCCGAGATTTTTTACGATTATGACCCCACTCGCGGGACCGTGCCGAAGGATCCGGATGACGAACCCGGACGTTTCTCCGAAGTATGGAATCTCGTCTTTACCCAATTTAACCGCCAGGACGGCGGCGTCCTCGAACCGTTGCCGGGCAAGAATATCGACACCGGTATGGGGCTGGAACGTCTTGCCGCCGTACTGCAGGGAAAAAAGAGCAATTTTGAGACCGACATTTTTCAGCCGATACTCGCGGCTATTGATCAACATGTGCGGATCGACTCGCCGAATGAACGGCGCAATGAGCGCTATGTGCTGGCCGATCACTTGCGGGCGGTGACCATCGGGATCGGCGACGGGGTTGTCCCGTCCAACAAAGACCGCGGCTCGGTGATCCGCCGCTTGATTACGGAGATGACCGATATCGCGGTCCGTCACAGCGGCCGGCTTGAACCGGTCATCAACAAGCTCATTCCGGCCGCCGTCGCAGCCATGTCCCCCGGATATCCGGACCTCAAGGACAAACAACAAATGATCTGCGACAATGTACTCAGCGTCGAAAAGGCATTTCTGAAGGTGCGCACGGAACGCATGCCCGAGTTTCTCGAGACAGTCAAGGCTAATAAGTCGGATGGAGACGCGCTCGGCCGCCATATATTTACCTACAAAGACCGGTACGGCTTAACTTTGGCGACGATGGAAGGCATCCTGAAAAGCGAGAATGTGTCCGCCGGGATCCAGCAAACGGCCATGAATGTCTATGAGCAACTGATGAGCGAGCAGCGCGAACAATCCCGCGCTGCCAGCAAGATGACCGGCGACGTCTTTGCGGATGGCAGCCTGCAGGCGGACTTACCGAAAACCGACTTTAAAGGTTATGAACAGACGGTCGGAGTGGGCCGGATCCTGTCGATTATGATCGACGGCAACTCCGCCGAATCCGCGCCGGCTGGCACGGAACTCCAAATCATTCTCGACAAGACGCCGTTTTATGCGGAATCCGGGGGGCAGGTAGGTGACAGCGGCCGGCTCTCACACGAAGGCAATGAGATCCGGATCACCGATACGCAAAAACTCGACGACATCTGGATCCACACCGGTAAAGTCACACAAGGTTCATTCTCGGTCGGCGACGTCGTGACCGCGGAAGTAGATACAGAACGCCGGCTGGCCATCATGCGTAATCATACCGCCACGCACCTGATGCAGTCGGCCCTGCGCCGGGTGCTCGGCGAGCATATTAAACAGCAGGGTTCGCTGGTCGACCCGGACCGTTTACGCTTCGATTTCAGCCACCCCAAGGCCATCACGGGTGAAGAGCTGGACAAAATTGAGACTCACGTTAACACCTTTATCCGCGCCTGCGATCCGGTGATCGTGGAGAATCTCGACATAGAGACCGCCCGGCAGAGCGGGGCCCTGGCTTTCTTCGCGGAAAAATACGGTAAGACCGTGCGCGTCGTCAGCATCGGCGATTATTCCAAGGAGTTTTGCGGCGGTACCCATCTCGATTTCACCGGACAGATAGGATTGTTTAAAATCAGCAGCGAATCAGCCATTGCCCAGGGGATTCGCCGCATCGAGGCCGCGACCGGTGTCATGGCCCTGGAGCAGCTCAATCAGTTGCAGGACCAAATGCGACAACTGGCCAAAGGCTTTAAAGTGCCTGTGGATCAGGTCACCGCCAAGGTGGAAGCGCAATCCAGAAAATTGAAAGATATAGAGAAGGAATTCGAACGCGTGCGGTTCGACGCGCTGAAAAGCGAACTGGAGGCACAGTTGTCCACCGTTTCAACCAAGGACAACGGCGCGCCTGTTTTTCAAAAGATTTTCGAAGACGCGGACATGGGCTTGCTGCGTAAACTCTGCGACCATCTCAAACAGAAATTGCCGGGATCTCTTATTATACTCGGCGCCCGCAACGAGGACGGGGCCAATGTGCTGATCTGCAGCCCTGACGACGCGGTGGCTAAGGGATGGAAGGCTAACGAATTGATTCAAATCGTGGCGGACAAGATCGAAGGCCGCGGCGGCGGCCGGCCGCAACTCGCGCAGGCCGGCGGAAAAAACGCAGCCAATCTCGATGACGCCATAGCTTCACTTAACGAATATTTGACTAAAGGAAACACTTGATGAAAACTCTGACGCAAACCGGACAAACCCTGCAACGTCTCATCGACCGCAACAGGCACGCCCGCAAAAAGCATGTCGAGGAGAAGGTCCGGCGAATTATCGAGGACGTGCGCGACAACGGCGACGCCGCCGTTTTGAAGTACACCAAACGGTTCGATAAGGCTTCGTTATCCGCACGGGAACTGCAGGTTTCCGAGGCGGAAATCAGCGGGGCATATCAGGGCATCACCAGTGACTTCATATCGAGTCTGAAGTCCATCATCAACAATGTCTCGGACTTCTACAAAAAACAGCGTGCCAGACCCGCCCAGATCCGCCACGATGACGGAATCCTGCTGAAGGAACACATCCTGCCGCTGGACACCGTCGGCGTATACATCCCGGCCGGGACGGCCCCGCTGATTTCATCCGTATACATGACGGTCATCCCGGCCAAGGTCGCCGGCGTGCGGAATATCGTCCTGATGACACCGCCCGACAAGGACGGCCGCATCAATCCCTACATCCTGGCGGTCGCCAACCTGCTCAAGGTCGACGAAATATACAAGGTCGGCGGGGCACAGGCCATTGCCGCGGCGGCCTTCGGGACCAAATCCATCCCCAAGGTGGACAAAATCGTCGGTCCGGGGAACATGTATGTCACCGAGGCCAAACGGCAGTTGTTCGGCTATGTCGATATCGACATGCTCGCCGGCCCGTCGGAACTGGTGGTCATCGCTAACCGTTACAGCAATCCCGACTACGTGGTGGCCGACCTGGAGGCGCAAGCCGAGCACCTCGACGGATTGGCGATCCTGGTCACCACTTCGAAACAACTGCTTAAACAGGTCAAACGTAAGACTTCCAAAGGTTACGGGATTTATGCCAAGAATATCGACGAAGCCGTCCGGATCACCAACGCCCTGGCACCGGAACACCTGCAGATCATGACCAACAACGCCGCCTCGGTGGCCAAAAAGATCGAGCACGCGGGAGCCATTTTCCTGGGACCGTACAGTCCGACCGCCTTGGGCGACTATGCCGCCGGTCCGAGCCACGTCCTGCCGACGCTGGGGACCGCGCGTTACTTCTCCGGTTTGTGCCTGAATGACTTTCAAAAGCGCAGCCACTTGATATCCTATTCACGCCGGGCGCTGGAGAGAATGCGTCCCCATATCGAGAAGGTCGCCAAGCTGGAAGGCCTGCCCAAACACTATGAATCGGTAAACATCCGTTTTGAATGAAAGGAACGTCATGAGCGAACGCAGTGCCACACTGGAGCGTAAAAGCAAAGAAACCGAAATCCGCGCCGAGCTGAATATCGACGGTTCCGGAAAGACCAGGATCAAGACACAAATCGGCATCCTCGATCACATGCTCGAACTGTTCGCCTTTCACGGTTTTTTTGATTTGAATCTCGAGGTGCAAAAGGCTGATCTGGAAATCGATATCCATCATACCAATGAAGACATCGGCATCGTCCTGGGCAAAGTCTTTCGCAAGGCCCTGGATGAAATGCACGGCATCAAGCGGTTCGGAACGGGATTTTCCCCGATGGAAGGGACCCTCGGCCGCACGGTCATCGACATCAGCGGGCGCAGTTTTCTGCAAATCAACTGCGCCGATATCGACAAAATAAAGGACCAGGAGAATTACTCCATGAAGTATCTGGAGCACTTTCTGGAATCTTTTGCCAACGGTCTGGGCGCGACGATGAATGTCACCATCGAAAACCCGGACGCCGACCTGCACACCAATATTGAAACCGTGTTCAAATCCATGGGACAGGCCCTGGACCAGGCCACCGGCATCGATCCCCGCCGGGAAGGCGTGGTCCCCTCAACCAAAGGCATTATCGACTGATCCTGACGGCCGCCGCACGGAAATCGAATCATGATAGCAGTAATTGATTACGGAATGGGAAACTTGCGCAGTGTTCAAAAGGCGCTGGAGAAAGTCGGAGCACAAGCCCGCATCACCGACAATGCACAGGAAGTGCGCACGGCCGCCAAGATCGTCCTGCCCGGAGTCGGTGCCATGGCCCCGGCTATGACCAGATTACGGGAACTGGGGTTGACCGACGCCCTGCGGGCTGCGGTCGACGGAGGAGCTCCGTTGCTGGGGATCTGCCTCGGATATCAGCTGCTGTTCGACCGCAGCGACGAAGGGGGAAACTCGGACGGGCTGGGCATGATCAAGGGACATGTCAAACGCTTCACGCATGGCAAGGTCCCGCACATGGGATGGAACCAGTTGCACATCCGGCAAGAGGATTGTCCGCTGTTTAAAAATGTCGCGGAGGGTTCCGAGGTTTATTTCTGCCATTCCTACTATGTCGACCCGGCTGACGGGAGGGACGTGGCTGCGGCCACGGACTACGGGATCGACTTCGCCTCAGCGATATGCCGCGGTCATGTGTATGGTCTGCAGTTTCACCCGGAGAAAAGCCAAACTGTTGGACTGTGCATTCTTAAAAACTTTGTGGAGGCTGTATCGTGATATTATTTCCCGCGATTGATATCCAGGGCGGCAAGGTGGTCCGGCTGCTGCAGGGAAAATTCGATGAAGTGACCAATTATTCCGACGATCCGGTGGCTATGGCCAAAAAATGGGTCGCCCAGGGCGCGTCTTGGCTGCATCTGGTTGACCTGGACGGCGCCAAGACCGGCCGCATTGCGAATATACAAACCGTCCTGCGCGTCGCTCAGGCCGTTCCGGTACCGGTGCAAATGGGCGGCGGCATTCGGACTAAAGAAGACATCGCCCAGTTGATCGAAGGAGGCGTCTCACGGGTGATCCTCGGGACAAAGGTGGTTGAGGACACCACCTTTTTGCTCGACATGCTGGCGGCCTGGAACGACAAGATCGCGGTAAGCCTCGACTGCATCGACGGCAAAGTGACCAAACTCGGCTGGACGGACACATCGGACATCCTGGCTGTTGATTTCGCCAAGGAACTCGAACTGCTCGGATTGAAGTGCCTGATTTACACGGACGTGGCCCGCGACGGGATGCTCACCGGACCGAACTACGAAGGCCTGAAGGCCTTGCTGGAGGCGACGAGCATACCGGTCATCGCCTCGGGTGGCATCGCCGATATCGACGACATCAAGAAACTCAAGAGCCTCGAATCACGCGGTGTTATCGGCGCCATCACCGGCAAAGCGATTTACGAAGGCAAGCTGGATTTGAAGGAAGCGCTGGCGTTATGCTGAAGAAACGGATTATTCCCTGCCTCGACGTCAAGGACGGCCGGGTGGTCAAGGGCACCAACTTCGTTAATCTGCGCGATGCCGGCGACCCGGTCGAAATCGCCAAGACCTACGACGCCCAGCGCGCAGACGAGATCGTCTTTTTGGACATCACAGCCAGCCATGAAAAGCGCGGCATCATACTCGATATCGTACGGCATACCGCCGAACAGGTTTTCATGCCGCTGACGGTGGGTGGAGGCATCAACAGCCTGGAGGACATCCGGGAACTGCTCAACGCCGGCAGCGACAAGGTCTCGATCAACACCGCCGCGGTCAAAGACCCGGAGCTGGTGAGACGCGCGGCCGAGTGCTTCGGCAGTCAGTGCATCGTGGTGGCCATCGACGCCAAAAAAAGCGGCAGCGGCTGGGAAGTCTTCACCCACGGCGGACGGACACCGACCGGTCGGGACGCCGTGGCCTGGGCCAAGGAAGTCGAACAACTCGGTGCCGGTGAAATCCTGCTGACCAGTATGGACGCCGACGGCACCAAGGACGGTTATGATTTGCCGCTCACCAGGGCCATTTGCGATGCGGTCAACATTCCGGTCATCGCCTCCGGCGGGGCGGGAAAGTTGGAACATTTCCGTGATGTCTTTCACGACACGACGGCCGACGCGGCCCTGGCGGCGTCCGTGTTTCATTACAATGAAATCCCGATTGAACAGGTCAAAGATTATCTGAACCAGGAACATATCCCTATACGAGAGTAACCGCGTTATGCTCAGCGAATCCGAATTTCTCGCACTCAGTAAAAAAGGCAACCTGATCCCGGTATATAAGGAGATCATGGGAGACCTCGACACCCCGGTTTCGGCCTACTACAAGCTGGCCGCCAAAGATGATTACGCCTTTCTGCTGGAATCGGTCGAAGGTGAGGAGAAGGTGGCCCGCTTCAGTTTTCTGGCCCGCCAGCCCGAGATCGTCCTGCAAAGCAAGACCAATCACTTCAGCATCACCGAGTGCCGCACCGGAAATATTACAGTGGGGGAACTGCCCGAAAACGAGACACCGCTGTCCGTCATCCGGGATATCATGCGCCGGTACCGATTCGTGCAGGTCCCGGGCCTGCCACGGTTTTGCGGGGGGATGGTCGGATATCTGAGCTATGACGTGGTCCGCCATTTTGAGCGGATCCCCGCCAAAACAACCGACGATTTGCAGCTTCCGGATACGTATCTTATGCTGGCTAAAGAACTTGTGATATTCGATCACTTGCGGCACCGGATCAAGCTTGTCAGCTGTGTGGAAGTGGACCCCGGGGCCTCGGACGCGGTTAAAAGGCGTAAGTACAAGCAGGCCGTCCGGGCCATCGCGGACCTGGAAAAGGAGCTGCGTGAACCCCTCGAATTGCCCAAAAATAAAATTGGACGAACCGGGAAAAAAAATGTAGAATTACAGATTCATTCAAACATGGATGAGCCGACTTTTGAGGATATGGTCCGTCAGGCCAAGCGTCAAATCCGGTCGGGAGAAATTATCCAGGTTGTTCTTTCGCAAAGGTTTCAGGTTAATCTCAAGACCGATCCCTTTAATATCTACCGCGCGTTACGGGCATTGAATCCGTCACCCTACATGTACTGTCTGAAATTCGGCGACATCCAGGTGATCGGCTCGTCCCCGGAACTGCTGGTCCGGTGCGAAGACGGTGTCGTGGAAACACGGCCGATCGCCGGGACCCGGCCGCGTGGCAAGAGCGAGGCGGACGACGCCCGTTTGGCCGAGGACTTGCTGGCCGATGAGAAGGAAAAAGCGGAGCACATCATGCTGGTCGATTTGGGACGTAACGACCTGGGACGCGTGTGTCAACAGGGAACGGTCCATCTGTCGGAGTTCATGTCGATCGAAAAGTATTCGCACGTCATGCATATCGTCAGCAATGTCCGCGGTAAACTGAAAAAAGGTATGGATGATTTCGATGTCCTGCAGGCCGCCTTTCCCGCCGGAACGGTCTCCGGCGCGCCGAAGATCCGCGCGATGGAGATCATCGAAGATCTGGAGAAAGAACAACGCGGTCCCTACGCGGGCTGCATCGGGTACTTCAGCTTCTCAGGCAATCTGGATACCTGCATCACCATCCGCACCATTGTGACACACAATAGGAAGGCCTACATTCAGGCCGGAGCCGGAATCGTCGCCGATTCCGTTCCCAAGAAGGAATTTCAGGAAACGATGAACAAGGCCAAGGCGCAGATTATGGCCATTGAGTTAGCGCACCAACAATTATAAGGAGAAGACAAAAGCATGGAAGTACGCATTCGTTTACAGCGAGCAGGCAAGGTATCCAAATCTCGGTACAATTACCGCATTGTGGCGATGAGCCGCAATAAGGGTCGCGACTCCCGCAACCTCGAAATCATTGGTCACTACGACGCGGCCCGCAATCCGGCCGTGATCGGCGTGAACTACGAAAAACTGCAGAAGTGGCTGGACAACGGGGCCTCAATGTCGGATACGGTCCGCACGCTGGTCAAGAAGTCTAAAAAAGCCTCATCTCAATCGGCGTAGCGAAAGGACCCCCATGGGCACCGAACAAGCGGCAAATCCCCTGTTGGCCACACCGATTATTCCCTACCTGATCATCTTTGCCATCTTTTACTTTCTGCTGATCAAACCGCAGAAAGACAAGCAGCAGCAGCAAAAAAAGATGATCGAAGAACTTAAGCAGCACGACAAAGTCGTCACGGCCGGCGGTATCCACGGTGTCATCACTCATGTGAAGGACAAAACGGTGATGATGAAGATCGCCGATAACGTTAAGATCGAAATGGACAAGGAAGCCATCTCAGCGGTGGTCAAATAGATCTTTCTTCAATACAGGCAGGAGTATCATGAAAAAGGAGTTACGTAACAAGTTATTGACGGTGGCAGGTGTCATTATCGCCTCCGGTCTATTAGCGTGGTTCTACCCGTTTACCAAGGGTATCGACTTGGCCGGGGGTATGCACCTCGTCCTTCAGGTTGAATCTGATGCCAGGACGATATCCAACTCGGACGTAACCGAAGCAGGCCTGGATTGGAACGAATTCTCGCAAAAACTTCTGAAAGCTAAACTTGCCGAGAAAACGAAGGTGTCGGAGAAAATCCGCCTCACCGTAGACTACAAAACGGACTCTCGAAAGCTGACTGAAATACTAGGCGCCGATGTCATGCAAAAGGCCCTGCCGCTTTTTAAGGATGCCGAACAGCCGCAGAATAACGCCCAAAAAGATGCTGTTCCCCGCGCCATCGAGATCTTGCGCAACCGCATCGACGGCATGGGCGTGGGGGAAACGGTCATTCAACAGGTGGGTGACGACCAGATCATGGTGCAATTACCCGGGATCACCGATCGTGAAAAGGCTCATCAGTTGATCGGAACCACGGCCAAGATGGAATTTCATATGGTCTCGGATAATCCCGCGCTGGTCAACAAGGCCCTGGAAGGCACCATCCCCAAAGGCTATGTCCTGAGGTATACCCGCGATGAAAATGATCCGGTCTTGCTTGAAGCGGATTCCATTCTGGACGGGGAAAATATCAAAGACGCCCAGCCCAATCTTGACCAAGGGAATCAGCCGATTGTTTCAATGTCGTTTGACAGTGTCGGCGCGAAGAAATTTGCCGACATCACCCGCAAGAACGTCGGCCGTCGGCTGGCGATCGTTATGGATAACCAGGTTTTATCCGCACCGGTCATCAATGAACCGATTCTCGGCGGGAACGGCCAGATTTCAGGCAACTTCACATTTGAGGAGGCGCAGCTGCTGGCTTTGTCGTTACGTTCCGGGGCATTGCCGGTGGACATGCATATTGAAGAAGAGCGCACCGTGGGCGCGTTGCTCGGGGAAGACTCGATCATCGCCGGGATATCCGCCGCGGTTATGGGGGGAGTCCTCGTTTTTCTGTTCATGCTCTTTTACTACCTTGCCGCCGGAGTGCTATCCTGTTTCGCGTTGGCAGTCAATATCCTGCTGATTTTCGGGATCGCCGGTTTTCTGAACGCGACACTGCCGGCGTCACAGTTGACATTAACCCTCCCCGGTATCGCGGGGATCATCCTCACCATGGGGATGGCGGTCGACGCAAACGTCCTGATCAACGAACGTATCCGCGAAGAGCTGCTCGGCGGCCGCAATCTGGCCGGGGCGGTTCATAACGGATTCGACAAGGCCCTGAAGGCGATCGTCGACTCCAACACCACGACCCTGATCGCAGCCTTCATGCTGTTTCAATTCGGTTCCGGCCCTATCAAGGGCTTTGCCGTCACCCTGTCCATCGGTCTGGTGGCCAGTCTTTTTACTGCCCTGTATGTGACCCGTACCTTCTTTGAGCTGGCGCTGCACCTTAAACTCATTAAGAAGCTTAAAATGTTGCGTTTCTTCACGGATACCAACATTGACTTTGTTTCCAAGCGTTTCATTTGCTTCGTCATATCAGGAGTACTTGCCGTCGCCAGCGTGGTCGCGCTTATCCAAAAGAAGGATGCCGCTTACGGGATCGACTTCGCCGGCGGTCAATTCCAGGAATACCAATTCGATAAGCCGATCCAGGTCGACCTGGTCCGCCAAGCCCTGGCCGACACCAAATACTCGGATGCGGTTATCCAGCAATTCGAACAGCACAGAGAGAATGTTATCATCCGAACGGCTACCATCGATACAGGAGAACAGGGAAGCGAATCGGTGGAAGGCAGTATCACAACGGCCCTGACAAAGGCCTTTCCCGGGCAGAAGGTTCAAATGCTGCGGGTGGAAGCTGTGGGACCTGTCGTCGGAAAAGCCTTGATCCGCGCGGCGCTCATGGCGATCTTTTTCGCCCTGGGAGGCATCCTCATATACGTCGGTTTCCGTTTTCATCACTTCGATTTCGCCACCGCCGGGATTATCGCCCTGCTGCACGATGTGTTCATCACGTTGGGACTGTTGGTCATGCTCAATCGCCAGGTAGATTTGCTGGTGGTCACGGCCCTGTTAACCATCGCCGGTTACTCCATCAACGACACGATCATCATCTATGACCGTGTCCGCGAGAACATGGCGGTGAAGGGCAAGAAGAAGCTGGCCGACATTATCAACGCGAGTATCAATCAGACCCTGGGCCGGACCATCCTGACCACCCTCACGACTTTATTGGTCGTTTGTTCGCTCTACTTCAAGGGAGGAGAGGTCCTCAACACCTTCGCCCTGACCCTGTTGATCGGTTTTGTCGCGGGGACCTATTCGACAATCTTCATCGCCTCACCCCTGGTGCTGGCCTGGGAATCCCAGACCAAAAAGAAAAAGTAACGGATGTTTCGTATGGATAGCGCGCCATGTTTAAGTCGTTTGAATTGTTTGTCGGCCAGACCATCGACCCCGAGATCATCCTCAATAACCTTGTCGCCTACCACTACACCAAGGTAAAAAAACCGTCCGCGGAAGGCGAGTTTGCCAGGCGCGGAGAGATCATCGATATTTATCCGGTCAATTTCGACGGACCGGTCCGCATCGATTTCGACGACGACGAAATACGTCAGATCGCCAGCTACAACATGATCTCGGGCAAGTCGATCTGGCAGCACAAAATCATCATCCTGCTGCCGTTTAAAGAACGTAGGAAAGAAGCGGTTTTCTCCGAAGACATCCCCCTGACAAACTTTGTCGATATCGACAAGGGGGATTATGTCGTTCATTCTCAACACGGCATCGGCAAGTATCTCGGCGTGGAAAAGGTCCAGCTGGCCCACACTGAGAAGGAGCACTTCGTCATAGAATACCAGGGCGGTGACCGGCTCCTGGTGCCGAAGCACGACGTGCGCCTCGTCCAAAAATATATCAGCTTTAACAAAAAACCTCCGCGGCTGTTTAAACTGGGCAGCCGGGAGTGGATCCGGATCAAGGCGCAAATCCAGAAGCGTCTTCAACGGCTCGCCGCCGAACTGCTGCATATTCAGGCGATGCGGGCCAGCCTGAAGGGACACGCCTACAGCAAGGATACCGAGTGGCAGCGGGAGTTCGAAAAAGGCTTTCCGTTTCAGGAGACCGAGGATCAGGTCAAGGCCATGATCGATGTCCGGACGGACATGGAATCGACAACGCCGATGGACCGGCTGCTATGCGGTGACGTAGGTTACGGGAAGACCGAGGTCGCCCTGCGCGCGGCGTTCAAGGCGGTCATGGACAACAGGCAGGTCGCGGTCCTGGTCCCGACCACCATCCTGGCGGAACAGCATTTTTATAATTTCAACACGCGGCTGAAGGATTTTCCGGTCAAGGTGGCCATGCTCAGCCGTTTTCGCAGCAAGGCCGAGCAGGAGGCGATTGTCCGCGACTGCATAGAGGGTAAAGTCGACATTGTCATCGGCACGCACCGGCTGATCTCCAAAGATATCGGTTTTAAGGACCTGGGCCTGATCATCATTGACGAAGAACAACGTTTCGGGGTCACAGCCAAGGAGAAGCTCAAACACATGCGGCTGCTGGCGGATGTGCTGACCCTGACCGCCACGCCGATTCCACGCACCCTGCATATGGCCCTCACCGGCGCCCGGGATATGTCGGTGATCTCCACACCACCCCAGAAGCGGATCCCGGTGGTAACCGAGGTCATGCAATTCGACGAAGAGGCCATCCAAAAGGCCCTGCAACGCGAGTTACGGCGCAAAGGCCAGGTCTTTTTTCTGCACAATCGCGTTGAAGATATCGCGCAGATTGCTAAAATAGTAGAGAAATTATGCCCTAAAGCCAAAATAGCGGTCGGTCACGGCCAGATGGCCCCAAAAGAGCTGGAGCACATCATGCTGGCCTTTCTGGAAGGGGCGATCGACATTTTGGTTTGCACCACGATCATCGGCTCCGGGATTGATATCCCCAATGCCAATACGCTCATCGTCAACCGCGCCGACCGCTTCGGCCTCTCCGAATTGCACCAGCTGCGCGGCCGGGTCGGTCGTTCAACGGTCAAGGCGTACACATATCTGATCGTGCCGCCGGCGAGCATCCTGTCAACTGATGCGAAAAACAGGATTGAGGCCATCAAGAAATTCAGCGGCTTGGGCGCGGGATTTCATATCGCCTTTGAAGATCTGCAAATCCGGGGAGCGGGGAATCTCCTCGGGCCCGAGCAGTCCGGATACATTGCCAGTATCGGATTCGACCTCTACTGCCGGTTACTCAAGGAATCCGTTGAAAATTTGAAAAAGTCCAGCAAGGAGCAGCATCATGCAACGACGACATAAAACATTTTTTACGGCTGCCGCCATTTTTCTCGCTTTAAACGTTACGGTCATGACACCGCCGGCAGCGGCGCTGGACGATGCCATTCTGGCGATCGTCAACGACGAATTGGTGACCTTACGTGATCTGCGGGAGTACGTCAAGGCTACCTATGCAGCCCTGGTCGCCGAGGGCAAGAGCCAGGAGGAGATCGATCAGGTCATGCTCGATCTGGAAATCAACGGCCTTAAGAAACTTGTCGAAGACAAGTTGCTGTTGAGCAAGGCCAATGACATGGGGCTGGCCGTCAAAGACCGGATCGTCGACCAGAAGATCGAATCGCTCATCGAGCGCTATCCCTCGGAGCAGGCCTTCAACGACGCGCTCGTCAAGAACGGGGCAACCATGACGGATGTGGAAAATAAGATCCGCGATCAGCTCAAAATCGCCTTTGTCATCGAAAATCAGATCAAGTCCAAAATATACGTCAATCCCGCCGAAGTCACCAACTTCTACCAGCAAAACATCGACAAATTTATGCAGAAGGAAAGGATCAACGTCGAGTCGATCTTTATCCCCTTCGATGAGGACAAGGAGGCAGCCGCGAAGGACGCCGAGGTGGCCCGCATCATGATCGAGAACGGCATGGACTTCTCCATGGTCGCCGAAAAATATTCCAAGGCCTCGTCGTTGGGCATGGTCGAACGCGGCCAGCTTCTCCCGGAGCTGGAAAAGGTCGTCTTTCATCTGAAAGAGGGAGAGGTCTCGGACGTCTTTGAAGTTGACATCGGCTTCTACCTCTTTAAGGTGACTCAAAAGTTCACCGCCAATCTCGCCCCGCTGGAAGACGTGGAAAGCGCAATCACCCAGCAAATCTACAACACCAAATTCCGCGAACGGTACCTCGCCTGGATGGAAGAGCTCAAGCAGGATGCCTACATCGAAATCAAACAGTAGGGTCATCGGAATCACCCTCGGCGATCCGGGCGGTATCGGCCCGGAAGTCGTTGCCAAGGCGCTGTCCAGGTCCGCCGTACGGCGTCTGGCGAATTTTGTGGTGATCGGTGATGAAGCGGCGTGTGCATTGCCGCGCAGCACTGCTGTCAGCCGATACCTTGTTGACGGACTCGGCGCGGGCGGAGCCCGGATCGGCAAGACTTCGGTAGTTAATGGCCGGGCAGCCCTGCGGTATTTGGAGGCCGCGGTGGATCTATTGAAGTCCAGGCGCATCGACGCCCTGGTCACGGCACCGGTATCCAAAGAGGCCATCATGCTGTCCAAGAGCAGTTTCATCGGCCATACCGAATTCCTGGCCGAGGCTTTTGACACCGCGGAGGTGGGCATGATGTTTGTCAACGGACCGCTGCGCACGATCATCTGCACCCGGCACATCCCGCTGAAGGACGTCCCCAAGGCCGTCACAACCGAGGCGGTTCTGACCGCCATCCGACTTGTCGACAGGGCCCTCAAGGCTCATTTCGGTATCCGCCGGCCGCGCATCGCTGTGTGCGGCCTGAATCCGCATGCCGGAGAAAGCGGCCGGATGGGAACAGAGGAAAAAACGGTCATTGGGCCGGCCCTTTCGCGTGCCCGGCGCGGCGGCATCACTGCGACCGGACCGTTTGCCGCCGACACCCTGTTTATCCCGTCCCGGCTTGCTGACTACGACTGCGTGGTGGCGATGTACCATGATCAGGGTTTGATTCCGGTCAAGACACTGGCCTTCGATTCGGTAGTCAATCTGACGATCGGACTCCCGTTTGTCCGGACCTCTCCGGCCCACGGTACGGCATTCGACATTGCCGGAAAAGACATGGCCGATCCGGCGTCGATGATCGCGGCGATCCGGGTGGCATGCGAACTGGGTTGAGTCATGACACCACGCTCCCGCCGGCCGGGCCCGGCTCCGAAAAAATCGTTCGGCCAGAATTTCCTCATCAGTCCGGCGGTACGCGACCGTATTGTGCGGGCCTGCGACGTGCGCGATTCCGATACGGTTGTGGAGATCGGACCGGGGAAGGGCGTATTGTCGAAGCCGCTGGCCGGACAGGCCGGCCGCCTGTTTTTGGTCGAAAAGGACCCGCGGATGGCCGACTATCTGCGTCAGGAATTGGCCGGCCAACCTGTCACCATCTCGCAGACCGACATCCTGACCTACGCGCTGCCGCCGGGAGAGAAGATCATACTCGTTGGAAATATCCCCTACAATATATCCACGCCGATCGTGGAATATGCCATCGCGCATCGCTCACGGATACGCACGTTCTTTCTGACAGTCCAGCGGGAATTCGGCGAACGGTTGGCGGCGGCGCCGGGAAACAAGATCTACGGATCCTTGTCGGTGTTCGCGCAGTTTTACGCCGAAATTAAAGTTTTGTTTTCGATCAAGCGCACGGCCTTTTTTCCCGTACCCAAGGTAGATTCCTGTTTTGTCCGCATGGACTTTCGCTCTCCGCGATTCCGCCTACCGGATGAATCACGCTTCTTCCGCTTTGTGCAGCAAACTTTCACCCAGCGTCGAAAGACGTTGATCAATGCGCTGCCTTACGCCGGTGCCAAAGAGGAACTGCGGAACAAATTATGCGCGTGCCGGATCAAACCGGAGGCCCGGGCCGAAACATTGTCGATCGAAGATTTTGTGAGAATATTCAGACAGATTGACGAGGCGGGGAACTAGCCGTTCCAGTCACGAAACCAGTGATTAACCACGGTGTCATGATTTAATTCGTAGGCGTGCTGAAGGATGAAGGTTTGCTCATCCTGAGTGATATCCACAAAGTGGATGCCCACACAGAACAAATCATCGGCTTTGCGCATCCACATCACTTTTGCCGAAAGGGTGATAGTTTCGGCTTCGGAAAGATATATGCTGATTTTGAGGGTTTGGCCCAAACGGACCTTTTCCTTGGTGAGAATACAGGTTCCGGTACAGCTCAGGTCTTTAGTATAGGCGAGATGCTCGTCAGGATTGCTTTCGCGGCGGAAAAAAACACGGTTTTCGATATCCCACCGCGGATGGAGCCTTTTTTCTTTTCCGGTAAATTTGGCCGTTTTTACACTCATCGTTGGTGGTCGCAGGTTGCCTGTGGTCAAGGGTTTAGGTTGATGTGCTAATATCGTATCATAAAATCTTTTTTGGAGCATAATTTTTTCGTGATTTCAACGTTTTGCGGGGTCCCGCCCCTTGACAGCGGCCCTGAAGAATGCTAAAAAACGACAGACGAATTGTCGTAAACGAATGGAGCACAATGGAAAAGACGATTTACTATCATGATACGGACGCGGGCGGAGTGGTTTACTACGCCAACTATCTGAAGTTTCTGGAGGAAGCCCGTACCGAATACCTGGTAGAGCGGGGGATTTCGCCCCACGGAGACTTTTTTTACGCCGTTATCGAGTGCCACGTCAAGTACAAGTCCCCGGCCCGGTACGGCGACCGGATCCGCGTGACGGCCGAAATAACCAGGATCACCGCCGCCCAGATCCATTTCCGGCAGGACATCTATCACGCCCAGGACGGACGCCATCTGGTCACCGCCGATGTGCGTCTGGTCTACCTGAGCCGGGATTTCAAACCGGAGGCGCTCAGCGACGATGTCCGGGCCCGGCTGCCGTAGTTTCCGCTTGAGCTTTGCCTTAATTGGTGTTACGATAGGTTCTTCATTTTATTAATATTAGAGAATAAGTATATTATGAGTATTATCACCGATCAGGATGTCCGCTATGTGGCTGCCCTGGCCCGTATTCATCTGAAGGAAGAGGAAGTCGGCCGGCTGCAGCATGACCTCGAGAAGATTATCGGTTACATCAATAAATTGAAGGAATTGGATGTTTCCGCGGTAGAACCGACCAGCCACGCCCTCTCCCTGAAAAATGTCTTTCGTCCTGATGAAGTGAAACCCTCGCTCCCGCATGACAAGGCCCTGGCCATTGCCATCGAACAGCGCGATGGCGCCTTTAAAGTTCCCAAGGTCATTGAATGAAACTCCACGAACGCACCGCTCACGATCTCCTCGACCTGCTTAAAGACGGGCAAACCACACCGGCCGAAATCCACCAATCGGTCCTGGGCCAGATCAATGAACACGACGACAAGGTCCATGCCTATTTGCGCGTGAATCCCGCGGAATCAGCCGACTATAGCGGGACACAACCGATACCGATCGCGATCAAAGACAACATGTGCATGGAGGATTTGGAAACGACCTGCGCCTCGCACATCCTCAAGGGATTCCGCTCGCCGTACGACGCGACCGTGATCCGTAAATTGAAGGAGAGCGGCGCGGTCCTGATCGGCAACACGAACATGGACGAATTTGCCTTCGGATCCTCCACGGAGAATTCGTCATCCGGTGTCACCCGGAACCCCTGGGGACTGGATCGGGTGCCGGGCGGTTCCAGCGGGGGATCCGCGGCCGCCGTGGCCGCCAATGAGGCCATTTGGGCGATCGGCTCCGACACCGGCGGCTCCATCCGGCAGCCGGCCGCATTTTGCGGCGTGGTCGGACTGAAACCCACCTACGGCCGTGTGTCACGCTACGGCCTGATCGCCTTTGCCTCCAGTCTGGACCAGATCGGCCCGTTCACCAAGGACGTGACCGACAACGCCTTGTTACTGAACATCATCGCCGGCCACGATCCGCTCGATTCCACAAGCGCCGATGTGCCGGTTCCGGACTACACACGGGCACTGGTCAATGACGTAAAGGGATTAAAAATCGGCATGCCCCGGGAATATTTTGTGGACGGGATGGACCCGGAGGTAAAGTCCGCCATCGAGCAGGTCAAGACCGTTCTTCAGGACAAGGGCGCGACCTTCGTGGATGTCTCTTTGCCGCACACCGAATACGCGGTGGCCACTTATTACATCGTGGGCACGGCCGAGGCGAGCAGCAATCTGGCCCGCTTTGACGGCGTCCAATACGGCCAGCGCCGGCGGCCGCCTGAGACACGCAAAAATCCGCTGGTCGATATGTATGAAGAGACCCGCGACGCCGGCTTCGGTCCGGAGACCAAGCGGCGGATCATTCTGGGGACCTACGCCTTGTCGTCGGGCTACTACGATGCGTATTATCTGCGCGCCTTGAAAGTACGCACGCTGATCAAGAACGATCTGGAGAGGGCCTTCGAACAGGTCGATGCGATCATTACACCGACTTCACCGACAACCGCCTTTAAGATCGGCGAGCGGTCCGCGGATCCGCTGGCCATGTACCTGTCCGACATTTTTACGATTCCGGCCAACCTCAGCGGCATGCCGGCCGTATCGATGCCGTGCGGTTTTTCCGGCGAAGGTCTGCCCATCGGTCTGCAGATCGTCACCAAGGCCTTCGACGAAGAAATGCTCTTCCGGGTCGCCTACACCTATGAGCAGAATACCGACTGGCACACCAAGAGAGTGGAGCTCTAAATGACGTCCGGCAGCCAGACAGAATTTGAAACCGTTATCGGATTGGAAGTTCACGTGCAGCTCTCCACGCAAACTAAGATGTTCTGCGGCTGCCGGAATATTTTCGGTTCGGCGCCCAACACCAACGTGTGCCCGGTGTGCATGGGGCTGCCGGGATCGCTTCCGGTGGTCAACCGGGAGGCCTTGCGCTACGCGGTGCGCATCGGGCTGGCCTTAAACTGTGAGATCAACCGTTACATTAAATTTGACCGGAAAAATTATTACTATCCGGACTGCCCGAAGAATTATCAGATTTCCCAATTCGACATGCCGATCTGTTACGGCGGCCACCTGCATATTCCGGTAGGCGACGGAGAGCTCAAGAAAATCGGGATCACCCGGGCCCACTTGGAAGAAGACGCGGGCAAACTCGTGCACGCGGAAGATGCCAGCCTTGTAGATTTCAATCGGACCGGGACACCGTTACTCGAGATCGTCTCGGAGCCGGATTTGCGTGATCCCCAGGAGGCGTACGACTATCTGCAGAACCTCAAACTGGCGATCTCATATCTCGATGTTTCCGACTGCGACATGGAAAAGGGAAGCCTGCGCTGTGACGCCAATGTCTCTATCCGGCCGGCAGGCAGCACCGCCTTCGGCACCAAGACCGAATTGAAAAACATGAACTCATTCAAGGCGGTCCGCGCCGCCTTGGAATACGAAATCTCGCGTCAACACAAAGTCGTGCTGGCCGGTGAAAAAGTAGTCCAGGAAACCCGGCTGTGGGACGAGAGCAAACTGCGCACCGCGTCGATGCGGTCCAAGGAGGAAGCACATGATTACCGGTACTTTCCCGATCCCGACCTTGTCCCGTTCACGCTTGCGGACAGCGAAATCGAGGCCGCCCGGGCGGCACTGCCGGAACTGCCCGAGGCCAAGTTCCAACGTTTCTTGAAAGATTATGCCCTGACTGAATACGATGCCGGCATCATCATTCAGGACCGCGGCATGGCGGACTTTTTCGAAACGTGCGCTGGAATCTACGATGACTATAAAAAGATCTGCAATTGGCTCAACGGCAGCGTCCTGCAGGCCATTAATGAACGAAAGACAACGATTGCGCAGCTCGGTATGACACCCGAACGATTAACCGACTTGATCATGAAAGTCGACGACGGAACCATCAGCAACCTCGTGGCCAAGGATGTCTTTTTGAAGATGCTGGACAGCGGCAAAGACGCGACAGCCATCATCGAGGAGGAAGGCCTGGCCCAGGTATCCGACGAAGGGGAGCTGGAAGGGATCGTCGACGCCTTGGTCACCGACAATCCGCAAGTGGTAGAACAAATACAATCCGGACAGGAGAAGGCGATCGGATTCCTGGTCGGACAAGCCATGAAAAAAACACAAGGCAAGGCCAATCCCAAGATGATCCGGGAATTGATAACAAGGAGGCTAAGTGATGGGTAAGAAATTCATTATCGTTATCGCTACCATCGTTTCGTTTTTTTCTCTGACGACGTTGGCGGTTTCACAGATCAGCCGCAAAACCAAGGATGATCTGTACTCGCAAATCGAACTTTACAGCTACACGCTGACAACGATCCAGGCGGACTATGTGGAAGAGAAGTCGCCCAAGGATCTGATTTACGGATCGTTGCGGGGCATGCTCGCCACGCTCGACCCGCACAGCCAGTTTCTCGATCCCGATGAATACAAGGACCTGAAGACGGAAACCCAGGGAAAGTTCGGCGGCTTGGGTATTGAGATCTCCATCCGCGACGGAATTTTGACCGTCATCACACCTATCGAAGGGACCCCCGCGTGGGATTCCGGCATCAAGGCCGGTGATCTCATCGTCAAAATCGAGGACGAACTGACCAAGGACATGACCCTCAGCGACGCGGTTAAATTGCTGCGCGGCAAGCCTGGAACCGATATTAACATCACGGTCCTGCGGGAAAAGGAATTCAAGATTCTCGAATTCAAGATCACCCGGGAAATCATCCGTATTCAGGACGTCAAGGGAACCCAGATCCTGACCGACAATATCGGTTATATCCGTCTGGCTGAATTCCGTGAGGATTCCGCCAAGGACTTCCGGAAGGCCCTCGATGAATTGAAAGAACAAGGCGCGGACAGCATGATTCTCGACCTGCGCAATAACCCGGGCGGGTTGTTGAACGTGGCCATTAAAATCACCGAGGAGTTCCTGCCCAAAGGCGAACTGATCGTATCCACCAAGGGACGCCGCCGCTCGCAAAATACCGAGACTCAATCTACCAACACGTCCCACCTTATCGACTGGCCGCTGGTCATCCTGATCAATGAGGGAAGCGCCTCCGGAAGTGAGATCCTCGCCGGTGCCGTTAAAGACAATAAACGCGGCATTATCGTCGGGGAGCAGTCATTCGGAAAGGGATCCGTTCAGTCGGTCATCCCGCTGCCGGACGGCTCCGGTCTACGCCTTACCACCAGCAAGTACTATACGCCTTCGGGGGTTTCGATTCACGGCACGGGGATCACACCGGACATTGTCGTGAAGTACAAAGAACCGACCGAGGAAAAACAAGAAAATGAGATGGAACTCAATCAGCGCAACGTGGAACGGGTCTTCGATGACCTCGAAGAAAAAGAAAGCGAAGATCCCGAGTCGGTGAAACTCTCCAAGCAAGAACGTGAGCTGCGCCAACGCCTGCTGGAAGATAATCAGGTACAGGCCGCCATCAGCGTCATCAAAGGGATCCGCGTGTACAGGTCCTTCGAAAAGCCGGAAGAAGACACCACCGACAAGGACGCGGATAATCTCGCTCACAGCGCGCAGTAAGAATCTTTAGCGCCCATGAACATCCTTGGCATCGAAACCTCCTGTGACGAAACCGCCGCGGCGGTGGTCAAAGACGGTCGCACGGTCCTGTCCAATGTGGTGGTCTCCAGTCTGCGGGAACACAGCAAATACGGTGGCATCATCCCGGAAATCGCCTCGCGCCGTCAGCTGACCTGCATTTCAGCGGTGGTCGAGGAAGCATTGCACCGGGCACAGATCAACGAGCAGCAGCTGCAGGCCGTTGCCGTCACCGGCTATCCCGGTTTGATCGGATCGCTGCTGGTCGGCAAATCCTTTGCCCGCGCCTACGCGGCCCGTCTTGGCAAACCGCTCACCGAAATCGATCACATCCAGGCCCATCTCTATGCCAATTTTCTGCGTGATCCCGGAGACCGGTCGCCGGCTCCGGAACTGCCGGCCATCGGCCTGGTGGTTTCGGGCGGCCATACGAGCCTGTATCATGTCCGCAATCCCCGCCAGTTCAGATTGATCGGCCAGACCCGGGACGATGCGGCCGGTGAAGCCTTTGACAAGGTGGCACGGGTGCTCGGACTCGGCTATCCGGGCGGCCCGGCAATCGAAAAGAAGGCCGCCGAGGCCAAAAAAAGCGCAATTAAATTTACATGCGCGAAGATGCCTGATACATTAGATTTTAGCTACAGCGGGATCAAAACAGCCGTTCTGTACCACAAAAATGAACACGCCGGGGATGATGACTACGCAGTCGCGGAAGTTGCCTTTGCCTTTCAGGACAGTGTCACTGACAATCTGGCCGACAAGGCCCTCGACGCCTGCCGACACCATCAATGCCGCACGCTATTGGTGGGCGGCGGCGTAGCCGCTAACAAAAGTTTACGCCACAAGTTGATTGAACGTGGTAAAATAGGCGGAATTAAAGTTCATTTTCCACCCATGCCCTTATGTCTCGACAACGCGGCTATGATCGCCGGACTGGCGATGCATCAAGCATAGCATCTTGGCGGACCCCGGTATGGACCAAACCGTTATCGAAGAACTTTTCAAAATCATTCTTTCGCTGATGCTCAGCAGTTGCATCGGTCTCGAACGCGAGTTCAAGCATAAAGGTGCCGGACTGCGCACGCACCTCCTGGTCGGCGTCGGATCGACCCTATTCACTCTGACGGCACTCTTTCTGCAACAGGAATTCGAAGGCCGGGTGCCCATGGATCCGAGCCGGCTCATTACCGGAGTCGTGACGGGGATCGGCTTTTTGTGCGCCGGGGCCATCATGCGCGCCGGCAGTTCCGTACACGGGTTGACCACGGCCGCGTCGCTGTGGGTCGTTTCGGGGATCGGCATTGCCGTGGGATGCGGACATTATTCCGCAGCCGTACTCACCACCGTGACGGTGATCGTTATATTAATAGCCGTGTTACAGCTGGAAAAATTGATCTACAACAAGATGTCGGACAAGAATTAAGGGAAAAAGGGGGCAGTATGGCATTGGGACGCAAAGCAGTAAACAAGCAGGAAAGTGAAGACAAATCGATCGAGATCAACGCCCAGATGCAAGGATCGCTCAGCTTCAACGATCCCGTCAACCTGAAGATCAACGGTGAATTTACCGGAAGCCTCGAGACCAAGGGGACCCTGACCATCGGCAGCGGCGGCAGTGTGAACGCCAATATCACCGGCGACAATATCGTGATCGCCGGCAAGGTGAACGGCGACATCGTGGCCAATGTCATGCTCGTGCTGATGCCAACAGCCGTCCTTACCGGTGACATCAGGACACCCAAACTGAATATTGTGGAAGGGGCGATTTTTCAGGGCAACTGCCAAATGGCCGGCCTGTATGAAGACACCGGCGATCTGCTCGGTATCGACGAGGTCGCCAAGTATCTGGAGATCGACCTGCAGGAAATCGAGGCCTTGGCCAATGCCGGCAAAATTCCGGCGCGTAAGCACGGCAAGACCTGGAAATTTGAACGCGGCACGATCGACGAATGGGCCGCGTCAGGCAAAGTCGATTGATAGGAACCCGTAACGGGCAGGAAGTACCACCATGTCAACCACGACACAATTTGTTTCCGTGAGGGAGACAGCCCAATTGCTGGGGATCTCCGAAAAAAAGGTGATGGACCTTATCCAGCAGCGCAAGCTGCAGGCCTATAAAATCGCCGATAAATTTCTGCGGCTGAAGAAGTCCGAAGTCCTTGCCCTGCGCAACACCGGAGACGTAGAGAGCGAAGATATCCAGTTCGAATACACCTCCGGGGAACGCGCCCGGGACTTTCTGTTTTATAATGATTACTACATCCTGGCATTGATCGTCTCCGCCGTCCTGCTCTACATAATCTTCTACCAGTAGCCGGTCTTCCGGAGAAAGGACTTGATATTTCTCCGTCTTTCACGTACAATCCAGAGAAATTTTTCACCAAATTTTGGCGGGGTAGCTCAGCTGGTTTAGAGCGTTCGGCTCATACCCGAAAGGTCGAGAGTTCAAGTCTCTCCCCCGCTACCATCATCCCTTTCCCGACATGAAGAAAACCGTCCTCCTGGCAATGCTAATCCTGGCGGCCGGCACACCGATGCGGGCCGAGTCCGACTTCGATCTCTTTTTTAAGAACAACGACGATTACGCGGACGTCCTGATCACCGAGGTGCGCAGCGCCCATCATTTTACGATCAAAAACGCGCACAATGAAAAAGAGATCATCCGCCTGATCGGCCTCAAGGCCCCGGAAGCGCCGCGGCACAAAAAAGTCGACACCGAGTACGACAGCTACGGATTCCCCGTCAAACCCGACGTCGACGTTGAGGTCCCCTTAGAGGAAAAGGCATACAACTTCGCGCGGGAACTGCTGGACGGCAAACACGTCCGGCTCGAATTCGACAGCACCAAGAAGAACGACGAAGATCAAACCTTGGCCTATGTTTTTTTGATCGACGACGGCACCTTTGTCAACGCCGAGATCCTGCGGCAGGGTTTCGCTCACCTGCAGATCCGCCCGCCGAACACCAAATATTCCAAGGAACTGCGCGCCGCCTACCAGGAAGCCCGCCGCGAAAAACGCGGGCTGCAGGGGCTGTAGCCGCCATGGCGCTGGCCAAACGTCTGCTCACACACATCCAGGAATGCGAACTAGTACGACCGGGAGATTCCATCGTCATCGGCGTTTCCGGCGGGCCTGATTCCATGGCTCTGCTGCATTTGCTTTACGAGCTTCGGCATGACCTCGGAATTCAATTGCACGTCGCGCATTACAATCACCGCTGGCGGGATTCGGCGGACGATGATGAAGAATTTGTCCGCCGGCAGGCACGCAACCTGGGATTGTCCTTCAGCGTAGGCCGTGCCCGAGCGAAGGGGGCAAAGTCGGCCAAGGGTTCGGCCGAGGAACGGGCCCGGGAAGCACGCATCAAGTTTTTCAGGAAGATCGTGGATAAAATCGGCGCGCATAAAGTGGCCGTCGCCCATACGAAGGATGATCTGGCCGAGACCGTACTTATGCGCATTATCCGCGGGACGGGTATCCAGGGGCTGCAAGCCATGGGCGCTTGCGTTAACCTGGACGGCGTCATTTTTCTCAGACCGTTGCTGGAAATACCGAAGGACGAACTGCTCACCTATTTGGAAAAGGGGAAACACACCTTCCGGAACGATCCGACCAACAAGGACTTGGATTTCTTCAGAAACCGGGTCCGTCACAAGCTATTACCGCTCCTTCGCAAGGACTATAATCCACAGATCGATGACGCGCTGATCAACCTGAGCCATACCGCCGCCTGGGATTATATTTTTATGCGTCAGCAGACGGCACATTGCTTCAGCCGCACCTGTAAATTCGATGAGACCAGGGGAAAGATTGATTTAGACATCGCCGTTTTTATGACGGAATCCGCCGCATTGCGAAGCATGGTGCTGAGGAAAATCTATCAGGATCTCACCGGGAACACCCGCCAGCTTACCCGGGCGCACGTCCGCGCGGTGGAAGAGGCGCTGAAACAGGGGAGCAAAGGCCCGGCGGTTACCTGGCCGGGCGGGATTACCATCCAGCGCGGCCGCGGCCGGTTGACCTTCGTAAAGCCCGATAAACCTTGATAATACTATTTAAATCGATATAATCATAAAGATATTATTAATCCGTGAATAGGACCGAATACTTATGACGAATCCCAACCTGCCGAAAACCCCGCGCCGCAACGCGCCCCGCCGGCGCCGTCCGCGCCAACCCAACAATAATTGGGTCTTCTGGATTGTCCTGGGTTTTATCCTGCTGCTCATGATGAGCCAGACCAGCACAATGCCGCCGAGCGGACCGATCAAGGAACTCACCTACAGCGAATTCTATCAGCAAGTGAAAAATAACCCGGAAAGCCAGCAGATCACCGAGATTACGCTGGTGGAGGGGGCGACCGAAAATACTATCAAAGGGAAGTACGCCGACGGATCCGAGTTCCGGCTGAATATCCCGACTCAGGAATACGAGACTTTGGTCAACCGCATCGCTGATGATCCCAGCATCACCTTTGAGGTGAAGCCGCCGCAGACCTTTTGGCAACAGGTGTTCTTTTCGTTCATGCCGATCCTGATCATCATCCTGTTCATCTGGTTCATATCCCAGCGCGGCGCTCAGATGGGCAACCGCATCTGGTCCTTCGGAAAATCCCGGGCGCGTCTGAACACCAAGGAAAACAATGAGGTCACCTTTAAGGACGTCTCCGGGGTCGATGAGGCCAAAGAGGAATTGCAGGAGGTCATTGAATTTCTCAAGGACCCCAAGAAATTCGAACGTCTCGGCGGTAAAATCCCCAAGGGGGTACTCCTGGTCGGACCGCCGGGAACGGGCAAGACGCTGCTCGCCAAGGCCGTGGCCGGGGAAGCGGGCGTCCCGTTTTTCTCGCTGAGCGGGTCTGACTTCGTGGAAATGTTTGTCGGGGTCGGCGCGTCGCGGGTGCGCGACCTCTTCGAGCAGGGCCGCAAGGCCTCACGCACGTCAGGTAAGGGCGCGATCATTTTTATCGACGAAATCGACGCCGTCGGGCGCCTGCGCTTCGCGGGGATCGGCGGCGGCAACGACGAGCGCGAGCAAACACTAAACGCTCTACTTGTCGAAATGGACGGCTTCAACAATACCGGCGGTTTGATCCTGATCGCCGCCACCAACCGTCCCGACACGCTGGACCCGGCCTTGCTGCGGCCCGGCCGCTTTGACCGGCAGATCGTCGTCGGACTGCCCGACATCAACGGGCGCGAGGGGATCCTGAAAGTCCACACCAAGAAAATTAAACTGGCCGATGACGTCGACCTGCGCAAAATCGCGCAGCAGACCGTGTATTTCTCGGGAGCGGACCTGGCCAACGTCTGCAACGAGGCCGCCCTGCTGGCGGCTCGGCGCAACCGAGAGTCTGTCGGCCAGGATGAAATGTTTGCCGCCGTCGAACGCGTCACCATGGGCCCGGAAAAACGCAGCCGATCGGCATCGGAAAGGGAGACCGAACTCGTCGCCTACCACGAGGCAGGTCATGCTATGCTCTCGCTGTTGATCGATGAGGTGAACACCTTCACCAAAGTCTCCATCATCCCGCGCGGCATGGCCGGCGGCTATACCCTGACGCCGCCCACGGAGGACAAACACTACTACAATAAGAAGGAACTCCTCGGTATGATCACCGTGTCTTTGGGCGGCCTGGTCGCCGAGGAACTGCACCTGGGTGACACCTCGACCGGGGTCTCCGGAGATCTACAGCATGTCACCAAGACCGCGCGCAGCATGGTCTGCGATTACGGCATGAGCGAAGAACTGGGAACGCTCGCCTACGGTCAGCACGACGGTCAGGGATTTCTCGGCCGTGATTTGATGAAGCACCAGGATTACAGCGGACACACGGCCAAACTGATCGATGAGGAAGTCCAGAAAATCGTCGAAGAGGCCTACAACCGGGCCCGCAAACTGCTGTCCGAGAATATTGACCGGCTGAACAAGTTGGCCGAAGCCCTGATGAAGAAAGAAACCCTGACCGTCGATGAAACCATCGAACTGCTGGGTATGCAGGGCGAGGTCAAGCAGCCCGAAAAGTTTCAGGACATTCCACAGGACATCAGCCCCGAAAACCCACCGGCATAAGCCGACGGCAACGGAAACCTTGAACACCGCGCGTAAAATCTTCCGCCTGCACGCCCGCGGCCGGGTCATTGAACTCGGCCTGCGGACCGTGATCATGGGCATCGTCAATGTGACGCCCGACTCCTTCAGCGGCGACGGTCAGTGGCAATCCGAACGGGATGTCTCCAAAGCCGTCCGTCACGCCCGTAAACTATTGCGAGAGGGTGCCGACATCCTCGATATCGGCGGGGAGTCGACGCGTCCCGGAGCGCCGGCCGTCAACCTCACCGAGGAACTGGAGCGGGTGATCCCTGTAATCAAGGCCCTGGCAAATGTGGTCCGGGTCCCGATATCGGTGGACACCACCAAACCGCGGGTGGCCCGGGAGGCGTTAAGCGCGGGGGCCTGCATCGTTAATACCGTCAAAGGAACGCCGGCATCGGCGGGATTGTTAAAGGCGGTCAGCGATTTCGATGCCGCCGTGGTGCTGACCCATATCCGGGGAACACCGCGTTCGATGCAAAATAAACCGCATTATGACGATGTTTTGTCCGAAATCAGCACGGCACTTTCAAGTTCCGTGGAAAATTGCTTGGAAACAGGAATCAAATCGGATAGAATCATTATTGACCCCGGCATCGGCTTTGGCAAGACGGTAACGCATAACTTGATGATACTCAACCGATTAAAGCAGCTGCACAAGATCGGTGTCCCGTTGCTGATCGGCACCTCGCGCAAATCATTTATCGGTCACGTGCTCGACAGAGAGGTTTCCCGGCGATTGCCCGGCACTCTGGCTACGGTGACGGCGAGCATCATCAACGGCGCGCACATTATCCGTGTCCACGATGTGGCTCCGGCCCGGGACGCCGCCCGCATGACCGATGCGATCTTAACCGAATCCGTAATCTGACTTCCTATGTATCAGATATTCAATGTAGGCATTCCCATCGTCGAGATCACCATCCTGTGGATCGTTATTTACCGCATCCTGGTATTTTTTGAGGGGACGCGCGCCCTGCAGGTTCTCAAGGGAATTTCTTATCTCCTCATCATATTCTTTCTTTCAAAGTACCTGGACTTCCGCCGCCTGAACTGGCTGCTGACCAAATTCTTCAATCTTTCCATCATCGCGATCCTGATCCTATTCCAACAGGAGTTCCGGCAGGGCCTGTCGCGGCTCGGACAGGGGCATCTCCTCAGCCTCGGCTTGGAGGAATCGGACCTCGTCGCCATCATTGAGGAATTGACCTCGGCCGCCTTCAAGCTGTCCAACGAACGCGTCGGCGCGCTCATCGCGATCGAACGCAACACTAAATTGAAGACGTTTATCGACAGCGGGGTCACAATCGACGCGCGGGTCTCGGCGGAGTTGATCAAGAGCATCTTTATGCCGAATTCTCCATTGCATGACGGCGGGGTGATCACGCGCCTGGACCGGATCGTCGCTTCATCCTGTCTGTTCCCGTTGTCCGACAATCCGAATTTCAGCAAGATCATCGGGACCCGTCACCGCGCCGCGCTCGGGTTGACCGAACAGACCGACGCGATCGTGGTCGTGGTCTCAGAGGAAACCGGTGAAATCTCCGTCGCGTCCAACGGCCGCTTTATTCCCATCGTAAACCGCGAACGCCTGGTCAATATCCTCAAGAGCCTGCTGATGGTGGAGGCGAAAAAGAAGAAATGAAACAGTTTTTCACCAAAAATATCGTACTCAAGGTCATTTCGCTGGGATTGGCCATCGTCACCTGGTTCTACGTCAACGGGGAATTGATCAAGTAGTCCCGCCGCCCGAGGTTTATTCACATATGGCCAAATTGGGAGTCAATATCGATCATGTCGCCACACTTCGGCAGGCCCGCCGGGAAGTCGATCCGAACCCAGTCAAGGCGGCCAAGATAGCCGTACGCAACGGGGCCGACTCCATTGTCTGCCACCTGCGCGAAGACCGCCGGCATATCCAGGATGATGATGTGGTCCGCATCCGTAAGATGGTGCGCAAACCGCTGAATCTTGAAATGGCCATCGACCCGCAGATCATCCGGATCGCGCTGAAGGTCAGACCGGATTACGCGATGTTCGTTCCGGAACGGCGGGAGGAGGTCACCACCGAAGGCGGCCTCGACGTCGTGAAACATTTTCAGCGCGTCAAACGCGCGGCCAAACGACTTTCGGACAAGGGAATCAAGGTCAGTGTCTTCATCGACCCCAAGATCAGCCAAGTCCAACGCGCCAAGGATGCCGGCGCCGGCATTGTGGAACTGCATACCGGCGGCTACGCCAACGCGCGCACCGTCAGTTCCCGGGCACGTCACCTTCGGGAGATAAAGAAGGCGGCCGTCTTTGCCCGCGGCCTGGGATTGACTGTCCACGCGGGACACGGCCTGAAGTATCATAACGCCCGGGCCGTCGCGCGGATCAAGGAAATCGATGAACTGAATATCGGCCACGCCATCGTCAGCGAGGCGGTCTTTAACGGATTAGCCGCGGCCGTCCGCCGCATGAAGGACATCGTCGCCTGAGGTGACCGTTATGATACTCGGCACCGGGATAGACGTCATCGAAATCGAACGCATCGCCAAGGCGATAGAACGCTGGGGCGATCATTTCTTGCACCATGTTTTTCTCGATAACGAAATTACTTACGCCCGGCGCCACAAGTCGGCGGCGGCCCATTTTGCCGTCCGCTTCGCCGCCAAGGAAGCGGTCTTCAAGGCCGTGGGGACCAACCCGCAACTGAGCTGGAAGGACATCCGGATCACCAACGACGAGCACGGCCGCCCGCGGGCCGATATTCTCAATCACGACTTCCAGGACACCATTTACCTGTCACTGTCGCACTCCAAATACTATGCGGTTGCCAGCGCCATTATTACGAAAACAGACCCGGCAGCATAAGAACCGTTTCGGTCACGTCCTAATCCTGGCCGGATCACAACGCATGCTCGGCGCGGCCGCCTTGAGTTCACTCGCTGCGCTGCGCGGCGGCGCCGGGCTAGTGACACTTGGCGTCCCGCGCGACTTGAATCTCACGGCGCAACGCAAGATCTCACCGGAAATCATGACCTGGCCGCTGCCGCAAACCGAAGACCAAACTTTCTCATCCCGCGGCCTTGCTACGCTGCGCCGGCAATGGAAACAGTACGCAGCGGTCGCGCTCGGACCGGGATTGTCAACGCACGCCTCGACCCGGAGCTTTGTCCATAAGATCGTGGGGGAGTGTCCTGTTCCGCTCGTCATCGATGCCGACGGATTGAACAATCTCTGCTCACGACCCAAGCTCTTGACATCATCAACCACTCCTAAAATCCTCACTCCGCACCCCGGCGAAATGGCCCGCCTGCGCGGAAAAAAGTTCGCGGAGGATGACCGCACGCGACGCGAGGTCTGTCGCGAGTTTGCCGCGGCCTTCGGCTGCGTTGTTTTACTCAAAGGCCACCGCACGGTTGTCGCCGCCCCGGACGGTCGCATCTATGTCAATCGCTCGGGTAATGTCGGCATGGCCACCGCCGGATCCGGTGATGTGCTGACCGGATTGATCACGGCGATATGCGCTCAAGGAATCGATGCCTTTGCGGCGGCCGCCTGCGGGGCATGGGTTCACGGTCTGGCCGGCGACCTGGCCGCCAAGGAAAAGGGCAAGGCCGCGCTGATCGCCGGTGACATCCTCAACGCCATCCCGCCGGCACTTAAAAAAGCGGCCCGCCTGCAGCGCTAAAGCTGTCATTATTCCGAATTTTTCCCGCCCCGACCTATTAATATTACTTATTTGACGTATAAGAGGTCATCGTATATACTAAGGGCAACTGGCAGTTCTGCCGCATCACATTCATTCCCCAATCTTCACGCAACTATCCAATAATTAACACCGAATAACCCCGCCGCGAGTGTGTCTGCGCGGCCACAGCTATGTTTTATATTATTGCTAACAAAAGGTTTAGATCAATTCGTCAGCTGCTGAGCCTGACCCTGGCGACCGCCATGTTCATGACCGGAGGCGTGATGCCGGCCGGCGCGGCGGCAACTGGGCAGGCGTCTCTACCGGCCCCAGGGACCCGTCTGAGCATCAGTCCGGAATTTCGTCCCGCCACTCTGCGCGGCATGCGCGTTGATCCGGCACATCCGCTGCGTCTGGAATTCCTGATCGATACCGGCGACGATCCCCAGGATAGCGCCGATATCGCCGCCACCAATCAGCGTCTGATCAATTACTTCCTGACCGCCGTGACCGTACCGGAGGACCAGTTGTGGGTAAACTTGTCTCCTGAAGAATCCGAACGCATCATCGCCGACGACCTGGTGAAGACGGAGATGGGGCGCGATATGCTGGCCATGGACTACCTGCTCAAGCAGTTGATGGCCTCCATGCTGTATCCCGAAGAGGGCGTCGGTGCCGAATTCTGGCAGCGCGTTCACCGGCGGGCCCAGGCAGAGTTCGGGACTACCGACATCCCCACCGATACGTTTAATAAAATCTGGATCGTCCCGCGACAGGCGCATGTGCACGTGCAAGGAGAGCACGTCGTCATCGTGGATAGCGAACTGGACGTCCTCTTGGAAGAAGATTATCTCAGCCTGGCGGCGCACAGCGCCCAACGCAGCGGGGCACAGAGCAACTGGAGCGCGCAGACCAAGGAACTGATCCGCAAGGTCGTCATTCCGGAGATCAAAAAGGAAATCAATCACGGCCGGCACTTCGCGAATCTGCGTCAAATCTATCACGCCATGCTGCTGGCGGTCTGGTACAAGAAAAACCTGCACCGCAGCATCGTCAACCGGATGTATGCCGACCGCAACCTGGTGACGGGCATCGATCATGCCGCGCCGGACGTGAAGGATAAGATATACCGCCAGTACCTTGAGGCGTTTCGCAAGGGCGCCTTCGATTACATCCGCGAGGATATCGATCCGGCCAGCGGAGACCCTGTGCCGCGCCGCTATTTCTCCGGCGGTTTGCGGGGCTACGACCAGGCGATGGTCAGCGAAGCCGCGGCCGGAGCCGACTTTTTTGACGAGCTCGGCCAACGTCCGCTGGTGCGGCAGTTAGTGGATCTGAAACTCGTCACGGAGAATCCGGTGATACCGGCGGCAGCCAATGATATCCCGCTGGCCGCTTTGCCCGATCCGGATTACGATCTCTTCCGCCGCCTGGAGCGGGCGCACTTTGATTACAACGTTTACGGCGACACCCGGGAGGGAGTAATTTTTGAAAGCGAAGGGTTCTCCCGCCGCGTTTATGCGCTGCCGCAGGAGTACCCGCATCTGCTTTTTAAAATGGCGCGGTCCGACATGCACGCGGATCCCCCGCCCCGCGACCAGGTCGTACAGATGTCGCGGATCGCCGAACGCGTCGGTTATGAATTGGTGACCGTGGACGGCATAGAACTGATCAAGATGCCCGGGATCGCGCCGTTCCGTTACTACGGAAGCACGGTCATTCAACAGCGCGGCCAACCGGCCACCGACACAGCACATTTTGAGGAACTGGTCGCGCTTTTCGCCCGGCTGGGGGTTACCTGGGACCTGGCCAAGGTCGGATCACGGATTTCACAGCTGAAGAACGTCGCCCTTTATCCGCAGGAAGTAGACGGACAGATCCAAATGGTCCCGCGGGTGACTGATCTTAAGGACTTTCGCTTTCCGGCCAGCACCGACCAGGCCATAACCGCCAAGGAAGAGCAGCGGCTCAAGACCATGTTCAACTCCTTGGGCGAACAGACACGGTTTTTGTGGACTCAGATCACCGGATTGTCTAAAGACCTCGCGGCCGCGGGACAGGCAGAGGAATCCGCCGGGCGTGATCAGCAGGTCCTGGCCAAACTGGGTCTCTTGCTGCGCAGCCTGCTGAGCATGCGGGAATTACCCGTCATGGTCCACGCGCAGAGCGCCCGGGACCAACCGTATTACACCACCTCCGCCGAAGGGGTTTTCTATCACACGCTCGATGACATCATCAGCGGTATCGAAGGTCACATCACGGACCTGCAGAAACAACTCGCCCCCGCCAAGTTCGGCTCACCGCCGGACGGGATGGAACAGCTCAAGCAAGGCGTGCTCTATCTGCGCCGGGAAATAATCCGGGCCGAGAAGGCCTTCCGGACCATGGAGCGGACAGACCGGTATCCCGTGTTGGCCAAGGCCTCTGGCTACCGGGTCTTTTACGATATGCTGACACGGGATCTCAGGCCGATTGATTTTCAGTCCGGATTCCAGGGGAGACTCAGCGGATTGGGACTGCAGCCCGACATGCCGACCGTCGGCCTGACCAATCTGCGACGGATCCAGGAAAAACTGACCCGTTTACTGCGCCGTGTCGCACCCGGTGAGGCCGTCAGCGGCGAGATGCGCGAGCAGCAGGCGAGCACCACGGACAGATTGAGCCGGGACGTCACGGAGAATATCGTACAGTTGATCGAGACTCAGGAGCGCCTCCAGTTTCCGACGCAGAATACCAATCAGGCCTTCATCAATTCCGTGGCCGCGGCATCGACGCACGAAGTCCTCATGACGGTCTTCGGACCGCTGCTGGACGGTCTCGGGGAACGGGACCGCGACGATCAAACATTGACGGCAGCCGAAATAACCCGTGCCATCGAGGGCATCGACTACGTTGAACGCCGCCTGCGCGCCCTTGCGGAGAGTTCCGACTATATCTTTGTCATGGACGAGACCACAGCGCTGATCGTGGCGCATCTGGACATCCCCCTGGAGATAATCGACCTGGCTATGACGGCGGAGTTCGATGAAAAGATCGCGGAGCAATTCCGGCGTGTCAAACGCGCCGCTATGATGCAGATTCACGGGTTGAGTTTGGCGGCCGGCCGGATTAACACCTTGGGCAACGTCCAAGACGCCGCATTAAGCCCCGAGCAACGCGCCGAACTCACATCTCACCTCACGGATGTCCGGCAAACACTTGAATGGTTCCGCCGGTTACCGTCCTTAGCCGAAGATGAAGACAGGGAGGATCCCTTGGATCCGCGACTGGTGTTTCGTGCCACAATGCAGCACCGCCTGAACCGTCTGCTGTCGGTGGTGTCCGAAACCGGACAGGCCGTCAGCGTGCAGGCCCTTGCGAATTCGAGCCAGGCGCAGAACCAACGCGATGCGTTACGGCAGTTGGCGCAGGACTTGTCCCGCTTTCTGGGATTCTTGCAGACTGTCACCGGTCTCGACAGAATACCGCTGTTGCGCAGCGATGAGGATATCAGTGTTTTCGACGAATTCACGGAATATACGCCATTCATCGCGGGATTGCGGTCCTCATTTGAAAATCAGTCCGCCCGCTACCGCTCACCGTTGCGGGTGGTGGGGAGCGAAACCTTTGAGCTTGGTAAGCTGGAAGCGCTGATCGATGATCTGGCCGGGGTCAACCGGGACCTGGTTTTTACACCGGCCGGGAACCGGTCAGAGCTGGTCGACACCTTCCGCGGCAAACGCGCGGAAATCGGCGACCAGATAGAGCGCTGGGCCGCTTCCCTGGATACGACTCCGGAAAATTTCGGCGAACGGCAGGAGGACCTGATACGCCGCATCGTCAACAACACCGTCGGACATTTCCTGAAACAGCATCTTCAGCCCCTGGTCGCCGCCGCGGTCGATCCGCTCAGCATCGAGCAACGCAGTTTGCACGTCCAGCAGTTGCAGCTGCAGATCCAAAGTCTCAAGGAACGTCTGCGGGTATTGGCCGGGTCCAATCACTACATATTCCTGCGCGACTCTTCAGACGGACGGCTGCGGGTGGGTATCGATCCGGCGGACATGCTGGACGCCGGCATGAGCCTGCGCTTTTTGTTCAGTGAATTTCTCATCGAAAGTTCCGGGCCCTTGCAAACACTGAGCGGATTGCTCGAGACCCTGTCGGAGATATCCCGGCACACCAACCGCTGGATTACTCAGGAACAGATCGTTGAGTTAAGTGAAAGGATACTTTACCACCTGGCGGAGGTCCGCGCCGCCCCGAGCCTGCAGATTTCAACGTCGGCCGCCGATACTGACCCCGACTCGAAGGCCCCGGACGTTGTCATGCGCAATACCGTATGGCATGCCCTGGCGGATCTGGAGCAGGAAGTTCAGATGATTGCGATGCATGTCCGCGATCCGTCCGACAACACGGTTCCTGACAGTGCCGCCCGTTTGGTGCAGAACCTGAACTATTACCATGGTCTGTTCAAGACCTTGGCCGCCACGGACAATTTCCCTCTGTTGCAAACGCAGGACGGCCGGATCGTTTTTGATGAAGCCCTGACCTACGAATTTACGCCGGCGGATTTGCAGCGCGAGTTTCAATGGGAATCCGTCCGCCTAGGCACAAACATGATCACCGTCGGAGACCACGCGGCCACACCGTTCGGAGAGCTGAACTATATCGCGGAGCAACTGCAGTTCGCCTTGGACACCTGGGATCCGGCTCATTTTCTGGCGCCGTACGAATTCGGCTTGATCTTCGGTAATCTGCAACCGCGCATGCTGGCGATCCTGGATGAACTGTCGAGTTATCATCATGAGCAGCGGCCCGCGGCCATCACGAGCAAAGAGGACCTCGCCAGGACCATTGCCCTGAACAGCGTGGATGAGATCACCGTGCAGCGGCTCTACGGCTGGATTCAGCTCGACGGCTTCGGCTTCATGAGCAAGGAAGCGGCGCAACAATACCTTGATTATATCCGCCAGGAACTCACCCTGGCCGCCAACCGCATCAACTCTTTGGCGCGCAACCCTGACTACGCCTTTCGGCGGCACGATATTTCCGGAGAACTCACTCTTGATATAAACGGACTGCTCACGGCGGGCAGGACCGATCAGGCCATGACCTCAGCTTTCGATGCCCGGCTGCAGGACATGTTCCGCCGGTTTGCCGGCACCCATCTGCAGGAACTCACCGAAATCGAACGGATCGCCGATGATGTCGAACCGTTCGCCGCCGGCGGCGTTGATGATCTCACACCCGCGCAAGGCCTCGAAATTGACGGTTATCTGAATGAGCTGGACCTGACGATAACCCGGCTGCAGGGGAACCGCGGGGAACCCGGATTTCCGTGGGGAGCGGCCGGACTTGAACCGGCCTCGGTTTTCGCCGCGACAGTTCTGGAAATGCTCGCTGAACTTAAGACGGTTGCGCAGGACACCCGCGCCATCCTGCCGGCCGACGACACCGGCGACGGCGGCGTGGCCGTGGCAGTGGCTCACCAGCAACGTCTGCGGGCCTTACAGCGGACATTACGCCAGTTCGTCATTGACATACAGGCGCTGGGATCCGTCAGCGAATTCCCGCTTATCCGGCAGACCGAAGGCGTGGCGGTTTACCGCGCCATGAATACCGGCGGCAGTCTTCAGGCCGAACTCAGTCAGGCCTTTCAACAGCGTCTTGACCGTTACCGGCATAAATTCAATGTGGTCGGAATCGCCGATCATGAGTTCATCCAGATTGACGCGGCCGTAGCGAAACTGGAAGACGTGGAGAAGCGGCTGTCCGCCGGGGAAACAGAAACCATCGCCCATCACATTGCCTTTGACGGTACTGCCGACCGGATCGCGACACTCCTGGAACAGTGGCGCACGCGATTGATAGCGGACCTTCAGCAAGAACCGGCGGCCCGCGACGAACAGATCGAGCAGATTGTCGGGAATACGATCCTGGCTTTTCTGGAAAAACATCTGTTGCCCACGGTCCGGGATGTGGATCCGGCCAGCCCCGAGCAACGCCGTGAATACGTTCAGCAGCTGCGCAGTGAATTGCAGCGCCTCGTGCAACGGCTGCGGATCCTGCGCCGGTCTTCACGTTACATCTTCCGCAAACAGGCCGGCACCGGCGGGGTACGCGTGGCCCTGGACCATGGTGAAATGCTCGACCAGACCACGGCCCTGCGCTTTTTATTCGGCGAATATGTAGTCGACGCGGCTCCCCTGCAAAAACAGCTGGCGGAGCGGACTGACCGTCTGGCGCGCCTGCTCCATAATCCCGAGGCAAGCCCCGATCAGGAGGCAGTCGTGACGGCCGTGCGCGAAATCGTTATGCAGCTCAGTCGCATGAAGGGGCAGCCCGAGGTGATGCACTGGCCCGACGGCGTCGTACCGCCCGCGAATGACACGCCGCTCTTTGTGATGCAACGGACGGTGGAACATCTCCTGAATATTCTCGACCGGTACGCCCGCGACGTCCGCGACAGTCGCACAGAAGATCAGCCGGCCCTCAGCCTGCGACTGCACCGGGCCGTAGAGGACACCTGGCGTATCTTCGGCATCTTCTCGGAGCACGACGACTTTCCGCTGATCGCCACCCGCAACGGTTCGATCATCTTCACTGAGGCGATTATCTTCGAAATGGACCCGCGCACCCTGCAACGCCGATTCGCGGCGGAAGAACGGGCCCTGGGATCGGGTGTACGGCTCGTCGGAACGGATGTCACTCCGCTGCAACGCATCGAAGCGGACCTGGACGATCTAGCCGAAAAGGCCGCGGACTGGGACGGCAACACAGACGATCAAATCGGCGCGCTCGCCGTGCACCTCGCGGCCGGGCAGGCACAGCAGGCCATGTTCGATACGCTCCGCGAGATGGAGGAGCGCAACGCGCCGCAACCGGCGTATGACCTCGACACCCTGATGGACAACATCGTTTACCACACCCGGAATCATTTTCTGGTCAACCGGGTGCGCCCGTTTGTTGCCGATCTCAGCGACTTTACCGGCCGGTCGGATCTGATTTCGCGAATCCTAAATCTGCGCGGAGCGCTGAGCTTGGCTAACCGCACGTTGCGGACGCTGACTTCCCGCCATGATTATGCCTTCATTCAGCGCGATCTGGAAGGTTTGATCCTGGTCGATATTGAGGGAATGAGCGTAGCCGACCAGGCGACCATGAGCATCGCCGACCGTCTGCTGGCGGCCCACTTCCGGACGGTCGCCTACCTGGGTGATAACCCGTCGGTGACCTTTACCGATCAGGAGGTCGATACCCTGATGTACTGGTTGGACAGCGGATCGGGAGAATCATTACCGGAAAGCATACTGTTCGGTAAACTGATCCATCTGATCAACACGGTGTATCACAAAGAGAAGGGCGTCAACGGCCTGACCAAGGAATGGCTGAGTATTCTGTCCGAGCAACTGGACATCCCTGAAAAGAGGTTAAAAAACGTCTTTCGCTGGTTTAAATTTGTGAAGCTGGACACGGCCACCGTCAATTCAATGGCCCTGGCCAAGTTCTTTGACGTATACCGATCGATCATCCGAAAATTTCCAGGGGTCTACGACAGTTTCACATATTATGTTCCGCCGGGGACCAGCGACGAGGAAAAACTCATCATGGCCGCCGGGAATATGGCGACGCTGACCTCAATGTTTTCTCCCGACTTTATCAACGGCAAAACCGTTCTCAAGGCCGATATCCCCGGCCGCGACTACTATGTGGGATTGGAGTTCGGTGTTCCGGAAAACGGGTTCGGACTCAATATGGTCATCGGCCGAAAAGCGGCCAACAGCGAGGAACCATTTCCGAATGTCTTTATGCGCATCGGCCTCGACACGCAAGGGCCGGATATGCGTATCAACTTCATGCAGGGAGTTGCCGGTATGGAATCCCTGATCAATGATGAATTTGTGCAGAAGATGGGCTTCCATCCGGGAATCGCCCTGTTATATGTCGCGACCGATTTGGCTTACCAGGGTCATGTGGAATTTCGCAAGGGTGAACTCAATCCCATGCTCGATCCATTCCGCTCGCTGCGCGGAATCCGGCCGGAATTCATCCCGTCGATGCGCAACCGGCTCAGCCGTTCCACCATCAACGTCATGAAGGGGTACGACGATTTCGGGCTGCGCAAAAAAACCGTCTTCAGCCGCTGGCGGTCAGTAACAGACCTGGTTCGGGTACTCATTCCGCAGCGAATCAGCCAAAAAGACTGGCGGGCGCGCAGCATCACGCGGCTGCACGAGGCCTTCCGCAGCCTGAAGGAAATTCCGGCGGCTCAGGACGAAGCCCAACTCAGCGACGATCAGCGGATCGCCGTCCTCGAAGTCGCCTCGGTGCACATGTTCCGTCACATGGGCTCGGAGGAACCGTACCGTCCCGACGTGCCGCTAATCCTGGCCACGCTGGGACTGCCGGCCAGTCTGTACACTTCGGTACTCGAGCTGGTGGCCCTCAATTGGGAACAGGGGGTCCTCGGCCGCCGCGCGCCTGAAAACGCCGTGCGTGTCGAGGCCGGCAACCGCAGCGCGGACCAGGCGCAACTTGCTTTGACACGCCGCCAGAAAATCGCCATCCTGGAATATGTCGGCGAAAAAGCGGGAACCACCGTAGGGACCTATGTCCCTGATTTTAAGGAACTCTTGCAGGAACTGAGCATCCCGCGGGAACTGGCTCAGGATGTTTATCAGTGGATTTCGCTCAGCGCCGCCAACGGGACCTTTGACTTTTCCGCGTTCCAGAGCGTCTTGGACGCGCTGGACACCGATAAAGCCGTGCAGGCCGGTGACACTAAAGGGGGGATCGATTTGAACCCGGCCAACCTGAATTTGCGTCAGACCGGCACCGTTCCGGTTGACTTTGCCGGGGACGCGTTTCCGGAAATCGCCCCGATCCAGGGAGTCGTCCCGGTCCTCATTGAGACCATACCGGTCACCAACCTGCCGCTGCTCCTCGGCCAATCCACCGGCGAACCCGTCCCGGGCCCGTCGGCAGCCCTGTCCCCGGCCCAAACCCGCTCTTCATTAAAAATAGCTTCCGCGCCGACTTTCTGATATAGTACGGCGTTATGATCAGTGATCTACAGGAGCTGAAATACGCCCAAATCCTGACCCAGAACCTGCAACTCGGACGCCGCTTTACTAAGCCGCCCACCGGGCTGGCACTGCTTTCCAATATTACGGCCGCGCCGTTAACCGCAATCCTCGAATTCACCTTGCGCCGCCACGGCATCAATGCGCGGCTGCAGAACGGTGACTACGATAATATCCTGCAGGACGCCGCGCGCTTTCCCGAGGCCCGCGTGCTGATCGTCTTTTGGGAACTGGCCAATATCATCGACGGCCTGCATCACACCATCGACCGGATGGATGCCGAACGGTGCGCCGAATTGACCCAAAAAATCACCGCGGAATTGCATTTCTTTTTTGAAACAGTCAAGGGACGTTCGCAGGTCATCTTCAATTCCTTTTCCGCCACGGCTTTCACACACCGGCTGCCGCAGACTGGAGCGCTGGAGACACTCGCCGCGGATCTCAACGCGTTTGTGCGCGCGCATGCCCCGGCCAATACCGTGGTGGTCGACATCGACAAGATCATCGCACGGCTGTCCGTGGAACGCAGTGTCGATATCCGTTACTTTTATTCCTCCAAGGCGCTGTATACCGTCGACTTTTACAAAGATTACAGCCAGACCGTGGCGCCGTTTATCCTGGCGCCGTTCGGTAAGACCAAGAAGGCGGTGATTCTCGACTGCGACAACACATTGTGGAAAGGGATCATCGGCGAGGACGGCCAGCAAGGCATCGAGATGTCACCGGAGTCGGCGGAGGGGAAGATCTATCACGAAGTCCAGTCGCTCATGCTGCGGCTGCAGCGGCAGGGGATCCTGCTCGGCCTGTGCAGCAAGAACAACGCCGAAGATGTCGACCGCGTCCTCGAGCAGCATCCGGACATGCTTATCCGCGACGAACATCTCAGCATCAAGAAGGTGAATTGGGAGGACAAGGCCTCCAATCTGCGGACGATTGCCGCGGAACTCAACATCGGCATCGACAGCCTGGTGTTTCTCGACGACTCGGACTTCGAGGTTAATTTGGTGCGCGAGCAGCTGCCGGAGGTGACCGTCATGCAGGTCCCGGCTGTCCTGCCGGAATATCCGGACACGGTCCGCCGCCTCATGCCGCTGTTCGTCTCGTTGAGCACCTCCCAGGAAGATCAGCGGCGGTCGGCCATGTACAGCGAGGAGAAGGAACGCCAACAGCAGCGCGCGACATTTGCCGATATGAATGAGTACCTGAAGTCACTGGAACTGAGGCTGACGGTCCACGCCGACAGCCGCGAGTATGTGCCCCGCATCGCCCAGCTGACGCAGAAGACGAATCAATTCAATCTCACCACCAAGCGCTACACCGAGACCGATATTGAAAACTTTATGGACAGCGACCGGGCGCGGGTCTATGTCTTTCGCCTGGAGGATAAGTTCGGAGATTACGGACTGACGGGTGTGGCGATCGTGACGACCGGTGAAGATCCGGCGTACGGCTTGATGGACACCTACCTGATGAGCTGCCGGGTGATCGGACGGAGGGTGGAAGAGGCGTTTTTCGAAACCATTTTGGGTGACCTGCGCCGGCGGGGGATTCAAACGCTGACCGCGAATTATGAGCGGACAGCGAAAAACGACCAGGTCGCCGACTTCTGGGACCGCCTCGGTTTAACGCCGCAGGCCGGCAACAGCGAAGATGAAAAATCCTACCGCATCGCGCTCACTGACTACCGCGCGCGTGACCTGGCCGCCTTTGAGATCATCTTTCCCGAGGTGACCGCGCCGGATCAGTAGTCCAGGGCCGTCACCCACTGTAATTTTTCCAAATACCTCGCGAGTATATTTTTTTCCAAATCCCGGTAATCATTCGGCGCGGCCGCGAACAATTCTTGCGCCCGCATGAAGGCCTCTTTGGCCTGCGCGTAGCGTTCCAGACGGTACGCGGCCAGCCCGGCGTAAAACATCCCCACCGCCGAGATGTCCGTACGGATATCAAATTGCCGGTCGCGCGGAATCTGAGCGAGCGGCAGGACCTGGGAAAAGACGCGGATGCAGTCTTCATAACGGCCGGTGTAATAAAACGCGCGGCCGAGGCGCTGGGAATATTTGGGCTGGTCCGGCGGCCGCCTCTGCAGCTTGGCCAGCACCTCGAAGTGGTGGATCACCTGCTGATAATCGCCGAGGTCATAATAAGCGTCGGCCAAATAAACATACGCCATCCCGACGCGCGGATTGATTTCCAGGATGCGCTGGGCCGTGACGATCAATTCTTGATAATTTTGCATACGGAATTGGGCTTGGGCGAGATGGAGCAGGTTCTGAATATCGCGCGGCCGCTGTTCGGCCTGCGCCCGGAAGGTCGCCAGCGCCGCCGCGTCATCCCGAAATCCCGTCAGCGGCATGTACAAATTGACCATCTCACGGTGCAGCCGCGGATCAAGCGGACGCACGCGCAATTGTTCCTCAAGCCCGGCCAGATCATCGGCAACAGCCGCCTTTTCCTCAGCAGGCACAAACCCGGCCGGAAGGCAGGCCATCAGCGCTGTGATCAAAATGATCCGGGATATTTTCAGTAGAATTTGCATATCAGGATCCCCCATTCCGCATCGCTTAGGATACCACAATCCGCCGGCTTTGTAGAGCCGACATTAAATTAGGGGCCAGACACTTTTCCTCTTTTTGAGCACAAAAGTCGTTCAGCCTAAATGGGGCAATGGTATCTGTCCCCGGTTGTAATCCCGCCCAATTTGTGTACAATAGGGCTATGTCGAAGGGTAATAAAGAATTAGATTTGACGCCTCCCGGAGGGTCTCAGAAGGTCCTGATGCATTCGTGCTGCGCGCCGTGCGCGGCGGATATCATGGAGCAGCTTAAGGCCAAGGGGATCGATCTGACCATTTTCTTCTACAATCCCAATATCCACCCCCGGGACGAATACGAAATCCGTAAAAACGAGAATATCCGCTTTGCCCAAAAATTAGGCATTCCGTTCGTGGACGCCGACTATGACCGCGACAACTGGTTCGAACGGGTCAAGGGCCTGGAAATGGCCCCGGAACGCGGGGAGCGCTGTACGGTGTGTTTCGACATGCGTTTTGAGCGCACCGCGCTGTATGCCCGGGAACACGGTTTTAACGTGATCACCAGCTCGCTGGGGATCTCGCGCTGGAAGGACATGAACCAGATCAACGGCTGCGGCGTGCGCGCGGCGGCCCGCTACGCGGACATGACCTACTGGACCTTCAACTGGCGCAAACAGGGCGGGTCGGCCCGGATGTACGAAATCTCCAAACGCGAGAATTTTTATCAGCAGGAATACTGCGGCTGCGTCTACTCGCTGCGCGACACCAATCTGTGGCGCCTGCAAAAAGGCCGCGACCGCATCCGCCGCGGGATCAGGCGCTACACGGCCGAGGGCTGCCACGCCTCCGAGGCGGCGCCGGCCGATGAACCCGGCCGCGTTAAATAAAACGGGCGGGACTGGAATCGCCCGAAACGCTTTGCTATACTGTCGGTTACACGGATTTATCCGCAACCGTCTTAAAGTCGCAGCAAGGAATATCATGAAGGGAATCATCCTCGCCGGTGGCCGCGCCACGCGGCTTTTTCCGATCACCAGGGGCACCTGCAAACAGCTCCTGCCGGTCTACGACAAACCGATGATCTATTATCCGCTGTCCGTCCTGATGCTGGCCGGCATCCGCGAGATCCTGATCATCAGCACCCCCCAGGATATCGGCAATTTCAAGAGCCTGTTCGGTGACGGCAGCAGCATGGGCCTGACCATTGAATACGCCGAACAGGCCAAACCGCGCGGGCTGGCCGAGGCCTTCATCATCGGTGAGGACTTCATCAAAAACCAGCGCGTGTGCATGATCCTGGGGGACAATATTTTTTACGGTGACCAGCTGGGCATGTACCTCAAGCGGACAGTCAAGTCGCGTCGGGGTGGATCGGTTTTTGCCTACAACGTAAGCGAACCGCAGCGCTACGGGGTGGTCGAATTCAACCGGGATAAAGAACCGGTGCGCGTGGTGGAAAAACCGAAGAAACCCAAGAGCAACTGGGCGGTCACAGGAATTTACTTTTTCGACAAAAACGCCGCGGCCGTCGCCAAAAAGGTGAAGCCCTCGCCGCGCGGCGAACTGGAGATCACCGACGTTATCAATGCCTATATGCGCAAAGGCGACTGCCACGTCGAGTTCCTCGGCCGCGGGATGGCGTGGCTGGATACCGGGACCTATGATTCGTTGATGGACGCGGGGATGTTTATCAAGATCATCGAGGAACGCCAGGGGCTAAAGATCGGCTGTGTCGAAGAAATCGCCTACCGCGAAGGATTTATCAACAAACGCCAGCTGCTGAAGCTGGCCGACGAATTCAAGACATCCTACGGACAATACCTCAAACGGATTGTGGCGCATGAAGGGTAAGATCCTCATCACCGGCGGGGCCGGTTTTATCGGCAGCGAGTACGTCCGCCAGCATGCAGCCAAGCGCAAACTGGTGATCGTCGACAAGCTTACCTACGCCGGCGACCGGCAGCGCCTAAAGGCCGTGGCCAAGGACATCGTCTTTCACAAGGCCGACGTGGCGAACAAGCTGCGCATGGAGGCCATCTTCGCCAAGGAAAAACCGCAGGACGTCATTCATTTCGCGGCGCAGACGCATGTCGACCGCAGCATCCAGGACAATCATCCGTTTATCGCCGCCAACGTGACCGGCACACAAAACATGGTCGACCTGGCGCGTCAATTCAAGGTCAAGCGTTTCGTCCACATCTCGACCGATGAGGTTTACGGCGACTCGACCGATACGCACAGCCGCTTTAAGGAAACCGCGCCGCTGCGTCCGAGCAATCCCTATTCCGCCACTAAGGCCGCGGCCGAGTTTATCGTCACCACGGCGGTGCGGACCTACGGCCTGCCCGCGGTCATTGTGCGGCCGGCCAACAACTACGGGCCGTGGCAGTATCCGGAGAAATTCGTCCCCGTGATCATCCTCAAGGCCCTGCATAATCAGCACGTCCCGGTCTACGGGAAAGGACTGCAGATCCGCGAGTGGTTGCATGTGGCGGACTGCGCGCGCGGCATCGACACCGTCTACAAAAAAGGGAAGACCGGAGAGATTTATAACATCGGCAGTTATTTTGAGCGGCCCAATATCGTCACGGCCAAGACCATTTTGCAGGCCATGGAAAAGCCCGCGTCTTTGATCAAATTCGTGAAGGACCGGCCCGGGCACGACTTCCGCTACAGCGTCGACTGCGGCAAACTGCGCCAGCTCGGCTGGCGGCCGGAGGTCCGTTTTGAGACCGGCATGCGCGAGACCATACAGTGGTACCGCGAGAATATTCCCTGGCTCCAGCGCAAACGGATCATGCTGGAGGAACTCTGGAAAAAGGTCTACAAGAAGAAATAGATTATGAAACTGATCATTCAAATCCCGTGCCTGAACGAGGCGGAGAGCCTGCCGGCCACCCTGGCGGCCTTGCCCAAGGAGATCCCCGGCGTCGACGTGATCGAAACGCTGATCATCGATGACGGCAGCACCGACAACACCTCCGAGGTCGCCCGCGCTCACGGCGTACAGCACATAGTCCGGCTGACAACGCGTAAAGGTCTGGCCGTGGTCTTCGCAACGGGTCTCGACGCGTGCCTGAAACGCGGCGCCGACATCATCGTCAACACCGATGCCGACGGTCAATACAAGGGCGAGGACATCCCGCGCCTGATCGAACCGATCGTTGCCGGCAAAGCGGATATCGTGATCGGCAACCGCGACATCGAGAATGTGGAACAGTTCAGCTGGATCAAGAAACGGCTGCAGCGGCTGGGCAGCTGGGTCGTGGCCCAGTTGGCGCAGTCCACTGTCCGCGACACGACCACGGGTTTCCGCGCCTACAACCGCGAGGCCGCCCTGCGGCTGAATATCATTTCGGAATATACCTACACCCTGGAAAGCATCATTCAGGCGGAAAACAAAAACCTGGCGGTGGCCAATATCACCATCAACACCAACCCGGTGGAACGTCCGTCGCGGCTTTTCAAAAGTATTCCCGAGTACATCAAACGCTCGCTGATCACCATCGTGCGGATCTACGCGATGTTCAATCCGTTCAGCATCTTCCTGCGGATGGGCACGCTGTTTATGATCATCAGCGGCCTGCTGGGGCTGCGGTTTCTCTTCGATTACCTGACCACGGGCGGAGAGGGTAAGATCCAGTCCTTGATCCTCGTGGCCATCCTGTCGATCATCGGCTTTCAGCTCATCATCGTGGGCATCGTCGCCGATCTGATTTCCGCCAACCGCCGGTTGATCGAAGACATGCTGCTGCGGGTGAAAAAGATCGAGCTCAAATCCAAATCCGACGAACAATCGGCCTGACCATGCGTGAAAAAATGCTGGTTTTCGGCCAGCCGCTTATATCCGACGACGAAATTGCCGAAGTCACCGACAGCATGAAAAAATGCTGGCTGGGCACCGGTCCCAAGGTTCATGAGTTCGAACGCAATTTCGCGGCCTTTAAAGGCAGCAAATACGCGGCCGCGGTGAATTCCTGCACGGCCGCCCTGCACCTGGCCTGCCTCGCGCTGGACCTGAAACCGGGCGACGAGGTGATCACCTCGGCCATGACCTTTTGCGCCACCGTTAACGCGATTATTCATTCCGGCGCCACGCCGGTGCTCGCCGATATTGATCCGGTGACCCGCAACATTGATCCTGAAGAAATCGCGGCCCGCATCACGCCGCGGACCCGCGCGATCCTGGTCATCCATTTCGCCGGCGTGCCGTGCGACATGGACCGCATCATGCCGCTGGCGCGTGAGCGGGAGCTTTCCGTCATCGAGGACTGCGCGCACGCCATCGAAACAGAGTATCACGGACGCAAGACCGGGACGTTTGGCGAATTCGGCTGTTTCAGTTTTTATGCCACCAAGAATATCACCACGGGCGAGGGCGGCATGGTCATCAGCGCGCACGAAGACTGGATCAACCGGATCAAGGTCATGGCCCTGCACGGCATGAGCCAGGACGCGTGGAAGCGCTTTTCCGATGACGGCTACAAGCATTACTTCGTCATGGACCGCGGCTTCAAATACAACATGATGGACCTGCAGGCCGCCATCGGCCTGCATCAGCTGCGTAAGATCGAAGAATTCTGGCTGCGCCGGCAGGAAATCTGGCGGCGGTATCTGTCCGCTTTCAGCGATTTGCCGCTGGGCCTGCCTCCCGCCGGCGACGATGGCAACCGTCACGCCTATCACCTGTTTACCGTCACCCTGGACGAGAAGCGGACGGGGATCAGCCGCGACCGCTTTCTCGAGGAAATGACGCGGCGCAAGATCGGAGTAGGTGTGCACTACCTGGCCATTCCCGAGCATCCTTTTTATCAACGCAACTACGGCTGGGAGCCGAACGACTATCCGCACGCCCGGGACTACGGCCGCAGTACGGTGAGTCTGCCGCTGTCGCCCAAGCTGACCGACGACGACATCAATGACGTAATTATGGCGGTCCGGGAGATCGTGAGCGCGGGGAAATGAACGTCCAGATCATCACCAGTTCTTATCCCGCCTTTACCGGTGACCCGGGCGGCACCGCGGGTTTGTTTGTCGAAGCCTTCGCCCAGGAGCTGACCCGCCGCGGACACAGAGTCGTCGTACAGCCGGTCAAACGCAAGGCGGACTACGCGCCGGCGGACGGCGTGATCGTGGAACCCATTCCGTGGGAGGGAGGCGATCAGGTCCTCGCCGCCATGAACCTCTACGCCCCGCGCAACTGGCGCATCTTCTGGAACTTCTTCCGCGGCGGCCGCGCCAACACCACGGCGATCCACCGTAAATACGAGATTGACCGGACACTGTGCATGTGGGTCATCCCCAGCGGACTGTTCGGCTACTGGCTGCATAAAGACCTGCGCAAACCGTATGATGTGTGGGCGCTGGGATCCGACATCTGGAAGATCCGCAATATCCCGGTGATCGGCAGCCGGTTGATCAACCGGGTGGTGGCCAACGCCGCGGAAGTTTATGCCGACGGCCAGCAGCTGGCGGCGGACGTGACCGAGATCAGCGGCCGCAAATGCCACTTTCTGGCCTCCTCCCGCATCCTGCCGGCAGTGGATGACACGCCGCCGCCCCAAGACGACGGCCGCACCCGGCTGTTGTTTGTGGGCCGGTACCACAAGAACAAAGGCCCCGACATGCTGCTTGAGGCATTACTATTTCTGGACGAGAAAACACGCAAACGCATTCAGGTCGACCTTTACGGACTGGGTGACCTGGAAGGGCAGCTGCAGGCCTGCTGCCGCGAGCACCATATGGAATCCTACGTGACGATCCACGGACCGATCAATGCCGTGGACCTGGCGCGGCAGTTGAAGCGCGCAGAATTCCTGTTGATTCCGTCGCGCATCGAGAGCGTGCCGGTGATATTCTCGGATGCCATGCAATGCGGAACTCCGGTCGTCTCCACACCGGTGGGCGACCTGCCGTACTTTATCGACAAGTACCGCTGCGGAGTGGTGTCCGATGGAGTGACTCCGCTGTCTTATGCGGCCGCGATTAAAGCGGCCCTGAAGGGTACCAAACGCGATTACACCTATCACGTGGAAACGGCCTATCAGGAATTATCCGTGGCGCATTCAGTGGAGGTGTGGTTGACTGGCGCACGAGAGCCACAATAGTTTATGCGTTTAAGCGTGTATGCGTAAATGCGTAGTTGACCCGTTGGGCCAGGACGGGGAGGGCTGATCAATACCAACGCATAGACGCCTATACTCACACACGCGTACACCAACAAAATAACAGGTCATTCAGATGAGCATGTATTACGAAAGCAAACGCCGCTCCGTCGTCAAAACCATCTCCTGGCGGTTTTTTGCGACCCTCGACACGACCCTGATCGTATTTATCCTGACGGGGGAATTGCTGCTGGCGGTTTCCGTCAGCGGGATCGAGATCGTCACCAAGCTCATGCTGTATTTCTTCCACGAGCGGAGCTGGAACAAGATTAACTTCGGCCGGCGGACCATCCAGCCGTTTGTCCTGTGGTTTACGGGATTGTCCGGCGCGGGTAAAAGCACCCTGGCCGAGCTCGCCACCGACTATCTCAAGAAAAAGGGATTGCAGGTGCAGCAGCTGGACGGAGACAAGATCCGGGAAATATTTCCCAACACCGGATTCAGCCGCATAGAACGCGACCGCCATGTCCGGCGGGTCGGGTATTTGGCCTCGATGCTTGAGCACAATAATGTGATCGTCGTCGCCGCGCTGATCTCCCCGTATGAGGAAACCCGTCAACAGGTCCGCGAGCTGTGCCGCAATTTTGTCGAGGTCTACGTCGACACGCCGCTTGAAGTGTGCGAGGACCGCGACCCGAAGAAACTCTACCAAAGAGCCCGCGCCGGGGAAATTCAGCACTTTACCGGGATCGACGACCCCTATGAGCCGCCGCCCCAACCTGAAGTCCGGGTCAGGACCGAGGGGATGAGCGTGGATCAGTCTTTCGAAGAAATCCGCCGGACCATCGACAAACTCTTAACCGTCTGACGCCATGACCAAACCCAACCTCTTTATCGTCGGTCAGCCCAAGTCCGGCACCAGCGCCTTGTACACCATGCTGCAGGACCATCCCGAGATCTGCATGTGTGAGGAGAAGGAGCCGAGCATCTTTGCGCGGGATTTCATGGAGCAGAGCATCGCGTTTCACGGCCGCAATATCTTCTGCCATTGCACCGCGATCGAAGAGTACCTCAAGCTCTTTCCCGTAAAAGACGAAAAGATCGTCGGCGAGGGATCGACGCACTATCTGTACTCACAGGCAGCGGCACAGGCCATTCATGAATTCAACCCCGCGGCCAGGATCATAATGATGCTGCGGGAACCGATTACATTTATGCATTCGTTGCACGCCGAAAACCTGGCCGAGGCCCGTGAGGACGTTGTTGATTTCGCGAGGGCGGTCGCCCTGGAAGAGTCCCGTTTGCGCGGTGAGAATATCCCGCCGCTGGCACGCTGCCCCGCGTATCACATCTACAAGGCCCGCGCCCTGGATTACCGCCGGCAGATCGAGCGTTTCGTCGCCGTGTTTCCGAAGGAACAGATCCGCCTGATCATTTTTGAAGACTTTCGCGGCAAGAACGAGGAATACCTCCGGGAGATATTCCGGTTCCTCGGCGTGGACGAAAATTACACGCCGCAGGTCCGTGAGATCAACAAAAACAAAACGGTCCGCTTCCGGGGCCTGTACCACCTGATCCAGTCGCCGGACCTGAAAAAAGGGATGCGCACCCTCCTGGGAACAAAGTTGTATTTCAGCATTAAAAAGGGCGTGGACAAGGTGTTTTTCCGCACCGAGAAACGCGCGCCCATCCCGCCGGACCTGCAGGCGGCGCTCAAGACGGAGTTCACCCCGATGGTGCGCGACCTGAATACTTACCTGCACGAACAGGGGTTGACGGATATCGATCTGGTAAAAATCTGGGGTTACGACGTCTAGCCGGAAAGATACTTGTCGGGGGCGGGAAAGTCCTGTAGAATTGAACCCGCATCAACACCAAAGAGGACGGATATGAAACATTTCTTCACCAAGGCCAGCTGGGTCCTGCTCAGCCCGTTGGTCAACATCACAAAAGAAGGCGACATCTATCGCACGGCCTATCGCGGCCGGGTCTGGTATATTCCCTACCCGAAACGCTGGATGGCATTGTGGGCGAAGGACTTTATGAAGACGCATGTGCGTTATGAAGACGTTCTCGGCCCGGGGGATGTGGTGGTCGAGGTGGGGGCCTGTACCGGTGAGTACACGGTCGCGGCGGCGGAAATCGTCGGGGCTTCCGGTCACGTGCATACCTTTGAGGTCGACCCGATTGTCATACAGTGCCTGAAGAAAAACATCTCCGCCGCCGGTTTCGATAAAATGATCACCGCCACGCACGCGGGGGTCTCGGACCAGGCGCAAACCATCGAGCTGGAACACGTCCCCAACACCATTGCCAGCTCGACGTTTCACGGAGACAAAAGCCAGACCACGACCTATCAAGTGGACACCGTTACCCTGGACGAATATTTCTCCGGCCATCCGGACCGTGACCGGCTGACGCTGCTGAAGCTGACGGTCAACGGCCATGAGCCCGACATCATGGCCGGCGCCTCCGAAATCCTCAAGCAATTGAAATACGTCACCTTTCAAAGCGCCCGCTACGACGAAGCCATCGCCCTGCTCAAACAGCACGGTTATGAAGTGGCGCGCGATACCCTGCTGTACACCAATATGAAGTCCGTGCTGATGCGCAATACCGCGCGGTCTTAAACCCGCCGCGTATCAGGCGCCGCTTTTCTGAGAGGCCTTTCCGGTGAGGACAGGCCAGGCATACACCCCCAACGTCACCCCGCCGTAAATCAAATAATTCACAATCCGGACAATGCCGGCGACCAGGATGCCGCTGCCGAAGGAGATATTGATCGCCTCGGAGATGGTCCCGCAGACCAATTCCGAAACGCCGATATTGGCGGGAACGATGTTGAACATCCGGGTCAGGATCAGGACCACGGTGAACAGCACGTTTTGGTAGAAGGAAACCGGCACGCCCAGGGCCGCGAAACCGATCCGCACCGCGGACAAATAAACCAGAATAAACCCGACCGTAATCAGGCCGTAGAAGATGAGAAAGCGGGGATTGCGGACGTGCTTCAGGATCGTATCCGAGATACCGGCCACGCGCTCGTCCCACACGGGCAGGCGGCCGCGGCCGAAGCGCTGATAGAGGAGCATCACCACGGCCGGTCCGATCAGACTGGCCGCCAGGACACCGGCTAGGGTCGCGAGCACTGTCCCGAAATCATACTTCGGCGTCAAATGGGCATAACCGATGATCAGGAAGGTCACCGCCAGCAGGCTCACCGTCTCGATCCACAGGTAATAAACCGTAAAGCCCAGCGACTTGGTGTAAGAAAATTGATAATCTTTTTTGAGTTTGAGAAAGCGGTAGATGTGCGCGCCCTGCAGCATGTGCTGATTGACAAACCGCGAAACGGTGATGATGCCGAACCAGCGCCAAAAAGGCACGTCGCGCAATCCCAGCGGGAGGACCAGCAGGTACAATTTGAAGCAGTGCGTGGCCTGGACCACAAACAGAATGCCGATCAGCGCCAGGATATCACGGGGGCTGATCGACTTAAGCAGCTCGAACTCTTCGGTGTGCGTGCTGAAATAGCGGACAATCAGGGCGAGACAGACCAGCACGGCCAGCGCCTTGAGGATGCCGGTGAGTTTCTTGGAGGGTTTCATGGTGTCTTGCGGGCCACGCATAAATATTCCAGCGGCGTGATCTCCGACCGGAACACCCGGTCATCGATCCACGCCCATGGCAGGACGATCAGCCACTTGACGAGAAAAAACATGATCTGTTTGACCACCGGGATGTGATACGTCAGTCCCAGCAGGACCGAGGCGATGTTGTGTCCGAAATACGTCAACAACCCGCCCGAGATCTCGATGGTAACGATCTCAAAGCCGTTGGACTCCAGGACATTCTTAATCCCGAAATAAGTAAACCGTAAATAGTCATGCGGGGCCTCGTGAATCGGCCACATATGGGGGACCGAAATCACCAGCGTTCCGCCCGGCTTGAGCACGCGGTGCATCTCCGCGGCGGCGATGAACGGATTCGGCACGTGTTCGAGGACCTCAAAGCACATCGCCGAATCATAACTGTCATCCGGAATCATGCGCATGTCCATGGCGCTGGCGATGTAGGTGACGCCCTCGGTACGGCTTTCCACATCCAAGGTGTCGTACTGGGTCACCTGCTGCGGGAGATGGGCTTTAAAGGGCATGTCTCCGCAACCGATGTCGAGCAGGCGGCCGCGGGCGTGCGTGTTAAGCGCCTTGAGGATCTTGCCGGTGAGGATATAAAGCGCCGGCGAAAAAAATTTCCTCTGCTGGATATCAGGGAGTTCCCGGTTGATGCGCTGCCGGTTCTTTTTTAACAGGGATTTGATCATGCGTCAGGATCACGGCCGCCGCGGGCGAAGGACTTCCGGAGCGGTTTCTGTAACTTATATTCGCTAAAGTAGTTAGGTATGCTATAATGGCTGATATTTTGTGTAAGGCTACAGTATCACACCCGAAAGGTAAAAGCAATGTCAAACTCGCAGGATGACGGCGGCGATTTCTCGCTCAGCGACCCTTACAGCTCCTACGCGGGCCTTGATGAGGACACGCGCCGCAAAAAGGCCGCGAAGATCATCAGCATCCTGAAGAACCGCACCGACCTGGCCGCCTGCGACCTGCTGGATGTCGGCACCGGCTCGGGGCACATCGTGGCGCTGATCGCCCAAGAGTGCCGCAGCGCCACCAGTGTCAATCTGGAGGATGAGCGCATCGTCAAAGACGGTTACCGGTTCGTCCAGGTCGAGGACGTGCGGTTACCGTTTCCCGATGAAAGCTTCGACGTGGTCGTTTCCAATCAGGTCATCGAGCATATCCCGCCCCAGCAGGACCATCTCAACGAGTTGCACCGCGTCCTGAAGAAAGGCGGCATCGCCTACGTCGCCACGCCTTCCAAATATACCCTGATGGAACCCCACTTCAAACTTCCGTTCCTGTCCTGGCTGCCCAAGCCCATGGCCGACCGATACGTCCGTCTTTTCGGACACGAACGTTTTGACATCTATCCGTTATCGCTCGGACGCCTGGGGAAGATGTGCGCCGGGCTGTTCCGGGTAGAAAACATGTCGGTGGAAGTGATAAAGGATCCGGAGCGTTACAAGCTGGATATGATGCCCGCCGTGCAACCGCTTCTGCGCCGACTGCCGCGGGGAATCCTCGCGCTGTTGCAGCCGCTGATGCCGTCCTTCATCGTCATCCTGCACAAACCCGCCTGATCCGCGCCGTGATTGATCAAAAATAACACATGTCGTTCGTATAACTGATGAATTGGTTTATGAACATCATCCGCGCTGTAATCATGAACACGATCACGATGATAGCAGAACGGCCGGCGACGCGCGCCGGCAACGATTCCAGCGCTTCCGTTTTTTGCCACATTTCATAGAGAAAATTGGCGCCGATGAGGATGCCCAGCGGCACGGCCGCGATAATGTAGCGTGACTGAAAGGCACCCCAGACCGTGAATATGGCCAGGACCACCATAAACCCCGTACGCAACAATTTCTCACCGGGCCGCCAAGCAGACTTCGGAACGAAGAAGGCCAGCAAGGCGAAGAAGTTAATCAAATTCCATTCCAGTAATCTGACAAAATAAAAACCGCGGGAAGATCCGTAAAACGGCGCTCCCGACCATCCGACCGCCGGCAGATGGGTCAGATTAAAACTCTTGATAATCGCCGGGAACAAGGCCAATGCCGTGGTGATGCCGAGCACCCAACGCAGCTTTAGCATAAACTCCTCGTCCAGTGACACCAGCGAGCGGTAGCGCAAATAAAAATAGAGGGCGACGGCTCCGGTAATCAGCAGGATCAACAGCGTCCTAAGCAGTATGGCAAAGTGAGGACTGTTGACCATAAGATGCCCCTGCCACGGAGTGTAACCGGTACCGTACACCCGCACATTCCAGGCGATCCAGGGGAGCAGCATCACCAACGGCAGGAACAGGCTCACGACAAAATACTTGTTGCGAAACAACCCGCGGTCGAGAACGAGCGCGTAAACAAATAGGACCACGGTGCCGATCGCCCCCGTGTATTTTGTCAACGCGCCCAAGCCGCTGAAAATACCGGCCACGATGAAATCGGAATTGCGCCGGGCCGTTATCGCCTTGGCATATACATAGAGCGCGGTAACGGCCAGGAGCCCGAGCATGGAGTCCATCCACATCTTTTGCGAGACCATCACCCCAATCGGATCCAGTGACATGACGACGGCCGCGGCGAAACCGACGGCGCGGTTGAAGATCCGGGCACCGATCAGGTAGATCAGCGGAATCATCAGCAGACCGCACGCCAGGGAGGCATAAAACGGCCACATCCGGTTCGGTGCGAAAATGCGGTAAGACAGGGAATTGACGGCCGTGAAAAGGGGCGGGTGCTTGTAAAGCGGACGGAAGAAATAGTCAGGAAGATCGCGGCCTCTGTCGGCCAGCTCGCGGCCGTACGGCATCGTGTGATAGTGTTGCCAACCTTTCCTGACCTGCATCGCCATCCGGAAATAAACAATCTCATCGATGGAATGGATGCGCGACTGCAATATGCTTTCCTGCCGGACGGCAAAGGCCCCGGCCATCAATAGAATCAGACCGGCCGCAATCAACGGACGCAGTAAAGTTCTTGGGAACATGAACCGCACGCCTCCGTTAGAAATAGCACATGTTATTGGTATAGCTGATGTGCTGGTTAATGAACAGCATCCGCACCATGATCATGTAAACAAATACGATAATCGCCGAACGGCCGGCGATGCGCGCCGGCAGCGACTCCAGCAATTCCGTATTCCTCCACAAATCATAGAGGAGGTTGGTGCCGATGAGGATGCCCAGCGGTACGGCCGCGATGATGTAGCGGCACTGAAAGGCGCCCCAGGCCGTGAATATGAGCAGGACCAGGACGAAGCCGAGACGTAATATCTTTTCCCCCGCCGAGAGTTCCTCCGTGGGCAGGAACAAGGCGAGCAGGGCGAAGAAATAGATCAGATTCCACTCAAGGAGCCGGTTCAAATAAAACGCGGGAGAGGCCCCGTAAAAAGTCGAGCCGGTCCAGCTGGTCACAGGCAGATGCGCCACGTAGAAACTCTTGAGAATACTTTCCCACAGGAGCAGGACCGTCGCGCAGCCCAGACCGATGCGCAGGTTGGTCCAGAACTGGGGGCGTGACTTGAGGCCCGGGTAATACCGCAAAAGGAAGACCCCTCCCATCACCGCCAGCCCCGCCAAAATCAGCAGATTGCGTTTGAGTTTTCCCGCGTGAGAGCCGCTGGAATGCAGTCCGACCTGCATCCCGAAATAATCCCAGCCGAAGACCTGCAGGTTCCATATCAGCCATGGGATCAGCATAAGCAGCGGGATAATCATGGCCATCCAGAAATACTTGTTGCGCAGCAGCCGCCGATCGAAAAGAAGGGCGTAAGCAGCCATCACGACGGAACCGACTGCGCCCGTGTATTTAGTCAGCGCCCCGAATCCGCTGATAATTCCCGCGGTGATGAAATACCTGCCCCGGGATTTCTGCACGGCGACAATGAAGGCGTAAATAGAGGTGACCGCCAGCAGACCGATCATCGAGTCCATCCACATCTTTTGCGACACCATAATCCCGATCGAATCGAAGGCCATAATGAAGGCGGCGGCCAGACCCACCAGACGGTTATAAACCAGGGCGCCGATATGATAGACCAGCGGGATCATCAACAGCCCGCAGCACAGCGCGACATAAAACGGCGACATGGGAGTGATCCCGAAGATCTGGTAGGAAAGCAGATTGGCCATCGTAAACAGCGGCGGATGCTTATACAGCGGCTGGAAAAAATATGCGGGCACATCGCGGCCTTTTTCCGCCAGGATGTGACCGTAAGGTTGGGTATGATAATTTTCCCACCCCCATTGGACCTGTACCGCCATACGGTGATACACGTACTCGTCGATCGACCTGTACTGCGTATCGATGATGTTGCGCTGCCGCACGATAAACGTCCCGGCCATCAGGAGGATGAGAAAAATCGCGATCAGCCAGCGATTTAAGCGTTCTTTCGACGCCGAAGGCGGAACGGTGGGAGATTCCGTCATGCAAAACACCAAGAATGTTGAAAAGCGTTTGTAATAATAGAAGTAAGTTAACACACCAGCAGACCGGGCGCAATGTCAATTTCCCCGGTTTCGGGGGGCGAGGCGTCGGCCTGAGCTGCCTTCGCGAATGACCCGTCCGGCAATTGAGACGGAAATTTTTCGTCCCGGCCGTAAAATTGTGCTAGAATCAGCAAGTATTTTAACCGCGAAAACATTATGCTGAGTAAAACGAGTACCCAAGTCATCAAGGCGTTCATCGAGCTGGCCAAGCTCGAAAAAGGCGAATACCAGGGGGCCGGAGCCATCGCCCAATCCATCATGGCGCCGCGCAATTACCTGGGCAAGATGCTGCAAGCCATGGCCAGTCACGGGCTGGTGGTTTCACAGAAGGGGACCGGCGGCGGATTCCGCCTGGCGCGGCCGGCCAACAAAATTACCCTCTACGATATTGTCGAACCCATCGACAATGTCACCCTGTGGTCCGAATGCGCCCTCGGCCTCAAACGTTGCACGGACAGCAATCCCTGCGTTATCCATCATCGCTGGAAGGCGGTGCGCGAAGTCTATTATGACTTTCTGAAGTCCACCCGGATCTCCGACCTGGTCTAGTCAAATAATCCCTTTAAATAAACATAACGACATGCTATTATGCATTTATGAACATGTCGCCTTACCAGTACTTATACGGCCCCTTTGACTCGTGGCGGATCGGCCGCTCACTCGGCGTGGATCCGCTCTCGGATTCCGTCAAGATCTGCAATCTCGACTGCATCTATTGTCAACTCGGACATACCCACCACCTAACAAATGAACGCGCGGTGTATGTCCCTACCGAACGCATCCGCACTGAACTGAGCATGCTGCCGGCCATGCTGGACATCGACTACATCACCTTTTCCGGCCGCGGCGAGCCCACACTGGCCGCCAATCTCGGCGACATGATCCGCGCCGTGAAGGACTACACATCGTATGAAACGGCCGTGATCACCAACGGCACGTTGCTTTATCAGCATGACGTCCGCCGCGACGTGGCCATGGCCGACCTGGTCATCGCCAAGCTGGATGCCTTTGACGAGCGCAGTTTTCGATTGATCGACCAGGCGCTGGACGGCATCAGTTTCGAACAGACCCTGGAAGGATTGCGGAACTTTCAGAGCGCGTATTGGGGAACACTGGCCATCCAGGTGATGTTCGTGGCCGAGAACCTGCACTGCGCGGAGGCGATCGCCCGGCTGGTGCGGGACATCGGTCCGGACGAAGTCCAGATCAACACTCCGCTGCGCCCTTCGGTGGCCACGCCGCTTTCTCCGGAGGGAATCGCGCGGGTAAGGGAACTTTTCCACGGCATGCCGGCGGTGAGTGTCTACGACCGGCCACGCAAAGAAGACGTGAACTGTGAACCGGAACATTCCGTCCCGGAATGCTGAGCCGGACGGAGGGAGAATCGAATATGATCAAACTGGAAAGTCTGCAGGAACTCCTCAACATCGAACAGGAAAATCTCAAGAAACTCGACACGGAAAAACTCCGCCTGCTGATCGGATCGCTGCGCTACTCGGTCCGCCAGTGCGAGCGTGAGCTCAACAGCCGTTTCGCCGACAATCCGCTCGGCACGTCCACGGAATAAACCATACCGCCACTAATTTGCCAGACAAGGAGCCACGCATGTCCGAACCGACATTCCGCATGAGCCAGCAGCGGATCACCGTTGACGACAAGAAAATCATCAATAACGACCGCACCGTCGACTGCAATCAGCTGGTCCCGATCAAATACCGCTGGGCGTGGAATTTTTATCTCGACGGCTGCGCCAATCACTGGATGCCGACCGAGGTTTCGATGCAGCGCGACATCGAGCAGTGGAAGGCAACCAATATATTCTCCGCGGACGAGCGTCACGTCATCAAACGGGTCCTCGGATTTTTCGCAACGGCCGAAACGCTGGTCGGCAACAATCTTGTGCTGGCGGTGTACCGTTGCGTGGACAATCCGGAATGCCGGCAATACCTGCTGCGCCAGGCCTTTGAGGAGGCCATTCATGTCCACGCCTTCCAGTACATCGTCCAATCGCTGGGACTCGATGAAGGCGAAATGTTCAACATGTACCGCGAAGTCGAGGCTATTTATGAAAAGGACTCGCACGCGATGAGCTGTACCAGCAGCGTGCTCGAGATGAACCCGGACGATCTGAAGAGCAAGGAGGGCCTGCAGACCTTTATCAAGAATCTGGTGGGGCTCTACGTAATCACCGAAGGGATTTTTTTCTACGGCGGATTTGTGACGATGCTGTCCTTCGGCCGCCACAATCATATGCCCGGCACGTGCGAACAGATTCAATACATCCTGCGCGATGAAAGCATCCACATGAATTTCGGCATCGAGCTGATCAACGCCATCGTGGACGAGAACCCCCAGGTGTGGGAAGAGGCCTTCAAGGCCGACATCACGGAGTTCATCAAGAACGCGGTATCGCTGGAACAGGCCTACATCGCGGAATGCCTGCCCAACGGGATCCTCGGACTGAATCAGCAGCTGATTCAAGAATACATCCAGTACCTGGCCGACCGCCGTTACGAGCGGCTGCGCCTGCCCAAGATGTACGGCTCGTCCAACCCGTTCCCGTGGATGAGCGAGGTGATTGACCTGAAAAAGGAAAAGAACTTCTTCGAAAGCCGGGTCACCGAGTACCAGACCGGCGGGGCCCTGGAGTGGTAAGGCACCGCCCGTGCCGCGCACATCCGCACACGAGAATGTTGAACCTTTTGAGATTTGTGCTAAAGTAAAAGAGTAATCCTTTACAGTATTTCCCAGCACCAGCCGACCGGTTTAACAGTCTTGAGGAGGATGTGCGCACACGCATGTTGACTTGGGATCGAAAATACGAAATCGGAATCCGGGAAATCGATCATCAGCACCAATGGATATTTGGATTCTGCAACGCTCTGGAAAAACAACTCCGCAACAAAGCTGACGACATCGATATAGAGCATATTCTGCATTCTCTCGCCGACTACTCCCGCAAACACTTTCAATACGAAGAAAACTGCATGCACAAACGCAACTGCCCCGCGGCGGCGGACAATCAGTGCGCCCACCGCAACTTCCTGTATGCGTACCGTAATTTTATGGAACGCTACGAACGGGAGGGTCAGAGCGTCGAACTGGCCTGGAAAATCCACGATATGGTCGAAGACTGGATCGTAAACCATATCTTCAAAATCGACTCCCAACTAAAAGAAAGCGAGATCACCGTCCATGTCTAAAATCATCGGAGCGATCCTGTGCGGAGGCGAAGGCCGCACCGCCGGCTGCCACAAGGCCGGCCTTGTGCAGGCCAACGGCCTGACCATCATTGAGAATATTTACGAGGCGATGGACACCTTCTGTCAGGAAACCGTGCTGGTCGGACATGCCCAGGACGTCCCCGACAGCCTCGGCCACCTGAAAAACGTCCCCGACAATTACAGCCATTGCGGTCCGATGGGGGCGCTGGAGGCCATACTCAACTCCGATCTGGGCGATCTCTACATGATTGCCCCCTGCCAGGAATACGCCGCCGATCCGCGGATTTATGACCTGCTCCTGATGCACGAAAAAGAGGCGCCGTTGGTAGTCCGCCAGGCCGGTCAGACGTTCCCGCTGCTGGGGCTGTTTCCGGCCAATCTGCGCACGCTGGCCACCCAGCATATCGCCTACGACACTCTGGAGCTCAGCAGCTTCCTGCAGATCAGCGGCGCCGGACGGCTCGATCTGCCGCTGCCCGCGGCCGGCGGGAAGCCCGTGCCCGAGCGCTCCCGCAATCTGAACGTTTAAAATTCCTTTCAGAATAATTTTCCGACTTGCTATAATACTCGCATGTTGAAACCGGCGCGCCCATATCTGCTGAGTTTGACGGTCGCCGTACTGCTGGTCGGATGTACGGCGGCGATGAGCTATGACCAGTTGTTGTCGAAGGCCAAAGCGGTCAACATCAGTGACGGGATCGACCGGAACGAGGCGGTCCTGCTCGCCCAGCGGCATGTGATCCTGACCGGCCTGGACCAGGACGTCTCGGTATGGCATGTGGCCGAGGTCAAATTCCTGGCGGATGAAAATACGTGGCATGTCTTTTTCCGCACCGGGCTGGACAACAAAGTCGGCGACCGGCGCTGGGAGAAGATAGATGAAGTCGCTGTCGCTGTCAATGCCGAGACCGGCTCCAGCGCCCGGATCGTTCCGCAACATAGTGTTGAATCAACCGGCATCATGCCGTAGAAATAGGGAACTGCTTGACAGTTGATCCCGGACGCAAGCATTCGCAGATAGCCGTCCGGATTCCGTCATTTTATCTGCGCATCCCATAATTTTCCCATGCTAAATTTCATTCCCGTAACCACCCAGCAGCAAATCAGCCTCTGCGAACGCCTGGCCTTCGATATCTGGCAAGAACACTACGTCCCGATCATCGGCCCGAAACAGGTCCGGTATATGCTGGAAAATTTCCAGTCGGCCGAGGCCATCGGCAGGCAGATTGTCGAGGAACAGTACGCGTATTTTCTCATCCAGCTGGATGACATCTACATCGGATATTTCTCGCTGCGCACGGACCCGGAGGACAACGCATTGTTTTTAAGCAAAATTTATCTGCTGGAAGGCCAGCGCGGCCGCGGCTTGGGGCGGCAGACATTCGACTACATCCAACAACTGGCAGCAGATGCGGGCTGCAAGCGTATTCATCTGACTGTCAACAAGAATAACAAAGAGACCATCGCCTTTTATGAGGCCTGCGGATTTAAAAACACCGGATCGGTGGTGCAGGATATCGGGGAGGGGTTTGTGATGGATGACTTTGCGATGGTCAAGGAGCTTTGAGGGGAATTTCGAATATCGAAGGAATATCGAATGACCAAATCCTCGAATTTTCGAATCGCCACCGGCGCCCATCGTCGAAAAGATGTAGTCTTGTAAATATAGTTTTACCCTTATCCCGAGTTTCGAACATTCGGTAATTAGGAAATTGGAATTTCCTTCGATATTCGAAGATTCGGATTTCGATATTCCGTCAATACCGATTAAATGGAGGCACGGCATGTGTGGAAGGTTTGCCCAAACCCGGACTGAAAAAGAAAAACTGCTCAAGCGTTTCCGTTTGAAGAAAATCGTCGATGATCTGAAACCGCGGTTCAATATCGCGCCGGGGCAAAGTGTGCCGGTGATCCTCAATGAACATCCCGACGAACTGGTCCGCGCGCGCTGGGGGCTGGTGCCGTTTTGGGCCAAGGATGAAAAGATCGGCTTTAAGATGATCAACGCCCGCGCCGAGACTATCGGTGAAAAGCCGGCCTTTCGCAAACCGATCAAAAGCCAACGCTGCCTGATCATCGCCGACGGCTTTTACGAGTGGCAAAAACGCGACGACGGCAAACATCCCCACTACATCCACCGCGCCGACGGCGAACCGTTCGCCATGGCCGGCATATGGGATACGTGGAAAAACGAGGAAAAGGAGCTGCTCACCTGCTCGATCATCACCACCGGCCCGAACACCGTCATGGAAGGTATCCACCACCGCATGCCGGTGATCCTGTCGGAGGAAGCGGAACAGCAGTGGCTGAGCGACATCCCGGTTCACGAAGCACGCCGGCTCCTGAACCCGTGCCCGCCGGAATGGCTGGAGGCCTACGAGATCTCCACCCTGGTCAATTCCCCCGCCAACGACACTCCCGCTGTTATCGAACCGGTGACCTCATGATTGCCGCTACGCTCCGGACACGCCTCAAGCGCACAGCGGTTGCCTTGACGGCTTTGGCCGGAATCCCCTTTGCACTATTTATCAGTCCGGCCCGCGCAGACAACCGCCCGGCCGTGGAGAAGGAAATCAAGGAGTACCGCACCGGGCGGCGGGAGTGTGAACACCGGACGGCGGACGGTCACACGCAGTCGCGCTGTGTTGATCTGTTCGCCTCGGGAAAACTGCGCATGCTGTCGCATTACCGGGACGGCGTGCTGCACGGGGAAAAGAAGTCCTACTATTTTGACGGACAACTCCGGCAGGACTACGTCTTTGCCGGCGGCCTGCCGCGGGGAACCTACGTTAATTTCTACGACAACGGGCAGCTTTCCTACCGCTTCACCGCGCCCGAGGATACCATCGTCCACCGCGCCGAGTACTTTTATCCGGACGGTGGTCTGTGGCAGAGCGCGGCCTTCGTCAACAGAAAACCGCACGGAGAGGTTGCCGTTTATGATATAAACGGTAAAATAATCGACAAGCTGACCGCGCGCAGCAATGTCTTTTACGATTCGGAAGGCCGGCCGCTGCAAGGCGAACACCGCCTCGATTACGCCGACGGACGGCCGATGCTCGTCCGTCGCTTCCGCGACGGGCGTTTGCACGGCGACCGCGAGATCTACCTGCCGGACGGAAACCTGTACACCCTTTATCATTTTGAGAACGGCCAGTTCCAGGGCCGCAGCTTTGAATACTATCTGTCCGGAACGCTGCGGGTCATCAAGTACTATCAAAACCACAATCTGATTTATATCGAAGAGTTCGATCCGGACGGCAGCAAAATCTACGAAAGCGGCAACAGCGCCCCGCGGATGCCCGGCCCCGGCCAACGCCGCGACGGCCCGGCCGCGACGCCGTTTCGGACTTAATTGGAGGATACGTCACTATGCCGTCGGACCGCTCCGTCATCGTCTTTCACCCGGAACCGGAATTCACGAAGGACGAGGTTTCAAAGTATCTCAAGCTCAAGAGCTGGCCCAAGGGGATGCGCTATACGGTGGGCTGGCCGGATATCAAGGAGCTGATCGCCGGCGGGGACTTTCATCCGCAGAAAATTTCCTCGCTGACCTACCTGTTGTGGGTCCTGTCCCCGGAATTTCAGTACAGCAAGAAGGGGCTGTACGTCACCGATTTCGACCGCCGCTTCGACCCGTCCAAATATGTGAAGCAGTACGGCCGTTTTAAATCGGAGGCGATGATCAACCAGATCCAGCTGTCCAAGGTCACCAAAAACCGCTTAGCCCAGTTCGAGATCGCCTGCCGCGCCGGACGTACCTGGATCCACCAACTGCGCCAGCTGCCTTGCCGGCGGGCGGTGATTTTTATTATCGGTGACACCAATTACAGCCTCGCGGTCTTCAGCAATCCCACCACTAACCAAATTCTCGAATTGAAGACCCGCTTCGACGCCGTCGCGCCCTTAACGCGTTCGGAAGGAGGCCGGTTTATCAATTGGGCCTTGTAAGTTGTCAGTGATCACTCCCTGTCCGCATCGCAGCGCAAAATCCCTTTCATTTCCTCCAAAATACGCTAATATGGTCAAGGATACAGACCCGCCAATCAGAAAGGAGTACCCGTCGCATGAAATTCCTTTTTGTCTCTTACGACGGCCTGATCAACGACATCGCTTGGCATGTCGCTACCGAAGGCCACCAAGTCAAATATTTCATTAAAAACAAGGACGCCAAGGACATCGCCGACGGTTTTGTCCCCAAGACTGAAAACTGGCGCGCGGACGCCGACTGGGCCGACGTGATCGTCTTCGATGACGTGCTCGGTCACGGCAAGCTCGCCGCCGAGCTGCGCAAGAAGGGGAAACGCGTCATCGGCGGAACAGAGTACACCGACCGGCTGGAGGATGACCGCACCTTCGGCCAGGAAGAACTCAAGAAATACGGCGTGAACATCATCCCCTTCGTGGAATTTACCTCCTTCGACGACGCCCTGGAGTATGTCCGCAAAAACCCCAACCGCTACGTCATCAAGCCCAGCGGGGAGGCGCAGAATATAAAACGGCTGCTCTTCGTCGGTGAAGACGAAACCGGACAGGACGTGCTGCAGGTCCTGGAAGGATACAAGAAGGCCTGGTCGAACAAGATCAAGGTCTTTCAGCTGCAACGCCGGGTGACAGGCGTCGAGATCGCGGTCGGGGCCTTCTTTAACGGCAAACAGTTCGCCCTGCCGATCAACATCAATTTTGAACACAAGAAACTTTTTCCCGGCAATATCGGCCCATCCACCGGCGAAATGGGCACGTCGATGTACTGGAGCGGCGAAAACAAGATCTTTAACGCGACGCTCAAGAAAATGGAACCCAAGCTCCGGGAAGAAGGCTATGTGGGTTACATCGACATCAACTGCATCGTCAACGCGCAGGGGATTTATCCACTGGAGTTCACGGCCCGCTTCGGGTATCCCACCATCAGCATCCAGCAGGAAGGCATTCAGATGCCGATCAGCGAGTTTTTCTACGGGCTGGCCGACGGGACGCTCACCCAGTTTAAGACCAAGTCCGGCTTCCAGATCGGTGTGCGCATCATCGTGCCGCCGTATCCTTTTAACGACATTCAAACCTTTAAAAATATGTCGAAAGACTCGGTGATCTTCTTTAAGAAACCCAACTACGACGGTGTGCACATCGTGGACGTCAAAAAGGTCAATGACCAGTGGCTGGTTGCCGGCAATACCGGTGTGATTCTGGTCGTGTGCGGTACCGGAACGACGCTGCGCCAGGCGCAGGCCCAGGCCTACAGCCGGGTCGGCAACATTATGGTCCCCAGCATGTACTACCGCACCGATATCGGCGACCGCTGGTATGAAGACAGCGACCGGCTGCACAGCTGGGGATATCTCAGAGAATCATGAGCCAAGACACCCCCTGGAAAGTCCTGCTGGAACACGTGGAGGCCGGCGACCCGGTCGAGCTCGAGCATTATATCGGGACGCTGGCGCCCTCCGAACGCGCCCGCGCCTTTGCCCGGCTGGACCGCGAGGCCATCGACCGCATCTTTGAGCTGATCTCACCGGACCAGGCGGCGGAGATCATCCAGGACCTCTCGGACGAGCAGGGGGCCGGACTGATCGAGGCCATGAATCACGAGACGGCCGCGGACGTGGTCGAGATGCTGCCCATCAATGACCAGATCGACATCCTGAATGAAATCAGCTCCGATGACGCCACACAGGCCATCATCGCCAACCTTCCGTTGAAGGGCCGCAAGGAGGTCCGCCAGCTCCTGAAATACGAGGAAGACACCGCCGGCGGGATCATGAACACCGCGGTGTTGTCCTACCCCGAAAATATGAAGGTGGGGGAGGTCCTGGATGACCTGCGCGAGAACAGGGAACAGTATGGCGAATACGACATCCAGTATGTGTATGTGGTGGACCGGGACGGCTGCCTGCGGGGGGTGCTGCCGCTGCGAACCCTGGTCTGGACCGCGCGCGACACGCCGATAGGCCAGGTCATGAAAGGCGAGCTGACCATGGTCTCGGTCGATGCCGATCTCGATGAATTGCTGGATCTCTTTGAAACACATGAATTTCTCGGTATCCCGGTCATCGACCGCAAGGGCCGGCTGGCTGGCGTCGCCCTAAGATACGAGGTAATGGAGGCCGTAGGGGAGCGTGAGGCCGACAATTACCTCAAATCAAGCGGGATTGTGGGGGGAGAGGAGCTGCGTTCGATGCCGTTACTGGTACGCTCCAAACGCCGGCTCTCCTGGTTGAGCATCAACATTCTCTTAAACATTGCGGCAGCGAGTGTTATCGCGATGTACCAGGACACGGTGTCGGCGGTGATCGCGCTGGCCGTTTTTCTGCCGATCATTTCGGACATGAGCGGCTGCTCAGGAAATCAGGCCGTGGCGGTCAGCATCCGGGAAATAACTTTGGGAATCAGCAAGCCAACGGATATTATTAATGTTATACTAAAAGAGTCCATCGTCGGACTCATCAACGGAATCGTCTTGGGGATCCTGCTCGGTGGTGTCGCTTTTCTCTGGAAAGGAAATATTTACCTCGGCCTCGTCATCGGGGGGGCCTTGCTCTTTAACACTATTATCGCAGTCTGCATCGGCGGGACGATCCCGCTGGTCCTGCAAAAATGGGGCAAAGATCCTGCCTTGGCATCGGGACCCATCCTGACCACGGTCACCGACATGTGCGGATTTCTGCTCACGCTCGGATTCGCGACGAGCCTGTTATCACTCATCCACTAATGCGCACCAAAGGAGTCGTTCTATGAAGCAATCGGAAGACATGCAAAGGATGAAGAAACAAACCAAGAAATACCGCGACAGCGCCAGTTTCAGTGACGGCCCGCCTAAAGGCAGGCAGGCCAAACAAACCAAGAAAATCATCACGCGAATTTACACGGAAGAAGAGTAACAACAACATTAAATTTTCATAAAAAAGGCTGACGTGCATAACGCATGTCAGCCTTTTTTATTGAATTGCTAAATCCGAATATCGAATATTCGAAGGACCTAATGACCGAATTGGCCCCTATGGTCCGTTCGGACAATTGGAAGATTAAGTGATGCGAATCTCCTTCGAAATCCGGATTTCGATATTCACAATGTTACATGAACCGTTCAATCGTCCCCGTCTTTTCTCTGAAGGTGAGTTCCTTATCCACCGGCCGGCGGCCGAAACAGATCCCCAGCTTTTCATAGAAAGAGACGGTTGCCAAGTCGACGTGACGTTGCTTGATGACCTCTGAGGTGTCCTGATACTCGATGACCCCGTGATTGACGCCGACCACGGTCTTTCCTGTAATACCGTTATTCAACAGCACCACCGCCGATCCGCCGACTTCTTTGCCGAAGTTTACGTCGTAGACCGAGGAGTGGCCGCAGCGCACGAGGTGGCCCGGAGATACGGCGCGGACTTCCGGGACTTCGTACAGACCTTCGACAAACATCTTCTGGTCCTTCATGAAATCCTTGACATCACCGTCACCTTTGAACCGCGCGCTGAGCTGGTTGGTCACGTAGCGTCCAGCGCCGGCCAGGCGCTTGTGACCGAAGGCGTCGAGCGGGGCGGTATCGTCGACCAACTCATTGCCGGAGGCATCGCGCAGGCCTTCGGCGACGATCACCAGGTAGGTCCCGGCCTTCACGTCGCTGCTGCGCACACGATGCATGAAACGTTCCTTGCAGTGCTCATAAACCACATCGAAATTGACCGGGATCTCCGGAATCAGAACAGCATCCGCCTCAGCGGCTATCCCCGAACGGAAGGCGGTGTGCCCCGCGTAGCGGCCGAAGACGTCCATGACGATGATCCGGTTGTGGGTGCGGCCGGTGGTCTTGATGTCCTCGGCAAAGACCGCGATGCGGTTGACGGTCGAATCGAAACCGACCGAATAGGACTGCAGGTCGAGGTCCATCGTCTTGGGCGCGTGGATGCAGCGGATGCCGTGTTCGTTGAGGTCGACCATGACGGACCCGGAGTCGTCGCCCCCGCTGATCACCAGGCCGTCCAGTTCGAATTTCTTCAGCCCGCGCTTAATGCGCTCGTATTTCTCCGGATTGTCGATCTTCTTGATCTTGACCCGCGAGTGACCCGCCTCGGATCCGGCCAGATTGGAATTGACGAAGTCGACCCGGTTGGTGGTCAACTCGACCAGCGAATCGAAGTCTTCGAGGTTGTACAACCCGGCGTAGCCGTTAGGGATGATGTAGGATTTAATGCCCAGGGTGTGACCCATTTGCGCGGCGCCCTTGACGACCGCGTTCAATCCCCCGCAATCACCGCCGCTGGTCAATATACCGATCTTTTTCATGATACGCTCCTTCAATAATGGTTGAAATCTATACCAAACCGGGTGCTCCGGTCCGAATTCGAAGAAGATGGTAAATTAGCACAGGGGAGGGGAAAAATCAAGGAGGAGGCCGGGACTTGGCCTGCCCCCCTCATTAAGGTAAATATTGCCTATATACTTTTTTGAGCGCACTGCTACACTAAAGTTATGGGTTTGCTGTACACCCGGCACCCCCCATTTATCCATCAACAGGAGATACCCCGATGAAAACCCGCATTAAATACCAAGGGATGGCGATGGTCATTTCCCTCATCGTCGTGATACTGAACTGGCGGCTGTTCTTTCCCGCCTGGAGAAGCGAGGTCCCTGAGGAACTCACCGACCTGCTGGGTCTGGCATTGTTGTGCTGTGGATTTTTTGTCAGGATTGTCGCCCGGAACCACAAGAAGGAGGCGTCGCAAAACGGGCACCACCTGGTCACCTCCGGAATATACCGGCTGGTCCGCAACCCGATGTATATCGGGACATTCCTCATCGGAACGGGGATTATCGTTACTCTGTTTCAATGGTGGATATTCTTTCTGTTCCTGGCCGGATTTTGCGTCATTTATTTACCGCAAATCCGCCGGGAGGAGCAGTGGCTGGTTGAACATTTTCCGGTCAGCTATCCGAAATACCGACGGGAAACACGCCGCTGGATTCCGACAATTCAAAGTCTGTTCCGGCCGGAGACGTTGGCCATCTTCCGGGTCAAACCCGGCTGGTTTAAAAATGAATTCCGTTCCTTTGTCCTTGCCATCCTGGTCCTGATGCTGATTGAAACCGCGCAGGACGTACATCTGTTTGGCAGCCATGAACTGGCGGAGGAACTCATCGAGACCCTGCTGATTATCGGCATCCCATGCCTGTGGTTTTTGATTTCCGAACTGAACCCGTCGCTCCCGGATATAAAGTAAAAGTGAAAGCGCTGGCACCCGGGACCTATTTCCGGCCGGCACTGACCAACAATTTCTTGGCATGATCGAGGGAGATTTGCGTTTTTTCGCTGCCGCTCATCATGTGAGCAAGTTCTTCGATGCGGGCGGTTTTGTCGAGGGGGAGGACTTCGGTAATGGCGGTCTTGTTTTTGGTGGTCTTAACGACCTTGTAGTGTTGATCGGCAAAGCTGGCGATCTGGGGGAGATGGGTGATCAGGATGACTTGGCGCTGGCCTGAGATGTCACGCAACTTCTGTCCGGTGACCGTCCCCAGCCGGCCGCCGATCTGGGCATCGATCTCATCAAAGATCAGCACCGGGATGGGATCGACCTTAATCAACGCTTTTTTCAGCGCCAACATCACGCGCGCCGCCTCGCCGGAGGAGACGATGTCGGCCAACGGTTTGGGTTCGAATCCGGCATTCGGTGAGATATAAAAAGCGACCTCATCGGCCCCGTCCGCCTTCAATTCACCGGAGCTTAAACGGCATTCGAAGACCACGTCGGCGATGCCGAGTTCCTTCAATTCCTTTTCGATGGTCGCCTTCAGGTCCTTGGCCGCGGCCTGCCGTTTTTTAGTCACCGCCTTTGCAGCCACCTTGAGTTTGGACTCAAGCTCAGCGCGCCGGGCGCGCAGTTCGGCGTCATTATGCTCGAGATCGGACAGCAAGCGCAGGCGCTCGGCAGCCCGCTCATAAAACGCTCGCGCGTCGGTAATGCCGGGCCCGTATTTGCGCAGGATCTCATCGTAGATATCGGCGTTGCGCCGAACCTCTTCGGCCGTGCCCGCGTCGAAATCCATGCTCTGTGCGTAATCATTTAAAGTGGAGGCCAGATCTTCGCCGCGGGACTGAAACTCTTCGAGCCGGTCCATCATTTCGGCGGTGGTTTCGTCGGTCTCGGTCAACTGCCGCAGGGGGGAAAAGAGCTGCTGGATGCGGCCGCTGATGCCGTATTCGTCATTCTCGAACAGGTCCAGCAGCTGTGCCAGACACTCGCTGAGCCGCTCGAGATTGTCGATCTTGGCGAGATCGCTTTTGATGCGTTCATATTCGTCCGCCTCCAGCGGGACCTGTTCGAGTTCGGCGACCTGGTGCTGCAGCATATCCAGTTCGCGCTCACGGGTCTGGGCCAGATTCTTGAGCTCCCGCCACTGCCGGGAGACCTCCTCAAACGCGGCGTACAGGTCCCGGTATTCGGCCCGTGTCTTGCCGAAATCGATGAGCCGGTCCAGTATCCGGATGTGCTGGTCCTCGGAAAGGAGCAGCTGGTGATCGTGGGCCCCGTGAAAGTCGGCCAGAAAGCGGCCAAGTTGTTTAAGCTGGGTGGCGGTGGCGGTCAGACCGTTGATTTTCACCTTGGCCTTGCCGTCCGCGGCGGCCGAGCGCTGGATGATCAGGTCCGCGGTGCCGTCCTCAAAATATTCGCCGATTTCCTCGAAATTAATCCCCTGGGCGCCGGTCAGGTCAAAAACCGCCTCGATAACACAGGGCTTTTGGGCGTCCCGGATGTGGGTGGCCGTCAGCCGCCCGCCGAGGGCCACACGCAGGGCCTCGATCAGGATCGATTTGCCGGCGCCGGTTTCACCGGTCAGGACATTCAGCCCGGGGCCGAATTCAAGGGCCACTTCATCGATCAGTCCAAAATTTCTGATAAACAGCCGGGTCAGCATGGTGCTCATGAACTGGGTTGGAGGGGAATACCACGGTTTACGGGGTATTTGCTGGTATTATAGCGGAAATCCGGCGGAAAAATAGCGGATTTTACGGCAAAAAGGTTGTCCTAGTGTGCTCCGGTTTGTCTTATTGACAGTAATTATTTAATATTTTACACTAGAGACCTTTACAGCCTGTGACCTCTAAAGGGCTGTCGCCTGTATTGTTAGCCTGAACTGACTCGATTGCGCTCTTGCATTTTTTTGCGACGAAAGGAAACGTTTACCATGCACACACGAATCTGCTCCCTGGTTTTCTGCACCTTGTGTTTAACCTCCGGCTGTACATTTTCATCGTCACTGGCCCCGAACGGCAGCCCTTTGCTTGATTCCTCCACGCCGACGCTGGAGAGTCAGGATACCGCGCCGGCCGGGTATCCGAAGGTCGATGTCAAATCAGCCAAATTCAAAGTCATGCATGCCTATCAGTTTGCCGTGTCCAAAGGGGACGGGGTGGATGAGGATGAGGCCAAGGTCATCGCGCAATCCGAGGTGATCTTCCGGGGCTATGAAAACGACTATTATTTCACCCGCCCGCGGCTGCACGACCTTGATCCGGACAAGTGGACGGTGGAATTTTATCCTGTGACCAAGACCTTCCGCGAAGCCCGCGTCAAACCGCGTGTCCGGGTGACGATCGACAAGGATGATGGAAAACTGAAATGGGAATTCCAGAGCTGATGACACCCCGACCAACTATAGGCAAACTGACCCGCCTGAGCGTCCTCCTGCTCATCGGCACGCTGTTATGCGGCTGTGAGTCCGGACCGCCTCAGAACGGGACCTATCTCGAACACTTTCCCAACGGCAATATCAAGCTTGAGGAAAACTACCGCAACGGCAAGCTGCACGGCCTGTCCACCGTCTATTTTGAAGACGGCCGGTTGCAACGCATCTACCAGTATGTAGACGGACTGAAGCAGGGGCCGTTCAAGAAGTACTATGAAAACGGACAGCTTCATCTCGAAGGGAATAACAAGAACGACAAACTGGACGGGGAAATCCGTGAATACTACGAAGACGGCAGGCCGAAGGAAGTCCTCCACGTCAAGGAGGGGCTGATGGAAGGCCCGTACCTTTCTTATCATCCTAACGGGGAGATCCAGTCGACCGGACAGTTTTCCGCGGACAAACGGACAGGAGATTTCAAACACTATTACGACAACAAGTCCTTGCTGCGTGAGGAAACATATATCGAAGGCAAGCCGGAGGGGATCGTCAAGAGCTTCTTCTCGGACGGCACGCAGATGAACATCAAGGCCTACAAGAACGGATTACCGGACGGGCCCCACCGCGAATACTACCGGGACGGACAACTTTCCAGCCTCAAGCACTACAAAGACGGCAAACTCCACGGCCAAAGCCGGGAGTACTACAAAAACGGAGAGTGGAAATCCGCCAAAAATTACGAAAACGGCATCCTGGAAGGACAGGCCAAGGATTTCTATCCCAACGGCCAGTTGATGACAAAGGAAAATTATGCCGGCGGCAAACGGCTGGGGGAGGTCATCACCTACCACCGGGACGGTTCCGTGAAAGGGACCGGGACCTACCGCGGAGGTGAATTGCACGGGGTGACCAAGACCTTCAACCAGGCCGGGCAAATCCTCACCGAGGCTTATTGGGAAAACAACAAGATGGTCGGCACGACCCGCGCCTGGTACGATGACGGGACCCTGAAGCAGATCATCACCCGCAGCGAAGATGACAAAACCATGGAAGTCGAAGAATACTTTCCCAACGGAAAACTCTACAAAAAGAGCATTTACGACATGGGAGAGCTCAGTTTCAGTGAAGTCTACGACAAAAAAGGCAATCTGATCTACCAAACGGAAGAGGATAAAGACCAGTAACCACCGCGGCGGCCCAATTCGCCAAAAACTGTCTTTACACTGCCGGGATATTCTGCTATAAATAATGCTCGTTTCACACGAAATATGTATTATTCTCGTGTTAACTCACCGCCGCGGACAGTGCGTCCGGGCGGGTTTTCTTTGATTTTTGACTTTATCCAGAAAGCACGGCTGGCCCGTCTTCGCCCAATGGCTTTCGCGTTGGGCTTCGCCGGGCACAACGAGAACTTTCTGGTATTGATATTTGATTATCACCTGAAAGCAATGCTGGCGCCCCGACGATTTCTGATCGCTTGTGGTTGTCGGGACTGGCAAATCTTTCTAGAACAGATATTGTGGTAATTTGCTGGCGTAGCTCAGTTGGTAGAGCAGCTGACTTGTAATCAGCAGGTCGGGGGTTCGAGGCCTCTCGCCAGCTTTCTTGCGGCAAGATTGTTTTATTGGCTTGCCATCATTTCTGTGTATGAGTGTATGGGTATATGCGTCCTCCTGCCGCGCGTAGGCAAGGGTATGTATCTTCGCACAAACCCGTACATTCATACACCGATCAGATCATTGCATATTGGAACTGGATTGCAGGTTGCCCTATCTCAAATGATTGACTCCGATCTACAAGTTTTACGCTACCTGAAAACGCATACACACATACACGTATAGACGCATACACCTTTGGCGCCATTTCCACACAATATGCACGGTATCACTGGGCAGTTACTCAAGCGGTCAACGAGGACAGACTGTAAATCTGTTGGGTTTCCCTTCGGGGGTTCGAATCCTCCACTGCCCATAAATTAGTGTTTAGCGGTTAGCGTCCAGCGGTTAGGAGGGCATAGCGGTTAGCGGATAGTTTTTAACTAATCCCTATGAACTATTCACTTTCTAGCCGCAAAACGCTAACCCCTATAAGCTGCCTTTGCGGGCGTAGTTCAGTGGCAGAACACAAGCCTTCCAAGCTTGATACGTGAGTTCGATTCTCATCGCCCGCTCTCTTGCACGATGGGCCTCCGGTTATTCCGGAGGCCCTTTTTTGTCCTAGCGGATAGAATGAAAAGGAATAGGAAAGTCGTCAAGCCCAGCGGATTCCTCCGGGCACCACATCTCACTAGCCACTATTTCCTATTTCGCGCCACCTGTACACTAATCGCTAACGGCTATCCGCTAAACGCTAAATTAAGCCTTTCACTTTCACCCCCAATCTGTATAATGGTGTCATATTATGAAAGTCACATTAGTCGTTCCTACCCTCAACGAGTACCAGGGCATGCAGGAAATCATGCCGCGGGTCAAAAACGAATGGGTCGATCAGATCCTGGTCGTCGACGGGCAGTCCACCGACGGCACGGTTGAATACGCGAAAGAGCAGGGGTACGACGTGGTTGTCCAGAAAAAGATGGGGATGCGCCATGCGTACATGGAGGCCCTGCCGCACATGAAGGGCGACGTTATCCTCACCTTCAGTCCGGACGGCAATTCCATCCCCGAACTTATTCCCGAGGCCATTGCCAAATATAAAGAAGGGTATGACATGGTCATCGTGTCGCGTTACGCGCAGGGGGCCAAGAGCTACGACGATACCCCCGTAACGGCCTTCGGCAACTGGCTTTTCTCCACCAGCATCAGCCTGCTGCACGGACACCGCTATCACGACGCCATGGTGATCTACCGGATCTACCGTAAGGACCTCATCCAGGAACTTGACCTGGACAAAGACAACAGCTACGACTTCGAAGAGAAACTCTTTCGCACCGTGGTCAGCTGGGAACCGCTGTTGTCGATCCGGGCCGCCAAGCGCAATTTGAAGATTGCCGAGATCCCCGGCGACGAACCGGCCCGGGAGGGAGGCGTCGCCAAATTGCAGGTCATCAAGTGGGGCGCGGCCTACATGTGGCAAAATTGCCGCGAAGTCTTCGTCTGGAAGTAATCCCCGCCATGTCATTGCGAAAACTCTTCGCCAATCACTATCTGCTCAGTCTCATCATCCTCGGCGCTTTCCTGGCCACCAACCGCTATATCTACGGCTGGGACGACCAGGCCCTGGAGATCCCGCTGCTCAAACACCTGATCGATCCGGAGCTTTATGCCGGCGACTACTACGTCGAAAGCCTGCGGCAAAATTTCTCTTCATATATGTATCCGCTGCTAGCCAAGGTCCTCAGCGTCGGACAGATTCCCGCCGCTTATTTGGTACTTTACGTCCTCAGCCGGTATGTCTTTTTCCTGTTTTCGCTGAAGCTGTGGCGCTTTGTCTCAGGCAGCACGCTGACCGCGGTCGCGGCGGTCCTGATGTCGTTTTGGATCGGTCGCACCGAGGAATTCCTGTACCGCACATTTTCCCATCAGGAGTTCGCGCTGGCGATCATCGTAGCCGGGCTTTATTTTCTGTACCGGGACCGCACGCTCTGGGCGGCGGCCTTGTTCGGTATCGCCGCGAATTTTAACGCACTCTACGCGCTGTTGCCGATGCTGTACCTGGGAACGTGTCTCCTGCTGGGCTGGCAGTGGAAGCGCATTTTCGCCGCCGGGGCCGCTTTTACGGCCTGCGCGCTGCCGTTTCTGTGCTGGGTCCTGCCCAAGAAGTTCGGAGGGGAGCCGCCCGCGACGGGTTTATACGACGGCTGGATGGACCTGTTCCTGCTGGCCTGTCCGCAGAACTTTCTCTTTCAGACCACACCGCTGACGGAAGTCTTCTCCGGTTGGAAATCGGCCCTGCCCCATCTGGGACCGTACCTCTTTTTACTGGTCCTGTACCTCTTCAACGTCATCTTCAACGAACCCTTCCGCCGCAGCCGCCAGTCCCAGGCCGTGTGCCTGTGCGGGACGGGGCTGATCATGGTCTCGTTTATCTTCACTTATTTAATCCCGAACCGGCTGGTCATCGACCTCAACCTGATCCGCAATCTGCAATACATCAATTTCGTGCTGATGGGTTATACCACCTGGTGGATCTGCCGGGAGGCCGCGTCGGACCGTCCCGACCGGGCATACCTCGCGGCGTTGGCGTTGTTTTTTCTGAGTTACCGGGATATGGTCGGCGCCGCCGGCCTGGCTGGCCTGGCGGCAGCCCTAATCATGACAGAGAGGACCGCTCCGGCGCAGCGCACAGGCGCCCGTCGCTGGGTCTTCGGACTGATTCCGGTGGCGGTGGCGGTTGTGCTGTTTTTGGTCCTCGACAGGGGGTTCGGACTGGAAGGGACAAAATTCCGTATCATTGCCAGCGCCGCCGGCCTGTTGACCGGCGCCTATCTGGTGACGTTGATTTGTCCGGCAGTGACCAGATCACCGATGATGCGCGGGGCGTGGGCGGGCGTGCCGCTGACAGCGGCGGCAATTTATTTCGGCATTCTGCACTACAACTTCGTTAAGGTCTCGACCACCGGCGGAGGATTCTGGCAGCTGCAACGCAACTGGGAAGAGATGCAATATTTCGTGCGCGACAACACCCCGAAGGACGCCCTGCTGATGGTCCCGTATAACATGGAAATGGGCGGCTTTCGCATAGGTTCGGAACGCAGCATCATTGTCTCTTATCGTGACTGCGGTATCGTCGGATTTGATTATCCTGCCCTTAAGGAGTGGCAGCAACGCGTCGCCGATCTCAAACACTTCAAGGTGATTCCCGACGGGCCGTTACAACCGGCGATCGTCAACGGTCTGGGAAAATACCGGGCGGATTACATCATCTTTACCCGTTTCGCCGCGCCCAAAAGCAGCAATCAAACCCTCACCAAACTGCATGAGAACGAATTGTTTACCCTTTTTCGGGTAAACCGGACCCGCCCGTGATTGCCTAATTATTAGGCAACTTTTCAAGACGGCTTCCAATTTTTCCCGATTTCCCTTTGCGAACGCCCAAACCTGTGTATAATTTTTATTGCTTAAACAGGAGGATTCAGCGGCGTGACGAGCAAGAATACAGTCAGTGTCATCGGGGACGGCAGCTGGGGGACGACCCTGGCCGTCCATCTGGCCCTCAACAACTATCCCGTCCGGTTGTGGGGCCCGTTCCCGCAGTATGTCCGGCAGATGAAGAGGAACCGGTATAATTCGAAGTTCCTGCCCGGCGTCCGCCTGCCCAAACTGATCGAACCGTGTGAAGACCTGCGCGATACGCTGGATTATTGTCATATCATGGTGTTCGCGGTGCCTTCCAAATACGCGCTCTCCGTCCTCAAACAAATCAAGAAGACGCGCGTCGACTTCAAAAAAAAGCTGATTATCAGCGTCACCAAGGGCTTTGAACACGAAAGCCTGCTGCGCATGTCGCAATTAATCGAACGCGAGCTGCAGCGCAATAATATCGCGGTGTTGTCCGGACCGACCATCGCCTCGGAAGTCGCCCGTAAAATCCCCTCATCCGCGGTGGTGGCTTGCAAACACATGTCAACGGCCAAGCACCTGCAGGCCATCTTTCATTCGGAATGGTTCCGGGTCTACACCAACAGCGATGTGATCGGCGTGGAGCTGGGAGGCAGCCTCAAAAATGTAATCGCGGTGGCCTGCGGCCTGTGCGACGGACTGGGTTACGGTTCTAATACCAAGGCCGCGATCCTGACCCGGGGGCTCGCCGAGATCTCGCGGCTCGGCAAGGCCATGGGCGCGCGCGCCAAGACATTCTCGGGCCTGACCGGCCTGGGGGACCTGGTCACCACCTGTGTCAGCCCGGCCAGCCGCAACCGCACCGTCGGAGAGCTGCTGGGCGAGGGCAAACCTATCGACAAGATCCTCAAATCCATGGACATGGTCGCCGAAGGCGTCGAGACCGCCAAGAGCGTGTACAAACTCTCCCGCCAGTACGAAGTTGAGATGCCCATCTCAGAGGAAGTGTACAACATCATCTATAAAGGCAAGAAGCCCGCCGACGCCGTCGCCGAACTCATGACGCGCAAATCCAAGAGCGAATAATAATAGAGGATTGGGGTCCGGAAGATTCAGGCCAGTGACGCCAGGCCCTGATCGATGAGGTCCTGATTGAGAAAACGGCCTGACGCGGCTATGGCGCGTCCGTCGCCGGAACCGGGAAGATAGTAGAGGTCGGCGAGGTAGCCGCCGTTTTTTTCGGCCGGATGCGTGTTCACCACCACACACGGACATTCACGCAAGGCCTCCTGCACAAATGATTTGGCCTTGCGGCCGCGGCCGGTGTTCAACTCCGGAATACCGATACCGCGCAGCCGCAGCCGTTGGCGGGTCCAATTGTCGAATCCGGTGTCGATCACACACAATAGCGTATCCCCGGCGAGGATCCTTTCAATGACCGCTTTATAGAAAAAGCGCGGCGCGCTCTGATCCTCACAACGCCGGATGCTGAAACCGGCGGTGCTTTGCTTGGACACCACAACATCGCCGTTTTTCAGCGGCCCGATCTTGCGGTACGTCATCTCGCGATAAATCCGGAAACCGCAATCAATCAGCAAGGGAGTCCGCAGGATCCCGCCCATGGGGGCATTGATCACGGCGAAAGTGTACAATCCGCCGCGCGTGACCGTCAGACGTGATTCTGGTTCGGATATGGGGGCGGCCCGCTTGTTCCTGGGACCTGAAAGGCGTTCACGATCCACTTTGTCGATCTTAAGATAGCGGTCCAGCTCGCGGGCGCTCCACTCATGAGTCGTGGCCTGGCGGGCATAATAGTCCCGCAGATCGGGGTCTTTGATGCTCAGCAGGCTGCGGTAATGCGTCCAGGGCAGTTCGGCCTTGGTTTCCTGGTCACGGTAGGCCAGATAAAACTGGCGCATGTAGCGCAGATTACTCACCGAAAAACCGGGGCCGAAACGCTCGGTCAGGTCCTCCGACAGGGAGTCGAGGAGGCGCTCCCCATAGGCAGCGCGCAGCTGGCGGCCCTGTTCGACCTCTACAATCTGCCGTCCGATCCGGCGGTAGGCGTCCAGAATCACCTGATTGACCCGTTTTTTGGACTCTTGGCGGGCATCCAGATATATCTTCTCGATACGGGTGATCAGTTGCTGATAGCGCGATTCGGCGGTCACAGTGGTCATAGCCCTCATTATAGGGAATTTCCGCCTCGGGTTAAGGAAAAAGGCGAAAAAAAGGTGTCCTAGTGTGTCCGGGTAGAATCCCGTATAAATATTTGACAAACTAGTGACACTAATATATTCTTATATATACGCAACACCCACTATCCATATTCCCCAATCTCGTCTCACAATTTTGAGCAACTTTAGTGATTCCGTCTATTTCCGAGCGGGATTTTTTTTGTTCTTTTTCCGGTCCGGATTACTGTCCGGGACCGGCTTAATGATACCGTCCTATGCCTTTGACTTGCCGCACACCAACTGCGGAAGGGGGAATGAGCACATGATTATGGGTCTGCAAAAATGGAGCGACATTGGCCGGAACACGGTCGTTTGGCTGGTCATCTGCAGCTTTACCGTCAGCCTCGTCGCACCGCAGGCCGCTTTCGCGCAGACCGCGCTGATGCCGCAACCCGGGGCGCGGGTCGAGACCAGCGAGAACTTTACACCGCCGATCGTCACCGGCATTCAACTCTCCCCCGAAGACCCCCTGCAAATCAATTTCCTCATTGATACCGGCGACGACCAGGCCGCCGGCGACGATCTGACCGCAGCCTCACAAAAACTCATCCAATACTTTTTCGCCGCGCTCACCGTGCCGGAAAACGAACTGTGGGTCAACCTGTCACCCTATGAAGAAAACAGGATTATTGCCGACCCGCTCAGTCACACGGCCATGGGCCGGGACATGCTCGCCCAGGATTATCTGCTTAAGCAGTTGAGTGCGTCGATGATGTATCCGGAGGACGAGCTCGGCCGCCGCTTCTGGGATCGCGTGCAGCAGAAGGCGCTGCAGCGCTTCGGGACAACCGAGATCCCGATGAATACCTTCAACAAAATCTGGATCATTCCGGAGCGCGCGCAGATCTATGTGAACGGACCGAATGTCTTTATCGCCGACAGTCACCTGAAGGTCATGCTGGAAGAGGACTATCTGGCCCTGCGCCATCACGCGGCATTGAACTCCGGGGCAACGGATGATGAAGTCCTGACCGGGATCTCGGACGATGTCGTGCGCGAAATCCTCATTCCCGAGATCGAACGCGAAATCAATTCCGGCCGCAACTTTGCCCCGCTGCGGCAGATATTTCATTCCCTGATATTGGCAGCCTGGTACAAAAAGAATCTGCGCGACAGCATTCTCGGCCGGCTGTACGTCAACCGCAACAAGGTCGACGGTATCGAAATCGAAGACCGGGATGTCAAAGAATCGATCTATAACCAATATCTGGCGGCATTGCAAAAGGGAGTGTTTGACTACATCCGCGAAGACCAGGATCCGGATAGCGGCACCCCGATCCCGCGCCGATATTTCTCGGGCGGTGTCGACATGGCCCAGCTCTCCGCCGCGTCCATCACGGAAGGCATGACGGAAAAACTCCGTACGGCGGCATTGACCAGAAATTATCACACGGTCCAAACCTATGCCGGACTTCGCCAGAATGAAGGGGACGATCAAGCCGTCTTCGCTTCCACGAGGGAAGAGCATCTGCTCAACCGCCTGTCGTGGGCCAGTCCGCGGATGCGCCAAAACGCCATCCGGCGCCTGTTGGCTATCGGAGAAAACGCGATTCCGATTGTCGCCGGACAACTCCATGTCCTGGAAAAGCGTTTGCTGCGCTTAAGCAGCGATCCCGGCACCCAAGCCTTGCATCATTTGCACCGCGCGATCCTGCTCGGACTGTACGCGCAGACCATCGACCAGACCGAACAGCAGCTGGCCCAGCAACCGGCTGAAATCGACCGTCCGCTAGACGAACTAAGCGAGGATGAGCTGTCACCGCTGTCCCGGCGCTCCGGAAAGTATTACATCCGCACGGCGACCGGCTACGACGAATGGGATCCGGCGACCCTGGAGCCGGGCATAACCCGGCCGAACCCGCAACGGATCGCATTGGCTCATAAGATGTCCCGGCTGGTGGCGACCTATCGCCGCTTGCTGCGGGACCGCATCGCCGCCGAATTGCCGCAAAACGCGCATGGGCTCATCGGAGAGGAGCATATCGACAGGGCCGAGGCCCTGGTCGGCAATATCGATGTCGGCTTCGACGGGAAGACCATCCGTATCACCCCGGCCCCCAACGCCCTGATTATCGACCGGACAATCCGCGTACCGAAAGACGCCTTCGGGGCAATGCTGATGGATGCCTTTGCGGATGCGCTTCAACGCGGTCAGGATGTCTTTATTTATCTCGACCGAGAGGTCATCAAACAAATCTCCGCCTCAACCGATCCGGCCCAGGCCCGGCGCGAAGCCCTTGATGTCGCCCAGGCCAAACTCGGCCGCCGGACCGGCAATCTGACGATGTTCCGCGCGGGAGGCAGCATCTACCTGGATACCTCCGCGGATCTGCACGATCAATTCACCTTCAGCGCGGAGGCGGCGACCTCAGTGACCTCTGACCCCGGTCTTGTCCCGATCATCATCCACCGCCTGCCGGGATTATCATCCGGACAATCCATTGATTTTCCCGAAGCCGCTTTTGAAACTATCCTGCGTGAGACCTTTGCCTCCGCGCAAAAACAGGCAACCAAAGTCTATCTGTTTCTTGATGGTGAACGGCTGCGCAGCATCGATCCGGGCGTAAACCTGGACGCCGTTCTGGACGGCCTCAAAGACCAACTGCAAAAGGAGCTGGCCGCACGCCGCGGCAAGTTGACGATCTATTCGGCCGGCAGCAGCATCTATTTGAATACATCCGCTGACCTGCCGGCCCAGCTTTCCGCCAGCGGCTTGACCGAAGGCGCGCAGGCCACGGTGGTCGTACCGGCAGCACTGACCGGCGGTCAAGTCGACGAAGCACTGTTGCTCTCGGATACCGATTTTAGCACGTCCATGCGGGAAGCCCAGCAGCTGGCCCGGGAGAGTGAACGCGAGTTGCTGGTATATATCGACGGAGAGGTCGTCGCGCGTTATGCGGCGGACCAGCCTCTTGACACGATCCTGCCGTTGGCGACCCGTTTGGTGGCCAAACGCCTGGAAGCTCAGCCCGGACAGGTGCTGCTGTACGTGATCGAAAACGGCGTCTACATCGATGTGCATGCCAAATTTTTTGAAGGGCTGCCGATCAGCACGGACCTTGCGATGCTTTCGGATGCCGCCGACCGACTGGAAATCAAACCCCGGGAGTACCGGCTCGTACCCGAACGGGAAGAGAACGAACGCAACAATGAACGCCGGGCCTCGATCGAAATCCGCCAACGGCTGGGTCTGCTCTACGGTGAGTCCGAGGCCATTATGGCCCTGCGCCGCAACGCTGAGACCGACGACGATCTGGCGGCGATCGAGCGCCGCGAGCAGCAGCTGATCCTGGATATGCGTCAACTCTTCAACGAAATGCCGGTGAAGATCGTTCTTAAGAAAGGCTATGATTTCTACAGCGAGGCGCTCAAGGACCTGAAACGCGACCGGCGCCGTATTTCCGCGCAGCTACGCCGCGCCGATGCGGCCAAAGACCGCGATGCGCTGGCACGGCTGAACCTGCTGGCAATCCGCACGAACCGGCTTATGATCAAGACCCAGCTGATGGTGGCCGGCTTATTGCAAACCGGTCAATCCCGCGACGGCATCCGGCATCCGACGCCGGCCATGAATGCGCTGGAGGGGGCCATCAACAGCGCCAGCGCCCTCGAGATTGAATTAGAGTACCGGATTCAGCGCCTGCGCGGCCGCAAATTCCGGCGTGTAATCGAGACTCAGGATTGGGTCGGCAACCGTGTGCGCACATACCGGCTGGGCACCTTTGACATCGACATCGAAAAACCCCAGAGCGGCGAAGACGAACCGCGGGTGACCGTACGGCAAAAACGTCCGGTGAACGTTCACACCCGTCTCGACCGGATCCGCCGTCTGGCCAATAAAGGCGAGATCGACACGGCCGTAAAGCAGATCAACTTCCTGCTGGGGATCTACCGGCTGCGTTATTTCAAGACTCTGGAGACTTACAAAGATATCGAAACAGATCTGCGTGCGTTGCGCGATATTATTACAGGTCTACCGGAAGGGGAGGCCCTGGCCAAGGGCGAGCTTAAGGATAACATCAAGGACCGCGTCACCGCGCTGACCGAGCGAATACAATCGCCGAAACTCATGGTATGGGACGATGTCCGCTACCGGAGCCGGCGCAAGGCCTTCGAAGGCCAGATTCGAAAAATCGCCTCCGAGCTGGCCGAGTACATGGTCATTCTGAAAAACAAAACCGATCTGGATTACTACGCCAAAAAACTCAAAAGCGCTCAGCAGCGTCAGGAACGCGGCCGGGCCGTCACCTTGTCCCAGCGTGACCGTGTGGTGATTTCCGAAAAGCTGGAGGAGTTGCAAAAGTGGACCGAACGCGGTTTTGTAGAATCGAAGGTAACCGCGGCCATCGACTTCACTCCGGTCATCGAGTTGATCGCCGAGGACGCGTTTAAACGGGCCGAGCTGCATCTGCAGCGGATCATCACGCGGCTCAACGACCGTCTGACGGATATCGAGCGGATCGCCACCAATCTTAAAGAAAGCGCCGCCAGCCTGTTCGCTGAATTCCGCCGGCAGGACATTATCGATCGCAGCGAAGAAATCACCCAGGCCATCAACGACGAAGAGTTTGAGGCCGCTCTGCAACTGCTGAACGATCTCGAGGACGATTACTTTACCGTCGACAATCCGGAACCCGGGCTCATCCGGGCCGCCCGCCGCATCAAAGAGGCGCGCGCAATCTTGGTCAAACTGCCCGCACAAGCCGCGGCCGGTCAGGAGGTCGTGGATGAAGTGTACGGGATCGTCTGGAATATCAAGGAAGATACCCAGCACCAGACCCGCTACCGCTTGAATATCACCAACGAAAAGGGCAAACAAAGACCGTATTACGTCGAGCCGGGAATATCAGTGGAGGGATTGCTGCGCGTCGGACGCCGTGATATCGACCGGACGGTCGTCCTGGTCAACGGTAAAACGGTCCCGCGCCGGGCCTACCGCCAAACCCAGATCGCCGATGACAGTCGCGTCGAACTGCGGCGGGATGAAGCGATGATCGTGATTGAACAACAACGGTTGCAAGCCGCCCTGGCCGCCGCGAGGACCTACGCGGAAACCTATAACCAGCAATATGAGGAAAAGCTCCCGATCCTCGTTCTCCTGAATCACGCCCCGCTGGTGCGCTGGGACACAGCCGGCACGCCCGAAGGCCTGCTGACCTTTGTCGAAGGAAAACTGAAACGGGCGAACCCAACCAATCAACCCGGTGAGGTCAGCATCTCAACCTTGGCCAACCGGGTCTCCATTACCTGGAAACCGGCCGGCGCGCCTGAGCTGAATCCGTTGGACGAACCCGAATTCGACGGAGGCAACGACGCGGCCATGCTTTCGGCGGCGGACCGCATCCGGCTCCTGTTCGGGATTCAATCGATGAACGACACCCTCAGCCGTATTGATAGTGAAGGTATCGACGCTGTAGTTGAAAAGGGCGTGTTCCTGGACAATCAAGGCGAGGCAATTGAAACCTCGGCCATCCGGTTGTGGACGGCCGGGCCCGACGTCATTGACCGGCGGCAGATCGCACTGACCCGGCAGGTGCAGCGCTACCTGGCCGACCAGTTCGCCCTGGCGCCGCTGTTCCACCTGTCAGAATCAACAATCCTGCCGCGGGCCGAGGCGCCTTACTTGTGGCTGGTCGATGAGAAGGTCATATCCGGAATGTATCTGGAAATCCCGGCGGAGGCCACCGGTGAAAAGGAACTGCGCGCCTATGTGCGGCGCGCCCGCGGGATGCTCGAGACATGGCTGGCGACCATCTCCACAGACTTGCCCCGCGAATTGCTCGCCGGATCCGCGGCGGACAGGGCCGTGCTGGCTTCCGTATCCGCTGCCCCCGAGGTGCTCACACAACGCCTTGAGGACGGCGCTCTTAATTTGTCGCAAAGGATTATCAATCTCCTCAAACTGAATCGGATCATCACCGTCGGAGACCTCACGGAACTGAGCCTGCACCGGCTGCGCGGCATAACCAATATCGGCCCGGCCGGCCGCAAGGAAATTGTCGACGCGTTGGCCGAACGGGGATTAAGTCTGCGCCGGACGGCCTTTATAAGATCGCCCAACCAATACCAGATCAACGAACTGTTACTCGAGGCCTATTTTAATCTCGGCGGCCCGCGCCACCGGACCATCACCGTGACGGTCAACGGAGAACCGGCGGAATACAGTTATGATAACCGCGGCGCGATCGACGCCATCGGGCTGGATGTGTACCGGCGCATTCAGACAGCATTGGAAGGAGAGACTGACGCCTTTATCGTCAGTCTGGACAACGCTGATATTCGCGTCCAGGCGGACGCCGCCCTGTTGGCCAAAGACGATGATCTTCAAGCCTGGATGGAGCAAAGGGAAATCCCGGACGTTGAACAGTTCCTCGAGAATTTAGCGTGGGCCCGGGGATTGAATGATCCCCGACTGAAACTCAGCGACCCGAGCCTGGCTATCGTCAGAGACGCGATCCTTTCGAACCTGATCTATGGACATCCGCTCGATGTGCTCGCCGTCCGGAAAGTCGGTCTGGCGCTGCAGCAATATCGCGACCTGATCGGACTGAGCCCGCAAGGAGATTTCATTCAGGGAATGCAGGATGTGGTGATCCGCCGGGCACGCGAATCACTGGAAAACCGGATTCGCTATCTGCTGTTTAACAATGATCAACGCCGTTTGGCCAGGGCGTTGCTGCAATTCGACGGGACCAATATTGACGATGTGATCGGGATTCTGCGGGACGACCCGCAGGAGTATCAGGTTGAATTATCCCGCGCAGAAGCGCGTGAGTTCTATCAGCTTTTGACGCCGTTGCTCAACGCGCTGCCGTTATTGAATGATATTGATGATTTGCCGGACGCGCCCGAGGCGCGCGCCCTGCGGTCCAGTCCCATCGGCCAGCTGGTCGAGCAGTTGTATCAACGGCGCCACACCACGGCTGATCTGCTGGTCCGCTACATCGTAGACGAATTTTCCGCGCTGCGGCTCATTTTGCAGGGCGATAACCTGGCGAATCTATCCCGTTATACGGAGGACGCGGCCCTGCTTGCCGATGGAACGGACCGCGCGCAGCGCTTGCGTTTACGCCGCCTGCGCGAACAAATCGAAGCGGCACTGGCCGAACACACACCGGTCCCGTTGGAAGAGCTCCAGCCGACAACGGTTACCGATTCCCAGCGTGTCCTGGAATATTTAAGCCGATTCTTTCCGGAACGGACGGACCTGAGCGACCGGGCCGCTATCAGCGATAAACTGCTGACGTGGTTTTTTGCCGACGGCACGGATTTTGCCGGGCGGATCGTCGGGATTGTCTCCGAAGACGGAACCGGAAAGCCCCTCGGTTACCTCGATCAGAACGTAGCCGAACTCTTCGCGTTACCCTATATAGAGGCCGACGCGGCCGTACTCATTGACGCGGTGGACACCATCGCCGAACGCCTGGGGGTCGAGGATGAAGTCGTCGCCACGGCCTTGGGCGAGGCCTTGAGTATCGAACAAGCTGTTGTCCGCTGGGAGGTCCTGGCCGACGACATGCAGCTGGACCAACGCATCCGGGCTCAAATATCAAACGCTCTGCGTCAAACTCTAACACGTCACCGGCAGCCCTACGATGCCGCGGCGATTACCCGCGATATTTTTGAGACCGAACATGCCTTCGTGGCGATGCTGCCGGAATCCCTCACCAGGGACGTCGTACTCTCGCTCAACGCCTCTGCGGACGGATACACCCTGGATTATCCGATCGGCCTGATGCGCAGTCTGTTTCACATCATCAGTTCTTCAATCGATTGGCGTCTGTTTGCCGAACGCGTCGCTCCGAGCGCGGCCATGGACACTGAGGAAATCGCCGCCGTCCTCGCCGACATCCGGTTCAACTACCTGTACACGCCGTACGTCAGGGAATACGTCACGCTCAACGGCATGGTCATCGCCGTCAAGATGCGCTTTCCATCGCTGGCCGACTTTGTCAATTTCCAGCGCGGAACCCGCCCGGACGGCCGGCTGATCAACCGGGGAACTCCGCTGGAGATCGTGACCCGGGACGATCCGCAGAATCCGGTAAGAACAATTTTCGATCGCGTGGACGATGATCTGCAACCGTCCGCCATCTATACAGGTGCCGGCTTTTTTGATGCGGAGGTGATCCGCGAGATCACCTTTACCGACTACTCAGTCTCCAAAGATATGGCCATGCTGAACCGGCGCGACGTATTCCGCCTCGGCCTCGGACTGACAGGCCTGGGCGCTGTGATTTATTTCCTGATGTACGATCCGCTGGATTTCTTTGCGAACGCTCATGCGCAGGAGGTCCGTGAGTCGGCCCTCCGGAAATTTGAAAGCGACTTTGACCGGCAGCTGGCGGAAATTTCGGGGGACATCAGCCGGCGGATCGCCGCGGGCAACGAAGTCCCGCAAACCCTTATCCAGCGCCTGAAAGGCCTGAAGGACGGGGCCGACGCCACCTTGGAAATGATCCGCTGGGTATCCACAGCGCCGGCTGAAGATCTGCGCCGGATGATCCGGGTCAAACAACAGGACCTGGAACACTGGGCCGCCATTGCCGCGGCAAATCAGGGAGAGCCGGCGAATTGGCGCGAGGCCCAGACCTTATACAGCTTTGTGAATCAGCGTTTTCTCGACGCGTTCAAGTTCGGACCGTATGCTCCGCAGTCCGCCCAGCGCACCGTCGAAGACCTGGTCGTTGACTACCATCAAATCCAGGACCGCGCCTTTTTGCTGCGGGGATTACTTCCCGCGGATGCGGACCGACTCACGGAATTAATGATCCATATCGACGAAACGTTGACGCGCGCCGTGGAATATCTTGACGCTCTCGAAAAAGGAAAGGTGCCGTTGCGTAAGGCCGCCCTTAGCGGGGGCCTGCCGGTCGCGCAGGACAGCGCGGTCTTCGGCCGGATCGACGGCCCCAGCGATATGGCCACGTTCGCCGAATTAACTGTGCCTTTGACCGAACAGGTTTTGAAACTCGAGTCGCCCGTCGAAATGCGGGTACAGATCAGCGACGGGGAAGTTCGGGTCGATACGGGTGAAAACGGACGCTACGCGGAATACGCGGGGGTCCTCATCGAGGAAATCGAGCGTCTTCTCAAACGCCCCGAAACCGATCCGGCCGTACTCGAACGCCTGCGGGACTTCCGTATCGTGATTACGACCGACACCACCGCTCAAAGCAGAGATGACATCGTGTACAAGCTGCCGTTGGCTGAAAACGGAAATCCGTTCGCGGCCCATTCGAGCGTCGGGAAGAAGGTCTTGATACTTCACCCGTATTTCTTCAGTGACAAAGTGGACAAACTGCGGCGACTACTTTTGACCCACGAACTCATCTCGCGGATCGGCCGGCAAACCGCAGACCAGGAGGCCGCTACCGAATACACTCATGAATACTTGAGAGAAGAATTTGCCGCGGCGGATATGGATATCCCGGATATGATCCGCGCCAGCCGCGAATTGAGCCAGCCGGAAAAGGTGTTCCTGTCCGACATCCGTCGCCAGAGGAACTACCGCTCGGGGCTCAACGCGATCCCGGATGAACAAATCAGCCCCGCTGTCAAAGACGCCCTGCTGGCGGCGACTCAATTCCTGGAACTCTACGCCGCCGCCGCGGATGATTTTGAATTCGACGGCATCGCCGCCCGCCAGGAGTTGGCGGATAATCCCGAGATCCTCGCCGCCTTCGACCGTTATCTCGCCGGGGAATCCACAGCCGAAAACGTCCAGGAGTTGATCGAACATTCCGGAACAGCCTGGCTGAACAAAGTCTTTAACAATGCGGTCCGTCATGTTAAGTCATCTAATATCTACACGGCCATGCGCAAGGATTATGACCCGGTGACCCTGGTCATCAGCGGCCGCGCCCTGACCGACGACCCGCGGGTGGTGGATTACGTCTTCTCGTACCGTCCCGGATACTTCTATGCGCTCACACAAATTGTAGACCGGCCGAACGGAACCGGATCCCTGGCACAGGGCGGGATCCGTTACAAAGTCCTCAAGCGCCGGGATGAAAAAGGACGGCTGATGCCGGAAGACCGGGTCGCCTACAATCATTTCCAAAACACCTTTGCCGAGGTGGACCTGATTTCCCGTTCCAAGTTCGCCCGCAACACCATTACCCAAACACCGTTCTCCGGGGCCAAAACGGTGATGTCGGTCTTCCCGGATTCGAAGAATATCAAGACCGTCCTGCTCAAGTCACTGGCGAGGTCTTACGTGGATGCGGGAGTAGCCTCCCGTTATGTGATCGGGACCGAATCCGGCATGACGGCCAAGGACCAGGATACCCTGGCCCAGGCGATCGGCACCCGTTACCGGGATCACCTGCGCAATGAACTGGAACTGATGAAAACTATTCCTTCGATCGGAGAGGACCTGTCCAAAATCAAGTCCACTTCGCAATACGGGATGCTGCTGGCGGAACTCGAGGACGGCGCCGAGACGCAGATGCGTTTCCTGCATGACCCGCTGATGGATTCGTTACGGCAACGGGTGGTTGCCTCCATGCATCTGGGTCAGCAAAACGGAGGGACGTCGCTGGTCAAACTGTTCAGTTCGCGGCTCGAGTCGGAGATCGCGCGGACGATCGGATCGGCCGCCACGGGGCGTCTGACCGACACCGAATTCAATGCGTTGAAGGAATGGTCGCTGACCGCTTTCAGTGCGGCCATGAGTATCGAGGCGATCGACGAATACCTGCCGGACCGCGACCTGCGCAGCCGCAAGATCGGTATCCGCGGGGCCACGACCGGCGGATCGCTGGCGCTCATGCTCACCCGCATGGGCTACCAGGTCGTGGCGATCGAGGACATCAACGGAACGGTCTATAAAAAGGAAGGCTTCAGCGTCCGGGACTTGCAGCGGCTGGATAATATCGCCCTGAACGAAAGAAACGTCCTGAAATGGATGCCGGCAGAAAGCACGGGTGTCCGCCATCTTCCCAAGGGTTCGCTCGGCGACAAAGATATGCTCGACCTGGACATCCTGATATCCATGGCACCGGGACATCAGCTGGACGAAGGCGCCATCGACCGGCTGCGCAGCCTGGATGACGATCCGGACCGCGATCCGCTGATCTATATCGAAGGCGGATTTAACTCGATCAACGGATATGAACGGACACTGCACCGCAAGGGAATCCTGGCGTTCAGCGCCACCAGCGTCGGATTCGGCGGGGCCTACGGCTCTTATCTGGAGGACTACATCAAACACCGGTTCACCACCGAACAGCTGCAACGGATCATCGTCCGTTCGGAAGGGACGGATGTGGTCACCAGTCCGGCTATTCGCGTCAACGATCGTTTCACAGTCACCAATTACACAGGCAGCGAGGTCCTTGGCGAAATAGTCATGCAGGACGGCCGCGTCATCCACTCTACGGTTCCCGACATCCTCGCCGGAACAAACCTGGATTTGTTCGAGGGGCGCCTGATGAGTCAAGGCATTCAACTGCCTTATCGTCACCGCGATCAGGTGAAGACCCTAATTTGGGACAACTTCGTGGTGAAACTCGACAGCCAGGGAAAAATTACCGCCAGCAATCATCCCGATCTCAAGCAGGGTAACTTGGCCGTGTTCATCGATCCGGTCCAGGAAATCCGCGTTACCGCCTACCAGGATATCAAGGGGATCGCCAAACGCATGAATACGATGGTCATGGAGCTAGCTCGCAACGGCGCCGATGCTGAGAAGCTGGAACTGAAGATGATGCCGTCACAGGCCGTTCGCAAGGTTACCAAAATGATCGCCGCCAAGAAACGCGAACTGGATACTTCGGACGACGAACGGGTCGAGGAAGCGATTCAACGGATTGTGGATAAATTCGAGGCGGACGGATTCTTCTTCCCGCTGAACGTCGCCCGCAAGATCGCCATCAAGCGGCTGGTTTCCGCCAGCGACTTGTCCATCAAGGTAGGCAAGGACACCTACGTGTTTAACGCCGAGGGACGCCTGGAACGCAGGGCGGCCGCCGATCCCGATGACGTCTTGGCTTCGGTGCGCATGCGTGAGGCGCTGTCCGGATCCTTCGATTCCAGCCTGAAGACCGCCCGCATGGCGGAGGCCAGTCTGCGTGAACAGGAAAGCCGCGCCTTGCAGGCCCAAAATTTTATCGGACTCGACAAACGACTCAAAACCAGTGACGCGGCCATGACGACCCCCGTCGCAACCGGGGCTTCCATTGAGGAACAGGTACTGGGTTCCGCCGATACGCAAAAGCGCAAGACACGTCCCGAGGCGCTGCGGTACCTCAACAGTCAACGCGACCAAAAAACCAACCGTGCCGGACTCGATCAGGTCCTGGCCGACGTGGAACCGCGCCGCCGTGATATACTCCTGGGCGCCGCGACGTTCCTGGAAATACTCTCACACTACGAGGTGAAGCACAACCGGGGAGAATACTTCGACGCCATCGCCGCCATCGAGGAACTCGTGGCGCATCCGCAGATCGCCGCCGCCATGATCCGGTACCTGTACAATCCACGGGGCGAGGCGGAAGCGCTGGAGGAACTGCTCGCGAAGTCGGATACTCAGTGGTTGACCATCCTGTACGAACGCGCCATCAAGAATATCACCTCCACCAGCGCCGATGTGGTCGAACCGGAGAAACGGGAAGAAACCAGCGGCGGCAGCCGTGAGGCGATCGCGATCCGTTTCAAAGGTGTCCCGCTAACCGGCTTTGAAAACAAAAAAGAAATCGTCTTCATCTATCTGCCCGACCGTTTCTACGCGATCACCCAGCTCGTCGATCTCAGCGAAGCCGATCACACCAAGGGGGGCATCCGTTACGCCGAGCCTGTAGCCCGGGCGAACGATCCGCAAAAGCGAAATATCGATGAGGTGGCGCACGACATCATGAAAGGCGCGTACGAAGATCTGAACAACCTCTCGGTTTCACAGTATTCCAAAAACGTCCTGGCCGGCATCGGCTATGCCGGCGCCAAGACGTACTTCGGGGTGAATCAGGACGCGACTTCGCTGAAGGACGACCTGTTGCGTACCTGGGCGCGGGCCATGGTGGATGTCGGACTCATGGAAGTCTATGACGGGGGGCCGGACGTGGGGATGTCCTCCGACAACCAGGAAACGATCATCGCGGGCATCGTCCGCCGGTATACCATGCATCTGATGAATGAAGTGCGCACCATGCACGCGCACGGCGTCGATATCTTCAACCTGAACTTGACGAGTTACGGCCGCGCGCTGGCCGAAATAGAGCGCGAATCAGGCCGCAAATTCCTCGACGACAGCCTCATCGGTTACATGCGCAAGCGCTTGTTGCTGGAGTTGCCCAAGGGTAAGGAAAACGGCAGCGTGGTCATCGAACGCGTCTTCAACCGCAAGCTCAAGGATGAAATCGTCAAGATCATCGGCAGCGCCGTCACGGGCGGATCCGCCAAGGTGGGGGCCATCTCCCACGTCGAACTGGCGGTTACCGGAGATTCGACGTGGCACAGTATCAAAACGATTCTCGAGTATAAGGGTATCCATCCTGCCACGCAACGCGCCGCCGTTGTCGGGGCCGGGGACGTAGGCGGATCAATCGCCCTGAAAATGGTGCGGGGAGGCATCCGAGTTGTCGCCATATCGGACATTAACGGCGTGGTTTATAAACCGGAGGGATTCACCGTAGCGGAACTGCAAGACCTTAACAACATTTCTCCGGGAGAACGCAATGTGTTGCAATGGATGCCCGAACAGGAGGGAGTGCAGCACCTGAAAGGCGCGCAGATTCTGGACACGGAAGTCGTTGACATCAATCTCCTGGTTCCCGCGGCGATGGGCGGATTCATTAAAAAACCGCTGCAGCAGCGCCCTGTCTCAATCCGCCGCGCCCTGGAGAATGCCAATCTGGAAGGCCGTGTAACTGAGCAAATGATGGAGGAACTGAGCGCCTTTTTAAGTGAATACGAAGGCGATGACGAACTCATCATCGGACGAAAGATTCGGGATCTGCTGGATGCGACCAGTGATCCGGCACGGTCCAGCTATTCTTTGACGCTCGGCAACGCGTTGGACCGCTTGGAGCAACGCGGTTGGTCCGGCGTGCCCCTGCTCAAGGCGGACGCTGACGAACCGGAGTTAGAAGACATTATCATCATCGAAGGGTCCAATAACGCGTTCATCGGCGTGGAACAGGAACTCAAGGAAGCCGGCATCCTGGCGGTCAGCGGGATGAGCGTAAACTTCGGCGGGGTCAAGGGATCCACCAAAGAGGCGATGCTTAAGCATCAACTGACCGTCCGTGAACTGCGCACCATCACGTTGCGCAACGCCGACGGCGATGTCATCCCGACGGAGACCAACACCGAAGTTACAGAGGTCGTAAACCTGGTAACGGATAAAGACACCGTACCAGCCGGTCAGGTGATCATCCACAACGGTATCGTGGTCGCCTCGGACATTGATGAGATTACCATCGGCGCGAACGTCGATCCGCTCAACGGGCGGTTGTTCCATCGCGGTGACGACCTCGGCTACGCCGTCGCATCCCTGCGCCGCCGGCTGGCCTGGGATAACTATGCGGTCGAGCAACAGGGCCACGGATTGATCACCTCCAGTAATCATCCCGACGTCAAGATCGGTGAACACTACGAATACCTTGATCCGCTGGATCAAATCAAGATCGAACTTTACGACGAAATTGCCCAGATCGCGCGGCGCAATAACATCATGGTCATGGAGTTATCCGAAAAGTACGACATGACCCCGACCGAGGCCGTGGTCCGGCTGGCCAAGGCCCTGGGACAACGCAAGGCCGAGATCTATGCCGCCACCGACGGCGAAGATCTGATCAAACGTGACGCCATCGTCGCCCGCTTCAAGAAGGATAAGTTCTTCATGGCCGACCACATCATGCGCAACATCGCGGCCATCCAGGTGGCTACGGAAAGCAACCTGTCGGTACCGATCGCTGAGGAAACCGTCACCTTCGACGCCAACGGGTACATCGTGGACGGCGCCATCCTCGCCGCCGAACGTCAGGCCGAACCCTCGGTCGTCCGCGACGCCCGGCCGTACGGAGCCCCGGACATGGCCGTGCTCGATGAAATCCTGCGGGACCCGGAGAAAATCCTCCTCGTGGCGGGATCGGCCGCGCTGGCCGGTTTGGTGGGGTACCGTATGTTCCGCCGCTGGCAAAATTTCCGCAATCGCGATCGCGGCAGGGATGACCAAGCCATGACCGCCACGTCCCGGACGGACGCCGCTGTCACTCCTCTGAATACCCGACTGCGCGCAAAGGTCCTTACACTCATCGGCGGCAAGATGATCGAAGGCGGGGCCGATGTGGGCGCGCTGGACTGGATTACCGAGGAGAATATCGCCGAGGCCACGCGCCTTTACCGGCGCGACGGCGACTTTATCGCCCGGGTGCGCTTCGCCCCGCTTGATCGGGTGGAAATCCAGGAAATTCCGAAAGATCAGGCTATTACGGCAGAACAGGCCATTAAAATTATCGAAGGCAAGCTCCTTTTCCCACCCCCGCAGTACAACAGCGGTTGGATCACCAAAGAACACATTCAAACAGTCATTGACTCCAAGGGGTATGTTACCGTGGAATTAGATATGCCGCACCCGATTGCAGAGGACCTGGATTGGGGTGATTTACGGGCCACCGGCATTATAGTCAGTCCCGATCCGGAGGGATTTGCTGACGGAATGAGAGGGCTCATTCAGAGAAAGGCGGAGGAACAGGGGACAGCGGATGATGTCAGCTCCTGGATAACGCCCTGGCATGTCGAACAAGCGCAGCGGTTGTACACGCCGGTCCGCGAAGACAGGGGCTTTGATGTCGAGATTATCGCCTCTGAAAAGCGCATCAGCCTGCGCCGCAGCGATCAGGCCCAAACCGCCGAGGAGGCGCCCGGGGGGATAGACTTCGACACCCGCAACATGAACCTGCAGATCACGGGAGATGCCTTTGAATTCACCACTCCGGAAGGTGGCGCGGCACCGCTGAATCCGCTTCAGATCCGCGGCGTACAGCCTGTGATCATCAACATCACACCACTTCCTAACCTAATACCTTTATTAGGTTTAGAAGATAATGGCGACGGGGATACCCGTTCCGTCCAGCAGGACCCGGCCGGCACGCCGGCCGGCACGGCCCGTTTGTCCCGCCGCACGTCACCGGAATCCGACGCCCGCGCGTCACTCATCCAATCCCTGGCCAGCGTGCTCTAAACTGGCTCAAAATAGCGAATTACAGCAATTTTTCCATTTGCATTCAGGGCTTTATCTTGTATAATTAACGCTCGTATTATATATATTGTGATAAAGGGCTGTAAATATTAGGGAAGGCCGCAAAAACGGCCGGTCCGCTTTGAAATACTTTATCGGGGCGTAGCGCAGCTGGTTAGCGTACAAGTCTGGGGGACTTGGGGTCGTGAGTTCGAATCTCACCGCTCCGATTTTATCTGATAGCAACTCAAAGGGGAACGGTTTGAGAGTCAGCACCGATCCGTTCCCCTTACCCAATCAAAGGAGCACGCCGCTATGCTTCCCAGAAGAGAACGAGACGATTACCATGAACGCCGACGTCACAAGCGCTTTCGCAAGCATTTCTTGCTGAGGTATTTTGATCTGCGTACACCGGAAAACCGGATGGAGCTCACGCAGCTGAAGAATATCAGCGAGGGGGGGATGTGCTTCGTCACCGCCCAGCCGTTCGAGCTCAATACCCGGATGGGCGTGGAACTCAACACCCCTTTTCTGACCAATGCGACCGTCCTGCAGGGCATTGTCCGCGGCTGCAATGAAAAGGCCAAAGATCTTATCTACGAGACCCGCCTAGAATTCGACGAACTGAACACCGAGGCCCAGGTCGTCCTGAGCAAACTCATCGATTATCTGAAGAACACGGACGGAGTCACCCATGATTAACCCGCTGGATGCGATCGAAGACAAGGCATTCGGTAAATTGCAAATCGGGCTGATCGGTTACGGAACCGTCGGCCAGGGCGTCCTCAAGATCCTGCGCAGCAACCGCACCGCCTTTCAGAAACGTTATAATGCCGAATTCAACATCCGCACGATCTGCGACCGCAGCATTGACAAAAAGCGAATCAACGGCCTGCGTTCGGTCAAACGGACCAAGAAGTATCAGGATGTCATCAATGATCCGGCCATCGATATCGTCATCGAACTGATCGGCGGCAAGCATCCCGCCAAGGAAATTGTCGAACAGGCCCTGAGAAACGGCAAGGACGTCATTACGGCCAATAAAGACCTGATCGCCAATCACGGGCTGGAGCTTTTTAAAATCGCGCAGCAGCACGGCCGGCATTTGTATTACGAATCGGCCGTCGGCGCGGGCATTCCGATGATCAAAACGGTGTCCGAGACGATCGCGGGCAACTCCTACCGCGGCATCTACGGGATTATCAACGGCACCTGCAACTTTATCCTGGACGAGATGAGCAAGAAATTGTGCTCATTCGACGACGCGCTCGCCGAGGCGCAGAAACGCGGCTATGCGGAGGCCGATCCCACGCTGGATGTCAACGGGATGGACAGCACGCATAAGCTGGCGATCCTGACTTTTCTGGCCTTTCAGCGGATGCTGCCGGTCAAATCGATCTATACGGAAGGGATCACCGATATTTCCCATATTGATATCGCCTACGCGGAAAGCCTGGACCTGTGCATCAAGCTGCTCGCCATTGCCAAAGAATCGAAGGGCGGTCTGGAGGCGCGCGTGCACCCGACGTTGATCAGCAAGGACCATCCGCTGGCCGCCGTCCACGGGGTGTACAATGCCATTTATCTCGACGCGGACCCGCTGGGCAAGGTCATGCTCACCGGAGAGGGCGCCGGCCAGATGGCGGCCGCCAGCGGCGTTATCGCTGACCTGATCAATGCCGCCAACGCGCCCAACAATCCGATGTACAGCAATCATTTCACGCAGAACCAGGCCCTGCGGCCGCGGCGCATCGACCATATCGAGACCAAGTTTTACATCCGCATTCACGCGGTGGATGAGCCGGGGGTCTTGTCGCAGGTCACGGGCATCCTCGGCCGGGCCGGGATCGGCATCAACTCCGTCTCCCAGCAACAGCATGACGGGGCACTCAAGGCCGTGCCGGTCATTATGCTGACCGATTACACGACCGAAAAAGTCGTACGCACCGCCCTTAAGAAAATACAAAAGCTCGACACCGTCCGGCACAAACCGGTGGCGATCAGAATGGAGAAGCTGTAGTGCCTTACGAAGGATTGATCCGCACGTACCGCAAATACCTGCCCGAGATCAAGGACGAAAGCATCGTCACCCTGATGGAGTGCAACACGCCCCTGATCCCGTCGGAGGACCTGTCCCGCCGGACGGGCCTGAACGTCTATCTGAAATATGAAGGGCTCAACCCGACGGGATCGTTCAAGGACCGCGGCATGACCATGGCGATTTCGATGGCGAAAGAAAACAACGCCAAGGTCGTCATGTGCGCTTCGACGGGAAACACGTCGGCCTCGGCAGCGGCTTACGCGGCGAAGAGTGGCAGCATGGAATGTGTGGTCATTATTCCGGAGGGCAATATCGCCCTGGGGAAGCTCGCGCAGGCGATGATCCACAAGGCCAAAGTCATCCAGATCCGCGGAAACTTTGACGACGCCTTGAATATCGTCAAGGAGGTCACCGACAGCTATCCCGTGGAACTGGTCAACTCGATCAATCCGTACCGCATCGAAGGCCAAAAGACGGCCGCCTTTGAAGTCTGCGACGTCCTCGGGGACGCCCCGCACTTTCACGCGATCCCGGTGGGCAATGCAGGCAATATCACGGCCTACTGGAAAGGCTATAACGAATACGAAGCGGCTGGCATCTCCGAACGGCTGCCGAAAATGCTGGGCTTTCAAGCCGCCGGCGCCGCCCCGATTGTTCACGGACATCCGATCGAAAAACCCGAGACGATCGCGACGGCGATTCGCATCGGCAATCCGGCGAGTTGGAAACAGGCGGAGGCCGCGCGTGACGAATCCGGAGGGTTGATCGACATGGTCACCGATGAGGAGATTCTGGAGGCGTATAAGATTTTGGCCGCGCATACAGGCGTTTTTTGCGAACCGGCCTCAGCCGCCAGTGTGGCCGGCATGCTCAAGTTGAGCGAGGCGGGTTACTTCGAAAACGACCGGGGGGCGACGATCGTGTGTACCCTGACCGGCCACGGTCTGAAGGACCCGAATAACGCCATCAAGGTGATTGCCGAGCCGGTGACGGTCGACAACAACCTCATGGCCGTACTCAAGGAAATCGGCCTGTAGATTCGAATTGTCCGCGCCGACACGAAACCAATGGGGACACTTGCGCAAAAAAATATTTTGATCACCTGCGGTCCGACCTGGGTCCCGATTGATGCCGTGCGCGTCATCAGCAACATCTCCACAGGAGAACTGGGCCAACGCCTGGCCCGCGAGGCCCGCCGGCGCGGGGCCGCGGTCACTGTTTTTGAAGGACCGGTGGAACAACGCCTGACCGATGAGGGGATCACGGTCCGCCCGTTTAAATATTACGAAGAGCTGATGGCCTTGATCCGCTTGGAACTGGTAGAAGAGAAAAAGCACTACGACGCCATCTTTCACGCGGCCGCGGTCAGCGACTACATGATCCAAAACCCGCTGCAAGAAAAGATGAAGTCCGACCAGACCGATATCCGGCTCGACCTGGTCCCGCTGCCCAAATTGATCCGTTCGCTGAGGAAGATCAGCGCGGACTCGCTGCTGGTCGGTTTCAAGCTCGAACCCGACATGAGCGAGGACCTGGCGGTCGGTGCGGCCAAGGGTTTGTTCGACGCGGCGTATTGTGATCTGGTGGTCGCCAACACATTGAAAGAAAAGAATTACCTCGGATTTGTTGTCGACAAAGAACGCATCCTGGCGCATGACAACACGCGCCAGGGCGTGATCGATAAACTCCTGGATATCGTGGAAAAACGGATATGAAATACATCGTTATCGTCCCAGACGGCATGTTCGACCATCCGGTCGAAGATCTCGACAAGCGCACCCCGCTGCAGGTGGCGCGCACCCCGCACATGGACTACCTGGCTCAGCACGGCATGACCGGAATGGTGCAGACCATTCCCGACAAACTGCCGCCGGGTTCGGATGTCGGCAACATGGCCATCCTCGGCTACGACCCGTGCACCAGCCTGACCGGCCGTTCGCCGCTCGAGGCCGCGAATATGGGTATCACGCTCAAGGACAATGAAGTCAGTTTCCGTTGCAATCTCGTTACCGAACGGGACGGGATCATGATCGACTACAGCGCCGGTCACATCCGGACGGATGAGGCCGCGCTCCTGATCCAGGCGTTGAACGAGGAAATCGAGGACGAGGATATCGTTTTTTATCCCGGCAAAAGCTACCGCCACATCATGGTGTTACGCACCGATACGCCGCAGGAGTATATGGCCCTTAAGACGGTGCCGCCGCATGACATCTCCGACAAGAATATCACCGGCTATCTGCCGCAGGGCAGGCTCGACTCCCGCATCCGCGATCTGATCGCCAGATCCCGGGAAATCTTTGCCGGGCATTCGGTCAATCAGGTGCGCATCGATTTGCAGGAGAATCCGGCCACCATGATCTGGCTGTGGGGGCAGGGGACAAAACCGAACCTCGAACCGTTCGCGCAGAAATACGGTTTGAAAGGGTCCATCATTTCGGCCGTGGACCTGGTCAACGGTATCGGCCGCCTGGCCGGACTGGACATCATCGACGTCCCGGGCGCGACCGGATATTTCGACACGAATTATGCCGGCAAGGCCGAATACGCCCTGAAGTCACTGGAAGATCATGACTACGTCTACGTCCACATCGAATCCCCGGACGAGGCAGGTCACGTAGGCAGCTACAAGGAAAAAATCCGCGCCATCGAGAACATCGATAAACATATCGTCGGACCCATCCGGGATTACGTCGACGCACATCCGGACAGCCGCATGCTGGTCCTGCCGGACCACCCCACACCGGTGGCGCTGCGCACGCACACCCATGAGCCTGTCGGTTTTGCCATGTACGGCAAGGGCATCGAGCACAACGGCGCCGAACTTTACAACGAGGAAAGCACCCGTGCGCTGGGGATCAAGTTCAAGAGCGGGGAAGAGATGATCGGTTGGTTCGTCCGGGAAAACGTCTGCTTCTGACACGCGGCGCACCGGCGGGAATAATAAGGGAATCACGTTATGAAGAAACACATTGTCGTTCAGAAATTCGGCGGATCTTCGGTGGCAAATCTGGACCGGATCAAGATCGTCGCCGACCGCATCATTGAAAGCAAAAAAAGTGACAATAATCTGGTCGTGGTGGTCTCCGCCTTGGGAGACACGACCGACGAATTGGAGGAAATGGCCTTCAAGTTGTGCCCGACCCCGCCGGACCGCGAAATGGACCTGCTGATGTCCACGGGAGAACAGATTTCCTCGGCCCTGCTGGCCATGGCAATCAAGGCTAAAGGCCACGACGCCATCGCCTTTACCGGTCCGCAGGTGGGGATCAGTACCGACTCGGCGCACACCAAGGCGCGGGTCATATCGATTGAATCGCCGCGGATCCGCAAGGCGCACAGCCAAAACAAGATCGTCATTGTCGCCGGCTACCAGGGGCTTTCGCCGGACGGCGAAATCACCACGCTCGGCCGGGGAGGCTCCGACCTGACCGCGGTGGCACTGGCCGTGGCCCTGAAGGCGAAGGTGTGCGAGATTTTCACCGACGTCACCGGGATTTTTACCACTGACCCGCGGGTAGTCAAATCGGCCCGCAAGATCAAGACCATCACCTTCGAGGAAATGCTTGAAATGGCGTCGCTCGGCGCGCAGGTGATGCAGGCGCGTTCCATTGAAGTCGCGAAACGTTTTAATATGCCGATCCACGTTCGATCGAGTTTTGTCAAGGAGGAAGGAACCATGATAGTGAAAGCCAATCCGAAAATCGAAGACGTCGCGGTGCGCGGGGTAACCACGAATGCCTCGGAGGCCAAGATCACCATTACCGCCGTCCCGGACAAAGCGGGTATCGCCGCGCGGATTTTTACCGAGATTTCCCAGAAGGACGTCAATGTCGACATCATTGTGCAAAACGTCTCCCAGTCCGGGTTGACCGATATCTCCTTCACGGTCCCCCGCAAGGAGCTGACCAAGGCGCTGGCGGCCTCCCAGGCCATCGCCAAGAAAATAAGTGCCGGTCAGGTCTCCTCCGACAAGACGGTCGCGCGGGTATCGATCGTGGGATCGGGCATGCGCTCGCACCGCGGGATCGCCGCCAAGATGTTCGAGACGCTGGCCAAACTGAAGATCAACATCGACATGATCTCGACCTCGGAGATCAGCGTCTCCTGTATTATTGAGGAGAAGCACGCGAAAAAGGCCACCGAAGCCCTGCATACGGCATTCGGATTGGGCAACGCCAAATAGGACACGACCACGGCAGCGTTATCATCGAGCCGTAAACGAGGGACATCATGCAAAAAATAACGATCTACGACACCACATTACGCGACGGAAGCCAAACCGAAGGGGTCAGCTACACGGTCAACGACAAGATCAAGATCACCCACAAACTCGACGAGCTGGGTGTGCACTACATCGAAGGCGGTTGGCCGGGCTCGAACCCCAAGGATAAGGAATATTTCAAGCATTTTAAGGGCAAGAAGCTCAAGAGCGCGCGGGTCACCGCCTTCGGATCCACCCGCCGCGCCAAGGTCAAGTGTGCGGAAGACGCCAATATCCGGGCACTCATCCAGTCGGGGGCCGATACGATCTGCATCTTCGGCAAGACGTGGGACCTGCATGTCATCGACGTGATCAAGACCACGCTTGACGAAAACCTGCGGATGATCGGCGATTCGGTGGCGTATCTGAAAAAGCGCCGCGCGCGGGTCTTCTACGATGCCGAACACTTTTTTGACGGTTACAAGAACAACCCGGAATACGCGCTCAAGACCGTACTCGCCGCCCAGGAAGCCGGTGCCGACTGCATCATCTTCTGCGACACGAACGGCGGCACACTGCCCTTCGAAGTTTATGAAATCATCACCGGGATCCGCCAGCATTTCCATGTAGATTTGGGGATCCACTGCCACCATGATCTGGAGCTGGGGGTGGCGAATTCCATCGCCGCGGTGCGCGCCGGCTGCGTGCACGTGCAGGGGACATTCAACGGGCTGGGCGAACGGTGCGGCAACGCCAATCTGGCCACCGTCATCGGCATCCTGCAGACCAAACTCAAGCTGGAGTGCGTGCCCAAGTCGAGCCTCAAGAAGCTCATGGAAACCTGCTATTTCATCAGCGAGATTTCCAACAGCCTCATCCCGAACAATGCGGCGTTCGTCGGGCACTCGGCCTTCGCCCACAAGGGGGGAGTCCACATCGACGCGATGATGAAGAACCCGCTCGCCTATGAGCACGTCAATCCGGAGCTGGTCGGCAATCACCGCCGCTTTATCACCTCCGAGCTGGCCGGCAAGATGCCGATCGTCAAGAAGGCCGAGCAAATGAATATCCAGCTCGACAAGAAATCGCCGCAGGCGCGCAAATTGATGAAAAACCTGCAGGACATGGAGCACGGCGGTTATCAGTTTGAGGCGGCCGACGCCTCCTTTGAATTGTTTATGACCCGCCAGCTGACGAAGTACAAACCGTTCTATAAACTGGAAACCTTCCGGACCTATTCGGAAAAGCGCCTGGACGGCCGCATCTTTGCCGAGGCCATCGTGCGCCTGTCGGTAGAGGGGAAGGAACAATTCGCCGCCGTCCAGGGAGACGGCCCGGTGGACGCGCTCGACAAGGCGCTGCGCCAGGCCCTCAATCCGTTCTATCCGAACCTCAAGGAAATGCACCTGGTCGACTACAAGGTCCGCGTCCTCGACTCCAAGGAAGGGGCCGGCGCCAAGGTGCGGGTCCTCATCGAATCACAGGACGACCACGACTCCTGGACCACCGTCGGCGTGCATGAAAACATCATCGAAGCCTCCTGGGAGGCGCTGACGGACGCAATCGAATATAAACTTTTAAAAGGCAAAAAGTAAGTGATCGGTGATGAGTGATCAGTGATCAGAATGACCGGCCCGTTGGTTCTCGGGTGACAGCGCACCTGGCCACTGATCACTGATCACCGATCACGGATCACTCACAGATGAAACGCCATATCCCACTCCCCCAAAACCCGCATACCTACTTGCTCATCACCCTGTTAGCCTGCACCGGCCTGTTGACGACATTTAAGATTAAGACCTTCACGCTGTGGGGATCGCTGCTGAACGGTCACTTATGGCTGCGGGAGCCGTCGTTGTCCATGGTCGACCGCATTACGATCACCAAGGCGGGATTGCCGGTGACGAATCCCCAGTGGCTGAGCGAGGTCCTTTTCGGAATGGCCCAGACTCTGGGCGGCCTGACCGGGGTGATCATGCTTAAGAGCGCGCTGGTCATGGCCATGATCGGTTTATTGTGGCAACACATGCGCGAACGTGAGGCCTCGCCGCTGATTATCTTCTGGATCGCGCTGGTGACGGTGTTTCTGTCACATTTCCGGTTGACCGTGGGCCCGCAGGTCGTCACATACCTGCTGTTGATGTACCTGGGCACGCGGCTGCATGCCTTCAAAAACGGACGCATCACCCGGCTGTGGCATGTGCTTCCGTTGATGGCAGTCTGGTCGAATCTGCACTTCGGCAGTATTTTCGGGTTCATTCTTTTGCTGACGTACCTGGCAGCAGCGGTCCTGGCGCGCACCTGGCCGTACCTGTTCGACGGCAACCTCAAATATCCGGTCGACGGTCCGATGCTGAAGCATCTGGCGCTGATCACGGTCCTCGCCGCAGCGGCCTGCTGTTTGACCCCGGCGGGATTCGGCTTCTGGACATACCCGCTGGAAAGCATGTATCTGGCCATCAAATACCGGGTCCCCGAATATTTTCCGCCGCGCGTCTTCGGCTACGCGATGCTGCCGGTCTTCTGGTGCGCGCTGGCTTTTTATGTGACGGTGATTTTCGGCATGATCCGGCGGGTGGACGTCTTCGACATGCTGGTGTTTGTCGTCGGCGCGGCCCTGGCGCTTAAGGTCGTCAACCTGATCCCGATCTTCGCCGTTTTCAGCGCGCCGGTGATCATCCACTACCTGTCACTGCTCGTCCGGGACCGGGAGTGGCCGGCCGGTGTCAGCCGGATTCTGCGACAACGCGGCGTCACGGCGGGCCTGGCACTGGCCCTGGTCTGTGTGTTTCTCGTGGCCAAAGGCGGACCGCAAAGCACGTATCAATTCGGATTCGGCGCCAACCGGAACCTGCTGCCGCTTGACGCCGTCCGCTTCATGAAGGCCAACCGCGTCACCGGCAATATCCTCAACGACATGGACTGGGGAGGCTTTCTGGCTTATCAGCTGTACCCGGACAACAGGGTCTTCATCCAGAACCGTCTCGACACGATGGGCGACGCCTTCTATGAAATCTATTTCGAACTGATCGCCGGCCGCCCCGGCTGGGACGCGACACTGCGCAGCTACCACATCGATGTAGTTGTGCTCAGCCGCTGGCTGGCCCAGCGCGCGCCGCTGACCGTGGCACTGACCGCGTCGCCGTACTGGCATCTGGTATACATCGACGATCAAACCTATATCTACGTCCGCGAGAAACCGGAGTTCCGGGAACTGATCGGTAAGTTCGCGTATAAGACAGCGATTGAACGAGTACCCAAAATGAAAGGCGTGATACGGGATAAGTGATACGGGATGCGAACAGTTTACGGCATATCGTCCGACAGGCCACCCAAAAGGAAGGCCCGTTGACATACAGCTGGCGCTTCACTGTTCGTATCACTTATCACGTATCACATATCACGGAATAAGCTATGGATTTGCCTAAGCGCTACGATTTTAAATCAGCCGACGCCAAATGGGCGAAATACTGGGAGGATGAAAACTGCTTTCACGCCGAGCCCAGCGATAAAAAACCGTATGTCATCACCATCCCGCCGCCGAACGTCACCGGGATCCTGCACATGGGCCACGCCCTGAACAATACGCTGCAGGACATCATCATGCGTTACAAACGGATGAAGGGCTTTGAGGCCTGCTGGATGCCGGGCACCGATCACGCCGGCATAGCCACCCAAAACGTCGTGGAAAAACAACTCCACAAAGAGGGTACCGACCGGCATCATCTGGGCCGTGAGAAGATGCTCGAACGGCTGTGGTCCTGGAAGCAGCAGTATGGCGACACGATCATCAATCAGCTGAAAAAGATCGGCGCTTCCTGTGACTGGCCGCGCACCGCGTTTACCATGGACGACAATTACAGCCTGGCGGTCCGCAAGGTGTTCGTCGAACTGTACAACAAAGACCTGATCTACCGCGGTGAGCGGATTATCAACTGGTGCCCGCGCTGTCATACCGCGCTCTCCGACGAAGAAAGCGAACACCAGGAGACCCAGGGCGCGCTGACGCACATCCGCTATCCGTTTAAAGACGACCCGGATAACGGGATCATCGTGGCCACCACCCGGCCGGAAACCATGCTCGGTGACACAGCTGTAGCCGTCAATCCGGCAGACCCGCGTTATCAGGGCGCGATCGGCAAGACCCTGATCCTGCCGCTGATGCACCGGGAAATCCCGGTGATCCCCGACGAGTTTGTCGATCCGGAATTCGGGACCGGTGCGGTCAAGGTCACCCCGGCGCATGACCCCAACGACTTTGAAATGGGCCGCCGGCATGATCTGGCGCACATCAACGTGATGAACGAAGACGGGACCATGAACGAGCATGCCGGCCACTACGAAGGCCGGGACCGCTTCGACGCGCGTAAAGATATCGTCGAAGACCTCAAGAAACACGGGTTCTTCGTCAAACGGGAAGACCACACCCACGCCGTGGGACATTGCTACCGCTGTCATTCGGTGGTGGAGCCGTATCTGTCGAAACAGTGGTTCGTCCGCATGGAACCGCTGGCCCGGCCGGCCATCGCCGCGGTGCAGAACGGCGACATCAAATTCCATCCCGCCCGCTGGGAAAAGGTCTACATGAACTGGATGGAAAACATCCGTGACTGGTGCATCTCCCGGCAGATCTGGTGGGGCCACCGCATCCCGGTGTGGTACGACGAAGAGGGGAATCAGTACGCCGCCCTCGATGAAGAAGAGGCGATGACCATATCCGGGAAAAACACGCTTCGTCAGGACGAAGACGTCCTCGACACCTGGTTCAGCTCCTGGTTGTGGCCGTTCGCCACCTTCGGCTGGCCGCGCGACGAAGCGGACCTGAAATTCTTTTATCCGGGTGACGCGCTTTTTACCGCCTCGGAGATCATCTTCTTTTGGGTGGCCCGCATGATCATGGCCGGTTACGAATTCATGGGCGACCTGCCGTTTCGCGACGTTTACATCCACGGGACTGTGCGCGACGACAAGGGCCGCAAGATGAGCAAATCGTTGGGCAACGCGATAGATCCGCTGGAGATTGTGGAAGAATACGGCGGCGACGCCCTGCGCTTCAGCCTCATCCACAATTCAGGGCAGGACCTGTACATCTCCAAGGACAACTTCGAGGTCGGACGCAATTTTGCCAACAAAATTTGGAACGCCTCGCGGCTCGTGCTGATGAATGTGAAGGAAGACCCGCAGACCGAACCGCCCGAACCCGCGGACCTGGTCAGCCGATGGATCGTATCGCGGCTCTATCAAACCCTGCACGATGTCAGTCACGCGATCGAGACCTATCATTATTCCGAGGCCGAGAATTTGATCTACGATTTCTTCTGGAACAATTACTGCGACTGGTACCTGGAAATCATCAAGGACCGCTGGGACGATCCAATGGTGCAACAGACGGCGGTGGGGATTTTAAGCGTCGCGCTGACCATGATGCACCCGTTCATCCCGTTCGTCACCGAGGAGATTTGGGAACATTTGTACAAGGGGCAGGGACCGCTCTGCCGGGAAAACTGGCCGGTCTGCCACCGCAAATGGATCGATACGGACGCCGAGACCGAAATGCAGACGGTGATCGACGCGATCGTCGCCGTGCGCAATATCCGCTCGACGTGGAATATCGGCCCCAAGGAACAGATCACCGTCAATGCCACGGCCGCCGACGGCGCCTTGCAGCTGCTCGAACAAAACGCCGCCATGATCAAGGCCCGTGCCAACATCGGCCAATTGAACCTGGGCAGCGATGATGTGGACACCCAAAACTGTGCCTCGGCCATCGTCGGTAAGGTCAAGATCGCCGTCCCGCTGGGAGATCTGATCGACATCGGTGCCGAGAAGCAGCGCCTTACCAAAAAAATCGCCGAACTGCAAAAAGCGCACGACTCCCTGGAAAAACGCCTGGGCAACGAGAACTTCCTCGCCAAGGCCCCGGCGGATGTGGTCGAAAAAGAGAAAGAACGGCTGGCCGCGCTGGCGCATGAATTGACGGAACAAAAGTCAGTCCTGGAGAATCTGGGCTGATGCTGCCAGCCCGTCACCTGGCCGCGATGCGGAGCAAATCCGCGAGCGGGGATCGGGAGGAACATATTGTCGCCTTTGCCGCGGAACTGGAGGCAATGTGGGAGGCGATGATCCCGCGCATTGAGGAAAACAAACGGCAGCGCGGGGAGGCCCCCGAGGAATTGACCGTTGAAGAAAAAGAACAAGTCGCCGAATCCGATCAGGCGGCGGGGGAACTCGACGCGGAACTGGACGGACTGATCAGCCAGGCCGAATCGGCCGCCGATATCGTCGAGCTGATGCTGCCGCTCTACGAGGATGAAATCCGCTTCTGGCAGGACATTACCCGCGACCCCGAATTCATTCATCCGCAGGACAAGGCCGTGATCGATGAAGTCCTCACCCGGCAGCAGGAGCTGGTCACGCTGCTCGCGGAGTACCTTGCGGATGCGGGCTAAACCGATGATATATGCCATACTTGTTACATTGTCCGTCACGCTCGCCGGCTGCGCCGGGTGGCGGGAGAACGTTGACACGGAAATTTCGATCACCGATTCCTGGTAACAACGAGGCTGGCCCATGTCGCCGCGCATCAGTAAACTGCTGAAGAATATCTTCATCTGTATCTATCTGATCGGTTTCGCGCTGACCGTTCCGATGCTGTTTTTTATCGCGGCGCACAACACGCTGGTGCGTATTTTTGAGGTCGATAGTCCTGTCATGCGCATGGTCGGTTTTATGTCGGTCAGCTTTTACATCTCCTGGATGGGCGGGGTCTTCAGCACGGTGGTCAAGGACATGAACGAAGTCCTCCGGGCCGTTCTGACCACCATCTGCGTAAACATCCTGACGGTGATCCTGCTGGAGTCACAACTGGCCCCGCAGTGGAAAGTCATGAACCTGTTTTTGATCATCCTGGTGAATTCACTGGTGGCCGTGTTGTCCAGCCGGATTTACCGCAAGGTCCACCCGCAGCACGCACAGGATCCGATCCTTGATTCCGAGGCCCTGGTGCCGGTGGCCATGGGGCTGCCGTTGCCGTTTTTCGCGACCATCTGGTTAGTGATTATTATCCTGATAAAACTTCTGCGCTGATGAACCCGTCCGAAATCAAAGAATTCCGACATCCGCTCGGCTTCGTCGCGGTGATCTTCGCCGCCAGCCTTGTCTTCACGGTCCTGATCGTGGTCGCGATCAATGCCAACGCGCCGAATACCGTCCTGGGGATCCTGGTGTTTTTCGCGATCCTTACGGCAGGGGCGCTGGCCGAGAGCATCCGCACGCGCGTCCTGCTCGGCATCGACACCCTGGACATATCGCGTCTGAGCGGACGCCGCCTGATCCGCCGCCGGGACATCGAAGAGGTGACCTGGAAAAAGGGAAGCGGAGCCGCGGTCCGGACCAAATCAAAAAAATGGATCAAAATACCGCCGATCATCGGGTATAATAGCCAGTCAATGAGCAATTCCATCCACGCCTGGTTAATGAAAGGACACCTCCCATGAAGGTTCATCTCGTCCTCGGAACCCTGATCCTTCTGTTTACAGCCGCCACCGGTCACGCCCAACAGACATATCTGGCGCCGGTCGGTACGGATATCAGCGGCCGCGTGGCCGTCATTCAGGAATTACTGACTGATGATCCGCTCAGCGTCAAATTGAATCTGGAGCTGGCCAAGCTGCACTGTAGTGTGGGCGAAGTAAAGCCCTGCGAAGAGTACGCGGCCAAAGTTATCAGGCTCAGCCCCGATACACCCGAATCTCTGCAGGCGCGCCAAGCCGCAATGTTCGGCAATTATGCCGCCGGCCGCATCAAAAGATCGATGGAACACGCGCAAATGGCGCTTGAGCAAGACTCCGGGGCGGAACCGGCGGGAATCTTTGTCCGAATGCTGACAGCCAGCAAGGACAGCTTCTGGAACGGCGAACTCCCCGAACAGATGTCGTGGTACGGTTTTCACACGGCCAACGAATTTATCCAAGCCGTGCGCACCGGTGGCGCCGGTATGCGCGGCAGTGACAGCGGCGGATCGGCGGACTGTGTCCTGATCGGCAGCGGCCGGCAAATGTGCTGGCAGGCGGTGCCGGGATGGATCGGCCGGCAGAACATCTTCCTGAATAACGGTTCGCGCGCACTGTTGTTATACACCAAGAACGAAGCCCAGCCGGTCCCGAGCATCGGCATTACCGTGGACACGCCGCCGAGGAATGTCGAATCGGCGGTCGACTACGCACAGCTGATCGCTCTGGCCGTCACGGAGAATCCGGAAATCACGGTGCGCGGTCCGGAAAAAATGCAATTGCACGGCTACGACGCCTCGTTGATGTGGCTGGAGATGCCCAAGGGATTGCGCAGCGCGTGGTACCAGTTTTACTTCGACGGGCAGATCCTTTCCCTGCAGCTGATGACGACCGTCGACGAATACGAAGAACATTTCCGGCTGCTGGAAGAATTCGCCGACAGCATGCAAATCGGCGACGATGCCTTGGGACCGCTCGGCTCACTGAGATCGACGCCGGCGCAGTGACAGGAGAATAAATCTCCAAATCCGAATATTCGAAGGAATATCGAATGACCGAATTCCTAAATCACCGAAACGGCCCCATAGTTTTACCGTAATTCAACAAGCGAAGGGATTTCAGTCATTTTATCCGGCCCTTCGAAGATTCGGTCATTTGAAGATTCGGATTTCCCTCGAACATTCGAGGATTCGATATTCGAAATTTATAAACACTACTTGAGGTAAAAACATGTACAGTTTCGCACTCTTCGTCCACAGTTGGGGCCGCTGGCTGGTCCTGCTCACCATGGTCCTGCTCCTGATCAAATCCTTCCGCGGCTGGCTGGGCGGAGGGGAGGCCGACAAGAAATTTCACACCACCCGCCTGATCACCATGATCGTCTACGACCTGCAGGTCATGCTGGGGCTGTATCTCTACTTTATCAGTCCCAACGTCAAGGCCGCCTTCGAAGCGGGGATGAAGATGACGATGTCCGACACCCAGCTGCGTTACGTGGCGGTGGAGCACATCTTCGCCATGGTCCTGGGCGTGATCCTGCTGCATGTGGGCAATGTCCTGGTCAAAAAGGCCCCGGACGCCAAGGCCGCCTTCAAACGCATGGCGATCACCGTCCTGGTAGTCTTCCTGCTCGTCATGGTCTCCATCCCGTGGCCGTTCCTGCCGTACGGCCGGGTTCTATTCCGCGGCATGTAACGAAACGGCGAGCGCCGCCGAAAATAGCAATCTCACCGTAATGTGCTAGAATAGAAAAGATTTACCGGAATAAATTCCGCGTAAACCGCCGTTTGGACCACAGGGGGGCCGGACGGAAATCACCGCCGCATGAAAAGCCTTTACGGGGACAAATTCAATCACGATGACGAAGCGCACGAGTACGACGCGCACGTGCTCCGGGAAGAGATTCCCTACCGTGCCGGGTACGCGCAGCTGCTCGGCTGGGTGGCCGGTCAGGTCAACGCCCGCCCCTGCCGGCGCGTCCTTGATCTGGGGACCGGCACCGGCAACCTCGCTAATCTGATTCAGGCGGGGGAGATCGTGGGGGTGGACAATTCCGGGAAGATGCTGGCCATCGCCCGCGAAAAACTCGGCGGCCGGAACTGTGAGCTGATCCAGACCGACCTGCTGCAGTATTTTGAAAGCCCGCCGCAACCGTTCGACGCCATCGTGAGTACTTATACCGTTCATCACCTCACTCCGGAAGAAAAACGAATTCTGTTTCAAGCCTGCCACGAAGCCCTGCATCCCGCCGGCATCATGGTCTTCGGCGACCTGATGTTCCCCACTGAAGAAGAGCAGCAACGTATCAATGCCCGATACCGGACCGAAGGCCTCAGCCCCATGGTGGACGAGGCCGAGGACGAATACTACTGGATCCACGACCGCGACCTGGCGGTGCTGCGCGAACTGGGATATGAAGTGGACCTCAAACAATTTTCCACGCTGGCGTGGACGGTTTTGGTAGAAAGGGGGACAGCATGAAGAAGAGATACATCATATATGCCCTATTAGTGCTTGCGGCAAGCGGGAGCGCTTACATTTTCCAAATGTCTAAGGGACTTCACAGGCAAACCTTGCACATGAACGGTCAGGTTTACACAGATCAGCACTATGACTTCCTGCCCTACATTCTTGGGCGGCACGACGGCATTCGGCGAACATACTACGCCAACGGACAATTAGCGGAAGAGTACCGGCTAAAGGATGACGAACCGTACGGACCGGCAAAAGTATGGCATGAGAACGGACAGCTCCGCAGTGAAGCGACGTTCGCGGACGGGAAACATCAAGGCGAGGTGCGGGTGTATTATGCGAACGGAAATCTGTTCGCCATACATCAGGTTCGCAACGGCCTCAAGCATGGTCTGAACCAGTGGTTTTATCCGGACGGGACGCTGAAATCATACGAAATGTACGCTGATAACTTGCAGCATGGACCCGGTAAATTTTATTATCAAGACGGTACACTCAAGGAAGAATCGACTTTTTTCGAGGGAAAATTGCACGGACCGTCCAAGTTTTATCATCCAAATGGCAATCTTGCAGAGACACGGACATATTCCAATGGGAGCACCACTGGAGAACATATATGGTACAAAGAGGATGGTACATTATGGACCAGACAGCAATATAAAGCCGCCAAAAGAAATGGCAGGTGCTTGTGGTATTATCCGGATGGAAAGTTGAGTCAGGAGGCCGAATACAAGATGGGCGAGCTTCATGGAACAAGCATCTGGTACTATGCGAATGGAAACAAAGACAGCCAGCAGGAATACCAAGACGGAAAGCGTCACGGATGGGATTTAGACTACCGGTGGAACGGCACCTTGGCATCCAAGTATGAATACAAGGAAGGCAAACGGGACGGTCCCGGAGAGGTCTATTACGATGACGGCAGTCTGAAGCTTAGCCTGAACAACCACAAAGGGGCGGGCAGCGGAACGTACCGGTTATTCAACCGGAACGGTGATCTGCTTGTCGATGTGACCATGCGAGACAGCATGGTCACATCGACAAACGAGTGGCATATCGACGAAAGGATTATTCGGGACGAACTTTCCTCCTGGGACACCGGAAGCGCCTTCGGGACGATGATCGATCTCCTGTTAGCCACAGGCCGTTATGACCTGCTGGAATATGCCGGGGAGTACATTTATCAGGATCCTGAAAGACGGCGAGAGCATTACACAAGTTTCGTTAGCGAACTTGGCGACGGTTTCTGGGATTTTGACGTTAAACACGAAAAGAAACAATTTTTGGAGAGCCTTGATAAATGGAAAACGGAATATCCGGATTCGGCTTTGCCTGATCTGGTCAAGATTGACGCCATGATCATTCTTGCGTGGAGCTACCGCGGCGGAGATTACGCCAGTTCTGTGACCAAGGGCAGTTTCGAACGCTTTCATGAAACATTGAAAGAAGCTGAAGACAACATACAGCGAGTACTGCTGCGCCATCCGGACATCGTGGATACGTATGCCCAGTGGCTCGTGATCGCCATGGGCCTCAGCTATGACGATGCGACCACGCGGAGCATATTCGATAAGGGAAAAAAAGTGGACCCTCACTACCCGCAACTCTACCGAAATATGGCCACGACACTCCTGCCGCGCTGGGGCGGCCGTCCCGGCGATCTGGAACGATTCATGCGAGAAGCTACCGCGGATTTAGATGAACAAAACCGGAAACTAATGGCGGCGCACATCCTGATCAACGTTATGAATTACGTAGGATTAACTGACTATCTGAAGAAATTTGATTTTTCCCGGGAAGAAACACTTCAGTACCTGGACTATTACGTTTCTGAGGCACCCTACAAATACAAGGCAGCTAATAAATTGGGCTGGTTCGCGTATCACCATCGGGACAAGCGACGGGCCCGAAAGGCCTTCGAACTTATCGGTGATAAACCGGTTTTCAAGACATGGGACGAAGCTGAGACTTTTCTTGCAGCACGAGAGTGGGCCATGAGTGACGGTCCGTCTTCAGGCCCCCATGACATCCACAAAGCCATCAGCATGGGCGATCTGGTAGACGTATACCTCTATCTCAAGAACGGCGGCGACGTTAATATCAAAAACAGTGACGGAGAAACACTGCTTCATACGGCCGTGCAGAACCGCGAGTGGAAACTGGCTGATCTTATCCTGGACTCCGATCCCAAGCTTGATATTAAAGACGCCGACAGATATCTCCCCATTCATCACGCCGTCATTCACAAATCCTACAGCACCGTCCGCAAACTCATCGAAAAGGGCAGTCCGGTCGACGTTTACAGCCTGCAGACGGCGGCTCAGAAGGGATCGGTTCCGATCGCTAAGCTCCTGCTCGAGAAGGATCCCGCGCTGCTGAATAAGCCGGGGAATAAAGATTGGACGGCCTTGCACCACGCCTGTCGCTACGGCCAAACCCGGTTTCTTCAGTATATGGACGAATTCGAAGATTTGGATTGGAACGTTAAAACCAGCACAGGCGATCAGTGTCTGCATCTCGTCGTTAAAAAAGGGGCTGTTGAGACGGCCGTTTATTTGCTGAGCAATGATTTTGCGGACCCCACCAGTCAAAACGACAATGGCGAAACCCCGCTTGATCTCGCCCGCAAGGCCGGGGAGCAGGAGCTGGTGGAAATCCTGGAAGCGGCCGTTGAACGGAAAGAAACTGAGAAATCTTACCGCGAGCCCGAGACGCCGGCAGCGGCTGCACCGGGGGCAGATTCCCCGCGAAGCCCTTGACCTGCGCCCGGCTGTGCCTATACTTAGTTATATATGAAAGTCGCACCCAAATATTACAAACCGGTCCTGGGGAACCTTTCGGCCAAGAATGACGCCAAATACTGGAACAAGGCCGTGGAGTATTATGAAAAGGGCCGCCTGAGAGATACCCTGCACAACATCATCAACTATTGCGATCCCTACGCGCTGAAACGCTTCCGCGACTCGGACCAGATCGCCATCCCGCACGGGTCGACCGTGCTCAACGTCGCGATCCGCGAAGGGTTCATTCAAATTATCGCCCCGTTTGTCCGGCTGGGCGACGGCAACATGACCCCGTTGCTGCGGCAGATCAACGAGATCAATTTCTCGGTCCTCACCACCAGCCAGATCCAGCTGCATAATAACGAGCTCTTTTTCTATTACCAGACCCCGATGGAGGCCTGCGAGCCGTCCAAGATTTATGACGTCTTCCATGAAATCTGCATCCAGGCCGACTACTACGACGACATCTTTGTCGAGGAGCTCGGCGCCGAACGCTTTCGCGAACCGGAGGTGCGCCATTTTTCCAAAGGCCAGCTGAAGACGCTGTGGAAGGATTTCAACGACATCATTAAGGAACTCGACGCCTATATCGATTACCTGCGCGACGAACGCAGTTTCGCGGTGGCGCTCGACGCGGCCGTCATGACGCTGATGAAGCTCGATTGCGTGCTGGCGCCGCAGGGCAAACTGCGGTCCGATTTGGAAAAACAGATCAGCACCGGCCTGCAGAAGGGCCAGCTCAGCGACGCGGAAAAGTTGACCGAAATCATGGATGCCTTGCACAAACTGCGCTCCGATTACGACGAAGCCCGCTTTCAGACGTCGATGTATATTCCCAGCTTTTTCATCTCGGTGCGCACGCCCGTGGCCCTGGCCCGCGTCCAGGAAATTCTGCGCAATGACTACAACAATGCCGAAAAGGAAATCGCTCATGACCGCTTCGTCAGCGGATTTTACTATCTGACGTTCGGCATTTACAATTTGCTGTACCGGTATTCGCCTCCGGTCAAAGTAGAGGAAGCGCTCAACAACGCGCTCAAGAAAGTCAGCGGCAAGAAATGGCCCGAAGCGGCACGCAACCTGCATGGGTTTGTGCAGAAGGTCATGCTTATGACAAAGTAACGGATAACGTGATGATCAATATCGAAATCCGAAATCCGAATATCGAAGGAAGCCCGAAGTTCGAATCTCCGAATTCTCGAAACAAACAGTTTCAGAATTCGATATTCGGTAATTCGATACTCCTTCGAAATTCGAAATTCGATATTCCACACAGGATACAACCACATGAGTGATATCGACCAATACTCCTCAGCCGTCCTCAAGGTCACTACCTCCAGCGGGACCGGCTCCGGATTCTATCTGCCGTCGGACAATTTGATCGTCACCAACCATCACGTAGTGGCCGGCAACCGGTTTGTCGCGGTGGAGACGCAGGACAAGGAGAAGTACAAGGTCCGGGTCCTGCAGATCAATCCGGCGCTCGACTTGGCCTTTCTCGAATGCAAGGAGGATCTCGGTCAGACCGACCCGGCGTTTGTCAATTCCGACGAACTGACGATGCGTGCCAAGGTGTACGTGATGGGCTTTCCTTTCGGCCGGCCGTTTACCGTGACCGAAGGGATCGTTTCTTCACCGAGCCAGAACATCGGCGAGAACAGTTATGTCCAGACGGACGCGGCCATCAATCCGGGCAACAGCGGCGGCCCGATGCTCGACGCGGAAGGTCGGATCATCGGGGTCACCACCTGCAAGATCGCGCAGGCCGAAAATATGGGATACGCGCTGCCCAGCGAGGCCCTGGTAAAGGAGCTGGAGGAATTCCGCGCTAACCGGCCGGAGCAGTTTTCGGTCAAGTGTCCGTCCTGCAGTCAGCTCATCGTCGAGGAGTCCGACTACTGTTCGCACTGCGGTCACAAACTCGACGGCAAAAACCTTTTTCAGGAAGCGACCCTGAGTCCGCTGGCCGAATTCGTGGAAGGGGCTCTGGGAGTACGCGAAATCGATCCGATAGTCGCCCGCGCGGGGTACGAGTTTTGGGAATTTTACCAGGGCAGCGCCCTGATCCGGATCTTTGTCTACAAGGAAAAGTACCTGCTGGCAACCTGTCCGCTGGTGAAACTCCCCAAGACCGGACTCGAGCCGCTGTACCGCTACCTGCTGTCCAATCCCGTCCCGCCGTACTTCCTGGCCATTTATGAATCGTCGGTGTACCTCTCGTACCGGGTGCGGCTGGCGGACCTGAAGACCGGCCTGTCCGACGACATCCGCCGGCACATCTTCGCCATGTCCCTGAAGGCCGACGAGCTGGACAACGAATTAATCGACAACTATCACTGCGAATGGTCAAAGGAATCCCGCCGCGAGATCGATCCCAAGGTGAAGGGACCGAAAAAGGAGTGGAAGCCTCGCAAAAGTTAAGGACAGAGGGAGGCGGATCCGCCTTTTTTCACACATGCTGACCCAATACATCATCCTGCTTGCCGGCGCCGTGCTGCTGATCCTCCTGATCCCCCAGTGCGTCAAGATTATCCATGAGGATGAGCGGCTGGCAGTTCTTGAGATGGGGCGGATGACCGGCCTGATCGGTCCGGGCCTGCAGTTCATCCTGCCCGGCACGCGGACATATGTGTCGGTCATCCAGGGCGACCCCGGGGAACTGCTCGGGCCGAAGATTGCGCATATCAACGGATTTCATCTGCCGGTCCGCCTGGAGCCCGTGGACCGCGTCCCGGTCCTGCCCAGTCTTGTGCGTGTGGCGGGGTTCAGTGAGCAGGGGATATTGGTGGAATGCGTGGAAGAGCTTGCAAGTGATCAGTGATCAGACGAGTATCTGTCCGCCAGCTGTTTAAAATGAGGGATGGGGTATCCCGCGGCCGGCTTTTTCCCCAAAGAACCTGGCCTAACGGTCCGATACCTGATCACTGAACACATATCACTGATCACTCAATGTTGTCCCTGCCCGCTCCTTAATGTTATACTTATCCCCGTACTACCCCGTCCGGTCATCCCTCCGGACGCCAACCGCAAGGGAGGATGCAGTTATGTCAATTTCTCGTCGAATTAAGCTCGTTTTCACCCGCCTGTATGTAACCTATATCCGCAAACGTCCGGCCCCGGCCTACGCGCGCCGCAGCACCGTCCGCCGGAACAGGTACGGTTACCCCCAAATTTGAGGGTTTCCCGGAGTTCGCGTATTTTGGGCTGTTATCCTGGACGGTTATCTGCTAGAATGATCTATATTTCAGGACAAAATCCCCGAAGCCCATCCCCGCGAGACAGGGTATTTTGCGCAAAATATTCCGAAACAACAAGATAGAAAGGTTCATCCCATGCTAAATCCGCTTGAAGTTACTTTCCACGACATTCACAATCACCCCAAAATAAATGAAATCATCCGCGAGAAATTCGAGAAGGTACAGACCATCGCTCCGGATGTGACCAAAGTCCACGTCGTTATCGAAAAGCTCAGCAAGCATCATCAAAAGGCCAATACGGCCTGCGTCCGGATCGATATCAAAGTCCCGCACCTCGACGATATCTTCATCTCCGAAAAGTGCAGCGAAGAAGAGGCCGACCTCTGCAAAAATGTCATCAAGGCCTTCAAGCGCGGCAAGCAGCTATTGCGCGAGGAAATCCGCCGTCGCCGTCACCGGAGTCGCGTCCCGACGTCCCCCGAAGCACTGCTTCCGGATGAGAAGCCCGAGGACACTCTGGTCGAATAGCCCCGTCCGCGTCCGCCGAACAGAGGACCTGCATTAATGGAAGAGCGCATCATCGAACTTGAAAAGCGTGTGGCTTACCTCGATATGCAGATCGAGGAATTGACCGAAGTCATAAACAGCCAGCATACCGCCCTGAACGACCTGCAAAATCAGCTCAACACGTTCGCCGAAAAGATAGAAAGCGGGGAACTGGTCAAGCCTATCGACGACGAGGAACCACCGCCGCATTACTAAGATCGTTGCGCACACGGCCCCGCCGGTCAATCCATCCGCGCCGGACCGTATTTTTTCCCGCCCACTGCACCGCAATCTCTCCAAAACATAGCAATCTCAAATAATTACCATAAAAATGCAACTGCGTACAAGCATGTCCTATTGACGCAATTGTGGCACGCCCATAGAATGTTAAAGAATTTTTTATTAACCAGGAGACTGCTATGACCTTCAAAAGATTTTTTTCCATTCTTGCAAGCGTAATCATCACGGTTCAACTCGGCGCAGCCGTACCGGCGCTGGCGCAAGTCGCCGGGCCGACACCGCCGACGCCGCCGTCGGGACCGGGGGGAGTAACCCCGCCGACAGGACCGGGTGATCCTGATACCGTTCTGATGCCGGCCCCGCCGGGACTGCCTGAATTACCGGGCTTACCGCAAGATCCCGCTGATCCGACGGGACCGGGCACGCCGAATGATCCGGCCATGCCCGGCACCCCGGGTGATCCGACCGGTCCGAGCGACCCGACCGGTCCCGGTGCCCCCACAGGACCCAACGCTCCGTCAGGTCCGGCTGTTCCCGGCACTCCTGGTGATCCGACCGGTCCGAGCGACCCGACCGGTCCCGGCGCACCCACAGGTCCCAATGCTCCGTCAGGTCCGGCAGTTCCCGGTACTCCTGGTGATCCGACCGGTCCGAGCGACCCGACCGGTCCCGGCGCACCCACAGGTCCCAACGCTCCGACCGGTCCCGCGGCTCCCGGAACTCCCGGTGATCCCACTGGACCGAGCGACCCGACAGGGCCCAACGCCCCGGCTGGTCCCGGCGCGCCCGTAGATCCTAACGGACCCACAGGTCCCGGCGCTCCCTTCGGACCCGACGCTCCGCAAACTACTGAATTACCCACCGGACCGAATGCTCCGACCGGCCCCGGTGCCCCGGCTGCTCCCGGTGATCCCACAGGTCCCAGTGACCCGACCGGTCCCGGCGCACCCACTGGTCCCAACGCTCCGACCGGTCCCGCGGCTCCCGGAACTCCCGGTGATCCCACTGGACCGAGCGACCCGACAGGGCCCAACGCCCCGGCTGGTCCCGGCGCGCCCGTAGATCCTAACGGACCCACAGGTCCCGGCGCTCCGTTCGGACCCGACGCTCCGCAAATGACGGCTTTACCCACCGGACCGAATGCTCCGACCGGCCCCGGTGCCCCGGCTGCTCCCGGTGATCCCACAGGTCCCAGTGACCCGACCGGTCCCGGCGCACCCACTGGTCCCAACGCTCCGACCGGTCCCGCGGCTCCCGGAACTCCCGGTGATCCCACTGGACCGAGCGACCCGACAGGGCCCAACGCCCCGGCTGGTCCCGGCGCGCCCGTAGATCCTAACGGACCCACAGGTCCCGGCGCTCCGTTCGGACCCGACGCTCCGCAAATGACGGCTTTACCCACCGGACCGAATGCTCCGACCGGCCCCGGTGCCCCGGCTGCTCCCGGCGATCCCACAGGTCCCAGTGACCCGACCGGTCCCGGCGCACCCACAGGTCCCAACGCTCCGACCGGTCCCGCGGCTCCCGGAACTCCCGGTGATCCCACAGGACCGAGCGACCCGACAGGGCCCAACGCCCCGACTGGTCCCAGCGACCCGACCGGTCCCGGCGCACCCACAGGTCCCAATGCCCCGACCGGTCCCGCGGCTCCCGGAACACCCGGCGATCCCACAGGACCGAGCGACCCGACAGGGCCCAACGCCCCGGCTGGTCCCGGAGCTCCCGTAGATCCTAACGGACCCACAGGTCCCGGCGCTCCGTTCGGACCCGACGCTCCGCAAATGACGTCTTTACCCACCGGACCGAATGCTCCGACCGGCCCCGGTGCCCCGGCTGCCCCCGGCGATCCGACTGGTCCCAGCGACCCGACTGGTCCCGGCGCACCCACAGGTCCCAACGCTCCGACCGGTCCCGCGGCTCCCGGAACTCCCGGCGATCCGACAGGGCCGAGCGACCCGACAGGGCCCAACGCCCCGGCTGGTCCCGGCGCTCCGGTTGATCCCAACGGACCTACCGGTCCCGGCGCTCCGTTCGGACCCGACGCTCCGCAAATGACGGCTTTACCCACCGGACCGAATGCTCCGACCGGTCCCGGTGCCCCGGCTGCTCCCGGTGATCCCACAGGTCCCAGCGACCCGACCGGGCCCAACGCCCCGGCTGGTCCCGGCGCTCCGGTTGATCCCAACGGACCTACCGGTCCCGGCGCTCCGTTCGGACCCGACGCTCCGCAAATGACGGCTTTACCCACCGGACCGAATGCTCCGACCGGCCCCGGTGCCCCGGCTGCTCCCGGTGATCCCACAGGTCCCAGTGACCCGACCGGTCCCGGCGCACCCACAGGTCCCAACGCTCCGACCGGTCCCGCGGCTCCCGGTACTCCCGGCGATCCGACAGGGCCGAGCGACCCGACAGGGCCGAATGCCCCGGCTGGTCCCGGCGCTCCGGTTGATCCCAACGGACCTACCGGTCCCGGCGCTCCGTTCGGACCCGACGCTCCGCAAATGACCGCCTTACCCACCGGACCGAATGCTCCGACCGGCCCCGGTGCCCCGGCTGCCCCCGGCGATCCGACTGGTCCCAGCGACCCGACCGGTCCCGGCGCACCCACTGGTCCCAACGCTCCGACCGGTCCCGCGGCTCCCGGAACTCCCGGCGATCCGACAGGGCCGAGTGATCCGACCGGGCCTAACGCCCCGGCAGGGCCCGGCGCTCCGTTCGGCCCCGACGCTCCGCAAATGACGGCTTTACCCACCGGACCGAATGCTCCGACCGGTCCCGGTGCCCCGGCTGCCCCCGGCGATCCGACTGGTCCCAGCGACCCGACTGGTCCCGGCGCACCCACAGGTCCCAACGCTCCGACTGGTCCCGCGGCTCCCGGAACTCCCGGCGATCCGACAGGGCCGAGCGATCCGACCGGGCCGAACGCCCCGGCTGGACCCGGCGCTCCGTTCGGACCCGACGCTCCGCAAATGACCGCCTTACCGACCGGACCGAGTGCTCCGACCGGTCCCGGTGCCCCGGCTGCCCCCGGCGATCCGACTGGTCCCAGCGACCCGACCGGTCCCGGCGCACCCACTGGTCCCAACGCTCCGACCGGTCCCGCGGCTCCCGGAACTCCCGGCGATCCGACAGGGCCGAGCGATCCGACCGGGCCTAACGCCCCAGCAGGGCCCGGCGCGCCCGTAGATCCTAACGGACCCACAGGTCCCGGCGCTCCGTTCGGACCCGACGCTCCGCAAATGACCGCCTTACCCACCGGACCGAATGCTCCGACCGGCCCCGGTGCCCCGGCTGCCCCCGGCGATCCGACTGGTCCCAGCGACCCGACCGGTCCCGGCGCACCCACTGGTCCCAACGCTCCGACCGGTCCCGCGGCTCCCGGAACTCCCGGCGATCCGACAGGGCCGAGCGATCCGACCGGGCCTAACGCCCCGGCAGGGCCCGGCGCGCCCGTAGATCCCAACGGACCTACCGGTCCCGGCGCTCCGTTCGGACCCGACGCTCCGCAAACAGCGGAATTGCCTACTGGCCCGAACGCTCCGACCGGCCCTGGCACCCCGGCTGCTCCCGGCGATCCCACTGGTCCCAGTGACCCGACTGGTCCCAGTGATCCGACTGGTCCCGGCGATCCGGCAGGACCCAACAGTCCGTCCGGTCCCGCGGCTCCGGGCACACCTGGCGATCCCACGGGCCCCAGCGATCCGACAGGCCCCAACACGCCGTCAGGTCCGAGTGAACCGACAGGCCCGACTGCTCCGCAGGTAGGAAGTTTATTCGCGACATTCTCACCGCAGGAAGCGGGTGGCCCGGTGTTCCTGGCAGCCTCCACAGGCGAAGTGGAGACGACGACCAATCCGGAACCGGCCACGCTCATGCTGATGGGTGGGGGTATGGCGGGTATGTTCCTGCGCCGCCGCCGTAAAAAGCGCGCGTAACGAACAGGGTAAACGTCTGCGGACATCCCGGCGGAATTCAGGATTGAATATTCTGGTTGGCCGATGAGGTTCACTTCGCTATACTGTCTGAGTATGAACAAATACGCACCGGTATACCGTCTGATCCTGTCGATCGTCTTCCTGTTGAGTCTGAACTCTCCGGGTATGGCTACCGCCCCGCAATCCATGGTCCTCAAGTACGATACGGCCGCCGGCCGGCTTGCCGTCGAGGTTTACCACCATACTGACGAACGTTACGAGCACTACATCAATACGTATCTCGTTTCGGTCAACGGCGGGCCGGATCAGCGCTTCTTTCAGCAAGGCCAAACCTCTTCCGCGGTAACTCTCAAAGACATGCGCGTGGTCGCTCACCCCGGAGACACTCTTGTTGTGACCGCGATCTGCACCCACGAGGACCGCTTGAACGGAGAACTCATCCTCACCGATCAGTTCCGGGAGGGGACGACGGGCTCGTATACGGCCATCGTCAAAAAACCGGACCGCCACCAGGACCGCCTCCGCAAAAAAGCCGACCGGTTCCACGGCTACCCATACCGCATTCACGGATCTCACAAGGGCTCCCCATCCGGGCCCCCTCCGGAAGACGAACGCCCAGCGGCAAATCCCGCCAATCCCGTCATCGAAGGCAACCGCGCCCAACAGCACCGGCAGGAGGTCGAACAGGAAATCAACCGCCGCGCCTACGAAGCCAAATTCGGCCCGCTGCTGACCCCGGACGACGAGGCAGAGGGGAGCAAAACCGGACGGTAAAACCGCCGGTTTGTCCTCCTCATAAGAATTTGCTCCTCCCCGGGGAAGCTGGTATAATATCGGTCTGTACGTTGAAACGTAAACCTCTAGAAAGGAACCCATTAATGAAAAAATCGCTGCTACTGCTGACCGGATTACTCGTTACGGCCGGATACGTCTGTGCCGAAACCGATTACAAAGACGTCAGCATCACGGCCCATAAGGTCACCGACCACATCTACATGTTGGAAGGTGAGGGGGGGAATATCGGTATTTCCACCGGCGAAGACGGCGTCCTGATGATCGACACGCAGTTCGCGCCCTTGGCGGATAAAATCCGCGCCGCCGTGCGGAAACTCAGCGATAAAGATATCAAGTACGTGATCAACACGCACTATCACCACGATCACACCGACGGCAACAAGGCATTCGGTGCCGAGGCGGTGGTGATCGCGCATGAAAATCTGCGCGACAGCCTGGAAAAGGGCCGCACCGTGGAAATGTTTCAGCGCGAGATTCCGCCCCAGCCCAAGGCGGCCCTGCCGGATATCACTTTTGAAGACAGTTTGTCGGTACACGTCAACGGCAACGAAGTCCTGGTGATGTATTTCCCGAATTCGCACACCGACACCGACAGCGTGGTCTTTTTTCTCGACGAGAATGTGGTCCACACCGGTGATTTGCTGTTTAACGGGATGTACCCGTTCGTGGATATCCCCGCCGGCGGCAGTGTCCAGGGCCTGATTACCAATCTGGACGTGATCATTGATTTGATCGATGAAGATACCAAGATTATCCCGGGTCACGGACCGCTGGCCGAATGGCAGGATCTGAAAGATTTTCGCGATATGCTGGTTGAGACCTCCGATATCGTGCATGAACGCATACAGAAAGGGATGAGCCTGGCTGAAATCAAGGCCGCCGGCCTGCCCGAAGAGATCGTGGAACGCTGGGGGAACGGATTCCTGAACACCGAACAATGGATCGGGATCCTTCACGCCAGCCTGCTCCAGTAGAACGGCATCAGTTTAGAAATAACGTTTGAGACGAACCGAAACGGACGCGACGACACATGCATCACTTACTCTATCTGTCCATACCGGCGGCTGTCGCCCCGGCCTTAATCATCCTGCTGTATTTTTACCGTCAGGACCGCCTGCGGCCCGAACCCACCGGGTACCTGGTCCAGGTCTTTGTCCTGGGGATCGCCTCCACATATCCGCTCATTCAGCTCGACCTGTATCTGACCCGGATCCAGTTCTACAATATGCTGCCGAAGGTCGCCTACGAGTTGTTTGTGGCCTTCATCCAGGCCGGCATGGCCGAGGAACTGATGAAGTTCCTCGTCGTGATGATCTTCGTCTACCGCCACCGGCATTTTGATGAAGTCACCGACGGGATCCTCTACACGATTACGGTCAGCCTCGGTTTTGCCGCGGTGGAAAATGTTTTGTACGTGGTCGGTAAGCCCTTCAATGTGGCCCTGGCGCGGGCCCTGACCGCGGTCCCGTTTCACGCGGTGTGCTCGGGGGTCATGGGCTATTACATCGGCCGCGCCAAGTTCGCGCGGGTCAAGCGCATGGAACGCCGCCTGCTGCTGACCGGACTGGCCTCCGCCGCCGCGATTCACGGTCTCTACAACTTTATGATATACATCTCACCGGTCTTCGGCGCGCTCTACGCCATCGCCATCGTCCCGGTGGTCTACCTGACCTTCAAACGCCTGCAGTGGCACATCGGCCACGCCTACCGTCACGACCTCAAACATGGGCGCGTAGCGCAGATTTCATGATCCTACCTGACAGACTTTCTAACCTAGATACGTTTGTGGATACAAGATTCAATATAATCCGCTTGTGGACCATGACGGATTGCGACGAACCATGCAGTTCGCCGAAGTGGCCCGGTTGCCTAGATGTACCTTGGGGAATAGAATTCATCAATCGGACTGCTGACCGTGTCGTTTTCACTTGGGGGGAGAACCAGGCATTAGGAGACCCTTTTTTCCTCAGCATCCAGACAAACGATCCAGTCAAGAAAGGCGATTCCGTGAAGGTAATAGGCGTAGATAATCAGTCGGTCCTTAGTCCGATCCTGGATGCCAAATTACAGTCCTACCGCATTCTTAACCGCGATCACCTAAATACGAGGCAGCCCGTTGTCTTTGGCTGCCTACTCGATTTTGATACTGGACCGCTGCTGGTAACCACCAGCGAGGCTACCGATCCAAAATGTATTGTTGCAGATAACATTTGTGTGATTTATGATGATACTTTGATTAGGCAAATAAGTGCTTTCGCAAGCTAACGTAGAAGGTGTTCTTATAGTAATTTTTCTAATTTGGAATCTTCGCTATAGTTGAATATCAATCATGGAGATGTAAATGAACCAAAATTCCGTACCAAGAATTTTCACTTTTTGTATCTGTGCCAGCCTTTTTCTGACATCCTGCGCCACGGTCCCATTGACCGGACGCCGCCAGCTGGACCTGCTGCCGTCCAACACCATGCTCACCCTGAGTTTTCAGCAGTACGATGATTTCATCAAGACCAACAAGGTCATCACCGGGACTCCGGAGAGCCGCCTGGTGAAAGAGGTCGGCCGGCGCATCGCTGACGCCGTGGAAGAGTATATGCGCGCCAACGGTCAGTCGGCGCGGATCGCGAACTATCAGTGGGAATTCAACCTGGTGCAAAGCGAAGAGGCCAACGCCTGGTGCCTGCCGGGCGGGAAAGTGGTGGTCTACAGCGGTCTGCTGCCGATCACCCAGGATGCCACGGGATTGGCCGTTGTCATGGGCCATGAAATCGCCCACGCCGTGGCCAAGCACGGGGATGAGCGCATGAGCCAGGGGATGATCGCCTCGATGGGCACCGCCGCGCTGTCGGTGGCCATGGAAAGCAGCCCGCAGGAAACCAAACAGGTCTGGATGTCGGCCTTCGGTCTCGGCGCCCAGTACGGCGTGATGCTTCCGTTCAGCCGTTTGCATGAAAGCGAGGCGGACCACCTGGGCCTGATCTTCATGGCCCTCGCCGGGTACGATCCGGCCAAGGCGGTGAACTTTTGGGAACGTATGGCCCAGATGAAAGGCGGAGCGGGCGTCCCCGAGTTTATGAGCTCCCACCCATCCGACCGATCACGCATCCAGCGCATCCGCGAGCAAATGCCCGAGGCGCAGGGGTACTTCCGCAAGCGATGACACAATCCATCTCGTTAAACTATAAGATAACTGAAATTGAATTTATGCAGGCCAGCCGCGCACATTGGAAAAAACAGGGAAGCGGTTCCGAGTACGACATCGTCATTGGAGCCGGCATCATGGTCGTGGGCATCATGTGGAATATGATGATCCTGACGTTTCTCGGAGCGCTCCTTGTTTTGTTTATTGTTGCGCGTTCGCTGATCTGGCGTAAATTATTCCGCGACATGAGAAAATATCACGACGATATTTCCGTAACGTTTTCCGACGAAAAAGTGCGCACGGAATCCTGCGTGGGCACCTCAGATTTGCGATGGGATGCGTTCAAGGCTTATTTCGACACCAAAGATTTTATTCTGTTGTACATCAACAAACACGCCTTTTCGATTATCCCCAAGAAGGCATTCTCGAACCCGGACCAGCTAGAATTTTTTATGAACATGGTCCGCCGCCATCTTGATCCAATAAAGTTCGGTCTGATTATTCCTTAGTCCGCTTGGACGCCGAACGACGCTCACTGAATAAAATCGCCTGCACTCAAGACTTGTACTCTTTATTGTGCTAAATTAGTACAATGAAAAAGATCCCCACCCAAATCCTCTTTGTGATCTGTTTCGCCGCGACATTTGTGATCGTCGGCTTCGGCGTCTTGATTTCCGACTACTCCGCGTACCGCAAGGAAAAGAAGTGGTACGCCCGGCTGCAGCAGGACCTGCCCGTAGGAACGCCGGAGCGCCAGGTCCGTCAATATCTTTTCGACCAGGGCCCCAGAAACGGGATCCGCGGCCTGCAGGAAGTGGAGGAGTTCGGCATCCGCCGGTTTGTCTTCGACAATCACAACCGCTCCCACATCATCGCCCTGATGAAGCGCGACAATCAGTCTTTGCTGGAGGACGCGGTGGTGGTGGAGCTCGATGAGCACGGTAAGCTCCGGGACATCTACAGCCGGATGTGAATCCCATTGACACTACCGCCATTTGTCGGTATACTTGTAACAATCGGCAAATCGGAGAAAATCCTCATGGCGACGGCGATCGAACTGAAAAATATCCTGCACATCAATAAGGACACGGATAATCCGTTAAATATCTTCGCGGTCATTCAGAAAGGCCTGACCAAAAGCACGGCGCTGAAGGTCAAGGACCTGCTCGGACTGACTCTGCGTGAGTTTACCCCGCTGTTGGCCCGCAGCGAGCGTACCTTTGAACGCAAAAAGGCGGGGGAGATTTTTGATCCGGTAATGACTGAACGCCTGATTGATTTGGCGCGCGTGGCGGTGGCGGGCAGTAAAGTCTTTGACGGGCCCGGCGAGCTGAAGGAATGGCTGCGCGAACCGAACCGGGCCCTGAACAAACTGCGTCCGGTCGACGTCATGAACACGCATATCGGCTGCGGACTGGTCCTGGATCTTTTAAAACGGACACAGTATGGCGTCTACAGTTGAGACGGAGCTTACCGTCTACCGGATCGGCGCGGCGCGTTATATCACCGACACCCGCGGCACCGGCGCCAAACTGACCGGCGGACGCTGGAACGACAAGGGCCGGGCGGTTGTGTATACCTCGCAAAGCATCGCCTTGGCATGCCTGGAGGTCTTGGTCCACTACGGACAACGCGCGTTGTCGACCAAGTTCCGTAAGCTGAGCGTGACACTCCCCCAGGGGACCTCGCTCAAGGAGGTGCGAACCGCTTCACTGAGTAAAGGCTGGAGCGCCTTTCCCGAATCGCGCGAGTGCCGCGAAATCGGCAATGCCTGGCTTGATCAGGGACGCTACTGCATTCTTAAGGTCCCGTCGGTGGTCGTCCCGGAGGAACACAATTTTCTGCTGAATCCCCAGCATCCTGAATTTAAAAGGGTCCGTTTCGGCAAACCGCAAAAAATGAATTTTGATCCGCGTCTCTACCAAAAGTAACCCCAAGCACCTTAACCCGGCGGCATCATAAATGTCGCCTCGTCGGTCCCTATGTCCCGCGCACCACTCCTTATAACCAAGATCCTCATGATATCCCTTATTTTATGGAGTGCCGCGGCCTGCGACGGTCACGGCCGCAACAGCGCGCCGGTCTATTCCGGATCCGTGGAACTGACCGAGCATTCGCTGGGCTTCGCCGCCTCCGGGCGGATTGAAAACCTCCTGGTAGAGGAAGGCGACCGGGTCTCCCAGGGCCAGCGTTTGGCGCTGCTGGACCATTTCAACCAGGCCGTGCGCGACGCGGAGCGGGCCCAGCATCTGCTGGATTCCGGCGGGTTCAGCCGGCAGGAATATGAGCACCTCCGCCAGGTGGTCGATGACATGCAGTTAATCGCCCCCGTCGACGGCGTCATTCTCAACAAGATCCGCGAAAACGGCGAAGTCACCGCGGCCGGGGCCCCGGTCCTGGTCATCGGCGACACTAACCGGGTGTGGGTAAAAATCTATGTGCCGGAGCATACCGTAACACGCCTGCGCATCGGCCAGCCCGCCAGGGTACGAGTCGACGGACTCGAGCGCGACTTACCCGCGCGCATCAGCTCCATCGCGGCCCAGGCCGAATTTACGCCGCGCAATGTGCAAACACCGGAAGAGCGGACCATGCAGATGTTCGGCGTCAAGGTCCAGCTGGACGATCCGTCCGGAGTGCGGCCCGGCATCTTTGCCGACGTGGAGATCCTCACCGATGAACGATCCGGCCATTGAAGTCCGCAACCTCACCAAAAAATTCGGCACACTCACCGCGGTCGATAATATCTCGCTGACAATTCAGTATGGAGAAGTCTTCGGATATCTCGGCGCCAACGGGGCGGGGAAAAGCACCACCATGCGCATGCTGTGCGGCATCCTCGCGCCCACCGCGGGCGAAGGCCGGGTCGCCGGCTGTGACCTCATCCGCTCCCCGGAAGAAATCAAACAGTCCATCGGGTATGTCTCGCAACGCTTCAGTCTCTATGAAGACCTGACCGTGCTTGAAAATCTGAGCTTTTACGGCCAAATTTACGGACTGTCCGGCCAGCGGTTGCGGGAACGGATCACAGAAGTCCTCAAGACGGTGCGCATGGACAAATGGCAAAACCGCATGTCCGGAACGCTATCCGGAGGGATGAAGCAGCGCGTGGCCGTGGCTAATGCCATCCTGCACCGCCCGAGGATCCTTTTTCTGGATGAGCCTACCGCCGGGATCGATCCGATTTCCCGGCGGTCGTTATGGGAATTGTTTTATCAGCTGGCGCAATCCGGGATCACGCTGTTTGTCACGACCCATTATATGGAAGAAGCGGAACGCTGCCAGAATATCGCGATCATCTCGCGCGGCCGCGTCCTTACCCAGGGCGAGCCGGCCCGGCTCAAGGAAGACATCGACGGCGACATCCTGGAAATCACCTGTCAACCGGTGATGGCCGGGGCCCGCGCCTTTCGGGAAATCCCGCAGGTAAAGGCCGTCACCCTTTACGGGACTAACCTGCATCTTAACGTCGAAAAGGGTGCTGACATCGCGTCCCGGCTGCGTGAAGCAGCAGCCCGGGAGCGTATCCAAATCGAATCCATACGCCACATCGATCCGTCCCTCGAGGACCTGTTTGCCACCATCGCCGATGACCCTAACGCGTAACATATCCGCCGTCGTCCGAAAGGAATGCCTGCACATCCTCCGTGACAAGCGTACCCTGGCGCTGGTGATCCTGATGCCGTTGATGCAGCTGATCCTGTACGGCTACGGGATCAACACCGATGTCCGCCACCTGTCCACCGCGGTGTACGACCAGGACCAATCATCGCTGAGCCGGCGTCTGCTGCAGGCCCTGGAGCAGTCGTCGTATTTTGATATTAATTTCCGCGTCGAATCCTCGCATGAATTAAAACAGCTCGTGGACCGGGGCGACGCCAAGGTCGGGATCAATATTCCGCCCGACTTTACGCGCGACACCCTCTCGGGGGAGGAGGGCCAGCTGCAGATGGTGATCGACGGCACCGATTCCAACCCCGCCAGCTCGGCGCTCAACGCCGGCCAGTCCATCATAACCGCCTTTATGGAACGCGAAGGCCTGATCCCGGTGCGCGCGCGGCCGATCGATTTCAGGCCGCGGATGTGGTATAACCCGGACCTCAAGAGCTCTTATTTCATGATCCCGGGGCTGGTCGGTTTTCTTATCCAGCTTTTGATCCCGATGATCACCGCCTCAGCGGTGGTGCGCGAACGGGAGCGGGGGAATATCGAACAGCTGCTGGTGACGCCGGTCAAAAACTACGAGTTTATCATCGGCAAACTGGTTCCCTACATCATCATCGGCATGCTGATCTCGACACTGGTCATCGGCACGGCACATTTCCTCTTCAAGGTCCCGATCCGGGGCAGCGTGCTGTTACTGGCGGCGTTGACGTTTCTATTTCTGATTGTCTGTCTGGCCATCGGCCTGTTTGCCTCCAGCGTCGCCCAGAATCAGCAGCAGGCGTCGCAGATCGTACTGTTTTTCGCCTCGCCGTCGATCCTGCTCTCCGGGTTTATCTTCCCGCGCGAGACCATGCCGTCCTTCATTTACTATCTCGGGAATATCATCCCGCTGACCCATTTTCTGAAGATCATCCGCGGGATCATCCTGAAGGGCCTGACAGCCCAGGACCTGCTGCCGCAGATCCTCGCCTTGAGCGTCATGGCCGTGGTCATCATCGGCTTCAGCATCCACAAATTCCAAAAACGGCTGGGATAGCCACAGGCAGATACGATATGCACGACGCCTGATTACATGTTATAATTTCCCCCATGAGTTTCATTAACAAAATCATCGCCTTTTTGCAGACCGACATCTGGCGCATCCGCGTGAAGCAGGTGAAGGGGCCGCGCTCTCTGCTGATCACCCAGCTGCGCATCATCCTGCTGGCCATCCGCGGTTTCGATGAAGACAAATGCACATTACGCGCCTCGGCGCTGACCTTTTTCTCGTTATTGTCGATCGTCCCGATCGTGGCCATGGCGTTCGGGATCGCCAAGGGTTTCGGCTTCCAGAACCGTCTTGAGGCCCAGCTGCGTGAACGCCTGCCGGGCCAGGAGGAAGTGGTCAACCGCATCATCGAGTTTTCCCAGGCCCTGCTGGCCAATACCCAGGGCGGGATCATCGCCGGGGTCGGGGTGGCGATCCTTTTCTGGTCGGTGGTCAAGGTCCTCGGTAATATTGAAGAGAGTTTCAACGGGATCTGGGGGGTACAGAAGGGACGTCCGTGGGGCCGCAAGCTCACCGACTATCTGTCGATCATGCTGATCTGCCCGGTCCTGCTGATTATGGCCAGCTCATTGACGGTCATCATCACCAGCAAGATCACCCTGGTTGTCCACCAATTGTCATTCCTCGGGCCGGTCGGTGATTTTATCCTGTGGCTGCTGACGTTTCTGCCGTACTGCGTCATGTGGTTTCTGTTTACGTTCCTTTACACGTTTATCCCCAATACCTCGGTGAAACTGAAATCGGCCCTGCTCGGCGGGATCATCGCCGGAACAATCTACCAGGCCGTGCAGTGGGGGTACATCGCGTTTCAGGTGGGCGTGTCGCGCTACGGCGCGATCTACGGCAGCTTTGCCGCGCTGCCGCTGTTTCTCGTGTGGATGCAGATCAGCTGGCTGATCGTGCTCTTCGGCGCCGAGATTTCGTTTGCCGAACAGAATGTGCACACCTATGAGTTTGAACCGGACAGCCTGCGGACCAGCCGGCGTTTCCGTCAGCTGGTGGCGGTGACGGTGACCGCGCTGATCGTCAAACGCTTTGACAAGGCCGAACCGCCCCTGACTGCCGAAGAGATCGCCGCGGCCCTCGAACTGCCAATCCGGCTCGCGAACCAGGTCCTGTTTAATCTCACCGAATGCGGGGTCCTGACCGAGGTCAAGCGTGATGTCGGTGTGGTCGCTTTTCAACCCGCCTACGATATCGACGATATGACGCTGCAGCATGTGCTGGAGCGGATGGACGATTTCGGCAGCAATAATATTCCGCTGGCCGACAATGAACTGATCGGCAAAATCCGCTACGCGATGGAAAATCTGAATGTGCAGATCGCGAAATCGGGGGATAATTTCCTGCTCAAAGATCTGTAGGCCAGGTGGCGTGAGTCGGGACAAGTGATACGGGATATGGGATAAGTACAGTTTACTGACAGGCAGAACCCGGATCGCCGTAAATTCGAGAACCCGGGACAACGTTCAAAACCACGCATAGACACATATACTCATAAACCATTTATCCGACCTATATGCTATAATTTGCCCAATGAAAATACTCACCCCCATCATGATCATTCTGCTTTGGTTCACCGCGCCGGCCGGGGCCCAGGAAGATACGGCGGAACAGCCATCACGGGACCAACTCCTCGGTGAAATCCTGCGCGACAAGGAAGCGTTGTTCCTGAAGTATCAACAGGAGAAGGACGCCCTCGCCGAAGGTTATGACGCCGCCGTCACGAAGCTCTCCGATGAGCAGCCTGCGGACTATAACCGTCAAAAGATGGAACTGGAGAAGGAATTCAAGGCCGAGAAAAAAGAATTGCTGCAGGACTACCGGCGCGAAAATCTGGAGCTGGAGAAGAAGGAGTCCCGTCTGCGCGGCCGCGACACCTACACCGCGGAATCGGATGTCCGCCAACGGCTGCAAAGCAGCAGCCACCTCAACGCCGTGATCGGCACCCGGTCGGAAACCCGCCGCGGGGAACGCGATTATTTAAAACGCGGACAACGCTCCAGCAGTTCCCTGACAGCCCCCCAGCGGCATAATGTCACCGGAGACAAGGTCAAGGGCATGGCGACCAAGGCCCGCGACAATTTCAACAAGGGTACTTCCCGGCGGTAAGCGGACTCCGGTATGCTAGACCACTTCTAAGAATTTATTCGGATACGATAGATCCCATGGGTGATGAGTGATGCATTCCCGATGTCCATGCGGTGCTGAGTGATGATCGCATGGATTTTTTGTACGTCCGTTAAACTGCGATCATCACTCATGGTTCGACTTCGCTCACCATCCCGAGCGCAGGCGAGGGACCACTCAACACTCATCACCCTTGCGATATAATACGCCAAACCCAACACCCCCAAAAGGATACCATGTCCGACGGAAATCCCCCTCGCCCGGGAGGCATCAAGGAAGTCCTCACCATCGCGCTGCCCATGGTCGTTTCCTACGCCTGTGAGACGATGATGATCTTTACGGACCGGCTGTTTTTGTCCCGGCTCGGTCCGGATATGATGAACGCGTCGATGGCCGGAGGGATCACCGGGTACATGATGATGACCTTCTTCCTGGGGCTCTGCGGATACACCACGGCACTCACCGCGCAGTATTTCGGCGCCGGACGCAAGGACAAATCGGCCGTTGTCGTAACGCAGGCCGTGCTCATCGCCGCAGCCGGTTATCCGCTGATTCTGTTATGCCGGCCGCTGGCCTATTTCATGTTCCGTCACTCCGGCATCGGCCCCGGTCAGCTGGCGCCGCAGTTGCTGTACTTCGACACCATCATGCTGTTTTGTCTCTTTCCGTTACTGCGCCAGACGTTGAGTTCGTATTTTACCGGCATCGGACGCACCCGGGTGGTCATGATTGCCGCGGTGACCGCGATGGCGGTCAACGTCGCGGCCAATTACGTCCTGATATTCGGCAACTGGGGATTTCCCGCACTGGGCATCCGCGGCGCGGCCTACGGAACGGTTTTGGGAGCCTTCACCGGAATGGCCGTGCTGTTGGGCGTGTATTGGGCGCCGCGCAACGCGCGCGAGTTTGCCGTGGGACAGTCGCTGCGGTTCGACAAGGCGATCATGACCAAACTGCTGCGTTTCGGCTATCCGCCGGGGGTCGAGATGTTCCTCAATCTGATGGCCTTTGACTTATTCGTGCTGATCTTTCACGCGGTGGGGCCGGCATCCGCCACTGCCTCAACAGTGGCCTTGAACTGGGACATTGTGATCTACGTCCCGTTGATCGGACTGGAAATGGGCATCACCAGCCTCGTCGGAAAATATATGGGCGCCCGTGACACGGCGTCCGCCAAAAGGGCTGTGCAGTCGTCGCTATTGATGGGATTGATTTACGCGGGGACGGTGTTTGTCGCCTTTACATTCTTCGCCGACGCCCTGGCCGACGTTTTTCGGGCGCCGGGAGCCCAGCCGGTCTTCGACGCAGCCCGGCCGCTCGCCGCCTTTATGCTGCGCTGCATCATGGTGTATGTCGGATTGCAGGCCTTGTATGTAGTGCTGATCGGCGCGCTGCGCGGGGCAGGGGATACCCTGTGGGCGATGTATTTCTCGGTGATCCTGCACTGGTGCATGGTCCCGATCCTGTGGGTGACGCTGCATGTCCTGCACGCACCGGCCCAGTGGGGATGGATCACGGTGATCGTCGTCTTTTTTATCGCTTCGGGATTATTGGTGCGGCGGTACCGGCAGGGGAAATGGGAAGATATCGAGATGGTGCCTGACGAGCAAATCCCGCCATTGCGGTTGCATGATGAGATTCCATGAGGGGATTATCTGATTGTATGTGTCACGCGAGTCGGGATACGGGATGCGTGATACGAACAGTTTGCCATCTTGAGTTGCGCAGACAGATAATCAAATTCAGGTCATGACATAACCGGCCAACCCCGTATCCCATATCCCGTATCACTTATCCCGACTCAAGCTGCTCCAAGTTCTCTCAACGCGTAAAATACACCATACCCGCAATCGCCCCCGCCGCGACCAACGCCAGCATGAGGTAGTACAGCCACAGCCCGCTGTTGACCTTGGCCTGCCGGCCGCTGAGGTTCGCGCCGCAATGGGAGCAGAAGGCCGGACGGACCGTATCGCGGGTCGTCTTGCCGCAGACCGGGCAAAAGGCGTGGTGTTCGGTAAGGGATTTGGCGGTAAATTCACGGGTTTCCGATTGCGGCAGTTTAAGCAGCGCCTCCGCATTGACCTCGCCCGGGTTGGCTTCCCGCAGCGGCCCGTGACACGCCCGGCACCCGTCACCCGGCTGCGCGCCGTCGGGTTCGGTCCCGGGAGTAAGTTCGCCGCAGGCGTCGCATTTGTACAGACCGCCGGCTTTTTGCCGGATCATCGCCTGAAAGGTTTCGGTGACACGCCGGTCCATGCCGAGGAACCCGGCCGTCTTTTGAAAGAGGCCCATCATCCGCTCAATGCGGTCGGCCTGTTCCGTTGAAATCGCGCTCAAAGCCCCGCCGCAGTCCGGACACTTTTTATGCGCCGCCGCCCCCTGGACCATAAAATGCTTGTTACATTTAGGACAGTGTTGGGCGTTGTCCCATTGCATATGGAAGAAATCCGTATCCCGCATAGCGCCTCCCGCACATAAACATATTGTAGAGTGGTTTGCTATCCTATTATCCGCATACCGCCGCCTGAAATCAAGCCGGGCGTTTGTAATCGAAGGCCCGTGCCGGCCGCTTTCCAAATCTGCCGGATTTTGTTACAATACAGCACCGCGGGCGACCGCGGCCCGCTCAATAAGGGGAGAGATTCCGTGGTTCTTGATGTCCGCAACTTCATCCGTATTTTGGTCATGACCGTCCTGATCGCCGGGCTCGGCAGCGGGACAGTCTCAGCTCTGGACAGCAATGAGATTTTGCCCGGGCCGTGGATCGAAATCCGGCCGGCGGGCAGCTCTTCCGCCGGCCCGCTCGCCTGTTTCGGCGGGCGCGAGATCAGTATCCCCGCCGTCATATCCTGCGCTTCAGAGCCCTGCCCGGCGCTCACGGCCAGGCTGATCCAGCTGTCATCCGCCCTGGAAACGGCTCCGCTTGAGGAAATCCATATTGAACTGGAACCGGGACCCATCCCGTATCCACTCACCTTCCAAATCCCCGCGGTCCGGCGCCAAACCCCTTTCATAGTCCGATTCGGCCGTCTGGACAACAATGCCGTTCATCTCCTGCCCGAATCCGATATTACGGTGGAGGCGTATCCGGACACCATCCTGGACGCGTTCAAACCGTGGTCGCGGCAGGTCCAGCTGCGCGTGGCGGACCGGGACGGAATACTGGACGGATTTCTCACCCGTTATGATATAGCCCATGAGGATATCCGCGTCCCGGCGCGCGAACCGCTGCCGAAGGTCGTCTTTGCCGTCAACACGGGGGACCGGACCTTCCGCCGGGAACGTTTTATTCAAACCGGTCAGACGACCGTGATCTTTCATGAACAGTCCGAACCGCTCGCGCGCGTATCAGTCTCCGACACCGCGGTCGGCCGCGTCATCGATGTGCATATCAAACTCATCGACCGGCTGGCCGCCGATCCGCGCGCGCAGCAGATGTTCGCCGAAATTATACAGATGACGATACCCTAAACCAGGAGGAATAAATGTTCAAGACCATGCGAATCCATTATGCCGCCGTCGTACTGGCGGTCCTGATGCTGAATACGGGAGGGAAGGCGCTCGCCGAGATGGACGATCAAAGCAAGCCCTCGGGACCGGCGCTGACCGTGGCCGTGCTGCCGTTTCAGGAAGATGAGAATTTGGCGGGCGCCGGACGGCAGACGTCGGACCTGCTGCAGGTCCAGCTCGGCACCGCCGACGGGATCGTTTTGGTAGACCGAGCCGATATCAATAAGGCCTTTGCCGAAATGGAACTCGGCCTGTCCGGAACCGTGGACCCGTCGACGGCCGCGCGTATCGGCAGTCTGGTGGGAGCCAAGGTGATTATCACCGGCAGCGCCTTTGCCATGGGCAGCGAGGCTACCTACATGGCCAAGATTATCGGCGTGGAGACCGGGTTGACCTATGCCGAGGCCGTCAATCAATCCGTCAAAGAATCCGTGGACATCGCCGCCCGGGCACTCGGGGATAAGGTGGCGGCCACACTCTCCGAGAAAGGCAGCACTCTCATTGCCAAGAATATGGTCGCCGACGATTTTATGGAAAAGTACACGCTGGCCTTGAAAGGCCGTGAGCTTCCGACGGTGACGGTCAATATCCCCGAACAGCATATGAACCGCACTGTGCCGGACCCGGCCGCCCAGACCGAAATCAGCCTCGCTTTGCAGCAGCTGGGATTCCCGCTGCTGGATCCGGCCACGGCCAAAAAGGATCCCGACATCACCATTACCGGCGAGGCCTTCAGCGAGTACGCGGTACAGAATGGTAATCTGATCACCTGTAAGGCACGCGTGGAAGTCAAAGCAGTTGAGAAAAAGAGCGGTGAGATCATCGCCATCGACCGGGAGACCGCCCTGGCCGTCGACGTCTCGGAGAGTATCGCCGGTAAACTGGCGATCGAGAACGCGACGCGAAAACTGGTGAAGCGGATCGTCCCGAAAATGGTCCCATGAGAAAGTTTCTGTGCCTCACATTCTTGGTCTTTGCCGTCGGTATATGGGGAAACGGCGCGGCCCGGGCGGATGCCCCGACCGTGGCGGTCATCGGGGCCACCGGTGAGCGTGCGGTGCCGCGCGACCTAGTGCAACGCCTGGAGGTTGGCCTCTCGGCCGACGACGGCATCCGGCTGATCGACCGTCAATCCATCCGTCAGGTCCTCGCCGAACAAACCCTGACGCTGACCAATACCGCCCAGACCGCCGACACCATCCGGTTGGGACAATTGCTCAAGGCCGGCCTGATCATCTACCTTGAGCGCGTCCCGCATGACGAACGCATGATTTATCAGGTCCGGATCGTGGATACCGACAGCGGAATCATTCTGTCATCGCGGTTGCTGAGCGAACAGCTGAGTCCGGCCGACATCACCGATCTGATCCGCCGCGTTAAGCAGGCCCAGTTAAAAACGGACCAGAAGGAGGCCGGACTGCGCTATGTCGGCATCCTGCAAATCCGCAGTGAAGAGCCGGGTACGTCGCTGGACGGATTCAGTAAACTGCTGGAGGCATACCTGACCACCGCCTTGGCCGCGTCCCCCGAGGTCATCGTCCTGGAACGGGACCAGCTGCGTTATCTACAGCGTGAGGCCGACCTCACCGCCGGCGAATTGGCATTGCGCTCGTCGGCGATCCTGCTCGAAGGCGGCGTCAAATATACCGACGGCCGCAAACGGATCCAAATCTCAGTGGAATTCCGCCGGTTAAGCGGGAACGCCCCGCCGCCGGTGACCCTGGACATTGCAGACGATCCTGACCGGAGCACGGACCAATTGAACGACGTGGCCGCCCTCATCAGAGAGCAATTGAAGGTCAGTCCGCCGACGGGTTCGGGAATGGAGACAGCGCGCGAAGCGGAATTATTTATCGAGCAGATTCCGCTGCTGCTGGCCGGCGGCCGGTTTGAAGAGGCCATCAGCAAGGCCGAAGTGGCCCTGGCCTTGCAGCCCGGTCAGGAATCCCGCTACTGGGCGGCACGCGCGTGGTACAGTTTGGCGCAATCGCTGAGGCAGAACGAAAATAAACCCAAACCCCGGATAACACGCGTGTCGCGGTCACGCCCTGAGGCCCAGGCGGAAACGCCGGATCCCGAGGCGGAAGCGGCTAAGCGCCGGCAGACCCATCAGCTTTTGGGAGCTTACGTCCGCAGTTACTCGCTGATCCGCGATCTCACCCGCTGGCATATAGCGAAACCCCTGCAAACCGAAATTCCCGATCCGTTGGCGGAACTGGAGCGCTTCGACCCCAACGCTGAAATGGAGCGGGGCACCCCGCTGTACTACATGGTGGATGGCCCCAACGACCCGCAGGCCGGAGCGCTGTTACAGGAAATCAGGGACATTTGCCGCGACTATCTGCAAAGACAACGCGACTATTACGCCGGACTTTACAGCGACGACCCTATCGCCGCGGTCAAATACTGGGAGACATTGTTTTATGCCAAAGGCTTTCTGACGGATTTCAACTCTTACGATGCCAACGCCCTCGCCGACCTGGCGACCGAGACCTTTACCGCGTTTCAGCGTTTTGCCGCGGACGGTTTGCAACTCCGACTGGCCGGTATCCGTCCGCTGATCCAATTCAAGCTGGGTCAAACGGCCTCGCCGGGCGAGGCCGCCCTGTTTGAAGACCTGCGTGACGCGGACGACGCCTGGACGAGACTCCTGGCTAACCGCCTGTTGATCCGCTCGGATCATCTCACGTACTCACGCGACGTCATGCGGACCTTTCACGACGATATCCTGCCGGCGGGTGAAATCTGGGAACTGGAGGATGCCGGGCTGGTCCCACATTATCTGCGCACGGCGCTGCACCGTCTCGCCGTATCGGACCCGCGGAATCTCACCGCCGTATTTAAACCGGTTTACGAAGAATTACTGAAACCGCAGCATCTGCGCCATCTGTTGGAATGGAACGCGCAGGATTTGGTATGGCCGTATCTCAACGCACTCGAGCGCCAGGGCGGGAGCAAAGACGTCGGGAAACAGGTGCGCCGGATCATATCGCTGCTGGATGACGACAGGCTCGCATTGACCTTTGACGAGCAGCGCGAGGCCAATATCCTGCGTTTGCAGCTGGACATCGAACTGGTGCAGCTCGGCGAACAGAAGGCCGTAACACCGAGATTGCTCGTTTACGACATGTACGTCGGAGAAACGGAACACCGGCGCTTGCGGCCGGAAATCGAGGCCCCGGTCCTCTCGGACCCGATAGACCCTACGAAATTCACGGACTGGTCGACAACCCCGATGGTAGGCACCGGCCGGAGGACAAAAACGCGCAGCTCCAGTCACGATGTCTTCTCCGCTGAGGGAGGCATGGGCCGGGCCAGATATTCAGGCGAGACCCATGAACAGGATGTCGAAGGAAATGAGGTCGTGAAATTGTTCGCGCAAAATGTCGACAGCGAAAAGGCCAAGGCCGAACTGCCGGCCTCCCGGGCCTGGAGAGATTACTCGGTACGCCGCCTACCGGTGCGCATGGCCAACACCGGACAAGGCTGGCGCCTTCCGGAGCGCCTGACCGGACAGCGCGACTTCCTCGATCCGGCGCGCGCCTTTGACGGCGATCACATCTTCGTCGCCCAGGAACTAAATCTGGAGATGGAATCACGTATCATCGGTTATTTTCACGACCAGCGCGCCGGCCGGGAGATCCGGCGCATCGGCACGGTCAGCCTTCCGGCGACCGCCAAACGACCGTTTACGGTCACGGCCGCGGCGGTCGACGATCAGAATTTCTATGTCGGTACGGTGAACGGCCTGGTGATCTTTCAGCGCGGACCCGGCACGCCGGTCACCGACCGCGAACGCTCGGCGGCCCTGACCGGACAGTCCGGCATGCGCTCGGCCCGGGCCGTGGATCAGTTGCCGGCACAGCCGGACCCGGTCACTGATTCGGCGCGCCGGATGACCGAAAACGACGGCCTGCCCGGTAATCAAATCCTCTCGCTGGCGGCCGCGGAAGGAAAATTGTACATCGGCATCGGGCCGGCGGGCGGCGGGGCAGGGGATTGCGGTCTGGCCGTCTTACGTCCGGCGGAAAATTCCTTTGAAGTACTGGCATCCAGCCGTTCGCGCGAGGCGCGCAATCCGTTCGACGGCGAAGAGTTCTATCAGATCGACCGGATGCTGCCGGCACCGGACGGATCGGCGTTGTGGCTGGCTGTTAACGGGAATCCCGACCTGAACGGATTGTGGCGTCTGGACCCGGCCGCTTCGCGCTTCACGCGCGCCGCGGAAGAATCGCGGCCGATCATCGACATGCAATGGGCCGACGGAAAAATCGTCTACAGCATTCTGGGCAGCGGCATTGCCGAATATGATCCGGCAGCAGACAGGAAGTCATGGTTGCTCGGTTATATCCCGTCCAAATTCACCGGGGAAGAACCGCCGCAGCCGCCGGCGGGCCTCAGCGGCGCTCCGGAGTACGGTTATGCCAAGACCCGGCTCTGGCCGTTCGCGTTAAACGGTGACGACCTGTTCACCGTCGGCTGGCAATCCGAGGATGTCCTGTTGCACCGCCGCGGACAGGCCGCGGCCCCAAAAAGCATCTTCAACCCGGACGCCGGGGTGGTTACCGGTAAAAGTTATTTAATGCAGACTTCAGACGGCGTTCTGTTGATTCAGCAGGACGGGGGCAGTTTTGTGCTTCATCGAACGGCGAAACCAGATGGGACCAAGATCCGTGCCGACACAATGAAGCCGGCAAGAGCGAGCGCCGTCGAGCTTTACGTACCGGAAAATCGTCAACTCAAATAAGATTGCAGTACGACAACTTGCCGTCACAACATTATCGAGGGCTCAAATTGTTATTCTCACGCCGCTGGCCGCGCGCGCTGATATTGTGCCTGTTGCTGCTGGCCGTCACGGAGTTTGCCGTCAGAGAATTCCGGCCGCACTTCCTGACACAAACCAGCGGGCTGATCGCGCACAAGAAGGCGCTGTTGAACAGCCCGGAACCGCTCAATTACGACGCCATCATTCTCGGTGACAGCCAGATCCTCCGGGTCGACGCGACGTACATGTCGGAGAAGATTTCCGCGGCCCTGGGCCGGCCGTTCACCGTGTATAATTTTGCCATCCCCAATCACGGGCTGCGCACTTATCCGCTCCTGATCAAAAAATATCTCGCGCACCATCGCCGGCCGCAATTCATTTTGATCGCCATTGCGCCGATCGCCACCACGGGAGAGTGGTCGATCCGGGATTCTTTTGAGCGGACCAGCAGCCTGTACTCGCTCGCCGAATTGTACTCGCTCGCGGAATTGTCCGGGACGCTTCCGCGGAAGACCTTTCTGGCAATGGTGACGATCAAGATAGAATCATTGTCGACGCTGGTGTTGTACCGGGCACGGATCCGGGAGCTTTTACAAAATCCGAACGGCGAAAATGCCGAACGCGTGCGCACACAACACCAACAGTTGAAACGCTACAGCGGCGGGCATCTCACCCGCCTGCGCGTCCGCATGACCCCGGATGAGCTTAAGACCGTGAAGTATTATGACTGGCCGGTTTATCCGTCACCGGAGGCCGTCTCCTGGTACAAGGAAGCCTTTCGTACGACGCGCGACAGCGGCATTCAGGTGCTGATCGCCAACACACCCTTGCCGGAGGAAATCACGCGCAACCGGGACCGCGACGGCAGCACCCGCCGTTACACCGACCTGATCAGGGAGTTCACCACGGAGTTCGACAATGTGGAAGTCCTGCCGCCGCTGGTCCGCTCCTACAGTTTTGAGAACTTCGAAGACTGGCATCACGTGAATCAGCAGGGGGCGCAGCGCTTCATCAAGGAACTTACCGACGGCCTCACCGCCTATCTGACCGCGCGGGATCCCGGTCCCGACACCCGCCCGGACGTCCCGGGCCGGAACTAATCGGCCGATCCGGCCGCCGGCCTCTTCCGGGAGCGGGGAAGTCAACTCTAAATATCTAATAATAAAAAACTTACACATCTAGCCCGGAGGCAAGCTCGGCATAATTCCTTGTCCCCCGGCCGTGGGCGCTGTGCTATAATGGAGAAGCAACATTTCCCCAATCGCGCCGATTTTTGGTATTCGTATTAATCATAAGATATACTCAAAGTATTCCGGACTAGTATTAATACTATATGCGATCGCGACCGATGACCAAAAACCGCCGATTTAATCCATTTCTGCGCGCCTGCGCCCTGATCACCGCCTGGGCCATGGCCTTTACCCTGATCACCCCGCCGCCGCAGGCCTTTGCCAAAAATACCTTTGAACTGCCCATCCCCGGGACCATGATCACGACCAGCGACGGTTTCGTGCCGCCGATGCTGCGCGGATTGCGCGTGGACACCCGGCATCCGTTCGCCTTTGATTTTATCCTCGACTCCGGCAACGCCGATCTCGATCAACTCGAGGTCAAGGAGGAGGCCGGCAAACTCATCCGCTATTTTCTGGCGTCATTGACCATTCCCGAAAACGATCTGTGGGTGAACCTCTCACCCTATGAAGGCGACCGCATCATCCCCGCCGAATTCGGCGTGACCGAGATGGGCCGCGACGTGCTCGCGCAGGACTATATCCTCAAACAGTTGACCGCCACGCTGATGTACCCCGAAGAGGACCTCGGTCAGGAATTCTGGGACAAGGTCTACGCCCGCGCGCAACAGCTTTATGGCACCACCGATGTCGCCGTCAATACCTTCATCAAGGTGTGGATCGTCCCGGACAAGGCCGTGGTCTACGAACACGAAGACGTGGCGTATGTCCTCGAAAGCAACTTCAAGGTCATGCTGGAAAAAGACTACGTGGCCATGCGCAACAACCTGCGCAAAAAGGAACTCGGGACCGATCAGCTGGAGGAAATCGATGTTCAGGAACTCAGCGAGGTCTCCTCCGAGGTCATCCGCGATGTGGTTATCCCCGAGATCCAGAAGGAAGTCAATACGGGTGAGAATTTCGCCCGGCTGCGTCAGATCTATCATTCGCTGGTGTTGGCCAAGTGGTACAAGGAACGGTTGAAGTCGAGTATCCTGAACCGTGCCTATGCCGATCAGAAAAAGGTCAACGGCGTCGACCTCAGCGACAAGAACGCCAAGGAAAAGATTTACCGTCAGTATCTCGAGGCCTTCAAGGTCGGGGTCTTCGATTATATCCGCGAAGAGTTCGATGTGACGACCCAGGAGATCATCCCGCGTAAATATTTCTCCGGCGGTCTGGAACTGCGGGTGCCCCTGGAGGTCACCACCGATGCCGCCCGCCTCGCCGACACCAATCCGGTCGGACGGCTGAGCTGGATCCAGGGCGTATACCGCCAGCCGCGTTCGTCGCCCCGTACCGTGAATGAATTTATCCGCCGGCAGTTCCGCGACGGCGAGACCACCGTCGGCGAACCGCTGGTTTTAGCGGACGGCACCACCCGGAAAACATACTACGTGAACGGTCTCCTGGCGGAGATGGGCCAGCTCGGTCACATCGGTTTCGTGGAAAAGGATGACGAGGGAAGGCCGATCACCGGGGGACAGGAGGTTGTCTTTTTTGATACGACTTTCGCGGCCGATGCCACGGTGCGTGGGCACGAGGCCCTGAAGGTGCAGCGCTGGACCGAGAAACGGGAATCCCTGGGCTTGTCGCCGGAACAGATGCGCGGCTGGTTGAAGGATAATCTGGACGAGGCCATGCGCTTTTTGCGCGACGTCGACGCCGAGGCCGAACAGGGTTATCCGCTCGAGGCATTATATACCGCCGCCGAGGCCGGGGGGCAAATGCCCACCAACGAACAGATCGCCTCCACCTATGCCACGGCCGATGACTACCGGGATTTGAATCTGGCCGCCGGCCGCTGGGGACGTTTCGACAGCCGCGTCAACGGCATGCTGCCGAATGAACCGGTCCTGCGGGCCACCGGCGAGGGTGAGACCTTTGACGACATCCTGATGCGCGAGATGGCCGAAGAGCGCGGCGTATCCGTCAATGATCTCGAGGCCGACTTCCAGCGCACCGTCGCGATGATCGAGGACCGGCTGCGCCACAGCAGGTTTATCGCTCCCGAGGCCGACGTCTCGGTGGCCGCCATGCACGACATCTACAACAAACTGGTCGCCGCCTACCGCACCAAGACCGATCAGGAACCCGGTGAACTGCGGGTCGTCGACGCCAATTCGGTCAATGCCTTTGTCATCCGCAACCGGCCGGATGTCTACTTCTATAAAGGATTGTACGAAACCCTGGCCGAAGTGGCCCAGGCCCTGGGCCGGCCGTTGACCCAGGACATCATCGCCTTTATCGTGGCCCACGAAATGAGCCACACGCTGCAGCACACCGCTTATCTCGGATTGGACCTGAAGGAGATGTATGAGAACGCCTCGCCGTATATGATCCAGATGATCAAAAACGCGGAATACGATGCCGACATGCAGGCCCTGGAACTGATGGACCTGGCCGGTTATTCGGTGTTCGGGGCGATCGACGCGATGTCATTTTTGGAGTACATCTCCCGCACCAGCCAGCCGGAGGAGGTGCTCAGTTCGCACCCGTATGTCAGTCTGCGCAAAAACCGGCTGACGCAAATCATTTACGACCAGGAAACCACGGTGTTCACCCACGTCAAGGCGGCGCGTCTGCCGATGCCGGGCACCGGAAAACTGGTCAGCCGCGACCAGGATTTTCGTGCACTGACAGCCAGTTCTCCGGCCGAGCTGCTGGGCCTGACCGAAACAGCCGACAGCGTCGAGGCCGTGGATGAAGCGATTAGTATGCTGATGACCAAGCGCGGCCTGGACGTCATCAAGACGGCGGCCTCGACGGACCGCGTACGGGCCGCGTTCATGCAATATATGTACATGCAGGCGGGGATGGCCGCCATAGAAGAGCAGACCCGCAATCTCGTGATGGGCTTCGGAGACCGGCTCAAATTCGACAATCTGGAACAGGCCGGCGCCGTGGCCGCCTTCGGGACCGCGAGCGGGACGGACCTGTTGCGTGAAGACGCGATGAACGGCATTGAGAATGACGTCAGCGAACTGATCGACAAGGTCGGTCAGAGTGAGGACAGCCGGCTGGCCCGTATGCGCGGTGAGCCGACCGACCGCGACCTGCGCAGCCGTCAGCTCATCCGCACGCTGCGTGAGGCCTACGAACGTCAGGGCCTGAAGCTGGGCGCCGCGGACTTCTCCGATTTTCTGTTGCCGCGTTCCGAGGTCGAGGAGTTGATGCGGCTATTTCAACGCGACCAGGAAGTATCCGACGAAGAAATATCCGCGGCGCTGCGCAATCCCCGGCGGTTGATCTCGGCCTTTTTCTACAGCAAGGCGATCGGACAGGAGACCGCCAAGGAGATCACGGTCCCCACCACCAGCGTCAAGGTCCGGCTTCAGCAGCGCAGCAACGATCTGTATGTCGCCAACCCGCGTTTCCGCAGCACGGAGTCCGCAGCCGACCGGCAGGCGCTGCAGGAAATCCTGCTGACCCAATACCTGCTGTCCCGGGGCGGCGCGGCGATCGGCACGCCGAACAACTTCCAGTGGCGGCGCTTCGGCGGCCTGGAACGCCTGCTCGACGCCACGGATGAAGAGCGGCAGCAAATGTTCGAGGCCTACGTGCGCGTCTTCTCCCGTGACTTTCCGCTCGACATCGCCGTCGACATGGCCGGCGACCGGGTCACCTTTTACACGGGGCAGCGGATTGTCGCTACGGACTACTACCAAAACACCCTGCAGGCGCCCGGAACCTTGGCCCACCTGGCCGAGGCCGTCGAGAACGCGCGCCGGCTCGAGTTGGGCCCCGAAGAGATTGCGGCGATCGTCGACGATCACACCGCCACGCAGTACCTGCGGCGCGCCTGGCGTGAAAACCCGGAACAGCTGCGCGACGTTGAACTGGAACAGCTGCTGGACACCGTTAAGGCCGAGGGCATGACCAGGGGAGGGACAACCTTTAACGCGCTGAGCGCCGTCTTCAGTGAAATGCGGGCCCTCTATCAGGCGCAACCGTTCCGCACCGCGGCGGCCTCCGAGATCTTTCAACGCGAAACGCGTCTGAATTTCCGGAATATCGCCAACACCGTCGGTGATTTCAATACCCTGCAACAATTGCCGGACTGGGCGGTCGCCGACTATCTCGCGCGCGAAGGGTTCTCCGTCCAGACCATGATTCAGAACGCGCTCAAGCAGGGAACACCGGTCAGCGAGATCTTTGACTTCATGTCTTCCCGGCTGTCCTACGGCGACCGGCAGAATGTCTTCTACCGGATTTTCCTCGGGTCCAGCGGCGTCACCGATCAGACCCAGGTGTTGCTGGACTATTTCGCCGCGGAAATGGGAAATGACTCGCGTGATATTGTCCTGTGGTTCCTGGGGATGTTCTCGCAGAAAGACGCCCTGGCCAATCTCGTCGCCTTTGCCGGCAAATCCCTGCCTGCCAAGGCCGCCGAAACTGCGGACGCCGGGACGGCCTCCGTTTTAAAGAACACCGCCGTCGGAATTCTTGAGTATACCTATACACAAACCTCAAAAACATTTCGTCCGGATGCCGCGTCGGTGGCGGTCTATCTGAACCTTATCCGGGAACGGATCGACGCGCGCGGCGGCACCGATGTTGAACGCCGTGAGGCCGTGCACGCGGCCCTCCTGAAACTCAGCCCGGCCGTGGCCCTGGAACTCAAGATCAGCGCGTCCCGCCGGGTCGAAGAGGGCGCGCCGGCGGATTATCGCGCCGAGGCGACCGGCCGGCAGCCGGAATTCGGTGAGAACCAGAGCGTGGCGTCGCTGCCGTCCAGCTTGGCGCTGCATACGTTCGGCTGGAACGTCGCGGAATCCGCGGGACCGCAGCTGTTTGTGACCGAACTGGTTGACATGTCGGTAGGACAATTGCGCGACCTGCTCTCCCAGCGGGTGCGCTACCTGGCGACCCAAGCCAACGTCGAGTACCGCGAGGAACAATTTACGATCAACGGCGCCGAAGACGGCTTCTCGAACCTGCTGGCGGCGATATTATTCAAAAAGCTGGCCAATCCGCAGTGGGACCGCACCGGCACCCCGGTCGAACGCCTGGACGAAATCATGCGGACCAGCGTCTCCTATGTAATCAGCTCCGAAGACGGATCGGTGCGTATCAGCAGCACGGACCTGTCGTTGCGCTTCGATCAGGAGGCGATCAACTCACTGCCGTTCGACACGGTCCGCGAGAACCTCGTGGGCAGACTCATTCCGTCGGCGGCGCTCGACAAGGTGTGGCAGAGTTATGTAGAGGCCAACGGCCTGCAGGCGCGCTTTCCCGAATTTCAGGCGCTGTTGCAGAATCCCAATGCCGGCATCGACCGGAGCAATCCGCTGGGCGATTATCTGCGGCGGACACGGTTCGGGCAAAAGGTCTCTTACCGGCAGGTCCTGAAGACCTTCTTCCTGCGTTCGTCCGCGTTTTCGCAATTGTTCAATGCCTACATCAAGTCCGAAGGGAGCGGTTATGTCTACGGCGACTACCGTACACTCGATGAGCGTCTGGGGTGGATGGCCGGCGTCCTGCCGGGCAAGTCGATCATCAAAGACGGGATCCTCGATCTGTGGGAAACCGACATCTTCCCGGAAATCGTCGACGGACTGGACATCCTGGCCCAGGCCGCGCAACGCGCCGGACAGGGGGACGGGGACCTGTGGACCCTGCTGGGTGAAATGGACGATGACGTCGGCCGGCTGCAGCGTTTGAGTTCGGAGCTGAGCGTTCCCGCACAACGCATCAACGGTCTGCTCGATTTTTATACCACGATCATCCCGCAGGTATTTTCACCGCAAAAGGTCGCCCGCTACGGGGCCACCGCGTATCTCCTCTGGCGGCAGCTGCCGGAAAGCGCCGGGCTCGGCCTGGAGGCCCAGCTGGAGGCGCTGACCAGATTCATGCCCGAACCGAGCATCCTGCGCGACGAACTGCTCACCTCCGTCGCCGGACGTTATATCACCCGGCTCGACCAGGCCGATGATGTGTCGCAGCTGCTGTATGTCAACAATCTGCTGGCACGCAACCGGGACCTGCGCAATGAAGACTTTGTGTCCGAGACGCTGCAGCATCTGTTCGGCGGGGCCAAGACGGCGGACAAACGCGATGTCCTGTTGTGGGTCGTCGGCGTTCAGGAGAAACCGCCCTTCGTAACGGAAACGGAAGACCGTTACCGCATCGATCTGACCACCCTGCCCGAGGACGTTCAACTTCTGCCCGCGTCGATCCGCAACCGCTTTATCGAAGGGTTTATGCTCGGCGACAACGGGGTTCTCGATCCGCGGACCGAGGCGGACCGGGAAGTGATGCGCGACCTGCTCGACCAGCTCTTTCAGACGGTCTTTCCAGTCGGGGTAGAAGGGATCACCGAGACCGGCCGGGTGATGATCGGCCGTGTCTTCAAAGTGGTGATGGAGGCGTATCCGGCGTATAAAAGGGTCCAGGTGATCAAGGCCCTGGCCGATCTCGGCTTCCGCGATGATTTCACGTTTACCAGTCTGGGCGAACGGCTCGCCGTGCTGCTCGGTGTGATGGGTCCGGTGTGGATCAAGGTGGCGCAGTTTCTTTCAGAAAATGACACCCTGGTCCCCGACGCGAGTTTACGCAGCAGCCTGGGCAGCCTGCGCAATCAGGCTCCGGAGGTCTCCAAGATCGCCACGGTCTCCGTGCTCAAGAATGAACTCCCCTTTGCCGACCGCGTGGTCAACAGCATCACCACTACGGCCGGCAGCGCGTCTATCAAACAGGTCAACCGCGGCCGCTGGAACGACATTGAAGCCGTGGCCGGGGCGTTAACGTTTCAGGTCGGCGCACAGGAGGCCGCCGAGATCCGGGAGCGGCTCGACAGTTTTCAGGAAGGTGATTTGTCCTTTGAGCGTTTCGCCGGATATATCATCGCCAAGGCCGATGAGCACGGATTCGATATCGGAGAAATGGCCCGCGCCGCCGTGTACAAGATCGTACGTCCGAATATGGACGCCACCCTCGGCTCCGACTACGACGCCCTGGACGCGGTCGCCGTGGACCTGGAAGGCGAGACCATCCGCGGCGAGTCGATCAGCAGCGTCGACGAAATGGTGGAGACGGTCAAGGAATGGGTGGACCTGGAGCAGGACCTGCGTAATGAGGCCGGCTTCCACCGGTTGATCACGGACCTCGATACCGACTGGGCCGAGGCCTTTGCCGAAGCGGCCGAAGTGACCATCGCTCATCCCAAGATCTTTTTTGCCTCCCGGCGGCTGATCGTTGAAGAAGAGATCCCGGGCGTGCCGTTGTCCAGCCTGGGCGAACAGCACAATCCGGTCACGCTCGAAGATGTCCTTAAGGCCGGTTACAGTATGCCTGCGGCGCAGCAGGTCTTTGAGCAGCTGCGGGAGGTCAGCCCCCGGCGGGCCAGCATCGTGCTGAGTCTGAAAAAAGCCGGCTATGCCGACAACGAATTGGCAGACCTTGCCGACGAACTGGAAAAATATGACTATGATAGAATCCGCGGACTGCTGCGGCAGCTGTTGCTGCGTCAGATCCTCGTTGACGGCCGCTTCCACGCCGATCTCCATCAAGGGAATGTCCTGTTTGCCCCGGACGGTCGGTTGGCTATGATCGACCGCGGCAATGTCGGCCGGCTCAACCCGCGTCAGATCGAGGGCGTCAAGACCCTGCTCAAAGGTTTGTCGTTGCGGCAAAGCGATGTCATCAAACGCGGCATCGACCAAATCTTTCTCAACACCCAGCATGCCGACGGACGGACCGCGACCTTCGCCAACATTACCCAGGACACTATCCAAGGCATCCTGGACCAGGGGTACGACTTGAAGATGACGATGAGCGTGATCGGATCGCGCACATTGGAGGGGGCGTCGCGTACGCGGGCCGAGCAGGAATTCTCAACATTTATGAAGGCCTTCACCCAGGCGATCTGGTTGTTCCCGACGGACTTTAATAACGGCGTCGATACCTTGCAGGCCCTGGCCGACTATATCGGGATGACGCAGGAAGAAGCGTCCGCCGCCGCCCAGGAGCAGGCCAAATACTTTGTCGCCACCGATACCACATCGATAGACCAGGCGCAGAGCACCGAGCTGATCGCCATTTCGCGGCAAATCCTGTCCGAGAAACTGGCGACCACCCGCAACCCGTTTACGCGCGTGATGCTGCGCGGCTTCGTCTTTCCGCTGATCCGCCGCTCACTGCGCCGGGCCGAGGCCAATCCGCGCGCGTTGACCGAGACGTTCGTCAACCTGATCCGCAGCATGGGACCGCGCTTCGTGCGGGAAAATTTGGAGACGCTGGTGGACCTGCGCAACTTCGAGATTATCGACGCGCTGGGAGAATTGCTGCAGGTGCCGTTGGCGGAAAATGCCGCGACGATGTACCTGGAGACGTCGCTGCGCGGGCGCGGTTTCGGTCCGCGCTCGATGGGGATAGCCATGCCGATTCTGCGCGGTCTCATCAAGGCCGGCCGGCCGGTCACCCAAGCTTACGTCGATATCCTCAAGGAATGGCTGGACCGCGGCGGGAACCGGACGATCGCGCGGCTGGCGCCGCGGATGACCGTGGGCACCGCGATCCGCCGCCTGTCGCAGGCCTTTCCGCAGGACTACGGGGATGTGAAAGAGGAATTCGATCAGTTGGCCGCAACCACTGTGCCGCGCCAGACCCCGGCCCAACAGCGGATCCGGGCCGCGGAGGAAACGCCTGATATTACGCCGACGCGCGACGCAACGGACAGCGCAGCCGAAAGCGGTCTGATCGCCAACCTCGCGGTCGCCGGCGACCGCAGCGTCCTGCCGCAGCAGGAGGAGGTCGGGGGTATCGATTTGAATCCCAACCTGCTGGAACTTCAGATCGAAGGCGACCGGCTCGAATTGAATATCCCCGTTGATACCGACTCGCTGGAACCGGTCCAGATCGAAGGGCTGCTCCCGGTGATTATCAATGTCACACCGATCACCAATCTGCCGTTGATCCTCGGCGCCGTCGAGAAGGAACCGGAATTGTACGCGGCGGCAACACCTTTGTAGGGAACGGTCGCGACCGCTCCGTAATAATACGCAAACAACGCGCGATATTTGCTTTTCCTTGGACACAAATAGGTTATAATGGACACAATATGATATACGCCGAACTCAGACGACAACTAGACTATGCCATCACCTTCGGGGAAACGATCCGGGCCCGTGCGATCGCGGACATCGGGCTGGAACGGGCCGTGGAAGAAGAGAACCTGGGTGAGATTATGTACTTCCGCGCCCAGCACGCCATCCTGAGGGAAGATTACGCCGCGGCGATCCGCTGTCTCGATGATGCGATCCGCTACAATCCCCATGACGGCGCCGCTTACAACGACCGCGCCCTGTGCCGCATCGATTCCGGCGGCAATCTGATGGCCGCCCTGGCGGATTTCGACAAAGGCATCGAAGTTGAGCCGGACTACGCCACCATCTACCACAACAAGGGCTGGTATCTCAACCAGATCGGACATTCCGAAGAGGCCATTACCTATCTGAACAAGGCCCTCGAACTCGAACCGGACCGGGCCGTAACTTATGAGAATCTGGCCGATGTCTATTTTCGCATGGGCAACAAAACCGCGGCGTACGCTGCCTACAAGAAATCCCTCGAACTGCTGGAAGATTCCTACCCTGATATCCGTGATCAAATCAACGCGAAGATTAAGACGCTGAATTATGAAGCGACATGATGTGCCTGATATGCGCGAATTTCAGCGGTTAGCGGTAAGCGGCTAGATGTGTTATTCCAGGACATCGGTAACAGAATTAAAGTAATTGATTCTGCGCTGAACCGGCGTCAGACCCTTTAAACTCAAGTGCGGGCGCCTAAAATTGTAGTGCTGAACGAAGGCATCAAGAACCTGTGAGCGATGAAGACTATTGCGCAAGCGGATACGATTATAGCACTCATCATCAATGGTTCTAAAAAAGCGCTCAACTTTGCCATTTGTTTCAGGATGATACGGTCGCAAAAGGTAATGCCGAATGCCTAAATCCCGGCACGTTTGGGCGAATAAAGTTAAACGACTGGCATGAGCGGCATAGCGCATCGAAAAACAAAAAGCGTTATCGGTTAACACGGCCTTAACAGGATAATTGTAGTATTCTAAGGCCAAATATAAAAAATCTGTGGCCGCACGAGTAGTTGCGGCCGGATAAATGCGACAGAAAGCTTCTCTGGAGTAATCATCCAGAATAGCAAACTGATGCTCTTTGGGATATCCTCGACGTAGCGGAACAAGCGTTTTAGTATCCAGATGTAAAAGTTCACCGGGATAAGTTTTTTCATATCGCTGGGGCTTCTTCCTCGGTTTTTTCGGCTGCAGGTACTGGAGGCCTTGCCGGCAAAGCGTACGATAAACGCTACTGTGAGTTAAACCCAAACGCAATGCAATGCGAGCTGGGCCGATCTTCTCCTTTACTCGCAGGGATATGATCTGTTGTATAACATGATCCGATAATGCGCCAGGCGAATTCTGGGGCCGGGTAGAATGATCCTCAAGTCCCTCGATGCCCAGTTCCTGATACCGATTTAACCATTTATAGATGGTCTTTCGGCTTAAATCAAAGAGCTTAGCGATATCGGTGACAGAATTACCGTTATTAATTAATTCGATGCACCGTAACTTGACTTTACGTGATATTCGGGAATTCATCGGACACCCTCCTTTGGTGCAATTCTACCAAAGAAATGTGTTACCGATGTCCTGAAACATCACAGCTAGAGACTAGAAAGGGTTTAGCGGTTAGAAATTAGGGGGATCAGCGATCAGAGCCTCGACAGTCCTGACCGCTATTCCCTAATCCCAAATAGTGCATCCTATACACTCGCCGCTTAACGCTTTCCGCTAACCGCTGGTAATCAGTACACCACGATGATCGATATTCCCGATTCCATATTCCCCACCAACGAACAGGGCGAGAAGATCTGTCCGGCCTGCCGCAAGGCGCTGCCGGACTGCACGTGCCGCAGCTTTGATCCGGCCAAACCCAAACCGGAACAGTTCCATCCCGTGGTCCGCCTGGAAAAGAAGGGCCGGCGCGGCAAGGTCGTGACGGTTATTTCCGGATTACCGGCGGACGCCGGCTATCTCAAGACATTGACCAAGGCCATGAAACGCCAGGCCGCCTCAGGCGGGACCCAGACGATAGACGAGGCGGGAGGAATTATCGAACTCCAAGGGGACCATAGAGATACGGCTATCCAGACACTGAAGGACGACGGCTTCCAACCAAACGCCGCGTAGCCGGACCGGCACCGCTCACCTGTACGCGAAAAGATTTGCCCTACCTTAATATAATGCTATAATTACACCAGGCATTTGAAGCAGCATCCACGTGCCGTCTTACCCAAATCCGATCCCCAATCCCATATCCATTTATATTGATCCGGCAGTCTCTGTTTTGATGCTGTCCGCCGGCTGTCCGTGCGCGGTCCCCGGCGGATCCGATATATGCGAAACCCGTTCCTGAATTATCAACACCGCCCGCGGCGAAAACCCGGCGCCGTCACGGCTTTCATACTGATTGCTGCGATGACGGTTTATCCGGTCCGCAATACGTCTGCGCAAGCGCCCGTCACAACGGCGGCAGAACTCCCCGCGCCCGGGATGCTGCTGGAACTGAGCCCGGCGCATGCCCCGGTCATGCTCAAAGGCATGACCATCCATCCGGAAGATCCGTTCCGATTTGATTTTTACCTGGAAAGCGGCCACAGCAACCTGTCGGGCGAGCGGCTGCAAGAAGAGTCCCTGCGCCTCATCAAATATTTCCTGGCCTCATTGACCCTGCCCGAAGAAGATCTGTGGGTTAATCTGTCCCCCGACGAAGCCGACCGCATCATCCCGTCCGCGTTGAGCAAGACTCTGCTCGGCCGTGATATGCTGGCCCAGGACTATCTCCTCAAACAAATGACGGCGTCCCTGCTGTACCCGGAAAAAGATCTCGGCGACCGGTTCTGGTCGACGGTGCGCCGGGAGGCCCGGCAGCGTTTCGGCGTCACCGACATCCCCGTGAATACCTTTCACAAGGTGTGGATTATTCCGGACACCGCCGCCGTTTATGAAGACGGCGCCAACGTGTACGTCGTCAAAAGCCGGTTACGGGTCTTGATGGAAGAAGATTATTTGGCCTTGTCAGAAAACTCTTCCGCGCAGACCGTTGCGCCGGAGAAGCGAACGGAACGCAGCGATGAATACGGCGAAGTCGCGACGCAAATCGTTCGCGACATCATCCTGCCGCGCATCGAACAGGAGGTAAATGAAGGGACGCACTTCGCGCCGCTGCGGCAGATCTACAACGCGCTGATATTGTCCCGGTGGTACAAAATTACCCTCAAAGAAAGCCTGCTCGCGGATCTCTACGTCGATCAGGAGAAAATCGTCGGCGTGGAGGGGCCGGACCCGGATATCAAAGATAAAATTTACCGGCAATACATCCGGGCCTACAAAAAGGGAGTCTTTAATCTCATCCGGGAGGATTATGACGACTTTAGCCGGCAGGTCATCCCGCGCAAATATTTCTCGGGGGGCGAGGAATTCGATCAGATCCCCCTGCAGAATGTCGTGGACGCCGCCTCCGTGGATGCCTCGGCCGTCGGCGACAAATACCGGATGTCGGTCCGGCTGGCCCCCTGGACAACTTCCGGACCGGTGGCCCTTGGAGGGCTCATCGGCAAGTACATTCTGGGCGGCCCCGTGACGGTCGACCATGCCGCATCCACCATCAGTTTTCCGGGCCGGCACATCACCTCCGGGGAAGACCGGACCGTTACGCTGAGTTTCTCCCGGACTCTTTCCACAGAAGAGGTCGCCGAGAAATTATCCGGACTGAAAGAATCGGAACTCGTGGAGCGGATGCTCCAATGGTTTTCTTCGCGCAGGGCGTCTGAGGAATTTTACGTCTTTCAACGCAACAGCTACGGCATTCACGGACTCGGAACACAGACGATGATGGGGATCTCCGAAGATTTTATCGACGAGCCGCTGGCCCTGTTGCATGAAATCGGTGAGGCCATGGCCGACGCGGGAGAGTTGACCGAGTGGGACGTGCTGCGGCACGTCCGCGACCAGTTGTGGTTTGACGCCAAAGCCGCCAAGTTGAAAGATGACACCCTGCGCCTGCATTATGCCCTGCGCGCGCTGACCCGCGAGCTGGATGCCGGGGCCGATTTGCAATTGACGCACCGCATCAAACGCATCGGTGAGTTTGAAGAGGAACTTGCCGGCAGAGACGATGTCACTGACGATGAAGCCCGCAAAATCATGGCGGAGCTACAGGAAAAGCATACGAAAATCATGACGGCCAAGGAAGATGAGCGCGCGCAGCAAGACCAGTTTGTATTGAATTTTTATAATCTCCGGAGACATCTGAGCGAAGACACGTCGAGGCCCGGCCACATGGCCAGAAGTATCGTCGACTTTTACTTCGCGCACGCGGACCCCCGTTTTCCGGTCGGCCGCTTCGCCCCGGTGCACCAATACCTTGACACCATACCCGAAGACAAACAGAATGAACTGCTGAACTCCTTGCTGACGGAAGTGCAAACACGATTGATCGACACCGATGTCCCGGCCCGCCAACGCGATTATGTGCTTGAAATTATCCTGGAACTTTTCCGGCAATCCCGGTTCAAGTTTGACGCCCGGAGTTCCCGCCGGATAACGAGGGGACTGGTCCGGCTCATACGGACCGGCATACATCCCGTCTCCGTGAGTGCGGACGATGTAGCGGGAATCCCCGATATCGATAAATACTTTCATTATGCCCCGCCCGAGGATCCCCGGGCAACAGCGCCGCGAATCGGAGGATTTCGCGCGCGTTTAGCCCAATTCTTACCGGCGCGGTTAACAGGAAAGGACATCAAACTTTACTTTCGCGAAGATTTTAGGTATCAAACGAATGTGGTCCGCGACCCTGAAATCAGGACGCGCCTGTTTTCGCTCCATACCAAGGCCCATAACAATCAGGAAATCATCGGGCGCATCTATCAGATTATCAGGACCGGTTCCCTAAAGGATCCTCAAGATGAGATTTGGGCATACCTCGTTGATGCCTTGGATAATGGTGGTCTCAGCCTGGAACAGCGGAGTTTCATACTATCCCTGTTGAGCCGTTCAATGAGTTTTGATTATAATCCGGAGACGGTGTCCCGCCTGGTCCGCGCAGCATTGCGGTTACATACCGAGAGCCGCGCCGTGCAACACCGCGAAATGGCCCTTAACGCTGTCAGTATGTATGCGCGCCACAAAACCAGCCACATGCAGATACGTGAGGAGGTGCTTGCATTCGCACGGGCGGATCTGCCCGATCTGCTGGAGGAAAGCAGCCGGCGGGGCAAACGGTTGGATGAGTATTCCTCTCTCATCAGCGAAGACCCCGCCCGGGACTCCGGGGGTTTCCCCCGTGATCCGGTCCTGGACCAACTCAAAGCCGAGCACTATGAAGTCTTTCTCCAGGCCGTAAGAAAATTATCTTTGATCTCCGATCTGACCGACATGGCGCACAAAAACAATCCGCGTGATCCGTTCACCCGGGAAACGGCCGCCATCCTGACCGGCATTTATTCGGACCCCCGGTGGGATATTCATATCAAGTCGCAGGTGGGGACCATGCTTCTGGAAATGGCGGAATCGGGGCATCAACAAATTGTGTCGTTCTTACAAGATACCTTTGACATTCAAAAGGAATTGGCCACTTTATTTACACCGAACGTAGCGGTGAATAGGAACTCCGTGTCATGGTTGCTATCGGAGAAGCTGGATATCCGTTCGGCGCATCTGCTGATTCGCCGGCATCGTGACAGCGACGAATTCTTACTCAGCATCCTCCGCACGCGGGAGCTCGATGTCCGTTTGCGATTGTCCGCTTACACATACTACCTGGCGAAATTGCAGATTCAACTTCAGGGCCCGCCAGATATGAGGGAGTCGGCCCGGGATGCGCTGGAGCACATACTACCGGGTATTCGGGAACAACTCACTGCTGAAGCCCAAGACTTCCTCGTAAAATTCTCACAGGACAACCAGAATTACGACGAGATGTATTCCGATGCCCTGTTGCAGGATGAACTGGCCAAGACGTATGTCACCGCCGTGTCACTGATTGTAGGGAAGCGATTGCACCTGACATCGCCGGAGACGGACCTGCAGATCGGTCAACGGATCGCCCGCACACGATTCATACCTCCCATGTACGGCGCCAATTCCAACCTGATGCTGGGCGGCGGACTGCTCAGCGAGAATCCGCAGCGGGCCGCACTGTTTGTGCAAATTGTTGCCCACGAACTTATGCACCTTATTCTTGACGTCGAGCTCAAATTTCATGCCCGCGGACTTCCTTTTGCCGTCGTGCATGAAGCCCTGGCCGACACGCTAAGCCATGTTGTCTCCGAGGAACTGGCTTTGGATTCCGATGTCAAGATGCGATACGCCCATTATGACCGTGAATATGAGAACGTCTCGACCGATGATCTTTACACCATCGAGTCGCACGAAGGCGCCCGGGCGCAGATTCAATTGCTTCGCCAGCGGCTGCGCATCCTGGGCAAGACTCTGAGCTGGGAGCAATTATTGACCGCCGGCATTACCGTGATCAAAGATCAGCGCGTCCGGCGGCGTTCCCTCGCCGAAATTATGTCCATCTGGTTCCGCACCGCCTACACCTTGGAGCAAGATCCAAGCCGGATCCGGCGCGCAACCTTTCATGAACGGTTCTATCAAGTGCCGGCCACGGAAGAAGATCCCGACGCGCACCGGGTACGGATCCTGGACGCGCAGGGAATAGATGCGAGCCTGGACAGCGACGCGGCCATGCTGGGACGGCCCTGGACGTTGAAAGGGGCCCGGCGGATACTGTCCGAGGCGGAAAATTATCCGGAGAAGCTGGTGGAAAAGGCGGTCCAGAAGGTCGCCGCCGCCGATGACCCGGAGGATCACCCGACGCTTAAGAAAATGGGTTATGAGCGCTGGGAACTTTGGGTAGCTCGCGTCTCGGAGACCGAGATCACGATGGAGTCCGGGATGGGAGGAGTCCGGTCTCAAAGGACTTACGACGGCGACCGGATCTGGGTGGGGCCCGGCAGTTCCACAGGTGATTTTGTGGAGAGAAACACCTTCGATATTTGGGACGGCGGCAATCCGCGCCAAGGCTGGGTCGCCACCGCCGGGCACGAATGGCGCAAGAAGAAGGCGGATACCGCGGACGGGAAGAAGGACGAAGCCCAGCTGGCCGACGTCGGGGGGATCGATTTCAATACCGTGCCCGTGACCCGCTACGGTCGTGGAGCCGATTTGGATCCCCCGCCCGCCCGGACCGCCCCCCTGAGCGTTCCGGTGTTCGACGGCCTCGTCCCGGAAGTCATTCAACTGGTCCCGGTTTCCCAGCTCCTGTCTCTTAGCGCCGCCCCCTCCGCGGAGGCCGGCGCCGGCCTATCCATCTCGCCATAATCCATTTATTTGCAACACTTATGTCAACACCGCCGCTTAAAGACCAGGTCCACCCACAGCCCTCACCCGATTCGGCGCGCGCCCGCCGGACAGTCCGAAACTCGACAATTCCCCGCCCCCGCCACCAAAATTCCCTCCTAAAACTTCTCCTTGACGTTTTGGGGGGTTCATGTAAAATTAAAAATTCTTATATTTCCTAATACTACGACTCTGTTATTAGTAATAAATGATATACAGTAACCCAGCGTCCGGAAGCCGCGACCGCGTCAGAAATGAATATGCCCTACTACCTATCCAAATCCTTGCACCTTCTCATCATGGCAGGAGTTTTCGTCGCCTGCTGTGCGGGCGACGCGCTGGCCGAGGGAGCATGGCTCAAGCCGGTCATTGCGGTCAGCGAGCAGTACGACGATAACATCTTCCTGACGCCCTCCAATACCACATCCGATACCGTGACCACCGTGACCGCGGGGGTCCTGCTGGAACCCAAACTCAGCCGGCATGAGCTGCGGATCGGATACGGCGGGCTGTTCGAATTCTTCGCCGATAATTCCGGCCAGAATACGGACAATCACCGGGTGCAGGGAGAGGCCGTTTTAAATTTCAACCAGTGGCGGGTAGAGCTGTCGAATACTTTCTCCGCCTTTGAAAACCGCACCGGCACCGAAGACACCGCGCGCATCCCACGCCTGAACAATCACAGCGGGATCGGCGTGATCTATCAGTTCAACAAGATGGATCTCGGCCTGCGCTACAAGTACCGGCATGAAGATTACCGCAGCAATGATCCCATCGGTGACTTCCTGGGGCAGTCGCTCACTTATCAAGACCTGGATTCCGACGAAAATTCCGCCGAACTTGAGCTGGCCCTGAAGCTGTGGCCGAAAACGGCGTTGCTGCTGTCGGGGCGGTACGGGAAGCTTTCATATGATAGCGGGCGTAAAAGCGATTCGGACTACTTCGATATCCTGACCGGTTTGCGCGGCGAGTTCTTCACAAAAGGGGAGATTGAGGGGAAGATCGGGTTTCGGAGCCAAGATTATGAGTCCTTTGCGGCCGACTTCGATGAAATCATCTTTTTGATTACCTTGACCGAGAATTTTACGCCGCGCGATACTCTGACGATTGATCTGGAACGCACCACCAATACGACCATAGAGCAGGAAAACGCCTACTTCGAAGGCACCGAACTGGCCATCGCGTATATCCACAAATTTACGGAGCGGATTGCCGCGAAACTTCGCGCGTCGTACCGGATTAACGATTACCCGGCGGCGATCACGGTGGGCGGGCAGACCGGGACCCGCAAGGACAAGATTTGGCTGGCCGGGATCGGGTTCAATTATACCCTGACCGGCGGAGTGGAAATCAGCTTGGCCTATGACTTCGGCCAAAGAGATTCGAATTTTGATACAAACGATTATGATAACAACCTTGTCAGTTTGCGGGTAAGCCTGCCGTTTTGATACGGGAACAAAGCGCCCGCCGAGTACCAAGCAGGGAGTCAACCTGATGCCATTAAGAACAACAATTCTTCTGATCACCGCCATACTCATCGCCCCCTGGAGCACGCCAGCCCACGCCCAGGAAGGCAATTATCACATCCAGCCCGAGGACGTGCTTAAGATCACGGTCTACGAGCACGACGATCTGCAGACTCGCGCGCGGGTCAGTTCCGAGGGAGAAATTTCATTTCCGTTGCTGAACAAGGTCACGGCGGCGGGCCTGACGGTCCGCGAAATGGAAGATCAGCTCAAGACGGCCCTGGAGAAAGATTACCTGGTCAGCGCGCAGGTACAGGTGTTTATCGAGGAGTATCACGTCAAACAGGTGACGGTGCTGGGGGCCGTGCAGACACCCGGAACATACAAAATGCATACCGAAAAAACCACGACCGTCCTGGAGGCCATCGCCATGGCCGGCGGCTTCACCAAGGTGGCCAGCGAAAACGGCACGCGCGTCATCCGCACCCAAGGAACACAACAAGAGGCCATCCCGGTGCGGGTCAGTGACATCACCAAAAAAGGCAAAAAAGAACAAGACATTCCCCTGATGGCCGGGGATATCGTGTTTGTACCGGAGAGTTTTTTCTAGTGCCCTGGATGAGCTGGGGACTTGAGTGGTAAAGAGTCATGCGTGATGAGTAATGCGTTTGTGAACTGAACATTTAACACAAGAAATCTGGCAACAGAAGCCACAAACAAACAGAAAAAACCGAGAAGAACATTAATCAGGGCGGATTAATATTCGACACATTACTCATTACACCTAACCCATTACGAAACAGCAACTGATAAGCGACACATTACACATTACGCATCACCCATTACGGAAAAACAGGAATCACAATGAACAACCAATTCCAATTCGAAGACCCCGAAGAAGAAATCCACTTAAGTGACTACTGGCGCATCATCAGGCGTCACAAATGGAAGGTGGTGACCGTATTTCTGGTGATCGTGACCGCCGTGACCGTCAAGACCGTACTGACCACCCCCATTTACCGGGCCTCAGCGACCTTGTTCGTCGACCAGGAATCCAGCAATGTCGTAACGGTATCGGAGAATTCCGTGGGACTCGGCGGGGGCGGGTATGCCAACTACAAGGAGTACTTCCAAAGCCAGAAGGCCATCATCACCAGCCGCAGCCTGCTGGAACCGATCTTCCGCGATTTTCGTCTCGGCGCCGATCCACGCTTTGACACCGTCGTCCAACCGGCCGATCAGTTCTCCTGGGCCGATCAGCTGCGCGAGCTGATCGTCACACTCACCGGGGTGTCGCTTGAGACCGGGCCCAAATATCCGGTACACTCCGACCCGGTGGACAAGTTCCGCCAGAGCGTCTCGGTTGAAGAGGTCAGCGGCACCCGCTTGCTGCGCTTGAGCGTGGAAAACAAGGACCCGGTTCTGGCCGCCGAGATCGCCAACCGCATCGCCCAGGATTTTGTCGAACGCAATCTCGCCTATATCAGCAAAAGCGAAATCCTGGACTTGCACAAGAATGAATACATCAAGCTCAAGGCCCAATTGGATGAGCTCTCAAAGGTCTATAAACACAAACACCCCAAAATCCTGCGGGCGCAGGAGAAGCTCGAGCAGATCACCCGGCGCATCAAGCAGGAACGGGATGAAAATCTGCCGGGTCAACAGCCGGTGATCTCGGCTTCCGATCTGGCCGGCCTTAAGGCCAACAATATCAGCGTGCAGGACTGGGCCCAGGCAAGCTTCGTCCCGGTGCGCCCCAACAAACGCAAGAACGTGATGCTCGCGGTCGTGATCGGACTGATGGCCGGCGCGGGGCTGGCGTTCTTGTTGGAGTATCTCGACAATACGGTCAAGGGATATGAGGATGTGGAACGTCAGGTCGAATGGCCGTTCCTGGGATATGTCCCGATGGTCCGCCATGAACGTCAACTGGATTTTCTGATGCAAGACAAGCCAAAGAGCGCCGTATCAGAAGCCTACCGGACCATCCGCACGGGGCTCCTGTTTTCGGCCACCGAGGAATATCCGTTGCAAACGATCCTGCTGACCAGCCCGGGGCAAAAAGAGGGAAAGAGTACCACCGTGTGTAATCTCGCCATCGCCATGGCGCAGAACAACAAGAAGGTGCTGCTCGTTGATGCCGACATGCGCAAACCGCGGCTGCATCACGACTTTGACACGGACAATCGCGTCGGTATCAGTTCGTATCTGTCGGGACAGGAAACCTTCGATAAATGCGTCCGAAGTACGCGGGTGGAGAATTTATCCTTCATGGCCTGCGGGCCGTATCCGCCGAATCCGTCGGAACTGTTGGCCAGCGGGCGGATGAAGGATTTCATGGACCAGGCACGCCGGCAATTCGACTACATTTTTTTCGACACCCCGCCGGTGATGATGGTCACCGACGCCGTGATCCTGTCCCGGTTTGTGGACGGCACCGTGCTCATCATGGAAAGCGGCCGGACTTCCAGGAAGGTGGTCCCGCGGCTGAAGCAGATCCTGAAGAATGCCAAGACGCGGGTGGTGGGGCTGGTAATCAATAAAATCAAGGCGCAGAGTGGGGAGTACAGTTATCAGTATAATTATTATTCCAGGTATTATGGCCATGAGGCTGAGAGTAAAGGGTAATGTGTAATGAGTGATGGGTAATGGGTCTTGAAGCTGGCCTATTTTGTACATATTTATATCTGAAGCTATTTGATGAATCTTACAAGTGTTGTTAAACCATTAAAACACACATCACGCATTACAACTTACTCATTACGTAATAAACAATACCCAAGAAAGGAGGTTATAAATAGTTTGGTTACACATCCCAGAGTTAAAAACACCTATGCAGAAAGTGTTCGGGAATTAAACGTGTACAAGTCGGCGTTTGAGATGGCTATGGAGATTTTTGAATTATCCAAGAATTTCCCGAAAGAAGAAAGATATTCGCTGACAGACCAAATTCGAAGATCGTCCCGATCCATATGCGCCAATCTTGCGGAGACATGGAGAAAACGGAAATATATCAACGTCTTTAGAAATATCTTAACCGATTGCCTTCGGGAAGCCAGCGAGACTCAAACCTGGCTCGAATTTGCCCTACGTTGCGGCTATATCACAGAAGGGCAATTCGAAGAACTCGACAAACGTTATGAACACATATCTGCGATGTTAGCAGCCATGGAGAAGAAGGCTGAATCATTTTGTAAGAGTTAAAATCCGAGCATAACAAGTCAAAAGGCGGTAATAACAAGTTAAGCAAAAAGAAACACCCATTGCGGAAAAACACGCGACACATTACACATTACTCATAACACATTACATATAAAACCATGATTGACATCCACTGCCACATATTGCCCGACATTGACGACGGCCCCCGCACCATGGAAGAATCGCTGGAAATGTGCCGGATAGCCGTTGCCGACGGCATTAAGACCATCGTCGCCACGCCGCACCACAACAGTCCCTATGTCGATAGTCAACCGACTGCGGTGGTGCTTCAGAGGGTGGAGGAGTTGAGGGAGGAATTGTGCAGACACGCCATCCCGCTGGAGATATTGCCGGGTCAGGAGATCCACATCACCGAGACCATCGTGGAGGATATCCTGCAGGGCCGATCGCTGACGCTCAATAATGCCGGCAGGTACGCCCTGATCGAGATGCCCTCGGACAGCGTCCCTTTTTATGTGCGGCAGGTGGTCGAAGAATTGAAGGAGAACGGCATCACGGCCATCATCGCGCATCCCGAGCGCAACCGTCAGGTGCAGCAAGACCCGGACGCGCTGGGACAACTGATTGACGCCGGCGCGCTGGGGCAGATCACGGCGGGGAGTATGCTGGGACAATTTGGCTCAAGTGCTGAAACGACCTCACGCGAACTTTTAAAGAATGGGCACGCCCAAGTAATCGCCTCAGACGCCCATTCGCCCAGACGCCCGCCCGAGCTGGCGGAGGCCTTGCGCACTGCCGAGGGGATAAAAGGGGATATCCTGCAAGTTCTTGACTTAGAACTAATTAAGATGTGCTAGATCCCAGAGCATAAAATAATGGGTAGTGAGTATTAGGCGATGTGCTTCATTGCAAGTTTAGTGATTTTATTAAAGTATAATATCTTTTTGGACGGCAACAAACCACTTGGTAAGCCACGAGTTGGCGGATGTATCTTGGCCCCATGAGTTAGCGTGAAACGCAAAAAACCAACTGGTAAAAGGATTGGCGCTAGCATTTGATGTGAAAAACCACGCCATAATGGCTCTGGCACCGAGAGAAGGCGTAACAACCATGAGTGTAAGCAACCGAATATCTCTTAATTTCTCTGCTAATATTTATGCACAATTTGTCTCAGTCGCATATCAGTTACTCACTGTTCCGCTTTTCTTAACCTTTTGGAGCAAAGAACTCTACGGAGAGTGGTTGGTGTTGTCGGCCTTGCCCGCGTATTTTGCATTGTCCAATATGGGCCTGATGAATGTCGCGGGCAATAACATGACTATGGCCATGGCAGCGGGTGACATTCTCAAAGCGCGGCAATCATTGCATACAGTCTGGGCAACACAGTTGACAATAAGCATTCTTGTTGGCCTGTTACTTTTCCCATTGCTTTCTTATATTGATATTGCCGATGCATTGAAACTTGAGCACATTACGCGTGATGCGGCAATGCTTTCGGTGGGAATAATGTGCGTTTATGCCATGGCCAATCTTCAAGCAGGCGTCCTCGGAGGAGTATATCGTGCGGTCGGATTAAATGCGAGAGGTGTCTTTATTGGTAACACTATACGTCTGGCAAGTGTGATTGCGCTAGCTATAGGCCTGTGTTCCGGGACAAAGAATGTTGTGATGGTCTCTCTGGTATTGACTGGCAGTTATCTTATCGGTGTCATGTTTCTTTTCTGGGATGTGAAGCGCTTTGCTCCTGATTTACGCCCAGGATTGTCGGAATTTCAATGGATCCATTTAAAGCACGACCTCAAGCATGGAGTCGGTTTTATGGCCTATCCATTGGGCCGAGCCTTTACGAACCAAGGCATGCTATTGTTTACAAACCATTTCTTAAGCGCTTCTTCGGTTGTCACATTGGCAACCATAAGGACTGTGGTTAATGTGGCCTTTCAAATGGGTGGTGGTTTGATAAGTCTATCGACCTGGCCAGAGTTTTCACGCTTATTCGGGGAAGGTAAGCGCCTAAGATTTCAAAAGCTGTTTTGTTTCTCGACAGGGTTGGGAGCATGGGGCGGCACGATCATGGTCTTCATTTTGCTGCTGATTGGTCCAAGGCTTCTATTGTGGTGGACACACGGAGAGGTGACGGTTTCCCGCCCGCTTTTGGGCCTGTTTCTTTTGCCTGTGTTACTGAATAGCTTCTGGTATACGGCATCTGCAGTTTTCAATGCAACCAACCGACATCACAGCATAGCTATATGTTTTCTTATTTCATCCATTTTGGTACCAGCTGTCGCCTTCGCAATCCATCAATTATCCGGACTCAGGCTGGTAGCCGTTGGCATTGGATTTTTAAGTATGGATTTAATCATGCTACTGTATGTGCTACCAAATTCTTTGCTCTTTGTGAATATTCCCTTTCTTACATGGTTGCTAAGCATATTTCGAATGCCAGAACAGCTAATTAAAAGGCCATCCCTCAATCCCAAATTTGACTCATAACCTTCATGAATCTTCTTTCTCTTATTTTGTATGGCTCCATCAACATAGCCATGTTGACAATGTATCTCCGTGGCAAAGGGCGGCTTTATCAGTTTCCATTCTGGGCTGGCGTCATTGCTTTGGGGTGGTTCTATCCGATGGCTATAGGCGGCTATCAAAATGCTCATATTTTTCCTGCTAACGCCTATTCCCATGGAATGTTGTTTGCGTCGCTTTGTTCGGCCGGACTTTGGCTTGGTTACTGTAAATCCCAAAGAATGCAATTGCGCGCTTCTTCTTGGTTAATGATTCGCTTTAACAGCACGAGGCTTTTTTACACCGGGGCTACACTTAGCTTGTTTGGTTTTTATTTTTATTGGAAATTAAGGACCTTGCCTGAGGATTTGTTAGCCCAAGGCATATGGTCCGGCGCGACCACTAAATATCTTTTCTTTGCTAATGTTTTCAAGTTTGGCTTCTTAATCTTAGGGCTTCGCTATTTACTGCGTGGTCGTTGGTGGGACGTTAAATCCTTGTTTTTTCTGATTCCCTCCCTACTATTTATTATAACAACGGCATTTATGTACGGGAGGCGTTCTGAAATGATGAATCTAGTCTCCTACATAGTAGTCAGCCTTTGGTTCTGCCGGAGCATAGTTTTTCCGCGTTGGATAATGATAGGTGGATTAGTTACTGGGATCATTCTAATTAATGGAATTGGAATCTATCGTTTTATTATGATGAATAAAGAACTCCCGTTAAGTGAGCGCGTACGTTTAGCCAGCCAAGCAGATTATATTTCTTCAACGAAAATAATCACACATGAAAGTCAAAGTGACTTCAATAACTACATTACTTATCGGCAAGCATATGCAGAAGAAGGTTATTATGACTTTGGAGGCTACCAATGGAATCAGGTTGTTTTCAATTATGTTCCGGCCCAGATTGTCGGTAGCGCTTTTAAAAAGGGGTTGCAACTTCCAATTAATAATATAAGAACCACAGCTCAAAATATATATGGTTTCTCGTGGCATACGGGAAGTGTATCAACAGGGTATTCGGATGCCTTTGGGTCATTCTGGTGGTTCGGCGCCCTTAATTTTGTTCTTATCGGATGGATCATGGGCACACTTTATCGTTATGCCATATCTGGATCTTTCTTGGCAATCTTATTGTATGTATATTGCCTATCCACATCAATGGTGGCAATTACTCATGGCACAGACCATTTCTTAACCCGCATTTGGATCTATTTCTTTCTTTTGTGCTATCCGTTTTTATTGTGGGCAAAAGAAAAGGTCACTAGAGGCATGCTGTAATGTATAGATTCTATCAATTCCTATGGAAAATCGGCCGGGTGATTGGATTAAATCTTAATTTGGCCTACTATCGAATTATGTCCTCACTGCTCGGGTATAAACTCGGGCAAGGTTGTGTGTTCTACGGTCGTATTCGTTTCGGAAGTTGTGGATATGGCATTGCTATCGGTAACAACTGCTCTTTGGGAGATCAAAGCTTTCTTTCAGTTTGTTCTGGAGCTAAATTGGTTTTAGAGGACAGGGTTTCATTCAATACCGGCTGTCACATTGTTGCGTGTGAGAGCATAAAGATAGGTGCAGGAACCGCGATTGGTGAGTATGTAACAATTCGTGACCAAAACCATAAGACGGCCGGTTCTTCTGGGGGGATCAATGGACAAGGCTACTCCGTTAAACCGGTTGTAGTCGGGAAGAATGTTTGGATTGGGCGCGGCTGTTACATCGGGGCCGGGGTTTGTATTGGCGACGGCGCCGTCATTGGGGCTAATAGTGTTGTTGTAAAAAGCATTCCAGCCAATGGTGTAGCTGTAGGCGCTCCGGCGAAAGTAATAAAACTAAACACAAATACGTCTTAGCAATAATGAAGGTACTAGTATGTCAACATGGTGCGAGGCATCGTTATGCGGTGCCTCGAATACTGGAAGAAGCAGGGATGCTTGCCGCTCTGTATACGGATTCCACTACATACAGCACATTGGGACAATTCGCAAGATATGCCACAAAAATCGGAATTCACTCGAGCCGTTTGGCCTCTTTGTCTGCACGTATACCTAATGGTATTCCGCGGCATAAAGTGTTCAGCTCGGATAGATTACTCTGGTCATATTTTACAAAAGGGCTCATATCATCTGATTTATCCAAAGATTTCAATCGATGGGGATTTAATAGTGCGGATATCGTTTACAGCATGTATGGTGAGGATTGCAAGTTTCTCGAATTGGCTAAATCTCAGGGTTTAAAGATCATAATCGATGTTTTTTGCCATCCCAATTTGAACAAAATCATGCGCGATATTTATGAAAAATATTCAGTAACCGGTCCATATCCCAATATTAATAAAATACCTATGGAAGATGCACACAGCAAACACATTTTTGACCTTGGTGACATGTTACTATGCCCTTCAGAGTGGGTTGCCTCTGGAGTGAAACTATTTTCACCTGAGCATACAAATAAAATTCGCATTGTACCCTATGGTAGTAGCCTACCAATTATTGAAGGAGATACACCTGCATCATCCTCCAATTCAAAATATTTTTTGTTTGCAGGTAGAACGGCTATTGGAAAGGGCTTATGTCAGGTTGCCGAGGCGGCCGAAAATCTTTCTAGAGAGTACCCGGATTGGAAAACTAAAGTTGCGGGTTTAGATTCGCGCGATGTGTCTTGGATGAGATTTCGTGAGCACTTACAATTCTTAGGCAAGGTCCCATTAGATAAGATGAGAAGCTTATATCAAGAGGCTTACGCCTTTGTTTTCCCTTCCTTTTGTGAAGGTCAAGCGGGTGTTGTTTTGGAAGCATTAACCTATGGTTGTCCGGTAATTACTACAAAAGCCAGTGGCGTAGATCTAAAGGGAGTTGCAGGCATAACAATTCCGCCTGGCGATTCAAAAGCACTTCTTGCAGCCATGTTGAATTTAATTGAAACTCCAAAACTACAAAGGACATATGCGCAAGGCGCTTTTGATTTGGCTAATAATTTCTATACCTTGAACGCTTGGAGTAATCGATTGGTTGATGCCCTTAGTGACTGCCATTCAACTCAGCCTAAGTGAGTATAACTACTTTTGGGGCACGACCAAAGGATCCGAGATACAGACAAAGTAAGCCCATAACGACACTATATGGCATTTCAGTTAGGAAATGAGGCAGGTCAAGAGGTAGCGAGACGCAATCATGTTTAACAAAATTCGTACCGTGTTGAAAAATCCTCGTATGGGTATAGCTTATTTAAGATTTAGAATGAATCCGGCTCTATCACTTCATTCAAAAGCTAAGATTTCAGGCTTTACTGGTTTCAGCGAATATTGGGGAACTTTTCTAAATCAACCTAGTCACGAAGAATTAGATTTTCTAAAGCAAACAATTATGACTGGCGCTTTGGTTGTTGATGTCGGAGCCAATATTGGTGTATTCTCAATGGGAGTAATGAGGCAGTCGCCTACCACCAAAGTGATCGCATTTGAACCATCTCCGTTTAATTATTCGCGCCTGGCAGTGAATCTTAGGCATAACAAGGTTGATGCTTGCCTGTGTCAAAAGGCCCTTTCTTCTCACGAAGCCTCTACTGTTATGAAGTTTGCAGAAACAAAAGACAGCCCTTCAACTATGCATTTTGCTGAGATAGGGGACCGAGACACAATTGATGTATCGGTGACTACTCTTGATGCCTATTGCGAATCAGAAAATATCTCAGAGATAGACTTACTCAAAATAGATGTTGAGGGCTACGAGTGTGATGTATTGTTAGGAGCAGAACGCATGCTTCGAAAAGGTGCGATAAAGCATATATATATTGAAGTTTGCCCAGAAAACTTAAGTCGGACAGGGAATTCGGTTGGAAATCTGTGGAATACTTGGGAGCAATTTGGTTATCAGGCATACTACATCAATGGACAGATTTGTCAATTGAATGACTTGCAGCGAATCAGGCTTCAAAATATAGTACTAAGAAGGGGATCCATTTGAGAGTTCTTCACATATGTCAACGTGATGATCCCAGTACGGGCGGTGCGTTGCGGGTCGCTGAAGCTTTGGTCCGCGAGCAGCGCCGTGCAGGAGTCGATGCGAGGGTGTTGTTCTTGTATGGTGCACCCGGCGAATTATCGGCCGAATTCGTTACGAATGCGGTGTGCCTCAGGCTTTCTTCCTCGAAGCAAGCATTCCAGGGCATAACTGCGTTACGCCGTAAGGTACGTGAAACTGCTCCTGATATTATTCATTCGCATGACGGCATTTACTGGCCACGCTTGGCATATATGTGGCGCCGAGCTCCCTTAGTAGCCCACGCCCATGCGCCATGGGGTTCCGCCCACCCTTTAAAGGATTGCATCGGATTGCCACTAATCAAAATGACAACCGATCGGCTTATCGGCATTTCTCAGTATTCTATTGATATTTGGATAAAAAAGGGATTTCCTTTTCAAGATATTTCTCTCATACCCAACGGGGTTGATTTTGACCGATTTAAGATTCCAGATGTAGCCACCAAGGCCGAATTGCGTGATCAGTTAGGCCTGCCGCAAAAAAAGCGAATCATCGTCTGGGTAGGGCGGTTTTGCCGCGCAATGAAAGGAACGGATCGAGTTGAAAATGTTGTAAATGCTCTACCAGATGATATTAGCCTAGTGATGGTAGGCGATGGCCCTGAAAATACAGGCATTAAGGAGCGCAACCAGATGAGCATTGAAAGGGGGCGCCTGATTCTTACCGGATCAACACGCGATCCTGGTAAATTTTATCGGGCGTCTGATGCATTTCTCTTCACCTCGTACCATGAACCTTTTGGGCTGGTAATTCTTGAAGCTATTGCAAGTGGTCTGCCAATACTCACATATCCCGTTTCCGGCGGTGGAGGTGCTGTGGATTTATTAAAGGAATTTGAGGCAACGTTGCTCGATGACGATGCTTCCAATGAGGCCATTGTAAGCGCAATAGATCATGCCTGTAAAAAGCAAACCGATGCAGAGCGCTTGCGAAAACAGGCGATGGATACCTACGCATGGCCTTCGATTTCGGCGCGCGTAGTGAAAATCTATGATAAACTGTTGGCCGAATGGGAGGGGCAATGATTATCGTCTGTGATGTCAATACAACATGGCGATACAGTCCGTTTGCGGCAATGGCGAAATTTACGGATGTCCTCGCTTTTGCACCGGGTGATCCAGCTACCGTACTCCAACGTGTCACTCATTCGAAAACCAAGCTGTCGGTTTTGAAAGTATTGTTGCCTCCAGGTTGGGCCTCAAGGACCGCTGCGCTCGGACAGCGATTGTTGTGGCACAGGATGCATAAACATGCGACAGCGAGCGGTAAACGGATTGATTGCGTAGTCATGACCAGCCCACATTATCTGACACTGTTAAAACTCCTGCCACCTGACGTCAATAAGGTCTATTATGCATCGGACGATTACCGTAGCTATTCGGGCTGGAGCAACATGGTCGCACTCGAAGCGGAAATGGTGCGACGGGTCGATCATAGCTTTTTTATTTCCGAAGGCCTTGCAAGGCGTGCACGTGATGAGTATGGAGTGTTCGCTGAGAGAATCTCTATCAGCATGAACGCTACTGAAGCTCGTTTTTTTCCAACTTCCGAAGAAAAGTTACCGATCGATCCGCCATGCGGCTCACTACCGCGGCCGATTGCCGGCGTAGTGGGAGGCATCAATGAGCGGCTTGATTTTAGTGTACTGTTGGCCTGTGCCAACCTTCCGGAAATGGGAACACTACTCTTGATCGGTCCACTCCCGGAAAAGCGATCGGCCAGGTTGCAAAGCCTGCTAGCTCATCCGAAATGCAGAAATGTTGGAACTCAGCCGCATGATACTCTGCATAGATGGTTCAAATGTTTGGATGTCGGTTTGATTCCCTACGCGCAGTCAGAACTCAATCGCTTCTGCTCACCGATGCGCCTATTCGATCATCTTGCCAGCGGCGTCTGGCTTGTCGCTACGACCGTGTGCGAGCAGGTGCATCAATTTAAGGAGCATGTATTGGTTTGTGACACACCAGAATCTTTCGTGGAATCCGTCCGTTCACGGTTCCAAGCCCCTCGTAAGGCTGAGCGGGTCAGCGGTATCACATGGGATGATCGAGCTGATAGGATGCTGATGATGTTTAGAGAGATTAGCAATGCTTAAGATCTGTATTTGGATGAATATTCCCTCGCACTACCAGTCCGCTTTCTTCGAGGCATTAGATGAGCAGGATAATGTGGATCTTCAGGTCCGCTATTTTAGCAGAACGTCGCAGTCCCGTGTGGCAGAGGGTTGGAATAGTTCACATGAAATAAAATCCTTCGAGTCTTTTACCACGAATAGCCGCGAACCCGAGGCACTGCTAGAGACCTTACCCGACTGGAAGACGAGGGTGCATATTATCAATTCGCATTTCAGTCAGGGCCTCATTGATCTGTTTTGTGCGGAGAAGGTAAATTGGTGTCATTGGTCGGAGCTGCCGGGCATCCGTCTGGCAGAACTGCTGGGATACAGGATGCATTTGTATCGAACGCTGGCCCCCTTGATGTTGATCTTGAAACGCAAAGAGGGGGCAAAGATTGCATCATACGCGCTCGGAGCATTTGGGCAAGGGGTGCTGGCGCGCAAATCCTTTCAGGCAATGGGTGTGAAGGCCCATAAATCTACGGACCTGTTCTATGTCCCGGATGCCCTACCTGCGATGGAGCCTTGCGAACAGATATTAAAATTTGCCAATGGCCGTAAAGTGTTCTTGGCGGTCGGGGCCTTGTGTAAGCGCAAGGGCATCGATGTGCTGCTGAAGGCATTTGCCGGTTTGAAGGCAGAAGAGTGGTGCCTGGTGTTGTGTGGCTTGGATAAAGCAAACGGACAGTATGAATACTTAGCCGAAAGACTTGGAATCCGGGAACAGATAAATTTTTTGGGGGCATATCCGTCAGATAGGATTGCAGAAGTTTATGCGGCCGCTGATGTTTTTATTCTAGCGTCGCGATTTGACGGGTGGGGAGCTGTTTTGAATGAAGCCGCTTCAATTGGATTGCCCTTGATCGGAACAGATTTATGCGGCGCCGCCTGGCATGTGATTGAGGATGGCAAGAATGGATATCGGGTAAAAGCTGGATCGGTCCAAGAATTGACCGACAAGATACGAATCTACATTGAAACCCCCCACATCACCAGGGAGCAAGGCCGCTATTCCAAAGAGTTATTCTTTCGGGAATTTACTCCAGAAAGGAATGCTCAGCGATTGGTGAAAGCATTGAACGAATGGAAAGTCGGATGCGGGTAGCAACCCTCTCAGGCCTTAGCCATGAATCCGGGGGACTCTATTATTCAGTCAGCTCGCTTTGCAAAGCAGTCCTTAAACAAAATGCAGGCATATCGGTCTTTGGTCCGCTGAATGCCTGTGACCACGATGCTCTAAGTATATGGAATCCAGTTCCGGTCTTCGCATATCGTACCTATGGGCCTTTGAGGAGTTCAAATAAATTACGTCACTTGTTGAGAAAGCAGGATCCAGATCTAATCCATCAACATGGTATTTGGCTTGACGATCAATGGGCGGCACTACAATGGCAAAAGCGTACAAAAAGGCCTGTTGTTATCTCTCCGCGAGGCATGCTAGATCCCTGGGCTGTAAGAAACTCGGCTTGGAAAAAGAAACTAGCGGGCACGTTGTTTGCGAATGAGTCCCTACAGAAAGCAAACTGCATACATGCCCTGTGCGAATCAGAGGCCGAATCGATCCGGGCCTATGGATTAAATAATCCTATCGCGATTATTCCCAATGGCGTCGAATTACCCGAATTAGATCGTTCAGCGATCAAGGCGAAACGAAAAAAGGGGAAGCGAACACTGTTGTTCCTAGGCCGCATACATCCCAAAAAGGGCCTGTCGGAGCTATTTACTGCCTGGTCCCGGATTCAAGCCCAGAAACCAGGCGCCCTCACTGAATGGGAACTGATCATAGCCGGTTGGGATGACGGCGGACATCTGGAAGGCCTAAAAAAGCTGGCCGCAGAGCTTGGATTGTCGAACGGTTGTTGTATCCAGTTTGCCGGTCCAAAATTTGGGGACGAAAAAGATAACCTGCTTAAGGAGGGCGACGCCTTCATTCTTCCCAGCTTCAGCGAGGGGCTACCGATGTCGGTATTGGAAGCATGGTCTTATGGATTACCCGTCCTCATGACAGAACATTGCAATCTTCCAATAGGTTTCAAGTTTGAGGCAGCGATACGAATTGAACCGTCTTCGGCGTCTATAGGGCAAGGTTTGGAGCAGTTGTTTACGATGACTGATGAACAGTTGGTGGCCATGGGAAGCAATGGGCGTAAATTGGTGGAATCTCAATTTCAATGGGATAAGATTGCTCAGAAGATGATCTCTGCATATGCATGGTGCCTGGGAGGAAACAGGCCTGATTGCATCATTTAAATAAGCAGAAAGTAATATGGGAACTTTAAATCTCAAACATTATCAAAATAGGCATTCCAGGAAGTCCAAAGTGCTTCGTGTTATATGGAATCTCGCTTGGCTTCTTTTGTTTCGACCGACGCCACGTGGGATTCTGTGCGGATGGCGTAGATTCCTCTTGCGATGTTTTGGTGCCCGGATAGGAAAGGGAGCTAGCATTCTACCTTCGTGTCGTATTTGGCTTCCGGAGAATTTGAGCATGGGCGAATATTCTTGCCTCAGTGAGAAGGTGGATTGCTATTGTGTCGACAAGATCACTCTCGGCAACCAGGCTATAGTAAGCCAAGGTACATTTCTTTGTACCGCTTCGCATGACATTGAATCACCAACTATGGCGCTTACACATAAACCTATCAAGATCGCCTCTCAAGCCTGGGTCGCGGCGCGGGCTTTTGTGGGACCGGGAGTGACGGTCGGCGAGGGAGCTGTAGTAGGAGCCTGTGCGGTTGTAACTAAAGACGTTGCCCCGTGGACAGTCGTTGCCGGAAATCCGGCAAAAAGAATAGGCGATAGGCAAATCAAGGACTGTGATGACTGAAAACAAGACTGATAGTATACAGTTATCTGTAATTATCCCGGTAAAGAATGAAGCTGCCAACTTGGACGAATGTCTAAGATCAGTAGATTCTATTGAGGATGTCGTGGTAGTGGATTCAAACAGCTCTGACGGCACTGTAGAAATTGCCCAACAACATGGCCGCCGTGTACTCCAGTTTGACTGGAATGGTAGGTTTCCAAAAAAAAGAAATTGGGTGCTGCGCAAATACCCACCCAAGCAACCTTGGGTCCTTTTTCTAGATGCGGATGAACGTCTGACGCAGGAGTTCATTGATGAGCTTCAACTAATTTTACCGCACACGTCGCACAATGGATTCTGGATTGGCTACCGCAACTGGTTTTTAGGGCGTCTGCTGCAATACGGAGACCCGATGCGCAAAATAGCTCTGTTCCGGGTGGGTCATGCTGAATACGAGGAAATTCAGGAGGAAAGTTGGAGCCGCTTGGACATGGAGGTTCATGAGCAACCTGTTGTACAGGGCTCCACAGGGATGCTTCAGGCTAAACTGGAACACTATGACAAACGCCAACTCCGTGACTATTACGCAAGACACAATGAATACGCTGCTTGGGAAGCCCATCGTTTTTTAACCTTGAAATCCACACAGCAACTTAACGGACGCCAGAAGATGAAATATAAGATGTTGGCCTGGCCTATTTTCCCCGTCATTTATTTTCTGGCAACCTACATATTTAAAGGCGGTATTCTTGACGGTCGCGCCGGTTATCTGTTTGCCATCAGTAAAATGTTCTACTTTTTTCAAATTGAAACTAATATCTTTGCCCTGAAGAATCAAGGTCAAACTAATTCATAACTTACTAGTGAAATCTGAACCTCACACCTTAGCGAATATGAATCCGGATGCAAATAATGTATCCACTGTCTACATATGTTCCAATGTAGGTATGGGTTATACACGCTATCTGAAGACCTGCGTTGAACATGCCAATTACAAGGCCGAGCTAATCACTCAAATGACGGAACAGCAATACCGGAATTTGTCCCTGCGCGGAGGCATACGAAAATTGTGGCTGCGCATGGTCACCTACGTTCTATATCCCATGCAGTTGGCAGTCCGGGCATTGTGCGCTCCGCGCCATGCTGTGTTTATAGTCACCAGCAACACGTTTTATGTGCCGGGTATCGCATATCTGTTTTCCCGGTTTAGCGGCGCAAAAATTATCAATCTTGTGTATGACCTTTATCCGGATGCACTCGAGGTGGCCGGCAAGATCCAACCGGATTCCTGGGTGTCGCGTTTCGTCGGCGTAATTTCACGTTTTAATCGCAGGAAATCAGACCGCACGGTATATCTCGGTGAATTCCTTAAGGCACATGCCGATACGCGGTGGCAAGAGAAAAAGACGGCCCATGCTATCGACATCTCGGCAGCTGTTGATCCAGATTACGTAAATGATCCCTATCAATCCGGCAAGATACGTATACATTATGGCGGCCAGCTCGGTTATATGCATGATGCAGAAAATCTCAGTAGTTGTGTGCATGCCTGTCACCAAGCAAATGACCTCAAGGAGAATTTTGAATTCAATTTTCTGGTAAGCGGGGCTCAAGCGGATTACCTTGCCACAGAGCTTCGAGATGTTCCGGCAAAAATAGGCCCACCGGTCCCTTCACAGCAGTGGCAGCAAGTGGTACGACAACAGCATATAGGCCTGGCCACATTGAAACCGGGGGGAGCTACAGTGTGCCTGCCGAGCAAAATATACGCAATGATGGCAGCCGGGCTGCCCATTATTGCTATCTGCCCTATGTGGAGCGATCTAGCATCGGTAATCCTGGAGAACAATGCAGGCTGGGTTATCTCGAACTCACCATATCGTACTCACGAAGAACTTCTTGGAGAAGACTACTTACTACGCTGCAAACAGACATTAACTCAAGAAGAAGTCACGGGCAGTTTTGTAAAACTACTTAGAGAGATCGCAACTAATCCGCAGACCATTCTCGACAAGCGTAAATGCGCCTTGCACGCTATGAATACGGTCTACGGTCTGGAAACCCTCAGCGAACGCTGGCGGGCAGTGATCGAGGGCTAGGCTACAATTTAATTGATTTGCCTGGCTATTCAAGTATTGATGCACGGCAACACGCAGTCGCCGGACAAATAAAGTGAATAATCACATCCGTTCCCATAAATCTGAAAGTAAGAAGAAACTGATATGTATAGCCGTAATACTGGCCTTGCTACCAACATGCGCCTACCTGGCCCGCCACCCCATTCTCCGCACCGTGGGAAACTTCCTCATAGTGAACGACACCTTGAAAAAGTCAGACGTAATTGTGGTCCTCGAAGGGAGCCGGGACCGGATGGAGGAGGCCGTGCGGCTTGTGAAGGTGGGATCCGCGGAAAATATTGTCGTCAGCGGTTCAAGGCCTTCGAGCCGCGGTGAAATAGAGCGTAATATGCGCCATGAGGCCGGAAGGCTCGGCATTACTCTCCCCGATATCATCTGGGAGGAGAAATCCCGCCATACTTTCGAACATCCGATTTATGTCAAACCGATCCTCAAAGAGCGCGGATTCCATTCGGCGATCGTGCTGAGTTCACCTTACCACATGCGCCGGGCGGCGATGCTCTTTGACCGGACCTTTCGCGGGGAGGATATCGAACTGACCTACCGCTATGTCCGCGAAAGCGGCTTCGATCCGGACCAATGGTGGAAAGACCCCGGTATGCGCAAACTGGTGGGGCTGGAGTATCTGAAGTTGGGGGTGAATTTTTGGGGGAGGGGTTTTAGTGCATTTGTCGTGGAGCACTTGTGTAAAGTGGATAATAATCAGTAATGAGTAATGCGTGATGCGTCGCATATCAGTCGTGATAGGGAAGTATAATTATCTAACTAATTACAACCACTGTATGGATACTCGACACATTACCCATCACACATTACCCATTACGTTACCTGTTAAATGCAATACCTATGTCTAAAAACCTTCGCACAATCAAGCGCTTCCCAATAAACCTCCTGCTCATCACCATCTTTGGAGCCATATTCACGGCACTGAGTGCACCGTTAATCGCCGAGGTCTCCTTCCGCACCGCCCAGCGGCAGTGGGGGGAAGGGGAGTGGGAACGGGCGGAACGCGGATTCGCACGCGCCGCAGCCCTGGTGCCGATTTCTTCTGAATACCTCGTCGGTTACGCGGATTTTCTGTGGGCGAAGGCCGAGGCTGCCGGGGATGAAAGCGACTTACACCGGGTTGGGCCGCTGTATGCCCGCGCATATGAGGCCAATCCGGCCTGCGCGGAATGCCTTGTCAAAAAAGGACGCTATCAGCTCGCCGCCGGAAATGTCAATAAAGCACTCGATGACTTCCGGACCGCCCGCCGCCTCGATCCATATGGTGGTGACACCACCTTCCGGATCGCCGAGGCGGGACACGCGCTTCTGGAACAGGACCTCCACAATCTCAAAGAAGTCATAGCCCTCGACAAAGACTACTTCACCGGCCCGCGGGGCACGACCCTGATCGCGGCAGCCTTCCGCGACAAACTGCTCGGTACACCCGAAGCCGCCTTACTGTCCGAACTGAAGGAGCGGCTCGCTGAATATGAAGGGGAGCGGGACGTCGTCCAACCCGACCAGTGGCTGGGAATGTCGCTCGACGGGAGAACCCGCTTCACCGACGGCAAGCTGAACGACGCCGGCACCGTGGACGCCCTGGTCGACCTCCCCAAAGGGAAATCCACCGTAACCGTCCGCGCCCGCGGATACCCGGCGGGTGCGGTGCCGCCGTTTATGATCGTCGAACTCGACGGCCGGCTGATCGGCCACCGCTTCGTGGATTCGGAGGAGTGGACGGATTACGTATTCGAAGTCAACGGCCCCGCCGGCCTCAAGGTCCTGAGCGTTACCTTGGCCAATAACGAACACAGAAGCTTGAAAACCCTGGCGCTGCAGTTGCACATCGAAAGGGCGTGGGTCCGATGAAACGATCCGGCCGCACGCGTACAACCGTCCTGCGGGGATTGTCGGCCACAATCCTCATCCTCCTCATGGCCTTCGGCGGGGTGCAGACCTGGGCAGCGGCCGTGAGCCAGTTGATGATCGCCGGACTGCTCTTTCTGTGGTGCTGGCGGATGAACAATCGCAGCGGCTGGCGCCTCAAGGGCACGGCGCTCGACGCGCCGGTCTGGCTCTTTGTGGCGCTGGCAGGCGTCTCGACATACTTCAGCATCTATCCCTATGCGAGCCTCCTGGCGCTGGCCAAGGTCCTGGCCTGTGTGGCCGCTTACTATCTGGCCGTCAACGGACTGGACAGTCGGCGGCGCATGCTTTTTTACATCGTGATGATCGCCGCCGGGACCTCGTTGTCATTGCTGGGCATCGGACAATCATTCTTTCACCTGAATAACAGCTGGTGGGTAAACCCGCAGCAGATGTCTGCCACCTTCGTCAATCACAACCACTTTGCCGGCTTCCTGGAGATGGCCATGGCTCTCGCCCTCGGTTTTCTGCTGGGATTGGGCCGGGAAGACGTCAACAGCGCGTTTGAATTGAAACAATGGCGGTTCCTGCTGGCGTGCGCCCTGGTCGTGATGATCACGGCCTTTCTGATGAGTCAGTCGCGCGGGGGATGGGGGTCGTTTGCCCTGGCCGCGCTCTGCGGCTGCGCGGTGCTGATCCGGCGCAGAAGGGTGCCATCATGGACCTTGTGGGCCTTTGTGGGCGGGCTGCTGTTTTTCGTTCTGTTCCTCGGCCTGGGCGAGGACCGCGTCGCCTACCGCCTGCATACCCTCGAAGTGGGCGAGGAAAGCACACTGACGACGGGCCGGATGGAGATCGTCCGGCACAGCCTGCCGATCGTGCGGGATCATCCCTGGACCGGCACCGGGATCGGGACCTTCCGCTGGGCCTTTCCGCGCTACCGTCCGCCCGGTCTGTCGGTGACGTTTCACTATGTCCACAACGACTATCTTCAGATCGCCACGGAGACGGGCTTGCTTGCCGTTCCGATCATGCTGTGGGGGATCATTGTCATCCTCCGCCGAAGCTTCGGCCGGCAGAAAGGGGAGCACCGCCTGCCGGAAATGACCCGCCTGGGAGCGGGTGTGGGGATGTTGTCTCTGATGCTGCACGGGTTGGTGGATTTTAATTTTCATATACCGGCGAACATGCTTGTATTTGCATGTCTGGCGGGTACTCTTGAGTGCGATACCGTTAGACGTGGGACGTTTGCGAGTCCCGTGGGACGTGGGACGTAAGAAGTGGGACGTTAGTATGATCTATTGGCGTATTTCGCCAGGAAACTGATTCACTAAAATGGCATAACGGTCAATATTATGTCATACGTCCTACGTCTAACGTCTTACGGGAACAAAGCGCAACGGGCAACAGAACGTCCTACGTCTAACGTCTTACGGAAACAAAGCGCCCAAACACACACACCAGGCGAACACTTAAAATTTCCCCTTGCATTCCCCCCAAAATGCGTGTACATTATCCGTATTGAAAAGACACCCGTGGCAGAAAGTGACCATGAACCTCACACGATACATCCTGACATCCCTTCTCACACTCAGTATCACGGCAACGATGTGGCCGGCGCTCAGCGCTGAGGCCGCTTGGCGCATCGCCCAAGTGTCTCCGCGTGCACCGCGTGCGCCCCAGGCCCCGACAGAACCGACGCCGCCCACACCCCCGACGCCGCCCACAAGTCCGGAGTCTCCGGCGTCACCGGTTCAACCCAAACCGCCGAAGCCGCCCAAGCCTCCGAAACCGCCCAAGCCCCCGAAAACACCGACGCCGCCCAAGACGCCGACCGCTCCGAATCAGCCCTAAGTTCAACGTATATAACGCATTCCTGATGGATACGTTCGTCCATTAAATGTGATAAAATGATAATACTTGAAAAATTGAAATACCCATCGTATAATACGCTCTCTGATACGTGGTTTTCCGAGATTGTTTCGTACTGAATTGTTTGCCTGCCTGATACCGTTTGACTGAGTGAATCCGATACCTGGCCATCCTGACCGCGTCATCCCGGTACGTCCGCGATCCTCCCGATCGCGGTTAATCCGAAAAAGCAGGTTTCCCGACTTCGTTTCCCGGGAACCGACTTAAACTTATTCGTTCGGTCTAAATCACGTCTTGTGGAACAGCCCATGCGTCGGCAATGAATCCATTGCCCTGTTTCTGCAGTAAACACCCAGTAAAAAAAGCACCCTGACGATCACAACCGTGTTATTGCTATGAAACGACGTATTTTTGCGAGTCCGCAGAGTCCGGAGCCACATACCGTAACCCGAACCGGTTTTAAGGATCCCTTGAATCGAACGGGGGATTTTTTTATGCCGCGACCCCAAACCGCCAAAGGCACTCACGCCTCCGACGGTTCCGAACACTCCGTAATCATTTACCGAACAGCTACGGGACAAAGCTTGAGGCGAAGTATGTATGGGAGCTTGGTCAGTATTGTAATGGGCAAAGCGTGTATAAGTGGAGCAAAAAACGCAATGCGAAAAAGGATTTATGTTTAGTAGAAGAAATAAGGCGCGGCAATGGTGTACGCTTCTGGGGGACTGTGCGATGCTGTTCACGGCCTTTCACTTCGCCGGCCTGACGCGCTATGGTAATTTCACTCAGGCCTGGACCCTCTACCAATGGCCGATGTTGGCCATAGCGATCATCTACGTAATCAGTTTTTATGCCTTCACCCTCTATGAGACCGGCGACCGGTCCAAAAGCGCCTTTTTCCTTTCACGGCTGTGCGCCGCGGTAGGCTTTGGTTTCCTGATGAGCTCGGCCCTGTCGTATTTTGTTTTTCCTCTGCGCATCGCCCGCTGGCTCGCGATCTTGTGCGCGGGCTATACCCTCGTCTTTGTGGGCGGGTGGCGGACGCTCTTTGATCAGCTGTGCCGCACAAGAATCCAGCGCAAGCGAGTCCTCATCATGGGAGCCGGGAAACTCGGGGCGTATGTATGCAAGATAGCCCGGTACGTGGAAAGCCTGGACATCATCGGTTTTCTGGATGATGATCAGGACAAACATCATGGTTTCGTACATGGGGTCGAGGTCCTCGGCCCAACCGAGCGGTTGCCGGAGATGGCAAAACAGGACAGTATTGATATCGTTGTCGTCGCCATCAAGTCGGTGAAAGAAAAGGACCTGCTGGACCGGCTGCTGGCCGCCAAGATGTCTCGGGTGAAGATCCTGGATGCGTCGACCTTTTATGAATTGACCACGGGGAGAATCCCCATGGCGCACGTGCGGTTGGGGTGGATCGTCTTTACATCGATCAACGGGATGGCCCGCCATTTGTACACCCGATTTAAGCGGTATTGTGATATTGCCCTGGCGCTGTTCGGGCTTGTGCTGGCATCTCCTGTCATGTTGATCACGGCCATCTTGATCAAACTGGATTCCAAGGGCCCGCTGATCTACAAGCAACAACGGATGGGGCAGCATGGCAAGGAATTCATGATGTTCAAGTTCCGGTCCATGGTGGTGGATGCCGAGAAAAAGCAGGGCGGGCTGTACACATCCGTCAAAGACGCCCGTGTGACGCGGGTCGGCCGTATTATCCGCCGGGTCCGCATTGATGAGCTGCCGCAACTCTGGAATGTTCTCATCGGGGATATGAGTTTCGTGGGACCGCGTCCGGAGGCGATGGAGCTGTCTCATAAGTATGAACAGCACATCTCCTTTTACGCGCTGCGCCACGCCATCAAGCCGGGGCTCACCGGCTGGGCCCAGGTTAAGTTTCCCTACAGTGCGTCCGTAGAGGATGCGGAATACAAATTTGAATTTGACATGTTCTATATCAAGAACATGTCGATCCTGCTCGATGTCCAAATCGTGCTCCAGACGATCAACGTCTTATTCTTCTTGATTTCCCGCAATGAGAGTGTCAAGAAAGATACCATTATCGAAGCCGAAGACGCCGTGGCCACGGCCAAGAAGCTGCTGGAGGAAGGAACCTCTCCCAGCGTATCCCATACCGAAGCATCCGCCGAGCTTCGTCCGGGGACACATATCGTCACCCGAACCGAATAAGTTGACGAAGTCCAACAAGATCGTAAAAAATGCCCCATCAGCCCCCTTTTAGGTGATCCCGTGAATCGAACGCGGGATTTTTTGAAAGGCCGCAAGTCGCTGTGGATTGAGGTGATCGGTTTGGGCCCGCAGATCCCGCGGCTGTCCGGGCAAAACTGATCTCCCATTAGTCGCTGCAACAAACACCCCCCGAATCCACGTCACCATCCGGGTCTCATTTAGCCGGATTTTCATATCAACGCTATAATATTTTCACCTCCGGCTAAACCTTTCAGCCATTAGATGCACTAACAGATAAAGGCACCCGAACCGCAGGGACGGCTCATGACGAGAGAAATAACTGACCCCGACGCACAGCTTATTTTGGAAATCCAGCACGGCTCCCGCGACGCCTTTAATCAGCTCGTGCGACGGCATCAGGCGGCGGTGCGGCGGCTGGCGCAACGGCTCATTGACGATGAAGAGGAGGCCCGCGACGTGGCCCAGGAGGTCTTCGTGCTCGCGTGGCGTGAACTGCCGCGCTGGCGATTCAAGGCGAAGTTCTTCACCTGGCTGTACCAAACGACCTGGAACCTCAGCCGCGGGGTGCGGCGTAAGGTTTACCGTCATCAGTACAGAGAAAAACCGCCGCAGCCCGATTCGGCGCCCTCCGGCAACCGCCGGGAAGAGATGATCACCGCCGAACGGCACGTCGCGGTGCGCGCCGCAGTGGTCGCCCTGCCCGAACGGCAGCGGCAGGTGGTGATCCTGCGCGTCTATGAAAAACTCAGCGTCGCGCAAACCGCCGACGTCATGAAATGCAAGGAAGGCACGGTCAAGGCCCTGCTGTTCCAGGCCTTGAAAAAACTGTCCGGGCTCTTACAAACGGAGAACGACTATGAGCGGTAAACATGATCAAGACCGGCTGATCGCCTACATCTTAAATGAACTGCCCGCGGAAGACCGGGCCCGGGTCGAGGCCCATATTAAGGAATGCCCCCGTTGCCGGACTCGCTTTGAACAATTGTCGCAAATCAGCGCCCGGCTGAACGCCGATGCCGGCACACAAACGGATCCCGGGAACGAAGAGGCCTTCCTTGTTGAGGTCAATCAACGCATCGATGCCGAAAACGAACGCCGCCCGGTCTTCGGACTTTTGCGCCGGTTGGCCGTGGGCGGGGCACTGGTGATGCTTCTCTTACTGCTGTTACGGCATCCGGCACCGGATGCACCGCGCCGACCGCGCGCGCCGGTGGCACAACAGCGACCCGATCACAAAATATCCCGGCTGGCCAAGCATACGCCGGCCGTTTATCCGGATTTCAGCGGACTGTTGGAGAGAGGTTGGCCCCTCGCCGGCAAAGCGCCTGCCTTGTCTCCCAGTCCGATGCCGGCCTTTCCGGCGACACCCAAACTGACCGAGGGTGTATCCCTCGTATTTCCCAAGATCAAACTGTAAAACAAGGAGAACCTCATGAAAAAAAGTGTATCCATAGTCATCCTGACCGCCTGCCTGTTCGGCGCGGCCGCCCTGTACGCGCGTCCGGCCGCGGCATTGGGACAGAAGGAGAACCAGCTTGAGAACCTGCAGGTCATGCAGGGCTGGGTCGATTTTCTCGCCAACTTCATCGACGTCATCGAAGACCCCACCAATGCCATCGGCCTGGCGCAAAACAGTCTTAAGGATCTGTACGTGGAAAACGGCGAATCCGAACGGGTGGTCCAGGTCCTCAACGAGACGCTGAAGATCGTTGAGGACCAGGGCGGCCGCAATGCGATCCGCTTTACGCTGGCTGAACTCCACAAACAACTCGGTCAGCCCAAAGAGGCGAGTGACCAGTTGCTGAAAATTATCGAAGAGAATGCGAAGGGGAGGCATGCGCGTCCATCCTCAGGGTCGGGAGAGGCGACGAAGAGTTTGTTTGAGTAAGTTGCAACTAAGTGATGAGTGGTGAGTGCCGGGTGATGATCGCAGGAGGCGGGTTACGTCTGATGCGACCATCACTCAGCACCATCATCTTTTTCCTGACGGAGGTGAAGAACGCAGGCAAGGAGTTTCGCCTGCTACGATCACCACTCACCAGTCACCACCCATCACTCATCACCCATCACTCACCACCCTCGCTACCAATTAACACCCCCCCACCTCAATTTTTTGTTCCCCCCTTGCGCCCTGTGGTATGATGATTACGAAATTCACTTGATAGCAAATAACCTTTAATCCGTGATACTCCGTTATGTATCCAGGCCGTTGGGGAATTCTGTTTGTGATCCTGCTGCTGGCGTCCCGCGCCGACGCGGTCATGATCTATCAAAATTTTGAACCGGACAACGGCACACCGGTCAAGACCGGCCGGCACCAGCCCGAATACGGTTGGGCCTTCGGCGGGGCCTTCGGCCGCCTGACCGGGGATGACGAACCGGTCCACTCCGGACGACGCGCCTGGGCCTACACGCTGCCAGTCGAAGAACCTCTTCAAGGCGGGACCGGGATCCCGTCTCAAACCCAAACCTATCACATCAATTTCGTCCCCGAATGCCACGACCGGCTCACGTTCTGGATCTGGTCCGCTCCGTCGCGACCCGGGCCGCACACGGTCATGGTCAAATTCTTCGACCAGGGCAATTACAAACGCGACGGCATCGGGATTTGGACGGAGGGCAAGGCCGCCGACCGGCAGTGGAGCCGTCTTGAGATTCTGTTCCGGCAACTGCCCGACGACTTTGACTGGGAACGCGTGGACAAGATCGAGTTTTATAATTACTGGGACGGGACATACTATTACGACGATATCGAGGTTGCCTCCAGTTTTTCGCCGCAAAAGGACAAGGAATGCCTCCAGCGGGAATACGTGCTGGCCTGTCACCCGGAAAATCCGGAAGTCTGCCGGACCGTTTATGAGCGGCACGGCTTGACGCTTTTAAATTATCTTTACCTCAATGAATATGGCGGTCAATGACAACATAACGGAACGGGACCTGGTCGGCCGCTGCCTTGACGGCGACAAGCCCGCGTGGGACCTGCTGGTTACGCGTTACACCGGTCTGGTTTATCACGTCATGCACCGCTGCGCGCACAAGAACGGGGCGGCGCTTCAGCCGGAAGAGCTGGAGGACCTGCACAACGATTTCTTTCTCTGTCTGCTGGAAGACAACAGCCGCCGGCTGCGGGCCTTCCGCGGCGATGCCATGCTGTCCACCTATCTGGGACGGATCGTCTTTAATCTGACCGTCGATTATCTCCGCCGGCGCCGCAGCCAGTGTTCGTTCGACGAATTCATGGTCACGGCCCGGACCGACGACACCGATGAGGCTTCACCGCTGGAGCAGGCGATCAGCGATGATCTTATCGAACTGGTCCGCCGCTGTATGCCTCAGCTCCCGGAAAAGGACCGGGGGATCATCGATCTCAGAATATTTCAAAGGCTGAGTGTCAATCAAATCGCGGACGAGCTGGGGCTGAAGGTGGAAACCGCCCGGGCCCGGATCCAGCGGGCGCTGGAGAAACTGCGGAAATTAGTGAAAAAAGTTCATTAGAAACTGCGAAAGTATCCGTCAACTATGCCGAGGGACAACACACCCGAAAAATTCAACATCACCGATGAAGCCGTCGCCCGGTATCTGGAAGGGGTGTGCCGCGCCGGTGAAAAAGAGCGGATCGAAGAGGCGATGAAAAACGACCCGGACTTCAAGAAAGAACTGGATGACCTGCGCGAGATCGTCGGCGATTTCGATCCGAATGCCGGCACCGGTGTCCCCAAGCACGTGGTCCGCCGCGCACAAGATCTCGTCCATCCCCGTTACGGCGCGCTGTTTATCGACATCCTCGCGGAAATCACAGCCGGCGCGTTCCGGCGCCTGTCCACCGCGGCCGACGTCCTGTGCGGTCCGCAAACGGCTGAACCGGTCATGCTGCGCGGGGAATCGCTCGCTCCCAAACAAAATATCCTGGTCGAAAAGCGGGTGGGGGACCTGGACATTCAGGTGGCGGTCGGCATCCGCGCGGATAACCGCCAGATTACGGTCTGCCTCCGCCGGGCAGACACCGGCCGGGACGCCGACGGCGTCCGCGGATTACTTTTACTTGAAGGACAGGAGCTCGAGTCGCATCTGAGCGCCCGGGGCCGCATCGCCTTTGACGAGGTGGGCGACGGGGAATATTTTGTGGAACTGCGGCAGGACGACACATTGCTGGGCGCCGTTAAAATAAACCTGACTACGCATGGCTGAGCGCGGCGCATCCCTCATACTGGACGTGCAGGCCCGCGACGGGCAGATGACGCTCAGTCTGCACGATACCCGCTCGGCAGTCCGCGGGGTGGAAGACCATCCCGTTTCGTTTCCCGCGATTCAATCCGCCACACAGCGCGTTTACGGCCTCATTCAGCGCGCGCATGAGCTCGGCCGGTTCGATCCGGATATCAACGCGCAGTTAACCGCGGCCGGCCGGGAACTTTTCGGACTGTTGATTCCCGGCACGATCCGCGCGGCGCTCACCGAATCCCGGGCGGAACATCTGCTGCTGATTCTTGACGAAGGATTGCTCGGCATCCCGTGGGAGCTGGCGCATACCGGCGGGGATTTCCTCTGTATAAAGTTCAATGTCGGCCGCCAGATGCGCACCCGCAGGCCGCACCGGCCCGGCCGCCACCGGACCGCCGGCCGCCCGTACCGTCTGCTGATACTGGCCGACCCCTGCGGAAATCTGCCCGCGGCGCAAAAGGAGATGCAGGACCTCCGCAAAAAACTGGAGCCGGGCAAAGACCGTCTGGAGATCTCCACCAAATCCGCCCGGATTTCACGCGACTATGTGGAGCGGCATCTGCACCGCTACGACATCGTGCATTTCGCGGGTCACAGCGAGATTGATCCGCAGGCGCCGCAGAAGGGGGGCTGGGTCCTGACCGACGGCGTCTGGTCGATCACGGACATCCAGCGGCTGGGTGCCCGGGACAGCCAGCCGGTGCTGGTCTTTTCCAATTCCTGCCGGTCAGCGTTTGACGGGCACAACGATACACTGCACCGGGCCGGGGAGGAGATATCCGGCATCGCCAATGCCTTCATCCTCAACGGTGTCCGCCACTTCGTCGGGACCCTCTGGAACGTCCCGGATGCCTCGGCGGGGACATTCGCCGCGGGATTCTACGCCCGACTTCTGAAAGGCGACGCCATCGGATCCGCTTTAAAGACGGCGCGGCAGCAGGCCGCCTCCGCTGCCGGCGCGCATCAGCTGACCTGGGCGAACTACATTCTCTACGGCGACCCGGCCACCGTCATCGTCGGTAAAAAAACATATCCCCGGCTGCGCCGTCTGGCACCGCTGGCTGCGGGCGTCCTGCTACTGGCCGGGATACTGACCGCCGTCTTGGTCCTCAGGCAGGACCGGATAACAGAACGTTCCCGGCAGGCCGTCGTGACCGAGCAGACGGTGACGATAACCGGCGAGGAGGAGGCCCTGCTGAAGGTGATCTTTGCCAATGAACGCGTGCCGACCTATGTGTGGGAAGATTTTATTACCCGCAACGAGGAAGGACTGCGCGCGGTGGACGGCCGGCTCGCGCCCGGCGTCAAGGCGCTGCGCATCAAGCATAACGGCGACCTGCACATCGAGCGCGGCGATTATTTCCTGGCGGCGGAGCAATACCGGAAGGCCTTGTCGTACGTCTCAGCCGGGGATGCCGGGCATCTGTTCCTGCGCTGTATCTTGACGCTGGACCTGATCCAGGCCCTGGTGGAGTCGGACCGCCTGCAGGCGGAGGCCCCGCTGAAAGAATTCGGCGCGGCCTTTAAGGCTAATTCCGGCCGCTTCACCGACTCCCAGCTGGCGTTTTTAATGCGCCGGTTCCAGCTGATCCGGGTCTCCCTGTTCAAGCTCGGGCTGAAAAATTCTCAATTTTACAAAGAGCTTGATTCGGTGTATGATCAAGTCAAAGACACCCGCCGGACACGACCTTAATATTTTTTTCATAAAATTTGTCAGACTTTGCGACCGTTGCCGTCAACTATCATGACGGCCGCGCTTCGCGGTCCCGTTCATCCATAATACAGACCAGGGCCACCGCCCGCGTCATATATCCAGTTATCCAAAATCGTAACCGGGGGAGAGCGTTATGAAAAAGATAATCATTGCACTGGGGCTGGGTGTCGTCCTGGCTGCCGGGACCGCTTGGGCGGGATTCGACGGCCCGAACATCCGCGTCGATCATGAACCGACCAGTCTCAATGCCGTCAAAGGCAAGGTCGCGGCCGATAACGCCGGTCATGTGTACGTGGCATGGGAGGACGAACGCAGCGGAGCCGGCGTTTACCTCAATTATTCCCACGACAACGGCGGCACCTGGCAGAGCAGCGACACCTTCCTCGAAATCCCCGGCAGTTCCTATCTGAAAGACCTCAAGATCCTCACCGACCAGTCCGGTCATGTTTACGTCACCTGGATTTACATCCTCAACAGCGCCAAATATGTGGCTTTCGGGTCGTCCTCCGATTACGGCGCGACCTGGTCCACGCAGACGGTCAACGTCGGCGAACCCGGCTGGTGGGTGGATGACGTGGACATGGACCACGATGAGTCCGGCCACGTCTGCCTGGCGGCGAGCGAGGGGGGATCGTTTCCGCTTAATCTCTACAGCAACTGTTCCGCGGACTACGGCGCGACATGGATGGGCACGCACGTCAAGATCAACACCAATAACCCGGTCGGCGGACAGACCCAGCGAAGCATTCAGATTTGTATGGATGACGGCGGCCATGTGTACTCTGCCTGGGCGGACGGGCGAGACGGCGTCAGCGGCGGCTGGAAATACGTTTATTTCAATTCTTCGGACGACTACGGTGAGACCTGGGGGCAGGAACAGCGCATCGAACCGCCTTCCTTTGCCAAACACGCCGGCGGCCCGCAAATCGCCTGCGACAACGGCGGCAATGTCCACGTGATCTGGCACTCCTTTGACGGGCAGTCTTACCAGGACTATGTCTACTACAATCATTCCGCGGACTACGGTGTAACCTGGCCCTCGCGCCAGTGGTTTACGACCACCGGCGCGTACCCGCAGGTGCAGGCGGCGAGCGGCGGGCGGGTGTATGTGTCCTGGATCGATATCAGCAACGCGCCGTACCATACGATCCGTTTCCGCCGGTCCACGGACGGGGGGAATTCCTTTGATTCCGAGGTCCAAATCAACACCAGTCATGACACCGAACAGGACCACTACGCCCTCAAGGCCGCGGGAAACAAGGTCGGCGCGCTATGGGAAAATGTGGAACCGTGGGAGACGATCTACGCCAAATATTCCGAAGACGGCGGGGTGACGTGGCAGGCGGAGGATATCGACGTCAGCAACGGGGGCTATAACAGCGACTTCCCCGATCTCGCGATGAGCGGCGGCGGGGAGATGTACGCCGTATGGCAGGACAACCATACCGCCGGGTACAACATCTATTTCAAAACGGGCTCCCCCGACGGCCAGGCCGACGTTTCGGTCTTCCAGGACTTCGAACCGGGTAACGGCTCGGATGAGTACGGATGGGCCTACACGGGCGCGACGGCGGAACTCTCCACCGAACAGGTCCACGGCGGCACCCGCGCGTGGAAGGTCAGCTCCGGACAGATGTTTGCCGGGACCGGCCTGCAATCGCAGACGCAGCGTTGGGATATGGACTTCCGGCCGGATATCAACGACCGCCTGACCTTCTGGGTCTGGTCGGATCCCGCCACTCCCGCCGACAACACCGTGCTGCTCAAACTGTCGGATACCGGGACTTTTTCCACCGGTTTTGACGTGTGGACGACCGAAAGCGCGGCGTATCAGGAGTGGACGCAGATCGAAGTCCTGTTCAGCCAGCTCCCGGACGGCTTTGATTTGAATCATGTGAACAAGATCGAGATCTTCAACTACGACGCGGGGACCTATTATTTCGATGACTTCGAGGTCACGGCCAAGGACCGGGTGTATCAGGCCTTTGAAGACTGCGCCGACGCCGGCGACTGCGGCTGGGCCTGGGGCGGGACCATCGGACTGCAAGGGACCATCGGTATCGAGGAGGAATACGTCTATGAAGGGGAAACCGCCTGGCGGCTCAACGCCACCGAAAACTGGGCGGGCACCGGGGTCAGGGCCCAGGTCAAGAGTTATGACGCCGTCAATGACGAACAGTCGTACTGGCATGTGGACCTCAATCCGGAGTTTAATGACCGGCTGACGTTCTGGGTCTACAATCTCGCCGAGAACGGCCTGGCCAACAATCTGGCTGTGCAGTTTTTCGATCACGACCAGCATTTTGAAGACCCGGTCGTTTACTGGACCACGGAGCGCGCGTTCTACGGGGAATGGACCAAACTGACCGTTCCCTTTGATGAACTGCCGCCGTCGCTCGACCTGACAAACATCAACAAAATCCAGTTCCAGGTGTACTGGAAAGGGGTTTACTACTTCGACGATATCCGCGCCACGCGCGGGGCCCCCGCCCTCGACAAGGAGGTGCTGCCGGACGGCAATATTGCGTGGGGCGCCGTGTCCGGGGCCTACGCGTATGAAGTTCAGCGCAGTGACGACGGGGATGAGGGCTGGGAAACGATCTTCACCGGCAGTGCCACCGGGTTCGGGTACAACGGACTGAGCCCGAAGTATCTCCGGGTCCGTTGGAGCGAAGAAACCTCCTTCCTTAATCCGAACCGTTACGTCAGCGACTGGCAGAGCCCCGTGCTGTATCAGCCGCCGCAGCCGGTCATTGATTACGACGCCCTGGCTGAAGGCGACATCGCCTTCATCATGACGGGCCAGGGGACTCAGTACCAGGTGGAGTCCGCCGAAGATCCCAACGGTCCGTGGTCGCTGTTGTACGACGGTCCGTCGACGGTCCTCACCGGTCAGGCCGAGGATTATGCATACTACCGCGTCCGCGCCGTCAGAGAAGTCGGCGGACAGATCGTTGATCAGACGGACTGGAGCCCGGCGGTCAGCTACCGTCCCGGTCTCTTTGTGAAGGCCTCGGGCCAGCAGTTAAGGGAAGACAACGGGCAGGGCAGCACACTCGTCCTGCGCGGCATCAATCTGGGGAACCTGCTGTTGATCGAGCCGGAGTTTACCGGCATCGGTGGGAACTTCACCGGGTCCATTGCCACGGATGACGATGACTACGGAATCCGGGAAAACCTGATCGCCCGTTTCGGCGACGACGACCTGCTGCTCGATTATCAGGCCGCCTACATCACCGAAATGGACTTCGACCATATCATGCGCACCGGCGCCAATTTCGTGCGGCTGCCGATTTACTACCGCGTCGTCGAAGACGCGTCCGGCAATTTCACCCGGTTTGACAAGATTGACGAGGTGATCCGCCACTGCGCCAACCGCGGCCTGTACGTGCTGCTCGATCTGCACGGCGCGCCCGGGGCCCAGAGCGAGGAGCATCATGCCGGCCGGATGGATTACAACAAACTGTTCGAGGACTCGTCGCTCGGCGAGGACTATCGCGCCCGCACCGTGGCATTCTGGGATGCGGTGTCTGAACGCTACAAAGACAATCCCGTGGTCGTGGGCTACGATATCCTTAACGAGCCGTTTGGCGCCGACGACCATGACCCGACCTTTGTGGCAGACAACGGCCTGTGGACTTTGTACGACGCCATCTACGACACCATCCGGGCCAACGACAGCCAGCACCTGATCGTCATGGAGACGATCCCGTCTGAATTCGACTGGAACACCCTGCCCGATCCGGACGACTACAGCTGGCAGAACGTGATGTACCAGGTCCACTACTATTGCTTCCTGTTCGATGAGGAAGGCAACATCAACGGAATCTGCAGCACGGAAGGCCATGAAGAGTATCTCTTCGGCAAAATCACCAACGCCAAGCAGTCCCAGTACAATGTCCCGGTCCTGGTCGGCGAGTTCAACGGGTTCGACCACCGCGCCAACTGGCTCACCCATATGCAAAATTATACGAATGAAGGCTGGAGCTGGGCGATGTGGTCCTACAAAACCCATCCGTCGCTGGCCAACTGGGGGCTGTTTGTGCATGAGATCGATGACGCGGACCTGCCGGATGTCACCGTAGACAGCGCGCAGACCCTCCAGCAAAAGTTCGCCCGTTATACCACGGCCCGGCATATCGCCGACACGTCGCTGACGATGCTGTTGTCTCAGTACCTGAAACCGCAGGCGCCGTCCATTACGGTGAACATCACCCCGGCCTCGGCGGTCGCGGCGGGGGCGCAATGGCGCCTGCGGCGCGGGCCGGACACCGGCTGGCATGACAGCGGAGAGACCATCGACAACCTGCGGCCCGGCACTTATAAGGTAGTCTTCAAACGACTGCATGGCTTTGACAAGCCCGCCAATCAGTATGTGACGGTGATCGACGCGCCTGTTACGGTGACCGGAGATTATGTGGAACGCACGGACGGATCGGTGACCGTCACCATCCAGCCCTCCGCCGCGGCTGCGGCCGGGGCCCAGTGGCGCCTGAGCAGCGGACCGGACACGTCATGGAAAGACAGCGGCGACACGATCGTCGTCCCGAAAGGCCGTTACCGGATCCGCTTCAAAAAGATCAGCGGCTACTACCGCCCGAACACCATCCGCATCAATGTCGGCTACGGCCAAGCGGTGAGCAGGACGGGGTTTTATATGCCGAAGAGTTATTGACGACTCTCGACGCTGCTGTCTTAATTGAATGAATTTTTTTCAAGAGCAGCGCCCGATAAAATTGGGCGCTGCTCAACAAGAATTTGACTTTGAGAAATTGAAGAATATAATAATTTTATGCGAAACATATCAGGCGTTACCGCGATACGCGGACACAAAATAAAGTAACACGACCGACCGGCCGAAAGCCGGTCTTTTTTGTGGACGCGGCCGCCGGCTCGGGGGAGAGTTGTATGCCACGCCTGAGTACCACCAACGTACCGACAGCCCAAGAAACGTTTCCTTGCGTATTTGAGTATCGATTCACCGCCGTTCCCGCCTTCCGTGCAATCCCCCAATGACTAGAGACAGGAATATCAAATAGACATTCTTGTCGGTTCTGCAATAACACTATCACCTTCAAGGAGACGGCGTGTTATCCGACTGTCCGCACAATTGCCAGCGTGTTCCATATATATCCCCAAAGACCGGTTTTTACAGGTCTTTTTTTATTGGTGCCCAACAAGGAGTCCTGTCCATGTTTCTCAAATCCGTTTCCCGGGTCGTTCTTCTCTTATTGATCGTAACAGGCGCAACCTTCACCCAAAGCGGAGATGCCGAAGCGGCGGATAAGACGGCGGTGTGGGTAGGAGGCAGCGGTACATGGAGCAATCCGCTGAAGTGGAATATCGATGGATTGGGAAGTACCGGTGAAGTGCCATGCAATGGCGGCAACACCTTTGATGTGGTAATTTCGGGGGGGACTGTAAATTTTGATGTGCCCAACTGTCAAATCGACTCTCTCCAGTGGACAGGAGGCACCTTAACCGGATCGGGACCTATAGAAGTTTTAATTGGCATTGAGATCAACAGTGGAACCACCAAACAACTTAACTCAAAGATCACCAATTCAGGTGTGGCCAACTGGCTGAATGATAATGTTCAAACAGGTTCAGGCGGGCTTTTCACCAACACATCCCAGGGTACCTTCAACGCCTTGGCTGACGGAAAAAATTGGTTCGCCTCCGGAGGATTTGGCGCTTTCGCCAATGAAGGGGTTTTAAATGTCAATGTTTCAACCAGTGCGGGTATTTTTACAACTTTCAGCAGCATTCCCGGGTCCAGTCAAATCAATGTTCAATCCGGCCTTTTAAGCATCGGCAGCGGCGGCGGTGATCTTAACGGACAATTTACCGGACCCGGTGCGTTCCAAATTAGCAGCGGAACCTTCAAATTGGGAGACGGCGGTTTGAGTTCTGTATCCGACTTTAGGATTACGGGAGGGACGGTAACACTGACCGGGGGCGTCTTTACGATTCAGAATAAGTTTAGTTGGACAGGCGGAAACATTCAGGGTCCGGGTGAAATTAGTGTTACAAACACCGGCGAAATTGAAATCAACTCCGGCGGCACTAAACAACTTAACGCCAAGATCACCAATTCAGGTGTGGCCAACTGGCTGAATGATAATGTTCAAACAGGTTCAGGCGGACTTTTCACCAACACATCCCAGGGTACCTTCAACGCCTTGGCTGACGGAAAGAATTGGTTCGCCTCCGGAGGATTCGGCGCTTTCGCCAATGAAGGGATTTTACATGTTAATGTTTCCACCAGTGCGGGTATTTTTACAACTTTCAGCAGCATTCCGGGCTCCAGTCAGATCAATGTTCAATCCGGGCTTTTAAGTATCGGAAGCGGCGGCGGTGACCTTAGCGGACAATTTACGGGACCCGGTGCGTTCCAAATTAGCAGCGGAACCTTCAAACTGGGAGACGGCGGTTTGAGTTCTGTATCCGACTTTAGGATTACGGGAGGGACGGTAACACTCACCGGAGGTGTCTTTACAATTGAAAATAAGTTTAGTTGGACAGGCGGGACCATTCAGGGGACTGGGGAGATCAATGTCACCCATACAGGCGAAATTGAGATTAACGCCGGAAGCACCAAACATCTCAACGCCAAGATCACCAATGCAGGTGTAGCGAATTGGCTGGATGACGATTGGTTTGCCGGCGCTCCCGGCATCTTTACCAATACTGCTCAAGGGACGTTTAACGCCTTGGCAAACAGTCACAATTTGATTGCCTCAGGCGGTATCGGTACCTTTCAAAATGAAGGAATTTTCAATGCGGATGTCTCCAATAGTGCCGGAGTATTCACGAACTTCAACAGTATTCCCGCCACCAGTCAAATCAACGTCCTTTCCGGAAATTTAGTTTTTGGAAGCGGAAGCGGAGATCTCAACGGTCAGATTACAGGTCCTGGCTCATTTCAAATCATCAGCGGTTCTTTCAAATTGGGAGACGGCGGTGTTAGTTCTGTATCCGACTTTAGGATTACGGGAGGGACAGTAACGCTCACCGGGGGCGTCTTTACGATTCAGAATAAGTTTAGTTGGACAGGCGGAAACATTCAGGGTCCGGGTGAAATTAGTGTTACAAACACCGGCGAAATTGAAATCAACTCCGGCGGCACTAAACAACTTAACGCCAAGATCACCAATTCAGGTGTGGCCAACTGGCTGAATGATAATGTTCAAACAGGTTCAGGCGGACTTTTCACCAACACATCCCAGGGTACCTTCAACGCCTTGGCTGACGGAAAGAATTGGTTCGCCTCCGGAGGATTCGGCGCTTTCGCCAATGAAGGGATTTTACATGTTAATGTTTCCACCAGTGCGGGTATTTTTACAACTTTCAGCAGCATTCCGGGCTCCAGTCAGATCAATGTTCAATCCGGGCTTTTAAGTATCGGAAGCGGCGGCGGTGACCTTAGCGGACAATTTACGGGACCCGGTGCGTTCCAAATTAGCAGCGGAACCTTCAAACTGGGAGACGGCGGTTTGAGTTCTGTATCCGACTTTAGGATTACGGGAGGGACGGTAACACTCACCGGAGGTGTCTTTACAATTGAAAATAAGTTTAGTTGGACAGGCGGGACCATTCAGGGGACTGGGGAGATCAATGTCACCCATACAGGCGAAATTGAGATTAACGCCGGAAGCACCAAACATCTCAACGCCAAGATCACCAATGCAGGTGTAGCGAATTGGCTGGATGACAACTGGTTTGCAGGATCTCTCGGCATCTTTACCAATACTTCTCAAGGAACATTTAATGCGTTTGCGGATAGTCATAATCTGAGTGCTTCTGGCGGAATCGGTACTTTTCGGAATGAAGGGAAATTCAAACTCGAAGCTCCGAGTGGTATTGGTATTTCTACAAATTTTAACCAGGAAGGGACTTTGACGGGCACAGGCGTGCTAACCGTCTCAAGCAGTAACGGCACTCTGCGCAATGCGGGCCGCATATCGGCCGGATCTTCTCCGGGAATGTTGACAATTAATAGCAATGTAGTCTTCGAGGAGGGAAGCGATTTGTTCCTGGAATTTCAGGGAACAGGCTCGGGGACTCAGTTCGATGAGGTCGTTGTTAACGGTAATGTCACATTCGATGGTAATTTACTTGGTTACATACTCAGTAATCCCAGCCAAATTAATGCTTCCGACCTGTATTTCTCTGTTTCAGCCAATTCCGTAAGTGGCAATTTTGATAATATTCAAAATGGTGATACGCTCTCGACGTTGGATGGTGGCGGTCAGTTTGACGTGTATTACGGACCATCAAGCGGCTTTGAGCCGAACAAACTCGTTTTAACGAACTTCGCGAATCAAGGAGGGACATTACCGGCGGATTTATCTCTGCTATCTTCCTACATCGTATTCAATCCTTTAAACCCCGGTGTAGCCGCCCCGATCACCATAACAGCGAGTGTTCTTAACAAAGGTTATCAAAATGCCAACAACGTCACACTGAGCTTCCAGGTCTACGAACCCGGCAGCGGTTTTGTGGAAATCGGCACAGCCGCCATTGCGTCTATCGCGCCATCCCAATTCGGCATGGCCTCAATCCAAACCAGTTTCCCCGCAGCCGATTTTCGGTTGATCAGGGTAATTGTAGACCCTCAAAATGCAATCCTCGAGATGCGCGAGGACAATAATCAGGCCAGCCAGGTCCTGACGGTCGGCGAACCGGATTTCGGCTCTGCCTCTTTGCTTGTATTCGGCAACAGCGCAAGCACCTGTCAAGGCAGGGGAACGTACCTTACTGGGGAGGCCTTCTATGATTTTGAGAGTCTGCCTAACAGCAATAAGGATTTCCCCGTCGAAGGCGGCCGGGTAACAATCCGGCTCGTTGATCCCGGAAGTCAACAAATTGTGGCCACATATCTCGGTCTTACTGGCACAAATGGCTCCTACAAGATTCCGGTCACAGCTCCTCAAAATGATATCGTGTATGACCTTCTTGTTGAGGTTACCGATTTTACATTAGTGGGTGAATCTCCCATCCCGCCCGCGCCCGGGGTTTTGAGTTACTCGATAAACGGCATGTGCCCGGTCACGACACCGCCACCACCGCCTGATCCGTGCACGGATTGTCCGCCGCCGCCCCCCATACCGCCCGTACCGAGTGATGTGCTAGTCACATCCCAAGGGATCACCTTCAGCTTCACAAACCCTGATCTCGGTCAGGAGATCAACATTAGCGCCTTGATCAATCTGACCGGCAGCACACCCTACTCGGGGATTCCGGTCACGATCAATGACCTTTATCCGGTCGCCGGTGATTTGCGCACCTTCAGCATTGCGGAAGCCATAGTGGACTTTCCCAATGCCTCGGCCGGAAGTCCGGTTCAGGTCACCACGCCGTGGATGAATACCGCCGAAGGCGCCCACATCATCCAGGTGGTCGCTCAACCCGGATTCCCGCAACCGGTCAGCAACGACAAGGCCACCCGGATTATCTTTGTCGGTGACGCCATCGAGGCGACGCTCGACAAGAGCCACGTCCTGGAAATCGATGCCGACGGCAACGGCCTGGTCACCCCGGGCGATACGCTCAAGTACACCCTGCGTTATGAGAACAACAGTCAGATCGACCTGACCGGTGCCGAGTTAATCGACGACTACGATGAGTCCCTTCTCAGTATCGTCCCGGTCAGCCTCACGGCCAGCGGAGGCATGCTGGATAACGGCACGATCAAATGGTCGCTTGGGACCATCCCGTACCAGGCCATCGGAGTCATCACCTATCAGGGAATCGTTCAGCCCGTAGGCGAGGATACTATCATCACCAACGCGGCCTTCTTAAGCAGCAACGAGGCCCCGACCATCGGTGATGTGGAACACGTCCTATTAACCGGCAACCGGCCACCAACATGTGACGCCGGGCCGAACCTGACCATCTATTCCGAAGAGGTCAATTTGCTGGTGCTTTCGGGTACAATCCTCGATCCGGATGGCGATGACCTGACCTACCAGTGGTTCAAGGGAAGTACCCTCTTGGATGAAGGGCCGGTGGATGGTAACGGCAATGCGCCGTTAGTGCTGGCGAACCTTAGCTCACCGCCGGGGATCGGTCAGCACACACTGATCCTTAACGGATCCGACGGATCGGAAACTTGCACCGACAGTATGATCCTGACCGTCGACAATTCTCCGCCGATGGTCGCGCCCAACGGAGGCGGGACATTCCAGCTGGGTCAGGACATCACTTTGCGTGGTGATGTCAGCGACTTTGACGGTGATGACCTGAATTACCGCTGGTACGAAGGTTCCGTCGAGTTCGCCAATGACTTTATCCTCAGCATCGCGGGTGGTCAGCCGGTGATGCTGCCTGAAGTCTTGCTTCCGGGCGGTCTGCCGCTGGGGATCCATGAAGTCTTCCTGAGCGCACATGACGGAACCGTGGCGGCGGTACCGCACAGCATAATCCTTGAGGTGGTCGATACGGAAGACCCCACGTTAAATCCCGAGGCGACGCCGCTGATCCTGTGGCCGCCCAACCACAAGATGGTAGATGTGACCATTGTGGCGAATGCGTCGGACAACAGCGGGGTGGTCACACTGTCGGTAGAAGTTTTCAGCAGCGAACAGCCCGACACTGATGGTGACGGCAATACGATTCCCGACTTTACCGAACCGGTGATCGACCAGGAAACGGGCATCATCACCCTGCAGCTGCGCGCCGAGCGCAAGGGCAGCGGCGACGGCCGGGTTTATACGATCGAAATCACCGCTACCGATAATGAAGGCAACAGCACTGTCGCTATCGTGGAAATAATCGCTCCGCATGACAGGGGGGATTTCTAAGGAATACTAGCAATTCAGAGGCCCAATCGGCCCATAAAGTATAAATTGTCAAAAGTTTGTAAATGGTTCATTACGATTCAACCTAACAAAGGAGAGTCCCATGTCAGCCAACCGTCTCTTCAAAGCCGTTAACCTGATGGTAGTGTTTCTCATATCGTGTTGGGTCACGATACCCGCCATTGCTCAGGCCGATATCGACACAGGGCTAATCCTTTATTATCCTTTCGATACGGACGAGGGCGGTGTTGTATCAGACCAAAGCAGCGAAGGGGACAATAATTCCGGTGTCGTCAACGGTGATGCAACATTCGAATCCAATGGTTACCAAGGCGGCGCCTATCAATTTGACGGAGACGGCGATTATATTCGTGTACCAAGCGCCCCCAGCCTCAGCACACCGGAATTTACCGTATCCGCCTGGGTGCAAACGTTTGTTCCCGCCATTCCACCGAGTACGGTCGAGGCGAGAGGGATTTTCGGAAAGCATCAGGCGGCTGTAAACAATAACTCCTACTGGGCGTCACAGTTCGCGACAAACCATGCTAATACCTTCGCAGCCATTGTACACGGCTCCAGCGGCCAGGAATCCGTGGGGACCGATGTCGCTCCGTTGGTCAATCAGTGGGCGCTGGTGACAATGACCCACGATGAAACCGATACTCTTCGGCTCTATATAAATGACCAGTTCATCGGACAAAGCTCAGTGGCTCCAGGCTACAACGGGAACGGCTTGGATATGCTGATCGGGGCCGGAGAATACCAATACGGCACGGGAAACCCAGACCGTTTTTGGCAGGGGTTGATTGATGAGGTGCGCGTCTATAACAGGGCCTTGTCCACAACAGACGTCACTGAACTCTATAATTTCTCCAGCCAGCCCCTGGAAGTGCCGATGCAGCCAAGTGTTGTCCGGATTGATAACAGACAGATAAAGGTACAAAAACGCCTGTACAACGGAAATCTTGATGTCGAAAAAGGATTCTTTATCAAGGGAGTTGTGTGGGAACCGGCCAGCAAAGCGCCAGTAACCGGTCCGAGCTCAAACAGTTCAGGTTGCGGGATTGTCCCCTACGGCTTCTTCTTTGATTTTCCGGGCCGCTGTAGTCCCGCATCGGACGACCTCAACTATTGGCTTAGAAACCAGGCATTTGATCACTATTCGACGGATATTCCGCTCATTAAGGCCATGAACGCCAATACCGTCAGAACGTTCCGCGATTTTGGAGATGATCCCGATCAAACGCGTGAAATACTGGATGAATTCTATAAAAACGGCATCATGGTCGTCATGACCGTAGCCACGTCGAAACCAGACTTGGATACCAATAAGCACTTGGATACGGTTTCTGCGCTCAAGGATCATCCGGCAATCCTGATGTGGTCACTGGGCAATGAATGGAATTTAAACAATTTCTTTGGTTATAGTGGATTGCCTTCGGCCATACTCGCGGTTAAAAATGCTGCTTTGGCTATCAAGGCCCTTGATACCAATCATCCGGTCAGCTCTTCGTTAGGGGATGGAATCAATGATATTTCCTACATTGTGGACAGCATTCCCGAAATAGATATTTGGGGCTTGAATATTTATAGAGGTTCAACCTTTGGCAATTTGTTTCAACAACTGGCCGGCATACCGACACAACGCCCCTATTTCTTTAGCGAATATGGGACGGACTCATTCATGACAGGTGATTCCGATATAAATACCAACACCTACAATCCGATGCTGGATAGAGCGGACGATGTCATCGGTTCGGAGAGTCAATTAACTCAAGGCGCGCACCTAACCGGACTTTTTAGTGAAATCGTAAACCACCGTTCAACGGGTCAAAATAATGAATTAATCACCGGGGGTTTTGTATTTGAATTCAACGATGAATTGTGGAAAGCCGGAAATTATCACATTCTTCTGGGAGGTGTTATCAATTATGACGGCCCCGACGGCATCCCCAACAACGGTGACGATGACACAAGCTATGATGAATACAATCCAGAAGGCTTTATCCTCCCGGGGGCACACCCCGACGACGTCGCCAACGAGGAATATTTCGGACTGGTCGACGCCGACAGGCAGCCCAAGGGGGCATACGATCAATTGGCCCGCGCGTACAAATTAGCTGAATCCGTCCTATACTACAACTTTGACAAGTCACCAAACGCTGGGAAGGTGCTCGACCTCAGCGGACGGGATAATGACGGAGACATCGTCGGCAACGTCTTATTTGAGCCAAACGGCAAAAAGGATGGAGCCTATCAGTTCGATGGGATAATCGATGCCATTAAAGTCCCCAGGACGAACTCGGCGGGCAACTCATCACTTAACGTGTCATCTTCGGGCAAGTTTACGCTGGCGGCTTGGTATAAAGTAACATATACCGGTCAAAGTTTCATTATGGGTTGGCGCGATAATTTTCCCGCCGGACCTACCTGCCAGTACGGTGACGGCGTCCAAGTGGGCGTGAATATATACGGATTTCAATGGTCCGGGAAAGGAACCGGAGTAAATCTGATGGGCGGTCCTTGCGGTTATGACCGAGACAAGAAGGTAATAAGTGTGGCTAACGCTCCCATCAATGAGTGGCATCACATGGTGGTCGATTACAATCAATTCTCGGGAGCTAAATTGTATCTCGACGGTGCATTGGTAGCGCAGAATCCCGGATTAAGCGGTTACGCGCCGTTAACGGGCGGAGACTTCTTGATCGGGAAATCCCAGGGGGCTCCGTTCTTGGATTTCAAGGGGTTACTGGATGAAATAAGGGTATACGATTTCTCGCTCAACGAGGAGGAAGTGAAGGATCTATTTGATCTGGCCAACACGGCGCCGATTGCCTCGGCCGGCAGCGACAAAACACTTCTTTCACAGGGGCAGGTCTTCTTGGATGGGAGTGCCAGTTTCGACCCGGATAATAACCTGCCAATCAGTTACGCATGGGAAATAGTTTCAAAACCCTCCGGAAGCGCCGCGGATCTCTCGGATCCTGTCTCGGCTACTCCGTCCATTACGACGGACAATTTTGGCAAATATGTACTCAGTCTCATCGTGACAGACAGCCATTTGAAGGAAAGTATCCCGGACTTTGTAGTATTCGAACTTGTAGATCCGGGTACGGACACGGACTCAGATGGCATTCACGATTCGGTCGATACAGATGTTTCAAATCCTTCAACGCTGTTCAATGATGCCGATGGATCATTTGGGGAAATCACAGACCCGGGAGATCAGAATTTAATCATTATCGATGACCCCGACCCGAATGATGGCGTCAGAATTATTGCTTTGCCCAGCGGCGGCGTCTCTGGGGCAAGTGTGACTACTTGCATGACCGCCGCGGTTCTTACGTTGACTCCCGGCGATGAGGTAGTCGTTACCTGCGGAAGCGTCCATTTGAAGGTGCTGTCCGGACCTGTAGAAGTGCAGTTTGTTTCGGATACCGGAGAAATTGTTTCCTCCACACTGGTGACCGATGACGATCTTTTTCTCAACACCGATAGTTTTACTTTTACAAATCATGGAATAAATCCGGTGACCGTGCTGGTTAACGGCAGCCCTGTAGTAGTTGGAACTGGGGTAACACTAAAATTCGAACTTCCGCCCACGGCAAAAGCGGGGCCGGACCAAAACGTCGAGTGTCAGGGGCCAAGCGGTACGCAGGTCACGCTGGACGGTTCCGGCTCGTCCGATCCGAATAACGATACCCTTACCTATGCATGGAACGGCCCCATGGGACCATTGGCCGGCGTAAGCCCGACGGTAACACTTCCTCTGGGCGTGTATACCTACACCTTAACTGTCAACGACGGCAACGGCGGAACGGACACTGACACGGTCCAGGTTACCGTTCAAGACACCACGCCGCCGGCGGTGAGTGTGAGCGTGGACCCGGATATGTTGTGGCCGCCGAATCACAAGATGAAACTCATCACACCGACCGTCACGGCCAACGACATCTGCGACGCGGCGCCTCAGGTGGAACTGACGCTCATTACCATGGACGAGGCGGATCAAACGAATACCTACGATCCCCATTACGATGAGGAAGAGGGCGAAGGCAACACGACCAACGATATACAGGTCGACGCCGACGGAGATATTTACCTCCGGGCGGAAAGAGCGGGAAACAGCGACGGTCGCGTGTACACCCTCATCTACACCGCCACCGACGCCTCCGGCAACAGCGCCAGCGCTTCGGCAACGGTGACGGTACCGCATAACCAGTAGCAAGCGGAAGTACGCAGGATCATGATCAATCCCGAAGGTCTCATTCCGATCGCGGGCGGAGTACTGTTGTGGCTGGTCGCCACCGGCAAACTGCCGAAAAATCCCAAGGACCCGCAGCAGCTGGCGGAATGGCGGCGCACATACGGTAAATGGGTGAAAATCTTGGCGCCCATCGTCATCATCTTCGGGATCATCCAGTTAACCGGAGTCTTTTAACTTATGAATGAAGAAGCGAAACCTCCCCAACCCGAAAACAAAAACAAACTCCCCACCTCCGCCTACATCCTGTGCGGCTGGCCGCTGGTGCTGGTTTTTGTGGGCGGGGCGCTCGGCGGGGGATTGGGGGGAGCGGCCTTCGCGATCAATCTCGAGATCTACAAATCCAAACTCCCGCTCGCGGTCAAGGTCATCCTCAATATCCTCACCGGTCTGGCCGCCGTCATCCTGTGGCTGGTCATCGGGAGCTGGATCCATGCGAAATTCTCTTCGCAATAAAACCGGCCGGGTCACAATTCTTCCGGAGGCCTGAGTGCCCCGGACATTCCGCTGACTCCAAATCCCGGTATTGCCAAAACAGCCGCGAGTGACAAATCCCGCCCGGGCAGGTATACTGAATACATACCTCAAATAATCTCCAATCCGCCTGCCGGAGGAATCATGAGAAATATCGCGCTGATTCTGATCCTGTTCCTCGCCGCCGATACCGTATGGGCCGAATCTGTCCGCGAACGGTTACGCCGCGCCCGCACGGAGGAGACTTCACAGCCCCACGCCGACACGGTAACCCAGGACACCGCCCCGCTCCGTTCCGCACCCGCCGCGGCGGACACGCAGACAAATTGCGTTGCCCCGGGACGTTTTCTCTATCCGGGCAGCGGTGACTGTTGCGGCGACGCGCAGCCTTACATCCAGGCTTCATACCTCAAAGGCGGACAGTGTATCGAAATCAGGAATTCCGATCCGGCCAAGACCGGCGGGCTGTGCCTAGAATGCGGTGACGGGTTGTGCTCCGTCAGCGAGAACAAATGCAACTGCCCCGCCGACTGCCTTCCCGGTGACCGCGGACACGTCGTGTACGAACAAAAGGAGGCGCCCGCGGCTCACTCAACGGCTCCGGTCATTGCCCGACTGGACAGCAGCTTTACCCAAACGGACATGTTCACAACGCTGCTCGCCGAAGCCTATGAAACAGGGGACGTCACCATCTGCCGGAGTCTGCCGGAGCCCAAGAAAGAGAGCGTTTGGTATGATGACCATGCGGTAAGCACTCCCGGGCGGGCCGATTGGCATTCCTATTGCATGGCCCTGGTCATGCGGGACAGCAAGCTGTGCCCACAGTTCAATCTCAAGAGTGACTGCCGGGAATATTTTCAGAAGACGGCGGAGAGGGACAACAACTCCCCGGCATTTTGCCTGGAGCAGATGGACGTTACGCTCTTCCGCCAATGGGACGTTATGGAATGCCTGACCCTTTGGAAGGAGAAGGTCTTCGGCAACCGGCACAGGTCCATCAATGATATTGTCGCCTATAGCGCCTCCACCCGGCCGTTTGCTCCGCTGGAGATTGAGATATTACGCTGCCACGAATTACCCGGCAAAGAACAGCGTAACTGTTTTCTTCAACTCTACCGGGAATCAGGGAATGAGAAGTTACGCAAATTCTCGGGATGGTAGTTACCTATGAAAAAATCTATACTCCGTTTAACTTCTCACCGACCATGGCGGGTCATGATCCTGTCGGCCATCTTCTTCGGCCCGGCGATTTTGTCCCGCCCGGCACGGGCGGCGGTCACGGACCTTTCCGGCCCCCATTATCATGTCGCTGTTGAGGCCGACGCCCGCCGATTCTCCCGTGAGGACCTCGAGGACATTACCGCGTTGATACTGGATCATCTGCTCGTTGGCCCGGACCATCCGTTCGAGGGAAGGCTGGAGGTTTCCTATACTTCCCCGCTGTCCGTGCAGGTTAAGATTTCACCGCCCTTCGAGGGGGTGTCGGGGCACCGGCTCGTCAAAGGGACCCATCGCTGGATCAACCCCGAGGCCGTGCACAATCCGCGCGGAGACACGCCCGCCGGGCTCGACCGGCACCAAATCCAGGCGCGTATCCCCGTCGTAAATATCGACGCCTGCCCCAACCGGATGATCAACGATGTCATTGCATTTGTCAGGAGTCTCAGTCTCGAGGGACGCATAAAATCCATCACGGTCATGCCGCGGACACCCCACCCGGGCAAGAGCTGTTATGACGAGTCCGAGTATCTTATTTTCCTGGAGCCGGCGGACTATACGGTTCTTATGGACGGGTACCAAGTGTCGCGAAGTAGGAATAATCACCAACTGTACGCCGGGCCGGCGGAACCCGAGATCTTCGCGGACCTGCGCCGGGACCATCCTCAATTCCCGCTGGCCAGACATTTTGATGAGCCAGGATTCGCGGTGGTCAAGATGCGACACGGTCACATGACCTTGACCCGCCGGAAGCAAATGGTATCACTCAAGGTGATCGTGACCGGACCTTTCCAACTCACCGAGTCCGATATCGATGCAATTGTGGAGGTGACCAAACAACAGCTGGGCACGTCCCCGGACAATCCCCTTACGGGTGATATGAAGATTCGTGTCAAGAATCCGGAGGGGGTGGACGTGATTATCAATGAAAACTCGTTTCCGTACAAAGGCCTCACACTGATCCGTACCCACACCGGATGGACCCTGGCCGACCCCCCGGCCGCCTCGGACGGTTATAACTGGGAACTCTGATAAGTCCGAAGTGAGCCCACCCATTCGCTACTTGACGTCTTCTCTAATACTACTTATACTATGAATAGCGCGGCAACGCGCCATTCCCATTCCCCACACAATCGTGACGGTCAACCGGCACCCGGAGGATTTGGCCGATGTTCACGCAAATCCATAGCAGGTCAGCACTTACAACATACTATCAGCGCATGTCGCTGACCGTGGCGGCCCTGTTTACAGTCATGAGCCTGACCGTCCCCGGAACGGCCGCGGCGCAAAATCTGCCGACCACCAATATCGAATTACCCATCCCCGGGGTCATGGTCCCGGCTTCCAAAGATTACACCCCGGCCCTGATCCGCGGGCTGCGCGTTTATCCCGACAATCCGCTGATGTTCGATTTCGTTATCGACAAGGGGGAGGACCTCCTCGGCGACGACGAACTGCAAACCACCTCGCAACGCCTGATCAAATATTTTCTGGCCAGCCTCACCATCCCCGAAGACAAGATGTGGGTCAACCTGTCCCCGTACGAAAAGGACCGCATTATTTCCGCGGAACTGGAAGTCACGGCAATGGGACGCGACCTGTTGGGCATGGACTACATGCTCAAACAGCTCACGGCGTCGTTGATGTACCCGGAGGACAAACTCGGCCGAAATTTCTGGGACCGCGTCAAAAAGAAAGCCATGCAGGAGTACGGCACCAGCGATATCCCGATGAATACCTTTAACAAGATCTGGGTGGTCCCGGCCGCGGCCACGGTGTTCGAGCTGGACGGAACCGCCTATGTCGTCGAAAGCCGGCTGAAGGTGATGCTGGAGGAAGATTATTTCGCGCTGGCCAAACACGGCGAGCGGCCCCGCTTCATGTCGGAACGGGACGAGAAGGTCGTCAGCGGGATTACCTCCGGCGTAGTGCGCGATATCCTCATTCCGGAGATCGAAAAAGAGATCAATCAAGGCCGCCACTTCGCCAAACTCCGGCAGATCTACGACGCGATGGTCCTGGCGACCTGGTACAAACAGAACCTGCGCGACAGTTTGCTCGGTCAGGTCTACGTGGACCGGGCCCGGATGAAGGGGATCGACGAGATCAACGAGGCGATGAAAGACCGCATCTACCAGCAATATCTCGATGCCTTTAAAGTCGGTGTCTACAATTATGTGAGGGAAGACTACGACGCCTCCCTGGACACGATGATCCCGCGCAAGTTTTTCTCGGGCGGGGCCTCGATGAACGTCTCCGCCGTTTTTCGCGCGCAGACCGCCGTCGCCGCACTCGACCTTGATCAATTCGCCCGCTTTCTTACCCTGCTGGATTCGGGCCGCCTGAGCGACCCCAGCCGTCAGCAGATCATCGCGCGTATTCAGTCCATGGAAGCGGCGGACCGGGCCCGCATTCAGGAACTGATCCAGCAGCGCCCCATACCGGACGCGGGCATCGCGCGCATTGTGGAGGTCCAGATCTCTCTGCTCGAAAACGCCCCGGCCGAACTCCGGGCGTTGGCCGACGCCGCCGTGCTGGGCGAACAACCCGCGGTGCAATCCATTCAGACCGTCACGCTGGATAACCGCCAATTGCGCCCTGAACAGGTGCTGGCCGCGGTCGCCGAGGTCCGCCGGATGCTCGACGGGGCCGCGCCGGTGATCGATGTCCCGATGTATCCGATGCCGAACCAGACCCGGCCGAAACTGCTGCTCGCCGCGATCCGGGAAGGCAAGGGGGACAATCCCATCCTCAACGCGCGCTGGCGCGACTACGAGGCCATCATGAACGCATTATGGGACGCGGCCGGGATCTTCGTGTACAAGGATTTTACCGGATCGGACTTTGAAGGAACCCCGGTCGAACGCAACTTTACTTTGAGTGATGTGGGGGGCAAGATCGCAGCACCCGCGGAAATGGGCACCGCGTTTTACGTCGACCTGCCGCAGGAGCCCGAGGCCGTCGATGATCTGATCAGCCGCGTCAATATAGCCCTGGATTCGTTCGAGGCTGAAGCGCGCGCGGTCTTCGACCAGAATCTGGCGGAATTGATGAGCCCGCAGACGGAGGGACAGGTGGTCGTCCTGTCGAATATCGACTTTGACACCGACGCCCTGGCCGTGGCGCGTTTCCTAACTTCAGGGAGGGCGAATGTGCTCGGTCTGATGGGACCGGCCAACCTGCCGTCGCTGGGATTTGTCGACGGCGAGCGCCCCAAGGCAATCGGATTTACGCGCGCTCAGCTGGAGTCCGTGGGGATCAACGTACCCGAATCCGGCGTCATCGATTCGGACCAGCTCGCGCAGGTCGATTTGGAACCGGTCCAGGAATCCATCCGCCGGCTGGAAGCACAAGAGATCGGCAACATCAATTACACGCGCACGCGCGCCCTGGGCGAAATCATCACGGCGCTGAATCCCCGCCTCAATGAGCAAAGTCCGCTGACCGTTCAAATGGCGGAAGCCACCCAGCGCTTCATGCAGCCGTCGTACGGCTTTACCGGACCGGAGGATGTCTCACCGGTCTTTCCGATCCTCGATATCCGCATCCGTGACGCCGCCGGCGCCGAGCGGACCATTTGGGTCCACCGCCGTTCGCCGGTGCTGACCGACGAGGTGGAGATCCTCGGCATCGGACCCCAAACCGAGCGGGTGTGGCGCAGCATCGTCGAGAATGCCGCGGGTGTTATCGTGATCGGCGACAGCGCCGGACTGGAAGGCGTCCTGGGCACACCGCCCGCGGGACAACCCCGTATTCAGATCGCCTCCCGCGACGTCACCACGCTTCAGGAACTGAGCCGCGACACATACTGGCGCGATCTGAGCAACCGACTGCCCACATCCGGCAGCCTCAATGAGCTGGCCGCCCTGGCGGCCGATCCGGTGGAGATCGCACCGACGGATGAGCAGTTTCAAATTCTTGACCCGCGCGGAGACCTCGCTTATGCGGGGGTGAAGGTTTACGTCGTTGATAACCTGCTGCAAGGCGTCTTACGCATCGCCGAAGAGCAGGGGGTACAGCTGGGACCGGACATGCTGCTGCATCCGGGCATCGTCGGCAAGGCCCTGTACTTTTCCCCTCAAGCTATTGATATCATCTCCAGCCAGCCGCCGGAGTACCGGGCGGCACTGGTACGTCACCATTTGGCGCACGTCCGGCGCCCCGAGCTGAGTGAGTCGCAAATCAACGCCATCGCGCCGCTGCCCCGCCTGCGCAATCCGCAACAGTTGAACCTCGGCGACGGCGTTCGTCCGCCGGCCGCCGTGACCGTGGCGCCGCAGGCCGTCGTCAATCAGGCGATCGAACGCCTCGACGCGCAATTCGGTCTGGAGGCATATGGATCGAATTACCTGTCACCGGATTCGGAGCGTTACGCCGACATCGACCCGAGCGGCATCCTGCGCAACGGCCGGGTGGATGTCTTCGTCGTCCCTGACCTGATCAAAACGACGTTGGCCGTGGCCGACGAACTGGGTGTTGAGATGTCGCTGGAGGACCTCATCCAGCCGGCGCGCTCCGGCGGCCGCTTATACGTCGATCCCTTGGCGCTGGACGTCTTTGCCAGTCAGAGTTACAGCTACCGCCAGGAACTGGCCGCGCACCACATGCTGCAGGTCAATGTGCGGGAACTGATCCGCGCCGGAGAACTCGAGTACGCCGATGTGGCGCGTATCGTCCCGCTGCCGCAGCTGGAGGAGGCTTCGCTGTTCATCCCCAAGGCGCTCGACCGGCTTCGCGGGTTGGAGGGAGAATACCTTCCGGACGTGTATCAGGAACTGATGCAGATCGCCCTGCTTGAACTCGACGATGCCGCCCAGACTATTCTCCGGCAACAGCGCATCGATCCTAACAGCGCCATCTACCGGCGCCTGGATCCGGACGGAACGCTGGCCGCCCGCAACATAACCATCTTTCAACTGGCGGGGCTCACCGAACGCGTCCAGCAGCTCGCCGCCGAACGCAACCTGGACATTCCGCTCGAGTATCTGCTGCAACCGGCAACGCTGCGGGGCAATCTCTATTTTGATCCTTCCGCCGTCGAGATCATCGCGGGCCAGGGCCGCCAGTTCCGCAGTGCCCAGAGTGAGCGTCTGAACCGGCGCGCGGCGCAGCCGGACAGCAGCGCGGAGGAAATCGATTCACAGGCGCCTGTCCCCAGCCTGGACAGCCCCTCCGTGGCAGAGACCGCCGGGGTAACGGCCCCGTCGCTGCCGCGTATCCGCCAGGGCATCACCGTACCGCAGGAAGAACTGATCAACGCCGCCGTCTACGATATCCGGGCCACTCTGGAGACGGCGGAGTTTCTGTCCCTGCAAACGGAGATCGAACCCGGCACTTCCCGTTACGCGCGGCTCGATCCGGAAGGCATCCTGGCGCAGGCCGGCGTCCCTATTTTTATTCTGCCCGGCCTGATGGACACGGTGAACGAACTGGCCTACGCCAACAATCTCGACGCCAGCCTGGAGGTGATCATGCATCCGGGTGTTCTCGACGGGGCATTGTATCTCGATCCGGCCGCGCTGTCCGCCATCCTGGCGCAAAGCCGCGAACACCGGACGCAGCTCGCCCGGCATCAGCTTCTGCACCTGCAACAACCGGACTTAAGTGAAGACCGTGTGGCTGAGGCAGCCCCGTTGCCGCAAATGATCCTACCGGCGGCAAATGCGCAACGCCGTTCTCTGCTGGCCGGCCTGCAGGAAAAACTGAGCCGCTACGGTGAACAGGGATTGGTGTATCTCAATGAAATGCTTACCCAAAGCCAGTTGTTCCCGGTCCAGGGCGAGGGGGAGGACGCGAATCTTGTGCTCATGGCCGGACCTGAAATCAACATTCCCGAGCGGCGCGCTGAAAGAAGGGAGTTTCTGCGCGACGTCATCCTGGGCACCTTGCAGGAAATCAATCCGGTCCTCTCACAATACCTGGATATTACCGTCGGGACAGTCACCCGCCAGCGCACCGGTGAACGGATGCGCGCGCTGACGCTGAAGTTTAAAAACAGCCCGGCCATGCTGCAAAAACTGAAAGGGTATTTCTACCGGCGTTTCAGTCCCAGAGAGGCGACCGCGGTGGACACTGTCTTGCAGCGTTTGTTCGACGCGGACATGGTCCGCACCATGCGCCGGCTCGAAAGCGACCTGCGCTATGCCGTCGGCGCGATGTACTCGCTGCAACAGGTCCTGCCGAGTTTCGCGCGGCGCTTTCCGCTGCGGCCCATTCAGCAGGGAGTGGCGCTGGCCGGTCCGGAGTCCACCATCGTCACGCCTTACATTCTGGTGCAACCCGAGACCGAGGGGCAGTCATCACTGGTGGCTTTTGTATCCGGACGTCAGATCATCATCCGCTCCGGCCGGATCACGCGCACCGGGACGGGATTTCTGCCGTTCCGCCGGCAGCAGGATGTCATCATCCTCGATGAAAATCCTCAAGTCGACATCCGCCAGCCGCTGGGCGCAGACCTCAGACTCGGTGACGCGGCCTTGCTGGCGATCGACCGCGCCCTGCAACCGGACGTGCCGGTCGGTGGTATCGATCTCGACGCCGGACTGCTCGATCTGCAGATCAAGCGCGACGGCACCGGAATTCCGTTGCCGGTTCAGCAGCAACCGATTGAAAATATGAACATCGGCGGTTTCACTCCGCTCATAATCAAAATCACACCGCTGACCACCGGCCCGGCGCTGTTGAACCTGTAAATAGGTCAACCGCTTCTTGACGTGCTCCGGCACGCCCCTTATACTGACAGGGTAACAGCAGATCATCACGTCGACCTGAACAAATGTCGCGCATTGATCTCTTGCCCGATATGGCTCATATATCCACCAACCCAATGATTCCGGCCGTTGACCGCAGCCCATCAGGCAGCGTTCCCGTCACCAGCCGCCGCCCCGACGATTCACTCCCGAAAAAAACGCTGACGACCGCCGGTGACGGTATCACAAAACAGAGCGCCGCGAGGTTCTTGGTATGAGGCCCGAACGATATTGGAAGATCGGACTTACGGTGGCAGGCATTTGGTGCGCGGCCGTGGCCTCAGTGATTGCCGAGGTCCCAACGGGAGAGGCCCGGCGGGTGGCCGGCAACGGCGTGCTGCCGCGCGCGCACCTGGAAGCGGTGGTGGCCCTGGAGGCCCTGGGCGCCTACGTCGAATACGGGTCCTACGGAGCCGACCGGACCGTTGTCGAGTTTTCCGACCGGCGCGGTTACCACGGTGGGGATGCCGGACTTAAGCTCCTTCGGAATCTGCATCATCTCGATACCGTGATCATCGAATCGCAGGATATCTCCGACTCGGGATTGGCGGCATTAAATGACTTGCCGGAACTGACCGCGGTGGACCTCAGCGGTTCGCACTTTACAGGCGAAGGCCTGCGCCACATCGGCACCCTTACCGGCCTGACAAATCTGAATCTCTCCGGGATGACCGGGCTCACCGACGACGGACTGCGAGCGCTCTCCGGCCTGACCAAACTCTCGGCCCTGAGCATGGAGGACGTGATCCTGAGCGGCGAGGGCCTGCAGGCCCTGGCCGATCTTCCGGTACAGAAACTGTCGCTCGATTCAGCCCGGCTGGACGACTGGAGAAAACTGGGCGGCCTCAGCAATCTGCGCTCGCTATCCCTGGCCGATTGCCGGAAATTCAAGGACGAAGACGCGGCCGTGCTTTCCGGATTGGTCCGGCTGGAGGACCTCAGCCTGTTTCGCACCGGCATCACCGACCACGGACTCGGTGTTTTGTCTGGGATGACCCATTTAAGGCACCTCGATCTGCGCTACACGTCGATCACGGATCAGGGCCTGCGACCGCTGGCCGGGTTAACGGAACTGGAGACCCTGAAACTGCACGGCACCGACATCACCGGCAGCGGGCTGGCCGCGCTGCGGGACATGGCCCGCCTGAAGGAGCTGGACGTCAGCTACACCCCGCTGGAGGACGTCGGCCTGGTGCACATCGGACGGCTGGGCACCCTCACATGGTTGAACCTGGCGCAAACCAATATTACGGACGCCGGTCTTACGGAACTCAGGGGATTGCGCCTGCTGGAAACGCTCTCGCTCAGCCACACGGCCGTGACCGATCTCGGCGTGGAAAAGCTCAACACCCTGCCGCAACTGAAGAAACTCGGGCTAAAAAACACACCGGTCAGCAACGCCGGCCGCCGCCAGCTTCTCGAAAACCTTCCCTACGTCACCGGCGAATACAACGAACCGCTGGTCCGCAATACGCGCTGACCGGCCATCCTTTACACACCTCACCGGGACACCTATAATGATGCCTATGCTCAGCGACAAGGACTTTCACATCATCGATAGCGACGGCCGTCTGACCGTCCGGTTTGCGCCTGGCTCCGGGCTGTCGGAGCACGCCGTCGACTTTACCGATCCGACGCTGTTGTACCGGATTCGCAAGGGGGGAGGACGGACACAGGCGATCGCCAAGGCGGTGGGGATCAAAAAGGGCCGCGCACTGCCCACCGTGCTGGACCACACCGCGGGCTTCGGACGGGACGCCTTTGTCCTGGCGGCGCTGGGCTGCCGCGTGCACATGCTGGAAAAATGCCCGGCGGTGCGCGAGTTACTGGCCGACGGGCTGCGGCGGGCCCAAGAAGATACGGAAATTGGTTCTTGGGTGACGGAGCGCTTGAGTCTGCAGGATAGCGACGCGCCGTTGCCGTTTGCTGCGCAGACGGTGTACATCGATCCGATGTACCCGGCCCGCAAAAAATCAGCCGCGGTGAAAAAAGAGCTGCAGGTGCTGCGCGCCCTGGCCGGGGATGAAGACCTGAGTGTAGCCTTGTTCGAGCAGGCGATGGCACTCGCCGCCGAACGCGTGGTTATCAAACGCCCGGCGACAGCGGCATTTATCATCCCGCAGAAGCCGGACGGGATCGTTGAAACGCCGAATCATCGGTTTGAAATTTATAAGCGCATGACTTATGACGCTTTGAAGTAGCGTATTAAATCCGAATATCGAATCTTCGAATATCGAAGGAATATCGAATCACCTAGTGATCAAAGGACCAAATTTGCCAGGCTGCGCGCCGCATCCCAGGAATTCTCGTCCGGCCGTTTCGGTAATTTGAAATTCGATGCTTCTGATTTCCTTCGGATTTCGATATTCGATATTCCAAACACTTTATGGACACTGACGCCGGAAAAACACGATTGGATAAATGGTTGTGGGCGGTGCGGATTTGCAAGACGCGCGCCGCGGCCACGGACCTCTGCAAACGCCAGCGGGTGAGCGTGGACGGACAGAACGCCAAACCCTCGCGCGAGATCCGGGAAGGAAATCTCATTACCGTCAAACGCGACGGTATCGACTGGCAGTACAAGGTTCTCAAGTGTATCGACAAACGCGTCGGCGCCAAGATCGCCGCGGAATGCCGGGAAGACCTGACGCAGGAAGATGACCTCAAGCAGCTGAAGGAGGTCAAGTCCTCCTGGACCCCCCGCCGCCCCAAAGGCGAAGGCCGCCCCACCAAAAAAGACCGCCGGGCGATCGACCGTTTACACGGCAACGATTGAAGTAAAAGCAATACCGGAGCACTGATGAAGCGCGTTTCAAATCAAATCTACCTTCTTATCGCCATCATAATCACGGTTTCTTTGTTCGTCATGTACAATTCATATCGCGCCGTCAATCGATTCGATCCTCAAAAAAGCCTCAACTATAAATTGTTTTCGACATTTACGCCGACGTCATGTTGTAACCCGTCCGTTCAAATCCTGGATTACGCGGCACTGATCTTGCTTTCCGGTTACGATCGTCACACGGAACACGACCGGCTGCTGGCCATGATTTCCCGGGCGTATCGGAGAGCCGGAGCCTACCGCCAGTTTCTCCTGATATGGGACATGGTCTGGAAGCGCCGGCTTGATCGCGCCACCGAAGCCGACAGTTATTCAGCGAGACGTCCTTACCCTTGCAGCGGGTTTAAAATCAGCAAGAATAAAATCCCGCACCCCGAGGATGCCAAAGGATCGTCAGATCCGAACGTGTCCTATGGGATTGGCAAGGAGATTTACTTCCGTACCCGGGAAATGAAGGACAGGGACGGCGAAGAAATGCTCCGGCTCTATGATCAGGCCATGTCCCTGGTGGACTCCGCGGAGGACTTTCCGTGTGTCCACGATCTGTTGTATCAATACACTCAGCTGGGAGAGTTCGAACGTGCCTACGGGCACATCGAACGCCTGAATCTGAAGAAGGTCTATGAGGCTCGGGATTTGGCCTGTCATTTCGCCAAGATCAAACAATACGACCGCGCCTTTGCTGTCGCGGCCAAGAGCGTCAATGATCGGGCATTGACATACCTTGATCAGGTCGAAACTCTGATCTGCATCGCCGAACACATTGAGGGCCGGGGCCCGTTACAACCGGATTACCGATTGATACTGGATCGCTTGCTGTCGGAGGCCCGACGGGAGGCAGGAAGAGAGCAGGCACGATGAGCAAAAGAAAGCTCCCCAGCACAAGGCTTCTGTGGACGATCGTCATTCTGATAGGCCTGACCTATGCATTACTGCGCCTAAACGATGAGACGACCAGGCACATAATTTTCTCCTCTGAACCTCACCCGGTCATCGGCGAGCAATTTCGTCACTATCCTGCCGTCAAACAGGGCATCACTATTGATTCATCAGACGGCTTTACTATCCGTATTAAGTACCAAGATAAGTTCTTGGATCAAGTTTTCAAATTCCAACCGCAACGACAACAAGGATCGGGCGTCACAATCCTGGATTATGCTGTTATGATCCTGCATAGTCCTTACCTTTATAACCAATTCTCCATGTTGGCCTTGGAACACATCGCGAAGGCTTATAAAAAAATTGGTGCCCCGAAGAAGTCCGAAAACGCCAGAAACTTAGCTAGTTTGCACGCACCATTGACGATCGGCGACAGTTATTCCCAAACTTATGCGACAATGCATATTAAAAGAATGATCGGAAGTCAGGGAAAATCGGTTCCGCCAGACACTCAATCATTGGAGGATTCCACCGATTGCCAGGAGTATTTCACCATAATTCAAATACTTGAACGTGAGCCTCAAGGTCGCGAGGAAGCCGTTGCCCTCATGGACCGCGCCATGACTCATATCCAGACCGAGACCGACTGTATCTTCGTCCATCAAATGCTGGGTTATTACATGGCCTGGGGAATGCATGATAAGGCCGTCTCGGAAATTCGAAGAATGGCTATGAATCCGACGCCGCATGGACGCGAATTAGCATGCCATTATGCATCCCGCCAGGACATTACCACCGCCTTTGATATGCTGACCCGGACCCAATGGATTGTCGACCAGGCCATGGCCCTGGTGTGCATCGCGGAGCATATTGACAATACCCGTCCATTGAAACCCGAATATCTGGTTATCCTTGAAGAATTGTTGGCCAAGGCGCGGCGCCAGCCCTGACCCTATTGACGCCGCCGCCAATATTCATTATAGTAAGGGCAATGTGCCGGAATATGGTAAGCCTATCGCGCCCGCGGATACTGAGCGTCTTGCTGGCCGCCGCTTTATTGACGGGCTCGGCCGGCTGCGGCGGCTCCGGGGGAGGACCGGTCGGGACCAAGTACGGAGACGGCACGGTCACCGGATCCGGAACGCTGACCACCCGGCGCATCGATGTTCACTTCTTTGAGGGGGTGAAGATCGATCATGATTTTGACATCAATATCGCCCAGGGGAGTACCCCGCGCATCATCATTACCGCCGACGATAACATTACCCGCTTGCTGAAACCGCGAATCAACGACAACATCCTGGTGCCGGAATTTGAACAGGGTTTTCGCACCCGTAAACCCGTCCGCCTGCGGATCGAGACCCCCGACCTGGAGCGCATCGATCATAGCGGCCGGGGAACCGTGATCCTGGACAATCTCAGCCTGTCAAACCTGGCGCTTAAAGTTTCCGGCGACGGCGATGTCTCGGGATTGGGCCGGGTCGACAAGCTCTGGATCGAGGCCGGCGGCGACGGGAATCTCCAGCTGGAAGACGTCACCGCCAAACAGGTCGATGTCCTGCTGACTGGCAAGGGCCGGGTGACGGTCGTGGCCACGCAAAAACTGGAGGCCACCAACATCGGCCGCGGCGAAATTATTTATGCGGGTAACCCGCCGGAGACGGAAATCGACAATTCCGGCAAAGGCATAATCAGAAAGAAATAGCATGATCCCCGATCAGGACAACATCAAAGAATTGAGTGTCGAAGAAGCGCGGCTCAAAATCTCCGCCGGCGAGGCCATCGTGATCGATGTCCGCGCCGCCCTGGACCATGAAACAGAGAGCATCGCAGGCGCCCGGCATATCGCGTCACAGGAAGATTTTGACGAGTTTATCACGCAGGCCGATAAGGAGCGCACCGTAATCTGTTACTGCTATTACGGCAACAGCAGCCTCGGTGTGTGCGCCGCCCTGCAGGAACGCGGCTTCACCAACGCCTACAGCCTGCGCGGCGGTTTCGACGCCTGGAAAAATGCGGACGGTTGATCCCGCCGCGACTATCGAATGCATTCGCGACTATTGGAAGATGGTGACACGGTTACCCGATTGCGTGCCATGGACTGACGGTCGGTCAACGAAAGGACCCTTATGAAAATCGAAAACGGAAAAGTCGCCATGATCCATTACTCGCTGAAGAATGATGCCGGGGATACGATCGACTCGACTGTCAATGACGCGCCTATGGGTTATCTCCACGGACACAGCAATCTCATGCCCGGTCTGGAAAAGGCCCTCGACGGCCGCGCTCAGGGCGAAAAATTTTCCATGAGCCTGGCGCCCGAGGAGGCCTTCGGCCCTCACGACGAACTCAAAATCAAGAAAGTTCCAAAGGAACACTTTGACGGTCTCGACGATCTCAAGGAAGGTATGCACCTGCAGGTCAACAGCCCGCAGGGTGCACAAATCGCCACCGTTCAGGCGGTGGGAGAAGCCGAGGTAACGGTCGATTTTAATCATCCGCTCGCCGGACAAACCCTGCACTTTGAAATAGAAGTCCTGGAGATCCGCGAAGCCACCGCTGAGGAACTCGAACACGGACATATCCACGGCGCCGGCGGCTGCGGACACTAAAACATGGCCGGGATGTACCGCAAGGCCGACTTCATTCCTTATATCGCCGGTACGATGATTTTCGGCGGGCTGGGCGCGGTCCCGGTCATTTACGCAAAACTCACCGGTGTCGGCTACCAGCAGGCACTGGTGCCGTCTTTGGCCTCGTGCATCGTCTTTCTCTTTGCGCATGATGAACGCGGAAATTTCTCCTTCTGGCGACTGATTGCCGGAATGGCGCTCATATACCTCACGGCCGCCAAGGCGGCCGCCAGGGGTAACGGGCAGCCGTTCTTTATCGCCGGCGGTGTCCTGGGCTTCGTGTTAATGGCCGGATGCGGTTGGCTGGGCATCGTCATCGGACGCACCGTCAGGGGAAAGCAGGCTGTCGCCCGCGAGGCAGAAGAGGAGGCGCGGGAAATAAAAAAAGCTGAAAAGGCCGCGACGGAAGAATCAACGGATGCGGTCGAAGCCGGAAAGATTGTCGAAGATGACCCGGACTTTGAACCGGATGATTCACCGTTCGAAAAGCTGATGTCACAGACACACACCTCCTGGCGGGCCGGAGAATTGAATCCGCTCAGCCCCACTTGTTCGCGGGAGGCGCGCAACAATTCGCTGCAGCAGTTCATCGCAGGCCATTGTCTGTACCGCGAAGATATCGAGCGCGCCTGGAAAATCCGGCCGTTTGAGCAAGGGGAATTTCTGGTCAATCTCAGCGAAGGGAATTTCGTGACCACCTCCCGCGCTTTATATTTCTTTAAACCGCAGGAGCGCGTTTTGCGGCTCAATGAGCTCAGCGACTATAAGAGCAAGGGCTTCTTGAAAATGAGCCTGACCGTCAAGTATAAGAACGGGGAAGTACAAAAATTCAACGATGTCGAGGTTCTCCCCGAAGATGAATACATCCAATACCTGATTAAGGAACCCTATAACGCCAGTTAACCTCTGCCAAGCGAAAGGAAACCAATGAGTTTAAACAGTGTCAACATCATGGGAAATCTTACCCGCGATCCGGAAATGCGCTTCACGTCCAGCGGCCGCCCGGTATGCAATCTTTCCATCGCCAATAACCGCGTCTTCAGTAAAGACGGTCAAAAGACGCAGGAGGTGTCCTACTTTGATATCGAAGTGTGGGGCGTGATTGCCGAAAACTGCGCTAAATACCTCGCCAAGGGGAGCGGCATCATAGTCGAAGGTAGATTGAAGCAGGACCGGTGGGACAAGGACGGCAAGACCCAAAGCAAGGTACGGATCGTGGCCAATAATGTCCATTTCATGCCCAAGCGTCAGGGAGACGGCGGCGGCGGATACGATGGAGGAGGCTACCAGTCCGAACCGGCGCCGTCACGGGCCTCGGCCGGCAGCCCGGCTGAATCGTCTGCCTGGGAAGAATAAGGCCGATGCCTGAGAAATACCTACGGCCCAGTTTCATTGCCAAGGAAGACGGTGATTTCATCTCGATTCAGGTCAGCGGCGACATTAATCAGTACACGCTGCCTGAATCGCGCAAACTCCTCGATGAAATCGTGCGCCGGCACCGCATCGGCAAACGTGATAATTTGCGTATTCTGGTCGACTATGAGCTGGTCGGCGATGTCGATTCCGCCACGGTCGCCAACATCATCGATCGTCTCGAAAGTAACAGCGGGCGCAATCACCGGGTGGCGTTTATCAACATGCCGGAGGAGTTCCAGCATTTGATTGAGATCTACAAATTGAAGGAGATGATTCTCGTCTTTGACTCCCGGGAGGAGGCCATGCGGGAACTGATGAAATGAACGAAGGGTCCCGGATAAGCGGCCTGTGTCTGCTCATCGCTGCGGTCCTGCTTGTCTCCGGCTGCGAACCCGGCGTCGTCAAGGGTAACGGCCGGCCGGCGACAGAATCACGCGAACTGACCGCCTTCTCTACCGCCGTGATTCACGGTGATTTCGCAGTCACCGCCCAGCAGGGACTGCCGCCGAAGGCCGAGTTGACGTTTGATTCCAATCTGTTGAAGCACATCCGCACGACCGTCGCCGGCAACGCGCTTCAGCTGCAACCCGCCCTGGAATTGCGCAGCCGTCGTCCCGGCGAGGTACGCCTGGTCAGCCCGACGCTGGAATCGGTAACGCATGTGGGTCACGGTCCGGTGACCCTGAAACTTACCGACGCCGATGTATTTCTCGTGGCGGTGAAGAACACCGGATCGGTCTCCGGCTCCGGCAGCGTCAATAAACTGACGATACACAGCGAGGGATCGGGTCATGTGGACCTGCGGGAGCTGAACGCGCGGGTTGCCTCGGTCATTGTGACGGGCGATGCGGACGTCACCTTCACGGCCACCGCGACGGCAGCGATAGAACATCACGGCACAGGCACGGTAACGGTTTTCGGATCGCCGAAAGATGTGGATAACAAGAATCTCGGCGAGGGCCGGGTACTCATCAAGTGACATCGACCGGTGTCCCGGTCGGCGCGAAAGGACATATAATGACCAAGCAGATTATCTTAACCGCGAACGCACCCGCACCGGTCGGCCCCTATAGTCAAGCGGTCCGCAGCGGGGATTTATTATTTTGCGCCGGACAGATCCCGCTGACTAAGGACGGCCGCCTGATCGAGGGTGATGTGACCGCGCAAACCGAGCAGGTCTTCACCAACATCCAGGCCGTGCTCGCGGCCGCCGGACTGAGTCTGGAGCACGTCATCAAGACCACGGTATTTCTGAAGAATATGGAAGATTTTCAGGCGATGAACGCGGTCTATTCCCGTTATTTCGACGCCGAAACCGCACCGGCCCGCTCCGCCGTGGAGGTCGCGCGCCTTCCGAAGGATGTGCTGGTGGAAATCGAAGTGATCGCGCATACTTAAATGAGTATCCCTCAACGTGCGGGACAGCCGGCCTGTCCGGATGATCAGGGATGAAACCCCGGCTCGCCAGGGGAGAGGAACACACATGAAAAGATATTCCGCCGTAACGATCCTGTTACTCGCTTTGTCGGCCGCGCCTACATACGCCGCCGGTGACGATCCGGCCGCCGCCGTCTTCAATAACGACCGGATCATGCCGCAGACGTTACAACTTTCGGAAGACAGGGCCGCCGGCCGCCGCGCCGAGCTCTCGGAGGTAAAATTCCAGCAATTTGAATACACCTACCGTATGGAGACATTGGCCCGCCGAATTCATGCCAAAATGAAGAGCCGCTTACTCGCAGAGTACGGTTACGAAGTCACCGATTTGGAAGTGAACGCCTACCTGCAACAAGTGCGAAAGCTGCGCTCCAAGATGAGCGAAGCGGACCTCATTCAGGTGCGTTCCCAGATTGCCGACTGGCACTTCGACAGCATCCTTTTCGACCGCTTCGGAGGCCTGGCCGTCCACCTGCCTAACGGCCGAATCAAACCCGTGGAGGCATATTATGCCTACGTGGAAAAACTGATGGCCGAGAAGGTCCTGTTCTTCCCGATGATCGAATACCGGGCCGCGTTAAAGATCCTGAGCGTCTACTTTGAACGTGAAAAGTATCCCGCGGTCCACGAACTTGAGGCCCGCAAGTACTTCCTCCAGCCGAGCTGGGGCCCCTTCAATGACAGGTACAACGCCCTTCCCATGCGGGAAAAGCTCCGTATCCGCCATGAAATCAAACGTTTAAGAACAATTAAAAAAGCCCCCTGACGACCGCCGGACTGAAGATTCGCCACGCGCGTGGCGAATTCCGCCTATCCCACCCGCGCCGATTTTTCTCTGGCCGAACCACCGGAAAATTGCTAAAATAGTGCCTCAGAACACGTTGAGGATTAATTAGGAGGATCTTGCTGCCATGAAAACACGACTATGCCTGCTTGTTATGACGACCCTGCTGGTGACGGCATTACCGGTTGCCGCCACCACACCAATGCTCACGGAAAACGACAAAACGGAACTCGATCAGCTTCGCCGCGAAGTGATCGACCTGCGGGTGGAAAAGGAAGTGCTGCTCAAAAAGCTGGACGAAATCCAGACGTTGATGTCCTTACCCGACCCGGCCAACCCCGGACCGGCATTTAACGACCGCGTCGCCCAGGAAGTGCTGGACAAGATGGCCCGTGCCACCCGGCGCTTCGCGCGCCGTAACAACGGGATTTACCCGGAGCATATGAACCAACTCACCGATGTGTTTCCGCCCTACATCAAGGACAACTATTGTAATAAGATTTATTCCGGCTTTCACTACAACTGTCACATGTCGGAGGACGGCTTTAAGTTCGTCGCGACCCCGTTGACCGTGGGCCAGACCGGGTCCAAGGTCTTCGCGATTACTACCGGCGGACCGTTTTTCGACCGGTAATCGCACGGTCACCGCACCGAAAACCTGCTTTTCCGATTGTGGCCCCGGACTCAAAGGATTGGATGGACAGCAAGAAATCTCTCACCGACATTGTCGGATGTTGTTTGGTATGCGCCGGGCTGATTGTCATGGTGTTGTTGAGATATTTCGACGAGAATCACCCGCATTGGGGCGGAACACCGCTGTATTCGGCGTTGCTGCTCATGGCAGCCGGCTTTACCGCCTGGAGATGGGAAGAAAATAATCTTCGCTTCAACGCCGACAGTATTCCCGCCCCCGTTCACCCTCAATCCGACACAACAATACTATCTCGGTGGAACCTGCTGGGATGCGGGAAAACAGGGAACGCTGCTGCTCTCCGCCGCCAATCTGCGCCAAGGGTTGTTGATCCTCGACGTTTTGTTCGGACTGTCCCTGTCAGTGTTCAAACTCAGAACTAAAGGAGCATTATCATGAGCAAGCGTTTTGCTGTCATATTGTCCGGCTGCGGATTCCAGGACGGCAGTGAAATTCATGAAGCGACCATGTCGCTTTTGGCTATTGAGCGGACCGGAAACAGCTATCAGTGTTTCGCGCCGGACTGCGATCAGCATCATGTCACCAACCACCTGACCGGTGAACAGGAAGAAGGCAATCGTAACGTACTTGTCGAATCGGCCCGCATCGCACGGGGCAAGGTGAAGGCCCTGAGAGAGTACCGGCAGGAAGACTTCGATTATCTGATGTTGCCCGGCGGGTACGGCGCGGCGTTGAACCTGTGTACCTTTGCCGTGGACGGGACCGAGTGCGGCATTCACCCGGAGGTCGAGCGTGCCGTCACCACGACACACGCCGCCGGCAAACCGATCGGCGCCCTGTGCATCGCGCCGGTTCTGCTCGCCAAACTTTTGGACGAGGTTAAGGTCACCGTCGGTGACGACGAAGATGTCAACGAGGCCCTCAAGGCGATGGGCGCCACGCCGCAAAATACCAAGGCGGAGGAAATCGTCGTCGATGAAAAGAAAAAGCTGGTCACCGGCCCGTGTTATATGCTGGATTCCAATATCATCGAGATCGCCAACGGCGCGCAGAACGTGGTCAACGCGCTGCTCCGGATGTAACAGACGCCTCGCAGGGCAGCCAAAAATTTCCGATATCAAGGAGCACATATTGTTCACCATTTCTCACCGGGTCGAAATAAAGACCGACCCGCAATCCGTGTACCGGGCCCTCTCCAGCGCGGACGGGATATCCGGCTGGTGGAGCCGCACCGAGGGCGAATTTGAGGCGGGCGGGGAAATCGCCGTGCATTTCGACGCATCGGTCATGACGCTGCAAGTCCTGCAGCAGAATCCCACCAAGATCGTTTGGCAGTGCCTGCAGGTGGATCCGGAATGGGAAGACACCCAGATCCTTTTCGAGTGGGAGGAACAGGACGGCCAGACCCTGGTTCAGTTCCGGCATGAGATGTGGGCTGAAGAAACACCCTTGTATGAACGCTGTTCCGCCGAATGGGCCGGCTATCTGCTCAGTCTGAAGGACTTGTTGGAAACCGGACAGGGCCGTCCCTATCCGGATAATGCAAGAATCAATCATAGTCAGGGAGGGAGTTAACCATGCGCCGACCATTACTGATCGGGCTGGCCGCATTGTGTGTCGCCGGCTGCCAGACGTCCAAACCGCTGCATGTCGCGGCCAAGGATGTCCGGACCGCCTACGTCCGGCAAAACCCGCAGCTCGATTCGCCGGTCAAACGGGCGATCCGCGGCGGCCGGGTGATTCCCGGCATGAGTAAAGACGATGTGGAGGCCTCCTGGGGAGAGCCGTATCTGCGCGGGGGCAGCCGCTGGGAATACCGCGGTTGGCGCAATATTTATATCTTATTCAGCGGCGACCGGGTGACCTCGGTCAATTTTTATTCCAACCTATAAACACGTCAAACACGGACCGTGCCATGCTTACATTTGTCTTACTGATTATCCTCGGCATGGCAGGGGTCTTTTTCGCCGAGATTAACGGCCACATATTCCAGGGCAAGCGCAACCTGCCGGTCCGTCAAATCCGTTTTCTGATCGGAAAGAAGGTCCTGCCGGCCTGGATGATCACCGTGTATGTCGCTGCCAATCTCATCATCTGGATCGGCGTCATCGGCGTGTTGGCCCGTATGTTCGGATGACACACCGGGCGGCTTGGAGTAAAGTCATTCGCTATGAAAAACAACGAACAGCATATCCAGGGACACCCGGACCCGTTGCGGCGGCGGATGTTCGCCATCATCTTTGAGGCGGAAAACAGGGAAGGCCGTCTGTTCGATATTATCCTGCTGTGGACCATTATCGTCAGCGTCCTGGCCGTTGTCCTGGAAAGCGTGGAAAGCATCCGCAGCAACCACGGCGGCCTGCTGATTTTCCTGGAATGGGTATTCACCGTGCTGTTTACGGTCGAGTACGGACTGCGCCTGTACTGTGTGCGCCGTCCGATTGTCTACGCACGCAGTTTTCTGGGTATCATCGATCTTTTGGCCATCCTGCCGACCTATTTGGGGACGTTCATCTTTCCCGGGGCCTCGTCGCTCTTGGTCATCCGCGCGCTGCGCCTGTTGAGGGTCTTTCGCGTCCTTAAATTGGCCCATTTGCTGGACGAATACACGATCCTGATCAAATCATTACGCGCGTCCCTGCACAAAATGGCTGTGTTTTTAATGTGCATCCTGACGCTGGTGGTCATCTCCGGGACCGTGATGTACCTGATCGAGGGGGGAGACAACGGTTTTACCAGCATACCGCGCAGCGTGTACTGGGCGATCGTCACCATGACCACGGTCGGGTACGGCGACATCGCCCCGCAAACGGTCCTCGGGCAGTTTATGGCTTCGTTAATCATGATGACCGGCTACACGATTATCGTGGTCCCGACCGGGATCTTCTCGGTGGAACTGCACCGGACGATCCACCGGCGCGAAACCTCACGGGTATGCCCGGCGTGCACCAAGGAGGGTCATGCCGTGGATTCGTTGTTTTGCCGATTTTGCGGCGAAGCCCTGGGTCAGCCGCAGGACCCCGCGTAACCGGCCGGTTTTCCGCCCGCGGACGGGAATCCAGAATTATCATTTGGGATTCGGACGGGTTCTGATAAAATAGGAGAAATTTTACAGGGAAATATCTATGGAAGAAGATCGCCGCTGCGAAGGTTGCCGAAAAGACAAAGTTCTGGAACCGCCCGAGAGTAAAATGGGGGAGGTCATTCTGGTCGAAGTCGAAGAAAATTCCTTCGAACGTGACCTGAATGAGGCCCTCGGGAAGGCCCGCTACCAGGTCTTGGGCAAACAAAGCGAATATATATGCGACCGATGCGTGTCCAACCGGCGCCGGAAGGAATACATCGGGCTTTCGATTTTTTACGGTGTATTGCTGATCCTGATATGGGTCATCAATGTTGAAATGTACGTGCAGATTCTATTGATTGCCGGTGTCATCGGCACAGGATTGTATTTCTTTATGCGAGACCCGGATCGCGACATCCGGGACCAAATCCTCAAAGAAGCCCTCAAAACACTGGGCAAAACGCCCGTTACACGAAAAGAAGCCAAATACCTTTAACGCAGGTCCCCGCGTCCGCCGACGTCGGACGGGAACCGGCCCGGGGCAACCACGACCAGCCCGTTCAACACATCACCGCATTTTACAATCCGTGAATAACAACCAAAAGAAGGGAATCCACATGGCCAAAGCAAGCGCACGTCACATCCTCGTCAATTCCGAAGAAAAATGCCTTAAACTCAAACAGGAAATTGAGGGCGGTAAGGATTTTGCAGAGGTAGCCCAGGAACACTCGCAATGTCCGTCAAGCAAGCACGGGGGAGCGTTGGGAGAATTCCAGCCGGGCCAAATGGTACCGGAATTCGATACGGTGGTATTTAACGAAGAAGTCGGTAAAGTCCACGGTCCGGTGAAAACGCAATTCGGTTACCACCTGGTGGAAATTACCAGCCGCGAAGACTAATGAACAAAAGCCTGGTGACCAATATCTCGGCCGGGCTGATTATAGCGGCGGGATATTACACGCCCGCCTATCAGCGGCAACTTCAGTCGGTCGGTTTTTTCGCCCTGTCCGGCGCCTTAACCAATTGGCTGGCCGTGTACATGCTGTTTGAAAAGGTCCCGTTACTCTACGGGTCCGGGGTCATCCCCAACCGGTTTGAAGAATTCAAGGGCGGCATCAAACAGCTGATCATGGATGAATTCTTCACTGATGAGAACGTGGATAAGTTTTTCCAGGGACAGCAGGATTCCGCCGCCGCCCGCATCAACGTCCAGCCGCTGATCGCGGCGGTCGATCTGGACAAGATGTATGACCGGCTGGTGGAATTGATGATGAACTCCACGCTGGGCAACGTTTTGAGCGTCATGAAGGCGTCGCACGTTTTTGAACCGCTGCGTCCGGCCTTCAAGAAAAAGATGGAAATCCTGCTGACGGACACCGCGCGCAGCCCGCGCTTCCTGGCCGCGCTGGAGGATAATATACTGCCCAGCCACGTCAGCCGTGAGGTCCTCGATAAAATCGAGGAAATCGTCGACCAGCGTCTGGATGAACTGACGCCCGATATGGTCAAGGAAATCATCCAGCGGATGATCCGCGATCATCTCGGCTGGCTGGTAGTATGGGGCGGGGTGTTCGGAGGGGTAATCGGACTGGCGATGAGCTTTTTCGTCTAAAGGCGGCCAGGGGGGGCGCCGCCGCAAGACTCACCATGTATTTTTCGCGCAATAAAATAATGGCCGCGTGGCTGGCCGTTGTGATTTTTTATCCGGGGATCACGACGGCATACGCCGACGGCTTCCGTCCGGTGACGGAGGTCTTCAGCGTCAGCCCGCGCACCGGTCCGGACGCACAGACCCTGCCGTCCACTTGCTGGGACGCCGGGACCGGACTGCGCCTCGGCTGCGCGCCCGATTGGACGGCGCGGGTGGAGGAGCAGACCGTCCGGTTGCGTATCTCTGCGGATCCGCCCGTGGAACTCCAGCTGGCCTACCGCCGGCACAAGCGGCCGGCGGGCATTCGCTTTGGCTGGGCGGAATTGCGCGCCTTGGACCGTTACCAGGGATGGTTTGACATCTCGCAACGTCATGAATGCGGCCGCAAACTGGTTCAGACCAAGGGTTATGTGAACGGTACGCCTGGTGGCCGGGCCTTTGACTACTATCTGGCCGACTGGGAAGGGATTTACTCGGTGCAGTTTACCGTGTCCCGGGTGGTTCAATTTGAGGATTACCGCCCCTTATTCGAGGAAATTATTGACAGTGTCGAGTTTGTCGCCGAAAATAGGGACACCGTTAATTTTCGCGCGCCGAATGCGCGGCAATGCCAAACCATAACGCGGGAGTGAATGTGATGGATTGCCCCCAATGCCACAGCGAACTCAAGCAGGTCGACTTTAAGGGCGTTATTATCGGTGAATGCCCCACCTGTCACGGCCGCTGGTTTGACCGCGGGGAACTGAAAAAGGCCAAGGACCACACCGATGAAGATCTCGGCTGGATCAATTTCGACCCCTTCGACCAGCAGGTCCCGCAGACCGACGACACTCCGGATGGCACCCTGTGCCCGCAATGTCAAACCGAAATGCATTCCCTGCCCTACAGCGACTCCGATATCATCATCGACAAATGCGCGATCTGCCACGGCATTTGGCTGGACCAGAACGAATTTGAAAAGATTATCGGTTATTTGGAGGACTTTGTCTCCTCGGAGACGGCGTCGGATCTGGCGAAGGAGTCGCTGCATCAGCTGGAAGATATCCTTCTTCACAAGAAAAATCTGTCCACCGGATTCCGTGATTTTCTGGTGGTTTCCAAACTGCTCGGTACCCGGGTGGGCGTAGAGCATCCGAAGCTTTCTGCGGCGATCAATAAGATCTTTGTATACTTCCCGTTTTTGTAAAATTCCATGAGCAACGTTTCCGTCACGCACCTCAACAAAGATGATTTTGAAGTGACCGTACGTGAAGGCACCACGACACGGCATATCGTGACGGTGACGGACGCCTATCACCAGAGGCTGACCGAAGGCCGGCTCTCCAAAGAAGAGCTGCTAATAAAATCGTTTGCGTTTCTGCTGGACCGGGAAAGCAATACCATGATCCTGGGCCGCTTTGAACTGCCAGTCATCCAGCGCTATTTCCCGGAATACGAAGGGACGATTGGTTGATGGATTTGACCGGATTCAAAGAATCCCTGGCCGGCGCGTCACCACCGGCCGGATGTTCCGAACTTCTGGCAGCCTTATGGTGGGACGCCAAGAATGACTGGGAACAAGCACACCGCATCGCCCAGGATATATCCGGACCGCAGGGGGCGCGGATTCACGCCTATCTGCATCGCAAGGAGGGAGACCGGTCCAATGCGGCTTACTGGTACTCCCGGGCCGGTCAATCGCCTTATCACGGCGGGCTGGAGGCGGAGTGGGAAGATCTGGTCCAAACGTACTTAGCGGCAGGGCCGGCCCCGAACTAAGGGGCCGCCTCCGGTTCAAGGGAACGCTTGCCAAAGTCCGTCGTCGTGTGTTAAATTTGTGAGGGATCTGTTCCCCCACTATTATCTTTTACGGAGGTACGTTCATGTCGAAGTCTCATTCCATCATCACCGCGGCTGCGGTATCCCTCTTGCTGCTGTTTCCGTCCCCCAGCTCGGCCAAGGACACCCAAGGCTTTGGAACGCTAAAGAAAATCGATTTAAAGGGCCAGCGCATGCAGGTTTCCGAGTATAATTGGGATACCCATGAAATTGATGACGTTATGTACCAGTATAGCTCCCGAAGTATAGAAGTCTTTAATATTGAGAAGATTAACGATTTGAAGCCCGGCGATGAACTGGAATTTGAATGGATGCCGAAGGGTAACACCAAATTCATTAATCGGCTCTCCAAAGGCCCGTTTCCCATGGAGGCCCTGGAACTCTTGTGGGATCCCAACGAGGGGTTTGATCTGGAGGGAGTAGTCGCCGAAGGAGACATGGGAGAAGGCACGCTTCCCGAAGGTGCCGCCTCCGGAGAAACCACCCAGGAGGGGACGGCCCTGATCGACAATTCCATGGAGATGATCACCGAAGAAGGCGCCCCCGAAACCGCTGCTATGGAAGAGCCGCCGGTCGTCGAGGACGAATCCGCCTTCGACGCCGAAGCCCCCGCAGAAGTCCCGGCAGAACCTCAACAATAGCAAGGCGTTCCGGATCTGCCGCCGAGAAAACCGAAGATTTCCCCGCGTGTTTCCTCTGAGCTTATCCTTGAAAGTCCCCATACCTGCCTCTATAATAACGGAGAATTGTCAAATCGCATGAACACAGCAGCCATCCACAGCCTTGTGCGGCAGGCCCTGCGTGAGGACCGGGCCGCTCAGGACATCACCACTCTGTCCCTGATTCCCGCCCGTCAATTCGCCTCGGCCCGGATCATTTACCGGCAGGAGGGAACCGTTTGCGGGCATCGGCTGGCTCGCGAGATTTTTCGCAAATTGGACCCCGGAGCCCGGTACAAGACGCTGGTCAAGGACGGGGAAGAAGCCGCAAAGGGCAGCGCTGTGGCCCTGATTCGGGCCAAGACGCGTGCCGTACTGAGCGGGGAACGGACGGCATTGAATTTCTTCGGACGCCTGGGCGGGATAGCCACTCACACCCATCGATTTGTGAAGGCCGTATCCGGGACAGGATGCGCGATCCTGGACACACGTAAAACGACCCCCACACTGCGGGACCTGGAGCGCTACGCCGTTCGCTGCGGCGGCGGTCAGAATCACCGCTTTGACCTGCAGGAGATGGTGATGATCAAAGATAATCACCGGACGGCCTGCCGGCCGGAGGTCGACATTGCCGGCGCTATCCGCATCGTGCGGGCCAAGTCCCGGCGCCGGATTGTGGCGGAAGTCGATGATCTGGAAGAACTGGCCGCGGCATTGCTTGCCGCGCCGGATATCATATTGCTGGACAACATGCGTCCGGCCATGGTCGGCCAGGCCGTGGCCATTCGTAACCGGCTGAACAAGTCGATCCAATTGGAGGCCTCGGGCGGCATTACCCTGCGCAACGTGGCCCACTATGCTCAGGCCGGTGTGGACCGGATTTCGCTGGGCGCCCTGACCCATTCGGCACCGGCCGTGGACGTTTCCCTGGAGTTGGATTATGATCCGAAATAAAGCCTTCTATTTGACCCTGACCGTGATGTTATTGGTCTCACCGGCAACCGCCCAGCAACCGACCCCGGAAGGGCCTAACGGGTTGATGATGTTCGACGACCGCAAACTCCTCGACCGCGGAGCGCAGCAATACGCCAAATACTCTAAAGAAATCTTGATGGCGATGATAGACGACGACGCGTTGCCCAATGATTACCAGCGGGCCGCCTCGCTGCGGGTATTCCGGGAAAACTTTGCGGATGAAGTCGTCTCCAAAGAAAAGAAGAATATAGAAAAGATCCTGCTGCGCCGCCTGAAACGGACGGATTCGCCGTTTGTGCAGGTCGAAATCATGCACACGCTGTGTCTGCTCGACCGCATCAAGTACCTGAAATCAATGGTGCCGGCACTGATCCAGAAACTCGATCACTACAATCCCACGGTCAATGATATGGCCTATAAAGCGCTGGAAAACATCGTCGAGAAAGGGGACAACCGGGCGCGTGAAGCCCGGATCTTCTTCAACACGCTGCGCAAAGTACTCTTCCTGTCACGCAAACGGCTGACCCAGGTGGTCGAACCGGACATGCGCTTGACACAAAAACTGAAGTTGCTGCGCTGGTCGATCAAGGTGCTGGGCAACCAGGAGCTCGACAATCTCCCCACCGAGGTATTGGGGCTATTGTAACCACTTATGACCGACCGCCGCCCCGCCATTGATTCATTTCCCTGGTTAATATTCGCCGCCCTTGCGTTGGCCGGCGCCCTCCTGTGGGGCGTGTTGCGGCTACCTGAACTGACATATATCGATCTGTCGGTCAACCGCCAGCAGGCGCTGGACATCGCCACCCGCTATGTCGCCGCCAATGAACCGCAACTCGGCACATACCGGCACGCGATTGTATTTCAGCGCGACACACAGACCAGCGGTTACCTCAAAAGATCGATCGGCACCAAGAAGATGAAGGAGTTCCTGCGGAAGTATGACGTCGATCTCTTCTACTGGTCGGTACGTTTTTTCCGGGAGGGGCAGAAGGAACAGTACAAAGTGCTGGTATCCTCACGGACAGGCAAGGTCATTTTCTACCAGCACCTCATCGAGGAAACCGAGAAAATCGAGGAAATCCCCAAGGACGATGCCCGTGAGCGATCCAGGGATTTTCTGCGCGAACGGTTCGGATTTCAGGTCGAGAATTATACCCTGGTGGGCGACCTTTCAACGATCTACGATTTTCGCCGCGATCACACCTTTGCCTGGCGCCATGACGAGGTCAGCATCCCGTGGAAGGAAGACGGCGGCACCGGAAAACTGCTGTCCAATATTACCAGTTCCGGGGATCAAATCCTTTCCTATGCCCATCATCATTTCAAGATCCCCGAGGATTACCAGCGCGATATGCAAAGCAAGCAGGTCGTCTCACAAAATATCAATACCGTCACCCGGATTTTTCATATGATCTTCTTTATATCCGCCGTGTACTTTGTGGTGGCCCGCAAAAATCATCTGGCCATGCATACGACCAAATGGATGTACATCAAAATCGCCGCAGTCCTGTTTGCCTTGAACATGCTCGGTTTCTTCAATGCGTTCGAATCGATTATCACCCAATACCAGACCACGTCGTCGATGAATTCCTATGTTATCCGCTTCCTGACCAATGCGCTGGTCGGAACCGTGATGGCCGCCTTTTATGTGCTGATGCCGGGCTTGTCGGGAGAACTCCTGCACTTTGAGATGGCCCGGTCCCAGCGGGAGGGAAGCCTCCTGAAATACATCCACACCACGTTTTTTTCGCGTGAGGTCGCCCAATCCGTGCTTGCCGGATATTTGGTCTTTCTGGTACTGCTGGGTTGCCAGGCGTTGCTGCTCGAAACAGGGGAGCGTTTCTTCAGTGTGTGGGTGGAGTATTCCTGGATGACCTCGCTGAGCACGTCCTATTTTCCTTCTCTCGCGGCGATCACCCTCGGATTGAACGCCAGCGTGTCGGAGGAAGTCCTCTACCGGCTGTTCGGCATCAACGTGGGGAAGAAGTTCTTCAGAAATACGGCGGCCGCCGTGGTGATCTCATCGCTGTTGTGGGGATTCGCCCACACGACCTATCCGATTTATCCGATGTGGTACCGGGCTGTCGAAGTCTCGATTCTCGGATTTTTCATGGCCTTTATCTATCTGCGCTTCGGATTGATATGCACCATCGTCAGCCACTATGTCTTTAACGTCTTCTGGCATTCCACCGGATACCTGTTCGGATCGGCGCATATTGTTTATCTGGCCGGAGCCCTGTTTGCGCTCAGCCTGCCGCTGCTGTTCGCCGTGATCGCGTTTATCCTCAACCGCCGGGTGGAGGAACGCCCGCTGCGCTGGCATCTGAACAAACAGCAGACCTTCAATGTGACGGTCCTGACCGCCTATCTGCAGGCGCAGGCGGCCCGATTTCAGGGGCGGCCGGCTGCTGAAATCAAGACCGAAATCGCGGCCAACGGGTGGGATTTTGCCGTGGTGGAGGTGGCGGTGGACGAGTTTCTCGGCCGGGAGGCGTCGCCGTGAGCGTCCGCCGCCGGAGGCCCCCGAATTCCTTGCACGCACAGCTATTTTTGATATACTAGGGCAACGTTCTCACTCCGCGACAACACGATCAGATAGTCAAAAAACCGACGAAGCGATGCTACTCAATCCACTCACATTTCACGCCCCCACGTCGTTGAGCGAGGCCGTCCGCCTGATGGCCGAACTTGAACACGTCAGGCTTCATGCCGGGGGGACATTTCTGCTGAACCAGCTGAAATTGCTGAAGCGCAACGGTGCGCGGACGCCGGATCATGTCATCACCCTGCAGCATATCACTGAATTGCGCGGGATCACGCTGGACCGGGACGGATTGCGCATCGGGGCCATGACGACCATCGCCGAGATCTTCGACCATCCGCTGGTCGCTGAGCACCTGCCGGTCCTCAAGACGGTATGCCGTAATATCTCAACGCAACCGATTCGCAACATGGCTACTATCGGCGGCAATCTGACCTGCCGCTACACGTGGACCGAAATGCCGGCGGTAAGCCTCGGACTCCAGGCAAGCTTGTATTTTGTGGACTCCGCGATGAATGAGACCGCGGTCGATCCCCAAGAGTTCTTTTCCGGGCAGGCCAAGACCGACAAGTTGTTGACGGCCGTCCGGTTCCCGCTGATCACAGACCGGCGCTGCGCCTACCGGCGCGCCAAAAAGTCGCAGTTCGTGGATATCCCGATGTTGTCGCTGATCATTTCCGCGGGCAGGGGAAAGGCATCCCTGGAAGACTGCCGGGTCGCGGTCAATAACTGCGTCGAGTTTGCGCAACGCGATGCCGCGCTGGAAGAATTTCTGAATACCGCGCCGGCCGGACCGGACCTGCCGGCGGCCGCCCTGGATCATTTGACCGGGGAGATTTACGCCAAACGCGGAAGCGACTACAAAACACACCTCTTCCGGTTATATCTGCGGGAGGCCATCGGGGAGCTGATCAACGATGAGTAAAGACGTCACTCTAAATATTAACGGCCGCGATTATCCGCTGACCCTGCGCGGAAACGAAACCCTGCTGGAAGTGTTGCGGGATAACCTGGGGCTCACCGGGACCAAGACCGGCTGTGAAGAGTCCGAGTGCGGTTTGTGTACGGTGGCGATTAACGGCAGCGCCGTGCTGTCATGCATTTCGCTGGCCGCCGCCTGCACCGGCGCGCGGATCACCACCATCGAAGGGCTGGCGGACGGAGACACGCTGCACCCGTTGCAGCAGGCCTTTCTGGACAAGGGGGCGGTCCAATGCGGCTTCTGCATTCCGGGGATCATTATGTCGGCCAAGGCCCTGCTGGACGTCAACCCGCGGCCGACGCGGGCCGAGATCGATTACGCCCTGGACGGCAACCTGTGCCGCTGCGCCGGTTATCTGAAGATTATCGAGGCCATTGAGGAGGCCGGAGAGAAGATGGCCGGACAGGGACAGAAACCTGCGAACACGCCGCGTTCCGCGGAAACGAAGTCAGCGAGTTGACCTATGAATATCAAAGTCGATCATAAAAAAGAGTATGTCGATCCGGTGGGAAAAAGCGTGCCACGCATCGACGGATTAGGGATGGTCACCGGCCAGACCAAATACGCCTTTGACGTCAGCTTTCCTAATATGCTCATCGGCAAAATGCTGCGCTCACCGCATCCCCACGCCAAGATCCTCAGCATCGATACCTCTGAGGCCGAGAAATTGCCGGGCGTGCGCGCGATCGTGACGGCCAAAGACACGCACAATATTAAGTTCGGTTCGAACGAATATTTCTTTCCGCACACCATCGACCAGATGGCTCTGGAAGCGGACAGGGTGCGCTACATCGGCGACGAATTCGGCGCGGTGGCGGCCGTTGATGAGGAAACCGCGGACCAGGCGTTAAAACTTATCAAGGTGGAATATGAAAAACTCCCGCACGTTGTCGACGTCCGGGAGGCCATGAAGCCGGGCGCGCCGCTTATCCACGAATCACTCAACAATATCGCCGTTATTCTGCCGGTCAATTTCGGCAACCCCGACCGCGCGCTGAAGGAGGCCGACTACATCCGCGAAGACGAGTTTTACGCTCCGGCCGCTCATCAAACCGCCATGGAACCGCATGTGTGCGTCGGACAATGGGAGACATTTTCCAATAAAGTTACGCTCTGGGCCTCAAGCCAGGCCCCGTTCAAATGCCGGGAGGCCCTGGCCAAGACTTTGAAGATGGACCTGAATGACGTACGCGTCATCAAGCTTGCCGTCGGAGGAGGTTTCGGCGGTAAACTGGAAATGCTCCCGATGGATTTTGCGGCGTGCCTGCTTTCAAAGAAAGCCGGCGGACTGCCGGTCAAAATTTGCTACAGCAGGGAGGAGGAATTTCTCGCTTCCCGCCGCAAGCACGGCATGATCTATCGACTGAAGTCCGGCGTCAAAAAGGACGGGACCCTGGTCGCCATAACCGGCGAGGTGATCGCCGACGGCGGCGCGTACTGCAGCTACGGCCCGACGGTCCTGGCCGCCGCCATCATGCGCATCTTTATGGTGTACCGGATTGAACATTTCCGCGTCACCGGTTACCGGGTCTATACCAACACACCGATCAGCGGGGCGATGCGCGGTTTCGGCGGGGTGCAGGCCGGGTTCGCGATCGAATCGCATATGGACATGCTGGCCGCCGGTGTCGGCCTCGATCCGGTTGAATTTCGTCTGCGTAATATCACCGGTCCGAACATGACGACTATCAATCAAATGAAGCTCACCACCAACGGCCTGCGTGAATGCATCGAACGGGCCTGCGCCTCGGCGGAGTGGACCAAGAAAAAAGGACAACAGCGCGCAAAAAAACGCGGCATCGGCATCGGCATCGCGGCCGACGTCATGGGATCAAAGATGTACAAATCGCATGAATCCGCCGGATCGATCGTCAAAGTCGAAGAGGACGGATCCGTTTATCTGTTCACCGGGGCGGCGGACACCGGCCAAGGCTCCAACACGGCACTCTCGCAAATCGCCGCGCAGGAGCTGGGTGTCAGCTATGGCCGGATCAAATGCAAATCCGGGGATACCGAGATCACACCGTTTGACACCGGCAGTTTCGCTTCGCGGGTGACTTTCATCTCCGGAAATGCGACGATCCTGGCGGCCAGGGACGCGAAGCAACAGATTCTGAAGGTGGTCAGTGAAGAAAAGAATCTCGCCTGTGATGATCTGGATATCCGCGCTGAGGAGGTCATCGTCACTACCAGCGGTGAAGTGATTATGGACTTCGACAAGGCATTGGAACTGGCCTACTCATTCCGCTACGGCCGTCAGATTATCGGCCGGGGGAGTTATAATCCCAAGACCACACCGATCGATTTCCGGACGGGAGAGGGCAATGTCTCGGGAAGCTACGGTTTTGAGGCCCAGATAGCCGAAGTGGAGGTGGACACCGGGACTGGTGAGGTAACGATCCTGAAACTGTGGGACGCACACGATATCGGTAAGGCCATCAATCCCCAGTCGGTAGAGGGACAAATTGAGGGATCCCTGGCGATGGGGATCGGCTACACATTTTTGGAGAACCTCCATTTCGACAAAAAGGGGCGTCCGGCCAACGGAAATTTCGCGAATTATCGGCTGCCCCGCACCATGGGTATCCCGGAAATGGAGTCCATTCTCGTCGAGACAGATGATCCTGAAGGCCCGTTCGGGGCCAAAGGGATGGGAGAGGCGTCCTTGCTGCCGACATCGGCCGCCATCGCCAACGCCATCGAAGACGCTATCGGCGTCCGCATCCGGGAGCTGCCCATTACACCCGACAAGATCATAAAAGCGCTGCAAGAAAAAGAGCAACAGGAGAACGAGACATGAGAACACCGACAGTATTTTTGCTGCTAGTTTTGACCGCAGCCGCTTCCGGCTGCAGCCTGTACAACGTCACCTCGGAAGAGACGAGCCTGAATTACTATCCTCCCAAAGATAGCACTCAGGGCATCGTCTATCAGGAAAAGGTCGACAAGCCGCATGAGGTGATCGGGTACGTGACGGTCAACTCCGAACGCCGGCAAAAGATTGACGAGATCATCGAACGGATGAAACGTGAAACGGCCATCATGGGGGGAGATGTCATCACCAACCTTCAAAGTGATGCCACCGGTGAATGGAAACGGCTTCCGGCCCAAGACATCATCGGCAACGCCTATGTCCGGGCCAACTTCCGGGCCACGGTCGTCATCTTGAAATAATCCGCCGGTCATAACAATTCCAACAGGCATTTTCACGCGCAGCTTCACGCTTGCGGGAAAATGCCTGTTTTTTTATCCGCAATTATCGTTTGAGCTTGGCTCGCCAGGCAGCCAATTCCGCCGGCGTGTTGAAGGTGGCAATCACGCCGGGATCATCGACCGGACAGTCGCGGCAACGGTCCTGGTGACCGTGTTGGACCGTGTTCAGTCCGAGGCCGGGATCCAGCGCCAGAAATTCATCGATGAGATCGGCCGGAAACCAAGGCGGATGGCCCCGTTTTCCGTCATATGTCGGGATCACGATATCGGCGGGATGTTGTGCTGCCATTTCACGTAGCCGGACCAGAGTCGCGCGGCGCAAAAACGGATAATCAACCGGCAGCAACCAGACACCCGTAACCGCTTTGCTCAACTGACGTAAACCACACTGAAATGAAGAAGTTTGACCAAATTTGTGATCTTTGTTATGGACAACGTTTACCCGGCTGTGATTTAATAGAAGCGGTTCAATTTCTTCGGATCGCGCCCCTAGCACGACGATCAGTTCCTCACAATCCGCGGCCAGCACTGTCTCTTGCAACAACTGAATCAGAGGGCGCCCGTCGATATCGGTCACGGCTTTCGGTTTTCCGAATCGCTGACTTTGTCCCGCAGCTAATACAATGCATGCCAACATGCGCACAGTATAACGCTGTCATGACCGTTCTGTCAAACAGGCCACATCATGGCCCAGGCCAACCGCAGGAGATAACTCACCTTGACATTAACGACAATCTTTTTTATCGTATGTGGCGTTTGTGTCCTAGGCATTATGGTGGCCCTGTGGATATTACAGCAGGAAGCCGCCGCTAACGCCGGCATCCAAAAACTCTCACCGGATGAACTCAAGAATTACGATCCCGCGACAGAAACACTGAAAAACAGGCAAGGCGGAACCGCCACGCAGGCCCCGCCCAAGAAATCAGCGAAACCCAAAAGGCCGCGCGTCGCTTTACAGGGACTGTTCGGGGGACAAAAAGGCGCTGAATCCCCCGTACGGCTGGATGCCATTGAAGCCGCGCCGGATCTGCCCGAGGATAAGCCGAAGAAAAAGTCTTTTTTAGGTAAGCTCAGTCTGCACAAATCCAAACCCAGCCCGCTGGACGATATCCCGCGCCCTACGACATTTCCCGGCCTGCAGAAGAAAGAAACTGAAATATCCTCACAAGGCCCTTCCGAAGGCACGGCGGCCATGACTACCCATAAACCGCCCGCATCGCCCTCTGTGGGGAGCCCCCTCGGAGCATCTCCGCCGCCACAGCCCGCCGCACCTGCGCCGGGACCCGCAAACGCCCAGCCGGTTCTCCCGATTGAAGAGGAATTTCAACAGACGAAATCAGCGGCCGGAGGAAGGCAAAGTGATGCGTCGTCACGTCAACGCGAGCTCCTGGCCACGGTCCAGCTGGATGAATGGAAGCAAAAATACGAGCGTCTGGACAAGCTTTTTCAGGAAAAGAGCAGTAAGTTCGCCCAGGCTGAGTCTCAATTGGCCAACGAGAAACAAAATCGTGATGATTTCTTCAAGCTCAAAGCACTTCTCGAAAACGAGATCCAGGACGTCAAGGATCACGCCCGGGACCTGCAGCACACGCTGAAAAACGCTCAAATGGAGACAGAGCAGCAAAAAGTCCAGGCACAACAGCTGCGGGATAAGGTTCACATCCTGGAGGAGGAGATTCAGCGCAAGAATGCCCAGTTAAAAGAATCGCCGGGCGACGTCCGAAAGGGCCAAAACCCCCCTCAAAGCCCCCCTCCCGGCAATTTAAACGAACAAAACGACAGGGAGGAGGCCGTACGAAAAGATGGTTCCCCTGACCCTGATCCTATGGTAAACTTACCCCAAGATCAGAATCCGAAAGCAGGTGCGGACGACGGACGGGGACCCGCAGCCACTCAGCGGCCCCCCGCCGAAGGCCCGCAAACACCGCCGCCACCACCCGGTTCTGATTCGTCATCGGAAGACAAACGGTTTTAATTATCTCTCGCAAACCCCGTAACAAAGGATGTGTCCTCATGAATAAGTGGATCCCTGTGCTTTTCATCACATTAGCCGCATTTTTGGTCATCGGCCTGACCGCCCGCCAGTCAGCCGCGCAAAATGAGATCTATGTCATCTTGCAAACCACACAAGGGGATATTCAATTGAAACTGTTCCCGGATGTCGCCCCAAAAGCAGTCGAGAATTTCGTCGGACATGTGAACAATGGATTTTACAATGGTCTGATTTTTCACCGTGTTATCCCCAACTTCATGATCCAGGGGGGCGATCCAACGGGGACCGGACGTGGCGGAGAGAGTATTTGGGGCGGTAAATTCCGCGATGAAACCAGCCCGAACGTTACCTTCAGTAAGCCGGGGGTGCTGGCCATGGCCAACGCCGGTCCCAATACGAACGGGTCACAATTCTTCATAACAACCGTTCCGACCCCATGGTTGAACGGTAAACACACCATATTCGGGGAAGTCGTGGAAGGTATGAGTGTCGTCAAGGCCCTGGAAAGTGTACCCACCGCACAAGGCAATCGTCCCCGCGAAAATCAGGAAATTTTCAACGCTTACGTCGTCCAGTAATCACACCTCCGCACATGAATGAGGATTTCATCAATCACGCCCGGCTCGCCATCAAGGCGGGTCGGCGTTGTGCCTTTGCCACAGTCGTGGAAAGTACCGTAAAAGGTACGCCCCGCAAGGCCGGCGCCAAAATGATCGTTTTCGATGACGGTTCGACCCACGGCACGATTGGAGGGGGACGCAACGAAAAAGACGTCATTGCCCGTTGCCTGGAAGCCATCACCCAAAACGAAACCCGTCTGATGACCTACGATTATTTCGGCCGAAAGGGTGAATCGGTCTGCGGGGGACAAATCCGTGTCTTTATCGAACCGGTCAAACAGGCACGCAAATTTATCCTCGTCGGGGCGGGACATATTGCCTTGCCGCTTTCGCTTATCGTTAAAAGCCTGGACTATCAACTGACGATTATCGACAGCCGCCGGGCGTTTGCCAACCCGCAGAGGATGCCTTGGGCCGACAAAATCCTGGTCGGAAAACCCGCCGCTCAATTAAAAAAATGCCGTATCGACGGGCGCACCGACATTATGATCGTAACGCACGGCAATGAACACGATTATGAGGCCCTGCAGGCAGTCATTGGCGCGCCGGAGATCGGCTATCTCGGTTGCATTTCCAGCCAGGCCAAACGAGTCAAATTCTTCAGACGTTTGAGGGAGGACGGCGTGGCCGAAAAATACCTAAAGAGGATATCCATCCCGGCCGGACTCGATATCGGCGCCCAGACCCCGGCTGAAATTGCCGTATCCATCGCGGCGGAGTTGATCCGCAGAAATAATCCGGATGCGACCGGCACCGACAAATTCCGGACCAAAGATTGAAAAGGTTAATCCGCTAAAACTTCAAAAAAGGACGAACAAGATGACCAAAGAGGATGTAATCGATCTGATTCGTGATACAGGGTTTGGATTTCTCGGGACAACGGAAGGAGACCAGCCGCGCGTCCGGCCGATGATGCCATATCTGACGGATGACAACCGTCTGCTGGTTGCCATGCTCGGACGATCACGGACGATCGCGCAGGTGGAAGCCAATCCACATGTGGAGATATGCTTTGTTGACCGGAAGATGTGGTACGCCCGCATTACCGGAAAAGCTCAAATATCTGAAGACCAGGCAGGGAAGCAATTGTTGTGGGATACCATTCCCATGTTGAAACAGTATTTCGGCGGTGTGGAAGACCCGAACTTTCATCTCATGGAAATCGAAATCACCCGTGTCGAAGCCATGACACCCCACCAAAAAGAACCGGAAAGCGTGCCGTTTGACAACTGATCGAAACGTCTGACATCCAAGCGCAGAACAAGCATCGCGGTGTCAGGCCACCAACCAAGATTCCGCGCTAGATCATTGCTCAAGTTACAGAGCGAAAAATCCCATCAATCAATATAGAATAGCCACTTTGATCTAAACCTCGAAAATCCAGGTTTCACTCTCCTCTACTTAACATAAGATGTATTATGTGCAGTTTCGAGAAGATGAAAATCAGATGAAGTTCACCCAAGGTACCACCTTGATTTACTGGTCTTTGCGGGTGTACTTGAGAATATTTTCGCGCAGGACTTTTTCCACATCCCCAACCTCGGCAGGCTTTCGGTCTTTCTTGGGAAGATTCTTTTGGCGCACCCCGACTTGTACGTCTCCAATCCGGATCCTCAGACAGCAACCTTCCACAATGGCGGTCGCCAACACCTTTCGCGCATTCCTCAGTATCCGGCCAAAACTGGCGCGCGAAATCCCCATGGCTTGAGCGCCTTCCGACTGATCATAACCTTGATAATCAGCCAGCTTGAGCGCCTCAAATTCGTCGACTTTTAGCTCAATTTCGTCAGGACGGCCGGGCCGGCCGCGCGGCGAAAAGAGCGCCACCGGCGGCATTTCCTGGATATATCGGACTTTTTTTCGTCGGCCTTTACGCATTTTGAGCTGGCACCTTTTTTAACGCACCGGTTGTTATTGGCATATGCTCATATCAACACACGCCTTCATATAAGCATATGCTTATTGTAACGAAGCAGCCGGATCATGACCACTCTGATCTGCATTATTTTATGGGCTTTGGACGGGAACTCTACCGTTCGGAAGCGGCCCACAACCGGGTGAAATAATCCTCGTTTATGGTTCCGTCAGTGTAGATATTCAGAAATTGCTTCAGGTAGGATATTTTCTTTTGCAAAATGTCGTCCTTCGCGGCCCAACGCTGGATCAACCGCGACTGCGAACGCACAAATAAACAGGCAAACACTTCAGCTTTATCTTCATAGGGCGACATCATCGCGTAGTAAGTCACGAAACCTTTCCGTGTGGGAGCAAAGTAATTAGCCTGATTAGGCTCGGGATCTACGTGAACCTTCCCCTTTCTGACATACTTGAAATCCGGGGCATTGAGCTCTTCCCAACCCACTTTTTCCTGCCAATAAAAAGAATTCGTATCGATGACATGGAAGAATTCGTGATGGATATTATGGCGCTGAGCCATCTCTCCTCCATACTGCCGGGCGAAGTCAAAGAAAATGATTTTATGGCGATAATCGTAGATACCTTGCGCGTTCTTGTCTTCCCTAAACAAACTTTTGACCAAATAAATGGATTCCAACTGCGCAGGACGCAGAAAATTGGGCGGGTACTTGTTCAACTCTTCTTGCAAGAGAAGTAAAAACCGATATACGCGTCCGTAGTCTTTGGGCGCAGCCTCCCTCAAACTGATTTGAGTCTGATCAATATCGTCCGGATCTAAATTCTCGAATTCAATGCCGACGCGGTGGTCACTTCTCACTTGTTCTATGATTCTAAGAATATCCTGCCGGAGAGACTGTTGTTGGCGAGAAAAAACGGGATGAGTAAGTAACGGATCAGACGCAGCCTCCGCGACGGAGACGCACAGCAGAACGCCGAGAAGCGCGATCTTTAGAGTTTGACATCCTTGAGCCATTGGCGATTGGCCAAATACCATTCTACCGTGCGCTTAACCCCCGCCTCCAGCTCGATCTTAGGCTGCCACTTCAGAATCTTCTTGGCCTTGGAGATATCGGCCCAGGTGGACTTGATATCGGTCTTGTGAAAGGCCATTTGCTTGATCCGCGCCTGTTTGCCAAGATGACCTTCGATGAGTTGAATGACATAATTCAGAGAATACGGCTTGTTCCCTCCGCCGAGATTCATCACCTCAAATCCCACCCGGCGTAGCGCCTTAATAGTGCCCTTGGCGATATCGTCGACGTAGGTAAAATCCCGGCTTTGGGACCCGTCACCAAATAGCTCCATCGGCTTGCCCTCATCGATCCATTTGATAAACCGGAACATGCACATGTCGGGCCTCCCCGCCGGACCGTAGACGGTAAAATAGCGCACCACCGAGACGTCGATCCCGTACAAGAAGTGGTAGGTATAGCAGGTCACCTCTGCCGCCTTTTTACTGGCTGCGTAAGAAGATATCGGCGTGTTAACCGGCAAACCTTCCGTAAACGGCATTTTCTGGCCGGCATACAGAGATGACGTCGAAGCCAGCACAAATTTCTTCACGCCGAAATCCTTGCACAACTCCAGGAGATTCAACGTCCCTTGGGTATTGGTTGTGAAATAGACGTGCGGATTAATCATACTGTAGCGGACTCCGGCCCGGGCCGCGAGATTCACGACCGCATCGATCGAGTAGCGCTGAAACAGTCGCCTCAAACCGGGCAGATTCTCGATATCCAGTTTATGAAAAGTAAAATTGGGCAATTTCTTCAGCGCCCGCAGACGGTGTTGCTTAACACGAACATCATAGTAGTCATTCACATTGTCCACGCCGATAACCGCGACGTTCTTCCGTCCGGACAACAATTCCGCCGTCTTGGACCCGATAAAACCGGCCGCGCCGGTGAGCAATATCGTCTTCATCTATTCCTTCTCTTTTGTAGATAACATACCCTGCCAACGCCATGCGTCACGCAACGCATCTTCGAGCGTTAACTGCGATTCCCACCCCAGGAGATACCGGGCCTTGTCCGCGTTCGCGTAAATAGCGGGAACATCGCCGGCACGCGGCGGACCGATCTTATAATTCAAACTTACGCCGGCGACCTGCTCAAATGTTTGAACAACTTCCATAACGCTGTTGCCGCGTCCCGTCCCTACATTAATGGCTTCGCAGCACCCCCTGCCGTCGACCCCTTCCAAGTAGTCGAGCGACTTGACATGCGCTCGCGCGAGATCGACGACGTGAATATAGTCCCGGATGCAGGTCCCGTCAAATGTTTCGTAGTTGTCGCCGAAAATAGTCAATTCGGGCCGAATCCCGGCCGCGGTTTGGGTGACAAACGGGACCAAATTATTGGGCACACCGATCGGCAGCTCACCGATCAATGCGGACGGATGCGCGCCGATCGGATTAAAGTAACGCAGCAACACCGCTTTGAGATGGTTGCCGCCGGTGACCGCATCACGGATAATGTCCTCACAAATACGCTTGGTATTTCCATAGGGTGAGTGGGCGTCTTTGCGCGGGGTCATCTCGGTAACCGGAAGTTCGTCCGGAACACCGTAGACAGTGCATGATGACGAAAACACCAAGTCGGGAACATCAAAATCGGCCATGGTTTGCAGCAAGACCAGCATCGAATCGATGTTATTCCGATAATAGCGTAGCGGCTCCCGGACCGACTCCCCCACTGCTTTATAGGCGGCGAAGTGAATCGCTCCGGTCAGGCCGGACTCCGCCTCAAAAACACTTCGCATAAACCGCGGGTCAGCGGCGTCTCCTTCATAGAGACGTACGGAGCGTCCCGTCAACTCCACCAACCGGTCGATTACCCTTTGCTCGGCATTACTGAAATCATCAACGATAACGGCATCATAACCGGCTGCCAGGAGTTCCACGTAAGTATGGGAACCGATGTACCCTGCCCCTCCGACCACCAATATTGTCTTTGTCATACAAAAGATCCTCTGATTTCAGCTACTTATGAGAATGATGATCAGATGGAAGTATATCATTCGGATAGTGGGGATGCAAAGATATCGCGCGAGCGACCCAAGCGCCTAGAAAGCCGAGGAAAGCAACTGAGTCAGGTAGTGAAGGTTATCCAGATTTTCCTCGATGCGGTCGTCATCAGCGTGGGTGTGCAGATTCAGGATCCCGAAACAACGATTTTTGGATACTAACGGCATGACCAGGGCGCGCCTGATTTCCGGCCGGGTCATCAGGTGGGCTACCCGGGAATCGGGGTTTTCACTCTCCAGAATTAATGGTGCCTTGACCTTGGCGACCAAACCGGATATCCCGTCTCCGATCTTGACGCGGACACCCTGAATCTTTAAATCACTGAGTCCTTTGGCGGCCTTAATCGTCAATTCATTGGTCTTGGGATCGAGCATCATGACCGATCCGCATTGCGTCCCGGTCATCTTCAGCGCGATATCCAGCAAGGTGATCAGAAGCTCATCGACGCGAACCGTGGAATATATCTCATTCGCAATATTCTCAAATTCTTTTTCCCAAACCTTCTGAGCGACGGCATTTTCGTTGGTGGTTGCCTCCTGCGGCGATTTGATTTCGATGCTGTCACGTACGATTTCGGTGAGTAGATTGATGATCGAATTCATCATGATATTGGACACGACCCGAATCTCATTGATCTCGAACAAAAGCTCGTCTTCATTCGCTCCGACCGCCTTGGCCAAACGGACATACTCCGAAGTCTCCAGGCGCTTGTTGAGAATCACCGGCCCAACCATGACGTACGCGATGATCTCCTGGGCCGTGGTTCGCAGAGGAATGGCAAAGCTGAACAAATCGTAACGGTTGACGGTTTCCAGATAATGGGTATGTCCGACGAATTGCGACTCGAAGCGTGTGCCTTTTTTCTTAAAGACATCGAAGCCCAGTTCCGGGTGCATCAATAACCGCCCCCCGTACTTCGTTTCCTCCGGAGGCAAAATAAACTGGCCCGTACGGTCAACAATATAGATATTGATGCGCAGAACATCGATGAACCGCGAGAGCATGTCCCACCATTTGTCCTTAACAATCAGTTGTTGCGCCAATCTTCTTGATTTTTCGTCAGACATGTTCTTTACTTTTTGGCATCCAGGATATTGTATTTTTTCATTTTATTGTAAAGCGTCGTCCGGTTGACCCCCAGTGCGGCCGCCGCCTTATTGCGGTTCCAATTACAATCGTTGAGAACGGATATAATATGATCCCGCTCCGGCTGTTCGGTCACCTGTTTGAGAGATTTGATTTCGGCGCTCTTGCTCCCGTCTTCCTCCTCAAACTTGGTGCTGTTCGGGATGTCCGACAGTTGAATCACATCCCCCTTCGCCATGATCACCGCCCCCTCAATCGCATTTTCCAGCTCACGAATGTTGCCCGGCCAGCTGTATGACTTGAACAGGGCCAATACCTCGTCGGACATTTCCTTAACCGTCTTGTTGTTCGCACGGCTGAACATCTCCAGAAAATGATCCGCCAACGGTTTAATGTCGTCGCGCCGGTCCCGCAGAGGCGGCATTTGGATTGCGATGACATTAATCCGGTAATACAAATCTTCACGAAACTCGCCTTCGTCCACCAGCTTGGTCAACTGTTGATTGGTGGCGACAATAATTCGGGCATCCGCTTTGCGGGAAACATTTTCACCGACCCGCTCGAATAGTCCGTCCTGCAGAACCTTCAGAAGCTTAACCTGAAGACTGGGCGAAAAAGCATCGATTTCGTCGAGGAAGATCGTGCCTCCCTTGGCGTACTCGAAACGGCCTTCTTTATCCTTGATCGCACCGGTGAAGGCCCCCTTGACGTGCCCGAACAATTCGCTTTCCAAAAGAGTTTCGGACAGCGCTCCGCAGCTGATTTCCACAAACGGCCGTTTACGCCGCCGCTCATCGCTTTGGTGAACGGCTTTGGCCACCATTCCCTTGCCGGTACCGCTCTCGCCTGTAATCAGGATTGTAGCATTTGTCGACGCAACCGAATCAATGATATTGTAGACCGACTGCATCCGCTCGCTGGAACCGATCATCCCCGCAAAGGATTGTCGCCGGTCCTTCGCTATGAGGCCCTTCAACGCGGTATTCTCTTCTATCAAACGGATCTTTTGCACAATATTGGCGATGATCAGTTTGATTTCGCTGTCATTGATCGGCTTGGTGATGTACTCAAAGGCCCCGATCTTCATCGCCTCCACCGCGGTTTCGATGGATCCATAGCCGGTAATAACGATCACCTCGGCCTGCTCGTAATCCTTCTTAACCTGTTGCAAAAGCTCCAGTCCGGACATGTTCGGAAGCTTCAGGTCCGTGATGACAATGTGGACCGGATTCTTTTCCATAAGGATCAGGGCTTCCTCAGCGGTGGATGCCATCTGCACCCGAAACCCCTCGATCTTGAAGATCTCAAATAGCGATTCACGAATCAGGGGCTCATCATCGACGATGAGCATACTGTAATTTTGATTGTCCCTTTTATCCATCGTATTCCGGAACAGGTATTTTAATCGTGAAGGTCGTCCCCTTCCCGAATTCACTTTCGATATTAATGGTTCCCTCATAAGACTTGACGATCTCTCCGACAATCGTCAAGCCCAACCCACAACCTTTGTCAATATCTTTCGTAGTATAGAACGGTTCGAATATTTTCTCCAAATTCTCTTCCTCGATCCCCCGTCCTGTATCCGCGAAACTGATGACCAGGACTTGCGCGTACATGTCGGCCGCCATTGAGATCCGCCCGTCACGTTCAATGGCGTCGACTGCATTGGTAATCAGATTGGAAAAGATCCGCTCGATACCCAAATCGGGTATGGCCGGCATATTCGACGCAATCTTGCGCTCGACAATAATATTCTTCCGGACAATGTCGTTCATTTTGCCGGACAAGGCATGCTCAAAGGCCTGTTTGATTTCCACCGACTGCGACGCCGGATGCTCGTCCCGAGAACAGGCCAACAGGTTGCGCACAATATTGGCCATACGATTCAGGCCGTGCTTGACCTCCAACAGATACCCCCGCACCACCTCATCGTCCTGGATGTGATCCAGGCATAAATTCGTGTAACGCATGACACCGTCGAGCGGATTATTGAACTCATGCGCGATACCGCCAGCCAGTTTTCCAATGGTCGCCAGTTTTTCATGGACCACGATTTGTTTCTTCAGGTTCAGTTTTTCCTGATCGGTCTGACCGAGCCGGTCCTTCAGATTTTCTTTTTCCCGTACGATGCGTTTGAATTTCTGATGCAATTCGATCCGCCGGTAGTTCAGGGCCACCTGCGTGGTGAGAAAATCCAGGAGTTGCATGTCGGTTTCGTTAAAGCGGCTCCCGGTTTCCTTATCGGCAATATTGATCACGCCGATCAGTTGATCCTTGACCAGCAGCGGCGCGCAGATAAACGACGGCGTGGCGTAACTACCCCGCAGCTTGAAATTCTGAAACCGCTCATCCGACGCGATGTCTTCCACATACAACGGCTGTTTTAACTTCGCCACCCGGCCGACGATTCCCTCGCCCAGTTGCTTGACCATGGATTGCTCCTCTTTGAGCTTCATGCCGTACGAAGCCTTCAAAACCAACTTGCCGCTCCCGCCTTCTGCGATAAAGACGGAACCACGGGTCGCCCCGTACAAGTCCATAATTTTGTGAAGCGATTTCTCCAATAGGTCTTGGGCGCCAAGGGCTGTGTTCACCGTCGCGCAGATATCGCCGATTTTTTGAAAGAGCGTTGTTTGTGTCAGTTCCTGAATGGCCGATTTCATGTCCGTCGCTATCGTTGGGGTGCCGTATCGAGCGTAACCTTACTTTCTTTCAACAACTCAATACTTTCTATGATCTGCTCAAAGCGCGGGCGGTACGGATGCTGCGGATGCGCCTTGATAAACTCACGGTAAATAGACAAAGGAAAGTCATAATCCTTGAGATCCACGATGGCAACAGTATTAATGGTGCGCACAATCGTGGCCACCCTTTTCGACGTCATGTATTTCTGGTCGGAAAAATTGATCAAGACCTTTCCGAAGGTTTCGATCGCTTTGCGCCGGTCACCACCCGCCAGGTACAAGGTTCCCATCGAGCGCAGCGCGTTAAATTCCGTGGAACCGCCGGGATACTCCTTGATCAGCTTCTGATAATGCGCGATACCCGCCCGGTAGGCATCCTGGGCGCGCTGCGTGTCACCGCGGCTGGCATGCAACTTGGTCAACAAGATTGGCGCCTGCATACCGTGCATCGTCAACGGATACTCACGGATAACCCGTTCGTAATTCTGGATCACCCCCTGGGCATTGTTCTCGATGGCGTAGGTACGGCCGATATCCGCCACGGCTTCGACCGCAATCTTCGGCTCATCGGCGTACAGCTTGGCCACTTCTTCATACTTTTCCCGCCCCTTGGCCAAGTCCCCTTTCACCATATAGACACGGCCGATCAGAATATGCGCCACCCGGGCCAGATGCGACTCGGGATACTGCTGGATAAAGGCGTTATAGTCAGCGACAATCTGACGAAAAGTGGAGTCAGGCACAATCTGCGGATCCCGGGACGCCTTGGCGAACCTATTATTGATACGCCATAGATCGCGTTCAGCGACAAAGTCCCCGTTACGGTCCAACATGGTAAACAGGGCAAACACTCCAGCTAAAATCAGAATAAATGCGACGACGGCCCTTTTCATTTATTGGCCCTTCCTTACTAAATAAAACATCGTTAATGATGTATAAACCACCGCATCGATGATCACCATAACCAAAATGCTGAAGGCGATCATGATCGCCCGCATCTCCGGAAATTCCCCTTCAAAGGGAACGTGCTTGCGCGCGAGCAGCACCACCGCAAAAACGACGGTGGGCAGCAGCACGATCATAAAAGTCTTAATCGGTGCGGTAATGACATATTTAATGTTCTCCAACAGCGCCACGAACAGGTTGCGCCGCTCAATCGCTATGAGCGGAAAGACATAGGCAAACAAGGTCACCGCGACAACGTTAAGCAAGAGCCGGAAATACGGACCGCCCTGCAGGATTGTCTGCTTAAGCCAGAAGAATGGCCCCGCGGTCGAGCGAATCTGATCGGCCCGACTTTCAATCATACCGAAGCTCTCCGAGAAAAGATAGCTGAAGGCATATATGAGGACGGCGGTCACGATGATATATAGGTAGAACGGCAGCATGCGCACCATGATCTGCCTGACGTTCGGTTTTTGGTCCTCGTTGATATCTTTGATGGCGGCAATGGCCACACATACAAAGAAACTGGAGAAAAAGATGTAGACCGGTATGTAGGCCTGAAAATACATCTTTTGCAAAAGCGCCAGGTTCAGCGGGTAATGCATAAACATCGGCGACTCCAGCTTACTAACGAGCGGGTCAAAGAATTGATTCAAAGGCCATTGCGGAAAGAAGTACAGAATCTCGAGCAGGAGAAATTGGACGAACAGGATAACCAAGTACGGAAAGACAATCGGACCGTTGCTGAACAACGTATTGATGGAGATACGGAGCAGGGGAAATACCTTAAGTGTTGGATTCTTCTCTTTGTTCATGAGTACGCCTGTTATTTCAGAGATAGTCCCCGGAAATGCACTGGGGGCGGTCGATACTGCCTTCGGGATGAACGTGAGAGAATTAGGTAAATCCTTATATCCGAAGATATTACGTTCTAAATCCTAGCATAGGCCGGCGTTGTCGTCAATCAGATTTGCGAAAAAACCACGCCGACCTAGTCCCCGTCCCCGCGGGGATAAAAAAATAAGGCAAGCTATTGGGTAATAGCTTGCCTTATTTGTTTTTGTCCTGGATTCAATGTTCAGAATGAATCTTACTTGATTCTCTTCTTATTATTGAAGTACGTCAAAGCAGCCATTCCACTGCCGAGCAATATCATGCTGGCCGGTTCGGGGTTGGTAAGTGACGCGATTTCATCGCCGCCACCGGGGAGTAATCCTGAACCGGTATCCCCATTGCCGCCTAGGCCGCTGAACAAACTGCCGGTACCAAGAAGGGCCGTACCTCCCCCGCCACCGTTGCATGCCGTGATGAACGGAATAAGCGCGGCAAGAAATAACCCCTTCAGTGTCTTAACTTCGGTTGTCTTTTTCATCGGGACGAGCCCTCCTTCCTTCAGATTTCTCTTAAGCAGACTTCGCTCAAGAGATTATAGTGCTACAAAAGTCAGCCTGTTAAATTAGCTGATTTTTCTTTTACGAGTTGCTGCCAATCCGGCCAAACCACCGCCGAAGAGAACCATGCTCATCGGTTCCGGAACAACGGTCGGCTCAAGTCTTGTTACCAAGAAAATGGCATCGTTGTAGTCGGAGTCGAAAGTATTTTGCGGCTTGTCTTCCCAGGCCAGCAGGAACGTGTCTTCGTCCAAAACGACTTCGATCACGTTGTCACCGTCATTGGTCAGGTCACCGTCGTTGTTGTAATCAACCTTGATGTAAACGCTCTGCTTAGCCAAATCCTGCAGTTGAAAAGTCAGCATGTGGTCGATTCCGTCTGAGTTCTGGGCAACTTCGGAAGCCCAAATCATATCCGGGCCGACGGCCGGGTCAGACTTGAGTGAGAATCCGAAATTTGACCCTGCCAGCGGGTTAATGAAACCCGGGTACGGATTGGCCATGCTACCGTTTCCGGTAAACAGGTCGCCGGTAAACGACAGCGTGAAGAATGTCGATGCCGCTGCGGATCCACCAGCCGGGAAAACACCCAGTTGGTTCACGTTGGACGCTGTAATAGAGATGAAGGCGAATTCAGAAGAATCACCGTCAGCGATTTCTTGCCAGAATTCGTTGGCGCCTGTATATTGCAGGCTGTCCGTTCCTTCATTGTCTGTAAACCCGGGAGACGCCAGGCCTCTGTCCGTGAATACTTTGTTGATCGCGTTGAAGATATCAACGTTGTTGTTGGCTTCACAGGCCGTGAACACGCCGCCATTGGTATCGGTACAATGGCTTGTGTCGTAGGGTCCAGGATCAGCCATAACACTTGTCGCGATGAATGCTGTCGAAAGTGTCATTGTGAGTGCGAAAACTAATTTCTTCATTCTGATTACTCCCCTTTTGATTCGATTCATTTGCTGTTTTTGCTAGTGAGATTTATGTCAAACATCACGCTGGATGCTATTATTAGGTTGCCTAGCGGGCCCCTTCCCCGGTAATCACCACGCGGACCGTCCGCAGGATGATATTCAAGTCGGCCCAAATGCACATTTTCTTTATGTAGAGCAGGTCGTAACGAACTTTCTTCTTCACGTCCTGAATGGTTTCATCGTAACGGTGCCAAACCTGCGCCAAACCGGTAATTCCGGGCTTGACCAGCAGACGGCGGGTGTAGTTCGGGATAACTTCGCTGAATTCCTGAACGAATACGGGACGTTCCGGACGGGGACCGATGACGGACATTTCCCCTTTCAGTACATTGAACAACTGCGGCAACTCATCAATGTGGGATTTGCGCAGGAATGCCCCTACCGGAGTCAGTCGCTTGTCGTTCTTGGCGGCCCACACCGGTCCGGTGTTCTTTTCCGCATCCACCCGCATGGTACGGAACTTGTAGATCTTGAAATGCTTGCCATCCTTACCGACCCGGGTTTGCGAATAGATGATCGGCCCTTTGGAGGTGCACTTGACCAGAATCACGGCCAAGAGCATCAACGGTGACAGGATAATGGCACCCAAGGTGCTGGCGACGATATCGAAGGCCCGTTTGGCCGCCTCATAGGTCTGGCGGACGATGCTGATCACCATGCCCAAGAAGCCTCCCCCGAACAAGGCCAGGGTTGACGGCTCCGGCGCGTGGGACTTGGCTGGCTGGATTACCTCTTCCGTGCGACCGGCATCAGCGGTCTGAGCCGTATATTGGGAAGCCGGCTCGGTCTTGACGAAGGATACCGTCGCCCAGGCAGAAGCCACGCATACGCCAAAAAGCATCACCATAATCGTCGTCAGGATGCGTTGTCTTTTCTTAAGCTGTCGTCTCTTTTTTGTCATTTCGTTCCTCGTGAAAGCGTTTCCAAGAATGTATACTTGCCTCTGTAGGGAGCAATATGCGTGCCAATCCTGATAGACCGGGAGATATTTATCGACCTGCACACGATTACTATATATTTCAATGACTTACGTAATTCTGGGGGAACTAAAAAGCAAGCTCAGGCGGGACTTACCCGGACAGTCCTAGACAGACCATCCCAACTAATGTTCAATTAATTAAACATTTGTTGTGGACACGCAACAACGCATTTATACACATGTAGTATTTATTTGTCTTTATTATTAAGGCAGGTGCTTGTAGATGGCGGGTAAAACCAGGCGGGTGAACTCTTTGATGTCTTCCACGGCCTGCTGGTCGTCATCATTATAAACCGCGGAGACACGGATAAGGGCGCTGCCTTCGGGGCGCCCGAGGAGGTTCTTGATGGCTATACGCAGCTGCTGCTGCCAATAGCTGGGCGTAAAAGAATCACCGACTTTGAACCAATAGTAGGCCACCTGCTTCAGCTGGCGCCGTTCCAGCCGTAGTTTGTGGGCTTTTATGGTTACGTTGTGCTCGGGGATAGGGATGGCGTCCACGGTGTTGCTGACGACCTTGATCCCACTGCCGGTGTAGCACACCTCCGGGGGGTGGGCGACCTTGCGGTTATACTGGGAATACACGGTAAAGAAATATACGATCTGGCCCTTCGGGCCAGTATACTTGCGGGTAAATACGTTGCGGGTCTCCAGGATTGCGTATTCGTCCTCCGTGATCGGCAATTCCTCGGAAACCCAGCCGTTGATTTCCTTCGGAAACGAGTGGATGCTGACGGTGTCCTCCTCGTTGAATTCCTTCAGATAGGTCGTCCAGGACACAGCCCCCGCCCCCACGATGAGTAACAGGATGATGACAAATTTGTTGATTTTCATTCCAGCAGCTTCCCGACCGCCATCAGCATAATAAACGCAAGGGCGAATACCATAAATCCCAAAAAGTCATGGACGAAACCCTCGGCGTACTCCGTCCCCCAAATCTCGCTGATCGCGGACAACGCCACCACCCGGCACATGTTGGTGATAATGGCAATCGGGATCGTCGAGGCAAACAGCGTGAGCCGTTTCCACATCGCCGCCTTCAGCCAGTAGGCGCAGATGCTGCCCAGCGCCGTGAGCGAAATCAGCGACCGCAACCCGCTGCACACATCGTCGACCGTGACATGGGCGTGCCGCATTTTGATGATACTCCCGTCCCGCAGGGCCTGGATGCCCATATTATTCAGCACCATCGTCGCCAATTCCGCGGCAAACATTTTCAACTGGAGACTGATCTTGTTGATGACAACCAGCGGCATCGGCACCATGAAGATCAGGAAAAACAGCGGAAAAAGGATCCGCCTGAAGATCTCCTCGCCGTAGAGGTACAACACCAGACCGCAAATCAACACCAGCATCGAAAACCCTGACACAAAGTAAATGCGGACATTCGGATGGCTCGCCAGCAGGTGCAGGACCGCCCCGGCAATAATCAGCCGCATCCCCCACGGGGACTCTTTCCATTTGATCTCGGCCAGCTCCTCCTTGTTCCAGTAGATCAAAGCCAGGCTGACGATCGGAATGAGAAATCCGTGTGAGTAATACGAATCACGGGCAATCCAGCGGTCATACATCCACAAAATGGTGGGAAAGTAAGCTGCGATCATGACAATTAATGCCAAGAGCAGTTTTTGATGCATTCGCGCTAATTTCATCACATAGTCCATTATCGGGCCCTCGCCTTTTCCCAGGTAATCTGCTGACCGGCACTCATGAAACGGACGAATCCTATAAGGGCCGAAAAGTTCAATAAACAGAAGACATACGGTATGTAACACACTTTGGACAAGATCCTGAGCATACCATACTTTTGGTGCCTTGCCAACCCGCCGACCGCGGCCATGACGTAAAAAAGCAGTTGCAGAGTCATCAATCCGCGGTAAAACGGTTCACTCCACAACAGCATGTTGAGACAAAAAATTCCAATAAGCAAAAACGGCGCCGCGACCCGCAGAAACTTGTGCGAAAAGAGCTGAACGGCGACCGGACTGGCAAGGGGATTGAACAGACCGATAAATATCCGGAACACCTGCCAATTGCCATACAAAGTCCGCGCCTTGCGGCGGTACTCTTCGCGGGGACTGTCCGCCACCTCATCGTAAGCCTTGGCCTCCCCGTCGAAGATCGCCCGGTAGCCTTGCTGCACAATCTTCAGCGGGATGTACACGTCGTCCAAGACCACCTCCGCGGGAACCGTCGGGTAGAGCGCCTTCCGGATCGCATAGACCGCGCCGGTCGCGCCCAGCATCGAGTGGATGCGGCTCTCGCATTTGCGCATAAATTTCTCATAATTCCAGTAGAGATTGATGCCGCGCGCCGTTGCTCCCTCTTTCCGCGAGAACATCAGTTCTCCGGACACGCATCCGACGCTCTGGTCCGCGAAGTTTGCCACCAGCTGACGGATCGCGTCGGCGGCAAACTCCTGCCGCGCGTCGGTGAATACGATAACTTCATGTCGCGCCTTGGCGACCAGGTCATTCAACGTCGCCATCTTGCCTCGACGTTCGGCATGTTCGATCAGACGCACCCGCGGATCGGTAAAACTTTTTACGATCGCGTTGGTCCGATCGGTGGAGCCGTCGGAACCGATCAGGATTTCGAACTTATCGACCGGATAATCCAGCGCCAGAAAGTTCCTCAGCTTGGCCTCGATCACATCCTCTTCATTCCAGACCGAAATGACCACCGAGACGGTGGGGCAATACTCCCCTTTGGCCACTTTCCGCTCGGCCGCCCGCGCGAACGCCGCCGCCGATAACGGATAAAGCAGGTAACACCAAAGTATTAAAAATATCGAGATCCAGAGAATTATACTCATAGCGCATTGAAACAGCTGGTCTGTCCGGTCCGGACGAACGCAGTCTATTTGGGCAGTCTTTTATTCTAATGATTTTCTACTTCGCATAGACTTTTACTTACCTGCCAATTTTATTCCTCGAATTTACACTAAGAAAATCGGACCCCATACCCTCGGTTTTCTTTTTCAATAGATCATATACCAGCAAAATTCACATGAAAGCTTCACTTCATAATTTTGATAAACACTTGTCGCAACCAATTGTACCCCCCTTCACGCAGAACCAACTTGGTGAGGTTCTTGGTCCTTTCCATGAAGGCCTCTTTGACAGGGACTTCCCCCTTGATTGCCAGTTCAAACCGCGCGAGGTCCCAGTTTTGTTTGACCGCGACCCGCGCGTGGCACTGTTCATCGGACAGGTCCCGGGGACGGTCTGAAATAAACACATTCTTGTAGCCGGCCGCATAGGCCATTCTTAAAATCTTGTCGTTGCAGAAACCGCGCGGGATAGAAAAGTCCCGGATTTCGGTCTCCAGATTGCGCTCCAGATACCGGCGGGAGGCAGCAAGCTCTTCTTCAATCTGCGTATCTTTCAGATTGGTGAGGATTTCATGACTCATCCCATGCGATCCGATGACCATGCCGTTGGCGACCATTGTCTTCAGCTCGTCCATGGTCATGTACCCGGGCCGGCCCACCCGGCGGGTGATCACAAAAAAATAGGCAGGATAGCCGAATTCCTTGAGGATCGGCAAGGCTGTCCGGCAGTTGTTGGCTTCCCCGTCGTCGAAGGTGATGACAACGTCCACCGTCCCCGCCTCTTCGATCCGTTTGACCTTGATGTTTTTCTCACGCAGCATGGTCAGCTGGTCCCGGAAATTGGACTCGGTCACGTCATAGAGATCGGCACCGACCTCACGCCCGGGCGGAACGGGATCCTGCCCGTTGACGATTCCGTGATACATCAAAATGATCCGCTCTTTACTCATGAGTTCCTGTTCCTAACTTGATAGATAAGCCCGAAACGCAGACGGCTCACCAGACACCGCAACAAAAAAAGCAAGCGCAACGGCCGGCTGCAGTAGACATCGCGCGCGTAGATTCGCATTTTCTGAGCGTAAAACTTGGCGAACAGCGGATCCCGTTCAATGGCGTCCCGGCTGTATTCCCTGATGATGCGGTACCCGAATGTCAACGCCTCCACGAAGCGTGTCTTGGTGACGCTGTCGATGCTTTTACGATAGGCGACCAACGGTTCATCGATCACCGTCAGAAAATAATTCTCCCGCGCCAGACGCAACCACAGCTCGTAGTCCTGGCTGAGCTTCAAGTCTTCGCGAAAACCGCCCACCACGTGAAGGGCCTGCTTGGTCACGACCACACGGGACGTCTCCCCGATCACGTTGCCGGTGAGCAACCCTTCGTATACGGACAACTCCCGTTCGAAAAAGGATCCTTCGCGCTGAATATCACAGCCGATCACGGACCGGGAGCGTTCGTTCCCCTCGGCATCGATATCAATACGCTCGCAGGCGGTCACCGCCCAATGGTACCGTCCCGACGTTAACGCGCCGACGGCGCGCTCCAGATACCGCGGATCCCAGGCGTCGTCCGAATCCAGAAAGGCCACATACTTGCCGCGCGCCTCCCGGATCCCGGCATTGCGCGCCGCGCCCGAGCCCCGGTTTTTCTGGCGGATATATCGGATCCGTTGGGGTTCGGCGGCGGTGTATTCAGCCATCACCCGCTCCGTATCGTCCGTCGAACCGTCGTCGACGACGATCAATTCGAAATCCTGGCAGGTCTGCGCCCGCACATTAGCCAGCAGCCCGGGCAGCAGGGCCGCGCGGTTATATGTCGGCGTAACGATACTGGTTTCCGGATTGCGGTTACTGCTCATCGGCAAAATAATACTGATCGACAAGCTGACTGACCGAATGCGGTCCGTCAAAGACCTTGCGGTAGCGCTCGTAGCCGGCCTCGCCCATCCGCATCCAGGTCTCACGGTCCGACAGCATGCCGTTTATGGCGCCGGCCAGCTTTTCTGCGTCCGGCTCCGTTATTATCCCGGTTTCTCCGTCGATAACCGCCTCGGGGATGCCGCCGATGTTCGTTCCGATCACCGGCAGGCGCAAGGCCATGGCCTCAACGATCGCCAGACCGAGTCCTTCCGAAAAACGCGACGGTTGCATATAGATGTCGGCGGCATTCAGCACCCGCCAGCCCTCATCGATGATCCCGGCCCAATGGACCCGGTCGGCGATACCCAGTTCGGCGGCCAGCGCAGGCAGCCGGGATTGTTCGGGATCGACACCGATCTGAACAAGATGCAACCCGGATTCGTTACGGCCGGCCAGTTGAAACGCCTTGAGAAGCAGGTCCAAGCCTTTGAAGGGAGTATCAAACGCGATGCACGCGATGACCACGGCATTATCCGGGATCTGCATACGGCTCCGGTGTGTCTGACGCAGTTCCGCCGAGCGTTTCCGCTCGCCGAAAAGACCGAGATAATGTGTGACCAGCCTGTCGGTGTCCACTCCGCCTGTCAGGCAGCCGTCCTCCGCCGCCTTGCTGACCGCCAGCACCTTGTCGTACAAGTTATAAATATGCCGCGCCCAGGTCTTCCCTTTGTATTCCGGGATATTGTGGACCGAGCACAGCGTGCGCGCCACCCCCGCCCGCCGCGCGAGCAACGGGATCCACATCTTGACAAAGCGTTCGGCAAAATGAGCATGCACTAAAACCGGCCGAACTTCACGCAGCACCTGACGCACGGTCGTATAAGCGCCGAATACCGACAGCGGGACGGGCCTGACCAGGATCCGCGCGTCCAGTCGGCTTAAATCCTTCAAATAATCCGCGGACTGCGGCATCGATTCGTACTGCAGGACTGTAAGATATCCCTTTTCACGGCAGTACTTGACCGACTCCCGGAAATATGCCTCCACGGCCCCGTATTTGGTCGAATGCATGCATGAAAATTGTAATATCACCTTGTCCGTAGTCACGGCTTGAAAATTCCTTCTCAGTCGATTATAACGACTTCAACAGCGTTACATAAATTTCCCGCAAAGCGGCCGCGTGGCCGTCGATGCTGAACTTGTTCTTGGCGGAAAGGTAACCGCTGGCACCCAACTTGCGGCGCAGCTCTTCGTCCTTGAGTAGCCGGATGACCTTGTCCGCCAGCGCGGACGGGTCCTCAGGCGGCACCAGAAATCCGCTCTTACCGTCCTCGATAGCCTCGACGTTTCCCGAGACGGCGGTAGCCACCATCGGCTTCTCCATATATTGCGATTCCACAATGACCCGGCCTAACCCTTCGGCAAGCGAGGCCAGGACACTGACGTCCATCAACTGCAGAAAGGCGTAAAAGTCTTTGCGAAACCCCGTCAGCAGGACATCCTTTTCCAGTCCGTGTTCGGCAATGCTCCGGCGCAAATTCTCTTCGTACTCATCCCGATGGCTTTTGCCGATGATGAGAAACTTTGTTTTGGGCAGCGCCTGCTTGACCTCGCGCGCCATCTCGACAAAATACTCGCACCCCTTACGAGGGATCACTTCGGAAAGCTGGCCCACCACCTGATCATCCTCGGCGATACCGAACTCGGCGCGCAGGACCGCGATCTGTTCGTCGGTGAACTTGTGCGTGTTTTCGGAAATCCCATCGTAGACGCAGTGGATATTCTCCGGCTTCAGGCCGGTCGCCAGCTCGGGGATGCCTTCCAAATGTTTTTTCGCGGCCAGTGAACAGGTAATCAGCAAATCGATCTTGGAAACAAAATTGGAACTGATGTCATAGTCATTGTACACGGTCGTTGTCACCTGGCCGATGACCGGCACATCGCTCATTCGCGCCGCCGGCAGGCAGAATTGATTCGGATAAATACCCGAACAATGCACCACATGAATACCGTCCGTCTGAATCAATTTCTTTACGGCAAACACCGTCTTCAAGTACGGGACCGGATTGAGCTTTTTCAAACGCGGCATGGGAATGTGCCGAACCGAAAAATCCTCCTTCTTCACCAAGGCACTGAAATCGCCCTCCTCGGGAAGCAAAAGGGCACACTCGGTCCCACCGATGCGGCGCAGACCGATCATCCGCTCCAACAGCGAGAATTCCTGCCCCGTCAGTTTGTTATTGGGATGGACAAACAGAACCTTAATGGGACTGGGGACCCTCATCCGGCGATGAGCTCCTTCCCTTGGTTACCTCCGAGCGACACCGGGGTCGCACGGAAAACCGACGCGACGCCGGTACGTTCGGGCAGTCGGCAGAACATGGCGACGGACACAATACCAGCAACGACTAGTGTCAGCGCAAGAAGAACACTCTGCAAATAGCGCTTACGGTATTCTGCATAGCTCATTTTGTTCTGTGTCGGATCCGTTTCACCAACCACTTCACCGCTTTCCCCATTCGCATAAAAAGAATTTGCTGCCGCCAGCAAGGCCAGAACTATCCAGAAAGTACCCACCACATTGTCCCGAAAGAAATTCGCATAGAACATATTTACTACAACAAAACCTATCATCATCCCCACAGCACCAACACCTATATAATTGAAGTCCGTATTAATAAGTCGAAAGGCTTGCCATGTCACAGCAAATATTAACCATATAAACACCATGATTCCCAGGATACCCATTTCTGCCGCAATCAATACAAATCCATTATGCGGATCATGTCCGAGTTGAAATTGCACCTGTCGAAATCCGATCCCGGTAAGAGGATGTGTAGTAAAAAAACTCAACCCCTGTCTCCATGCATGCATTCTCAACTGAGAACTTAAATCCAATACACTTTCACCGGTCTCATCCGTAAGTGATGCGTCTACAAACTCCATATCATCCTCATCAGCGACAATCGTCCCCTCAACCCGCGCAATAATCGATGGAGGAACCCAAGCCTTCCACATAACGCCACCGATTACCAGACCGATAAAAATAACTAAGAAGTTAATCTTTGAAGCTTTTGCCAACTGACGTGACCCCACAAAAATCATTCCCAAACAGGCAAAAAGTAATGCCATCATTGAACCTCGGGAATATGTTGTCATTAGTCCCAAACCACACAATCCCACACCGATAGCGCTTATGAATTTTAAAAGCGGTTTGCGAACAAAAAAGAAATAGGCAATCAATAAGGGCGTAAACGTGGCCAAAAATCCACCGGCGATGTCAGATGCTCGCCAACCCCAGCCGAATGGACCACTTGAACGTTTATGCAGAGCGAAATTCGCGCCCGCCAACACACCGTTATAATACGTATTTTGACCGCAAAGCATCAAGCAAAGTAAGACCCCAATTAAATAAATATAAAGCTCACGTTTGTCTGCAATACATCGGGAAATGATAAAATATACCCATGGCAATAAGAATAACCGTTTAAATTCACGGGCAATTTCCATGCGGGGCATCCCGTCTGTAAACATACATGCATAGATAAAAGACATGGTCCAAATTACAAGAAATATTATCAGCGGAGTCTCGAAGGCAGGCCGTTTGAAGCCGGGGTTGCGCGATGTAGCCATTACTCCTAACATGAACAGGGCAAGTATATTTATCGCTGGAAAATGTGGCCAGTTGGGAAGCTTTAATTGGAGTGGCAAATAAAAGATCAGGCTGAGAATCACTAAATATTTGAATTTCATAATTTACCTTTTAGCAATGCCGTAAATAGTTTTTCTGTTTTCTTCGTACTATTCTGAATTGAAAATTCCCGCCCCACCACTTCGCGACCGCGCGCGCCCATGCTTTGGCCGCCGTCGGGCAGCCGCCGTAAACGGAGTATAGCATCCTTCAGCGCCTCCGGCCGCCGCGGTGGTACGATAAAGGCGGTTTCACCGTCCACGGCCAGTTCGGCCGTTCCTCCGACATCGGTCGCGATGACCGGCCGGGCCGCGGCCATGGCTTCCAGCACACACAAAGGCAGCCCCTCGAATACGGACGGCAGGATCAGCGCGTCGACCAGTTGTAAAAGCGCAGGGATATCCGCGCGTTGCCCGGTGAATCGCAGCATCGGCATGATCCCGAGTTCATTGGCCATGGCTTCCAGGCGCGTCCTGTCTTCGCCTTCCCCCACAATCAGAATCCTGAGTTCCGGCAGCGTGCCGGACAATTCTTTCATCGCCTGGAAGAGGTACGGATGCCCTTTCTGATGGTTCAGGCGTCCGACGCAGGCAAGAATGAAATCCTCGGCCCCGACCTCCAGTTCCTCATACAAATAACCGATGTCGCCCGGGTCCCGGTAACGCTCCACATCGATGGCGTTGGGGATGACCGTAATCTTTTCTTCCGGAAACCCCACGCAGTGATGATAATATTCCTTAACCGCCGCGGAAACCGCGATCAATTGATCGGTCCGGCCGGCCAGCCACCGGTCGACGGCCCGGTGATGCCACTTCTTCCATACATCCACGTTCTGCGCGGTGGAGACAACGACCGGAATCCCGCACTGAAAAGCGGCAACCCGGCCCATCACGTCCGCGGCCCACAGGTGGGTGTTTACGATATGATATTCGCCTTCCTTAATTATATTCTTCAACCGGCGAAAGGCGTCCAGATCAAGCCCCCCCTTTTTTTCCAGGGCAATCACCTTAAGCCCCTTGGCCTCCAGCGGTGCCGCCCATTCCCCTTTCCAGTTCAGGCAGCATAAAGTCGGATCAAACTTGCTGCGATCGAGATGTTCCAACAGTCCCGCCAGAAAACGCTCAGCCCCGCCGCGTTCGAGGCTCCAGATGATAAATAGCGTCTTAATCGGCATATTTGGTGTATGCGTATATGCGTATATGTGTGTATGGGTCTTTATCCATCCGCCTGATCAGGATGTGCGACCCGACATCATTGACCGAGTTGGCAATATTGACATCTGTGTGCATGGCTTATGATTTGTCTTTAAGATACTTAATAAAATTGAGAGTCATCCTTCGTAAATGTTCAATATGCTCTAGGATGTCCTCTCCGGAATCCATATATTCCAGGTTTACGGATATTATTACCTGGGTCTCCAACTCCGACAGCGATCCCATGGCGATGTACAGGTATCTTACGTATTCCGAGACCGAACTTCGAGCCGCACCCTCGGCAATATTACTCGTATACGACACTGCCGCACGCTGCATTTGAGAACATAGGCCATACTGCTCTTCCTTTGGGTACTGTTTAGTGACTTTGTAAACTTCTGTAACGAGATCTATGCCTTTTTTCCAGATTTCGAGATCCTTGTGGGTACGTACTTTTTGTGACATAGAATTTCAGACCCTGTTTATTCCTGAAACAACGGGAACACCCCGCATAAACGCATATACACATACACGCATATACCTATTTTGATCCTGCCCCGATCCCCTGCTCCTGGTCCGCACCTTCCCGCACCTGCAAATGCTTGCGGAATATCTTGGAGGAGTCCGACCAATCCTGTCCCACCAGTCCGGCGTCCTCGGTGAATACGGAATTCCGGTCGTAACCGGTCAGTTTCTGCCACTGTCCAAAATTCTTGATCCCCTTATCGGTTCTGAAGGAATCGTGCCCCGGGAAGGAATAGATGTTGTGATCGACGTCCAGGACATCGAAATCGGTCCCGCGGATGTAAACCAGATGATGCCGTCCGTCGGTATTGTCCGCGCCGATAACCCGGTTTCGCCGGATCACTGTATTGAAGTCCGCCCCTTTGCGGGCCCGCAGCTGCATACCGGCGCTGTCGAAATACAACAGCCACTTACGGTCCTGGGCCGTCATCAGGACCACGGTGTTGTCTTCAATAATCGAATTCTGATAACCGGCAGTCGGAACCTCGAAATACCCGTTAATCCCGTTCCAACAACCGATCACATTGTTGTGATGGATATGAAATCCGCCCGGCGGCGCGGTCCCGCCGCTTTTTTCCAGCCCGATGGTAATCCCGTTGGGATGCATTTTGACATAATTGCGTTGATACCCGTTGTAATACCCGTCCAGATAAAACCGGTCGAGGGCATCCTCCTCACGATAACCGGTGAAGATCACATCGTTGTGTGAAATTTCAAAGCCGCCTTCGATATTCGGAATGTCTCCCAAGTACACATTCATGCTGTAGTTATCGACAATAATGTTGTCCCGGAAAAGGGCCACGTTATTCATGCCCTCACCGCCGCCGTTCATGACGATATTTCCCGACATTTCGGAGTTCTCCACACGCGCCGATGCCACCGAGTTCGGCCAACCTCCGTTCCCGCCCCATGTATTGCCCCGCGGCCAGTTCATCATAACGGTCGCGTAGAAGAAGTTCTTCAGCCACTTAACCGACTTGATATTTTTACCGAACTGTGATGTACCGTGTTTTCCCGTGAACAGAAACCGGCATTTCTCAAAGACGACGCTCTGTTCGTCGCCCAGGGTCATCACGCCGATCGAAGGCGCGCCTACGATGGTTAGCCCGTAAAAGTAAAAATTCTTGCCGGATAGATAAATGGGCACGCGGCTGTTGTCCCAGTCTGAGCTGTTGGCGATGATGTGGCGGGTACGCGGTTCGCCGTTGACCGATTTGATGTAAAAGGTGTCTTTGACATTGGCAAACTTCCCATCGCTATCCAACTGGTAAACCGCGTATTCATCCCCCGGATTGAAGACATTGCTCTGCCCGCCGGTCAACGGCGTCAAATTCAGCGTGTCGTTCTTCTTTTGCGTAGTGGCCACTGAGGTCACCTTGGCCCAGGAGCCGTCGGTAATATTCCATACGGTGGCTCCGATAAAATCCGTCCGCCCCTTTCCGTGCTCCTTCTTGTACTCAGCGAAATCTTTGGATGAATCAACGAGCTGTGCCGTCCGGCCGCTTTTTTTCCCATTGTCCGTTCCGTTATATCCTATGGCCTCACGACAGCAGCGATGATTCCAGTCCATCACGGCCCAGTCGACATTGCTTTTCGGATGGGCAAACCAATTCTCGTTGACCTTGGCCATCCAGACGTCGCCGTCAAAAACGGTGAATTCATCCAGGCCCTTGGTGTCGCTGAGATCGAGGACCACTTCGCCGTCGCCATAAGGAGCGAAGGTCGTCACATGATCTTCATCCGCCGTCCCGGTCAAATTTCCCAGTCCGAATCCCTCCCGGTAGTAGCCTCCGCGAATCAGTACGCGCTCCCCGTGTTTGTGATTGTCGTAACGCCCGGTCGCCTTGGAGATGGTTTTATAGGGACCGTTGTCGCCGTGCGTGTGGCGGGGAAAGAGTCCGTTCCACTCATCATTGCCGTTGGTGCCGTCGATAAAATAGGTCCGCTGATCATTTGTATTCGGCGGCAGCGACAATCCGTCGATCTCCGCGGGATTATAGTGACGCTCGTCCAAGTAGGATTTGATCTGCTCAGGAATCTCGATCTTGATCAACTCTCCGTGGGCTGCCGGCACGGCCATAGCCAGCAGACCGACAACAACGGGCACCGCGCAGCGCGCGGCGCGCGGGTACAAATCGCGACGGAGTATGGATAGCAACATCATGCGTGCCCTTAAAACAGTTTGGCCAGTTGTCTGGCGTTCTTGGCGATATCGAATTCTCTTTCTATCTGCTCCCGTCCCCGCGTCGCCAGCCGCGCGCGCAGGTCTTTGTCGCAAAGCAGATGCCGGATCTTGTCGGCCAACGCATCCACATCGCCGGGCTCGGCCAGCAGTCCGGTCTGCCCGTCGATCACCAGCTCGGGTATGCCCGATATGCGTGAGGCCACGGCCGGCGTGCCCACGGCCAGCGCCTCCATCAGCACCAACGGGATACCGTCCTGGCCGTCGGTGTCATCCCACACCGAAGGCACGGCGAAGATGTGCGCCTCCTTGATCCGTTTGCGGACCTCCGCGCTGTCGAGGACCCCTTCCAGGATGACGCGTCCCTCCAGTCCGTATTCGGCGATCAGTTGCTCAAACCGGGGCCGCAGATCGCCGTCGCCTACGATGTGACAGCGAAAGTCCTGCTCATTCTTGATCAGGTTCAGGGCATGGATAAGATTTTCAAAGCCCTTCATCTGGGTCAACCGTCCCACACACACGATGGACGGCGGATGATGCCCGTTGGGATGCGGCTGGTAATCCCACTCGGAAAGGTCCAGTCCGCAGTGGACGATATGAATTTTGGGAAGGATGTCCTCACCGCAATGCTCGGCCAGATAGCGCCGGTTGTATTGCGAAATCGTGGCAACGGCCTTGGCCGCCCCGATTTTCTCGCGCAACAAGGTCTTGTCGAGAAAGATGTCGTGGGCGTGGGTGGTCAGCGTGTAATCAATCCCGGTGAGCTTGGACATCACGGTGGCCACCAGGGCCGGATAGGTGGCGAAATGCGCATGGAGGTGCTTCAATTCCTCATCCCGGGCCAGATCGGCAAAATAAGCGGCGACCAGCACACACCAGACATTCTTGTGAAATATTCGAACGTTGCCGAGACTGGCCGATAGGACTTTGAGAGTCCACGACAGCAGCACCCCGGGTTTACGCAGCAGCCAGCGGAAATAGGACAACACCATTCGACCTACCTTAATATAGTGCGTACGGGCCAGGTAGGGCTTGGCCTTTTCCTGCGTGTACTTCTCCAGATCATTGCGGATGGAGAAAATGGTGATGTCGTAGCCGGCCTTGCTCAGCTCGATGATTTCATTGAGAATGAAAGTTTCCGACCAGCAGGGAAACAGCGATACCACATATCCGATTTTTTTCTTTTTTGCCTTCATTATCCGTTCAGGAGTTCATTGTAAAACGTTTTATAGCGTTCGACCATATGTTTCAGTGTAAAATGAGCCTCGATCTTGGCCCGGGCCCGCTCTCCCATCGCCCGCAAATCCGGACGGCGGCCGGCGTTGGCCAGGATCTTTCCGGACATCTGAGCCGTATTCCGGGGCTCAACCAACATCCCGTTGACACCGTCATCGATGATCTCGAGGTTTCCCTCCATGGCATTGGCCAGGACGGGCACTCCCATCGCCATTGCCTCCAGTACGGCATTGGAAAATCCTTCCGTATGCGACGGCATGACAAATATGTCGAACTTGCGGACTTCGGAGGGCACGTCGGAAGACCGGCCGCGAAAATCAACAACCGGCCGTATGCCCTCCCGGTCCGCGAAGCGCTCCAGCTCCGGCCGCAAGTGCCCGTCACCCACGATAACAAAGCGAATTTCCCTGTTCTTGCGGTGGACTTCGCATGCCACCTGCAAGAAATCCATGTGCCCTTTCTCCACCCGGTCCGCCGAAGCCACCATGCCGACCGTCAAAGCGCCGCCACAAGAATCAGCCCGCTCCGGCGCGGCCGGGACTTCCACCCCGCTGTACAACACCACGGCCTTGGCCGGGTCAAGGCCCTCGCTGGCCACGGTCTGCTGCTTGACGGCCTCGGACACGCACACCACGCGGTGACAAAACTTGTTGGACCAGCGTTCCATGGCCGCAATGCGCCGTGACCGGAAGCGCCCCATATCTCGCCGCGAAGTCACGATGATCGGCACCTTGGACTGTCGTGCCGTATAGCCCGAAGACATTTGAAGTATTCAGATAGGTATGCACGATGTCGGGTTTGATGGCCGCACCGCATGACGGACTTTTGATAACTTAGCCAGAAGCCGGGCTTCCAATGCACATCATCGGAAAACAGCCACACGGCGGCACCGATAATCTGCATTAGACGCGGATGAGTGTCGCCCAGGGCTAAGACACGCAAATCAAAATCCTGGTCTCCCAGTCCGTGAACCAGCCGCGCCAGTTGCATTTGCGCGCCGCCAATCAACAGATTGTCCACCAGATACAAAATTTTCGGCCTCATGCGGTGAGCTCCGCCGTGTACATATCTTGCATCGTCTTGACCACCTGGCGCACGTCAAAACGCTCTGCGGCCCGCTGCCGTCCGCGCTCCCCATTTGCCGGGCGAGTTCCGGATCATCCAGCAATGCCGGATACGCAGCGAGGGCGTCCACGTCGCCGGTGGCAGATATAGCCGGTCCGATCGTGATCGATGATCTCCGGCGGCCCGGAATATCCGTCGCCACTGCCGGTTTGCCGAGGACCATCGCCTCGATAATCGAATTCAGCAACCCTTCGGGAAAGTGGTGCTGGCCAGCACCAGTACGTCCAATCCGTGCATGATCTGTTTAACGTCGGTGCGCCACCCTGAGGATCACCTTGGATTGCAGATGTTCGCGGCGCAAATCCTTTCAGTGCTTCATAGTAGCCGGTATCCGGAACCTTGGCATCACCGACGATGAAGAAACAGGCGTCCCGGTGCCGTTTGCAGACATGTTTGGCGGCCTGCGCGAACTCCAGTTGCCCTTCCCTTCGACGATCCGTCCGACCAGGCCGATCACCTTCATGCCTTCCAGGTTAAACTCTCCCGGAAAGACTTGCTGCAGCCCTCAAATTCAGACAGATCAACACCGTCCGGGACCACATGCAGTTTAGCGGCGGGAATGTCCTTGCCATAAATCTTTACCGCCGCCTGGTTCAGGATAAAAAATTGGTCTACCTTCGGAACCATCATTCGCTCGCGGCGGATGAGGGCGCGGGATTCCCGGATGTAGCAGAAGACCTTCTTCCCCAGTTTGTTGGCGGCGAGGATCATCGGCATCCCCAGGGAGATATTCGTATTGATGTGGACCAGATCCACGGACTTTTCTTTCAGGAGCGCGGTCAATCGCCGCACCAGCGGATTCAATGCCGTGAATCCCAACCAGATCAGATTGAGACCTCCGGCACAATTGAACGCGTCCATCCCGGTGTAAGGGACTTTTATGACCTCCACCCCCAGCGACCGGATACGCTCAAACTGATCGCCGTCTTTGTGGACGACCACGATCGGCCGGAATTGCTCCTTATCCAGCTGCCTGAGGATGTGGTACAGGTTTGAACTGGAGCCGCCGAAACCCGAACTCGGTTCATAGTAACAAATCGTTTTCATCTCAGGATTTAATCACCATTTGCTTAATGTCCCAAATGAACTCTTTTTCCTTGATCCAGATAACCGCCCCGAATGCCGCGCTGATGATCGTAGAATTAAGCAGGAATTTGACGATAGCGTGTGCTTCCAGGGCCATCACGTAAGGATTGGTTAAGGCAAAGGCGATTCCCATCGCGGCATCAGGCCCACAATGTGGAGCTTAGAACTGCCAACACCTCGGACCACTTGACCTTCATCAGCCGCAGCGTGATCGACTGTCCGACGAAAAACATGATTATGGTCAGCACCAGTATAAACCAGGATACCCCGATAATGCCGTGCGTCTTGGCGATCGGGATCAGGGTGGTGAACAGGATCAAGGCCTTGATCAATCCGAGATAAAAACCGATCTTGGGTTTATTCAGGCTCAGCAGGATCGGCCCCTTGGCGTATCCCATTGCAGTAAACAACCCGCAAAAGGCCAGGATCTGTACCAGCGGGACCGCGTCGACCCATTTCGATCCGTACGCGATCAACAGAAAGTCTCCCCCGATCAAATACAATCCCATGGTAATCGGCGCGCAGATCATAAACACGACCTTGATAGACTCTCAAGAAAGCCATTTCATATTATGAGGTTACCCTGAAGCTTCGAGTAGGTAGGAAATAATACGTGACTCACTTTCACTCCAGAAATCCGGCAGGTATGCTAGCCAAATTGTTAGCAATCGAATAGACGCCCAGCGTGGTATATCGATGACTTTGGGGATAATGATCTTGTCGAAACTCCTTTCCAAAAACCAGATCAATGAACTCAGGAAACAAATTTTCCGAAATGAAGCATCTCTAAGGCAATCTTTTTATCGAAGGTCAAGACGGCCGCCAAGGCACGGCCCGCAAGTACAGAAATGCATCTGACGAGTTCCGTTCCCAAATAAGCAATCACCAGACTCCACACGCCGAAACCACTGAAAGCAGTCAGTAGCGTAACGGAATAAAATACCTGCGAGAAACTAGTTATTCTCGCAATGACATCGAACTTTATATCTTTTTCAAGTAAAGTTAATGGAACCTTACTTAAAGTAAAAATAACAAAGAACAGACCTAGGGCCCTCAATACCTCAGGTAAATCGATGGCCTCTGGATAAAAACTCGCGACAAATGGAGTAATCACCCATAGGACTCCGTAGAGAACGATTCCCATTGGTGGTATGATGAGAAATGCCGTGTCGGTAGCCTTGTCCAGATCTTTAGTCCTCTGGATCAAGGCTTTATCGATACCGATACTCTTAAAGAGCCCTAAACCGTCGATGACGACAAACGCCAGGGCGTACAACCCGAAGTCTTCCTTATCCAGCATGCGGGCCAGGAAAATCGTGACCACCATGCTGGAAATCTTCAGCACCACTTCCGCCATGGTCGTCCACTTGACGGAGCGGATCGCCTTCATCTTCAGACTCGGTTCTTCTTTGGGTATGTTCTCGGTATTGCCCATTTTAAATCTTCCCGTTGACTCCCATGTGCTCCAAAAACCGGTCGGCAATTCGCGACCAGCGAAACGGTTCGGCATGCGCCACCACCGCGGCGCGGTCAAAGCGCACCTCACCGTCAAAAAACTGCCTTAGCCGGCGCCGGCAATTCTCGACGTTTGGTTCATCCACAAATATCCCACTGACGCCCTCCTTCACGGCGCTGCTCGACCCGTTGCCACGACTGGCCAGCACCGGAGTCCCGCTGGCGTTGGCCTCCAGATACACCATACCGAAACCTTCCACATCAACCGACGTAGTATAGGGAACCAGCACGAATAAATCGGCGCTGCGGTAACACTGCTTCAATTCATCAAAGGCGACGCGGCCTTTGATATGCACCCGTCCCTGCAAACCGGACTCCATGACCAATTCTTCCAGGGCCGGGCGCATCATGCCGTCCCCGATAACCGTATATTCAAAGGAATAGTCGTTCTTCAAGAATGCCAGGGCCTTGATCACACTGCCGATATTCTTGCGGGGATTGGTCAACCGCGCCACACTCATCAGGGAAAAGGTCCCGTTCGGCGCTGATTCGTGCTCCTGAAAGAAACTGGGATCCACACCGGGATTAATCACATGGACCTTGGGTTCCAGTTCGGGAAACATTTTGAGAAAACGGTCTCTGGTAAATTCACTGTTCGGAAAAATCCCGGTGACCTTGGGCAGATGTTTTCTGCGTACTGGCCGAAAAATAGTCTTTTCGATTTGAGGCCGCAGGCGCCAGATGCCGCGCTGATGAAGCCAGGGCAATTCGTACGTCACCCAAGGCGACAGAAAATCATTTCCGTGCGCACACACATAGACATTCGGTTTGTGCCGCGCCAGCATACTGTAAGAAGAATTAATCCCCAACCAGACATCCATGTCATGTCCGATCAATTGCGGCAAGTCATGATTCAGGTCCTTGGTCAGGACCTTATGCGCGGTAACACCCGGGACAGGTTCACCCGTCGCTTTGATGAACAGGTGGACATCATGACCGCGGTCGCGGAAATTCTCCACCAGCTGCGCGGCATAGTTTTCCATTCCTCCGATCTCGGGAAAAAAATCTACGGCAATTACTCCGATTTTGCGGCCCATGCGCGCGTCCTCTCTTCTGTTCGTTGTGCTGTCTTTCTCGCTCCCTGACAATATCCGCTCATCCACATCAGTTTGCACCAGGACTCTAATCGTCTTTGACTGCTGAAACCGTTGACCATCAACCGCCCGCTGCGCTGCAGCCATTCCTTGACCAAATACGCCGGAACACCAGCGAACCGCCGCTCACAAAGCCGCAGACTGTCTTGATGCGACCGGGCAATGCTGTAGCCGTGGCGGAAAAACCAGTTCGTCACATAGCCGAATGTCATCCGGTGCGGCTGATGCAAATGCTCAACCACGGACCGCGCCGAATAATACACCCTGCCCTTGGCGGCAATACGCCGGAACAAATCGGTATCCTCACCGCCGACCGGCGCGTCACTTCCCGGCCCCAAATCTTCGCTGAATCCGCCGACGCGCGTCACCATGTCCCGGCGGACCGCCATGTTCGCGCCCACGAACGGCAGCATGTGCTCAGTGTAATACCGACTTTCGTCTCCCTCATCGCGGAAGACGATCGGGCCGTTTAAAAACTGCCGGTGTTCCTTGATCCAGGCCGGCGTCCCGGCGGGATAGACCGGCAGGACCTTGCCGCCAATCGCGTCACAGCCGGTCTGTTCGAATACATCATAAAGACCGCGGACCCATTCGCTCTGCGGCAGGACATCATCGTCGGTAAAACCGAGATAACGTCCGGTCGCAGCTTGGATGCCCGTATTGCGGGCCGCGGACAATGACGGAAGGCTTTCGGATAGAATCCGGACAGGCAGTCCCGTACGTGCGCGTACGCCTTCTGCGACGACCAGCGATTCATCCGTGCAGTTGTGGTCCACCAGGATGACCTCCCAGTTCAGACCGGACAACCCCGTCTGACTACTGAGCGCGGTCAGCGACTGGCTCAGCAGGTGAGCCCGGTTAAAAGTCGCCATTATGATACTGATATCCATCGCAAAGGCTTAAAAAAAATCTCAGACCCTGCCCTCCGGCTCCGATGGACGGATGTCGCCTACACCTTTCACGGTGATGTCATCAAAGCCTGCTGAGAGAGTCTGAGATTGTGATTAAAGGTAGCGGTAAATGTACTCCGGCAAATGATACTCGATATTTGTCAACACATGCCCCAGTATTTTGGAGTGTGACTGAAACAGCAATTCTTCGGCCCGCTTGACGATCCCGCGCTGGGTCCGCCCGGCCTGAATGACCAGGATAACACCGTCGGTTTGAGCGCCGACAATACCCGAGTCCGTAACCGAAATGATCGGCGGTGTGTCGATGATGATATGATCGAATTCGCCGCGCATCTGATTCAGAAACCTTTTAAAGGAGTCCGACGCGAGCAGTTCAGAGGGAAATTCCGGAACCCTGCCCGACTGGATCAATGCCAAATTATCGATATCCACATGGAACAACGCGTCTTTGGCTTCGGCTTCGCCCGAGAGGACCTCGGACAGGCCGATGGTCGGCTCGGTCCCCAGGTACTTGGCGACCTTCCCCTTACGCAAATCCGCGTCCACCAACAGCACACGCGGCTTATGGACCGCCTGCGCCAAAGACATCGCGAGGTTCAAGGAGGTGATCGTCTTCCCTTCGGAATGGATCGAGCTGGTGATAACAAATGTCTTGGGCGGTTTGCCCTTATTCATCGACAGTATGTTGGTCCTGAGAATTTTGTACTGCTCACTGATCAAGGCCTTGGGATCGAAATATGTAATGATACTGGGATCGACCTTCGATTCCCCGATCTTCTTGACGATCAGTTTGTCCCGCTCCCGAATCTGTGAGACCTTTTCAATCCGTTGAATCCGTTCCTCAGCCGCTTTCTTCAATGCATTCGTAATCTTACCCATCCTTGATCATCTCCTATTCTCAAGATCGTCTCGGTGACGTCGTGTTAATCCAAGATTACCACAGCGGCTGGCCATCGGCCAGCCGCCTTGGTCCATTAGGTTCCCCAACCTAATTCGCTTCCCGTCTTAAATACTCAAATCCCCCGAAAAGACAGAGTTTCTCGACCATACCCCGCCCTTCCTCAAACATTTTCTGAAAGTAATCCGCTGTCACGTAATTCCACTGCCTTGCGATGTACAGTTGGGCGATAGTTTCGTGGACCGCCTCCACGGCATTTCTCAAGCATGACTCCAGTGCGTGTTGGGACCGGCTGCGGGAGGCCTTGGCCACCCGATCGGCGATCCGGACGGAGGACGCCAGGATCTTATCTTTCAGACCGCGCTTGGCATCATCCGGCATGGTGACGGCGACGCCGTTGATCCGGTTGATGAACTCGACCGCTTCCTTCCACACTTCCAGGGTGTCCCGGCGAAGGGTGGGATCAAGACGGCTGAATTGTCGGTCGTTGATGGAGTACATGTCAGTTCCTTTGTATAAAGGGCATTTCTTCCGCTGGTGCGTTCGGATTTTCTTCTCCGATGACGACCATCGGTGATTCGTTAATAACTTCCATCATCAGCGTGGCGTTGATCTGCGGAACCTCGCGGATATAACCGGTCAATAACGCGCTGTCACAAATCTGATTGATCAGGCGCGGCGTCCCCTTTGAAAAGCGGTAGACCAACTCCAAAGCCTCGGGCGTAAAATACTCCCGGTCGCTGTTGCTCGCCACCTTAACACGGTGACGAATGTAATTGATGGTGTCTTCCCGGGTCAACGGCGTGAGGTGATAAAACACCGCGATCCGTTGACGCAACTGTTCCAACCGCGGCAGCGCCAGTTTCTGACGCAACTCCGGCTGACCGAGGAACAGGATCTGAATCAGTTTTTCGTTCTCGGTCTCCAGATTGGAGAGCATGCGGACTTCTTCCAAAACCGAAGGTTTCAGGTTCTGGGCTTCATCAATGATCAAAACCACATTGTTGTCCATACGCAGCTCTTCGATCAGGTAATCGTTGAGCTGAGCAATGAGTCGGGATTTAGACCCGGGGACAAAATCCACCTCGAATTCCTCAAGAATGGAGGTCAGCAGGTCCTTCCCGCTGATGTGGGTGTTGGTGATCAGCGCGGTCTTGGTATTCGGATCGAGCTGATTCAACAGGGTCCGGCAGACCGTGGTCTTTCCGGATCCGATATTACCGCTGACGACCACGAATCCCTTGCGCTCTTTGATGGCGTAGAGCAACGTGCTCAGGGCCTCGGAGTGCTTCTCGCTTTCAAAGAAGAAGCGGGAATTTGGCGTCAAATTAAATGGCGCTTCAGCAAAACCGTAGTAGTTAAAATACATATCCGTCGCATCCTTAGATAATGGTGGTCAGGGCGGTCGTCACCACAATGGCGATAATCCCGCCGAGGATCACCAAACTGTATAGCCAACTCAATCGTTCCCGTTCCTTACGCAAACTCGCATCAGTATTGATCTTGGAAATGGCGCCCAACAGCGGTTGTCCGAAAAACTTGTTGGCGTCCTCCACATCGATAAACGACTTGTCCAGAAATTCGAGACCAAAGACCAGCACGATACCGAACATCGCGCCGGCAGCGGCGCCGGCGATCCCGACCAACATTTTGTTCGGCCGGATCGGCTTCAACGGCAGACGCGGGGGATCTAGAATCGTATATTTGGTTCCTTCCTTGGAGGCCTGCAAACGCTGAGTAATCTTAGCCGTCTCGGCGCGCTGCAGCAATGTATTGTAAATTTGATTGTTGACCTGGACATCGCGGGCCATGACATTATCCAACCTGTCCAACAACATCAATTTGTACGCGTCTTTTTGAATTTCATCCGCCTTATTGGGCAACCCGCCGGCCGCACTAATTCCCGCGACCGTACCGCCGTCGATATTGTCCAAGGCCTTACGGATTTCGTCGATAATCGGCCGGGTGGTCGACATGTCCAGCGCGGCCGCTTCCGTAAACTGAAGGTTCTCCCGTTCGAGTTCCTGCTCTTTCGACTTGATTTGCTCCCGCAGCTCTCTCACCCGGGGATGCCGCTCGGTAGAATCGATCAAGAGTGCGTTCAACTGATCCCGCAATTGAACGATTTCAGCAGATTTGATCTTGCCCCGATAGACCCGCAATTGCTCTTCAATAAACTGGATGGCGTCAGCCGTTTCCCTATTTTGAATATCCACGTTGCGCTCGATAAAGATTTCTGTGATATTCTTGACCACCGCCTGCGTTGTTTCCGGCGTCGCACCGACATAGGAAAGGTCTATGATATTGCGGCCTTTCAGGTCGATGTCGATCTTATCCCGGATACCGAGAATAAGCTTTTCCAATTCTTGGGGCGTATTGATTTCCTTGTCCATCTCCAGGCGTTTAACCAACTCCACCAGGCTGTTCCAACCCAGCATGGATTCACGGATGGTGGCCAGGCGCTGATTCACGGTCGTGGATACGGCGATATTATTGAAGAGCGGATTGTCGCTTTTGCCGTCCTCTATCAGCAAGGTAGTTGCGGACTTGAACTTCTTGGGCAGGATTATCCCTGCGCAGATTCCCAAAATTAAGCCCGTGAAGACCGGGATGATGAAGTACTCCTTCCGGCGGAAGAAAATCTTCAGATAGTTCATTATTGATAGTTCGGCGTGTCGTGACATTTATGGCAACCTCTCCTCTAAGATATTCTCACAAATTTTAGAATCCGCCCGTGGTAACGGTACGGCCCACTCCCGCTCCGGTAGTAATCGGCGCGGCCACCGGCTGAATCGTGCGCATGACCTTGGTCATGGCTGTCGGCGGAATAAACAACGTGTCGCCGGGTTTCATGACGAGATTCTCGCGCAAATCTCCCTTGTACAGCAGGCTCTTGACGTTCACTTTCTTTTGCTCGGGCACGCCGTTGGCTGAGGGGGTGAACAATTTCGACTTCTCAACCTTAGCCGTAAGTAAGGGAAGTCCGGCCTGCAATAACGCCTCCCGGACGGTGATCGTATCCCCGCGCATAAAAATCTTTCCCGGTTGACCGACTTCGCCGATCACGTAGACCACCTTGCTATTGTAGCCTATGATCTTAACGGTCACTTCCGGTGAAATAATAAATTCGGTCAACATATCCTGCAGCGTTTCCGTCACCTCATCCTTTGTTTGTCCGGCCACATGCACATCGCCGGCAAATTCGTATTGTATCTTCCCTTCCTGATTGATGATGTATTGCCCGCTGACTTCCGGATGGCGCAGAACCGTCACTTCAATCACGTCATTGACACCCAGCGTGTAGCGGCTGTCGCTTGTAACGTCCATATTAATTATGCCCGGATCTACCGGTTGGGTTCCGGCTTCTGCATATGTCTGCAAGACTTGCTGATTGATCAATTGCTGCTGTCGTTCCAGCTCCTCGGGAGTCATAGTTTGCTCCTTGGCGTGGGCCGGACCGGGGACCGCGATCAACGCTGTCAAAAATACAATCATATTATAGTGTCTCAGTAACTTCGTCATTTCTCAGACTCCCCTTGGTGTTATATTTTGTCGCTTATACTTCGACAATGGTTTCGCGGAACTGCTTGATGCTCTCCAAATCGTCCTCATCATAAACGCGCCAACCGCGCCAGTCGCGTTTTGCTTTGCGGACTTTTCCGACCTTTTCCCAACGAACGATCGTCTTCGGAGAAATGCCGACAATTTCAGCGACTTCGGTGATAGTCATTCGTTTGTTCACTGTCTTCCTCCCTTTCGTTTTCCCTACATTACTCGTGGCTTCATATCCGGTTGTTATCTCTGACCCCGAGGGGTCTGCGCTGCAATCACCTAACTAGGGAGCAATTAGCGTGCCAAACCCGGACAATGCCGGTCATCAAAATGACACGGGCCATAAACCTCTGAAATAAATAGGTTTGTATAGGAGGTTGAAACAAAAGCAGAAAAGATTGGACTTCACCTGTGTTTCTCGATGTTTAAAAGAATAGACATTACAGTCCCGGACACACCCGGACACACTCGGAACGGCGTATTATATCAACAACTTACGGCAATGTCTATTTTTATCACCATCCACCACCCCCTCCAAGATTGCCCTAAACGGCAATTTAGAGCCATTTTGCCGCTCTCGCCTGTTATAGGTCTATAAATTAATAGAATTTGTAAATAGTAACCATTGTGGTATACTTTTTGCGTATGGCACTTAACACCTCACAAATTCAGATCCAAAAGCAAATCCTCGCCCCGACCATGCAGCAATCGATCGAGGTCCTGATGCTTCCTATAATCGAGCTGAATACGGCCATCGACCTGGAGCTGCAGGAAAATCCCTGCCTGGAGATCGATGAAGAAAAAACTGCGCGCGAACGCAAGCAGCTGGATGATATCATCCAGAATGCCCTGCGGCACCGGGCTGACCGTGGCTACAGCGCCAGTGATGAATCCGAGAATGTGGATGATGACCTGCCCGATGAGAAGCCGATACCCGGGGCGGTCCATATCGATGATCATCTGCTCAATCAACTGCGCCTGGAGACCAACGACCCCCTGGCCCATGAGATCGGCGAACTGATCATCGGCAGTCTGGATGAGGACGGCTATTTGAAGGTCAGTTGTATGGATATCGCCCGCTCCCTGCGGCTGGATTCGGTCGAATCGGTGGAAGACGTCCTGCGGATGATTCAGGGCTTTGATCCGATCGGCATTGCCTCACGGAACCTGCAGGAATGCCTGCTAGCCCAGATCAATACTCAATTCAACGGGCACGCCGACCTGGCCCGCGCGATCGTCACCGATTGTCTGGATGAGCTGGGGCGCCGCCGCTATCAGGATATCGCCCGTAAACTCAAGAGTTCGCTGGAAGACGTCAAACACGTAGCCAAATCGATATCGCATCTTGAACCCAAGCCGGCCCGCAAATACCAGCCGTATAACAGCAATATCTATGTCAAACCCGACATTATGATAACCAAGGACAAGGAAGAACAGTTCCAAGTCCAGGTGAATAACGAGAATGTCCCCAGCCTGCGTATCAGTGCCACCTATGAGAAAATCCTCAAGCAGCCCAACCGCTCAACGGAGGAAACCGAATTTATTCGGGAGAAAATCAAAAACGCGCTGATGTTTATTCGCAGCATCGAGCAACGCCGGGAGACCCTGAAGAAGATCGCGGAGTACATCCTTAACCATCAAAGAGCTTTTTTCGTAAATGAACAGAATCCGCTGAAACCAATGATCCTCAAGGATGTCGCTCAGGCAGTAGAACGCAATGAATCGACAATCTGCCGGGCGATCAACAATAAGTATATTCAGACACCGCACGGTCTGTACCCCGTGAAATACTTCTTCTCCCAAGCGGTAAATGACAATGCCACCGGCGAAAACGTGGCCAGCCGCAGCGTTAAGGAAGAAATCAAGAGCCTCATAGACGATGAAGACAAGACACACCCCCTCTCCGACCAGGCCATCCAGGCCCACTTCGAGAACAAAGGCATGAAGATCGCCCGCCGTACGATCAGCAAGTATCGCCAGCAGCTGAATATTCTCCCCTCACACTTGCGCAAAATCTAGCGCAAATGAAATCCCAATCGCTGAACCCATAACAGATTCTCGTGTCCAAATTTAGTAATTTATAAACGGTTGCTTTGGTATTCCGAATTGTGCGAAGGTGTGGGAATTGCTTGCCGGGATCCGCGCTTTTGCGGATTATTTGTAGATGAGCACGTCATCCAGCCATAACTTGTTGAGATTGCCATCATGGGGCGGGATCACCATCTCCAATTCCTTGATCGACTTGTTGGCGCTTAACAGGGACTGGATCTCACCGATCACGTCGATCTGCAGTTGATGCCATTGGCCGTCATTGGACAGCGTCCGCATGGCGGGTATGCGGGGATGTTCGCAGACAGCCCCCGGGGTCGCCCCCAGGCAGATCCACTCGCCCAGCTGCGTCCTGGCGCGCAGAATCATGGGCTGGTCCGGCAGCATCTGGTAGGTGAATCTGAGTTTGGGATATGCGGTAAAGGGTTCGGGCGGGAGCTTGATCGAAGCGTTGCGGATCGTCAGCCGGCCGCTTTCCAGCTGGTAACAGCGGCCATGATCCGGCTTGAACACGATGGCGCGGTGCATGTCCGTGGCCACGGCCAGGCGTGTGTCGGTATCCTCAAAATCCTCGTTGATAAAAACGTCCTCAGCGGGCGGCATCTGAAATGCGTCGCCAAATGCCCCCTCCCCCGCCGCACGTGCCGCCGCTCCGGGCGTAATCCGCTTTTGGACCATGGCAAACATCGGCCGGTGGTCGCCGCCCAGCTGCGGCCCGGGTTCGGCTTTCAGGACGGTCCAGGCGGAGTCAGTCAGGATATGGTCGATACGGACACCGTACCAGCGGGTAAACTTGCTGTGGCCGAATCCCTTGCCCATGACCAGAAAGGTGTTTTGCAGATGACCCCAATACTTCCGGTAAATCGGATTGTTGGCGGGCAGGTTAAAATCACCGGCGACGATGATGTTTTTCGAGCGCGGAATGAGCGTCGAGGCGGTCGCCGATTCGTACAACTGGACGTCGGTGGCACCCTGCATGTCGTAGCGGCCGATGATCCCCCGGTGAATCAGGGACTCTACCCCCTCCCGCGGGGTTTCCAGGTGGACACCGTAGATCATCAGATCACCGCCGTCGGTCGCTACCCGGGCGCCGATCAGATAGTGTTCATGAAAATCGGTATCGATTACCGGAAATTTGGTTGCCAGCGCCAGCCCGCCGTTGGAAATGAACTCCCACCCGCTCTCCAAAAAATGCTGCGCGATAATCCCTTTGGCCACATCATCATAAAACTCCTGGAACAGGATCACATTGGCATCCATGCGGTCGGCATAACCGTAAAAGGCCTTTCCCGGAATTCCCTCCATATTGACGGTAATCACCCGCAACGTCAGCGTGTCTCCGTACAACCGCTCCGGGGTCTTCAAAGGAATACGGAAATCCATCAGAAAATAAACGAAAAGGATGATGACAAAGGAATGAAAATAGACGCCTTTGATCGAATTGACCCGGAATCCCATCATGAGGAGCAGGACCAGGGGGATCAGCAGGACCCACAACGGCGATATCAGGACGAGGTTTGGAATCCACCAGTACTTTTCCGGGAGATACTCCCCAAAGTACATCGCCGCCAGAAAAGCGCCGTAGGCGAGGGACAAAAACCAAAATATGAATCGGGATACGGGTTTATCAGCCATGCGAATAGAAGGGATTGGGACGCCCGGCGATTAAATGCCCGGATCGCCCTGCCGCTGTCCGGCGTAGTCATCCTGGATGCGTTCGATATCATCCTCGGAAAGCAGCTTGCCGCACGCGACTTCGATAAAGACCAGCTTGACCGCACCGGTGTTGGCGATCCGGTGGACGGTGCCGACCGGCACATCAATCACCGAGCCGGCCTGGACCTTGACAATCTTTTCATCCAGCGTGACCTCTCCGGAACCGGTGACGACATTCCATTTTTCCGAACGGTGGAAGTGTTTCTGCAGACTGAGGCGGGCGCCGGGCTTGACCTCCACCCGTTTGACCCACACCCCTTCCTCCTCCAGAAATTTGATGTAATGCCCCCATGGGCGCTCGGTGACATTAATTTTGATATCCATAAGGGAACCTCTCAGTTTTTAGCAAAGTCAAATATTGTAAACCATACCATATGCACTGCCGGGGTGTCCACCAAAGATTTGCATCCCTCGCGCGGGCGTGATAAACTCTTGGAAATTTAGCCCTTTAATCTGTCGAACCGGGAGGCGCGCGTGCCCACGATTGACGAAAACAAGAAAAACTGGGAAGACTATCACTGGGACACGCAGGGCGATAAATGGTCCGAGGCCTGGGGAACCGTCGATATGCAATGGTACGGCACCCTGCTCCCGCGCCTTCATCAATTCGTCCCGGCCGGCACCATTCTGGAAATCGCACCGGGATACGGCCGCTGGACACACTACCTCAAAGACAATTGCGATCAACTGATCATCGTGGACCTGGTCCAGAAATGCATCGATTTCTGCAAAGAGCGCTTCGCCCAGAGCAATCACATATCCTATCACACCAATGACGGCAAATCCCTGTCCATGGTCCCGGACGGCTCGGTGGACCTGGTGTTCAGTTTCGATTCGCTGGTGCACGTTGAGGAAGATGTCATCAGGGACTACCTGAAGGAGTTTGCGCGGGTCCTCAAGCCGGACGGCTTCGGTTTCATCCACCACTCCAATCTCGGAGAATACCGGGATTATTTGAAGAATATCGAGAAGGTCGCCTTTGCCAAGGAAATCCTCTACAAACTGCGTCTGACCGACCACATCACCAACTGGCGCGCGCCGAGTATGACCGCCGACAAGCTCGACGGGTTTGCCGCCGAAACAGGATTGCAGGTCCTGACCCAGGAAAAGATCAACTGGGGACGTTCACTGCTGAGCGATTGCATCAGCACCTTCACCCCCAAGAACTCCCGCTACGCGCGGCCGCGGAAGGTCATCGCCAATCCGCATTTTCGCCGCGAATCCGACTATCTAAGGGACTTGAGCGGGGCGTATCAATTAACCGACAAGCAGACGTAGATTCTTTCCGATTGATTTGCACTCAAGAATGACGACCCAACTGGGTGGTGAGTGCTGTAGCCAAGCTGTACTTGCAGTGATGAGTGATAATCCAGTCCGCGTTTGGATGATGATCCCGATTGTGATCTGAAAACACCTAATACGACCATCACTCACCCCCCATCACTCATCACCCTCTTGTTCCCTTGCCTGTCACCATCCTATTAATTGCCGACTCATGCGCGGGAAAGTCCTGCGGATCGCGGCGGCGATGAGAAAAGCGCCGGCACCGATCACCGCCGTCCATCCCCCCCACATCACGATACCCGGCAGCTGATGGAAAAGCGGCAGGTCCGTCAGACCGGATTTCTTGACGACCAGGATCAACACCGGATGCAGAAAGTACACCGCGAAGCTGGCAGCGGCCAGGGTCTTCAGCCACGGCCAGTTCCGGTACTCGAAGCGGTTGAGAAATACGTAGAAAAACAGGCAGCCGAGCATCTTTTGCACCAGATTGATGTCCAATCCGGCCCAGACAAGGGCCGGTTTGTGCAGGTTGGCAAACTCGGTGTACAGGGTGACCTGCTCGATGGACAGGCCGAGCATCATCAGGGCAATCATCCACTCCTTCCCCGTTAAATGCTTGATCACCGCCGCCCGGTCCAGCGACACGCACATCCCCAAAAGATACACCGGCAGGTAATAAATCACCGCCTGCACGATCGCGATATTGTGTACCGGCCGATGGATAAGCATGGCGATCAGCAGCGCCCCGCCCAGGGCGGCCAAACGCGCACGGCGCGGCAGCGTCAGATAGTTCAGGAACAGCGGCGAGAGCGCGAAGACGATCATGATAAACGGAATGTACCAGTAGGCGTCGAACAGCCGGCCGGTGCTCAGATAATTCCACGCCGGCACCAAATAATCGGCAACCACCCCCGTTCCCGCCGGATACATCAAGTCCGCGTGCGGCCCGCCCTGGCGGATGCCGACGTAATAGATTACCAGCGGCGTGCAGACAACCAGATACGGCATGAGGACATTGCCGATCTTCTTTGACATAAAGCGCCGGTAGTTAAAATTGCGGCTGAAGATATGGTGGAACAGGAATCCGGAGATAAAGACGAAGAACGCGGTCCCGCCCTTGACGAGGTTGACGATCACCTTTTCGTAGGCCGCGTCCGTGTGCCAGCCGGCCAGGGTAAAGGCATGTCCCGCGACGATAAAAAGAATCGCCAGCCCGCGGAAGTAATTCAAGGAATTGAGATAGACCGGCCCGCGGGATTGCGGTCCGGTGACCGAATCCATCCGCTGCTGCACCGCCGGCGGGACGGGGTTCAGTGAAGATTGTTGGGTATTTTTGTGCTCGGATTCCATGTGTAACGGGGTAGCGTGTTAACGAAGCTTTTTAACACGGATACGCCGATGGGGCAATGGAATAATTCTGCGCGGACATGGAAATTATTGACTGCCGGACTGGCGTTTGCCGAAGAGTGCGTGGCGAAACTTGTACCACAGGCTGCGCAGGAGGCAATGGATAAACAGCCGGCGGTCGGGGTGCGGATGATGATGAATCTCGCGGGCGTAGTCCCAGAATTTGCGGGCGTAGAGCGCGTTGAGCGCCGGATCACGGCGGACGGCATCGGGCGCGTAATCGATCATGATCTTGTAGCCGCAGCGCAGGGCCTCTATATAGCGGGTCTTGGTCACGCTGTCGAGCGTTTTGCGGTACAGGACCAGCGGCTCATTGATAATCGCCAGTTGATAACCCCTCTTGGCCAGACGCAGCCACAGCTCATAATCCTGACTGAGGCGCAGGTCCTCGCGGAACCCTCCCACGTTCAGCAGGGCCTCACGGGTCGCGGCCACGCGCGAGGCGCCGCCCAGATAATTGCCGACGATCAGGCTGTCATAGACGGTCAGTTCCCGGTTAAAGAGTTCGCGATGACGCTGGATGTCCACGGTTTCGATGACTTCATCATGTTCGTCGCCGTCCGCGTCGACTGTAACCTTGCGGGCCGCCGTCACCGCCCATTGACGGCTTCCGTCGGCCAGGGCATTCACCACGCGCGTGACAAATTCCGGCGACCATTCATCGTCCGAGTCAAGAAAGGCGATGATCTCTCCGTCCGCCTCACGGATGCCGCGGTTGCGTGCCGCCGCCGAACCCTGATTTTCCTGATGCAAATAGCGGATACGGCCGGGATGCGCGGCGACATGCTTTTCGACGACCGTGCGGGTCCCGTCCCGGGAACCGTCGTCGACGATGATCAATTCAAAATCCGGATACGTCTGCGCGAGCACCGTACGCACCAGTCCGCCGATATACTGACACCGGTTATAGGTGGGGGTAACGATACTGACTTTGGGTGAACTCATAGATACGGTCTGCCGGTATTAGTCCTTAATGATTACCTCACGGACAGTTGATTCGGTTGCCGTCGACAATTTCTTAAGAATAACGCAAAGGCGCCGTTTATTCGGCCAGAATCTGCCCGTCCTTCTTCCACGGCCACAGCAGCTTGGGGAGCCATTCGGGCTTGCGGGATTGAATGATGTGATAGGCGTAGGCACGGGCCTCGGGCCGCAGGCGGGCAAAATCTTCCACGGACGGGCATTCATCGAGGCCGGTCCAGACGATCCCCAGGTCCTCGCCGCATTCTTCCACCAGCTCCCTGGATTCGTCCGGATCACAGGCGATCCGCAGATACGCCGCGACCGTATCCGGGCCGAATTCCCGTTTGAGCAGGGATTCGGCGGCCGCGTCGCGGTGGACATAGTCCAGGTTCTTGTCCAGAAGATTGCTGATATCGTTATCCCTGGAACCGAAGATCAGATACGCGACTTTGTCGAGTATGGTCCCCATGTGCCATGCGCCCCGTTGGGTTGACTTTTCTATCCCATTTTATGCTATAATAGCCTCCATTTCACGAAAAATTTCGGATCGGTGTCCCGGTCCGGTTTCTTTAATTCTCAAGAACTAGGTCGGTTATGAACGAACCCAATGTAAGCGAACCCAAGAAAGAATCGGTCGATTTTATCCGTCAGCAGATCAGCGCGGACGTCAAAAAAGGCAAACACGACGGCCGGGTGGTCACCCGCTTCCCGCCGGAGCCCAACGGATTTTTACATATCGGGCACGCCAAGTCGATCTGCCTGAATTTCGGCGCCGCGCTCGAGTTCAGCGGCCGCTGCCATCTTCGTTTCGACGACACCAATCCCTGCAAAGAAGAAACCAAGTATGCCGAGGCGATAGAGGACAACGTCAAATGGCTGGGATTCTCCTGGGGAGATCACCTTTACTATGCCTCGGACTATTACCAGAAGCTGTATGAATACGCCGTTGATCTGATCACGCGCGGGCTGGCCTATGTGGATGATCAGTCCCAGGAAGAGATCCGTGCCAACCGTGGGACACTCACCGAGCCGGGCACCAACAGCCCGTTCCGTGACCGCAGCGTGGAGGAAAACTTGGCGCTGTTCGAAAAGATGAAAAATGGCGATTTCGAGGAAGGCCGTTGCGTGTTGCGCGCCAAGATCGACATGGCCTCCCCCACCATCGCCATGCGTGATCCCGCAATCTATCGCATTATCAAACGCGTGCAGCACCACCGCACCGGCGACCGCTGGTGCATCTACCCGATGTACGACTTCGCGCATTGCCTATCCGACGCCATCGAAGGCATCACGCATTCGTTGTGTACGCTGGAGTTCGTCAATCACCGGCCGTTGTATGACTGGTTCCTGGAAAAGCTCGAGGTTCCGCACCGTCCCCAGCAGATCGAATTCGCGCGACTGAACCTGAATTATACCGTGATGAGCAAACGCAAACTGCTGAAACTCGTCGAGGAGCATTATGTGGACGGCTGGGACGATCCACGCATGCCGACCATTTCCGGACTGCGCCGCCGCGGTTACACGCCGGAGGCGATCCGCGCGTTTTGCGAAATCATCGGCATCGCCAAGTTCGACAGCACCGTGGACATGGCCCTGCTGGAGCATTGCCTGCGTGACGACCTGAACCGCCGCGCCCAGCGCGTCATGGCCGTCCTGCGGCCGCTGAAGATCGTCATCACCAATTATCCCGAAGGCAGCTTCGAGGAGCTGGAATGCGTCAATAATCCGGAGGATCCCGAGGCGGGTTTCCGCTACGTCCCCTTCGCGCGCGAGTTGTACATCGAGCAGGAAGACTTCATGGAGGAACCGCCCAAGAAATTCTTCCGCCTTGCTCCGGGCCGTGAAGTGCGCCTGCGCTATGCCTATTACATCACGTGTCAGGAAGTGGTTAAGGATGCCGACGGCAACATCACCGAGTTACGCTGCACCTACGATCCCGAAACCAAAGGCGGGCAATCAGCCGACAACCGCAAGGTCAAGGCAACCCTGCACTGGGTCAGCTGCCAGCACGCGGTGCCGGCGACCGTCCGCCTGTATGACAGGCTGTTCGTGAAGGAAAATCCGGACAAGACCGAAGACGGCAAGGAATTTACCGATTATCTCAATCCGGATTCGGTGGAGATCCTGGAGGAATGCCAGCTCGAACCGAGCCTGAAGACGGCCACGCATTTTGAGAATTTTCAGTTTGAAAGACTGGGATACTTCTGCGTCGACACGGATTCGAGCATGGAGAGCCTGGTATTCAATCGCGCCGTGTCTCTGCGGGACCAATGGGTCAAGGAACAGCAAAGAAAATAGGCGTCGCGGGCATCCGGTACGTCCGTCTTCCCCCTCACCAACTGCACTCGCGCACCTCTCCTTGGGAGACGAATTTGATAAACACGCACTTACGGAACCAGTACGGATTGGCGTCCATCAACTCCGGGTTCCAGGCGGCGTCGTCGACGGTTTCGACATGTCCGCCGCGCCGGTATTTCAGATAGATCCTCGCCCGGCTCGTGCGCACCCGGTCCTGCACCATTTGTTTCAGCATGGTCCAGGCCACCAGCCTGTTTTCATAAACCAGTTTTTGCCGCCACTCCGGCACATTGGTATCAATGATTTCCACCATATCGTCCCCGTAAGGAAAAACCTTCCACCCGTTCCCCCGCAGGACCATATGATTGTTCTCGCCGTTGAGTGTATTGAGATTGCTCCACATGGCCATGGTATCCACCGTCTTCAGCCCCAAATAAGGCGCCAGACAATTCAGCATGAACACCGGCACGACCGCGTAAGCGGCGAACCACCTCGTGCGAAACAGCTGGTCGCGTTGAATGCGGTAATAGCCGTGACGGATCACAAAAAAGACCGTCAAACCGAAGACGGCAGCCGCCAGCAGCCACCACACCCGCAACAGCGGCCACAGCGCGGATTGATCAGCGTAGGCCCCCCAGCGGTAATGCCCGATCTCCCGGCTGTAATCATGCAAAAAGGCCAGGACGGAGCCGAGCGTCATCACCACCGCCTGCAGGATCAACGCACCGATCACCCCGAAACTGTCCTGACTGATCCGGCGGATCAGGGTCTCGAACTTTTGGGTCAACGGTCGCGCCGCGCCCTTGGGTATAAAGAGAAAATACAGCGCGCAAACCAGCACCGGAAAGTGCCGCATGATCAGACCGGTCATCAGGTGAAAACCGCCGCCCACGATCAGCGCGACAAACCACGTCCGCCGCATGGACAACAGGACCGGGATCGTCATTTCGATAAGCAACGTCCCGTAGATCAGGACGTGCCGGAACCATAACGGCGGATCGGCGGGCAGCGGCACCATAAAACCGCCGGAGACAATCTGTTCCCAAATATGTACGGCGCAACTCACCTGCGGATCGAAGAAATCCGTGTTGAGCTTGTGAAAGACGGCCATGAAATACATCAATACCACCAGCAGGCGGATGACCGGATAGACCTTCTTGGGATACTCCGTATCGATCGGCGCATTATTGAAGCGGTCGCTCACGATCTGCCACCCCAGGGTGCACAGCAGCAGGCCGCTGAGAATCATGCTGAAAAACCAGTGATTCGCGGTGACCGGCATGTCCTTGAAACAGGACAGGATCTGGAAGAGACAGACCGCGGCCATCACGTATTTGGAGCGGGCGAAAAAAAGCCCGGTGTAGGCCGTCAGGATGCTCAGGACGTGGTAGGGGGAGTCACGCCAATTGAACATGTTGTCGTACTCGGCGATGATCATCAGACACCACAGCATCATGAACAGGGACGTGTAGCTGAGATTGGAACGGGTCTCAGAGTGGGTCATGGCTATCCTTATCGATTGTCCGCGGGCTGTTTGGCGAAGCCGGCCCGGATCGTATATACTTAAAGCGTCGTCTGTCGGGTCTTCTCCAGGCCGCCGATGCCGACTGAAAACCGTGGAGAACTTTCTCCATTTTAACATCAACTTCCAGGCGAAATGTGATAAGATTGGGATTATGCATATGAAAACTCTATCTCTTTTCGCTGCCTTCCTGCTGCTCGCCGCCCCCGCTTGGGCGCGACCGCCGTCGAAGATAACAGCGCAGTACGACCAGTCCAAAGGGATCCTGATGCTGGACATCCACCATCTGTCCCGAAACAACGTCCGTGAATACATCAAGCGGGTGGAAGTCAGCAAGAACGGCGGCAGCCCGGTCGTCGAACGGCCCCGCCAGCAGATCAATCCCAACGTTCAGTACGTTGACGTCAGCCTGAAGGCCGAAAAAGGCGATGTCCTGACCATCACGGCTGAATCCTCTTTGGGCGGGGAATTGACCCAGGAGCTGGAAATCACCGAGGAACTGCTCAAGGCCGAGATTCAGCCGCGCCAGGCCCCGCGCCGGGCCGTTTCCACGCATCCCGCGGATACGAGCAAACTCAGGGCTGCGGTCCCGCTTGGCGACAGCGATGTTGTTACGGCAGCCGTACCTAAGGATCCGGACAAATACTCCTCTCCCCATCCCACGGATTCTTCTAAACTGCGCCCCGCGGTTCCGCGCGGGTCGGATGTCATGAAACCGGCCGTGAACCCCGAGGTCTCCACTTCCGCACACCCCACGGACAAGTCCAAATACAAACCGGCCAACGCCGGATATAACCGCTGACAGCGTTTAATTGCTGACAAGGATTGTGAAACAGACTCGCTAATACAATAACCGGCGCCCCGGACAGATTCAGGGTATAGCCATTTTAGCCAACGCGTGCCTGTACTTAGCTCAAAAAAAATCCCCTTGGTGAATCTTCACCAAGGGGATTTTGCTGTCTATCTTTTGTAAGCCGTTTGAGAATTACTTGCGACGGCGGCGCAATCCCATCATACCGGCGAATCCACTGCCGAGCAGCAGAAGTGATGCCGGTTCCGGAACCACGGTTTCATCCTGGGTCAAACGTGAGATCAGGAAGATCGTATCGTTATAGTCGGCGTCGAAACCGGCTTGAGTCGCCGGGCGGTCTTCCCAGCCGAACAGGAATGTGTTGGTACCGAAGGTGACGGTGTCATCGGCGATGTTATCCCCGTCCAGGTCGATGTCGATGCTCAGACCGTTAAGTCCGGGCAGACCGAAAGCGAGCACGTGGTCAACCAGATCCGAATTGAGTGTCGGATCGGAGTACCAGATATCAGTCGGGAAACCTGTCGGTTGCGATTGAAGCGCGAAGCCGAAATCGCCGGCAATATTGATCACACCGCCGGGGAACGGGTTGCCGCCGGTTCCGAACAAGGTAAATCCGGTTTGGGCCGGGATAATGTAGCTCACCGATCCGGGATCACCGAACGGAAAGACACCCAATTGATTGGTGCGTGCGGCGCCGATCGCGATGACCGCGACCTTTGACGGCGTCCCGCCACCCAATTGGCTCCAGTATCCCGTGCTTCCCAAGATCTGGCGGCTGTCGGTCTGGGCGTTGTTGGCCAACGGCGCGAAAGGCGCACCGGTCACATCCCAGATATGGTTAATGGCCTGGTAAATTTGCGGATTCACATCCACTTGGCAAGGGGTTGCAACTCCGGCAATCCCTCCCGGACCAGTTTCGCAACTGTCGGTTGCCATTGCCCCGGCGTACGGCTGGGCAGACGCCAACGGAGCCGTTGCGAGCGCCAAGCCTCCCATCAAGAGCATCATTCCAAACACGTTTCTTGCAGTCTTCATCGTAGTTGTCCTTTGTTGTTGGATTTTTTGCAGCGCGGTCTTCTTGAAGGGATCCTTAAAAATTCCGTTCTCAGCAACCTGCTACCGGAACCGGGTTTGTATTATGGATGTAGCTCCCGGTTCAAATTTCGCTAAATTATATAATACAGGGCGGCATATTCAAGGAGAAATCTTGCATTAAACTTGTAATTTTTTGCTATTCTATGGTTTTCGTGCCTGGCCGGGCGGGATAAGCTCCGGTCCCGGGTAATTGAGGCCATTCCCTGGCCCCTGCTTCCCGCAACAGGCGCTCATACCCGGCCTTATTCCGGCCGTTTTGGTTACCAAAAGCCCGGCGTTCACAGGAACTCCCGGAAATGCGGATAGTTCAGGCCGATGTTGGCCTCTTTGAGCGTCCCAAGACCTCCCGGTGACAGGACGTTGCTGGGATTATCCGCCGCGGGCCAGTGTCCGGACAACTTTCCCGTGATGGTCCTTCAACTCGATCAGCAGCGGCATCTGGCCGGCCGCATGAGTGGAACAGGACAGGCACGGATCATAACAGCGGATCGCGCCTTCCACCCGGTTGAGCGCCCCCTCCTGCACGTCATCAAGTTTGACGTACTTTTCAGCCACCTGTTTGATCGATGTATTCATCGCCGGATTGTTTTGCCCGGTGGCAATGAGGAGATTCACCTTGGTCAGCAATCCGTTGTCGTCCGTCGTATAGTGATGGAACAGGATGCCGCGCGGGGCCTCGGTACAACCGACCCCGTCGTGCTGGTTGCGCTCTCCGCGCGCCCAGGTTTCGGTCGACAGGATCTGGGGATCATTGAGAATGTCGCGGGCCTGCTCGACCGAACTCAGCATTTCTATCAATCGGGCGTAGTGGAAATGGAAGGTCCCGTGGATCACCTTCCCGTCTTCCAGCCGGCGGAATAATTCAAACTCTTTTTGCGCCAGCGGAGTGGACATGCGTTCGGCGACATTGAGCCGCGCCAACGGACCGACGCGATAGAACCCTTTTTCAAATCCGTACGGTTTGTAGTAGGGGTACTTGAGATAGGACCAGGCGATGGGATGTTCGGCAATATACCGGGCAAAGTCCTCCGGATTGAATCCGTCCTCAACGATCTCTCCTTTCTCATCAACGAGCCGGACTTTGCCGTCGTAGAATTCATGCGTGCCGTCGGCCTGCACCAGCCCCATGTACATGGTGGGATGGTACGCAAAGGCATTGAGTTCTTCTTTATTCTTCTCGTAATAGCCCTTGTACAGCTCGAGGGACATATCCAGCGTTTCCAATGCCTCGGGGATCCACTTCAACAGGGCTTCCCGTGCCTCCTCTTTGAGGGGAATGCTCATTCCGCCGCACACCACCCCCATCGTGTGAATTTTTTTGCCGGTGATATACATGCTGATTTCCTGTCCGAATTGACGCAGCCGGATGCCCCGGCGGACCAGATCGGGAAACTGTTCATACATCCCCACAATGTTGCGCTTGTCCGGGTCACAGTCCCAACCCATCAGCATGTCCGGCGAAGACAGATGGTAGAAACTCAGAGCGTGCGAAGATATCATTTGGCCCAGTTGGATCAACCGGCGCAGCTGATCACCGATGCGCGGCGGTTGGATGCGCATGATACTCTCTCCCGCTTTAGCGCTGCACACGGCGTGACTGACCGGACAGATCCCGCAGATGCGCGGAGTGATCGCCGGCATTTCCGTAAAATAGCGGCCTTCGCAGAACTTTTCGAACCCGCGGAATTCATTGACGTGAAAACGCGCTTCGTCGAGCTTGCCTGTGGCATCGTATTGCAGCGTGATGCGGGCGTGGCCCTCGATCCGGGTCACCGGACTGATGGTGATTTTCTTGCCTTTGGTCTCAGCCATTCTTAAGCCCTCCTTCCTTCTGCAAATCCGGCACACGGTCGTTGAGAATCTCGTTGAGTACGTAAAATATCATGTCTCCCGTCGGCGGACAGCCCGGAATATAATAGTCCACCTTGACGATGTCATGCAACGGAACGACCTTCCTGTCGAGCGTCAAAATATCCTCGCACCCGGGTATCTGCGGGGCATCGTTGGTGTCGCTGTCGGCATAGGAACGCGCCAGCGCATCCTGCACCGTGTAAAAATTACGCATCGCCGAGATATTCCCGTTAATCGCGCAATCCCCCAAAGACACCAGGACCTTCGATTGCTTGCGGATGTGTTTGATCTCCTCAATATGCTCATCGGCCCCCACCGCGCCTTCCACCACGGTGACGTCCACTTCCGGCAGTTTTTTGCCGTCGACGATCGGGCTTTTCACGATGTCGGCCACCGCCAGCACGTCCAGGATCCGCTCGTCCATGTCGAGCAGGGACATGTGGCATCCGGAGCAGCCGGCCAGCCATACGGTTGCGATCTTCTTTTTCATCAGTGGATCCCCCTCTTTTCTATCAAATCGGTGATCTTCTCCGGATACTTATCCAATTTCCCCTGTACCGATCCCTTCGTCCACAGGGCCCCGGTCGGACAAACGTTCAGGCACTTGCCGCATGACGTGCAGGTCTCCGAATCGCCCCACGGCTGGTCGAAGTCGGATATAATCCTGGTGTTATAGCCGCGATTTTTAACATCCCAGTTATGCGCGCCTTCCACCTCGGAGCACACCCGCACGCACCGCGTGCACATGATGCAACGGTTATGATCGATGATGTATTTCGGGTGCGAGGCGTCGACCGCGCATTCCTGATTCAAGAACGGAAATCGCACATGGTGCATCCCGACTTGAGTAGCCATATCCTGCAGTTCGCAGTTGGTGTTGGCCACACAGATCGAACACATGTGGTTACGTTCGGAAAAGAACATCTCGACAATCACCCGGCGGTATTCCTTCAACTTCTCGGTATGGGTCTGTATCTCCATATTCTCCGCCGCCAGCGTGGTGCAGGCGGGGAGCAGCTTGTTGTAGCCTTTGACCTCACAGAGACACAGCCGGCACGCGCCGACATCCGTCAGCCCAGGGAAGTGACACATGACCGGGATATGAATATCGTTCTCCTTACAGACGCTGAGGATGGATTTGCCCTCTTCTGTCTTGATCTGTGTTCCGTTAATCGATAGCGTGATCTTATCTGGCATGAAGGCCTCCTTTATACATTAGCCAGCGTACTGTCCTTCAAATGCTGGATATAATCTTCCTTGAAAAACCGCAGGGTGCTCAACAGCGGATTGGGGGCGGACATGCCCAGCCCGCACAGGCTGGTGTCTTTGACCACATGCGCCAGCTGCTCCAGGGTAGCCAGATCGATGTCGGTCGCCCGTCCCTCATAGATCTTGGTCAACAGATCAAACATCTGCTTGGTCCCGACGCGGCAGGGAATACATTTTCCGCACGACTCGTCGACGCAGAACTCCATGAAATACCGGGCTACATCGACCATATCCGAGGTCTCATCCATGACGATCAACCCGCCGGACCCCATGATCGAACCGAGCTCCTGCAGAGACTCATAGTCCACCGGATGATCGAGATGCTGCTCCGGAATACACCCGCCGGATGGGCCGCCGGTCTGTGCGGCCTTGAATTTATGACCGCCGGGAATCCCCCCACCGATCTCAAAGATGATGTCGCGCAGGTTAGTCCCCATCGGGACTTCGATTAATCCCGAAATTTGTACTTTGCCGGCTAAGGCGAATACCTTGGTCCCGGCGCTCTTGGGAGTCCCGACTTCACCGAAGGCGTCGCGCCGCTGATAACGATCAGGGGCGATATTCGCGAACGTCTCCACATTGTTGATCAGAGTCGGCTTTCCCACAGGCCGTTTCCGCAGGGTACGGCGGAGCGGGCGCGGCGTACCGCGCTTGCCTTCGATGGACGCCAGCAACGCGGTCTCTTCGCCGCAGACGAACGCCCCGGCGCCGATACGGATCTCCACATCAAAGGAGAAGTCACTGCTTATAATACTGCGGCCCAGGAATCCTTTTCCGGCCTGCTTGAGAGCCTCTTCGAATCGCTTGATCGCCGCGATACTCCCGCCAGATGGATAGGCATAGCCTGTGTCGCGCCGATCGCGTAGCCGGCCAGGATCATCCCCTTCGAGAACGCGGTGCGGGTCGCCCTCCAGGATACTGCGGTCCGCTGAATGCACCCGGATCCCCCTCATCGGCATTACACACGACATATTTCTGGTCGGCGACGTGACGGTACACGGTTCTCCCATTTGAAACCGGTCGGCAATACCCGGCCCCAGCCGCTGCGCAGCCGGCTGAGCTTGATCTCGCCGATAATATGCTCGGGGCTCGACCGGTGCAGCGCGTAGGCCAGCGCCTGATAGCCGTTGACACCGATGTAATCCTCGATACTTTCAGGATTGATGCGTCCGCAGTTCTCAAGCGATCCGCTTCTGTCGCTTGAAAAAAGGGTCTTCCGGAGTCGACAAAGGTTGTCGCGGTACTCACTGAACAAGAGCTTATCCTCCTGAGGCGTATCCTTCACGATGTGGCCGTCAGCCAACCGCTTCGACGGCATGGCCGTCAGAGCTTTTCATAGATGGTTTCCTCGGGCAGGATCTTCACCAGCGGTCCCTGCGTTGCAGGGCCCCATGCACCCCGACGGTATCACCTGAACCATTACTTTCCAGCCCCTTGTCTTGATAGTCTGTTCATCGACTCCAGAACGGCCTCACTTCCTGAAGACAGGCATCCGGCGCCGCAGCAGACGCAGACTTTCTTTTTGAATGCTTTACCTTCTTCCGACGATCTTTTCGCTCAGCTCCTTGAGTTCATTGGTATTCATATCGGATCCCCCGCTTAAAAAGCGTTCTTTTTCCATTTGTTCCGGTACAACTTGTTGAGGACCCTGGTCGTCGATCACGACGGCCGGCGCCAGTCTCGCAGGCACCAAGAACAACGGGCCGTTTGCAGTCCGAGGCTTTCGTCGGCGGTGACTTCCCGGACGGATGCCGAACCTGTCGGCAATCGCGTCGAGCACCGCTTGCGCGCCCTTGACATAGCATGCGGTACCGGTACAAACCATACAGGTATGATCTCCCTGCTTGTTGAGATTGAAGAAGTGATAGAACGTTATCACACCTGTAAACACGGCTCGGCGGCAGGCGCAGCGCGTGGGTGATGTGACGGACCACGTCCATAGGCAGATAACCGTACATATTCTGCGCCACGTGCAGCACCTGGATGAGCGCGTCGGGTTGCGATTTGTTCTTCCTGATCGCTGCATTGATGAGTTTTAGACGCGGATCCGCCTTAGCGTCTCCGCCTTTTTATCTGCAACCGCTTGGGTCATGTTGCCATCCTCCGTTTGAGGTGTTCCCCATTTGATATTTATTCGTCCCGGCATAGGCCTGCGCGAAGTAATTGACCGTTTCCAACTCCAGCACGAGATTGATACTGTCGACGAAGACCTCCTCGGGAGCCTTGAGCACCACCGGTGCGAAATTGAGGATCCCGCGGATGCCGGCCCCGACCATTTTGTCCATCACTTGCTGGGCGGCGGCATGACCGGAACGGCGATGATCCCTGTTATGATGCCCTCCCGCCGGACGAAGGCGCTCATGTCGTCAAAAGGCAGGACCGGAATACCGGCGTCCAGCATCGTGCCGGGCGGGATCTATATCAAAGGCGCACCAGCCGGATCCCTCCCGTGAAAATCCGTCGTACTGCAAAGAGGGCCCGGCTGATGTTTCCGCGCCGACCAGGATGGCTTCCTGGGTTCGTTCTTGCCGAGTTTGTTATTAAGCTGGTTGATGAGTTCAGCCACGACATAGCCGCCGCGCTTGTTACCGCTGATCGCAAAGAAGCGAGAAATCCTTTCCGGACCTGGACGGCCGTCACGCCGATGGCTTCGGCCAGATCATCAGAGTAGATCCACAAAGCCCAGTTTTGCAGCCGGAAGAGCGCCTGCCGGTACTGATAGAGACGCTGATGAGGAGTGTTTGGGTGTCTTCATTTGTTGTTCTGAGCAGTCACAATATTTTAGATTATTCTATTCTAATCACATGTGATTGTCAATTACGTGAATTTTATCACTTTAAAACGCATTAAATCACGCCAGCACAACGCATCGCCGTTTGGCAGAATTTCTTTTTTAAGATTCAGGAGCGGTTATTCGACACGGATTATTTACGCCGGTTTCGGTTCAAACATGCCATGGGCTTCGCCGATGTTGCGGGGCTGTTTGGCCGCCTTTCCGTTATCGTCATCATCGTCATCGTTGCCGCGTAACTGCGTGGCACGTTCAGCATCGGTTGACAATCCCACCGGCACGGCCCGGTGCTAAACTTAGGCTTGTTGCCCAGTTCAGATTTTCTTCAAACGGCGGTAGCATGCTGCGCGAACCGCGGCGAACGGTTTCTTCAGCCGGCTCAACGTGACTTTGTCGGGCTTGGCCATGGTAGTCTTGGGGGCTTTTTCTTTTGGGGAGCTTCTTCGTAATAATAGTTGTCGAGGTTACCTTTGCGGGCGGCCTCCTCATCCCGGAAGCTTGGCAACCTGTTCTTGATGGTCGTCGAGGATCAGTTTACGCGTTTGCGAAACTCCCGCTCGAGATCCTGCTTTTCATCTGCTGAGTGGAGATCGGCCGGCCCCGGATTCATCGTGCATTGATGCGGGCCGTGTAATCTCCGACCTCCTTTTTCAGCTGGAGATAGTCTTCGCGCAACTGAGCGCAGGCTTCGATCGTAGTCGGGCATCTCTTCTTCCACCGCCGACCGGTTCCGCCGCGATATCTTCCGGCGCCGCAGGATTCACGGCCAAAGCAGAATGAACAACGGGAGGAAATAACGCATAGCAATACTCCTTTTTGACACGGAAAATGGGCCCTCGCGGACCTCTTAAAGCATAACATCTTCTTCCCGTATTGCACTCATTAAATTGCGGTTTCGGGCCGATAAAGTCATACGGGATGCAGTGTGCCGCGAATGTATTCGCGAAACATAGATATTCTTAAGATGCTGTAATTAATAACTTTATGATGTGAACTAAAGAAGCGTGTCTTCTTCTCGTAAGGCACTGATCAGCTGGGGCTCTGAATCGTCTTCCGGCAATTCGGTATTGGCACCGAGCAGCAGCGGGAGATTGGTCGGCAGCACGTTGAGGATGACCGGGTAAAACCCTTCCACGGGAATGGAATCAAGCGTGGTCGTATCCAGCGGAATGGCCGTAACGCCGTTATCACCGCTCACTTCCAGATCGATACGGTTGGGGTTCAGATCGATACCCCCGACCTCCCGGGAAGGTTGACTTAATACGGCGGAATCCGATCCCGGCTGTTGTTTTCGCTGACGGGCTGCGGTATCGACCTCGCGGATGAAGACCTCCATCTCCTCCGTCGAACGAGTGAATTCGGCCGTGAAATCACCGGTCAAACCGGTCAGAAAGGCGTCGATCGCACGGCCCATGCGAATACCGAAACGCTGATCATTACGCGGATCCAGACCTTCAATGTCCGTGTCATCATGATGGGTGTGATCGCCCGGTTCCTCAAACTGCGGCAAATGCTGGGATTCATGGAACAGTGTTTCCAGAAAGTTCCACAGCTCGTTTCCGGCTTCAGTACTCGACAGAAAGACCTCCAGTTGCTCGGGATTGTTCCGCAACGCAAGCAACTGGGCAAACACGCGCTCGTTATAGGCGAGATTCCACCTTATGCCTGCGACGCCGGACGTGGCCGACGCATTGTCCAGCCGGTTGTAAAACTCAACAGCGGGCATGTCTTCTCCAACGACGGGTTGCAGAAAGCGACGGATAAGATAGTCCAAAAAGAGCCGGCTGCCCGCCGGGAGTCGAGCCCACGATTCGGCCGGGTCGAGACGCTGGGACTGCGCTGCGGAGACAAATCCTTGCAAACGGCCCCCGGTGATCCCTTCAGCGTAATCCGAAAGGTTGCCGATCGATTCTTCCAGGTCGGCGGCAAACTCGCCGCGCGGTTTGAAATCGGATTTGAGCCGGGTCCGTTCATCGATCTGAACCGCTCCCGCCGTCCGGGCGCGTATCTGGCTGCGCTCGATAAACCGTTCGCGGATTTCATGCAAAGTCATTTCTCCGCTGTAGGCGTCGGACTCAAACGGCAGATAGGACAGTAACGCGAACAACCGCGTGGGTGTCTCAAGGTATTCGGCCAAAACCTGTTCGTCAATCTCCCCGTAGCGTCCGGTGTACATTTTGCGGACCAGGATCTGCGCATCCTCGCGCTCGATCTTACGGAAGTTATCAAAATAATCGGCCGGCATCCCGGGGATCTTCCGGCCATCGTCGACATAGTCTCGCAGGACCGTCTTGAGTATGTTATGCAGGACCGTCAGCTGCAGCTCCTTCATAAATTTGTGCTCTTGTGAGTACCCGGTCCGGGGTATGTTCAACTGGATGCTGCGCGGCAGGGCAATATGCAGGCCCCCGCGGCGTTCAAAGGCCGCCAACAACCACGTCGGAACAAAACGCAATTCCTTTTGGTCCGGCTCCTTGATGAAGATGCCGTCCTGCATGACGCGCTTTTTAAAGCGTTCATCGGCGCGGCCGACACTGACTTCCCCCCAGCGCTCGCCCATACTGGTGACGGCCACGGTATCAATTTCATCGGTAAACGTTTCGCCGTTGTAATTGATACGGACATCGCGCACATTCGGCGCTTCATCGCGGTTGGCACGCTGTTCAGGCGACGTGATCCCGCCGGCAAAGCGTTGCAGTGCTTCCTGGATAAAAAGACTTTCCAGCTGGGGATCACTCTTTTGATTGTTCTTGATCCGCCGGATTTCCGTTCCCCGCTCGACGCCGCTTAAAACTTCCCAACTTTCGATGACCGGACCGCGGCGCGCGTCCGGGACGATCTGGAGTTCGTGGATAACGCCGTCACCCGTGGAGGTGCGGATAAATACCCGGTCAAAATCGGCAAACAGCGTGTAGTTACCCTGCCCGAGATTGCCGGTGTCCGTGAGATAATCCTTGGATGACTGGTCCAGCGGGAAGAAATAGCGGATCAAATGGAACAGATTCATCCCGGTCCCGCGGTCCCGCACAGCGAACACCCAGTCATTTCCCTCCATAAAATTTCGGATCTCAATATCCCCGTCGGTGACGGCCAGCGTGTTTTCCTCCCGGGCCCGCCGGGTGGCGTCACGGGCGTTCTGGACGGCAATCTCCCGTACCCAGGCCCGCTGGGTTTTGTCCTGCCCCTCAATCGCGGAGCGGATAATGCCGACATAATCTTCCAGATTCCGTCCGCGCAATTGTTCCACCATGGCCAAGAAATCGGTGAACCCGATGTCGGGATTATCCTGAATCGTCCGCGAGAAAGTTTCGTACAAATTGTTGAGCAGGGCCAATGACACCGGCTCGTTTAAGCGGTCGGTCACCCGCCAGTCAGGATTACGGGGGGTGGCCTCCTCTTCCTCAAGAAGCGTGACGTCTTCCTCTCTCAGGAATCGCACGACGGCGCGCAGCAGCCCCGGCAGACCTTCCAGCCGGTCCCGCGGATTCAGGGCGGCGAATCCGGTGCGCCGCTCGGTGGGATTGATGAGATCCTCCATATCCCAGATGCGCATCACTCCGTCGGATCCGGTCGTGGAAATCAACCCTTCGGCCGCCGTGATGTCAAAGGCCTCCATAGTGCCGTCGTGCGGCTGCCATTCATGGATGATCTCGCCTGTCGCGATGTCACGGATGCTGAGCTGGTCCATTGCGGTGTTCACCATAATTATGTACTTGTTGTCCGGACTGATCTTGATCGCCCAGTGGCCGTCTTCAACGGTGTGTGCCAGACGGTTTTCAAACAGGTCCCAAACTTGTGTCGTCATGTCCGTGGTGGTGTAGAGGAGAAAACGTCCGTCGTTGCTGACCCGCCAGGGAAAAACAGGGCGCATTTCTTCCATCAATGGCGGTCCGGTATCAAAATCGTTCTCCGCGATCCCCGTCTCAAGGTCCACCACCTGGACATGCGGTTTCGCCGACCGTTCTACGACAGCGACGGGCACATTGGGCAGGATCTCGGCACGCAGCACCCCATCAAGGAGTTTGACCTGACGTCTTTCCTTAAGATCCCAAATCTCCCAGCGCGACACATTCATCCGTGACGGCAGCATCATAAACCGACCGTCGCTGGACAAACGGAAATTATCGTTGACGCTTATCTCCGCCGGGATGACATAGGAACCTGCATTACCATCGACGTCCAGGATGACCGTGTCCCGCGTGCCGCGGTCGGTGACAAACACCAGAGTTTTGCCGCCGGCGTCGGTCAGAAAACGCGGGATTTGCTCGGCGCTGAACCGAGACCGGGCACGCCGGTCATGCGTCGAGCGCAGCACGATATCGGCGCCCGCTTCGATATAGTATTTGCCGTCTCCAGAATACTGCATCAATTCCGGCCCCACACTGTGGCGCAACAGGGACGTATTCCGGTCCCATACTTCCAGAGTATTGTCTTTGGAGTGAATCACGATCGTGTCTTCGATAAACTTAACGCTTCTGATGTTGGACACCTCGATTTCCGAACCGTGGATCATGGCGCTGATTTCTCCGGTCCGCACATTACGAATCCGGATCGCCCCATCCGAGTCGGCCGTGGCGATGTGATCATTGTCCGCGCTGCCCAAATAGTTTTGCTGTCCGTCACGTTCCGCCAACAGCTCGGTCAAGGGCTGAACCAGGTCCATCGGCCGGTACACATGCAGCAGATCCGCGTCCTCGTCTTCCGAATGAGAGGCGGTGATGATCCATTCCCCCTTCGGACCGACAAACGTGGTTTGGGCCCGCTGGTCGGCGAGATCAAGGACCTGCTCCGGCTTATCGGTCGCCTCAAATCCGGCATCCTCACCTTCAGGCGGCCGCAGATTCCAGATCTTGATTTTGTTGTCGCTGCCGAGGGAGACCAGCTGCCGTCCGTCTCCCGCCACCCCCAAATAATCCACGGAGTCCGTGTGCCCTTCGTAAACATCCACGGCATCCAGGGTCGCGATATCAAAAACGCCGATTTCATGAGTGCGTGCCAGGATATCGGTCATTGGCAAAACAAGTCGTTTGCCGTCTGGCGTAAGTGTGGCCACATTCCGGGAACTACCCCAACCCTGCATGCGCCTGATCTCACCGCCGGCAAACAGCGGCAAGACCGTGACCTCCTCACCGATCCGAATGGCGAACCTCCCGTCGGGCGTGGTCAGCAACTGCCAGGACATCGGCAACAGCCTTTCCCGCGTCCCGGAGATGCGGTTCAGCGTGCTGCCGCTCAAGTCGAATTGCCAGATGGACGTATCCGCGGTCATCACAAAAATTTGTTCCTCATGATCCGCATTCGCCTGCGCGAACACAATATCAGCCTTACGGCCCGTGTCGGCAACGAGGACGTTCAGCAAATTACCGGTGCGCGCATCCCACAGACGGACCGCGCCGTCAAACGTATGCGTCACCAGGATATTTCCGCTTGGATTGGCCTTCATCGACAGCACGATCTGAGAATTTTCAAACTCGGTCGCGACGGTCCCGTCCGCCAGGTTCCATTTTACGATCCCTGTCCCGCGCACGGTCGTGTACAGGTATTGTCCTCCGGGTGCGATCTCCATTTGGTCCGGAGATCTCACCGTGGCCAAACGGCGATCGCTCACGCTCAGCAGCGGACGTCCGGTAGCCGGATCGGAAACTGTCATCGTGTCGCCGTCGATACTGATCAGACGTTTGCCGTCCGGTGTTACCTTCGCCGCGCTGAACTGCGTCGTCCGGGCCAACTGAAAGTTCGTCACGGCGGGACCGAGATCCTCCTGCGTCGCGTAAACTTGTCCCAGACGGTCGGCAAAGGACTGCGCGGCCTTCGGGTCTTGGTCGTAGATCCGCAACCAACGGGAAATCACCCGTTTGATCCCGTCTCCTGATACAAACGGCACTGCCTCGTTGATAGCCGCAAAGGCCTCCTCCATACTCTCCAAATTCCGGTTCCGGAAAATTTGTCCCACGGTCTCCACTACCTCGGCGTCCACGGCCTCCAGTCCCATTTCGTCCAGCTGTGACAATACGCGGTGAAAGTCCGTGTCGGATGTCTGTTCCACCAGACCTCCGCCCAGCAACAAATTCCCGAGATAACGTTGCAGCCGTTGCGGATGATCCCGGTTGAGAAAATAAGCCGCGTTCACACTGAGAAACTCGGTATCCGGCGGCAGGATGCGTTCCTGATTTTCAAGCAGGTTTTCGAACAGCGCTCCCGAGTTCCCCTCCAAGGGAATGATCCACCGCCACTCGACACTGTCGCGCATATTCTCCGGGACCGCCGCGACAAAGGCGTTGAGCCGGGCGAAGAGTTGCCTCACTCGCTCCTCGGACGCGTCGACCTCTTTGTTCACGGAGATAAATCGATCCTGGAAGTTTTGCCACCAACGTTCCTCGCTGCTGAGAATGGCTTTGTCCGTATCACCCCGTCCGAATTGCCGGGACAAGGCCTCAAATCTCTCAATTTCTTTTATCGAAACACTGGGAATCCGGCGTTCTCCGCGCTGTATCTGATCGTAAAGTTCGGCCAGGGTGGGTTCCGTCCGCTGTTTGAAGTACCGCTGCAGCCAGCTCGCCTGGCCGGCACTCACCACGGCGCTGAGTTCGGTAAATTCCTCCAGCATGGGCAGGACGTCGGCGGCCTCCGGCTGTTCGGCGGCTTCTGCCGTCGGCTGCAAAATCGTCCCCCGGGGAGATTGCCGCCGGCCGTAACCCCTGTAATAATTCAGACGGAGATTGAGCAGCATCGGTTGGTTCTTGTACTTTTCGTACACCGCCCGGTTGATCAGCAGGTACGGTCCGGCCTCCAAAAATGTTACATCCGCGCCGGACTTGAACGGCACCACATAAGCCTTGCTGAAACGGCCGGGACGGAACGATTTTTCCAGCGACTCGGCCCCGGGGATCTGGTCCGGGGAAATGCGATACGTCAATTCTTCATGCAAGAAGAGTGTGTCGGCGGGCACATCCATCTGCCGGAAAAGTTCATCGTTGGGTAAAATTAGCCCCTGCCTTTTCATAATGAAGGGGATAAACACTTCCTTGGCCGTGTCGACCAGCGGCTGCAAGGCTTCGACGCGCGTATTGGCCGCGTCCAGCAGTTGGACGGCCTCCATAAATCCGTTCATCAGCGCGATCTGGTGTATCGGCTGACCTTCCACGATCTTACGGGCCAAGGCCCGCACCGCGGTGTGTGTGCTTTCGTCGATCTCGATCTTATCGCGGGATACCGTCAGCTTGGTCGTCGAGGGCAACTGAATGATCATCTCTCGCGGCAGTCCGTAGCCCTCAATTTCAGTGGCCTGAATGTTAATCCCGCCCACCTGGAACACCACCCGCGTGTTGGAGCGTTGTGCAGCCGACTGCGGCCCCTTATAAAACACATGAACTTCCCGTCCGATCTCCTCAGACGACTGGACCCGCGCGAAATCCTGATTCTCACCACGACGCGGAATCAGGTACTTGTCCAATATGACGCTGTCGCTCATCCCGGATCCGCTGTCTTCGACGACAATCTGGTTCGTTCCGATTTGCACCCGCACTTCGGCGCTGGGGACATCATAACGGACCTTGTCCCCGTTCAAAAATATGTGGTCGTCCAGCGGATTGATCATATTGCCGTTCAGTAGGACCGGCATTTTGGTGAAGAGGTTGGTCCGCTCCTTAACGAAAGCGGTAATCAGTTCGCGGGTCGGGGCATCGAGTCCGCCGGGAAAAATAATCCGCACGGCCGTTCCCGGGGTCGTGCGGGTGCCGGACAGAATGTTGAACTTCACACGTCCGTCCTCTCCCTTGAAAAATTGGATTTGACGGGCGGCGCCGTCGGCCGTCTTGGTATCGACAACCACATGCGCCCCGGCAGCCAGCGCCGCATTGTTCTCATCAAGGACAAAGGCGAGCATCTGCAGGGCCCCCACCCCGAACCGGCCTATCGAGGTCGCACGGCCGGTGATCGCGTCGGCGGCGTTAGCGATTAATTCCAAAACCGACTGCTGGATCGGCGCCTGGCGGGTGATCAGAAAATCGATTTTAGCCGGTTCGCGAGTGTCACTTCCGACGTTAACCAGCGTTTGGAAGAGTTCCGGTTCCCCCACCGCGGCCAAGGCATTGCGCCCCTGTTCGGCCCCTGACAGAAACAGTTTGCGATAAGTAATGAAATCACCCAAATCGACGGCGCTGGTGGTACTGAGAATGGCGGCGTCCCGCAACGGCTGAGAAACTTCCTCCGGTCTGACCGGATTCATATTGGTCGGCAGCGTCAACAGACTGCCCCGCGTATCCGCCTGGGCCGCGAGAACCGCCCGGTCCGCGTTGACGTCCTCCACTTCCAGGACATCCGAGAATATATCCGCACCGAACCGCATCCCGCCTGAGAAATATTTGCGCGGAATGACTTCCTGCAAGTCCGGATCGAATTCCTCCCGCACAAAATTGTACACGCCTGTCCGGAAGGCCTCCAGGTACTGCCGGTAAATCCGCTCCTTGGCCGTCTTCTCGTCGATATCGATACCGTTGACTTTGTTTTCCCCGACATAAACCTTGGCCAAGTAGCTTTCGCGCAGATTCTGTTTGAACCATGTAGCCAGGATCAGCGAATGGTAAATTTGACGCAACGGGGCAAAATGCTCCCCTTTGTTGACTTCCTCCTCGATGACCGGAATCAGAACTTCCTTGATCATCTGCTCCGAAACATCCCGCATTTGTTCACTGCGTCCGCGGGCGGCCTCCTGTTCCCCGGGCTGATGCTCCAGCGCGTTATTCGCCAGGGCAAGATAATCCTTTTCCATCATCACCTTCAGCCGGCTCTCCACGATAAAGGCCACGTCACCGCTGCGGTAGATCTTGGCCTTCTCCGGGACTACCCACACCTTGTTGAAGGTGTCCACGGAGATATCGGTGTTGCCGAAGAGTTGCTGGGATTTCTGGTACACTCGATCCCAGAAATCCTTGCCCAGCTTCTCCTCCGGATACATTATTGAGGCTGTCAGTTGTTTGAGAATATAGTCCTGCGCGAGCAGGTCTCGGCCCATGTCCGTGATGCCGAAGTTGTCGGGAATGATGCGGTCTTTTTCGTACGGGGAGAGATTCACCCACAACTCGTCATCCGGCACGGTGAGGGCGGTCAGAAAGTACTTGATCAATGTGGCGGCTTGCGGTTTTAGCGTGTCGGGGTCGGACTCGGCGGAGCCGGTGTCCACGATGAAATCAAACTGGAGCGGATTGTCGGGATGGACGCGGATGCCCTTGACGATGACAGGATCGTACTCCGCGGAAGGGCGCACCATAGAGCCGGGCGCAGGCAGGGCGAGGCTTACGCTCTCCGAAGGAGTTTGTGCCAAGGCCGGAGCGGTCTGTTGAACCGCCAACATAACGGCCAGTAATGTCGATAAAATACGCCGCATAGAAATCCTCAAAACGGGAACAACGCGATCGGGGAAGCGTTTTAAGTATAGTATAAATACTATAATTGGTCAAAATATCATTACTGAAACCATGCGGGTGCGTGCCGGGCCAGGCACTCAGACATAAACCATTGTCTTGTAATATGTTATATGCCTAACGCTGAGACGGCTTATCAGGAATGATAAAGTTCAAGGTAGCGGGCGGCCATGGAGGAAATGGAGAAGTCTTTTTGTACATGGAGACGGGACTGGACGCCCATCTCTTTGGGGAGGGTCTTAATCGCGTTAAGGCGCATAATAGCCGAATCGATGCGTTCCGGAAATCCGCACGGCACCAGATAACCGGTCTGGCGCTCGAGAATCACTTCGGCATTGGCGCCGATCTTGGTGGCGATGACCGGCGTCCCGGAGGCCATCGCTTCGAGCAGCGTGAACGGATAGGCCTCTTTATGCGCACAATGGACCAGGACATCGAAGAGTTGCAAAAATTCAACACGCGACAGGCGCTCGGAGAGGAAATGCACGTGATCCGCGATCTTGTAAAGCTGAGCCTTTTTTTCCAGATCTTTGCGCAGCGGCCCTTCACCCGTAAAGATCAACTCGGCATTCATTCCCTTGGCGCGCAGCTTGCGAAACGCCTTGAGCAGCGAAGCCTGGTCCTCTTCCTTCACCAGCGCCCCCGTGTTTCCGAGGATAAAAGAATCCGGCTGCAAGCCGAGCTTCTCGCGGTTAACGTTTTCGGCATTGATTCCGAAATTCTGCATGTACATCTGCTCGTCGATCCCGTCGTAGATGATCTTCATTTTCTTGTCCTGCAAGTATTTTTCCTTAAACAGCTTGCGCTGGACGAATTCGGAGGTGGCCACAATGTGGTTGTTCAGGGCGCGGACATAGCGCGACAGCGGTTTGGCGGTCAGCCAGTGACAGGAAAATATGGATTTGGCGCGTCCGATCTTGGCCGCGATCGCCGCATGCACGGCAATTTCGGGGCTGTGCGCGTGGACGATGTTAAACCCGTGCGAACGGATAAACTTCCCCAGCTTGAACATCAACCGGATATCCGGCCCTTCGGCCTTGGTATAGGTGTAGACGTTGATCCCGCGGATCTTCAAGACGTGGGCGATGTCGGTCTCGCGGACGACGTGAATGATCTCGGCCTCAGCCCCCTGTTCCTGCTGCTTGTAGATCAGCGCGGCAATGAGATCCTTCAGATCTGAGCGTGTGATGGAGTAGGCAATATGCGCGATTTTGTCCATGGCTGCCGGTTCCTGTTCCCCGGGGGAACACACCTGCCAGCTACGGTTACGCGTCAGGCAGGGATTGTTGATGTTCGCGAATAAACTGCGCGGTATATGCGGCATCCACCCCGCCCGCCAGCACGCGGCCGCGGAGTTTGAGCAGGGCCGCGATGGTATCGATATCTTCTTTCTCGGATAACAACGATACATTATGCTCGATTTGACGGACTTTTTCAAGCGTCTTGGTCAAAACCGTTTCCGTTCCCCAGTCGATATCCGCAAACGGCTCCGGCCGCAGGACACTCATGCCAATCAGATAGTATCCGCCGTCCGCTGAAGGCCCGACGCAATACTCCGTCCGTTCTAAACCGGCAAAGGCCTGTATGAGATCGGCGGCCGTCAACTCCAGACAATCCGTCCCGATAATCGATACCCGACGGTAACCCAGCGCAAAACAGTCGCCGGCGGCCCGGTACATCCGTGCGCCCAAGTCCTCTCCTTGTTGCCGGACGACCGGACACCGCGAGCGGAACTCGGATAAAAACGGCGGGTCAGCGTCGTCATCGGCGTAATACAGGAACGGAGACCAGTCGCCGGGCCGCAGCGCCAGCGTCATCACGTCCTGAATGAAGGCGCGGTACAAACCGGTCACGAATCCCGTGTCAAGATCCGTCAAAAGCCGGGTCTTGACCTTGCCGGGTTTCGGTTCCCGGGCGAAGATGATCAAGGCGTTGGTATGGTCCATGATTAGGATAACGGTCTCTGAAAAAGGGGATGCCGGTCCACAGCTGAAGGTACGCCAGCGAATATTGTCCGAAGGTGGCCATGAATCCGCGTTCATCCCACTTGCGGGCGGAAACCTCGATCCGGGAATTCAATACGGTGATGGGATACTGCCGGCGTAATCGTTTGGAAAACACGATGTCGTCCATGATGATCAAGCGGTCGAAACCGTCCAGCGCCTCGAAGACGTCACGCCGTATGAACATACCGAGGTCCGCATCGATGATGCCGTGACGGACGGCCCGGCTATTGACGGCCCACTCATACAGCCGGAACATGGCCCCGGGGTGACGGATGCGCATGGTGTAACAGCCGGCCTGCGCGCCGTGCCGGAATGCGTCGGCGGTTTGGTGGATCATTTCTTCGGATATGAAGGAATCGACATTCAGAAACAACAGGAAATCGCCGTCGGCGGCCCGTGCGCCGAAGTTTTTCTGGTAGGCGCGACCCGGGCGGGTGTGCAGCACCTCGCCGAAGCGGCGGGCGCGCGTCACGGTCATGTCGATGCTTCCACCGTCGACAAATACCAGGTTGGCGTTCCGGCCGAGCATCCGGTAATACGTCTGCCGTTCGTCCAGGATCGTTTCTTCATTCAATACAGGTATGATGATATTCAGCATACGGGCGTCAGCAACACCCTCCGGCAGCGTCCTCCTCGGCGGTGATCATCGGCGTCTCCCCGCAGCCGGCGAACAAACCGAAGTGCTCGGAGGTATCCCCGTGAATATCGAAGTGCTTGTGCAGCCGGGTATCTTGCAGCATGAAGGCGGTGTTCGAACAAACCGGCAGCGGCCGGTTGCGTTCAAAGACATGATGATTGTCCAGCATAAAGCGGTGCCGGCTCTCTGGGATCGTCCCCTTGTAGACCGCAGACTGGCCGTAGTCTTCACAGGCAGTCTCCAGTTGCGGCAATTTGAATAAACGGTAGGTGATGGAATTGAAATTGGCGAAGCCGATCTTATCGATCGTCTCGGGATCCAGGAGATCGATTTTGGAGTTGGCAAAGACCCGCGGATCGATAAAACCGATACGGTTGGCCAGCCGTTCGAAATCCTTCCAATACAGCGCGCCGCCCAGACATTCGCCCAGCAGGACCTGATCTTCCTTGGCCCAGGCGGGCAGGCGCCGGTCGACGTAAACGTCGGAAAAAAAGAATTCTCCGCCTTGCTTAAGGACACGGTAGACTTCGCCCAACACCGCTTCTTTGTCCGGAGAGAGATTGACCACGCAATTGGAAACGACGATATCGAAATAATCGTCCGGTAAGCCGAGCGATTTGAGGTCTTCGATGTAACCCTTGATAAAGCGCACGTTGGATTGTTGAAAACCGAACTTTTCCATCTGCACGGGAAGGTACTTATTACCCACTTCAAGCTGTTCATCGGTCATGTCGATGCCGACAACCTCGCCCTCCTGCCCGACAAAGTAAGACAAAACAAAACAGTCGCGTCCGGTACCGCAGCCAAGGTCCAGCACCTTCATCCCCTCAAGCACGAGCGGGAACGGGGCGCCGCAGCCGTAAAACTTGGTCTGAATTTCATCCTCTATCAGCTTCAAGGGCTCGCGGACATAATCCGGCACCTTGTCCAAGGCGCAACAGGCGCTGGTTTTCAAATCGCGCTTTGTCTGCAGGACCTTACCATAATACTCGCTCACTTTCTGGTGGGTCAACGTGCTCATGGGTCTCTCCTTCATATTTGGCCGGACTGGGATGTCTCGCTGTCGGGCAGCGTCGACGGCAATATGTGGCGACAAACGTCCCTAGTTTAGCCAATTTCATCGATAGTGTCAAAATTTTTCCGGGGGTAAGGTCCGGACAACATCCCGCTAACAAGACCGCCCGTGCGAATATTCAACGAACCTGCAAATAGTCAGGCCGGCGCCACACCTCCCACACCCAAACCAGAAGGAACGGCACGTAAATAACATAGCTAAGCACCGGGACCCCCCACCAATTCCAGTCGACAAAGGGATAGATGGATTGAAAGTTCAGATAACTAAGGATCAACGTCCCGGACAGCAGGATCCACGAGCGGTAAGGAAACAGACACAGGAACGGAATGCACCAGCAAAAGTACCAAGGGTCCCCCACTGGGTTGATGATGAAAAGTCCGGCCACGGCCAACAGACAGCGGTGCAACCGTTCCACGGTACCGGCGCACGGCCGGACACTGAGCCAGAGAATTCCGGCCCCATATAACACGGCGGCTACGACCTTCGACGGGATCAGGGTCCGCACCCAGTCTGCATTTATCTCCTCCATCACCCGGTAGATGATGGCAAATAGACTCGAATTGTAAGACCACTCTTGATTGTAGGTGGATAAGCCGCGGAAAATCTCCGTAAAGCTTGCGTCATTCCACAGCAAAAAAGGAACATAGGCAAAGGCGATGACGGCAAAAAAAGCCGGTATACCGCGGCGACGGCCCGCCCCGGCAAACAACGGCAGCAACACTACCGAGAAGAACTTCGACAACGCGGCCAACGCCAGGGCAATGAATCCCTTTAACGCGCGATCGGTCACCAGCCAATAGACGGCCAGCAGCGTAAAGAACACGGCCACCGGATCAAAATGTCCCGCGTTCGGAAATTCCTTGAGGACCAGCGGCGACCAGGCATAAATGATCACCATGGCCGGATTCCGTCCGCAGTGACGCAGCAGCATGACGGTCAGCGCGATAACGCCCAGGTCAAACAGCATAAAGACGAATTTCATAAAGATAAAGGAATCCGGCCGCAACCAGCTGATCAGCGCGAATACCGCCTGCGCCGCGGGCGGATAAATAGTAGGCACCTGCCAATGACCGATGCGGTCATAGAACAGACGGTTGGCGTCGCGCAGCGCCAGCAGCCGGTCCAGCCGGGCCGCGTCCGCCTTGTCCCGTGTCCGTGCCGCGAGAACCACGCCGCCGATGTCGTCGTAATAGTCCTCGCTATAATGATATTCATACATAAAAAGATCGCTGGGAGCGTACTTATAGGGATTGATCCCGTGAACCGTCGCTTTACCGTCCCACAAGTAACGGTAATAATCATTTTCATGGATGGGCTCACCCGGCAGGAGGATCAACCGGAACACCACAGCGAAAGCGAGTACCGCTCCGAGCATCCACCGATCGTCCTGCGACCGTTCGATGCGCAGCGTCAAATAAGCCACCAGCAGAAAGGCAATAAAAAACACGACCAAGAAGGCCGTGGTCGGCATGGCGTTATTGTCGACCTGATAATAAAATCCGTTCTCCATGGCCATGACGGTCGACGTAAACAGGCCGCCGGTGGCCCGGTCGATGATTTGACACCACAGTTTGGGCAGCCCCTTGGACATGGCCGTGACCGATCCCCACAGACCGCACAGGATCACTCCGATCACGATCAGTTCGGTGCGCAAACGTCTCAACATGCCCGGTCCGCGACGGAGGCCACGGGTCCGCGGCCCGGATGGCGAAAGAATTTGTATTTGAAAATCGTATGGAGAATTTTGTGCCCCGCCAGAATGGTTCCCGCGACGGTCCCTGAGATCTTGGAGACACCTGTCCGGCGACGGTAATCGACGGGAACTTCCGTGGTGCGCACCCCCTCTTCGACGGCACGGATCTGCATCTCGATGGTCCAGCCGAAATCACGGTCGGTCATACCGACCTGCTCCAAGGCGCGGCGGGTTATGGCGCGAAAGGGGCCGAGATCGGTATAAACGGCACCCCAGAAAATTTTCATCAGAAAACAGGCGAGCCTGTTTCCGTAATAAGCCTGCGGCGTCATGGCCCCGCGTTCCCTGTTTCCCAAGGCGCGGGAACCAATGACAAAATCTTGGCTGCCGGAAAGAATCGGCTGAATCAACCGTGGCAATTGATCCGGATGATCGCTGTAATCACCGTCGACAAAGACCACGATATCGGCTGCCGGATCCAGCGCGGCGATCCCGGTCAGGCAGGCCTGTCCATAACCGCGACGGTCTTCCCGGATAACGCGGCAGCCCAGCTTGGCCGCGACCGCGGCTGACCCGTCGGTGCTGGCATTATCGACCACAATGATTTCACGCAGGAGATGTTTCGGCAGGTCGGCAATCACCTTCGGCAGAGACGCCTCTTCATTGAAGACGGGGATGATAACGGAGATCGTGTGCTGAGAACTGGGCTTGGTCATTTTACTGTGGTATCCCGATGACTATGGTTCCTGCTGAGCCGCCCTCCCCAACAGGTACGGGTATGCCTTTATTCAAAGCCTTCTAGATCCGGGCGGCAATCGCGCGCTCTATGCGCAAAGATTCCGCCTCATCGCCGAAGGTCCCCAGACGAATCTTGATCTTGGAGGCCTTAAGGGTCAAAGATTCGATCGTGATCTTGATGTGCCGGCCGTCGGGATGTTTGGCATTGATCTCGGATCCCTCCTGGCCCAAATCCTCACTGACGATCAGCGCGCCGATATCCTGGCGCAATGCATCCAGGGCGGCCCCGTGTAATTCGGCGTAATGGGCGTCGACGTTCTGTTCCAGCGCACCGGTGACATACGCGTATCCGCCGACGCCGACGGCAGCACCGGCCACCAGCATGCAGCCCTGTGCGCAGGCTACCGTCACCCCCAATAAAACTGCCCCTAGCCATGAAATCGTGGATCGCATACGGTATCCTTTCCGGGATGCGGCGGGCCGCATCCCTACAAGCGGTTCATGGTCGCGTTTAAGATGCGCAGGGACTCAGCTTCATTACCGAACGTCCCGTATCGGATCTTGATCTGCGCCGCCCGTTCCGTGAGGGCTTCGATATCGATCTTGATCGTCGTTCCGTCTTCACTCTCGGCATGAATATCCGCCGACGACTGGCCGATCGTTTCCTTGACCACAAATGCGCCGGTGTCACGCAGTCCGTCCAACGCCGCCGAATGGACGTCGGCATAATTCGCGTCGACGTTCTTGGCCAGCGCCCCGGTCGCATAGGCGTATCCGCCGGCACCCACTGCCGCTCCGGCCACCAGCATACAGCCTTGAGCGCACACAACGGTCAGGCACAACAGCGCCAACGACAGCAAACTCGTATATCTTTTCATTGCCACTCCCTTCGCTAATCAGTCACGGCCGGAAAAACTCCTTCAAGGCGTCGGCCAGATTCTTTAAATCCTTTTTCGAATGCACACCGCTCACAAAGAAGGCTTCCAAATCAGCCGGCGGCCAGTAGATCCCACGCGCCAACAAGTGGTGAAACAACTCGCCGTAGCGCTCATGACCTTGAGCGGTTTGTGCATCTTGATAATTATAGACAGGATCCGAAGAAAAACGAAGACTCATCATGGAAAAATAGTCACTGATGTGAACAGCAATGCCTTCGTCCCGGAAGAAGGTGTTCATTTCAGTAGCAAAGGCGTTGCACCGCGTATTCAGGGCCTGATAGAATTCGTCCGAGAGTAGTTTGAGCTGGGCCAGTCCGGCGCGCATTACTACCGGGTTCCCCGAGAAGGTGCCGGCCTGGTAGACCGGTCCCAGCGGCGCCAGATAGTCCATAATCTCCGCCCGCCCGCCATAGGCGCCGATCGGAAATCCGCCGCCGATGATCTTCCCCAAACAAGTCAGGTCGGGTGTGATGCCGACGTCGGCCTGCACCCCGCCGCGTTGCGGCCGGAACCCGCTCATGCACTCGTCGAAAATAAGTACCGTTCCGTGCCGGCTCGTTTCATCCCGCAGGCTCTGCAGAAACTCCAGCCGTGCCCGGATCACTCCCATGTTCCCCGCGACGGGTTCCAGAATGACGGCGGCTATCTGATCGCCATGTTCGCCCATCACCTTTTTAAAAGCGGCGGTGTCATTGTACGGCAGACTGATGGTATTCCCGATATGACTTTGCGGGATCCCCGCGGAAGACGATTCGGCCAAGGCCGCGACGCCCGACCCGGCCTTCGTCAATAAGTCATCCACATGACCGTGATAGCAGCCGTCGAACTTGATGATCTTGGCCCGGCCGGTGAAACCCCGCGCCAGCCGCAGCGCGCTCATCGTGGCCTCGGTCCCGGAATTGACGAAACGAATCTTCTCGATCGACGGTACGCTCTGTACGATAAACTCGGCGATTTCCACCTCGGCCCGCGTCGAGGCGCCGAAACTGATACCGCGTTCGGTCAGCTTCTTTGTCTGCAGAATGACATTGCGATGGGCGTGACCAGTAATCAGCGAACCCCACGACAGGCAGTAGTCGGTATACTCATTATCATCCTGGTCGGTCAGTGTTGCGCGGTGTGCCGACTTCATGACCAGCGGATGTCCGCCGACCCCCTTAAAGGAGCGTACCGGGGAGTTAACGCCCCCGACCATCACCGCACACGCCCTCTCGTAAATCTTGTCGGAATTTGTCTGCTTGATCGTTGCTTGCTCAGCCATAAATCATCATCTCGCTTTCGTAATTATGATCCCGCAATGCCTGCTGCGTCACCGGACCTTTGCTGAGAATGGTCCAGTCCGCCGGGATCGATTGATATTTGTCTAAAAAGCTGTTTACCGTCGACGGGCTGGTAAAAATGATCTTGTCCACTTGACCGGTGGGCAATTCCGCCTTCGCGGTGGGCGCGTTGATATAAACGGTCAGCTGGGTGACCTGCGCCCCCCGCTTTTCCAGTTCGGTTTTCAAATACGGATTGGGGAGATTCGAGCGCGGAAAGAGGATGCGTTTCCCCTTCACATCATAATTCTGCGTTAACAGTTTGAACAGGCCGCGGGAGGTTTCATCGGATGCCACATAACGGGGATGATAATCCGCGTCCATCAATGCCTGCGCCGTATCTTTACCGATCACGACGATATCCTTCTCGGCCAGCAATCCGCTCATAGCCGGCCGGCGGCGTGCCAGTTCGAGAAAATGGACGACCGCAAAGCGGCTGGTCAACAGTATGATGTCATACGCGGGGAGATCCGCGATCAGCTGGTCGGTCTGTGCGCCGGTGATCTCGGCGGCTGAGATCTCGATCATCGGCAAGTGGATGAGGCTGCCCATCGAGCGGTACTTATCCGGATGGGTCCCCGTATAAACAATCGTCTCCCGGTCCCGCTCGGGCCGATAAAACGTCACGACCTTGCCGATCACGATGAGCGCCGGCGGCTGGGCGTTCACCGCGCGGGCGCGGTCCACAATATTTCCAAGGTCGCCGGTCACGATCGCCTCATCATAACGGGTGCCCCTGGAAATGATCGCGACAGGTGTGGCGACGTCACGCCCGGAGCCGCGCACGGCAATGACGATTTCCTCCAGCTTGCTGAGCCCCATCAAAAACACCAACGTGTCCACTCCCTGCGGGACCTGAATTGCGTCATTACGGACGGCAGTCTCCTCGGCCTGATGGGCGCTGAGAAACGCCACCGATGAAGAATAGTCGCGCGCGGTCAACGGCATCCCCAGTCGCGACGGGATACCGGTGGCGGAGCTGACACCGGGGATAACATGGACACGCATATGATATTTGCGCAGATAATTGATCTCGTCGGCCCCGCGACCGAATATTAACGGATCGCCGCCCTTGAGCCGCACGACCTTCTTCCCCTCCAGGGCCTGCTGACGGATCAATCGGCACAGCTCCTGCTGCAAAAGGGTGTGATCTCCTTTACGTTTTCCGACATAGACCTTCTCGGCCTGAGGCGCATGTTCCAAAATGGCCTTATGGACGAGATAATCGTACATGACGCAATCCGCCGAGCGCAGGGCCTTCACCCCTTTTAACGTGATCAAATCCGGATCACCGGGCCCCGCGCCGACCAGGGTGACTTCCCCGTACTCGCGGCGCACATCGAACGGCTCAAAAAATCGGCGCAACGCCCGGTTATCCCGGCGGCCGACCACGGCCAGCTGACCTTGCAGCGGAAATCCCTCCCACGGCATGATGCCCGTTATGCGGTATTCCAGGCCGAGGCGTTTCAAGGCCACGGTGGCGACGATCAAGCCGTCCAGCTCGCCGGCATCGATCTGAGCCAGCCGCTCCTCGATCGTCCCGCGCACGGCGACCAGTTCGCAGTCCGGACGCAGACGGGCGACCGACTCACGCCGCAAGCCGCTGCTGGTACCGATGCGGCTGCCCGCGGGGAGCTTACCGAGGCTTTCCCGCCCGACGAAGGCGTCCGTCTCATCGGGGCTGCGCGTCAGCGCGAGTATCATTAAGTCAGCATGCAGTTGGTCAGGAAGATCCTTGGCGCTGTGCACCGCCACGTCAATCCGGCCGTCCAAGACAGCCTGATCGAGAACATCGGTCCACAAATCGTCCTGTTTGTTGTTCAGCAGCGACGTTTTCTTATCGAGATCCCCGGCCGATTGAAAAGTCTCATGGGTCACGGAAATTTCACGGCAGGCTTCGGCTATCATCGTCCGGAGCTCATCGACCTGAATGACGGCCAGGCGGCTGGCGCGTGAGCCGATATGTAATTTTTGAATAGGCATGTGAGGGAGTTGGATTGCGGCGCTTACGGTTGCTGGTTATTCGGCATTATGTGCAGAAGATCGCCCACGGGGATATGTTTGATGTACGTCCGGACCGGACGCTTAAAGTAAAACTGAATACCCTGCAGGTTTTTTTGAACCCAATAGACCTCCCAGCGGTCCTGGCCGTAGCTGTTGAGCTGTTCCGAAAGTTGTGCCTCGCTTCCGGCCGGCAGGGTCACGACAAGGTATTCCCAATCGCCGATACCCTTGATATCGTTGACAATCCAGTCCTTGCTCTTCTCACCCGCTTCACGGGACTTGTCGTACCAGGACTGAAAATCCTGCATCAATTGTTTCTGTTTTTCCGAGAACTTGTCCTCAAATTCCGCGAACGGATCCGCGGTCTTTTCCCGGGAGACTTCGGTACGGGATTCGGCATCCGCCTCACCGGCCGGTTTATCTTCAGCGGCTACGGCTGCGGCGGCGAAAAAACCGATAATGAGTAAGGTCAGCAGGGTCCTGTACATCTCAACTTCTCCTTGATACGGCGGATAATCTTGAGATGACATTATAGCAAATATTTGCGGGAAGGAAAATATCGTGAGTGTAAAGCCGTTACCAGCCGCCGCCGATCGACTTGATGAGCTGAACCGTGGCCAACAGCCGTTGGGAAAGGATTTGAGTCGCCTGAAGTTCGGCATCCAACCGGGACCGTTCGGCATCGATGACCTCCAGGAACGTCACAAGCCCTTCCCGGTAGCGGGATATGGAAAGTTTGGCAGTTTCCCGGGAGGAGGTGAGGACATTGTACTGAACCTTGGCCTGCTCCTGGTAATAATTAATGTTGCTCATGGACGTCTCCACGTCACCGATCGCCTCCAGGACCGTCTGCCGGTAATCTTCGACCGTGCCGAGGTACTCGGATTCGCTGGCATTGAGGTTGGCCTTGTTCCGGCCGCCGCTGAAGATCGGCCACTCCACCTCGGGCCCGACCGCCCAAAAACGGCTTTCCCATTCACCCAGATTGTCAAATTCGACGCTGCGCACTCCGCCGCTGGCGGACAAGGTTACCCGCGGGAAAAACGCGGCCTCCGCCACACCGATGCGCGCGTTGGCGGCGGCCACCTTGCGTTCGGCCATCGCGATATCCGGCCGTCTTTCCAGCAGATCCGACGGCAGGATCACCGGGACATCCGGGACGTCCTCTATCTTTAACGGCTTCTTGTCCACCTTGAAGTCACCGGGCAGCTGTCCGCAGAGAACCGCCAGCGCGGTCTCGATTTCCCGGCGCCGGCGCATGATATCCACCCGGTCCGTCTCGGCCTTGGCCAGCTCGGTCTTGGCCCGGTTAAAGTCGAGTTCACTGGTAACACCTCCCTGGACCCGTTCCTGGACGACGTCCACCGCATACTGACGGAGCTTTATAGCCTCATCGATGATGTCTATCTGGCTGTCCAGCTGGCGCAGTTGAAAATAATTGGCCGCCACATCCGCCGTGAGAATCAGACGGATGGAATAAAGTTCCGCCCGGGTCACCTCGGCCTCGGCCCGCGCGGATTCGAACCCGCGGCGCACGCGTCCCCAAAAGTCCAGTTCGTAACTGAGATCAAAGGGCACACTGTAGAAACTGCTGGCAAAACTCCTCGTCCCGGCCGAGGTGGAATTGAAGCTGTTCTTGGTGGTCCGGGAACGCTCGTATTTCGGGTTGAAATCTATCTCGGGATAAAACTCGCTTTGGGACACCCGCGCCAAAAACCGCGCCCGTTCGACATTCGCCACCGCGCTTTTCACATTATGATTGTTGGCCAGCGCCAATTCCTGCAGATCGTTGAGGCGCTCGTCCTTGTAGATTCTCCACCAGCGTCCGCGGTCGGTATCATCACTTGGACTGGCGGCCTTCCAACGGCCGCGGTCCGTCAGACTCCAGTTGGAAGGAATCGTGAGTTCCGGACGCTGATAGTCTTTTCCGACCAGCGGTTGACATCCGCTCGCCGACAGGCAAAGTATCAAAATAACGGCCGCCGTGGCCTTGACCGGCGGGGTCGTATGCTTGGCTGCGGGGGGCTTATCTTTGGTCCGCCGGCGACGGTTCAACAGCACGTAAACTGCCGGAATAACCAGTAGTGTTAAGAAAGTTCCCAGAGCGATTCCGCCTACGGAAGCCACGCCCAGCGGCCGGCGGCTCTCCGCACCCGCGCCGAACCCAATGGCGATCGGCAGTATCCCGGCGATTGTGGAGAAGGCGGTCATCAGGATCGGCCGGAAGCGCATCTTGCCGGCGGCCATCATGGCGCGAGCGGCATCCTTCCCTTTATTCATCTCCTGATTAGCAAAGTCGACCAGCAGGATACCGTTCTTGGTTACGATACCGATCAGCATGATCATCCCGATCTGGCTGAAAAGATTGATCCCCATCGCCGGAATCCGCGGCCACGAGGCCAGGAAGGATTCCGTACCCACCGCCGCCACGATCGCCGCGTCGAGCTTGGCCATCAGCCACAGCGATCCCAACGCTCCAAAGATCGACAGCGGTAATGTAAAGAGGATGACAAACGGATCCTTGAGACTTTCGAATTGCGCGGCCAGCACCATGTAAATGATCAGGATCGCCAGCAAAATCACGAACAGTGTTTCGCTGCCGGCCTCACGTAAATCCGCGGCCTCTCCGTCCCAGTCATAGCGCAATCCGCGTTCGTCGAGTTGAGCCAACAGCGCCTCGGTCCGCGTGATCGCCTCGCCCATCGGCACATCCTGTGGCGTTGCCTCGATGGTCGCCGCGCGCAGCCGGTTAAAGTGATTGATGGTACTCGGACCGCCGCCGGCCTCGTAGTCGATAAGATTGATCAACTGGATCAGCGTCCCCCCCTGGTTGCGAATGTAAATGTCTTCCAAGTCCGTCGGCGACAGTCGCGATTTACGTTCCAGCTGAACGATCACGTCGTATTCCTTGCCTCCGAGGTTGACCCGGGCCAAATCGAGGCCGCCGAACAGGATCTGCAGGACCTGGCTGATGTCCCTTACCGATACTCCCAGCACCGCCGCCCGGTCGCGGTTGATGCGGATCCGCAGTTCGGGTTTGTTCAGCTCAAAAGAAGAACGGACATTGACGAGAAAACCCTCTTGCCGAAGAGTCTGACTGAATTCCGTGGCAATACGGTTTAACTCATCCAGGTCCTGATGTTGCAGGACCAGCTGAAACGGCTGGGAAAATCCGCGGCCGATCGCCTTTGGAATAATGGGAATGACCAGCGCGCCTTCGATGTTCATAAAGAATTGACCGCCCAGTCCGGTCGGACCGTTGACGATGTCGCGTACGTGACGCTCGCGGTTTTCCTTGAGACGGATGAAAGACAATCCTTGAGAAGATTGTCCGGGTCCGCCGCGCGCCAGGGCCACCGCCGAGAAGAACCCCTGGACTTCGGGCGTATTGCTGATAATTTTCTCCATTTTGCGTACCATGCGGTCGGTATATTCACTGGTGGCCCCCTCCGGCGCGATGGCGACGATAAACAGCCTTCCTTTATCTTCCTCGGGGAGAAACTCGCTGTCGAGATGATTATAAAAGTAGAATGCCCCGGCAACGACCCCCGCACAGAGCAACAAAATCAAAAAGGAATAACGCAGCGTGAAGCCGAGCATCTTGACATACCCCTTGCGCCGCCGGTAAAGCCATTCTTCGAATCGGATCAGTATACCGCGCTTCTTGGTCTCGTGATGCGACTGCAAGATGCGCGCGCACATCATCGGCGCCAGCGTCAAGGCCACGAATGTGGAGATGATGACGCTAAATGAAATGGCTACGGCAAATTCGATGAAAAGCCGGCCAGTGTCACTCGTCTGAAAAGCCATCGGCAGGAAAACCGCGACCAGCGCCACGGTTGTCGCGATAACCGCGAAACCGATCTCCTTCATCCCTTTATACGCAGCCTCTCGGGGCGGCATCCCTTCTTCAATATGCCGGTGAATATTCTCCAAGACCACAATGGCGTCGTCTACCACCAGTCCGATGGCCAATACGAAGGCCAGCATGGTGATCACGTTGATCGAATAGCCGAACATATAAAGTATGCCGAAGGTGGCGGCGATGGAGACCGGGATGGTGACCGCCGGAATAAGTGTAGCGCGGAAATTGTGGAGAAAAATATATATGACGAAAACCACGAGGAAGAAAGCCATCCCGAGTGTGATCCACACTTCCTTGATCGACTTCTCGATAAAGACCGACTCGTCGTAAGCGATGTTGTAGTTGATCCCCTCCGGCATCAGCGGAATGATTTCCTCCATCTCCGCCTTGATACCGTCAGCCACCTCAATGATATTCGCCTTGGACTGTTTAATGATCCCCAAACCGACAGCCGGTTCGGTGTTGTACCGGGCCGCGGACCGCTCGTCCTCAACCCCCACTTCCGCAAAACCGATATCGCGCAGGCGCACCAGTTCATCGCCCTGGCGCAGGATCACCATATTATCGTACTCCTCGGGAGTCTTGAGCTGGGCCTGCGTCTCGATAGCCAGCTCACGCTGGAGACTTTCGACGCGTCCACTGGGCAGCTCCACGCTTTGCTCGTTCAAAGCCCGCTTGACATCCAACACGGTGACGCGGTGGGCAGCCATTTTATCTGCATCCAGGCGGATACGGATGGCGAAACGCTTGGACCCGCCCAGGATGACGGAACTCACCCCCGGTACGGTCTGCAGCCGGTCCTTGAATAAATTCTCGCCGATGGTCGTCAACTCAAGCGTGGAGAAACGTTCGCTGTACAAAGCGACCCAGATCGAAGGACTGGCGTCGGCGTCCTGCTTAGAGACGATCGGCTCCTCGATATCGTCCGGCAACCTCCCCCGCACACGCGCGACGCGGTCACGCACGTCCTGAGCGGCGATGTCGACATCCTCAGACAAATCAAACTCGATCGTGATGGAACTCAGCTGCTCGCGGCTTTGCGAAGTGATCTTCTTGATCCCTTCGACACTGGACAGGGCGTCCTCTAACGGCTCGGTGATCTGCGTCTCGATGACCGCGGCATTCGCGCCGGGATAAACGGTCTGCACGTTGACGATCGGAGGATCGATATCGGGCAGTTCACGCACGGGCAGACGGGTCAGCCCCACCACGCCGAACAGCACCAGCAGGAGGCTCATCATCGTCGCCAGAACCGGGCGTTCTATGCTGATCTCAGATAATTTCATAGAATTTCTTTTCGGTAAGGTCTTCGAAACGGACGTTCACCTTGGATCCGGGACCGATTTTCTGATAACCTTCGGTCACCACGACTTCCTCGGCCTCCAGACCGGAAACGATCTCCACCATGCCCTCACGGCGGGTCCCGACGGTCACCTGTTTCAGCGCCACGGTGTCGTCCTCTCCGACCGTATACACCGAGACGCTGTCCCCCTTGATAATGAGGGCGGTCTCCGGTATGAGAATAGCGTTTTCCTTTACGTCGAGGATCAGCTCCAGGTTGGCGAACATCCCGGCGCGCAATTCGCCCTGCGGGTTCGGGATCCGCGCCTTGACCAGCGCGGTACGGGTCGTCTCATCAATATTGGGCGATATAAAGTACACTTTTCCCTCGTAGGATTTGTCCTTGTAGGCCGCCACTTTCGTCGAGATGGTTTGGCCCGCGCGGATTTCGCCGACATAGCGCTCCGGCACATGAAAGGTGACCTTCATGGGATTTTGATTGTAAAGGGAGCCGAGCGGCGCACCCTGGGTAACAAACTGCCCTTCACTGACCAGACGTTCGCCCATGATCCCCTCAAACGGGGCGACGATCGTCGCGTCGGCCAATTGTTCTTTGGCCAAGGCCAGGGTGGCGCGGTTGGATTCGAGGGTCGCCACGGTCTGGTCGTATTCCTGCTGAGATACCGCCTTGCTCTGGACCAGATTTTTGTAGCGGTTGGCTGTGGTTTCCGCAAGCTTCAGATTGGCGAGCGCCTGGTCATACGAAGCTTTCAACTTCTCTTTATCGATCTCAAAAAGAAGTTCACCGGCCTTAATGGGCTGGCCTTCCTCAAAACGGATACTTTCGATGGTGCCGCTGATCTCACTTTGAATATTGACCTGCTCGTTGGATTCCAAGGAACCTATGATCGAAATCTTGTCGGTCAGCGCGGTCCGTTGCGATTTAAACGCCACGACGTTTACCATCGGCGGTCCGCCGGGCCCCTTGGCCTTCGCGGTCTGTTCGGCGGTGCTTTCACTGGAACACCCCCCGGCGGTCAGCACAGCGGCTGCCATGACCGCCAGCCAGACTGCGCCCTGTTTATCGGATCTGTTGCCGTATCTCATGAAAGTCCTCCCTTGGCCGATGACAGGCTGCTGACAAGCTTCTGCAGAATGTCGAGATAGTTTTGTCGTTCCTGAGCGTTAAGACGCTTGAATAACTGTATAATCCCGTGCTTCTTTTGCGAATACACTTCGCTGATAATGTCCCGGCCTTTGATGGTAATCATCACCAGAACGGTGCGCCGGTCTTCCTTTCCCCGGCGCCGGCGGACGAGACCGTGCTTGACGAGACGGTCGATCATGCCCGTCGCGGATGAGAATTTCATATCCGTGGACCGGACGAACTCCTGCATGGTCCATTCTTTTTTACGGGAAAGTTGGTCGAGAACCAGAAACTGCTGACAGGTGATTTTACCGGTCGTCACATAATTGTTTTCGTAACGTGAGATTTCCTGCATCAACTGCGGCAGGAGTTCGACCAGACGGTCGCCGAATTTGACGGGACTGATCCCCATATCGCTGCTCCGGAAGTATTTCGTTATACGAAATTTTCTTCCTACGAAATATATACCATGACAGCGGATGATGCAAGTTATTTTATAAGGCGGCTATTTCCATGTGGGGCGGGTGCGGACCGGATTTTTATCCGGCGGCTTATGTCATCTGATACACGGCCTTTACGGCATACATGATCAGCCACAGGCCGGCGATCATGACCAGCGGATAGGTCACCGCGTACGGTGTCAGATGATAGAACGGCTCTCCGCTGGTCTTGAGGTCTTTGAGCTTGTCCTCAAAGAAACGGCCCGAAAACGCCGCGATGAGGATGTTAAGAACTATCATAAAAAAGACGATTTCCGGGATGGTTTCCCAGGAAATCGTTTTGATACTGAGCCGGTGTTTCAGCGCCCAAAAGATGCCGAGGTTCAAAAACAGCGTCGATAACAGGCCCCGGACGAAGTAATGCAACCGGTCGAACATGCAGGTGGAGACGCCAAAAATCCAGGCCAGGTACGCACCGATACTCATCATCAGCATAAACGTCATGTTGCGGTGTTCCACGCCCACATGTTTCGCAATACCGTCCAGGACGTCCAGTGCAAACATGCCCAAAAACATGCCGGCATACCCGAGAACCACGCAGCTGACGATCTGCGACCAGCGATTATCCATTTCCTGCCCTCCCGGACGAGAGAGTCCGTTGACGTGACTTACCCGTCCCTGTGAATTTATAGGAATTATACCATTCACAGGCGCACCTGCACAGGTCAGGAGACACAAATCTTTGATGCTCAGGAGCTTAAAGACGCCAGATGACGGATGCGCTTAAGCATGTTCGGGTGGGTGCTGAGGACCTCGAGCATTTTGTCCTGGGTGGAAAGATTCAGCCGCTGCTGACGGAAATGGGCCAGTTCCGCGGCATCAATATCACCGGACCGGTCGAGATCCAGCTGGGCCAGCTCGCGGATTTCCTGTGCGGCGCGCGAGGGATCGTTCATAAAGAATGCCTTAAACCCCTCCACCTCCTTGATACCCCGCTTGCCTGCGCGGGCGGAACCGTATACCAGTTTGTACAACGCGCTGGCCAAGGCCTCAGGCCGGTTGCCGAGCTCCACCGATCCCTTGTCCGCGAAATACTCGCGAATCCGTGAGGCGTAAAGGACCAACAGATTGGTGATGAAATAGAAAAGAAAAGCGACCAGGCCGATAAGCATGGTGTTGCCGCGGTCCCGGTCGCGGCCGCCGAAAAACAACATATGAAAGGCCATGCGGTACATGATCAGCGGGATGACCGATAAGATGGTGATCGTCACCACGTCACGGTTCCTGATGTGACTGATTTCGTGACCGATCACCGCCTTCAATTCCTCATCGTTAAGAAGTTGCATGATCCCCTGCGTCACGCAAACACGGCCGTCGGCCTGACCGCGCCCGAAGGCAAAGGCGTTGGGGACACTCAACGGTGAGACGCAGACCTTGGGCATCGGAATCCCGGCGCGACGGGCCTGGTCTTCGACCATGGCATAGAGTTTGGGAAACTGCTCGCGGGTGACGTATTTGATCCGCATGGACCATTCCACGATCTTGGGGCCGATCAGGAACTGAATAATCATGAAAACCCCGGCGATGATCGCGTAAGTGAGAAATGTGCCCGTCCCGGAGGCGGCTCCGAGCATGACGACAATCGCATAAATGATGGCGAACAGGGCGCCAAGCAGCATATACATCCGTAAGTGCAATGAAATCATGGCTTCTATCCTTTTCTTCAACAGTTATTTAAGGGAAGCGCCCCCGGCGCCGGCAATGCCCTTAACACAAATGCGCGGTCCGGATATTCAGTATCCTTCCGCTGCTCAACATTGTACACAATTCAAGGGGAAATCTTAAGGCCCGATTTTGTAAGGCACCGGCGCCCGCCCCCGGTCACCGGTAATTTTTGATGACTTGTATGAATATGTCGGCGAACTTCTTCAGTTTGCGTTCGCCCACGCCGAAGATCTGCGCGAATTCCTCGTGGGTCACGGGTTTGCGCTGGCTCATGTCGATCAGCGACTTGTCCGGGAAGATCACATACGGCGGCACGCCGCTCTTGTCGGCCAACTCCTTACGTTTAATCTTCAGCAAGGTGAACAGATTATCATCCGCCGCCGTCGCCGCGACCGGTGTCCGCTCACGGCTACCGGCCCGGGATGTGAGCCGGTCCGCCGGCGGCTTGATCCCATGAAAGGCCGCCTCGCCGTTGAGGATCGCGTAGGACCGGCGGTTGAGTGAAATCACACCGTACTGAGGCTCCTTGTCGACCAGTTTCTGCGCGACCAGCTGCCGGACCAGGTACTGCCACTGCCGCTGCGACCAGGCGCTGCCCTTGCCGTAAACCGCGCATTCATCGTGGTGATAGCTCAGCACCTTCTCAGACTGACTGCCGCGTAAAACATTTATGACATGCACCGCGCCGAACATCTCCCCCGTCTCGTGCAGGGCCTTAAAAAACAGCGCGGTCTGCGGCGTCAGGTCGACGCTCTCCCGCTGGGGATTCTTGCAATTGTCGCACATATCGCAGCGCGGATGCGTATAGTTTTCCCCGAAGTACGTTATCAACGGGATCCGCCGGCAAACCGTGCTTTCGGCAAAACCGATCATGGCATTCAAGTGGTCGCGTGCCACGCGGATCTGCTGCTCATCGGTCTTTTGGTCGATAAAGTAATTGATCTTGCCGATGTCCCCGTGACTGAACAGCAGCAGGCAATGCGCGGACAATCCGTCACGCCCGGCGCGGCCGGTCTCCTGATAATAGGATTCGATGTTTTTCGGCAGGTCATGATGGATCACAAAGCGCACGTTGGGTTTGTTGATCCCCATGCCGAAGGCGATTGTCGCCACCATGATCGGCACGTCATCACGGATAAACCGTTCCTGGTTTCGGCGCCGCTCGTCGGGCGTCAGACCGGCGTGATAGGGCAGACAGCTGAATCCGTAGCGGTTGAGGTCCGCGGCAAGGGTATCGACGGCCTTGCGCGAAAAACAGTAGATGATCCCGCTCTGATCCTTAAAGCGTTGCAGGAAGTCCACCACCTGATCGGTCGCCCGCGCCTTTTCGATCACTTCATAAAAAAGATTCGACCGGTTAAAGCTGGCCTGCAGCACGGCGGGTTGCTGCAACCCGAGATTGGAAATGATATCCTGACGGACCCGCTCGGTGGCCGTTGCCGTGACCGCCAGGTACACGGCCCGCGGAAAATATTCGCGTAATGTTCTAATTTGCCGGTACTCAGGCCGAAAATCATGGCCCCATTCCGAAATGCAGTGCGCCTCGTCGATGGCAATGCAGTCGACGGCGCGTTCCTGCAGAAAAGTGATCGTCTCGGTCTTGAAGAGGGTCTCCGGCGCCAAAAACAACAGTTTGGTTATGCCGGTCTGAATCCGCTCCCGGTTGTACAGATACTCGCCGTAGCTGAGCGAACTGTTAAGCACGTCCGCCTCCACACCCAGCTCCTGGAGCTGGTTAACCTGGTCCTTCATCAAAGAGATCAACGGGGAGATGACCACGGTCAGCCCGTCAAACATGAGCGCCGGGATTTGATAGCACAGCGACTTGCCGCCCCCGGTCGGCATGATCATAACGGTGTCGCGCTTGGCCATCACGCCGTCGATGCACTCAGCTTGCAGCGGCCGGAATTCGTCGTAGCCGAAAATGGACTTGAGCAGGGCGTGTTTGTCGGTTTTGATGACAGTCATAAGGGATTACAAAATGAGCGGGATTGTGCAATTAACATGCGCGTCCGCGGACGATATACTAAGACGCCTTCCGAAAAAGACAACTTCCAAAAAAGGGGGAAATCATGCGAATCATATTCATGCTGGCATTCACGATCGGTTTGGTCATCTGCTTCCTTTATATGCAGGAGCAGGAGAAAAGAAACCAACAGCAACCGGTTCATGAACCACAGGCGGTGTATCAGCAAACGCGCGACGGGATGAGCGAATTCGGGGAAAATTCAAGTTCCTGATTGTAGCACGGTCGCCTCGAAAATCAAGACGGGATATGAACTCGGGCGCGGCGCCGCAGCGCGTCCGCCCCGTCTTCCGCCAACTTTTGTTTGACAAAGAACGACGGGTTATCAATAATGAGGCGAATTCAATGGTTTCAGCCCCCAGACGGTCCGGCCCCGTATGCATATCTTCATTCTCGTCATATCCCTTCTCCTCGGCTTTATCACAGCCGGTCTGCTGGCGGGGATATCACCGGTCGTCCTGATCTCCGACATCTTCGGGACAGTGTTTACACCGGATAAAAACTCCGGCGCCATGGAAACCATCTCCGGCGCCAACTTTCTTCTTCCCTATTATCTCATGTTACTGTATGCGTTGCTCGGCACGGCTGGCATCACCCTGTCGGGCAAAATCCCGGCATTTAGTCGGCAGCGTCTGCGGTCACATGCGGTGATCCAAACCGTCCTGGTCCTGGGCGCATTATTGTTCTCGCAAACGGTCAGCCAGGTCCGCTATTTTGCCGAGGAACTGAGCAAATTCTCCGGCAAATCGCTGGACGAAAAGATGGCATACAATTTTGCCAAGTCCTACGGATTTGCCCGCTACTGCCGGGAGCTTCTCCCCGGCCGGCATCACTGCGGTGTGATTTCAGACATTGACAAGCAGCCGCAAAAGAATCTGATCACCTACCTGGCTGTCCGCTACTACGTCTATCCGCTGGACATCGTTACGCCGACCGATCCCGCCGATCAAGATTGCCAGATCGTTTTCTTAAAACAGGATCCGCGGGAAGCTGTCCCGCCGGGATACGCTATTAAACCGCCGTTTGACAGCCGCAGCCTGATCGCGGTCCGGGAGGGTTCCGCGCCGTGACCGTTGTCAGACTCCTCATTGCGCTCGGCTTTCCGGTTATTCTGGGACTGGCGTTGATGCGCCGTTTGCATGCGGACCGGTTGTTGTCAACCGGCGCACGGATTCCCTGCGCGTTCGCCCTCGGGATGGGCATGGTGAGCCATTGGATGCTGCTGATGACCATCGCGGGCGTGGGCTATTCGATGGTGAGCCTGCATGTACCCTTGGCGGTCATCGCCGCCGCCTTGTGGCTTACGGCCGGCGGCAACCACGCGGACACGCCGTCACCGCCACACGACACTCCGGCCGGCGGTTGGCGCACGGCGGCATTGGTCTTGATCTGCGCCTTTATCATCTATATGACTGTGTTCATCGGCGTGCGTGCCCTGATGGTCCCGATTATGGAGTGGGACGCGATTTCCTGGATCGCGCTGAAGGCGAAAATCCTTTTTTATGAAAACGGCGCGATCCCCATCGCCAAACTTCCCAATTCCGCCTACCCGCTGCAGGTGCCGTTAAGCCTGGCGTGGATCGCCTTCCATCTCGGCGAGTGGAGCGAGACCCTGATCAAGGTCCTGTTTCCCGTGTATTACCTCTTATTCGCCCTTTTTCTGTATTCCACGGCGCGGCTTTATGTCGACCGTCTGTGGGCCGCCGTGTGCACGGCCCTGTTCCTTTCGGTCCTCTTCGCCCCGTATCACGCGACCATCGCGTACCGCGACACGGTGATGATGAACTATTTCTGCGGCGGCATGCTGGTGCTGGTCCACTGGCTGAAAAATACGCGGTCCCCGTTGTTGTGGATCGCGGCGATCCTGTTGGGTCTTGGAAGCTTCGTCAAACTGGAAGGGGCGTTGTATATGGGACTGGGATTGATGATCCTCGCCGCCGCGGTCTTATTGTACGGTCCGCGGGAACGCTTCGCCAAGATCCGCGTGACCGGGATCAGCGGCGCCATCAGCGCGGGGATCTTTGCGATCTATTTCATCTATAAAAATTTGATCGGCGCAACCCACGCCACCCAGGACACCGCGGTCCACTCTGCGGGCGGCATTGGTTCACGATTGTGGGAAGTGTTGACGGCCGTCTGTCGCGAGCTTTTCTTAAGCGGCAATTGGCATATCTTGTGGGCCCTGTTCGCGCTGAGCATCTGGCTGCCGGCCGACCGGTCACGGCAGGCGGCGCGCCTCGTCACCGCAGTCACCGTCATCGCGTTTATTACCGTGTATATTGGCCTCGGGACTTTGACGGGCATCTACAAATCGATTCTCGGCCTGGGATCTTCCGGGGTCCTGCCCCGGATCTTCATACATGTGTATCCGTTGGCGGTGTTGAGTATCTGCCTAGCGGCGGCTGAGCGGCCCGACTGCGTCGGTGCCGGTCATCCCCAGCAGGAGGGGAATGTCGATGAGCGGTGAGATGTTGATGATAACGGGCACAAAGCCATTGATGTTGATGTTGTGCAGTTCCTGCGGCGTGAAATAAGTCGGCGTGAATTCCCACTCTCCCTGAGTCCGCAACTCGTAGTTGGCCGGATTCAGGTCGATCCCCCCTTTGGTATCCTCGGTCAACAGGGCATTGTCGAGGATCTCCTTCATTAGGTCGCGGGCATTAAATATCCAGTCATTCCCCAGCGTGTAACGACCGTTCCGATGTATTCGCTCTACGTGCTCCAGGATGATCCGGTTAAAGGCCCGGATAATATCGCGGTCGGCGTCCGACAACAAGGCCTTGTTGCGACTGAAACGCAGCAACGGATAAAGGCCCAGATCCCAATAATCGTATCCGGCGCTGCCGCTGTCCATCCATTCCGTCAATCGGACCACCTTGTCCAAATCCACCTGCTTGATGCCGTCAAACAAAGCCGCCATGCCTGGCCGGACCTCTCTCACGCCCAGCTCCCAGAGCATATCGACGGCCACTTTGCGCACCAGAGGTTCCGGTGAAGTCAGTGCCTGCTCTAAGGCGGGGATGACTTTGGTGCGATCGACATTCTCAAGCAGAAACTCGGATACACGCAGATTGGGGGCCGCGTAGTGATGAATGCGGGTCAACGCCAATGCGGCCAGCACCCGGGACGATCGCTGAGCGGAATTCAACAACGGTGCCAAATCAGAAAGCCCGTTCACATAGGCTTGTAGTACCGCGTCCGGTAAAATGGGATGGGTCGCATACTTCGGCCGATACGTCCCGCGCGCGCTCAGATCAGTGCCACTATCAAGGAACAACAGATCCGGAAGAACAGGACGAATCATGGATCCCAGCACCCTCGCCGACTCGACTGCTTCGTCGAGCGGATAATCTTTGCTCCGATCCCGCAAGCCGAGATTTGACAGCAAAGTTTCAAAAGGGATCCCTCCCGCTCGCCGGAATATTTCGTCTGTATCCAAAGTGTTTTGTTGCCGATACTCAGCGATAAAAGGTCCAAAGACCTCGCGCCGGCGCGCATCGGCTTGATAGGCCGTACTCATGTAGAGCTCCTGAATCTCGGCCACGGTCAAATCTTCGTAACGGTTGCTGGAGACCGGCCGCGGTACTCCGGCGGCCCTCCCGGCTGTCAATCCGGGAGCGGTGCAGGCGGAACAGAAGCCGACGACAGCTACCCCCAGGAAGGCGCGGCGTGATATCTTTACGGCCTCGTCCGGACGGAAGCCGGAGCGCAGGGCGTTTCCAAAGGCGGCCGCCAACTGATCAAACAGGGTTGCCAAGTCCTCATCATCCGCAGAAACGATGACCGCCTGATCCGGCGTCTGCAAGGCGACAATAGCCTCGAGGAAATTGGTGATCACCACCGTCAAGCGCTCACGGCGCGCCGCGTCCCCCTTCAACACACGCCGGGCCTCGGTCATGATATCGTCGAATTCTTCCTTAAGCTTCCGGCGTAAAGCGCTCCGCTTTTGCTCTCCGGCGACGACCTTCCAATCTCCGTCCCTCACCCGGCCGTCGTCGATACGCGGCTGCAAGGTATTATCGCGCAGCAGACGGCCGTCTTCCCCGTTGTCCTCGGCGATCTCACCGGTTTGTGGATTGCGTTCCCGCAGTAGGACATAACCCTTCTCGTAGCCGCCGGCCTTGTCAAAGCGGGCACGGCGGATCGCATGGATCTTCTGAATACCGAACATCTCCGCCACCGCCCGGGCATTCTTGGACATGGTGATCAACGACCGGGCGTCGAATTGGCGGTTGACGTACAATGTCCGAAAGACGAGATCCGCCGTCGATAGGAACTTATCGGCGTCCCGGTCCGCCAGGTTATCGGCAGCCGCACTGCCCGGCGCCTCCGGTTGTACCGTCCGATCACTCGTTGTATCGATATCCGAGCGGCGGACCGGGTCCGGATAGACCGCCATGGCCGGATTGCCGTTCGGGGCGATCAGAATCCGGTCGCTGGCCGTGACTTCCTGGTCCATGGCGCGTGCCGAAATATTATTGACAAACAGATGCGCCCGCGCAAAATCAAATTCTCCGTCACGGGTAAACAGCTGCGCACGTAGATCCTGCAGTCGAATCAACCGGCGGTCCAGCGCCTCACGATCTTCCGGATCAAGTCCTTCAACCAGCTTGTCCCGCTCGAGTTTATGAATCCCGACATCCATAGCCAGGCGAAGAGCATCGATGACCTGCACCACGGTGTTGCCCGTTACCCAGGGCCGGGACAACGGACCGGCCAGGTCGGCCAGCTCATCGGCGATGACGACATCCAGCGTATTGCCCGGCAGCACTGTGCCGAGGGCATGTTTGATCACGGCCGCGGCATCCCGGTTCATGATGAAGCGGTCCCGTCCGCTGGCCAAAAAGTCCACGAAGTCATCGGTGGTCACCGGCACGCCGGCGTACATAAGGGCATCGGCAAAGGTTTTATTGGCCAGAATAGTGTCCACTGCGCCGCGGTCAAATATCAGGTAACTTTCCATCCCGTAGGGGGATTCCGTGGAGGTCACCTTGACCCGGCCCAATCCGCGGCGAAACGCCTCCTCTAAAATCATATCCCGCCGCTGGGAACCGACGATCGCAAACGGCAGCACGGCGACAGGCGTTTCCCGGCCGACCCGGTTCAGATCCCGCGCGGATCGCACCAAGAGCGCGGCATCGGACTCATCCATGGCCTGCAGGGCATAAACGGCATCCATGAAATTGGTCATCACGACCGTCATTCTTTCCCGGCGGTGTTCCTCGCCATCCATGACGCGTTGGGTCTCGGTCATGACATCTTCAAACTCCTCCTGCAATTTGGCATGCAGGGCCTCGCGTAACGCGTTTCCGGTGACGGTTATCCAGTCGCCTTGGCGAACCCGCCCGTCGTTGATGCGCGGCTGCAACGTGTTATCGCGCAGCAGACGCCCCGCCGGGCCGTTATCTTCGGTCACTTCCCCGGTGTCCGGATCACGCTCCCTTAAGAGGACAAACCCCTTCTCATAGCCGCCGGCCTTTTCCAATCGGGCCTCCCGCTGTCCCTCGAAATTGACGACGTTCATGGCGTCCGCAATCGATTCGATTTGTGAGAGCATGATCCGCAACGAGTCGCGGTCAAATTTCCTGTTAAGGTATAGCGCGCGGACACTGGTATTTGCCCGCTCCATAACCACCCGGACATTCCCCGCCAACCGCACGCGGGCCGGCAGATACAGGCGCAGCAGGTTCATGGTTTTAAGGCCTTCGTCGCTCTTACCCGGCACTCCGATCACGTTGGGGAAGGCGGTGATGACAAAATTGCTCAACCGCGTCGGGAACCAGTGGCCGTTGCCCAATTGATTGTCGCGGACAATCACCGGCAGGTCGGGATACGTCTCCCCTAACGCGCGGGTAAACTGGATCCCGTTCATATCCGGCATACTTACATCCGTGATCACCAAATCCGGCCGGCGCTGTCCCACACTGGCCAGTCCGGCGAGACCGCTGTCGGCGACGGCCACCTCGTAACCCTCTTCTTCAATGCGGGCAATCAGTTTCTCGACCTCGCTGAAATTATCGTCCACCACGAGCACCAGCGGCTTACGGCCGTCGGCTTCACGGGGTTCAAAATGACGGCCGTTTCGCTCCGGCCAGTTTCGGGGATGACTGGTCAGTTTCCGGGCCAATCCGGCGACGGTTTCACCTTCCGCGATGATTCCGTACCCGATCACATTGTTGAGTAACACCAGTGTTCGGGCGGCCCGGTCGGTCTCGGTGACCGCATCCAGGACAGCTCGCAGCAATTCCGCCGGACGCATGCCCCGGAAGTTGTCCGTATTGCTTTCGTAGAGAAATGTATAGAGCATGATTTGCTCGTACAAAGATTCTTTCTGCTTGGGAGCGGCGTCGATCAGGGCATCGAGTCTTTTAACGATGGCCACCAGCTGCGCGGCGGTCTCATAACGCTGGCGCGGACGCAGCGGGCCGCGCTGCAGATCCCCGGGCAGACGATCACGCGCTTCATCCCACAGATTGTACCGGGGAAGCGTGGCCAGCAATTCTTCCTTGAGTCCCAACGAGCGGATGGCGCGCCATTCCACCTCTGCGGTGGCACGGCCGAGCCTCCGGTCAAATTCGTTTTTGGAGAGCATGGCTCCGTCACGCGGCTGCGTTAAGCCGGTCCCGTCGGACAGACGCTCTGCCTGAAACCGGTCCAGCATCACCACGACGGTGCGGGCCCCCTGCAGGGTGTCACGCAGGCGCTGCCGGCTCAGCATCGATTCGTCAGTGGCGACTTGCACCTGCGCCTGCACGCCGCCGGAGAAATACTTGCGCGGCACGGTGTGACGGGTCACGGGATCGTAGTCTTCACGGATGTAGTCGTACACGCCCTTTTCAAACGCCGCAACATACTGCCGGTAGATCTTGCGGTTGATGTCGGCATCCGCCGTATCGACGCCGTCTGTCCTGGCCCGGTCGACGTACACCTGCCCGAGAAAACTTTCGCGCAAATTCTGTTTGTACCAGCTCGCCAGAACAACCGCACTGAAGATCTGCCGCAGCGGCGCAAAGGTGCGGCCCGTATTCACCTCGCGTTCGATTTCCGGAATAAGCACCTCACGTACGATATCGGCGGTGATCCCGCTATCTCCGTCACTGGTGCCGCTTTCGGCGGGATGCTCCGCCAGGCTGAGGTAATCCGATTCCAGCATGACCCGCAAATGCGAGTCCACCACAAACACGGCTCCGTCATGCACATACACGGTGGCCGTCTGCGGAACGATCCAGACCTTGTTGAAGGTGTTCATCGGGATGGCGGTGGTCCCGAAGCGCGCCTGCGCCTTTCGGTACACACGCTCCCAGAATTCCCGGCCGAGATCCTCTTCCGGATACATGAGTGAGGCGGTGAGTTGTTTCAGGAGATAATCCTGGGCCAGCATATCACGGCCGAGACGTGTCCTGCCGAAGTCCGCGGGAATGATGCGGTCGGCTTCATAGGGTGATAAATTGACCCAGAGTTGATCTTCGGGTGTCGTCAACGCGGCGAGAAAGTATTTGATGAGTTTATCGGATTCGTCCCGGAAGGCGGCGTCATCCGCCGAAACATCGCCGGGATGGATCACGAATTCGAGCTTGAGCGGATTGCCCTCATCCAGCCGCATCCCGCGTATCAGTGCCGGCATAAAGCGGCCGGCCGGTTGCACCCTGGTCCCGGGCGCGGGCAGATCGAGTACGGTGGCGGGTTGAGCGGCCCGGGCAGGCACCGGTGGCACAATCGTTCCCCAGATAAAGACCGCCGTGATCAACACGGACAAAATCTTGCGGCCGCAGGTATCCCGTAATGTCGGTTCGAAATAGGACATAGTTTATAGCTTACATGCTCGCGCACGGAAGCGTATCTGATTCAGAATCTAAAGATTGAATATGATTGGGGAATGGGTTGGTGTATTACTATGACTAATAGTATAAGTCATTCCACCGCCGGAATCAACCGCGCGGAAGCGATCCGGACATGATTTTACTACCTTTTTGATTGCAATAACTTATGGTGCAGACGCCGTCTTTACTCGGCAACTTTCAGACCGCACACCCCTGCATCGCAAACCGGTTCCGGCACTGCGGTCAAAGGCCCCGCACAATCTAGCACGGCGCCGTACTGGTCGGCCGCTTTTTCGTAACACTGCCGGAACTCCTGATTCACCGCGGTAAATTCTCCGCAGGGGACCATGACCACGGCACAGTCTTCGTCCCGTTCGCAATGGCGCACCGTACCTTCAGTCAAAGCCAGGACAGCCTTGGCCATGGCGATGTCCAGACCCTGTTGTGAAACGAAGTCCGCGCAAACCTGATCGGCATGGTTGAATTCTTCGGCGTCGGTCCGCCTGCCGTTGGCCATCAGCATGCCCGCGGCCGTGACAGCGAGTAACATCGCGACTATTACCCAACGTGATCTCATGGCATCTCCTTATGAATCGGTTGCGTCTTCGAGGGATCAGTAAAAACTAAGCCCGGTATCCATCAAAGTTAATCTCGAGGTACGGTTCCTGTTCCGGCCAGTCGGTCTCGATCGTATCTTCGACGCTGCCTTCCGGCAATTTGAACGGCTGCTCCGTCATGGGCACGCCGGTCACCGAATCGGCGTACGCGGTGTCCGTATCGAAAATCCGGTCGCGGGTCTCCACCATACGCTGGCCCACATACGTGGCGGGCAGCAGAAAAAACATCAGCACCAGCCACGTGGTCCAGAGGAGCCAGAAATATTCCGCAAAACCGCGGCCGGTAATCGCGCGGTAAAACGTCACGAACGGTATCGTCCCGTTAGCGCTGATAAAGGTGATACCCAGCGCCCACCCGATATAAAAAGTCAGATTCAGAGAAAAACCGGCATGCTCCATCAGCGCCCCGATCGCCCCGAGGCTGATCAGACAAATCAACAGACAATGCCAGGTCAGATGACGGATGAATGATTGTTTCACGAAAGCCTTCCTTGATTACCTTTTTAACTCAAACAGGAAGCCCCTTCCTGTCACCCGCAAACGCTATACGATTTAAATCAGCGCGTGTCCCGGGCCGCCGTGAGTTCCCCGCCGGGAAAAACCGCATCTGTCTTGCCGAGTATCAAAGAGAGGTTTCCAATGGGGATGATATCAATGATGACCGGCGTAAATCCGGTGATCGGTAACGTGCTGGGGTTGGATGTATAAACAGGCATCCGGTAGCGGATGCCGCTTCCGTCGGACTGCAACCGCAGCATCTGCGGATTGAGGTCGATCCCACCGGGGGTCTCACCTGCGGCCAATACCGCACTGTCCGTCGCCTCTCCCGGACTGACCGACTTGGTGGATTTGTCGGCCAGCGGATTACGACTGTTGGCGCTGATCAGCCGACGGACCGTGGCGTCATAAAATCCGGTGAAGCGCGCCGGAATGGTGACGGCCGGTGCGATCAGGCCTTGCCATAGGAACCAGCGCATCAAGCGCAGGCGGTCGCCTTCACGCTGCACATTGCGTTCGTTCAGTGTCAGCAACGAGTTGACACCGACCCAAACGCCGTAGTTGATCCCGAAGGCAGCCAGGAAGTTCATCAGGGCGTCGGTGCCGTTTTCGGCAAACGGCAGTGTGGCCAGTCCCGCGACAGTCCCCAAATATATGATTCCATGCAGCACCGTCTGCAGGGCCAGCCAACGGCCGCGGCGGAACTGTTCCATGTAAAAACCGGCATCCGAGGCCAGGACCTTGGTGGTCCCCCGTTCCCAGCGACGCCGTTGCTTGAAAAGTTCCCCGGCCGTCTCCGGGACCATGGTCTGCGCCTTGAGGTCCGGGTAATATCCGACTTTATGCCCCTGTTTCATCAGATTGACCGTAATCAACAAATCGCCGGTTTCAAAATCGGGGACCATATTCTGCAACGTGTCCAACAGCAAATCGGACCGGAACATCCCGGCCGGACCGTTAATCACCCACAGTTGTCCCTGCTTGCTGAGCAGCTTGTTCCACACCCGGATGGCGGCGTACTCCGCGTACTGCGTCTTCTGCAGGACATTGGGTTTCTCCGGCAGCAAGGCATCGATTCGAAACGAAATTCCGGCGACTTCCCGGTCGTCCATGTAGGCAGCCACCTGATCGATGCGTCTGTCGAATGAGGCCTCGTCGACGTTAAAATCAAAAAAAGTATCCGAGTCGAGCAAGATTGTCTTGTCCGGAAGCCGGCCCAGGCGTTCGGCCCGGATCTCGATGGCCCGGCGGATCGCACCTTCCTTGCGCTGATTGGTTTCCATATGAATTACCTCAAGCCCCTCGGCGGCGGCCCAGCGGTCCAGCCTTTCCCGCGTGTCGTCGGTGGACGCATCGTTGACCACGACCAGCCGGTCCAGGTATCCCGCTTCCTTGACCTTGCCCAAGATAAAATCGATGATCGTGCCTTCATTGTAAACCGGCATGATGATCTGATAGTCCGCCACAGGCGCGTCCGGATAAAACGGCATCTCGCGATCGGTGGGAGCGAGTCCGCCGAGATAGCGTAGGACATTCTCGCTGATGCGCTCGGCATTCTCGCCGCGGGCGTATCCCGTTTCATAAAGCATCAACACCTTGACATACTCCGACCGGATCGTCGCGGCCACGTCGGTCAGGCTCCCCGGTTCCACCGTTATGTCCTTCGCCGGGGCCGCCAGCAGGACGGACAACGGAATATCCAGGACGCTGGGATCCGCCGATAATCCGCGCGCGTCAAAAGAATCGGTCACGCGGATTGACGTAAACAGATCGGCGTCAAAGGCGCCCGGAAGCGCGGCCAACTCGGCCAGCGCCTCACTGATCCGGGCCGTGATCAAATCTTCCTCCACCGAGAAGACCTCTCCGTCGCGGGTGGTAATCGCCGGGTAGGTGACGGTGAAGACTTTCTCACCGGCAGTCACCGGCACCGTCAGTTCAGCCCGGGCCGCAGTGACCGCGTCGAAATTCTGAGATCCCAGAATCGCGCTGTCCACGTTGCCGCGGCCGATACCCAGCGGACTTGCCCCGCCGCGCACGACCACGTAACGCCCGCCTTCCCGTTGCAGTTGATCAACCGATTCCAGACGGCGCACATTACGGCCAAGCCCGAGAAAGTCTTCCCCCCCGGAGAAGTACTTGCGGGGGATCAGTTCATCCGTGGACAGATCGACCTCTTCCTTGATGTAACTGTAAACCCCTTGTTCAAAAGCGGTCACATATTGCTCATAAATGCGCTGCTTCAATTCCTTGTCGGCCACATCCACACCGTCGACCTTGTTACGGTCGACGTAGAGCTGACCGAGGACACTGTTGCGCAGGTTGTTTTTATACCAGGTCGCCAGAATCATCGCGTGATAAATCTGACGCAGCCGGGCAAAATTGCGGCCTTCGTTGACCTCGCGCTCGATTTCCGGGATGAGGATCTCCTTGACGATCTGTGAGGTCTCGGCACCGATCGCGTTGCGCTCGGCATCCGGGACCGCCCCGACACCGTGGTCCTGCCGTCCGGCATTGGCTTCCTCAGCCAGGTAGTCTTCTTCGAGCAGGACCTTCAGCCGGCTGCCGGCAATAAACACACTGTTCCCCTCTTCGTAAACGGCGGCGTCCGCCGGTACGATCCAGATCTTTTTGTAAGTGTTGACCGGAATGTCGGTCGTCCCGAACCGTTCGTGCGCTTTACGGTACACGCGCTCCCAAAAGGCCTGCCCGAGTTCTTCTTCCGGGTACATCAACGAGGCCGTCAGCTGTTTGAGGAGGTAGTCCTGCGCCAGCATATCAACGCCCATTTGCGTATTGCCCAGGCCGTCAGCCACGATCCGGTTTTTCTCATACGGGGACAGGTTGACCCACAGCTCGGTTTCCGGCACCGTAAGGGTGGTCATAAAATATTTGATCAGCCGCATAGACTCCGCGTGCAGGGCCTCCCCCTGAAGCGCGTCGTCGCCGGTGTCGATAATGAAGTCGAACTGCAGCGGATTGTCGGGGTAAATGGTGAGTCCGGACAGGATCGGCGGAGTAAAGCTGCCGCTGACCGCGACCCTTGTCCCGGGCCGGGGCAATTCGGCCAGAGTCTGGGCCCGCGCGGACGGGACACCTCGCATAGTCCCGGCCAAGGCAACAACCATCAGCGCGGCCGTCAACCGGAATAACCGGGTGGATCTCCATTGTCTGAAAGTAATATTCATAGTATTGGTACTAAAGGGGCTGCCCCTGTAAATATAAGGTACAGGCACCGGCACGTCAAAAAAAGACCGGTGCATATTTCAAACGAAAAGGCGGGGCTGAGCGGATTGGGGAATGAGCGGACAATACGTCAATTGCCCTCACTAGTATACGTGACCGGGTGCGGGATTGCAATCGGCGCGCTTACGGTAATGGAAGCGCGGCGCGGGCCTGGCGGAGGCCCACGCGGGCGTCGGACAGATCAGGCTTATGGCGCAGGGCCGCCTCGAAATGGCGGGCCGCTTCGGACGGGCGGCCGGCGCGCAACAGGATTTGACCCCGCATCAGTTCAACGATATGCCGGGGGATCGCGGTCGTGGTGCTCATCAGGTCCACTGACCGCAGGGCCGCGTCGATATCGCCGCGGCGTTCCTGCTGCTGGGCCAGCGAGATCAACGCCAGGTGATTGCCGGGACTGACCGCCAGCCAGCGGGTGCTGTAGCGCTCCTCATCCTGCCAGAACGCGACTTCGCGCAACGTCAATGCGGTCAGCGGCAGGATCAAAATCATGGCGGCCATCACGGCCTTCGCCGGCGTGCGGCGCCGAGAAATATCAGTGCACACCAGAGCCGGTAAGGCGTAGCACGGGACCAAGGCCAGGCCCAACCAGTGCAACTCGAAGACCATTCCCGACGCGGCGTGAACGAAACACGTGACCAGCGTCGGAGCAAGTCCCAACAGCATCCAGCCGACCGCCACACGCACCGCCGGCGATATTCCGCGCAGAAAAACAACCACAGCGGCGGACATCCCTCCGACGATCCCCAGTCCCATCCAGTACACCGCCGCCGGCGCATGCAGCGGAATGTTCTTCACATAGACGGGATCCCAGGGGACAACCAGCCGTGAAACGGCCCAGCTGGCCAGAGCCGACCAGTTGGCTAGGTACTGCGTCGCGCTGTAGCCAAGGACCGCAATCTTACCGGTGAGGTGACTCTCGCCGGAGGCGAACGCCAGCCAGCCGCCAATGATGAGGAATGCCGGCAGTACGAGCTTGAAGGCACCAGCCAGCGCGGGAAAGATTCGTTGCCCGGTCACCAGGACCCGCAACAGGACGTAATAGCCGGGCACCAGAATAAAAAATTCGCTCAACCCATAGGCGCCCAGCGCCAGCACCAGCGCCTGGGCCAAATCGCCGCGGCTGCCGGCGGCGGTGTGGCGGCTCATGGCCACCATCGCATTAAGCGCACAGGCAATACCCGCGGGCACAAAATATGCCGTGACGAAATGCACCGGCAGGACCTGCAGCGGATGCAGCGCCCACAGGCAGGCCGCGGCGACGGCACCGAAGCGGTCCGAGAAAAAATGCCGGCAGAACCGGTAGACACTCAAGGCAGCCACGGTGTGGATCACCCAGCCGAACAGGTAGGTCCCGATGAACGAGCCGCCGGTCAGCTTTAGCGGGGCTAGAATCAAAAGTTGCGCCAGCGGCGAATAGTGCTGCCCCTCCCCCTGCCATAACGCCCGGGCAAAAACTTCGCTCCAGGAATGGTTCAAGGCGAAGCGGTACCAGATGTGATCGTCGAGGAAAAAAGGATGATTGAGAAACGGCAGGTGAACGGCGCAGGCTAGAATAACAAGCACTGCGCCTATAAGAGTATTTCGCCTATTTAAGACTACGCTTTGTACGTGAGAAATCGGGACCATAAACGCACTGTCCGAGCATCCCGTTCATTCAATGCTGCGGAATGCCAATGTCGTGATAGTGATAAACCCGGACCTTGGAGTAATCGAAAATATCGTTGGCCCGAATGAAATCCAGGAGCTCATCAGATTTGGCGCTTACACGATAATGACCTTCTTTGAATACGTGTCCGCTCAACTGCTTTTTCTGAATAGCCGCCACGATCTGATCCTCATCGACATCGTAGAAACGAACTTCGTCTTTGCCGATAAAGGTATACTTCAAAATATGGTACTCCAACTTGGTATTACCCTCTTTATCGCTTTCGAACTCCGTACCTATATGATCAATCAATCTTACAAAATTTAGATACCCAACTCCATCAATCTCCTGGGCAAAGCCAATGCGTTGATCGGAAGATCGCCCGTCCTTGGTCACCTCATAGGTGGTTATGGCAAACCCGCCGTCAAGACTCCCGTCCCACAGGAACTGTATAAAGGCATAGTCCCCGAGGTCCATCCCAGAGGCCGCCGGGTCGAGCACCCAGTGACCGGCCAGACGCAAGTCCAGTTCCATCTCCTTATCCGGGAGAACCAACGGGTACTCAAAATATGAGGAATTACAGCCGGTGAGGGAAATTGCCACCAGAAGCAGCAGCAGGTATTTTCGCATAGTCCTATTATCGACCATGGAGTTACGAATTACCAGTTGTTTCAGCGCCGTAAAAATTAGGGTCAGACTCCGATTAAGCAGTCATTTCCAGCATTTTAGTGGAGTCTGTTCCTGTATTTATTCGATCGTGCGCCGTGCGTTAAGGGACATCGTTAGTGTGGACAGGTCGGCGAACTCGAGGCTGCCGCCGACCGGGATGCCGAGGCCGATGCGGCTGACCTTGACGCCGAGCGGCTTGAGCTGTTTGGTGAGATACAGCGCGGTCATCTCGCCGTCGCTGTCGGGATCGGTGGCGAGCACCACCTCCTGCGTTCCCTCCTGGCCGACGCGGTCGAGCAGGTGCTGGACCTTCAGCTGCTCCGGCCCGCGGCCGTCGCCGGGCGAGATCGTCCCGAGCAGCACATGATACACCCCGCGATAAGCGCCGGACTTTTCAATGGCCAACACGTCTTTCGGATCCTCGACCACACAGATCGTCTTCTGATCACGGCCGGAGTCGTTGCAGACGGCGCACAGTTCCTGGTCGCTTAAATGATTACAGCGCCGGCAACAACGCAGGCCCGCCTTGAGCTGCACCAGATCATCGGCGATGTGCCGCACTTCAGCGGCATCCTGATCGAGCAGCCAAAAGGCCATGCGCTCGGCGCTGCGCCGGCCCACGCCGGGGAGCTTGCTGAGTTGGGTAATGACGTTCTCCAGGAGACGCGGGTAAGTACTCATGATTCGTTGTGCCAGCGGTTGACGACCTTGCCGCCGAAGGAGTCGAGGGTCTTCTGGACCTTCTCCTCGACCGGAATATCCTGCTGCGCTGCCACGGTCTCGAGTTTGATTTTAACGGGCTGGCGCAGCTTGTCGGCGAAGATGCGTTCGACCATCTGGGTATTCTTCTGATCGCCCACGGCATCCATCTGAAAGGAACAGTGCGGCGGGAATCCGATCACGAGAAAATCCTTCTCATAGCGCTGCGGATAACCTTCCTGCAGGTAGGTGGCCACCGACATCTTCTCCTTGCTCACAGCTGAGGTCAGCACGTCCCAGACCTTCTGCACATGCTGGATGTCCTGTTCGACCGGATCGGGCATCTCGACCTCCGGCGGGAGGTCCTCTTCACCCTCATCATCCGCCGGCGGGGGATCTGCCGGAGACGGTGACGCTTTCGGTACCGGGACCACGGCCGCGGAACCCGTCTTTTCATTTAACCGGGGCTTGGCCGCGGGACGCGGCTTCGGCGGCGCGGGCTGCGCGCGCGGCGCCTTGACCGATGGTACGGCCGCGTCGAGATTTTCACTGAAGGTGAGCTTGGCCAGCGCGACTTCGAGCGGCATGCGCAGCGACTCGGTGATGCGCGCGTCCTCCTGCGCCTTGATCAGCGTGTCGATCGCCTTCAGGATCTTGGGCAGATCGAACTCCTGCGATTGCTTCCACAGCCGTTCCTTGATACTGGCCGGATAATCGACGAGATGTTTGAGATCGGTGCCGCCGATGTGCACCACCATCAGATGCCGGAAATGCTCGGTCAGGTCTTTGAGCAATTGCTTGACGTCCTTTCCCTTGCTGATCAGCGTGTCCAGGTCCTGCAGGGCCGCGGCGCAGTTTTGTTGGGCGATATGATCTACCAGCGCAAACAGCAGCTCGACCTCGACCAGCCCGAGCATGCCGTAGACATCATCTTCCTTGATACCGTCTTCGCTTAAAGCGCTCAACTGGTCCAGAATGCTCAGCGCGTCGCGCAGGCTGCCCTGGGCGGCCTTGGCGATCGAAAACAGCGCGCTTTCATCGATCTTGTATTTTTCTTTCTTGCTGACCGCCTTCAGCCCGTCGACGATCCGGTTCATGGCGATGCGTTTGAAATCAAAACGCTGGCAGCGGGAGATGATCGTCTGCGGCAGCTTGTTGGGTTCGGTGGTGGCGAAGATGAATTTGACGTGCGCGGGCGGTTCCTCCAGCGTCTTCAACAACGCGTTGAAGGCCTCGGTGGTGAGCATGTGGACCTCATCCACGATGTAGATCTTGAACTTGGCGACCGTCGGCGCGAAGCTGATGTTTTCCCGCAACATGCGGATCTCGTCGATCCCGCGGTTGGAGGCCCCGTCGATCTCCAGGACATCGAAACTGCGGCCCTCGGCGATCTCGCGGCAGATGATGCTGTCCGCCGGCGGCGTCGCCTGGGGACCGTCCTCACAATTCAGGCACATCGCCAGGATGCGCGCGCAGGTGGTCTTACCGACCCCGCGCGGACCGCTGAACAAATACGCGTGCGCCAAGTGACCGGTCTCGATGCCTTTGATCAGCAGATTGGTGATATGTTCCTGGCCGATCACATCGTCAAATGTTTGCGGCCGGTGTTTGCGGGCGAGTACCAGATAGCTCATGGATTAGAGTTCCTCAATGTCGGTTTCGCAGATCTCACACAGCCCGAAACGTTCCATAAACGTAATGACGTTTTGTAACGAGGCGTGTATGCGGCGGTTGTCGTTGCCGACCATGGCGATGCCGAGCGTGGCGACCTGCCACTTGTCCTGCTGCCCGATTTCGGCCACGGTGACGTTGAATTTATGTCGCATCCGCTCCTTGAGGCTTTTGATGACCATCCTCTTTTCCTTGAGCGACTGGGCGTGCGGAATGTGCAGCCGGACGGTCAACAGTTGCAGATGCGTAGTGGTGTTCTCGAACATTGTATCACGACTTCAGGCTGACGGCTAAGGCGGAGTCGATATCGGGATATTGAAACGTGTACCCGGCTTCGAGCAATTTCTTGGGCATGACCCGGGCCCCCTCCAGCAGGATCGCGTCGGCCATTTCGCCGAACAGCAGGCGCGCGCCGAAGGCCGGCACCGGAAAGATCGTCGGCCGCTTGATGGCCTTGCCGAAGGCCTTGGTAAACTCCGCGTTGGTGACGGGTTGCGGACTGGTGACGTTGACCGGTCCCATCACATTATCATGGGTGATCAGAAAATCCATAATCGGAGGCATTTCCTCAAGCGCGATCCAGCTGAACATCTGCCGGCCGTGCCCGAGGTTTCCGCCCATGCCGAGCTGAAACGGGATCCACATCTTTTGAATGGCCCCGCCTTTTTTACTCAGCACCGCGCTGATGCGCATATTAACAGTGCGGATGCCCTTCTCTTTGGCCGGCTGACCGGCGGCCTCCCACTGATGACACACATCAGACAGAAACCCCCGGCCCAACGGCGACTGCTCCTCGAATGTCACGCCGCTGTCCGGGTCGGTGTTGCCGTAATAGCCGGTCGCCGAGGCGCATAAAAATACCTTCGGCGGATTATCGAGTTTGCTCAGGGCGCCGGCGAGGATACGGGTCGTCTCAACCCGGCTGAGCAGGATCTGCGATTTATAATCATCGTCCCAGCGCTTGCCCGCGATATTGGCCCCGGCGAGATGAATCACCGCGTCGACGCCTTCGAGTTTCTTTGCATCGATCAAGTTTCTCTTCACGTCCATCACAACGGCCCCGGACGGATCGGCTCCTTCGGCCCGGGCGATACGGATGATCTCATGCCCCTTGGCCGTAAAATATTTGGTCGCGGCGGTTCCGACCATCCCCGTTGCTCCGGAAACAGCAATCTTCATGGACTTGTCACTCCTTAACGATTCGGTAGGTTGGATAGGCAAAATTGACGTCGGGGTGCTTGTCGAAATCCTCCAGGATGGCGCGGCACAGCTGGTCCTGGGTAAAGCGTCTCTTTTTGGCTTCGGTGAGATAGCGCAGGGTCAGTTCCACCCCGCTGTCCTTGATATTAACGTAAACAATGGGCGTCAACTTCCCGTAGAAAATCATATACCGGTTTCGCATCGCGTCGATCTTGCGGCGGACGTTATCCTCCTGGCCTTCCGCCAGGCGCATCGCGTGGCTGATGATGATATCGCGTCCTTTCTGCCAGTTGCTCTCGAAAGTGACCAGGATCGGGATCTCGTTCCAAATGAACTCGAAACCGCGGCTGTAATTGTAGTTCTCCGTCTTGAAAACGAAGCTGTTGGGGATGTTGACGATCCGGCCGGTACTTTGATCGGCATCGACCCAGTTGCCGATCTCCAGCATCGATGTCTGGAACAGCCGGATGTCGATGATATCGCCCTTAATCCCGTTGATCTCGATGCGGTCGCCGACCTCGAACGGCCGCCGGATCAGGATCAACAACCACCCGGCCACCCCAAGGATGACCTCCTGCAACGCCAGCGTCAGACCGGCACCCGCCACCCCGATGAAGATCGACAGGTAAGTGATGTTCTGCATCCAGATCACCAGGATCATCATGATCACCGAAAAGGTGATCACGTAAGCAATATTCTTACGCACGACGTGACGCGCCTTGATGTCCTTGACCCGGTTATTGACGAACTTGATAATAACGAACAGCAGAATGTAGCTGGTTACCAGCAGGATGATGGTCTGCAGGATTTTCTTGTGAATAAATTCCGTACGCTGTGCCGCGTCGGGATGGGACGCCGCGGCCGGATTCTGGGCGGCAAGTTCCATCAGCGGCTGCGCCACCGCGGGCACTTGCGCCAAACATACTCCCGGCCATGCACTTAAGGTTGCCGAACAGATCAGCAGGATGAAAATTTGACGCACGTAAGGTCCTTGACTGGTGGGGTTTTCGCTGCCACAACATTCTTGCTGCGGGGATAAATTATGTTACAGGCTGCCAAAATGCTTGTCAATATAATAGCGAGGCAAATGTTGAAGGATCCTGCCGGCGCGGTACAATAACTCATGGAGACCGCCATGCCCCCCAATATCATGCTCATCGATGACGACCAAGAGATTTCAGACGCGACCGCGGCATTATTGATCAAACGCGGATACCGGGTATTGCAGGCAGGCACCGGTGAGGAAGGATTGGTACGTCTGCGCAGTCTCCGGCCGGCTGTGATTATTATCGACTACCGGCTGCCGGGAAAGAACGGGGATGTCATTACCGATATCATCAAGTCGGACGCGTCCACCGCCGGCATTCCGATTCTGATGTGCACGGCCCAGGCAACCCTGGCCCAGCCGTTGGGCGGGAATCCGCGCCTGCGCAAACCCGACGCCTACCTCATCAAGCCGTTTACGTCCGCGCAGCTGCTGGAACAGGTCCGTTTATTGACGGGCGGATAAGGCAATACGCATCCGCTCTTTATCCACCTGCATCACCGTGACATTGACCTTTTGATGCAGTTTGACGACCTCATGCGGATCGCGGATGTAGCGGTCCGATAATTCACTGATATGAATCAGGGCGTCGTGATGAACGCCGATATCGACAAACGCGCCGAAGGCCGTAATATTGGTGACCACGCCGGTGAGTTTCATGCCTTCCTGCAAGTCGTCGATCGTTTCCACCCCTTCCTTGAAGGTAAACACCTCAAACGGATCACGCGGATCGCGGCCCGGCTTGGCCAATTCTTCCTTGATATCCCGCAATGTCGGCAGACCAACCGCCTTGCTGACGTACTTGTGCAGGTCGATTTTGTCGCGTTTCACCTCGTCGGACATCAGCTCCAGGATGGTACACTTGGCGTCCTTGGCCATCTTGTCGACGATGTGGTAGCTCTCGGGGTGGACCGCACTGGTGTCGAGCGGATTCTCCGCGCCGCGGATCCGCAGAAAACCGGCCGCCTGTTCGAAGGCCTTCCCCCCCAGCCCCGGCACTTCCTCCAGCTGGGTCCGTGATTGGAACGGCCCGTGCTGATTGCGGAAATCGATGATCTGCTGGGCGCGGGCCGGACCGAGTCCCGAGACGTACATCAGCAATTGCTTGCTGGCGGTGTTGATCTCCACGCCGACCTGGTTCACACAGCTGATAACCACGTCGTCCAGGCTCTTCTTAAGCAGATTCTGATCGACGTCATGCTGGTACTGTCCGACGCCGATGTTCTTGGGCTCAATCTTGACCAGCTCGGCCAGCGGGTCCATCAGCCGGCGGCCGATGGAAATAGCACCGCGCACCGTGACGTCCTGGTCCGGGAATTCTTCCCGGGCGACATCCGAGGCGGAATAGATCGAGGCCCCCGACTCGGAGACCATCATGATCGGGATCTCTTTGGGCAGCCGGATCTCCTTGAGAAACTGCAGTGTTTCACGCGACGCGGTCCCGTTGCCCACCACGATGATGTAAGGGTTATATTCCTGAACCAGGCCCTTGACGATATCCTCGGCCTTGGTCTTTTGTTTGGCATTGCCGAAGAGATAGATCGCCTTGAACGTCTTGAGATTACCCTGCCCGTCCAGGCAGACCACTTTGCTTCCCGTGCGCGCCCCAGGGTCGACGGCCATCACGCGCTTCTCGCCCAGCGGTGCGGCCATCAGCAGTTCCCGCAGGTTGCTGGCAAAGACTTCGATGGCCGCTTCGTCCGCTTCCTTCTTGAGGGCAACCTTCAGTTCGTTTTCCAGCGACGGGGCCAGCAGGCGTTTGAAACTGTCATCGATGGCGATCTCCACCTGGCGGGAGTCCGCCTGTTTGCCTTCCACGAAAAGGGAATTTAAAATCGCGATCGCCTTTTCTTCGGTAATCTGAAATTTAACCGTGAGGATTTTTTCCTTTTCCCCGCGGCGCACCGCCAGCATGCGGTGCGAGGGCATGGTCCGGGCCTGTTCGTCAAAATTGAAGTAATCGCGGAATTTGACCCCTTCCTTTTCCTTGCCCTTGGCGACCTTGGATATCAATCGGGCTTCTTCTTCATAAACCTTGCGCAGATGACCGCGGGCCGAGGAATTCTCACTCACCCATTCGGCAATGATGTCGCGGGCGCCGGCGAGCGCCTCCTCGGAATCCTTCACCTGCTTGGCCTGGACTTCTTTTTCCAGCTGCTCCAGTTCCTTCTTCGTGAGCTTTTTCGGTTCTTCCCCGGCCTCCTTGGCCTTCTCTTGGGCGAGTTTTTCCGCGGCAGCGGCGGTGTCGACTTTTTCGGTCACGAATTTCTTCGCCTCGGCCTCCAGCTCCTCGGCAGTCATACCGTGCTGATCCCAGATGAGTTGGGCCAGCGGCTCCAATCCCTTCTCCTTGGCCACGGTCGCGCGCGTCCGGCGCTTGGGTTTGAACGGCAGGTATATATCTTCAAGAACGGTCAGCGATTCGGCGGCATCGATCTTGGCCTTGAGTTCGGGCGTAAGCTTGCCTTGTTGCCGTATCGAGGCCAGGATCGTGGTGCGGCGTTTGTCGATCTCACGCAATTGATGAATGCGGTCGCGGATCTTGGTGATCTGGACCTCGTCCAAATTACCGGTCACTTCCTTGCGGTAACGCGAGAGGAACGGGACGGTGGCGCCGTCGTCCAACAATTCTACGGTGACCTTAATCTTGTCGCTGGGGATCTTTAATTCGGCGGTGATTTTTTGGATGTGTTTTTCATTCATGGTCGGTCGCTTTGCCTCGCTGTTTTATGAGTGATTGGATTTGCTGGATGTAAACCTCATGGACGTCCTTGCCCAACTCGCGCGCCTTGCGGACATCGGCCAGGGCACGTTCATAGTCGCCGGTCTGCATGTACACCAGTGACCGGTTGAAATACGCTGACGAATAATCGGGGTCATAGTCGATCGCTTTATTGAAATCTTCCAGGGCCAGCTCGCGGCGGCCGCGGCCGCCGTAGATGATCCCCCGGTTGTTGTAGACCTGAGAGTAATTATAACGTATTTTCAGCGCCGCGGCATAATCCTTCATCGCCGCCTCAATATTGCGCATATCCCGGTAGACGTTGCCCCGGTTGTACAGGGCGTCGGCATAGTCGGCCTTGCGTTGCAGGGCCCGGTCAAAATCGGCCAGGGCCAGCGGGAAAAGCCCTTTTTGCTGATAGACGATCCCCCGGTTATTGTAAGGTTCATACAGCGTGGGATTAAGGGCGATCGCCCGGGTGAAATCCGCCAGGGCCAGCTCCGGCTGCCCGCTCTGCCCGTACAGGACGCCCCGATTCACATAGGCCTGGGCGTAGGCCGGCCGCAGGGAAATCGCCCGGTCGTAGTCCTGCAAGGCCAAATCATCCTTGCCCAGCCGGCGATACAGATCGCCGCGGTTATTAAAGGTGATCGCGCTCCCGGGCTTCAGGTCCAGGGCGCGGTTATAGTCCCGCAGGGCCTCGTCCAGGCGGCCCAGCTTCGTCAGGGCCAGCCCCCGGTTGCCGACCGCCTTGTAGGCCTGCGGATTCAGGCTGATGGCCGTGTCCAAATTATCAAGCGCTTCGGCCGGCTGGTCGCGCTGCAGGTACGCGATCCCCAGGCTGGTATAGGGCCGCGATTTGTGCGGCGACTTGCGGACCACGTCGGTCCACAGGCTGATCCCGTCCCGCCAGACCAGGTTGCGCTGGACCGTCAGCACCGACAGCGCTGCCACCCAGATCAGGACCGCCGTCCTGACCGCCCACGGCCGCCGCGTGTACGTCCACAGAGCCGTAACAGCGGCCAGGGCCACCCCCGCCATCGGCAGGTACATCCGGTGTTCGAAAATGACGTTCTTGATGGTGATAAATGTCGACTCCACGCTGATCGTGATAAAAAACCACAGAATACCGAAGCCAACCAACGGATGGCGGCGGAGCGCCCAACAGCCGGTGACAAACAGTAAAGTCAAACCGGCGAATCCGGCGATTACCGGCGGATCAAAAAAGTGGTAGAACGTCGGGAAATCATAGTCCAGGTTCTGTCCGTACGGCAGGAAGAATAGCCGGATGTACGTCCACAGCACCGGCATCTGCGTGAAAAAATAACTGCGCGGTGTTAACGGGTCCCCCTCATGCGATTCGGAGACGTGCTGAATATTGAGGATGCCGGGCTTAAATGAAAATATGCCCGGTACGACTAGTAAGAACAGGGCAATGACGCCGATCGTGCGCCAGCGGGTCCGTCCCTCGCGGAGAAAGGCCGCCTCCATCAGGATCAGCGTCAGCGGCAGAGTAAATGTGATCTGCTTGGTGAACATTCCTAACAGGGCACTGACTGCCGCCGCGATGAAACAAACCGCCGCCGGCACTGCCCGGGCCCGACGCCCCAACAAATAAAGAACAGCGGTCAGCAGATAAAAAAGGGTCGCCAGGCTGGCAAAACGCTGACTGATGTAGGTGACCGCCTGCGTCTGCAGCGGATGCGCGACGAACACCAGGGCCGTTAGCAAGGCCAGCCAGCGGGCATGCTCACCGAGCGGATGCCCGCGCATCCGCGGCGTCGAAAGCAGCAGCATCACCATCCCCCACACCAGCAGGCCGTTGATCACATGCACGGCCGTGTTGAAAATATGGTAGCCGACGACATCATAGCGGTCCCAATGGTAATTCAGGGCGAAGGTGTAAAACGCCACGAAGCGGGCCGGATGGGAGTGCGCATGCCAGATGGCTGTGGTATCCTTGATATCACGGATTTCGGGCTTTTCCACGATAAAGAACATATCGTCGAAATGGAAGGCGTTGTGCAGGGAATTCGCGTATATGGCCGTGCCCAGGCCGGCGATCAGGCAGAGGGATAGCAGACAAAACGTTTGAGCTTTAGCGGGAACCATGAATAATAGTACGTAGTCAACGGGCTATTATCTTAACGAAGCGGGCTCATTCTTTCAATCAAAAACAACGGGGGCCGGATGGACTCGGCGATGGAAGAGATTAAAAAATGGCTGACCAGATTCGCGGTGTGCGTGCGCGAACGGAATTTTGCCGGCGGCCGCGAGATGTTCTACGAGGACGTGGTCTGCTTCGGAAGCCGGGCCGAGATCCTCATCGGGCTGGATGATCTCATCGAGCGCCAATGGAAAGAGATCTGGCCGAACATTACGGGTTTCCATTTTCTCACCGACCGCTTTCACTGCGAAATGAGCGCCGACGGGCGCACCGCCTGTGTGATCGTCCCCTGGATCTCCACCGGCTATCATGAAGACGGGACATCCTTTCCCCGTCCGGGGCGCGTCACCATCCTGCTCGTTCGGGACAGTGAACAGGGAGCCTGGCAGGCAAAACACACCCACTATTCGCTGTATCCGGGAACACCCAATCAAACATACGGACGGACCGGCGACTGATCATGCAGATTTTCTACCTGTACTGCCGGACGAATCCTAATCCGATCCGCCAGTATCTGGCCCTCAGCGGTCGTGTCCACGCCGGGCCTGTCCTGCCGGTGACCTACCGGTCACTGCTCGAGAAGAAGGTCTTTCCCGACGGGCTGTATATCTTCACGGACATCGAACTGCTGGACGGGGAACAGCGGCGGAGGCTCGTCGAGCTATACGAACGGCTGGCCGATCAGCCGCCGCGCTACCGGTTGTTCAACAGTCCGGGCCGCACCTTAACTCGCTTCCCGCTGCTGCGCACCTTGCATGAACAAGGCTTGAATGACTTCAATGTCTTCCGGGCCGCAGACGACCTTTCCTCCCTCAGCTTTCCGGTCTTCCTGCGCCGGACGGATGACCATCGCGGACCGCAGACCGGATTATTGACGGACCGCCAGGCGCTGAACAAAGAACTGGAGCGGCTCGCGCACAGCGGCGAGGATCTACGGAAGTGGCTGGTCACCGAGTTCTGCAATGTGATCGACCGGCACGGCATATACCGCAAGTATTCGTCGTTTGTCTTCGGCACCACCATCATCCCGCGGCATCTGTTTTTTAGCAAAGATTGGATCCAGAAATTCGACATGAACCTGCCCGAGCTCGATCAGGGCCGCGAGGAGCTTGATTTCCATCAGCACAATCATTTCACCGACCAATTGGCGGCGATTTTCGACATAGCCGGCGTGCAGTTCGGACGGATCGACTTCGGCGTGCTCAACGGTCGTGTGCAGACATGGGAGATCAATACCAATCCGATGATCATCGCCCACAGTCACGTGGGCAACGTCCCGCGGCGTAACATTCATGAATTGTTTTTTGAGAACTTCCGGCGGGCCGTTGACCGGGCGATTCAGGAGCCACCGCACCACCGTCCCGGTCCGGCATATTGGCCGGACCGTATGGCGATGACCGCGGGAACGTTGTGCGAGCGGCAGCGGCATACGCCGGTCGGAGAACTGTGTTCGCGGATCAAATGGAAATGGGACCGCCTGGCGCGCAAAGGCGGACCTTGTGTTGACGGACGGACCGAGTGAGTTCGTGCTTTACAGGGATTGGAAAGTTTGGTATAAAGGAAACTTGAATTTCGCACAGCATCAGCCTCCTCTTCCCGGCCTCTTTGGCGGGAATTTATGTATTCCAGGCACATCTTGATAAGCTGCTGCAGAAAAAAGGCTTATGTCGATTGCTGAATCATCCCGGGAAGGCAAGCTCAAGCCTGGGGCATCGACCATAACCTTTTTTGATCATTGAACTGTCTGTATTTAGTCTGTGTAATTCCGGAGAGTCCGCCAAACTTGCAGAACAAATTTGACGAGACGGCTCCACAGGAAATTACGCAGCTACCCCTTTTGGAGAGGTGCCAGAGTGGCCGAATGGAGCTGACTGCTAATCAGTTGTCTCCCGCAAGGGGGACCCAGGGTTCGAATCCCTGCCTCTCCGTTCTTCTTCTCCAAATCCCGTCTGAGAAACTCAAACAAGATTTCTGAGAACCCGCGTAGCGTCAATCAATGATTGATCCGCTGACGTCATTGAATCCATTGATTAATTCGCGCCTATCGGGCCGCCGAATATCCCTTCGGCGGATTTTTTATTTATAATCAAGGGGGGTGCGTCGGGGAGGCGGGACTATTCCCGACCGGAAAAGATGAGGGCCTCGGAAACCGGTGTCAGTTCGACAATCACGGGACGGAGTCCGTTAATTAAAACTCCCGCCCTCTCCCCCGCGCCGGGGCTAGGGGAAAGACCATCCAGGCGACCACCGCGGTCGATGACAATTTCGTTCATGTCGATACCGCCGACCTCCGACAGTTGCGCGTTGTCCTGGGACCTGTTACGCCGGATATACCCGTAGAAAGCGAGCAGGGCCAGCAAGCCGCCGGCCGTCAGGCTCCAATTGCGAATCACCGGCCAGCGCTTCTCCTTGAATATTCTCCACTCGAGTCCGTCAAAGTATTCCGGATCGACGGCCGCCAGTAAATCCAAATCATCGGCGTACACTTCCAGAAAATCTTCCCTGTCATAGGCGTCGAGCAAGCGCGTCTTCAGAATCGCGGCTAAGACCTCGCGGTCCGTTTCATTGTAGAGAATAGCATTAATATCTCTGTTCCTATTGTATCTTAGCGTTAGCTGCGGCGATGCATTGACCCGGGCCCGTACATCCAATAGTGTGACCGGATCCATGGCCAATACCTTCAGACTGGACACATAATCCACGGCGTTGGGGGATCGGGCACTGTAGAAATGCCGTTCCACGATCGGCATCACTCCTTCCGTGTAACCGATACTGACCAGCGTGTCGGCAATGGCGGGATAATCTTCGTAGAGGTTGGAATTACCAAAAAGGCGTTCCACATCTATGATATCCCTCAAATACGGCCCGGCGGCCGCGGCCTCCGGCCCCATCCGGCGCATCCCTTCCAATGTCACCAGGAACAGGCTGTTAAGACCCACGATCTTGGCTCTATGTAACCAGTATTTCTCCAGGACATCAATATATATGGGCAGGAGAGCTTCCTCGGGGACCTCCAGCCTATGCAACTGCTGCAGGGCCGCGATCCGGGCAGGTCCGTTGAGGTCTCTGGTATAAAGGTACGCCGAACTGCCCGGCATACTGGTGGGTGTGAAAATGTCCTCCGTGCGGGCAATCCTCAGCAAATCCTCCACCAATTCCGCCGGGACCGTCGCAAGGGCGCCGACAGAGCGAGCGGCATGCGTCCGCAATTCCGGTTGGGCTGAGTCCAGGTCCCGTCGAATACGCCTGATCCTCTCTGATTCCGGAACCTCTGACAGATATACAGCGCGCACCGAATCAGGCAAGCGTTCCGCAATCCGGTAAGCGAGCAATCGCATCCGCCATTCCTCACTATCCCGGTATTTCCTGATAGCCGGCAAAAGAGAGTTGGACTGCGCCTGGAGCCTTAAATAAATTTCGGTAAGGGCGGAGATGACGTTAGTGACTTCATACGGTATTGATTCTTCACTAATAATCCGCAACTGTCGAAGTCGTTCTTCGAGGACAGGTACGGCGGATTCATCGCCGATACGCTGCAAATCTCTGATCGCCACCACATGATTGCTACGGTCCGGGTACAATCCTCGGTTGCCGACGACCCGCCTGTCGGCGGCACGCAGCGCACGGGCATAGATCGGTATCGCCGCCTTGACCCCCTCGTTTTGAAATCTGGTCAATGCCTGGCTCAGCCCGTCATTGAGACGTCCGTCCGCTGTCATGAGCCGGCGGATTAAAAACGGAATCGCTCGCGGATCGCCGAACTCTAACAAACCTTCCGCCGCGCGGCCCTGCACATAGGGATCGGGACTTTCAAGCAGCCCCAGTAGGGCATTGTACGCCGGTTCGCCGAAACGTGTCAGAAGTCTGTAAGCGGACTTCGGCACGACTGTGTTGCCGGCGACATCCTGAAAGACGGCCGATTGGGGATTTCCCAATTCCTGAATGAGGCGGTCCATAGCCCTGGGTCCCAGGGCCAGGAACTGATCTTCGTATCCCTTGGGAAAACCGATATTGTCGCTGTCGTGGTAGATCGCAATCAGCAAATCCTCAAGGCGGTCGGCCTCGAACAACTGGACCACGGTCGTGTCCTGTTTGCCCTGGCCTCCGGCCTGATCCCGTTCGCATGCCGTGCACACACCGAGGACAATGAGGCCGCTGAGAATAAGCCGTAAAGGCACGGATGTGCTGCGGAATTTCCCCTTAAACGGGACCTTGAGAATGTGTCCCAACTGCGTCAATATGGCTTGGTCCGAAGGATAGGGAGAATTCCACTCAGGGCGGACCTGCAAGTTCACTTTATACAAATCACCCGTAATGCTGCGGGCAAACATCGCCCGGTCGGGGCTGTGCCCGAGCGTAATGTCCGTACCGGTAAATCCTCCGGAGAAATAATGCCGGGGAATCGCATGAGCCGAGAGCACATCCCGGTCTTCTTTGATGTAGTTAAAAACTCCGATCTTGTAAGCGGCCATATACTGATTGTAGATGCGATCTTGAATACCGGCGTCAACGTCGTCTATTCCACTGACCTTGTTGAGGTCCACGTAGGCGTGCCCCAAGAAGCTGTCCCGCAGGGTTTCTTTATACCATTGCGCCAGAATCAGCGCGTGGTAGATTTGCCGTAAGGGCGCAAAGTTCTGGCCTTCATTAATCTCCCGCTCAATCTCCGGCAGAATCAAATCACGCACCATCTCGGCACTGAGCGGAAGTTCCGCGGGGGCATGCGTGCGGGCGGTAAATTCATCGGCCTGCCGCAACGCCTGGTAGTCATGATCGAGCATGACCTTCAATCGCGACTGGACGATATATACCGTCGACTGATCCTCGTAAACCCGCGCATAATCCGGCAGGATCCAGACTTTGTTAAACGTTTCCAGCGGAATATCCGTGGTCCCGTACCGGGCGCGGGCTTTGCTGTAAATACGCTCCCAGAATGTTTTCCCCAATTCCTGCTCGGGGTACATCAAACTCGCCGTCAGCTGTTTAAGCAGATAATCCTGCTTGAGTAAGTCCCGGCCCATTTGCGTGCGGGCCAAGTCCGGCGGAATGATCCGTTCTGACTCATACGGAGATAAATTTACCCATAAATCTCCCTGCGGGACCGTCAAAGACGCCAGGAAGTATTTCGCCGTCTTTTGGGCCTCGTGGCTGATGTCCTCACGGGAAACACTGGCGTCTCCGCTTTCCATAATTAAATCGAAATGGAAAGGCTCATCCGGATAGACCGTCATTCCTTTGACCAAAACAGGGTGATAGGCGGGACTCGGAGCGACTCGAACGCCGGGCATGGGCAAACCCTCAGCCCCGGCGCCGGGATCGGCACCTTGGACCGGGGGCGGCAGAATCACGTTGCCGGTGACAAAGCAAACCACCAGGGCAACGGTAACGATGCGGCGCAGGATTCCATTCTTGGGTTGATGTTGTTCGATAAACATGGGACTCCCCGAATACAAAATCAGCCGGTCATAAAGATCAGGACCAAACGGGATTCGATCAATATTGTTTGTCAATGTTATGTGATTGGGGAATCGCGTGCGGGAGTATCGCTGCGGTGCTACAAGATGATTAATATTAACACATTTTTCCTATTTCCGGCAAATTATTAAATTTTGGAAATAACCGCTGAGAAACCGTGCTCTGTGGGGGTTTATTGCGAGAGAGAGGACAATTTGGCCTGCGACGCGCGGGATTCCGGCGTTTGAAATTGAGCCAACGTTCTGCCCCGCTTGGGACGCAAGAGGTGGATGGTCCGTTTTACGCACTGCCAGGCCTTGCGCGGCAGGTAGGCTTTGTTGGGATACCGCCGGATGAGTTTAATGGCTCTGATGGGGTGGGCATAAAACAAGATGTAACAGATCTGTTTGCCCAGCGCAATCTGCCAATCGGGAACCGGCGACAATCCGGTGTAGCTGCGGTGGTAGGTGTCCATATCAAAGTCCTGCTCCGGGCCGGAGGTGCTGCCCCGGTCTTCTTCATACAATTCCGTGCCTTCAAACGGCGTCACGGTGTGCATCACCGCCAGATTCAGCCGCGATGTCACCATATAGCGGAAGGTCTTCAGCATTTGGCTGAACGTCTCCCCTCTAAATCCGATCATGAAGAATCCCATGGTCAACAAACCCACCCGGTCGGCGATTGCGATATTCTCTTTGATCTTCTCCAGCTTGTTATTCTTTTTGATCTGTTTTTGAATCCCCTTATCCGCCGATTCCACGGCGATGCACATAAAGACGCAGCCGGCCTGTTTAAGCAGCGTGATGATGTGCTCATCCATGATGTCCATACGGATCCCATTGGGAAAGTGAAAGGATATGGCGAGCTTCCGGGCGATCACGAGCTCGCAAAACCGGATCACGCGCTTGCGGTCGAGATTCCAGATATCGTCGATAAACTCAAAGTCACGGATCCCGTACTCGGCGATGTAATGCTCAATCAACTCCACCATGCGCTCGGCGCTCATCGCCCGAAAGGTCTTGCCGAAAATATCGTGACAATACGTACACCGGTAGGGACAGGCCCGCGAGCTGAAGATTGCGATATACGGCCGGCAGCCGATCGGGGCCATCGATTCGGTCCGGGCGTAATATTTCAGATCGACCAGATCGTAAGCCGGTGCCGGCAGGGAATCCAGATCCATGATCGGCAGCCGTGGAGGTCCTTGCGTGACAAGCCCGTCGTCGCCGGCTACGGCCGTTCCGGCAATACCGTCCAGAGACTCGCCGTCGAAACGGCGATCAAGGATCTCGCGAAAGGTCTCCTCTCCCTCTCCGATGACAACCAGATCAATATTCGGATCCGCCACCACCGACCGCCAGGAGGCCGACGCATACGGACCGCCGCACACCACCAGGCAGTCCGGATTCCAGCGCTTGACCCGTTCCGCCGTCTGTCGGATGCATTCGCGATCAATGGTCAGACCGGTTAATCCGACAACATCCGGTTGCGTCTGTCGGAGGACCGACTCCAGCTCCCGGTACTTGCCGGGTATGTTGAAATCGAGCAAATCAATAGCCGTATGTCCTTCCCGGCGCAAATAGGACGCCAACGATAAAAGGCCAACCGGGTAACACCGGTTGGCCGTGTATTCCTGTATGGTGAGGATACAGGTATTAATGAGCAATATATTGCGGTTGGGCGGCATGCTTCAATTATAACCAACTCCCGCGGGGGAGGCAAGGAGGATCCCGACGGGGAGCGCGGGTCATCCCTCCTGTTTTTTTGTCACCGTAGTAAGGGGTTGATTAATAATTTTGGTAATCGCCTCGAAATCGACCGGCCGCGAAAAGAGATAACCCTGCGCCTGGTCACAATGGTTGCCGCGCAGAAAACGCAGCTGCGTCTCGGTTTCGACTCCTTCCCCGACCACTTCATAGCCGAGCTTATGCGCCATCACGATAATCGCCTCGATGATAGCGGTCCGGTCGGGTTCGGCTTCCAGGGAATGAATGAAATGCCGGTCGATCTTCAAATGATCCACCGGAAACAGCTTCAAACTGTTCAGCGAAGAATAACCCATGCCGAAGTCATCGATGGATATCGTTATTCCCATCGCGTGCAGTTGATTGAGCAGCGCAATATTCATTGCGACATCACTCATGGCGACCGTTTCGGTGATCTCAATCCCCAACCATTTCGGGGACACCTGATTATCGCTCAACGCCTCCCTGATCTGCTTGATCAATCCCCGCTGTTCGAACTGCTTTGCCGAAAAATTGACGTTGAACCGCACCGGCGGCAGTTTTAAGTCGAACCAGCGCCGGATATCCTGGCAAACCTGTCGCAGGACCCAACGGTCAATCTCCACGATCATGCCGGTTTCCTCGGCATTATGGATAAACTCGTCCGGCTGAACAAAACCGCGCTCGGGATGCTGCCAGCGGATCAAGGCCTCTAACCGCACAATACGCATCTGCTTGAGACAGACAATGGGTTGATAATACATGACGAATTGCCCCTGTTCGAGAGCCGAACGCAGGTCCATCTCCAATTGCATCGTCGACATGACCGACGACCGCATAGTCTCGTCAAACATCTTGTACTTGGTCGCGTGCGACGACTTGGCATAGTACATCGCGGTATCGGCATCCCTCAAATAATCCGAAGGCTGTTCGTAGCCGGGCTGGCTGATGATAATCCCGACACTGCAGCTGACATAAATTTCCTGCCCGCTGAGTTTAAACGGCCGATCTAACTCGAGCTGGAGCCGCTCCGCCAGGATCTCGGGATCCCGTTCCGTGGCGATTTGGTCCATCAAAATGACGAACTCATCACCCCCCAGCCGGCCGACAGTATCGACGTCGCGTACGATCCGGCTCAGCCGTTGGCTGATCTGCTGCAGCAATTTGTCTCCGGCATGATGCCCCATGCTGTCATTGACCAACTTGAACCGGTCGAGATCGATAAAGAGCAACGCGAAGCGGCTACGGGAATCGCGACGGTAGCGGCGGATCAGCATATCGAGGCGGTCGATCAACAGGGCTCGGTTCGGCAAATCGGTCAGCACATCATGGCAGGCCTCATACGTTAAGCGGTCATTAGACTGCTTGAGGTTGCGGACCATGCTGTTAAACTGGTCCGTCAACAGGCCGATCTCATCATTCGATCCGACCTGAATAAAGGTCGACAGGTCACCGTTGGAAATCCGCTTTGTCCCCTCGACCAATTGATTGATCGGACGGGAAATGAACCGTGACAGCACATAGGCGGCGAGCGCTACCAGCGCCATCATGAAGCAGGCTATCAGCAGGAAATCGATCAGCTCCTGATGAATTTCTTTGGAAAAAATCGACAACGGTATCATCGACTTAACGACAAACAACGGACGCTGATCGCTTCCGGACTGAATCAGATTCGCGGACACAATATAGCGGCTTTCGTCTTCACGCTCATACGGCGCGCCGCCGGGATAGGCATCGAAAATCTTCTCACCGTCCAGAGTGTACGACTTGATAATCGGGTAACCGTCGACCTCTACGGCTGAGATGTAATCGTAAAAGTCGCTGAGCGAGATATGAAGCACCACCGCCCCGCCGAAACCGAGGACCTCCGGATCCTCCTTGGCGATCGCCGCCACGAGGGTGTACTCGTTTTCATGAATGAACGGTTTGGAGACGATCACACCGACACTTTGATCCGCACTCAATTCTTCATACAGGTGATAAATCTCGGCGTAAAGCCGGTCACGGGAGTGGTCGCGCAATTGATCATAGGAGATGTATTCACGGATGCGGCGGTTGCCTTCGGTGATCACCTGTTCTTCCCCTTTGGCATCGATGAACCGCAGCGACAGGTACTTATGCGCATCATTGCGGGTGAAATGCAGAAAGAGTTTCTCGACATTCGGCCGGGTGACCAGCGCCTCATTGCGCTGTGAGGTCAGCATATTGTCGAGTGACGGCGACTCCGCGATGAGCTGCAAATCGCGGATCATCCGCAGATTGTAGACTTCCTGGAAGTAATCCACCGCGGCGTTGAGGAATTGCTGTCCCTGAGAGCGGAAACTGTTTTCGATGTACGCCTTGCGGCTGTTGTACTGGATGATGTTGGTGACCGAGATCGTCACGACCCCGATCAAAACGTAGGCGAGAAAAATCTTGTGGAATATCTTAATGCCCTTGGCGCGCATGCACGACAGCTCCCCGGTTTATGGCTGCAAGGCCATGGCTTCGTCAATGTACTGCTCGATAAAATCGATGCCCGAAATATCCAGACCGAGCATCTCGGCGCACCGGCGATTAATGATAACCGGACCGCGCGTAGGCGCCGTGACGGAAATCAACGCCGGGTCCTGTCCCTTCAACAGGATGTCCAAGGCGATTTTCATGGCGTCGAATCCCTGTTTGAATCCGGAATCGTCGACGACCAGGAGTATTCCTTCCTGGGCAAACTGCTTCTCCTGGGCGCAATCCGGTTTGCGAATATTTTCCAGGTACCAGCGGCCGGCCTCCAGCTGATCGACGGCACTGCCGTTCACGTCCTTAAGGGTGTTGTGGTTCAGGACAAAGAAGGAATCCACCTTTTTGCTCATGCGCAGGGCCCGCTCCTTCCATTCCTCATAGGCATTAGTCACGACGCTGCCGATGATCTTTACCGGAAGATCTTCGGTTTCGGCCAACCGTTCGATCGCCTTGACCTTAGACCGGCCGGTCGGCGAATCATCCGACAAAATCGCCATGGTCCGAATATCGGGGACCAGCTTCTTCAGGAATACGATGTTTTCCTGAAGGTAACCCGCCTGGTATACACCGGTCACGTTATGGCCGGGCCGTTCTACGGAATCGATCAAACCGTAACGAACAGGCAGGCCGTTGACCCCCCAGAACACAACAGGGATCGGCGTATCAATGTACTGGTTGCCCACATAATTCGACGCGTTATCGTCGCCCAACAGGATGATATCCGGCCGGAACTCTTCGACCTCTTTGACGATTTGCGCCACAGCGTCGGCGATTTGCCGACGGCTGTTTTTGCGCTTGGTATCCATCCATACCTTGCGCAGCACAACCCGTTCGTTTTCAAGGACATCCTTCTCGGTAAACTCATTCTGCTCTTCAATACTGCTGAGCAGACCGGATTCCAACAGGGCGGCGCACAATCCGGACTGAACATCCTGCGACCACAGATAAGTCCGGTGATAACTGCTGACGATAAAAATACGAAACTGCCGGTAATATCCGGTCTCGGCCTGCGCCCGCGGTACGAACACCGCGCACAACAATGCCGCCAAGATCGTCAATAAAAGGCGAGCGGTTCGACTCACTGAAGTCCTTTCCGCTGATACAGTTTATGAAGGGATTTTTGTGTGGCCACGATACATTTGATTGTAGGCGCTGGCGGCGGTTCGCTCAAGCCGAATCCGGGATATTTGAGGAGCCGGATAACACAACCGGTTCGCCTCAGGCGCGGGGTTTCACCAGATTGGCGGGGTCGACGTGGCCGGCGGCAAAGCCGGTGAGATTGGCGATGGTGGTTTCGGCGATATTACTTAACGCCACATCCGTAAAAAAGGCTTGATGACCCGTGATGATCACATTGGGAAAGGTCAGCAGACGCGCGAAGACATCATCCTGGATGACACTGTCCGATAAATCTTCAAAGAAAAGGTCCGCCTCCTCTTCATAGACGTCCAGGCCGAGGTAGCCGATCCGCCCCGATTTCAACCCGTCGATGACGCTCTGGGTCTTAATCAGGCCGCCGCGGCTCGTGTTGATGATCATCACGCCGTCCTTCATGCGGCCGACCGCCTCATCATCGATCATATGATGCGTTGCCGGCAGCAATGGCACATGCAAAGAAATGATATCGCATGTCGCGTACAGTTCATCCAGGCTCAGATAGGTCATGCCCATCGCCTCGCAGGCGGGATTGGTGCGGGTATCGTATCCGAAGAGGCGCATGGAGAATCCCTTGAGAATTCCGGCGGTCAGCTCGCCGATCTTCCCCGTTCCGATAATGCCGGCGCATTTTCCGTGCATCTCGAAACCCATCAGCCCTTCCAGCGAAAAGTTTCCATCACGGATACGGTTATGCGCGCGGTAAATCTTGCGGTTAAGGGCGAGCATCAGGGCCACGGCATGTTCGGCCACCCCGTGCGGGGAGTAGGCCGGCACCCGGGCCACGGTAATCCCCAATTCGGCGGCCGCCGGGATGTCCACATTATTGAATCCGGCGCAACGCAGCGCCAGCAGGCGTATTCCGTTCTGCGCGAGCTGCTCCAATATGACCCGGTCAGCCCGGTCGTTCACGAATACGCACACCGCCTCGAAGTCGTGAAGGAGCTTTACGGTATGGGTGTTCAACGGCCATTCAAAGAAAGTCAGATCATGCCGGTGATCGTTGGCCTCTTTCAAGAAACGCCGGTCATAGGACTTGGTGCTGAATACGGCTGTCTTCATTACTGATTCCTTTGCGTCAGGATGACGGGGAATGAATAAATTTCCTGGTGACTTCGTCGATACTCGGCATAGTATCCAGGTGGCCGTATTTATCCAGCAAACCTTGCAGCAATTCATGAGTGGTATAAAATCGGCCGTACTCCGTGTACAGAATCTGCTGCGTCTCCACGATCAGGTTGGACACCTGGTAGGGGCTGATGATCTCGGTATCCACCAGCCGGTCGATCATGGCCTCCATTTCCTTCACCAGCGGATGATCACCGGGAAGCAGTTCCTCCTCGTCAATCACCGCCAATTGATAGGGCGCCGCAAAAAACTTGCCCACGCTGCGCGGAAAGATCCGGGTGCTGGGTTGGTTCAGTCCTGTCGGATTTATCAGTATCGGATAGTATGGGCCGATTTCAGCGTGCGCGATGTTGAGTTCGGGATTGATGAATAGCGAAAACGGCCGACCGTTGGTGGAAGCGAACGAATTCACGCTGACCAGCGGCGCATAAATCCCCTTGGCGGCGTAACGCTCGCGGAGGTAATCCGCGTACTCCAGGATCATGTCCGGATGATGATTCATGATCAGGTAGCTTCCGGGGTTAATTCCCGTCAGCCGGGGCACCTCTTCGGTCTTTCCGGTAATGATGTCCGTGACGAAGAAGTCTATGTGCCCGACGTTGACTTGGGAAAAAATCCGCCAGCTGAAACGTTCGCCCAGCATGTTCCATTGCACCGGTCCCGGAATGAGAAAGTGCCGGAGCGGGATCGTCATCTGCAGGAATAAATACACACAAATAAAGGCCCACGCCGGGCCGGGTACCCGCGCGTCCCTGGCCGACGCCTCAGGCGTATAGGCGGCCCTCCCGCCTTTCGCTCCCCCCAGGTGCCGAATCCAGACGGGATTGACAAACAAGGTGGCCGTACTGATCATCAAGAACGGCAGTATCGTCATGTCCAGGTAATACTTAATGCCGATGTTAAACGCGATGAGAATAATGAGCGCCAGGGGCCGCAACGCGCGGATTGTCAACATGAACGCCAGGCACATGTCCGCCAGCAGTCCGATCACCACCGCCGCGAACACGAAGGCTTCGCCGGCCCCGGTGAAAAGCGACTGGGCGACGCGGCCGCTGAGCCATTCCCCGTTGATACGATTCAACGCGCTGAAAAAGTAAATGATGACCACCTGAGCCCGGAAGAGAAACAGCGTCCATGCGGGCACTCCCGCCGCCGAGGGCTTGCGGAACAGAAGCCGGTCAGCGGCCAAAAAAGGCCCGGGCCCGGTCACCACAAACAGTAAGAGAAACAACAGGATGAGGTAGTCATGATGCGCGTAGACCGCTTTCTCCAGCAAAAAAAGGTATCCCGAAGTGAGTAACAGGACCGCGGCGGCCGCTCGCGTGAACAGACCGATCACCAGCAAACCGGCACCCGCCAGCATGATCCGGTGAATGACCAGCAACATCTCCGCTGTCGGCACCGGCAGGTGCAGCCATTGTCGCAATGGATAGGAAAAATGAAAGTCGGAAGACAGGTAGAAAAGATTGAGGATTGCCGGTGTCCGATAAAAACTAAAATAGCCGATGAGGACCAATCCGAATAGAATACGGAACATTCCCAAATTCAGCGGATCCACCGGCGTCATTAAGCGCCGGCGGAGGTCACTCAGAAATTCGCTGAGACCTTCTTCCCGATTTACCGTTTCGCCCATAATCCCCTCTTATGCTCCACCGCGTCGCGGTACAGCATCTCAAAAAGTTCATCATACATGGTATTGGGCGGCGTGGACTTGGGCACCGCGTAGCCCGCGTAGACCATGGTCGCGTTCAGATTGGTTTCGATCAAAAGCACGTAGGCCAGCCAGTTCCCCTGCGCGTCCTGCCGTTGTTCGTCGAACTCCAGTTTGACGCCCTTGCCCTCCACCAATTCCCGCAGAAAGCGGTCCGCTTCGGCCTGATCCGTATCAATCCCGATCAGCGAGACCGTCTCGTCATTCGACAACAGCAGCGTGTGACCGTTAATGACCTTATCGACGCGGAAGATATCCGCGGCCGCGGCGGTTTGGGCCAGCGCGCCCAGGGCGAACAGCATCAGCAATAGGCGTTTCATGTCACCATTCTAGCCGCTGATGAGGCTCTCGGCAAGGCGTATATTGGTTGTCTAGTTGCGGATATGACGTTTGCGGCGGAAGAAATCCGAAAGGATGTGTGAACATTCGCCGCGCAGAATGCCCTGCTCCACCGTTATGCGGTGATTGAGGGCCTGGTGATTGACCAGGTTCATTTGCGTCCCGCAGGCACCGGCTTTGGGGTCTTCCGCGGCAAAGACCAGGCGCGCCAATCGCGCCAGGACCAGGGCACCGGCACACATCGGGCACGGTTCCAGTGTCACATATATCGTACAATCGGTAAGCCACTTTGTATTCAGTGTACTCACGGCCTGAGTGATCGCGATCATCTCGGCATGCGCGGTGGGATCCTTGAGGGTTTCCACCTGATTGTGCGCGCGGGCGATAATCTGTTGCTCATGGACGATAACCGCGCCGACCGGAACCTCATCCTGTTCGTACGCCTCGCGGGCCGCGTTCAAGGCCTGTGCCATGAAGAATTCGTCGCCGGCGTAACTGAGGCTCATTTTTTTCCCAGCGGTTTGTTGTAGATCGGCAGCAACAGCTTGACCCGGGTCCCGGAACGGCGGTTGCTGGTGATGGAAATGCCTCCCTGGAAGGACTTGATAATCGAGTAGGCGATGGCCAACCCGAGACCCGAGCTTTTCTCAATACCGCGCTCCTTGGTCGTGAAGAACGGATCGAAGACGCGAGCCAAATCGTCACGGGAGATGCCGATCCCGTCGTCGAGACATTCAATGCGGATCTGATTGGACTTTTTGAGGTATGACGTCCGGACCTCAACCCGCCCGCCCTTGTTGACGGCCTGCAGGGAGTTCGTCAGGACCTTGATGATCACCTGCCCCAGCTCAATCTCCCCGATGGCCGCCGGCGGCAATCGCGGGGACAGCCTGGTACTTATCGTCCCGTCGATACGGATAATCCCGTCACGCACCGACAGCAAGGATTCGCGGACCACCTTGTTGACGTCGCTGTAATTGCGCCCCAGGCCGATCTTGCGTTTGCTGATATTGATCAGACGGTCGGTCGTGTCGAAACAGTACTGGGCCTGGTCGCGCATATTCTCCAGCGTTTCGAAGATATGCACATACTCTTTGTAACCGATGTATTCAAACTCCCGGGCCTTGTACAATTTGATCAGCTTGTCGATCTGCTTGACCAAACCTTCGAGCGGATAATGGATTTCGTGAGTGGTCCCCGAGATGAAGTTCTGCACCGCGCTCATCTTGGCGGATTCGCGCGCAATGGCCTCCAGCTGCTCGCGCTCGGATATGTCGCGTACCGAGACCAGAAACTGCACGACCTTTTTCTCGCGCGCCACCGGCGAGGCGGTGAATTCGATCGGCCGCACCCGTTTGAGTGAATCACGGATGTGAAGATTGTCGCGGATGGCCACATCACCGAGTTTAACCTTGCTGAAGTACCGCTTGGCCCGCTGGCGGGATTCGCGGTCCAGGAATATCATGAAGTGCTTTCCCAAAACCTGCTTGGCGGGCAATCTCAACAGATCCCGGGCGGCCCGGTTGGCATACAGAATCTCCCCCTGGAGATTGATGGTAAATATCCCGTCGGCAGCCTGTTCGACAAGCTGTTGGTAAAATACTTCTATTTTTCCGTTGATACGATACGACTTGGTGGGGATGATCTGCGGGTTCAGCCGGCTAACGTTCATCGAGTCATAATCACCTTCGTCCTATTTACGGCCCTGGTGGGGTCAGGGTCCGATGGGGAATCCAACGTCACCGCGGCGCGCCGGCCGGCGGTGTGATGTGCGCCCGGGAGGATTCGAACCTCCAACCTTCTGTTCCGTAGACAGATGATCTATCCAATTGATCTACGGGCGCAACAAAATCATGTCTTGTTGAGGCGCAAAACGGGGCCGGCTCCGGTCCGAAACCGGGCGGTAAAAGTCTGCCGCCGTCTGCATATTAGCCAGTATTATATCAGCGATTATTGTTTTGGCAAGCGGCATATCAGGCATTTCCGCCCCGACCGGATCACCAGAAGATCGCCTTGTTCTTGCGGTTCAGGACATGGGCGATGAGCTTCTTGCGCTGCGGCTTGACCCCGATCATAAAAATGGTGTGATTGCGCAGCTTAAGATGCCCGAGCGTCGTCTGTTGGTCCATAAAGTCGTAGCTGAGCCAGTTCAACTGTTTGCGGTAACGCTGATTCTCCTCCGGCGAATAGAATCTGAGCCCGCTGTAACGGGCCAGGTCAAGCCCGGCCGAGGACTTTTCCCACTGCCGGCGCACGATGGTCAAGACCTTGGAGACCAACCGTTTATTATGAATCTTGGAGTGCAGGCTGACCGGACGCACCACGTACTGCCCGTCCGGATACAACATGACGATGGTCTTAAGGTGATTGTTTCCGCCCACGGCGCGGATCGACTTGGCAAAATCGGCGGCCCACTTTTTCTGATTGACGACGGTATCCAAGGTGGTCATATCAAAGAGAAACGCGACCTTGACCTCCTCCTCATGTACCCGCGTGCGCACCATGGCCTCGCCCGTGGTCGAGCGGGCGGTCACGTTCCAGTCGATCATGCGGATGTCGTCGCCGGGGACGTATTTGTCCAGCCGGTCGAAGTCACTGCCCTGTTCCATCGCCTTGGCCAGCCGCGCCATGTCCATCCAGCGCCCCCCGTAATTAAGCCGGGTATGTCCGAGCACCTTGTCCAGGAAGGCCATGACCCAGTCCTGGATCTGCTCGAAGTCAATGGCCGCCCGGTTCACCGACTCGGCCACGGCGGGGTCCCGCTGTTCGTATTGCTTCATGATCCGGTCCAGCTGATCGGAGAGCTTGTGCGTGGGGGTATTCGCCGGGCCTTGAGTGACCAGTTTGAGGATTTTGCGGTTGTATTTCTCGCGCTCGGCAAACGGCCGCTGTTTCCAAAACAGCCATGGATGCCGGGCTAAATACGGCCCGAGAAACGGCAGATAGAAAAGCAGCAGATGAAATTCATTGCGGATCACCGACCGGTCCGGGATCGCCGGTGCCACGGCCAGTCCGGCATGGAACATAAACCGTTCGCGGTTCGAGGACGTCAGCCGGAACAGATCGATCTTGCGCTGGAACAATTCCCCCTTGTCGTAACCGGAATCGTATATGGAATGCAGCAGTTCCTGCGCGGCATGCAGATGGCCCTGTCCTCGACGCGCTCTGCGGTCACTGTGCAGCGTCCGGAACATGCGGTCGATAATCCTTAACGGCTGCCGGCCCCGGGTTTTATAGTGCCGGTATGGCGAAGCCAAGAAGTGAATCAGGACGGCCAACGCTTCAAACAGGAAGAAAACGATAACAGCGCGGATCAGGGCGGCCCGACGCAGCGCCGCCGAATCATCGGCCGGCCCTTCCCCGTCCCGGATAAATCGCGGTCCGTCTCCGGTGGAGAACAATCCGGCCAGCCCCGAAGTGACGTCAATCACTTCCTTTTGCGGTGAACCGTGAACCCCGTAGACAATCTCTTCAGTATTGGTAAATACGGTACGGTAACTGGCCGGTTCGGCCGTGATCAGGTATTTTGGCTGATTGCGGTACATCAAGATCCCTAACTGCCGCAGCTGCTCATCGTTCAGGCCGTTCAGCTGCGTCCAAATCCAGTCGATCCGCTTCTTCTCGAACCGGTTGGTAATCAGCGGTTGATCAAAGCCCTTGACCTCATTCAGATAGATAATCGCCCCGTTCAGGATCCCCTTGGCCGACTGGACATAACTGTCCCGCCGGTCCCCGTGCAGAATCAGTTTAAAAACATGCCGTTGCAGATAGTCCTTGGGATGATCGCTGTAAATCAGCGGGAACAACACGCCGTTGACTTCCACGTTCGGCGGCACCGGCTGGCCGGCAAACGTGTACTGCATGTAATCCACGACGTGTCCGAGCTCATGCCAGGCGGTCCAGTACGGCCGGGTCGACAGCGAGGTAAACACGATCGCGAACTCCCCTTCAAAGAACCCGGCCTTACCCTTGAACGGATAATTCTCGCCGGACATGAAATAGGCCTGCAGACGCTGATTGCTGATATCGTCATACCAGAACGGATCCATCCCCAGTTTCTGAAGATCTTCTTTCTTCAAGAGCATCGTCTTTTCGATCCGGTCCGGATACAGAAACACGTACGGCGTCGCATCCCGGATCACCAGGAACAGATGCGGATAAACGTTGCCGCGCACCAAAAGCCGCCGCAGCGCCAGCATTTGCTCACGCAGGTCCGATTCCATGATATGCTTCTTCCGGTACAAACCGTTGAGCGCCTCCAGAACGTTCAGCATCTCGGGCTCAACGAGAAAACCCGCGCGGTACATGTCCCGCTGCATCTGGGGATCGGCCTGGCCTTTGGCCAGCAGGATCAAATAATCCTTCAGGATAAAATCCGCCAGGATTTCATGCTTGTTGGCACGGCGGTACAGACCGCCGTCGACAAAATTGGCGAGTTTCTTCTGAAATTCCGGGATCGAAACATTGACGTCCGTGTTGATAATCTCGTTCTCAAAGTAAGACATCTTTTCGTTGGCGTGCGGAATCATTTGAAAAACCTGGACGACGTCGTGCCACGCCCACTTCAGATGGCGCATGATCACGCGGTTACCGCCCGTGGCGTACATCACATTTACGAACAGGAAAGCCGCCACCGCGACCACGGTCACCGAAAGCAGCCTCCGGCGCTGCTGAATTTTTTCAAAAGAACGGACCTCGCCCAGCATACCGCCGGCCTCTCCGCCTTCTCCGTCCGGAGACCCGGAGCGCAACCTGGGCGTGTAGCCGTGCAGGATGTCACGAATGAACTCCCGCACTTTTCGCAGCAATGTCCCCCGCTGCCCTGCATCAAAGTTCGCCACCTGCTTCTCGATTTCCTTGAGCGATGAGTGCGCATAAAGTATCGTGTTAAACAACTCCCGCAATCGGTGATGCTCGCGGCGGTACGTCCGCTTGATTAATCCGCGGATCCGCTCCATGTAAAGTTCCAGATAATCCAGACGCTGTTTGGGACTGACTTTTTGGTCCAGATACTTCAGGCGCAGGTCGAGCACGCGGCTCTGAAAAACCTCATCGGATTGTTCGTATACCGCGGCAAACGCGGTCGCCGCCTGCTGTTGCAGCCGCCGCAGATACCATTTATAACGGAGCTCGCGTCTGATCTCAAAAGTGGCGTCGTGATCGAGCCAAGCGCCGAGATACAGCAACAAAATTTGGCGCGCGGCCTGATGCGTCCGGACGATTTCATCATGGTATTCGACGAGGACATCGGGATATCCGCTGGGCAGGTTGGCGGCATGCCGCTGTTGCCCGCGGACGAAGCGGTCCAGGCGACGAAAGTCACGGTTGAGCTTTTTATAGAGACGCAGGGCTCCGCGAAAATCCGCGGGGTAAACGGTGAGGTGTTGTTTGTAGGCGATTTCGAGCCGGCGGATCCGCTTAATCGTCGCTAAACGGGACAGTGAGGCGCCCTGCTCGAGCACAAGATATTGGGTGGGGATCACCATGGCAGCTTTGGCCGGGACTGCGGACCGGCGGCCGGCCTTAACGGTCGGCGCTCTTCAGCAGCTCGTTTCGGTCGAAGCCAAGTTGCTCGACGGCCTCATTAGGGTTCTCGGAGTAATGGCGGCAGAATGTGGAGACCTCCACCATGGTCGTCATCCCCTGCTCATCGAGATGCTTCAGCAGGAATGACCTCAGCAGATGCTCCTTCATGATATCCTTGGCCGTCAGTCCGGATTGTTGCGCCAGACGGTCACGAAACACGGTACTCGGATTCATCTGCACCATTTTCTTGGAATCGTAGTCGAACTTGTACACTTGAGACAGCAGGATCTTGACCTGCTCCATCCCGCTGGTTTCGCTGACTTCGTCGACCACACGAAACAGCCGGTCACCGATGTGGTATCGTTTCAACACCACAAACACGTCGATCAGGTTGACGAGCATCTCGGGGATGTTCATCGGTTCATTTTGCAGGCGAATGATGGCCTCGCGCGAGGTCAGCGCGTGGATCGTCCCCATACAGTACTTTCCGATGTTACAGGCGGTGATCATATCGGTGGCCTCTTCCCCGCGAACCTCCCCGACGATAATCCGTTCGGGACGCATACGCAGACTGTTTTTAACGAGATCGGCCAGACTGATTTCATCATCACTTTCCAGACGGGAACAGCTGTCCTCCATGAACGTATTCAGCTCCAGTGTATCCTCAATAACAACAATCCGGTGACCGTAGGGAATAAAACTCAGCAAGGCATTCAGAATGGTCGTTTTGCCGACACCGGGACCGCCGGCGATAATCATGTTAGCGGGCCGGATATTCATCCCTTCCAGATACAACCAAAGCTGGGCGGCCACCTCATGGCTCATCGCGCCGGTATGAATCAGGTCCATAATACTCAGGGGAGTCACCTTGGCCTTGGTGATGGTCAATTGCGGACCGAACGGGGACAGCGCGATATTGACCCGGCCTTCCAGATTGGGCAACTCGATGTTGACGATCTTGGTCAAATGCTTCTTGTTGCAAAACATCAACAGCTTGCGTATGAACAGGTCAATCTCTTTCTGACTGCCGAACTTCTTGCCAGTGGACACAAACCCTTTTTGACCGTGGTGTATGTAAATCGGTTTGAGGTTGTTGATGACGATGTCCTCCACAAAGCCGTCGCAGAGCATGTCGGTGAGAATTCCGTAGGACAGAAAATCCTTGATGAACGCGATCCGCTCCTCCGCCCTTTGAAGCCTTTCCTTCATGTTCGGAAACTCGTTGGCATCCAGGATCCCTTGCAGCTCCTTCTCCACCAAAGCTTCCTTCTCTTCGGCAGGTTGCAGCAGATTGATCTGACCCTGCAATTTCTCAACGAGGCGGTACTCAAGTTCGATTCGATTGTCCTTAAATTCCGCAAGCGACATAACGCATCTACTCCTTATCCTTGGCGGGCCGGACGAACACCGACACCATGTTGTCGAAATCCAGATATTGACGGGCCATGGCCTGGACATCTTCCTGGGTAACGGCATCCACGAACTCGTCGTACCGGTTGTGGTAGTCATAACCAAGACCATAAAGCTCGTTCAAGTTGCTGCGCGAATTCTGCTGGGATACGGTCTGCAGACTGGAGGCATTGTCCCCCTTCAGATAGCGCTTAATGTCTTCCAGTTCACGTTCCGGAACCACTTCATCCTTCATCCGCTGCAGCTCCTCGCGGACCAGCTTCTCCACGTCTTCAAGACTTTCCGCGTCCGTAATTACATAAAAGTAGATGTAGCCGGCATCCATCGTGGCCGAGACGGACCCGCCCAAGGTATAGGCCTTTCCGTATACGTCCCGGACCTTGGTAAAGAGACGGCCACTAAACGACGATCCGAGGATGGACGTCATCACATCGATTTTATAGTAGTCGGGATGCATAAAACCCACCGCCCGGAAACCGAACTGAACAACAGCCTGTTCCTTTTCCAGGGTCAGGTTGATCCGCTTTTCTCCGTCCGGCGGAGCCAGCTCGGTCACCGCCGGCGTAAATTCGGCGCCTTCCATCTTGCCGAAGTCTTTACGGATCTTTTCCGTCACGGCCCCGGCATCGATATCACCGAACACGCTGATGACCATGTCGCGCGGGGTCAGAATCTTGCGGTAGAAGGCTGTGACATCGTCGCGGGTAATTCGCGGCAAGGATTCGGGAGTACCGGCGCCATCGAGACGGATCGGATTGCGAGAAAACAAATTCTGTTTCAAATGAAAGTTCGACAACCGGAATATCTCTTTATCCCGCTGCTTGAGATGCACCAGCAAATTCTGCCGCTGCAGATCGATTTCCTTTTGCGGAAAGGTGGGGTTGAAGGTCACATCGCGCAACAAGTCGAGGCACAGCTCCCAGTCGCGGCTTAAGCAGTCGACATATACCCCGTTACTGGTCCGCCCGGAGCTGCCGGTCAGACTGATTCCCCGGGAATCTTTCAGTTCCGCCAGGGCCTGCGCGGAACGGGACTTTGTCTCCTTCGCCCACGCCGTGGCCATAATATTGGACAGACCGGAAAGCTCTTCCGGCTCTTCATTCACGCCGCCGCGGATGTTCATCCGGACCGTCACGACCTCAAACTGCGGATTCTCCAGCGTAAGCAAAGTCAGGCCGTTGGGTAACACTTCGCGATGGATCTGCTGTAATACGGCGTCGGATTGCGCGGCGGATTTCTCCGGCCGGCTGGAATTCGGTCGCAGGATGCAAATAGTCTCCGTTTGCGGCTTGAGGTATTCAATGGCCACCCGTTTGATATCGGCGGCGGAGACCTCCTCAATACCCTTGACGTAATTCGCCGTGAAGGCCGGATCTCCCGTGAAGGCCTCGTCGTAGGCCATAAACCAGGCAACCCGTTGCGTGGTCTGGTTGCCGAAAATAAAATCGCTGAGCACCTGGGTCTGGGCCTTCGCCAACTCTTCCGCGGTAATTCCCTTGGCCTTGATGCGCGCGATGTGATCGCGTATCCCCGCTATAACCACTTCGACGTTGTCCTCGTTTTCCAAGGTGGCGGTGATATCAAAGACCCCCTTGTCCACCGGAGTATAGTTGCCGGCGCTGATCCAGGAGACCAGGGTCCGATCCTTGAACAGATCTTTGTACAACCGTGAACTTTCGCCTTCACCGAGTACCTGGGCCAAGACATCCAGTGCGTACACGTCATGGTTCAACATGCGTACCGACGGATACGCGACGGTCAGGCGGGTGACATCCGTCTCGAAGTATTCTTCAACACGCCGGGGCGAGACCTGGTCGGGTTCCTGCGGCAGGTTGCGGACCAAATACGGTTTGCGCGGATAATCTTTCAGCTTCTCTTCTATCATCGGCATGATTTCTTCGGCCTTGACGTTTCCGGCAATCGCCAGGACCATGTTATTGATGAAGTAGCGCGACTTGTAGTATTCCCACATCTCATCACGGGAAATCTGCGCCAGGAGATCCTTGTAACCGATGATCGGATGATAATACGGATGAACGGTAAACATGGTCTCGTAGATCATGCGGGTGAGTCGGCGTTGGGGCCGGTCATTGACCAGCCGCATTTCATTAAACACCACATCGCGTTCCTTGGCCACCTCCTCCGGATCAAGAACCGAGTTCAGGACCATATCCGTGACCACGTCCAAACCGGTCTCGAACTCCGTATACGGAACATTGATCGTATAGATCGTAAAGTCCATGCTGGTCGAGGCGTTGAGGCTGCCGCCCACGGCCTGGATCTCCGCGGGAATCTGTCCGACGCCGCGCTTCTCCGTCCCCTTAAAAAGCATATGCTCCAGGAAGTGCGACAATCCGGTGCCCAGAAATTTATCTTCAGTGGCCGAGCCCGCCTTGACCAGCATGTAGACCGAAACCATGGGATTGTTCGGCATCTCCTGGATGACGACGGTCAAACCGTTACTTTTCAGGACGCGCTTGGTAATATTGGGCTCATAGGTATCGCCGACGCGGGGAACACACAACAGGATCAGCACAGCGACGGCGGAAAAAAATTTCTTCATGAAGGATTCCTTTGTTTAGGGATGGTCATCTTTGAAGCGCTCCAACAGTTTGCGGATGTCGATGTCGGCATTGCGCGCAACCTGCGTGCAGGTAAAAATAAGGACTGAGAACGGCCAAAACTCCTCAGACCCCTTGATCAGGCCGGTCGTTACATTTTCCTGCCGGCTGAGTTCATTCTGAAAATGTTTGACGGCTTTGCTCAAATCGCCTTCGAATACGGATATTGATTGGGTCCGGTTGTCGTAGCGGAATGACGGGATACTGACCCCGCGAATCAGCAGAAAATTGACCATGGCATTCTGATTGAAGGCGTTCAGCTGATCGAATTCAAAACCCTCGAACTGGGGATTATTGGGCGGCAGGATGAGTGACGGTTTGTCGACCTTGACTTCTCCGGTACGTACAACGGTATCACCGACATTAATGGACGACTCTGCCAGCAGCACATAAGGAACGGAAGTGGCTGTGGCCGTAGGCAACGCAGCCACGCGGGCACGGATGATTTCGGTCTCTTTGAGAGCGGAATTCCAGGCTTTTTCCAGATCCATATCTTCAAATCCTTTCACCGCAAGCGGATATATTAATATACACGATTGGGCGGTAGTTGCAAGAATATTCCGTTGCCGCTGGGAGAATATCGTTGCATTGCAGGGGCTTGTGTGATATTCTTGATTTCTTCATCGATAGCGGACCGGTTGTCCGGTCCTCATTCAAAGCTAGATATCAGGAGAGATGGCCGAGCGGTTGAAGGCGCACGCTTGGAAAGCGTGTGGTCATTGAAAAATGGCTCCAGGGTTCGAATCCCTGTCTCTCCGTTCACCTTCTAAATTTTGGGGCCGCGGACTTATCTGCGGCCCCAAGATTTTTCTGGACAGGTAAAGTCAGATGTCCCACTCTCACCTGTAATTTTGGTGCCTACCAGCCCGGACCCGTTGTTTTCATCCCTCCGCGGGCAAACGTTCACTTCCCTATATAAACAGCCGCGGCGCAAAACGGCCAGGGCTTTGGTCCTGTTGCTCACCCTCCGGCATCAGTGTCCGAGGATGACGACCCGCTCGGTTTGATGAAGGACACGCCACCCCCACTCCGCGGCGATCCACGGCCAGGTGTCGGCATGATAGAAATTGACATGCGTGGGTTCACGGTGGTACCACCAGTCCCGGAAAGATTCCACGTCGCGGTACATTCCGGTCATGATCCCTAACAGCCCGCCTTCCCGCTTGACCAGCTGAGCGAACCGCTCCCACTCCCGCCGCGGATGGTAGAAATGTTCTACCGTTTCGGTGCAGGTCACAAAGTCATAGGATTCCTCCAGCAGGTTATCTTCCGGATAATAGACCGGATCGTACACCAACGTTTCGAAACCGAGCCGCCGCAACAGTACCGAGGCAGTGGGCCCCGGCCCGCAACCGTAGTCGAGACCGCGCGCGCCGGCCGGCAGAAGTTTACTGAGCGGTTCGATCAATTGGTTGAGAAAGTCTACGTACCCGTGGTCTTCCGGATGGTTCTGGTGCAAATCGTAACGGGCGCGTTCCTGGTCGGGGGTCAAAAGCTGATCGGGTGACAGAAAGATGATCCGGCAGCGGCCGCAGCGGTAGTAATCCCGGCGGCCGTAGCTCTTGTCGGTCCGCTGATGGACATGTTCGCTATCGGCAGTTTGACATAACGGGCAGATCATCAGAAGTAGGCGACATTATTGTTAAGGGCAATGGCGTGATAAACCTTCAATGCCTTGAGGGCGGCATACAACAACGCCAGGCTCACCACGGTCAATCCGGCGTAACCGTAGACATTCTTCTGCCGTAACAGCATTTGATAACCGACAACGATCGTCGAAGCGATGAGGATCACCGCCGGCGTCACAAATTGCACCGCGTAGCGTCCCTGGAAGTTTTTCCAGACTGTGGCAAATAACAGGACCCACACGCTGCTCAGCAACAGAAACACCTCCTGCCTCCGGCCCAACGGCGCGCGCAGAAAGGCAACGAACATCAGCAGATAAAACGGCGAATACTCCAGGTGCTGCTTGAAATAGAAATACCACGGCTCCTGCCGGTAAATCTTCATGTCCCACCCCGCGTTGGGAATCTCCGCCCAATTGAGTGACTTCAGCGCGCTGGCCACGTACGGTTTGTGCAGACACAGCGCGGCGAAGAATAATCCGATCGCCGCCATCGCGGTGAACGGAAGCCATTGCGGGCCCGATCCGGCTCGCGGATCCTGTGCCGCCGCCTTGGCCAGCCGCTGGTAAAGGACGATACCGCCCCAGACCGAGGCAATCGCCGCCGCGGCAAAAAGCGCGAAATAGAGCATCTTGCGCGGGCCGGCCGTCTGCCGCAGGACCATCATCGTAAACGTCTCCATGCCGTACACCTTCAGATTGGTGATCAGCCAGGGCAGGAACACGACAAAAGCGATGCAGAAAAAGAGGTAGAACTCTTTGGACCGCAGAAGTTCCCGGCGGTAAATCAGAATATAAGACAACAGGACCGGCACCACCAGTACCGCGGTATACTTGGTCAGCATCGCCAGACCGAACACCACGCCCGCCGGGTAAAACCAGGCCCGGTGCTCTTCGCACGCCTTGAACAACAGATACAACGTGGCAAAGGTGAAAAACGCCAGCGTCGCGGCTATCCACACCTTTTGCCCGCACAACGTGATATTAAGATCGATAGCCAGCAGAAACAGCGCGGCGTAAGCAGTCGGATAGCCGAAGTACCGCCGCGCAAACCGAAAGCACAGGACCAGCAGCAGACAGACCATCACGTTCGAGACCTTGGACCCGGCCTCATACAGTTCCTGATAGCTGTAGGCGGATTTCTGCTCCAGCATCGCGTAGGACATCGACACCAGCCACGGAAACATGGGCGGGTGCTTGTATAACGGCCGCTTCATGTAATTGGGCAGCAACCGCGACCGGTGGCGCTCTTCCCATAACCGGAGCGTGTTGTAGGGATCGCCTTGTTTCAGATTGACCGCCAGATTGACATAAACACTTTCATCAAATGTATAGGCCCCCTGCCGTCGTTCATAATCAGCCCCGTGAACAAGCAATAGAAACGTAACCAGGCAGGTCAGGATGAGCACCGGCCAAGCCATCAATTCGTACCAGGTTTTCTTGGACTTGGGTTCGGCGAGAGCGGGCGTCGCGCCGCGGCTGAGAGTTGGTCCGCGGGAGGCCTTCCTCTTCTTATGTTTGCTCATGGGTGTCCTTTAGCTGATGTGGATTGGACCTGCTGGGCCTTTTGCATGAGCAGTGCCGCCTCCTTTTTCAGACCAGCCCCGGCATAGATCGAGGCAAGCTGTTGATAAATCGGCGCCGACTGCAACGGGATGCTGTTGGCATTCTGAAACGATAACGTAAAATTCTTTTTGTCTTTGAGGCGATGATACCCCAGGGCCAGGTTGTACTGAATAACGGCTTGATCGTACGCAGACCCGCCCAGGGCCAGCGCCTTTTTGTACAGCTCCACGGCCTCCTGGTGACGGCCCAGATCACTGTACGCGCTGGCGAGATTATTATAGAATTTGGTGTTGGTGGGTTCGATTTCGATCCCCTTTTTATAAAACTTGATCGCCTCCAGCTTGAATTGCTTTGTTTCCTTGGTAAACCGCCGCGCCTCCTCCGCCATCCCCTTTTTCCGGCTGGTCTCGGCCAGTTTCTTGGCGATCAAAGACTTCTGGTTGTAACTGATGGCAATATTGTTATAGGCCTGGGTTAGACTCGGCATGTAATTGATGGCCTGTTGATAGTGTTCGATCGCTTTGTCGAAATCCTGCTGTTCCTTATAAAGATTACCCAGATTGAAATGAGCGTTGAAGTAGTTCGGCCGGATCTTGAGGGACTTTTCATACGCATCGATCGCTTTTTTGGTCTCGCCGAGCCGCATGTAGATGGTCCCGAGGTTGCTCCACGCGGCATAGTAACTCGGACGCAACTGGATCGCACGGATCGTGGAATCCCGCGCGTCCTCGACGCGGCCCACGCGGTAATAAGCTTCGCCGAGATCGGCATGCAAGCGGCCGCTGTTTGGCGCGAACTCCCGGGTCCGCTCATAAAAGGCGATCTGATTCAACCAGGTCTTGTTCTGCTGGTAAGTGCGCACGCCGAAAAACAGGCTTAACCCGGCCACAATCACCACCACCGGCCCGAGCATGGCCTTGTTGCGTACGGTCCAATCGGCGAACAGATGACCGATAATTAAAAACAGGCCCATCGCCGGAATGTACAACCAGTGTTCGGCCATGTACGCGTTGACCACGACGAACGTATTGGACACCGGAAACAATCCCACCAAAAACCAGAGAATGCCGAATGTGACATAGGGTTTGCGATTGCGGAACCAGATCGCCACCGCAATCGTGGCCACGAACAGAATCAGTCCGAGCACCGCCCGCGGGTCGGACCACGGGAACATCGGACGCAGATACTCCATGTGCAATTGAAACGGCGCGACCAGCAGTTTGAAGTAGGAACTGTAGGCCACAAAGAATCCCGGGAGACGTTCGAAGACCGAGGTCTTGGTCGGTTCCTTCAAACCCATCCCCCCAAGAATCTCCAACTTGCGCAGGATGATGTAAACCACCGCGATCGTACCGTAGATCACGAAAGGCTTCCACGGGATTTTTTTACGCATCGCGAAGTGGTACATCAAAGCAAACACCGGGACCATCAGCCCGTTCTCCCGCGACAGGACACCGAGCAGATAGCATAGCCCCATGCCGATCCCGTCGAGGATATTCTCCCGCTCCACCATCCGGAAATAAAACACCAGCGAGGCCAGCATAAACATCGAGGACAAAGGATCGGCGCGGCCCGCGATATAAGTAACCGCTTCGGTGTGGACCGGATGCAGGACATACAGGACCGCAGTGATAAAAGCGATAAAATTGCTCGCGAATAACTTCACTACCAGCAAATACAGGAAGACCGCGACCAGCAGATGGCAGACAATACTCGTCAAATGAAAACCGAACGGCCGCATCTTCCATAACGAATAGTCGAACATATACGTAATCGTCTGCACCGGACGGAAGGACGAGTGTTTGTAGTACAACTTCTCGCCCCCCAGATTACCGAAAAGGACCTTGTCGAGGTTACTCCAACTGCGGATGTCGGTATTGTTGCGGATCAGGATATTGTCATCCCAAATAAACTCGCCCTGCAGCGCGTTGGCGTAAAAAATAAAACCGACCAGGGCCACCGCCAGGACCAGCCACCAGTTCGGGCGCACTCTTTTGTCTGTGAGGGGCGCGAATCCGGCCGCCTCGCTGCTGACCGGTTTGTCTTTGGTCTTAAGGGAGTCGATATAGCGCTGAACGGTGCGTTCCTTGAGATTCAGATGGTGGGCGATTTGCTCGGCAGTGTGTTGATCGTGGTGTTTAAGGATGTATTTGCGGTGTTCCGGTTTCATGCTGCGCGGGATTAGGGGCCGGACGGAACCGCGGATTGCTGTTTGAGAACCGAGAGCAATTTGCGTTTCAGGGCCCGGGCCTTGCTGTGATTGGGGTTTAATTCCAAAAGTCTATTATAATCGTCCAAGGCTAAATGTAAATCACCCTTTTTGAAGCGGGTGGTGGCCCGGCCGAACAAGGCGCTCTGATTCTCCCGATCCAGTTCAATGGCGTGGCTGAAGTCATCAAGGGCCAGTTCAAACTTCTTCAGCCGGGAATAGACCTGGCCGCGGCTGGTGTACCCGCGTACGAAACTCGGCCGCAAATTGAGCGCCCGGTCGTAATCTTCCAGAGCGCGGTCATAATTCTCCATCTGGTAATACTTATTGGCTCGATTGTGAATGGCCTCGACCGCCTGCGGATTCAGGGCGATGACCCGGTCGTAGTCGGCAATCGCCCTGGCGTAGTCTTTGACGTAGCTGTAATAATTGCCCCGGTTGATGAGAGCCTCCTGATAATCCGGCATGATCTCAAGCGCCCGGTTAAAGTCCTGGATCGCCCGTTCGGGTTTTCCCAGCGCGAAATAGGCCATACCGCGGTTGCTGTAGGCAGCGTGATTACGGTTGTATTTCTCAATGGCCGTATCCAAATGGCGAATCGCCGTCTCCCACTGGCTTCTCTCGACGTAGGCAATCCCCAGATTCATGTGCGGACGGGACTTCTCCGGCGCCTTGGCGATCACATCCTCCCACATCGCGATATCATCCGCCCATACGAAATTGCGCTGATAGGTCAGCACGGCCAGCGTGAGGGTAATCACGGTCGCGGCAGCAAGGCATTTGCTCCGTGAGCGGAATGTCTCGAGGAGCCACGCGCTGACGCAGAGGAAAAATCCAAAGGACGGCAGGTACATGCGGTGTTCAAAGATCACGTGCTTGATGACGATCACCGAAGACTCTACCGCCAGGGTCAGAAAAAACCAGAAGATGCCGAAGGCCAGCAACCGGTTCGATCCCAGCCGGCGGATACCGTAACCAAAGATGGCCACCAGCAGAACAAAGCACCAAAACGTGCGCGGTTCCAGCATCGAGTACGAGGCGGGAAAATCGTACAGCAGGTTCTGTCCCACGGGCAGGAACATCAAACTCAGATACGTGCAGATGACCCGGAATTGAGTCATCAAATAGACCATGTTGTACAACTCATCCCCCCGGTGCGAACCGGAATGGTGCTCAATGGTCAGCATCGCGGGGGCATTGAACTTAAAGATCGCCGGCACGATCAACAGGAAAAGTCCGGTGCCGCCTACGATACGCCAGTCGATGCGCCCGCCCTTCCCTCGCGGACGCACAAAGAGAAACTCCACCAGTAATATCGCGACCGGCAAGGTGATGGTGATCTGCTTGGTGAACATCCCCAACAGCGCGCTGAATCCGGCCACGGCCAAGAAAGGCAGCGCCCGGCGGGGACATAGCCGCGCCTGCAAATAGCACCATAGGCTCAACAGATAAAACAGCGTCGCCAGCGACGCAAAACGCTGGGCCATGTAGGCGACGGCCTGCGTTTGCATCGGATGCGCCGCAAAAAGCATCGCGGTGATCAGCGCCACCAGCTCCGCATCCGGCCGCAGCGGATCATCGCGCATCCGTTCGCAGCGGAATAACAGGCGCACCAATGACCACACCAGGAGTACGTTGACCATGTGAATGCCGATATTGGTTACATGAAAGCCGAGCCAATTGTAACCGTGAATCGCATAATTCAAGGCAAAGGTGAAATAGCCCACAAATCGGGCCGGGTGCTTCCACGCGTGCCAGATGGCATTGATGTCGGTTATGTCGCGGATATTCGCATTACTCTTGATGTACCCGATGTCGTCGAAGATCGGCGGACCGTGCAGCACATTCGAATACATCATACCGGTGGCGATCAGCAGAGCGGCCACGGCCAGCCGGTAGCGGTGAGTTTTGATCCAATCCGTCATATACTTCCCATCGCCTTTCTGGTCCGGTCAAAATAGGTATCGTCGACGTCATAGCCGAGATCTCGCGCGCGCTTAAAGTCGGCCAGCGCCTGGTTGAAGTCACGCAGCTCATAGTGACTCAGTCCGCGCAGCATAAAAGCGTCGGCCGCCCGGGGGGTCTGTTTCAGATAGAGATCGAGTTCCTGTGCTGCGCGGCGGAATTCTCCCTGCCGGTAGTAAATTTTTCCGCGCTCCAGGTAAACCTTGACCAGCCCGGGCCGCTGCCGCGCGACCGCGCCGTAATCATCCAGCGCCTCCGCCAGCCGCTGCAGGCGCGTGCGCACATAAGCGCGTTGCAGATAAACCTCCGCGGTCCCATTCCCGCGCGCGATCAAGGCGGTCAAATCTTCCTCGGCCCGTTCATAGCGGCCGAGGGCCTGAAAGACCTGCGCGCGGTTGCGGTACAGCTCAGCCAAGGCCGGATCGTGAGCAATACCGGCACTGAAGCTCTCCAGCGCGCCGGTCAGGTCGTTGACCCCCATCAGCAACGCCCCGCGCACATTGTAATATTTGGCATCGGCATCAACGTCCTTCATCTCATTCAGCAGGCGCAGCCCGTCGTCATAACGGCCGAGGTGCCCCATGACCAATGCCCGGTTGACGGTCGTGCCGGCCAAATTCGGATCGAGACGGTGTGCCTTCTCAAAGTCGTCCAGTGCCTCGTCGTAACGTTTGGCCTGCAATAGGATCGCGCCGCGGTTCAGATAGGCCCCGGCCCGCCGCGGATTGAGTCTCAGCACCCGGTTGATGTCATGCAGGGCAAGTTCCAGATTTCCGATATCAAGCAGCAGCTGACTGCGGTTGACGTATGCGAGTTCATAATCCGGATCGATGAGCACGGCCTTGTTAAAATGGTCAAGCGCCGCCGCCGGTTTGCCGTCTTTAAGATATTCATAAGCCAGATTGTAGTGCGCCCGCGCGTTGTCCGGTGTCTTGCGGACGACGTCGGTCCACATGGCCACCCCGCTCTGCCATACGCGGTTACGCTGAACCGTCAGCACGCTCAATACCGCGATCAACCCGGCCGTGACCGCCACCCGGGCCGGCCGCGACCGGACCCCGGTATGCAACGCCCAAGCGACCGCCAGCAACAGCCCCACGCACGGCAGGTAGGCACGGTGTTCAAAGATCACATGCCGGATCGGGATCACCGTCGCCTCGACGAGCAGCACGATAAAAAACCACAGAATACCGACACTGACGAGCCGCGCGCGGTCCCACAGTACCAAGGCCGCACCGAATAATAGGAGCAGCACCGCAGAACTGGCCAAGAGCCGCGGGTCCGTCCACCCCGCTGTCACCGGGAAATCATAAAGCAGCGTCTGCCCGGCCGGCCAGACCAGCAACCGCAGATAGGTCGCCACCACCCGCGGCTGAGTCAGGGCGTACGTGCCGGCGTTAACAATATCACCCGAATGATTTCCGTTTTCGTGGGTAATACTCAAGATGCGATCCGCGCGGAAATGATACATGGCTGGGATCACCGCCCCCATCAACAACGCCGCGATTAACAGTCCCGCCGCGGCCCCGGGCCGACGACGATCGAAACACGCGAACTCCAGCAAAATGATCATCAGCGGGACGGTCAACGTGATTTGCTTGGTAAACATCCCGCACAGAGTACTAACCAAAGCCGCCGCCCACCACCCGGCGCGTCCCGTCCCCACAGAACTCAAACGGCCGCGCAGATAGCACCACAGCGTCAACAAATAGAACAGCGCCGCCAGTGAGGTAAACCGCTGGGTGATGTAGCTGACGGCCTGCGTGTTCAACGGATGACAGACAAACAAGGCAGCTGCCGTAAAGGCAAGTCCGTAGGCGCCGTCAGCCCCCCGCCCGCGTTGAACGGCCGGCGTCCCGGCCAGCGCCAAAACCAACGCGTACACCAGCAGCGTATTAATCAGATGAATCAGAAGATTGACGACGTGAAAGCCTGACGGCTCCGGCCCGGTGAGCCGGTAATTCATCCAGAAGGTCAGGTAAGCCACCGCCCGGCTGGGATGCGGCAGGGCCGCCCAAAGACCGGCCGGACTGCCGGCGCGCAACGCCTCATTGTGGACGATCACCGGGTGGTCATCGAACTGAAAGTCCCCGTTCAGGCTGTTGGCGTAAACCGCGAGTCCGAGTATGATCAGTATCACGGGCAGCAGGACCTTGGGCCAGAAGGAAGAATAGGTGATCATAGATAAATTAGGGTAAGAACTTGGCGCGCTCCTCGGCCGTGGGCAGCCGGCATTGCGCGCGCTTTTTGAACCACTGGTACCGGCGCTTGGCCACGAACTGGTAGAAAAAGTCCCGAAAGTCCCGCGGCAGGACCTTAAACCACGCCAGAATACGCCACCCCCCGCCGAGATCGTGCAGGATCGTCAAGACCGCGTCCGAAGCGCGCGTGAATTTGCCTTCGGCATCGCGGTAAATTATACTCCATTCATCGGTGTTGGCCGGCAACGGCGCAATAAGGCCGGCAGCCGTCTCCCCCTGGATCGGCGTGAACATAAAAATGCCCTTGCGGTCGTGCCGGATGACCCAGTCGACAAACCGGTTACACAGACCGCAGACGCCGTCAAAGAAAATAAGTCGCTGCGTTGTGTCGGACATGGGAGCCTTTCGCCGCGCGGAGGCGTGTGCAGGGTCGCGTTCGAAATTCGGATAATTGATCTCATACTACTATTTATGCCGGGGGGTGTAAAGCGAATAAGCGGTCTTGCGGCCCCGGCCGGCCGGCGGCCCGGAATTTTGGGCACTCCGCAGGCCGTGTGGTATACTTGAACCGCCTTTGGAAGTATTGACAATTAGGATCTTGGTAAACTCACCGAAAGGTGGGGGCCCTGTCCGGAGGGATCCGGAACAGGACATGGGTTTTCTGAACGAAAACCCTTGGACAAAGCCGTGAGCCTAACCCGCGCCAACCGCGCGGCATGGCTGTCTGGTTGCCGTTAACTATTGCAGTTAAATAGTTTCCGTAATCTTTGCGCCCCTCATCGCCGTTCGGTGAGGGCCTTTTTTTGTAAAAAGGCCCGCGTATGAGGAGGCTTTCCATGTTACGCCGGACGTTTCGCATCACCGGACTCACCGTCCTTTTCTTTGTGATCACGGTCTCGCCGTTTGCCACGGCACAGACGGTGCAGTACCACCTCTCGGTGACCATCCCAGCCATCCCCGGAGTCAACGTCCCGCCTTTTGAGGACGACCTGGATCAGACACTGGCGCTTTCCCACACCGATACCGGCCTGGAGATGATCGAGGAACACATCCGGCGCGGCGACCGCGACATCCTGTTGCGGACATATGTCGTGCGATAAATCGAGTGTCCGCCCGCGGGAAGCGGTTCTAAGATTTACCTCCCCCACAGGTTTTATCCTCATTCCCTATTCTCACCGCAATTCCATCCGTCCCCAAACGGAGATTGAAATGTTCGACAGAATCGAACGCACAGTTAGGTATGTATGATCGGCCTTACTTAACGCTGCGCTTCAAGGGAACATGGAACATATAAGTCCGCCCTTCCTGGACGGTGATCTTGTTCTTGAGACGGATCGTGGGAAGGAATTCGCGCGGCAGGGCGTTGACATCGATGGTAAGGATATGATCACCGGGGGCAACGTCGTAGAATTGGTAGACTCCTTCAAAATCAGCGGCCGCCACTTCGGAGCCGTCCAATCGCATCAATGCCCTGGCGATCGTGGGCTCGTTCGCTTCGTACTGCTTGTTACCATTAACATCCTCGAAAAACACTCCGTAGACCCCGGATCGGATCACGAATCCGTAATCAATCACGTAGGTTTCTCCCTGCCGGACGGCGATGTCCTTCATGAGATACGATTGCAGGGAGTATCCCTGAGGCAGGCTGCCGAAATCCAGACCGGTCTTTATTTTCTTGGCGCGTGCCGTGCCGCGGTAGGTCCCGCGCGGCCCGGTGGTGACGGTGGAATTTCCGATCCGGACCACGATCCCCTCCACACCGGGTTCTCCCGGATCTTGAATCTCGTTGCGGTTAAAATCCTTATATACGGTTCCACGCACGGTGGCCGTCGGATCCCAGCGGAACATCGTCTCCCAGTCGGTGCGCATCCCGAGGCGCACGTCGGCGTCATTGTAGGCCGGCTGTGTGGCCGCCTCGCTGAGGACATTGCGCAGACTCCCGTCCAGAAAAACCTCCACCTGCGGGACCGGCCGATAACTGATGCCGATGCTGCTGCGGATGGTATCGGATCCCGCCAGAAAGCTGAAACGCCCTTCGGTATTCTCCTCGTTGCGATACGAAACACTGGCCCGACCGCTGAGTTTTTTCCCGAAATTCCGCGCGTAGCTCACCCCCATGCTCATAACATTAGGTTCGTTGCGCTCACGCGGTTGTTTGACCTCCACATACGACTGTTCGTAATTGGCGAAAAAACTGAGCCGGTCGATCAAGGGGATCCGGATTCCCGCCCCCACGCCGTAACGGTCATATTCGGACGCCGGGCTCTTGTCGAAGCGGCTGAGCTGCCCGCTTAACGTCACATAGGTCGACAGATCCCGGTCGAAAATAATCCGGAACGTTTTGGATAGCGAAGTGTTCCAGCGGATCGACAATCGCGGGGAGATCAGCTGCGGCGTATGCGAAAAGAAGAAAGAATTGCTCCAGGAGTACCCGCGGCCCAGTTTTTGCGTGTATACGGTTCCCAGATCGATATTGATATTATCAGGGTCGTCCGGATTCTTTTGTTCACGATCCCGGTACAAATCGAGATTTGTGGTCAGCTGCCGGTTTTCCGGCCGGTAATCGAAGATGATGTTGCCGCCCACCTCCCCGCTGTCAGCCGGACGCGAACTGATCGTTGTGAATCCATCCTGCAGATCGCGCAGATTGACCCGCAGCCGGGCATCCCCCTCCTGATAATCAGTCAGCAGCAGTGTCCCGAAGTTATGTTCATCGTAAGCGACTTCCAAATGGGTGTCCACCTCGCCGAAACGGTTCTTGACTTCCACGGAGAAAACCTTGTCATTGAGAAAACGCGGGCGCTCTGCCCCGTGACCGCGTGCGTAGTTAAAAGCAAATTGAAGCTCGTCCTCCGGAAACAGCACCAGCCGCGCGCCTTCAATATACGACTTACGGACTTCACTGACGCCTTGTGAAGTCTGCAAAAATACGGCTCGGTCCTGGCCCTTCAGGTAACTGAACTGCACTTTACGATCCAGCGCGAAACTATCGAATAAGGCCCCGCGGAAAAACCGTCCGGGCAGCGACAGATCGGAAAAACGCTTGGAGGCATCCCAACCGCGGATGGAAAAATCCTCGAACGGTCCCAGATTCGCGTTACTCAAACCGAGCGTGCGGCCGGTATTTTCAGTGGAATCGGCAAAGCGGAAAAAGTTAGCCGATGCGTCCAGAAAACCGTAAGGCGTGTCTCCATAGATCCCGACCCACTGCGTGAAACTGAGGTTCTGTCTGTCCAAATTATCAGGACTGTCTCCCAGGTAAAAGCTTCCCCAATTATTTGAATAGCTGACCCGGAAGGGCGTCGCATGACGTTCGAAGGCGTCGCCCGCCTGCTGGCCGACAGCGGCATGCGTTGTGGGAATGACCCCTTTCAAATTAAACGTCCAGCGGCCACGCTCATCCCAAATATGAAAAATTGTCGTTCCCCGACGATTCATCGTGATCCGGACGCGATCCGTGGATTCCCGTTCGGCTGAACTGACTTCCGGATTAATGATCAAAAATCGTTTCACCCCCTCGCCCTCCAGAACCAGCGACTCGCCGAATTCGATCTCAAGTATGCTCCCTGGTTGCCGCGCCCAGAGTTCATCGTCAAGCCTAATCACCGCGGCCGTCCGGATGACTTCTTTATCACCACCGGCTCCCCCGCGCTGATCCTCCCTCTTTTCTGTCTGAATCTGTCGTCGACGGGTCGCGGCAGATTCCGGTTCACTGGTCACCGCCTCCTCCGGGCCGACGTCACTGGGCGGCGGGACCGGGATACTGCGGCCGGCGGTCTGAGGATACCCGGTTTGCCGGTACTGAGTCGGAGGTTGTGCCCCGGTCGTCAGTGTACGTACGGCCTGTTGCTTGAGCTGCTGTGATTGAATGATCCGTGATATGTCGTTGGGACGCCGGGCGACCTCTTGCCGGGCGGCATCAATTTTACGTTGGCGTTCCCGTTCCAAACTCTCGCTGTCGTTCCGGTACTTGGCCAAAATCTCGTCGACTTCCGGAGGATGATCCACGGTGTAGGTCCGGCCCGTAACGTGCTCGGCGCGGATGGCGCTGACCTGTACCGGCTCGGCCTCAACGTGAAGAGTGTCGCCGTACTGTCGCAGACTGCGTTCATCCGTCAACGGAGCAACCTCTCCGCGGCGGACGAGGTCGACGTGATGAATGAGTTTCTGAACCCCGGGCACCGACGGATCCACGTGATGGGCGGCCGCGTAGAAAAACCGGGCATTGCGGTAATCGCCCCGCATATAATACGCGGTGGCCATGTCAAAGTAGTGGCGGAGGGATCGTCGGTAGTTGTTGAAGGCGGGAAGCTGCTCAAGCAGATCAAAAGGTTCGCGTTGCCGGGGGTCGGCGAAGTGGGCGGCCTTTAGCAATGACAGCGCGGCCGGAAAGTCCTCGTCCTCAAGCGCCAGAGTGGCTTTGATGATATAGTCGCGGTAATTGGACACACTCTCGGCAGGCACGGTCTGACCGCCGAGCAGGGCGGCCAAAAGAAAACATACGAAGAGTTGTTTGAAACGAATCATACCGCTCAACCGTAGGCTGCCGGGTAAATGTCCCGTAAACTCGCTGCATTGGTCAATCCTTCCCTTTTACAAGCCCGTCTCCGACGGCGGATGGTTTCTCATATCACTGAGGTGATCAATGCCTGGCTGTGTAAAACGCGCGCTAGTCCCGAACTTGCCTGATTTGATACTGTCCTGTGTTGAATTTCGTCAAATCGATTTCTTTAGTAATACTTTCCCCTCCGCCCAAGTCGAAGGTGATCACCATGGTGTAGTCGCCGACGGCAAGGGCCCCATCGAGCACCACGGTAAATTCCGCCGCCGTTTCCGGCATAACATACATCGTGTCGATTTCTCCACGATCGGCAGGAACGCCGTCGTTATCAACCAAGTAGTACACCCCCCGCGGAAAGAGAAAGACATCGCCTTCATTCGCGAACCGCCCGCGAATAAATTCATCCTGAACACGAACTTCGTCGACCACAGCCGACTTGTCGCTGTCGACCGTTTCCAGGTAGAACAACGACCCCAGTCGCGTGATGATATTGACCCCTGTGTTCTGCGGTGACGCTGACAGGGACCTTTCGAAGAAAAGGACTCCGTAGTGGCCGCCGGTCGCATCCGGAGGGACCTTGATTGTATAGCGGATTTCACGCTTCCCCTGCGCGGGGACGGTCAACACCTGGGGAGAGTACGTTACCCACTCGCCCATCGAATATTTCGACGTCCCCGGGGGAGTAAAATTCTTTTTCCCGGTATAGGGCGGGACATATTCAAAATCCTGCCAATACACGCGGATGTCGACGTCCTGTTGTCCGGTGTTGTGGATATTCATCCCGTCCACCACCGTCTCTCCGGGAGTTACGGTCAACTGAACCCGGCTCTCTTCCATCAGCAACTGAGCCCCCGCCTTCGTCGCAAACAGGACCAAAAACGCTGTCATTAAAATTCTTTTCATAATCTCATTCCGGTTAAAAGAGGGGCGGCCCGACGGACCGCCCCTCCTGAGTTGCCATTAATTACGGTACGTCAAAAGAAGCGGTAATCGTGAATGTTCCCGAGTACGTCCCGGTTGCATCGGCAGGCGTAAACGGAACCGCGCTTCCTTCCTCCAATGCCGGATCGCCGGTGGCGATGCCGAAACTGATCCGGGCAAAGCCGTTGGCGTATTCCGTTTCATCAAGTCCGCCTGATGAATTGGCGTCATTAAGGCTCTCGCCGCGAATCAGGTTGACGGTTTGTGTTCCGTCACCGTTGTCCACGACCTCCAGATAAGACACCGTTCCATGTCCGCCCAGCCCGGAACCGTCATTCAAGGCGCCGTTGGGATTGGCGGTGTCAACATAAGCGAACTGAAGATCGGGGAATCCGGCGCCGTTCGTGCCGACATCGACGACCCAAAAGTAGGCCGGCAGGAATATGCCGAGGCCAGCGTCGAGATCAAGCTGCCCGAAGTCCAGGGCATCGAATCCCGCGGCCTGTTCTTCAAAAACGTCTGTGGGTCCCGGGGTGACTTTGCTGACCGTGTAAACGGCCCCGCTGGCCGGCGGTAAGTAGGCATCGATAAAGAAATCGGTTTGTGCCGCTGCCGGTGACGCGGCCAGGACGACCGCCGTTACTCCGGAAATTATAAATAATGCAAGCTTTCGCATGAATGACCTCACTTGGTTATTGGGTTTACGGATAATTGACATATTTCCCACGGCTTGCTGGGCCGCCGGAAATCAGATGTGGTGTTGGCTCACCTCCTTTTTTTCCCCCGAAGTTGACGTTTACTTCTCCTCCAACGTGTAGCGAACGGATGCCCTGTAGTCCCCCGCCAGCATGCGGGAATGGGGTCGCAAACGGTAGATTACACGAAAGCTGGCCGGAGACCCGAATTCATCCGAGTAATACATGACATGTTCACCTTCCGGAACCGGGACAAATTGGGGATCGGTCACCCGGCCGCGGATATCTTTGGATAACTCCTGCTTGAAAGTAAAATTGTCGCGCTTAAATTCCTCCCCCGCATCATTGGTCAAGGCGGAACGGACATTCTGACTGACCAAATAAGGTTGTCCCGTGTTGGTATTGACCGTGACCAGGACCTCTTTGTACTGCGGTTCGCTCGTCGGAAGCAGACGCTGAAAAGACATTCCGCCGGGCGGATATTCGGTCGTCATTTCAAAGACCGGCGCGATGACGATCTCTAAATCCACGGGCAGCGCGTGCGTGGCGGTCTCGGTCTCGACGACGTACTGCAGGCGGCCATGGAATGTCCCGGCGGTCTGCGGCGGATCCTTTTCACCGTCAATCCGGAAGCGCATCCAGATTTCATCGGCCGCGGCGCTCCCCTCATATATCAACAGCCGCTGGCGGCTCAGCGGGACCGGCTGCGCAACAGACAGCTCTCCGAGCTCACCGCCGGTGGCCCACAATTGGACCGTTCCCTCACCCATGTCGGCGTTGAGGTCATCCGCGGGATAACGAACGACTTCCTGGTAAATACGCAGTTGGCCGCTGCGGTTCCCGCTGAAACTAACGCGAAAATAGTCGTCTTGAAAGCCCGGATTGTCGGAGTATAGCCGTACGATGTCGGAGCCGCGGCCGCTCTCCCGGCGCACATCGAGTTCACCCTCAACCTCCATATACACATTGAGGACCCGTTCGTCGACACGGCTGCCGCTCCCGATGGGACGTACGGTGTAAAGGATTTGACCGGAAAAATTTCCGGAGCGGGTAATGCGGTCGGCGTCCACCTGGTAGATCAAAGTCAAACCGTCACTGAGACCGTTGTTGGTCGAGGTGTAAATCAGTTGCTCGGTATATCCGAGTTCCTCCACGGTTTGCAGCTCCACGGATCCGGCACTGTTGGATCCGGTCAGCACCGAAACCCGAATTGTGTCGTGGTCGAGGGCCTCACCGCGCTCATTGGTGAACGGCTGGCTGACGCGTTGAAAAACCTGATACTGCGTGGCTTCGGTGGAATTGATGCGGATGCGGACTTCCTGGGTCGTGGCCGCGGGCAGATCGACGCGGCCGAAACGAATGCTGTTTCCGCCGCTCACGGGGGTAACACTCAGATTCAATCCGGCATGCGCTGGCGCGGGACACAGCAATATGGTTGTCACCGCCAATAACTGCAGATATTTGCGACCAGGCTTGTAAAGTTTTGTCCGGAACATCGTTTTTGTTCCCCGAAGAGCGTCGTAAGTTAAGTAATATTACTAGATATATTCTAGAAAGAGGCGCGGAAATAGTCAATATGACAGACCAGGACATGCTCCTTGACAAATATTCACCACGCGCGTGGTGAATTGCTGCCAATTGATTGAGATATATGGGGTTATAACTATTTTACGGCGTGGCCGTAAATGTGAGGGCGATTGACCATGGCGATCAGACCCGGCCCGGCCTGTAAATAGTGCCGGCAGTCCACGTGAGTGAAGCCGGCCGCGGCAATGGCGGCGGCGATATCCCTCCCCGGATCGCATCCGTCTGAAAAGAAACGCCACGGTGTATACGGGGCTGACCGCTGAATAAAGCGGCGTACCGGATTGGCGTGGTCGACGACATGCTCCAGGAACAGGAACCGGCCGCCCGGTTTTAACAGGTCGCGAACCGACCTTAAAGTCCCGGCCAAATCGTTGACCGAACACAGGACCATGGTGCTGATCACAAAATCGGCGCGGCCTTTGTCTTCGCGTACGGCCTCGTCGAGGACCGTGCGCACATCCGCCGCGATATTGAGTTCCCGCGCCTTCTCTCTCAGGACGGGATGCAATACCGGGTTCGGTTCGATGCCGGTCCAGTGAATTCCGGATGGATAGTAACCGAGATTTACGCCGGTACCGGGGCCGATTTCAAAGACGCGGCCATGCACTTCTTTAAACAACGCGTTTTTTCTGGCGGCATACATCCGGTGATTCAGATCATCGCTGCCGCGCAGAAACCGCGCAAATACTTTCTGACTGAGGGTGGCCGGTTTCATCGGCGCGGCCATGTTACCAGGCCGTCACATGAACGTCGTCCACGTGCCCGTCTTCCGACCCAAAGTTCATGAAACCGCGAAAACGCAGCTGCAACTGGGATATCCCCGTCACCTGTACGCTCTCCGTGATCCACACATCCTCCGGATCCACATCCCCCCTGAGCCGACGCTTTTCCTGCCAGCTCTGTCCGTTGTCGGTGGAGACGTCGAACGCAATATATTCGCCGGGATCCAGATAGCTGCGGATCAACCAGGTGAATTCCACCGTGGCGTTGTTATGCCCGGCCAGGTTGATAGTGACGGAGGTCAACGCCCCGTCCTCCGTGGGACCGTCGACATTAGCGGAATACCGGCCTTCGCTGGAGCGGATAAAGGAATCCTGCCAATCACTCTGTCCGTCTTCGGTCCACAACCCGTTCCACTCCCCGTTCTCGAAGCTGTCGGTAAAAACTTCAACGCTGCCTCCCGGAGGAGTGACGTCGGCCACGTTGACGGTGGCGGTATCGCTGTCGGTGGCGCCGTCGTTATCGGTGACGGTCACGCTGACGGTATAGTTTCCTGCGTTGGCATAGGCATGCTGCACAGAAACACCGCTGCCGCCGGTGCCGTCGCCGAAGTTCCACGCGTAGGAACTGATCGTCCCGTCGGGATCAAACGAGCCTGCGGCACTGAAGGGGATGGTCTCACCGGCATCTCCCGCGTAAGGCCCGCCGGCATCGGCGGACGGGGCCTGATTAGCGCCGGTGATTACCGCCGTGGTCGTCGCCGCGGCCGAGCTGGCTTGTCCGTCGTTGACCGTTAGGGATACCGTGTATGTCCCGGCGGCCGCATACGTATGCTGCGGTGTGGCGCCGGTACCCGAAATTCCGTCACCGAAGTTCCACAGGTACGTCAGCGGGTCCCCTTCGGGATCAGACGAGTCGCGTCCGTCGAAGATTACAGATTGGCCGCTGATTCCCGTATAGGGTCCGCCCGCATCCGCCTGGGGCGGATTGTTGACCGGCGGCGGAGGTCCTCCGGAATACTTTAAAGCCGCCTCGGCGTCCAGCAGACCCCAACCGGTATCCGGATCCCAACCCGGCGCGCCCAGATCCTTGGCCGTGTTTTGCAGGGCCGCCCGAATTTCGTCGGGGGTGGTAGCCACCCCGGCGGCGATCAACAATGCGGCCACCCCGCTGACATGCGGCGCCGACATGGAAGTCCCTTGGTAAAGATAATAGTTAAAGGTCGACCGGTCTTCCGGCAGGAACGACTGCTGCAAGACACCGTCGAGGATTCCGTCTCCGTTCTGGTCGACGTTAAGATCCCCGCCCGGGGCCATGATGTCGAGTTCCACGCCCCAGTTGGAATAAAAGGCGCGCGTTTCATCGTAACGCGTGGCGCCCACCGCGATACAATACTCGCCGTAGCGCGCCGGATAACCCACTTCGTCTCGGCTGTCGTTGCCCGCGGAACATACCAGCGTAACGCCCCGTTCGTGCGCGTACTGGCAGGCATTACGAATGGCCGTTGAAGAAAACCGGCTCCCCAGACTGAGGTTAATGATATCGGCCCCGTTGTCCGCCGCCCAGATGATCCCGTCGGCCACATCAAAAGAACTTCCGTAACCGTTGGCGTTGATAACCTTTACCGGCATCAACGTCGTTTTAAAGGCAATCCCCGCCGCTCCGGCAAGATTATTGGTATTTTGCGCGATCGTACCGGCGACATGAGTGCCGTGGCCGTAGTCGTCATTCGGGTGATTATCATTGTCGACAAAATCGTAACCCGGCGCGAAGCTGGTCTGAGAAAGTTCCGGCGCCTGATAGTATTCTTCCGAGCGAAATGAATTGATCACATCGGTGTAATCTTCGTAAGCGATCCCCGTGTCCACGATCGCGACGACGACGCCGGGGTTCCCTCCCCGGTTCACATTCCAGGCGTTACGCATATGGATCCCGCCGGTACCCGAGCTGTCGAAATTCCACTGGTACGGAAACCATTCATCATTCGGGGTGTAATGCAAATGCACCTTATAGTTCGGCTCCACATACTCGATATTCGGGTCCTTACGGCACTCCTCGATAAAATCTTTCATGCGCCGGCCGGCCGGCAGACGGTAACGGTTGATCCCCAAGCGGGCGTTCCGCCGCATTTGATGCAGGCCCAGACGGGCGGCCAAACCCTGACGCGCGTTGTCGGGAACGTCCTCCCTGTATTTAATGATAACCTCGCCTGGCACATAATCGACGCCCTCCCAAGGGTTGGGTTTGGTTTTGAACGGCGGCTGCTGGGCGCTGGCGGGAAGCGCCTGGCTGATGAGAAATAAGAAGATGAGGATCAGGGAATTTAACTTGGTTGTCATGAATAGTCCTTTAGTTGTCGAATGGGTGTGGAATGTATTTAACGCAGCTTTTGGACCTCACGGAGGACCACGGCCGGATCGGCACGTTTTTTGTAGTCGGGATCGATAAACGCGTAGGTGATCATACCGTCGGTATCGATCACATAGGCGGCGGTCAGCGGCAGGCGCCGGGACTTTTCACCGCTGTATTCATCGAGGTCGATGTGACCTTCAAAATGTTTCTGGACCACCGTCGGCACCCGGTACGCAATGCCGTAACGCTCGGCCACCTGATGATTGGGATCGCTGACTACTTGAAATCCGAGGTCGTTTTTCTTAAGCGTGGACAGGGTGTGATCAGGCGTCTGCGGACTGATCGCGATCAGTGTGGCCCCCGCGCGCTCGAATTCCGCGGCATACTTCTGGTACTCCTGCAATTGAATATTGCAGTACGGACACCACTCGCCGCGGTACCAGATAAGAACGACCGGCCCGTACTTGAGCCGTTCCTGTAATGATATCCGCAATCCGGAGGCGCTATTCAGCGAAAAGTCCGGCGCGATATCACCGACCTGCTTGGCGGACTGCAGCACCCCCGAAGCGGCCACCTGATCGATGCCGGCCTGATAGTCGGCAATTTTCTCCGGCTCCGCACTCTCAATAAATGCATCCCGCTTCGCGTCGAGCTGTTCCTGCAACGTCGCCGCGGAACCCCAGGTAGCCAGTACGGCTGTCATGACGCACACGGCGCCACCTACTCTTAATATTGACTGCATTCTCTTTCCTCTCCCGTATCTGGAATATGGCTGATATGGCCTGTTGCCGGATCGGCGGACGAAAGCTCCGTCCGCGAATATCTTTACTTGAACGGCCACCAGCTGGTTTCGTATTCGACGGTGTCGATGCGCTCCTCAAGGGCCGCAATCAACGGCTTGGCGCCGCTCTTCTTGGCCAGTATCAGTGCCGTCCGGTAGTGCGGCAGCGCGCCGCGCATCTTCTTGCGTCCGAATTCGTACAACGTCCCGAGCTGATAGTGGACGTAGGGATCATCCGGTTGCAACTCCATGGCCTTGTTATAGGCTTCCTCGGCCTTGTCATATTCGCCGACACCCTGGTGGCTCTGGCCGAGGTAAAGATAGGCGCGGTAATCGTCGGGAACGTCCTCGAGGTATTTGTTGAACAGCGGGATGGCATTTAAATAGACCTCGTCCTCGAAAAGACTGACGGCGAGCATGTAATACAATTCGCTGCTGTCGCCGCCGCGATTGATGGCCTTGCCCGCGTTGATGATCGTGTCGGTATATTTCTGCTGGTAAAACTGCGACATGGCCAGATAGGTGTAGGCATCGACGTTTTCAAAGTCAATATCCAGCAGTTGCCTCGCGTACTCCTCGGCTTCCCGGTAATTCTGCTTCTGGAACAGCGCCGAGATCAGTGTCATCAAGGCCTGTTTATTCTCGGGTTCGATCTGCACATACTTCTTCGCGTACATAACGGCCCGGTCTATATTTTCCGATTGTACCGCCGAGGAGAACAGCATCGGGATGATCATTTTCAATTCGACGTCGACGTTGAGGCTGATGGCCTTTTCCAGTCCGTATATGGCATCTTTGTAATTGCCCAAATAGTAGTGCGCCGTGCCGAGATGAAAATAGTCATCGGCATCCATGCCCTGTTTCTTCCTGGAGCCTTCGACGATCTTTTTGAAGTAGCCCTTGGCCTCTTCCTCTTCACCTTTCTGCTGAGCGACTTCCCCGAGCAGCAAAAGGCTGGGAGCGTGAAACTCGTCGGCCTTCAATGCGTGGTCGATCTTTTGTAAACCGGCCTGAAGCTGACCGGCCTGCAACAACATAATGGCGTCCTGATAGGCCTGATCCGCTTCGGATAAAGGTTCGGCATCTTCTTCAGGTTCCGGTTCGGCGTCCGTTTCCGGCGTGGACTGACGCGTGGCCACGCCGGCCTGGAGGGCTGATTGCTGTGCCCATGCCGACGGTGCAATTATCATCATCCACACCAGTAAGACCATCACCCCTATTCTCATGAATCAAACCTCCCCTTTCCAGTATCGGCGGTCCCGGACCGCCGTCCTGATTTTCCACACGCCGGGATCATTGCAGCGCGCGTTGCACGGCCCTGATATCATAACCGTGGATAATGGTGTCTCCAATCTTGAGCATCGGAATACTGCGGCCGTTCAGGTCTTCATAACGCCGCCGCGCCGCCTGGTCGTAATCTATGTTGAACCGCTGGTATTTAATCTCGTTACTTTTAAGCCAGGCCTCCATCTTGCGGCAGTACGGGCACCACAGGGTCATATAGAGCTCGACCGTGGGGGCCTGGCCGGCGGCTGCATTCTGCCGAACTTCGACGGATTCGGCCGCGCCGTCGTTCTGCGCTTTCCGGACGAGTTGCCACCGGTCCTTCAAATCTTCCATCTGGGGGTATGGGCTGTCGCCGTCTTCATCGATTCTTTCAATAAGCCGATAGGGCACGCCGACCACTTCGGAATTGCGGGAAAGACTGAGGGCGGTAGCACCATGACTGACAATTTCGCCGGAAAGCTGGACACCGGAGGTCAGTCGGATGTTCTCCGCGCTGCTCCTGCCGGCCGGTAGGATCAGTATGGTTAACGCCGCAACGGCGATGAGTGGTGTTGATTTCATACGGGCAGAGGTATTTGCTCCTGACATTAGAAAGGAGATTATAGCACACTTTCACCGCTTTCACCCCCTCAAAAATTGTGCTATAGTAGGGCCATGAACAATCCCCGTCCCCTGCTGCCGGCCGCATTTCACCTGACCAATTCCTGTATCTTACTGATTTTCCTGGCTTTCTGGCTGGATGTCTTCTTCAATTACTTTAATCTGACCGGACAATCCTGGATCTCGGCCGTGCTGATCGTGCCGTTGCGCATCCTGATGATGGCGGGTATTCTGGCCACTATCCCGGAACTGGCCAGCCGGGAACACTACCTGATCAACCGCCGGCGGTTTATCAAGAACGCCCGCCAATACTGGCCCCTGTACGCCTTTATGGCGGCGATCCTCGTCCTGATCCATATGGGACTGGTTGTCGGCGGACTGATACCCCCGCGGTTCGAGATCTACCACGCCTTTGCCCATTTCGACATACTCATCGGATTCTTTCTGCTGCACACCGTGTTTTACGGGAAATATCTCGAACCGATGAAGTTACCGGGACGGCGCGTCCGGTTGTCGGGCTCCGAGGCGGCCACGGTCCTCGGTATCTATGGCCTGAAGTTATTTTGCTTCTATCTTCCCTATTATTACCAAAATGCGGTGATTGAGTTGCCCCGGTTTGCCTCTTTGTTTATCATCTACCTTGATTTCCTGCTGCTGGCCTATCTGGCCCAGGCGATGGTGCGGACCTATCCCGAGCTGGAGGCTGAATACAATCCGGACAAGGAAATTTTCTTTATCAATCCGTTAGGCGGCGGCATCTTCTATTACATCAGCTCGATGTTCATGCCGCGCCATACTCCGGCCTTTATGGTCCTGCGGGCGCTCACCCCTGAGGGTTACCGGTTCCGGGAATTCAGCTTCAAGACATGGCACCCGCATTATTACGCCCCGAACAAGCTGGTGGCCATTACCTGTTTTACCTCCAACTGCTCCGATGCGTACGAGATCGCGCAAGAGTTCCGGCGGCGCGGGTCGACCGTGGTGCTGGGCGGTCCGCATGTCACCTATATGCCTGAGGAAGCCCTGGAATTCTGCGACAGTGTCGTTCTCGGCGAGGCGGAAAGCGCCTGGCCCGAGATTATCGCCGACTACGAGGCCGGCGCGATGAAACAGATCTACCGGGGACACGCGCTGGATAATTGTCACGAACTGATCCATGCCGAGTTGATGAAGTCCCCGCCGGCCATGGTCCGCGATTTTCTGGAGACCACGCGTGGCTGTAAATTCCGCTGCAGCTTTTGTGCGGTGCCCAATCTCAGCGAGGGTAAGGTCCGGACCAAGAGCATCGACGATCTGGTCCAACTGCTGAAACGGGTGCGCACCGAGTACCGCGAGGTGACGTTTATCGACAACAATATCTATTCCGATCCCGGATACGCCCGCGAGTTGTTCGAAGCCATCAAACCGCTTAAGATGCGCTGGATGACCCAGTGTACCATCGACGTCGCCAAGAACGAGCAAACCTTAAAACTCATGCGCGAGGCGGGCTGCCAAGGGCTTTTAATCGGCTTTGAGATTTCCGAGGGATCTTTCGAAAAGCAACAGGGCGGGAAGTTATCGATGGCGGACAATTTCCGGATCTACGCGCAGAAAATACGCGAACAGGGGATCAAAATCAAGGCCCACTTCATATTCGGATTCGACTCCGACCGGCTGCGCAACCTCATCAAATTCTGGAGGTTCTGCTTTTCCATCCATCCTGTCGTCACGGTCATCTCCGTGCTCACGCCGTTTCCCGGCACCAAGGTCCATACGGATATGCTGCGCGAAGACCGGATCACCGATCTGAACTGGCGGAACTACGGCGGACACACGCTGGTGTTCCGGCACGATCACATCAACAACTTTGTTCTGCGTAAGGGCTGGCCGGTCATTTATTTCTTCTTCTTTTCCACCACTTCGTTTCTCGGCCACATTTACCTGGCAGTTATCTTCGTGGCCGGCGTGGTGCACTTCATGTAACGCCGGTACACGGGATCCGCATTCACCACGATATTGCCCGCGAAGTATAAAATCAGGATCATCAGCACCCCCCGCCAGAAACTCATCACAAATAAAAAGACCACCAGAAACGCGACAATAATCAGCCACCGGCGTATCAAAATATCTGTCCAGGCGATACCGTCCACCAGCGAACGGACACCGTACTCGCGGCCGAGCCGTTCCCCGATCTGGTAAAGCGTATGCCGGGTAAACGAGGTTTCGTCATAGTGGACGTCCACCAGTGCCCGGCTGATGGTATGCAGCGCCTCCTTAAGCGGGCGCTCCACAAGCGCCAATCCTCCCCACAGCGGAAATAGCAGCAGGGTCAGGGCATAGTGTTGGGTCAATATGACCGCGCCGATAACCGACAGGACGCCTCCCAGCGCCACCCGCTGCCACATCCGCCACCGGGCCAGCCTTCGATACGCCGCGGCCACTTCGTCGGACCCGGCAACCGCCGCGCGTACCGCGGGCCGGCCCGTTAAAAAAAGAAACCAACGAAAAACCTGCTGGTCGGTGAAAATGGTGTTGCGAAAGGATTGTGGGGTTATCTTGGGCGGATGTAAAAACGGATTGCTCATGTGTTTGCGGTTTATCGGGTCAGCGGGGATTCCCGGAGAGGTCCGAGATGAAGGGTGTCAAAACAAATACTCACGCAGGCTGTCGATAAATGAAACCATGGTGTAACGGCCGATATATTTGCTGGCGCCGACAATCATGCATTCGTTCTTGGCTTCCTTGAGCTGTTCGATCGTCTCTACATCCGACAATTGCTCGGGATCAAAATGCGTAAATGTGACAATCTTCAGATTACTCAAACGGGAAAAGCAGCGCATCGCCCGGATGATCTCCGGCGTGCGCAGTCCGTCCAGCAGCACATCCAGCAGGACGATATCGGGCTGTTCTTCGTAACAATTTTTAATCAGCACAAAAGGATCATCCACCACGCGTGTTTTACAGCCCAGATCGCTGAGGATCTGTTCCATTTCCCGCAGCACGGCGGGCTTGCTCCCGGTGAGAAACACCTTGGCATGTTTGGTCGGCTTTTCGTCACGCCGCAGAAAACCCTCGATTTTTTGCAGCAGGTCGCGGCCGTCGAACGGCTTGGTCAGGAAATCATCGGCTCCCAAGGCCCGGAACGAGCCTTCCATGTTGGAACGCGCGGTGAGGATAATGACGGGAATCTTTGAGGTATCGGGGTTGTCCTTCAGATTTTTGTAAAAGGTAAAGCCGTCCATGACGGGCATGACCACGTCGGTGAGAATGAGATCAAATTCCTGGTTGCTGACCTTCTCGATCGCCTCGCGGCCGTTGTAGGCCACCTCCACCATAAAACCGTTACGCTCGAGCTTCCGGCGGACCATATCGACCAGGTCAGCCTCGTCATCCACCACCAGGATGCGCTTTGTTGCCGTCTGAAGCATACGTTCCCCTCCTCCTCTGCAAGTATATCACGCCCGCCCGGCCGGGTCACCCCGCATATCTACGAACCCGCCGCCGGCCGGTATTCCAGCTCCACCGTCATAAACATGCCCAACATCCCGTGCAGCGGGGTCAACAGATACCGAAGACCCTTGACCAGCGGATAGCTGAATCCCGGCGCCAGGGCCCGCATCGTAAATCCGCCGCTGGGCAGGTAACGGAACGGCGTATGCGGCACCGCCGATATGAGATGAAGATCGGGATACTCTTTGGCCAGCCGTTCCCGGTCGCGGAAAAAGACCATCCAGGGTAATACCACGTTGGCGTCGGTAAGCCGGCCGCCCGGCTCGAAGCGCCAGTCGGGGGTCCGGACGTCAAAGGGCTCATGATGAAAATGCGTATGGGCGAATTTGCCGCAGGCGGTATTCGCCGGTTCCACCATGATCACCCGGCCGCCGGGACGCAGGCAACGGCACAGTTCCGAAAAAACAGGCGTACGTCAGGCAGATCGTGCAGCACATTGATCATCACCACCGCATCGAGGCTGCGGTCCTTGAAAGGAAAGTCCAGCACCGAACAGGCCACATCCAAACCGTCCATCGCGATCAGGTCCGACGTAATACACCGCGGAAAAATTTCCTTGATAAAAACCGCCCCTGATCCGATCTCAAGGACCGTCTTGGCATCCGGATCGGGTTCCAGCCGGGCCCGCATCGTCCGGTAAAACTCGCTGTAGCTCTGTCGCAAAAACGGTTTGCGCTGCAGAATGCGCCGATGGACGAGCGTCGTGGATACGTCGTCGAGATTCTCGCTCAATTGGGATGCTTTGGGAAGGGCCAGGAAACTGTGGAATGAAGTTTTTGACATGATTGGATACCGTGGCCTTTATTATAGCGGAATCCAGCCCTTAATCCACATTTAATATCGTTTCACGCGCCGCCTTGAGCTGAGGGGTCGCGGCCTCAAACCCCATCCGCTGCGCTTCGCGCATGTCGTCGCGGGCCCCTTGTCGGTCCCCCAAATTATAGCGGCTGAGCGCCCGGAAGAAATGCGCTTCGCCGTTGTCCGGAACAAGCGCCAGGGCCTGATCAAAATACTGCAGCGCCTGCAGGTCGTTACCCTGAAATTGACTGACGAATCCCAGTCCGATCATGGCCTGCGCATGACGCGGATCCGCAGCGAGGAGCCGCCGATAATAGCCGGCCGCGGCGTCATAGTCTCCGTCCCGCTCGCTCAGCTGCCCCATACGGTAAAGCACGGCGGGATGACGCGGATCAATCTGCAGCGCGATCGCTAAGTCCCTGCGCCCGCCGTCCGCATCTCCGCGTTCGAGGCGCAGGTTCCCGCGATTGGCATAGACCTGGGCCCAGATCGGCTTGTAGCGTCCGCTGCGGAAATCCTCACTAAATTCAAACAGAGCGATTGCGCGGTCGAAATCGGCGAGAGCGAGATCCTCATCGCCCAAGTCCAGGTAGGCCAGCCCCCGGTTGTTGTACACACGTCCGGCCCCGGGATTGCGGGCGATGGCCTCGGCAAAATACGACAGACTTTCCAGGGCGCGGCCCTCCGCGAGGGCGGCCATCCCCAGGTTATTGTAGGCCCGTAATTTGGCGGGCGCCTTGCGGACTATGTCCGCCCAAAGCGTCGCCTCGGTCTGCCACACCGCATTACGCTGATAGGTCAGGACTGTCAAAACCGCCACGATTATGCCGGCGGCCGCCAGCAGCCGGGTCCGTCCGCCCACCAAGCGGCACAGCGTCCACGCGAATATAAAGGCCAATCCTGCCGACGGCAGATAAACACGGTGCTCAAAGATGACGTGCGGTATCGGAATAATACTCGACGTCACGGCGATCGTCACAAAGAACCATCCGGTGCCGAAGGTGACCTCGGGAAACCGCGACCGCGCCGCGACCGCGCCGCCGGCCAACAAGAGCAGCAATAAGAATCCGGCGAGCACCTTCCCCTCACGCCAATCCGTGGAGGCATGAAAGTCGTAGTCCAGCGTTTGACCCGCCGGCCACACGTACAGTCGCAGGTAGGTCGGAATGACCCGCGTCTGCGTCAGCGCGTAGCTCACGGCATTCAGCCGTTCTCCGGTGTGCGAACGCGATGGCAGCTCGCGGCCGACGATATTGGCCGCGTTGAAACCGAAAAACGACGGAACAATCAAAAGCAGGACGATCAGCACCGCCAGGATCACCCGGCGTTCCCTTAAGCAAGCACCGATCCGGACCTCAAAACAACACCACTCGAGCCACAACACCATAAGGGGAATCGTAAAGCATATCTGTTTGGTGAACATCCCCAGCACCGTAAAGACAGCAAACAGGACATACTCCGGCCGCCATCCCGGCCCGGTCCGCAGGCGGCCCCGCAGATAACAGGCCAACGCGGCCAGATAAAACAATGTCGCCAGCGAAGTGAATCGCTGGACGATGTAAGTCACCGCCTCGGTCTGCAGCGGATGCGCGGTAAAGATCAAGGCGGTGAGCAGCGCGCAACCGTACTCCCGCCCGGAGGACAACCGGCCGGCCAGCCGCGGTGCGCGCAGAATGAGTAAGGTCAGCCCCCAGACTAAAAAACCGTTGCCGGCGTGAATGAACCAGTTCACCAGATGGTAACCGAAGACGTCGTAATCGTGAAAATGATAATTTAAAGCGAAGGTATAAAAGGCGACAAACCGTGACGGGTGCCCCAGCGCGCGGTATATCGCGCGCCAGTCGGAAATGTCCCGCAATGCAGGTTTGTTGACGATATAGGTATAGTCGTCGAAATGGAATTCCGCGTGAAAACTGTTGGCATAGGCGATTCCGGCGACGATCAGGATCAGCAGTCCGGCGGCAAATCCGTGCGCGCGATCGGTCATCCTCACGGCGCGAGCCTCCGCACCTTCTCAATTTCCTCGTCGGCAATGGGCACCCCGAGCGCCACCGCACGCTCAAAGTCCTTTAGCGCCTCAGCATAGCGTTTGGCCCCGTAAAGAAGATTGCCCCGCCCGAGATACGCGTTACCGTAATCCGGATCGGCGGCGATAGCCGCGTTATAATCTCCCCAGGCCAGGTCAAAGCGTTTGATCTGACCGAACAGCCCGGCGCGGTTCGTCAGGGACACGGCGGAATTCTTGTTTAATTCAATCGCCTTGGAATAATTCCACATTGCCTGCTTGAGGTTGCCCTGCATCTCGTATACGATGCCGCGGTTATGATACAGCCGGTAATTGTCCTGCCGGATGGCGATCCCCGCGTCGAGAATTTCGGCGGCCGCGTCATACTCGCCCTTCATCAGATGCGCGACCCCCAGGTGAATGTAGGGCCGGACTTTACGTGGGGCTTTGCGCATGATATCGCGCCACAGCGATTCCTCGCTTTCCCATACCTTGTTGCGTTGATGCGCCGTAAAGGCCAGGACCGCAACAACGACGGCCATGGCGGCCGCCTGCCGCCGCGGGCAGTTGAATAACCGGTCGGCCGCGGTGGCCAGCGCGAGAACGAACCCGACACTGGGCAGATAGCACCGGTGTTCGAAGATAACCTGATAGATCGGGATGAATGTCGATTCCAGCCCCATGGCGATAAAAAACCAGCAGATACCGAAACCGGTCAACGGATCCCGGCGCAGGCGTCCGATCCCGTAGCCGAAGACTGCCGCCACCAGTAAAGCCCCCGCCCAGGTGCCGTGCTCCCACAGATTCGTCGAGGCTGTAAAATCATAGTCGAGTGTCTGCCCTACCGGAAAAACCATCAGCCGGAAGTAGACCGGCACCACCCGGAATTGCGTCAGCATGTAGGTGTACCAGGTCAGGGCATCGCCTTGATGGGAGCGGGACTGGATGGCCACCTTAAACAACCGGCCGAAGTCCCAGCTCTGCAAGGTCGGCACCAGCAAAAACAGCCCCACGAAGACCGCCACCTGCCACCAAGCCAAGCGGAAACGCCGTCCGCGCTGCAGGAAGCAGAATTCATAGAGGATAATCATCACCGGGAGTGTCAGTACGATCTGCTTCGTGAACATCCCCGCCACGGCGCACGCCGCCGCCCCCGCCCACCAGGATACGCGCCGCCCCGACGACAAACTGAGCCGTCCGCGGATATACAGATAGAATGCCGCCAGATAAAATAACGTAGCCAGCGCGGCGAACCGCTGGGCTATGTACGTTACCGCCTGGGTATTGACCGGATGCACGATAAAAAGCGCGGCCGCAAACAAAGCCGCCGCCGCGGGCCTGCGGGCCGGACGCGGACCTAACCCCAGAGTGAGCCGGCAGAACCAGTAGACGAGCAGACCGTTGACGGCATGGATGAAGATATTGACCAGGTGATAGCCGGTGACATCCGTGCCGTGAAAGTGATAATTCAGGGCGAAGCTGAACATCCCCAGAAAACGGGACGGCTTGGCCAGTGAGTGCCAAATCGCGCCGATATCGGTGATCTCCCGGATCTTGAGATTCTCGGTAATGAAGTAGTAGTCGTCAAAATGAAACGCGTAGCCGAGGGTATGGCCGTAGACCAGTGCGGTCAGAATGACCAGGGTGAGGACGGCGGTTAAAGACGTTAAAGCTTTCGGCATGAAAATGAATGTCCCTTTACGCCGCGGGTAGAAAAACCCGGTAGCGAAAAACGCGCGCCACATCGGGTACGCCGAGCAGACGGTTTAAGCGGGTCAGTGTCGCCCCGCGGACCAGCACCTCCCGGATAAAGGTATTACGCAGCCGGTAAACATTGACCGGGGGCGGCCAGCGAGGTTCGGAGAATACCGGGTCCGCGTCCTTTGCCTGCCCGCGCAATTCCCGGAGCATTTCATACAGACGTACGTCCAACGGGACACGGCGGATCGTGGCTTCCTCCGCGTTGCCGCGACGGACTTCAATTTCCCGCTCCGCCATGTCGACGTCACGCCACAACAGGACCCGCACTTCGTCGGGCATCAGTCCGGCGTACAGCGTCACGGCCAGGACCCGGTCATCCGCCGGACTCAGCGACTCCCGCAACTGATAAAGCTCGGACTCCGCATACGTACGGGGTTTAGGCCGGCCGGGTTCGGGGACATCCGCGATGTGGCGCAGCGGATTGTCATTAAGCCAGCCGAGGGCCAAGGCGTACTGAAACATCTCCCGCAGAAGGTACAATGTGAAATTGATCAGCGCCGGTTTCCCGGGATGCTGCGCGCGCAGCTGCTGCCGGTAGTCCTCCATAATCCGGGGCGTGACCAGCCGGAGATAACGCGGTTCGGGAAGGGCCGATTCTAAAAAAACACCGAGATGCCGCGCCGCCGCCGCAAAACGCGCGGCCGTCACGGAATGATGGGACTGCGCGGCGTAGGCGGTGAACCGTTCGAAGAAAAGCGGGCAGGTCGCAGTCCCCGGCGGAACCTCCGGCGCGGTGGTGGCCAATGACGCCTCGATTTCGGACAGCTTGGCTTGCGCCTCGGCCAAAGAGCTCCCCGCCTTTTTGCGAAAGCGCAGACCGTTGCCGTAGAAATCGACAAAGTACTCCCCGTTGATTTCGATGATCTTTCCCATAACTGATGGCGATGAAATGTTCCGGACAGCGGAACCGGGCGGGCGGCGACGCAGCGACGGACTAGTCGGATCCTTCCAAGGACTCGACAAAAGAATCAACCAGGTCCTGATCGAGCTTGTCCCCCATCTTACGCAGCTCCTCGATTGCCGTTTCGTTGCTCAGGCGGTCACGGTACGGACGGTCCGTAGTCAACGCGTCATATATATCGGCAATCGTCATGATCCGGACCAGCGGCGTGATCTCTTCCCCCTTCAGCCCGTCGGGATAGCCGCTTCCGTCAAGCTTTTCATGGTGATGGCGGACCAAGTCGCACAAGTGGCGCAGCGAGGTAATCGGCTTGATGATCGTCTCACCGATCTCGGGATGCCGTTTCATCAGGACCCACTCCTGATCATTCAGCGGCCCCGGTTTGTTCAACACTTCGTCGGGAATGCCGATCTTGCCCAAGTCATGCAGGCGGGCGGCGTCACGCAGCGTCTTGATGTCGTCGTCATCCAGGCCCAGCTGTTTGGCAATCATCACACAATATTTGGCCACCCGGTCCAGATGCCCGCGTGAATACCGGTCCTTCGCATCGACAGCCAGTGCCAGCGCGGAAATCGTCTCGAAATACGTCGTCTCGATGTCATGACTGAGAACGGAATTCTCAATGGCCACGGCGGTTTGTGTGGCCAGATTGAAAAAGAGATTGATCTCGTCATTGTCGAACGTCCCCGCCGGATCGCTGTGACTGAGGATCATCAGCCCCTTGGGCTTCTCCCGGACGAGCAACGGTGAGCAAATGAACGGCCCTTCCACAAACTTCCTCAGATACCGGGACTGAAACTCGGGAAACGGTTCGAGAAAGACGCGCGGCCCTTTGGTCTTGAGGATCTCCTTCAGCCGGGAATCGTCCGGCACCCGGATGGCCCCCACTTTGTAGCCGGGATCACTTTGTATCCCGGAGGCCATCTTAAATACGAGTTCCTTTTCTTCCCGGTTGTAAAGCAGGATCAATCCGCCTTTACCGTTCAGGGCCTTGATGATCGTTTCCAGAATAAGCTCCAGGAAACTGTCGATATTCTGCATGTTGGAGATGCCGTGGCCGACGCGGGTCATGACCTCGTGCAGGGTCTTTTTGGTCAGCTCCAGGCTGCGCACATTGTCTTCGAGCCGTTCGGTAATGGCCTGAAAAGACTGGGCCAAGGCGGTAATCTCGTTTTGTTCCCCGGCCAGCTCGGTCACCTTTTCCGGCGTCAGCACCCGCTGCAGGGCCTTGGTACTGGCCTTGTTCAGATCGATCAAGGATTGGACGACCCGGCGCATGGAGGCGTAGCCGATGATAACCCCGCAGGCGATGAAGATCAGCGCTACGTTAAAGGAGGTCTCGGTGATGACGATCTTGCCCTGGGTGCGGAAATCCCAATAGAAATAAAACAGCACCAACATCGGGACGAGCGACATCAACAAAAAAAGGACCGTGAACTTGCGCATGATGGACGCATTTTCAATCGATCCTGTAAAGTGCGGTTTGTGTGAACTCTGTTCGGTCATGATTAGGCGTTAATCAGGATTTGCCCGGGGTAATAATCATATTGTAGCGAGAATCACAGCAAATACCAGTTCAGATCACTTTTTTTTATACTTATTTCTTGGCCGCTCGCCTCCTCTTCAAAAGGATACCATGCAACTTGCGGGCCGCCAAACGGGATGTGCGGTCCCACTGAAAATAAAAATTCTCGTCGTATGTCCCTTTATAGCTGACGCCCAGAATGGCCAGCTTAAATTCTTCGTAAAGAAACGTCTTCAGGACCTTCTGCAGCTCGGGAAACGCGGTGGGATCGTCCACGTAATCATCGGCGTATTCCAAATGGTAGAACATGGTGGCCAGCGACTGGGTCTTCTTTTGCAGACTTTCGACCTCGGACTTAAGGGCGTCCTGGTTTCGCGCCCGGTCGAGGATTTCGAAGACGTCATAGGTCGCCTTGACGATGTCGTCCTTGCCGATGGAGTAAAAGTAGAACAGGTACTCCGGGTCCTCGCTCATCTTTTTGACGACCTCCGTAACATCCTTCCGCTGGTATCCCAGGGGCAGGCCGTAATCGATCTGCATCGCCGGCCGTTCTTCGGCGACCTGCTGGCTCACAAACGGCTTAAAGATCAGCAGCAACACCAGCACGGGGGCGCCGAATATGAGCACACCCAAAAACAGCTTCAGCAGACTCTTGCCGAGGGTGGGACGTTGAGATTTTCGGTAATAGCTTCGCTTCATAAGTACCGGGTAAAAATTACGGCGTGCGGCCGTCAGGTTGATCGAAATTGCGACGCTCGATGATGGTTCCGTTCACGTAGGTGTTTTCCTGCGCCAGATTACCCTGCTCGTCAAAAAAGCGGTGACGGCCGAACTTCTCGCCGTCGCGGTAGACTTCCTCGCTGCGCAGCTGTCCTCCGGCGAAAAAGCTCTTGCTTTCCCCCTCAAGTTTTCCCGCCTTGATGGTCCAACGCTGTTTCAGTTGCTGGTTCGGATAGAATTCTTCCAGCATGCCGTCCTGTTTGTCGTTCACGTACTTGCGCGACACCCACAACCGGCCGTCCTCAAAATACTGCCGGGAATCGCCGCTCTCCCGACCGTCGGTGTATTCCCGCTCCAGGCTGATCTGCCCGTTGGCGTAATAATGGCGGGTGGTTCCGTGCTGCCGGTCTTTGCGGTAGGTCGCTTCGACCTTCAGTTGACCGTCCGGATAGAATTCCTGGGTCCGGCCGTCCAATTGACCGTCCCGGAAATCGCTTTTTAAAATCACTTCGCCCGCCGGCGAGTAGGCGATTGATGTCCCGTCGAGCTGATCTTGTTTGAAGGTCGCTTCCCACTTAAGGGTCCCGTCGGGATAAAATAATTTGGCCGGGCCGTCGCGCTCACCGTCCTTATACGACCACTCTGCCTCGAGACTTCCGTCGACCCCGTATTCCTTCAACGGACCGTCCCAACGTTCATGACGGTACGTGGCTTCGCTCTTCAACGTGCCGTCTTCATAGTACTCGCGGCTTTCCCCCTCCAACAGGCCGGCCCGGAAATTAAGAACGAACTGGGTCTTGCCGTTGGGGAAAAAGTACTCGCTCTGCCCGTTTAATTCGTCGCCCTCATACCGTTCGCGCGACTTTAGCGTGCCGTCGGTATAAAGCTCGCGGCTCTCGCCTTCCAGAATCCCGTCGGCGTACTGTTTTTCTTCGGCCGCGCCGCCGTCTTCGTGATAGCTGCGGAAAAGCCCGTGAAGCTGCCCTTCGCGGTACTCAGCCTCACTCTTCAGCCGGCCGTCACGAAAGTAGGTCAGGCTGCGGCCGTGACGCACACCATCACGGTATATGTGGCGGGCCTTGAGCGCGCCGTGTTCGTAAAACTCTTCAATGGGACCGTTAAGGGTGGTATCGGATTGGGCGGTACAAACCGAACACAACAACAGGAGCGGAAGAAGTGTAAGCGGAAGTGTCTTCATATCGGGTCGCCGGCAAGGATTGAATCGGTTGATGAAAGGCTGAAACGCGCAAACGGCTCGGGCAATATGTATCTGAAGATGCTGCTTCGCGAGGTGAGCGGCTCCCGATCACCTGACGGGCAGGAATGACCAAATTTCTTCGTAACTCCCCGCGCGCGGCGGGGAGCACAGAAGATTAAATGGCGGAGAGGCAGAGATTCGAACTCTGGGAACCTTTCGGCTCAACGGTTTTCAAGACCGCCGCTTTCGACCACTCAGCCACCTCTCCGATAACTTTCAAAAGAACCCGCACGGCCGAACTCCCGGCAGGAGAACCGCTTGGGACCGTACGTGCAAAATCCGGGTAAATAGTCCCTAATAATATAGGTATAAATTCTGATATGTCAACGGATTTTATTCAGGCGGCAGGTTTTCAAAGATGACGGCCTCCCCCCGGAAGCGAAACATGTGGGCCTGATGCCCCTCGCCCTGTTCGCGCCGGACACGGATCACGGCGTTGGCCCCCAATTCCTCCGCCTCTTCGGCCAGGTCGAGCATGGCCTCCCGGGCCACGTACTGGGCGTATTGATCCCGCAGTCCGGTGTCGGTGGTGTATTCCCCGAAGACCTCCCCTAAACTGCGGTAGGGATAATCCCCGGGCGGGACCCCCTGGTAGGCGCGCAACGCCGGTCCCTTGGGGGCGGTGGCACATCCGGCCATCAGCAGTATCCCGGCCAGATACGTCAGCACGTTGCGTCGTTTGAATTGGGTTGTCATAAGGGAAGTCCGCGGCTTTATCCGCGGCGGGTGATCTTTTCCATTCCCCCCATGTACGGCCGCAGGACCTCGGGGATTATGATCTCACCGTCGGCAGTCTGGTAATTCTCGAGGATGGCGACCACACAGCGGGCCAGGGCGACCCCGGAGCCGTTGAGGGTGTGCACCAGGGTCGGCTTCTTGACATCGCCGCCCTTGTAACGGATATTGGCGCGCCGCGCCTGAAAGTCTTCAAAATTCGAACAGCTGGACACTTCCAGATATTTGTCCATGCCGGCCGCATGTGCCTCGATATCAAAACACTTGGCCGCGGCGAAACTCAGGTCCCCGCTGGCCAGCAGCAGGACACGGTAAGGCAGCTTCAACAGCTGAAAAATTTTCTCGGCATTGGCCACCAGCTTCTCGAGCTCATCATACGAACTCTCGGGCTCGACGAACTTGACCAGCTCCACCTTGTCGAACTGATGCACGCGGATCATCCCGCGCGTATCCTTGCCGTAAGACCCGGCCTCGCGCCGGAAACAGCTGGTGTAGGCGGTGTAATAAACCGGCAATTCCTCGGTCTTCAGGACCTCGTCGCGGTGAATATTGGTGACGGGAACCTCTGCCGTCGGGATCAGGTAAAACGGATCATCCTGCAGCTTGTACATGTCCTCGGCCATCTTGGGCAGCTGACCGGTACCCGTCATGGAATCAGCGTTGACCAGGACCGGCGGAAACACTTCCGTGTAACCGTGATCGCGGGTATGCACGTCGAGCATAAAATTGATCAACGCCCGCTCCAGCCGCGCGCCCGCCCCCTTGAATAGAATAAAACCGGCGCCCGAAATCTTGGCCGCGCGTTTGAAATCGATAATGTCCAGGGCCTCGGCAAGTTCCATGTGCGTCTTGGGTTTGAAATCGAAAGACACCGGCTCGCCCCAGGTGCGCACCACCTCATTCTTATCCTCACCGCCGACCGGGACCGATGCATGCGGCAGATTGGGAATACCGATAATCTGCTCCTTGATCGAATTCTGCAGGTCCTGGACCTGCGGCTCCAGGGTCTTGATCTTGTCGGAGATGACCTTCATCGCCGCGATCTTCGGTTTGGGGTCTTCCTTGGCGGCAATGGCCTGACTGATCTCCTCGTTGGCCGCGTTCTTTTGGCTGCGCAGGTCGTCCAGGTCCGTCATCAGCTCGCGCATCCGTTTGTCATTAGCGAGAATAGCCTCGATGTCGACGGAGAAATTCTTTTTGGCCAGTCCCTCGCGCACAGCGGCGGCATCATCGCGGATCAATTTAATATCAAACATGGAAATTACCTTTGCTGGTCATCGTGAAAGTGCCGGGACAGGATTTCGTCGATCTGGCTGGCAAGCAGGCGTGGATTGATGGGTTTGCACATATAGTTCTCGGTGTTGGGTCCGTCGAAAAAGTCGATCACCTTGGCCGGAGAATTGTCGCCGGTCAGAAAGATCACGGGGATGTTGGAGGTTTCGTCGTGGTCCCGCAGACGCTTGCACATTTCGACGCCGTCCATATTGGGCATGTGACAGTCGGACAAAATCAAGTCCGGAATCTCGGAGAGCGCGACGTGGTAACCGATCTCACCGTCCACCGCGGTCAAGACGCGGCAGCCCAGCCGGTCCAAGGCCTTAGCCACGATCTTGCGGTCCACTTCGTTATCGTCGACGATGAGTATTTTGCGGTCCTGATACTTCCTGTCGGCAGGAAACAAATTTTGAAGGAATTTGAACATCAGTGGGTTGCTTTCCTGTAAACCCGTCGGTCAAATTGTTGTAACCGTTAAAAACTCTATCATTTATAACACACATGCCGGAGAAAATCAAAGCCCTTTAAATGTGTCGAGAAAGTGGTCGAAGACGGCCCGGTTGTGGTCGAAATAATGTTCTGTAAGTCCTTCATAAACAATATGATACATCCACTTTTCCCGCGCGTAGCCGCACCGCACCCCGCTGATCCCGATCCCCTGATGGTTCGTGTAGCCGTACTCAAGACAATATCCTGGCTGCCCCGATATGGTGACGGGACGGTTGGCCAGCAGGCGGAAGTCGGTCACCCGCATATCGGACTGCAGGATGTCCAGCTGCAGTTCCGCCAGCGCCCACGGCTCCATGTCCGCGGTGAAGCGCTGTTTGTTTGTCGTCAGGTCGCGCCCGAGTTTGTCGCGTTTGACCAGGATGTAGTCGATGGTAAAACCGTCGCGGCTGATGATGAAGGCGTCGGAAAGCGGATCGCGGTACCAGTCGGCGGCGTTAATTTCAGCGCGGAACTTCTCCCCGCCGTCGCTCACCGGACCGGACGGCAGCGGTGAATAAATCGCGCAGCCGCCGAGCACGACGGTCAACGCTAGCGGTAACAGCCGGCGGTCAACGCGCATCGGTCCACTCCGTATAGAAATCCAGGTCCGGGGCGCCGGGATTCAATGTGGCGTAGCGTTGCAGCGCGGCAGCGGCCCCGTCGGAATCACCTACCTTAAGCAGCACCTGCCCCTTGCCCCGCCAGGCTTCCGGCAATCCGGGGTCCAGCGCCAACGCGTCGTCGTACATGGTCAGGGCCTTACCGAAATCGGCGCGGTCCTTGATGCGGCGCTGCGGTTCCTCCGGCGTGGTAATACGCTTGCGGAAGATCTCGCCCTTTAACCAGTAACCGCGGGCGTCATTGGGATACCGGCTGGCGTAGATCTCGACACGCTCCAGGGCGGTGGTGAACATCCCTTTGCGGATCCAGGAACGGATCGCGGCCAGCCGCACCTCCCGTGTGGCGTCCAGAAAACGGTCGCGGTTCATCAGGGTCCCGCGCGGCCGGCCGGCCGGCAACGCGCTGATCAGACTTTCAAAATGTGTGACGCGGTTGCGGATGCGCGGATGCGACGAGAAGAATTGCGGGGTGCGGATGCCCTCCTTGACGATGTACTTCTCGATACGCTGAAACAGCAGGACCGCCTGTCCCGGCGAGTACTCCCGGCGCAAAAAGGCCTCGAAGCCGCGCTCGTCGGCCTGACTTTCGAACTGCTGGGAGAATCCGGTGACCGCCGCGAGATGACCGATCGAGCTGAACGGCACGATGAGATTGATCGATCCGAAAAACGCGGCGTTGCTGGCCGCGGAGCGGCGCGCCAGCAGCTGGTGCCGCTCGAGGATATGGGTGAGCTCATGTCCGAGGACGATGGCCAGCTGGGCCTCGTTGTCCATCATGCCCAGCATGGCCGTGGTGATGTAGATCCGCCCGTCGGGCATCGCGTAGGCGTTGACCAGGGCGTCGTCGATGATCTTGACCTGGATCTCCAGGTGATCGGCCTCGAACCCGACCGGCAGCATGAATTCCGTGACCTGGGTCAGGTAACGTTCAAGATCCGGGTCAGTATACAGCACACCGCTGGCGTCGATTTGACGGTTGAACTCCGCGGTGCGGTTGAACAGCCGCTGTTCGTCGTCGTAGACTTCAAATCCGGTTTGGTTGACGTCCGGCAGGTCCGTGGTGGCGCAGCCGCTCAGCAGGACGGCCGCGGCCGCCACGCTCATGGTCCCGGCGCGGAGAAATCGGCGAACATCCATTCGACCGTCCTTTCAACGTCAGGCGCGTTACGCAGGTTCAGATTTTCAAAAGGGGCGCTTCGTTTGAGCCACAAATAATCGCCGGTCTCGGCGTCAATGAGCGCCATGATCATGGAATCATAGCCATAATCGACCAGACCCAGGTTGGCCGCCGCCACCCATTTGCGGCCGGCCGTGCTGGTATTGTCGGTGCCGTAGACAAACAGCAGCGCGTCGGCGTTAAACAGCCTGGCCAGCTCGGCCGCACCCGGGCCGAGGGTATAATCAAATCCGGAGACCTTGGACGGGAAAGCTGTGATGTCGAAGCCGTGGCGCATCGCCGCGCCGGTCACGGTTTCAAACAGCGCGCGGTATTTGCGCCACAGCGGTTGGTGGTACTGGAGCAGATAATCTTGTTCGGCAAATACCAGGTTGAGGCCTTCCTCTTCTTCCAGCCGTTTGGTCACAGCGGCGCTGAGCAACGCCTGTGCCTCGTCGCGCCACTCATCGATGAGCTCGGCGTTGCCGCCGGCCTGCACCTGAAAGAGGTTGAGCTTCAACGGCATGACCGCCACCGTCCGCAATTGCGGGCGCCGCCGGGCATAGTCCGGCGCGGTCAGCGTGGTGCCGCCGGTTGTGGCACAGCCGGTCAGGGCAAAGGCCATGATCATGAGGAAAATTCCGATCCTGAGCATGCCCGGATTATAGCGTAAAACGGCGGATTTTCAAACCGGGAATAAAACGGTAGTCTCCCGCATTTCCCGTGAAGACGCACAGGTCCGCGCACCGGGCGGTGGCTGCCACGAGCGCGTCGGCCATCATCATTCCGTGACTGAGCGCGAATGATTCCAAAAAAGACAGCGCCTTGACGGTTACGGGCACATCCATTACGTGGTGGACAATCTGCGGCTGAGCCAGAAATGCCTTGATGGCCTTCAATTCCCGGCGGCTGCGGGCCCCCTGGATCAGCTCCATCACCGTGACCGAACTCACCGCGTAGGTCTTCAGCCGGTTGAGCGCGCGGCGCGCCTTGTCGTTGCCGCGCATGCACCAGATCAGCACGTCCGTGTCAACGAGAACGGTCGCGGCGTCTTTGGTCGTGGACGTATTGGGTCGGGTCTTGGATATCATCCCGGTCCTTCCATAAGTTGTAGATAGTCTCGTGGCCCACGGCGGCCACGCCGTCCGTAACAGGCACAATCTTGGCGTACGGCTTACCGTGTTTGGTGACCGTGACCGTCGCGCCCTGCGACACGAGATCCAGGATTTCCTTCAGTTCCATACGCAGCTGCTTGATGCTGGCTTCCATGCTCCCTCCTTTATGTACATTTTTAGTGTACATTTCGGAGGTCTCAGTGTCAATGGCGTGATTTCGGTCTTGCCGCCGGCAGCAGGCTCAGCCCGAGCAGCAAGCTCACGGCGCTGACCGGCTCGGGCACGGCCGCGGTCGGCTGCTGCGGCACCGGACCTTCGCCCGGAGAAAAGATCGCCGGTGAGACGTCGGTGTGCAGGACAAACTCCCCGTTGCCGCCCGGCGCGCGGACGATGGATTGGTCCTGGGCCGCCAGATCGTCATAGGTGACGCTGTCGATCAGCACCCCGGCCGCGTTGAACAGCGAAACCGAGTCGACAGTATTATTCAAACTCAACGATCCGGTGCTGCTGGTGAACGCCTGGATGCCGGGCAGATCGGGAGAACCGGCTCCGAAGACGACGAGATACTGATAGGGATCGAGCACCACCCCGGCGGCAAACGTGTGCCGGATCTCCGCCGCATCGGCCAGGGTCCAGCCCGTCAGATCGACGGTCAAATCATCCGGATTGAACAGCTCGACGAATTCGTCGCCCGAACTCGACCGCGTCCCGTCGTTGTTCGCGTCTCCCGCCAGCCCCGTGGGCGGGTCGGCGAGGATCTCGGTGATCAAAAGGGACGCCTCCACCCGCCCGGCAATGATGATACTCGACAGAATGGCCCCCAGAATGAAGTGCAAACGCATGATCTTCTCCTTGTTGTGTTGAATTGTGATTGTGATTTAGCGAGGGGATAAAATAGGACTGAGTCGCATGGGAAGGCGCATCATCCCGGTCCGGCTCCGGGAATCACGTCCGGTAACAGTCGGCATGGTGCGGGCCTCCGCCATAATGACGGAGACCCGCGGTTTGGATGAACACGGTACCACTCGTTTCCCCTCGTCGTGGTTTTTCCCCCTGTACCTCTCTTGACAGAGATGTGTTCACCCAAATTAACTATCTTACGGATGACTTGTAAGCTGTCAGAACGACTTCCGCGATCTGTTGCCTCACCTCATTGCTCAGACAGCGTACACTTTCATACCATTTCTTATCTTTGCCCTGGTCCTGGGGCATGGACATAAATAGACCTTCCCGTCCTTCGATCACCTTTATCCCCTTGATCAAGACCGCGTCATTGATGGCCACATCGGCGAACGCCTTTAACGGCTTGTCACCTTCGATGGCGTACAGTTTGTAAACCTTGACTTCCAATGCGTCAATCATCGTTGCCTCCTCAGTTCAGATTGCTCGTTTTGCTCACTCCCCCGCTTCGGGATCTATGGAACGGCTGAATCCGCCACCGGTTAGACCGTCAAGAAGGGCCGTCAATTCGGCGATGCGTAATTCGTAAGTCCAAACAGGCTGCGCGTCCGGGCCGGATGCGCGCATCTCGATTTGCAACCGGCGCCGTTCAAAATACAGTCGGGTCACCTGGTTAATAATATCTTCCCGTAGTTCCACCATTAATTTTGCCCGCGCATCTATACTCGTTTGATCTGTACTCCAAATGACATCGGACAAATCCCAGGACAGGGATACATCCCAACCGATGTCCCGGCTTGATGACTTATCGTCAGGCCCGACGTAATGCGTCCCCCCGGATGAAGAACTGCCCCACAAACTATCCGACCGGGACCATCCGCGGCCGGCGTCGACTCCGATATCGACATTCGGAACCCACGCTTTCAAGCGCGCCTGCCTCTTCCACCGGATGATTTTGTCGGGATGGACATCGGCATAGGCGATGGCCAGCCGATGCAGTTCGGCGATACCCGGCTCACGTTCAAACTCGGGTCCCATCACGGACAGCATCCGCGTTGTTGTCGGTTGTTGGCTGCGTTCCCGTTTCAATGGGGTGAGCAACTCGGACCGATCCAATAGATAAACATCATCTTCGCCGACAGCCCAAATTCGACCGTCAGCCGTTGTCATGGCCAAATCAAACGTTTGCACCTTGCCCATACCTTGCTGCAGCGGCTGCCAATGCCCGTCGCCATACAAATAAACACCGCGTTCCGACGATACCAGGAAGAAGGGCTCCGCTGACTCAGTCTCAACGTCCGGGACTCCCAGCGGAAGTATCGCCCGGATGTCGCGAAACGGCGGAGGCCCGCCCTTAGGCGAACGCCAAACGCTGTCGCTACCGCGGATAAGAAAGTTTCCGTCCGCGCTGAGAAGCAGTACGCCTGTGGATGTCACAGCGACGGATCGTCTGTGGAGAGTATCCGTATCTTCAGATTCGTCCAACGGTGTCCTCCCGGAATGAATCGATTGCGGCGCCCCAGTATCCGGGTCAAACAAAATGACTCTTGAATCGGTGACACAGAATAGTTGCCCATGCGCGTAATCCAAGTCATACACGGGAGCATGGTCTGCGGGAGACACGGCACGCCATTGACTTTCCCCTTCTAAACGCGTCAGCAGCCCCCGCCCCGTCCCCAGGTATACGCGCCCGGAATGAAGGACAACACGCCGGCAATCACGGGCCGAATCATCCGAGGAACTGTAAATACGCTTGGACTGACCATCCCGGATTCTGACTTCATAAAGTCCTTGAGTGGTAGCCAAGAGTAGTAAACCCTGATCGGCATTAAATGCCATATCTTGTATTCGCTGTCCGGATTGGCTTAAGGAAATCACACGATCAAAAGTATCATCACTCATCTTTTGATAAACCTCCTCGGTGGAAGCGGCAAAAAACAAGCCAGGATATTCGCCATGCACATAGAGATTTCTGATGGGTGAAGAACCTTTGCCGACATGCATCGGTTGCCAAATCGCGGCGTACGCTTGCCGCGCGTAAGCCATAAGGTAGACGATCAGCATGCAGACTGCCGTTCTCAAAACATGGGTCCGTCTCATTGCACTCCTCAAATTGTCTTTTGTTGCTATTCGGGAAAAGCCTGCCGATAGATTCGCTTGGTACTCATCATGGACAGAGCCTGGTCTACCGCCCGCTTTAGTTCGGGATTGGCCTGCTGAACAAGCTGAACATAAGCCTCCAGATATTGCAGCATGGCTTCTAGCCCGAGTTCACGCCGCATTCTAAGCAGGATGCGCATTTGGGTGTAGACCGCGATCGAATCGGTTATTCTCGGTTTATGAGGGGAATTTGTGGGTGAGTGGTGGGGGTTATTCTTGGATTTCCGATTTTTTCCGTTACTATTCTCATTCATCGCTCGCATCCTCTTGGCTGATAATGGAAGCTTAACATTGTTTTGATGTATTGTCAAATTTTTTTGTTCCATGATCCCTTTGAATCGAACTCATCATATTAATTCCATTATGTTTATGGCGATATTTATTTTGACTCTCACCTTTGTGCGTAGCACCCGTCTTTTGCTATTATGTCAAACTTTGTTGACTTATGCTCTAAGCATGTTATTCTTAACCTGACATACTTTCCCCAAGCCATGGGCTAACCGATCACTTTGCAAAAGGAACTGGCATGTACATTGGCAATAAACTCAAAGAACTCCGCAAGTCCAAAGGCCTGACGCTGGTACAGCTCTCCCACAAAAGCGGGGTCCAGGTGGCGACCCTCAGCCGCATGGAGAATTTGAAGATGACCGGGACCGTAGATTCCCACATGGCCATCGCCCGCGCCCTGGGAGTGGATGTTACCCGGCTCTACGCGGATATTATCAAAGAAGAACGGGCGGTTGACGTCAACGATCAAAAGGCCCCTAGGGACGTCTTTGTACACAGCAAGAAGGCTTCGTATGAAATCCTGACCGGCAGCGTGCTGCAGAAAAAAATGATGCCCACCCTCCTCACTCTCGAACCGGGCGGCGGCACCAGCCCAGAGCAAAGCGCCTTCGGGACCGAGAAATTTATCTACGTCCTGGATGGGAAGATTATGGTACGTGTGGGTGAGGAGGAATATTCCCTGTACCGGGGAAATTCTATCTATTTTGAAGCGTCATTCGTTCACACTATAACCAATAACGGCAATAGAACCGGCAAGGCGCTCGTCGTCTCAACACCGGCGGCACTATAAATTCCGTTTATTTTGAGAAGGAGTTAACCTGATGACAGAAAAAAACCGGAAGATCCTCATTTGCGACGACGAAGAAGGCATCCGCGAATCGCTCAAGCTGATCCTGGAGGATCACTACGACTTGATCTTGACCGCTGAAAGTGAGCAATGCCTGGATTGCCTGGCCCACACCCCGGATGTGGATCTGGTCATGCTGGATATCAAGATGCCGAACAAAAACGGCCTGGAAACACTCAAAGAAATCAAGGCCAAGCACCCTTCGCAAAAAGTGATGATGGTCACCGGATATCAATCTGTCGAGCTAATCAGCGAACTTACCGAGCTGGGTGCGGAGGGGTATGTGACGAAGCCTTTCTCCAAGGAAACCATATTGGACAAAACGATTCACATACTTAGAATATGATCCTCGAACCAATATATTTGTCTCAACTGGGTTGCGCGATTGTTGCACTAGCATTTGGAGCGACTGTTTTAAGAAAGAACCCGCGGTCCGCCTTGCATCTCACTTTTTTCTTTCTATGCCTAAGCATAAGCGCCTGGCAACTTTTATATGCAGCGGGCAGCTATTTTATTGATCTTCCAGAAACTCCAACACTCTTATACAGAGTAGCCTATAGTGCTATAGCCTTTATTCCAGCATTCACATATCACCATATTTGTTGCCTAACACGCAGAGCAAAGATTTCTAAACTTATTGTAATTGCTTATGTTCTTAGCTTATTGCAAGCGGCAGTTATTTTATACAGCGCCTGCTATATTGAAGGCCTTCACAGGTATCCATGGGGACTATATCCAGCGGCAGGCAATTATCATATTGCCTTCTTATTAATTTTCCTTGCACCACTAACACTTTGCTACAAAGAACTTTACGACTATTTATCACTCAAACTCAAGCGTGTTGAATCGAACAAAATTAAGTATGCTTTATTAGGCCTCATTGTGTTTAATTTTGCCGCGGTTGACTTCGTACCAAATTACGGAATAAACTTACTTCCCATTGGCTATATTCCTGCATTGATATTTATCATTATTTACGCCATAGCGATAATTAAATATAAACTGCTAGACTTTAACCTTGTTATAAGAAAAAGCTTTGTTTATACCTTAACTTTTTCGATAATATCGTCCACTTACTTGCTTTTGATAATCGCCACTGGCACGTCAATTAGTTACTATTTTAGTTTACGCTCGCCGATGATCATCACGTTTGCGGCATTTGCACTCGGATCATTATTCTTCCCCCTAAGATTAAAGATTCAGAAGTATGTTGATCGATATTTCTTTAAAGGCTCCTGTGAAGAGCTCTCTTTGCAAAATGAGAAATTAATGAGACAGGTTACCGTTTCCGAAAAATATCGTACGCTTGCCACCCTCGCAAGCGGCATAGCTCACGAAATTCGTAATCCGCTGACCATAATAAAAACTTTTACGGAATTTCTTCCGCAAAAGCATCAGGATGAAGAGTTTATACAAAAGTATTCCACACTCACCGCGAAGGAAGTCACTCGCATCGAGGATTTGGTGAATCAGTTGATGAGCTATTCGAAGCCCAATCCGCCCCAGTTCCGGACGACCGCCCTGCGGAATCTCATTGAAGATAGCCTGGACGTGCTGAGCAGTCAATTACTCAGCCGAAAAATCAGCTGCCTGCGTCAAATCGCTATCGGCAGCGAAACTCACGTGAATGTCGACCCGAATCAAATCCACCAGGTTATATTCAATATCGTATTGAACGCGATCGAGGCCATGCCAGCCGGCGGCGAACTGACCGTCTCAGCCGACCTCCTGTCAGGCCCGGGTGGCAACCGGGCGCGCCTGAGCTTCCGCGACTCGGGGCCCGGCATCGAAGCGGACCATCTCAAACAAATCTTCGACCCATTCTTCACGCAAAAGGATTTTGGGACCGGGCTGGGCCTGGCCATTGTCCAAAGCATCATCGAAAATCACAATGGTAGAATCATTGCCCGCAGCAAGGTCGGTGAAGGCACGGAAATGGTGATTGAATTACCGGCGGATTAAATCCGCCCCTGCCGGTACAACTCCAGGAAGGCTCGTACGGGGATGGGGCTGAACTGCTTTTCGGCGTTCCGGGCGATTTCCTTGATGGCGACCTCTTTCTCCATGCCCTTGCGGTAGGGCCGGGATGAGGTCATGGCATCAAAGGCGTCGCCGACCGCGATGATCGCGGCGGTCACCGGGATCTCGCCGCCGGCCAGGCCGTCGGGGTAGCCGCGGCCGTCGAAGCGTTCGTGATGATGACGGATGCCGTCGACACACTCCAGCGGCAGATTGAGCGGCCGGATCATATCGGCGCCCTTGGCCGGGTGCGTCTTCATAATCTCGTACTCTTCGTCGGTAAGGTCGCCGGTCTTGTTGAGGATTTTCTCGGGGATGGAGATTTTGCCGATGTCGTGCAGGAGACCGGCAATATAGAGATTCTCAAAAAAGGTATTATCGAAGCTCGCACTGCCGTTGGACACCATCTGCCGGGCCGTGGCCAGCGCGTACTTGGTGACCCGTTCGGTGTGACCGTGGGTGTATTTGTCCTTGGCCTCAATCGTGGAACCGAGCACGATGATGGTCTGAATAAACAGCTCGCGGTTGCGCTTGGCCTCGCGGCTGAGGTCGTTGAAGAGCTCGGCGTTACGGATGGCCATGGCCGCGTCCGAGGCAAGCGCCGCGAAGAAGTCCAGCTCATCCTGCTCGAAACGGGTTTCGTCATGCTTCTGTCCGAGCAGCAGCAGGGCCAAAAGTTTGTCCTGGTAGAACGCGGGCACCAGCGCCTGGGCGTTGAGCGTGTCCATCTGCTCGGCCACCCGCGGCAGCAAGTCCTTGACCCCTCCGCCGCTCTCCTTGGAGACCACATTTTCCCGCCAGATGATGCGGTTGATTTCCTCCAGCACGATCGCGTTACGTCCGCGGATTAATGGACGGAATTCCTTCTCCACAAACAAACGAATGATGGGGCTTTCCTTGCTGAACTTTGTGAAGCCGACCGGGATGCGGTGGCCGGCCTCGCCGCGGGAAATATTGATTACGTAGCGGTCCTCATCCGACTCGTAGAGGATCATCGCCGCGTGCTTGATGCGCAGCTTGCGCACGATCATGCGCACGATGAGCTTGATCAGCAGCTTGGGGTCATGAATCATAATCATGCCCCGGCTGGCTGTTTCGAGTTCCTTCTTGAAATCGATCTTGGACAGGGGTTGGTTAACTGACATTCAGCTCCGCCAGCACGATCTGCTCCAGCTCCTCGAGAATAAGCGGTTTATGAATGTAGCCGCGGATCCCCCAGCTGTTGGCCTCGTTGACGGTCTCCTCGTTTTCGATTCCGGTGACCATGATGACTTTGACATCATTCTTGTTCTCACGCAGCGTCTTGAGCACCTCGACTCCGGTCATATCTTCCATGGTGATGTCCAGCAGGATCAAGTCCGGATTGTCCTTTTCGACGGCACTGAGCGCTTCTCGGCCGCCCGCGGCGGTCTCCACCTCCAGCCCGCGCTTCTTGAAAAAACTCTTGGCAAACTCGCGAATGTCGGTCTCGTCATCGACGATGAGTAATTTGGCCATGATGCTCCTCCGATTAGGCGTATTCCTAGTGTTGTAGGCCCTTTATTTTAGGTTAGTTTAAATGCAAAAACAATTTGAAAACCGAATATTTCAGCCCAGTTTTCCCACGGCAACGGGCAAAATTATCTGCGTTTCCGAGCCGATCTTGTATTTTGAGGAAAAATTGACCTTACCGCCGTGATTATCCTCGATGATCTGACGGATGACATACAGGCCCAATCCGGTCCCTTTTTTGCTGGTGGCCTTGGTGGTGAAAAACGGCGTAAACAGCTTGTGCATATCGCTCTCTTTGACGCCAATCCCGTTGTCCTGCAATATGATCTCGATAGTCGGCCCGGACTCGCGCGCGAAGATATCGAGCCGCGGGCGGAACCCTTCCTCCCTCAAGTCTTCCCGGCGCTGCATCATGGCATCGTAAGAATTGTCGATCAGGTTGAAAAAAACCTCCTGCAACTGGGTGAAGTTGCCCTTGATCTGGGGAAGGTCGTCATCAAAGTGCTTGTGGACATCCATCATATTGATCTTGATTTTGAATTGGGCCATTTCAAAAGCGGACTTGAGCATCTCCTGGAAATTCACCGCCGTATACCCCTGTTCGCCCTTACGGGTGTAGCGCAGCAGGCCGCCGACAATCTCACCGCCGTGCTTGACGTTGGCCTGAATCCGTTCGAGCCCGCTTTCGATCTCTGTAAGCAGATCCTTCTGCTTTTTGCTTACCCCGTTCTTGAGCCCCAGACGAACGGTATCCAGCAGGTCACCCGCAATAAAGCCCATGGCATGCAGGCGGTTATTGATCTGGTGGCTGAGGCCGTCGGCCATCGTCCCGACCGTGGCCATCTTCTCGGCCTTAAGCAGCTGGACATGGGTACGCTTCATGTCCTCATAGAACTGCGCGTTCTCAATGGCCAACGCGGACTGATTGGCCAGGATGGCGAAGACGGCGAGGTCGTCATATGTGTAGAGTTTTCCTGAACGTTTCTTGCCGAGAGAAATGATAGCTATCAGTTTTTGCTCGATGAAACTGGGGACGACCAGCGCCGAATCGATATCATGCAGAATATCCTCTAGCTCCTTTAAGCCCTCGCCGCCAATATCAAAACGCCGTTGTTTAACCTCTTCGTAAACGAGCGGCTCCTTCATTTGATTGAAGTAGTGGACCAGCGGGGAATCATACGAGAGTTTATTTATTTCTTCGTCTTCGCGCTTATCTCCTTTGACCGCCTTAAGAATATACTGTTTAGAATCTTCATGTCGTAGGAATATCTTGCAATTCTCAATCTTGACAGCTCTAGTGACAACATGAACTATAAGATTTAACAAGCGTTTTAAATCTTTGATTTGTCCCATACCAAGAGAAGCTTGACGTAATGTGGCCTGATATTGTCTTTGCTCTTGTAGCAACTTATCTTCTGCTTTCCGTTGCAAAAAGATGTAAATGTATGGCCCCACGGTAGCCAAAACTGTCGAACTTACCAAGGGAATAATCCACCACTCTTCCGAAAAGAGCATTTGAAGCTCCTGCTGCAAGCCGAATCCTATGGCAAATGGGATACCCATAACCATAAGGTAGACTGCCAGGAAAACCGTTATTCTTGTTACAGCTATAGATATTTCAATAAACTTATATTTGAATATTGCATAAGTAGAAATTGCCGCATATATACATGTTAGAAAAAGACCTGCGGGATAAATTTGGATACCCCAAGCTAATGGAGCTGTAGTCCCACCTCCAAGGAATCCGATTAACATACCGTAAAATATGTACGTAGATTGGGCTCGTTTCAGCCCCGATGAGCCTCTGTAGTATCTGAATAAATGCATAAAACTCGCAAGAACTATAATTGCCCAAATCAAGAAATAGAAAGTATAGATGTAATTCGCCTGCAGATAATAAAAACTACCATACACATACTTAAGATCGTTCACTAGAAAACTGGTGCCAGCATTGATCAAAGTGAACACAATCGCTTGGCCATAGCTAAACAATAAGAACTTGCGTGGATGTTTCTCAGTATACTCAACAGTAAAGTGATAACAAAACACAGGTATAAACGTAATACCAAAAACAAATATCTTCCAATTAATATGAGCACATTGGTAATCGGCCCCACATAGACCTATTGAGAAGCAACCATAGGCCCAAATGCAAACGGCAACGTTAAAGAAGCCCCAAATTACTTGGACGCTACTTTTTGAATATGCAAAAATAATTAGGGCTAACAGAAAGCATGACACACAAACTATTAATCCAAGAACCGAGAACAGATTATTAGACAAATTCAAGAGGATATAGGATACACAGAAAACACTAGAAATCGCTCCAGGAATTACCACCCTCCTCAAAAGAGCTTGGAAATTATTGAACAAGGGGATTAATCTAATCATACTAACCATCATTTTTTCTGAGACTGTTAATCAGCCGATCGGGAAGCGCGCAAATATTCAGATCATTGTTATGCACGTAACCATAGAAAATACTTAATCTGACGACAGCCAATCTTCGGTCAGAATTAGCGGCACCTTTCTTGTAGAATACACACTGCACATCCATCATATTCTCGCGCAATTCAACTAGGAACACCTTGGCTATAATCTCATCAAATGGCATTGCCTCATTTGTGTGAGTAGATTTATATTCCAAGGCAAGAAATTCTCCTCGAGAAACCTCCTTATAAAAATATTGTGGAAATAAATTACGAAGATACATTTCAGCCGCAGCCTTAGCCCACTTACCATAGTTAGCAAAGTATATGTTACCTACTAAATTCGAATCTTCCATGGTGGTTTGCACTAAATACTGATGTATCAACCTGGGGGCCTCCCTATAATTTAGTAGAATCTCTCCCCCAGTATATTTTAGTGGTTGCGATACAAGTTTGGATATTGAATGGACTCCCTTCAATTTAGGTCTCATATAGTCAAAGTACTGTTGTAGAAACTGCGGAGCCTTTGCCAGTTTGGCCTCACCATGACCAATGATATCAACGCATGTTATAGTCAATGCGCCCTCTGCACTTCTAATTCTATTTGACTCACATAGCAACTTGGAAAAATCGAAACACAAATGATAGATGTTATCATGCCCTGTTATCTTACTTAACCACAGTCGAACCTCCAGAATGTCATCCACTCTTAACAGGTCAAAGACTCGCAGCTTCACTGAATTCGTCGCCAGCCCCCACTTCCCCGTCCGAGTAAGTTCTGAAATCTGGGATAATACTGGCCTTAAACTATACTCTCGGACTTGCCCCATCCAATCTAGATAGCTCGTAAGACTTACTCTCTCGCAGAGCAGTTGACAATTCTTATATGAAATAGGCATTGTAACTGAATACACTAGCTGTCCCTGCGGCCCATCGGATTTCACACTTACACCAAAAATTTCTTGTCCAAAGTCATACATTGAAATTGCCCTCTACAATTATCTCTGCTTAAACAAATTGTCTTTTGAGAGTAATATGCAAGAATTATTTCCACCAAAGGCCTGAGAATTGTTCAAGGCATATCTTATCAAATTCTTACTAAGCTCATTTTTTACAAGATTTATCTTACACTCAGGATCATCTGTATAATGATTCATTGTGGGAGGTATAAGACCAAATTTTAACGCCAAACAGCAACTGGCCGCTTCTATGGCCGAAGCAGCACCCATTGAGTGTCCTAAGACAGACTTTATTGAACTCACTTGCACTTCGGAAGCCCCACGACTCCAAGACAAGTTAATCGCCTTTGTTTCGGCACGATCATTCTCAATAGTTCCTGTACCATGCGCACAAAAATATCCAACTTCATTAGGTGAAATTTTGGCTGTACTAAATGACTTCCTTATAGCCTTTGCCACACTCTCGGCTGAAGGATTTGTCATATGGCGCGCGTCACATGAGAAACCAGCAGCTACAATTTCAGCATAAATTGGAACTTTTCGCTCAAAAGCGCTATCCAATCTTTCAAGCAATAATATACAAGAACCTTCGGCTAACATCATGCCCCTTCTATTCTTGTCAAATGGCTGACACATTTCTGGAGCCATTGCGAACAGCCTTCCAAAGCCTGTAAAGGCCATTCGAGATAACGAATCTGAACCACCCACAAGTGCAATATTTGCTTTTCCCATTTTAATGAGATCCATACCCTTTGCTAGCGAATAATTTCCAGCGGCGCATGCTGTTGTAAATGCAAAATTGGGGCCACGGAATTTAAAGAAATGAGAGACATTTTGTGGAATGTTCGCTGCGGGATAACGTAATAACGATTGATTATCGTAATGTAATTTATCGGAAGAGCTTTTCAGAATCTTAGCATCAGCATATTCCATCTCTTGGGGTTCTCCCATTGTGGTACCAATACATACAGCAGCCTTTCTTAAGTCAATTTCCGATAAGTTCAACTTAGCATCCTCAAGACAAAGTTTCGTCGCTGTAATCGCAAACTGGGAAGCCCGGCCATACAGATTGACCTTTCGCTTAGGCATATATAGTTCGGGATCGAAGTTCTTGATTTCTCCACCCCGACATTGATCATAAGGAGTCGTGTCAAATGCTTCAACTTCGGAGATACCACTTTTGCCAGCCAAAAGATTCTTCCAGAAATCCTTCCAGCCAATCCCAATGGCTGACACTACTCCTAAACCAGTAATCACTACACGCTGACTTTCATCAGAATTGTCGCTAACCATATTTAGCTCATTTATTCTCTTACAACTTTGTAGTAAATTTTAGTCTTTAAACAAATGTCTTTATTATTCTTTCTTACAGCTATTGTTGAAAAACCTCCACTTGTCATCATTTTTTCCGCGGAAGCCTCTATTCGCAACTGATCACCTACTGAAGACTCTAACCCAAATTCGACATCCAGTTTTCCTAGAAAATAAACAGGAATTTTTTCGCCATACCCAATCATGCTTAGCTGATGCAACATTAGCCCTACTTGTGCAGCCATTTCTAAGACTATGGATTGAGGTACACTTTGTGGTGTAAATCTGTTTCTCAAATACCACTCGCCATCCGTCACATTTTTCACGGCAGTTAAACTTTTCCCCGGCTTATAATCAATAATCCTATCCACCAAAATGAAAGGTATAGACTGTGGCAAAATCTTAGCAATATCAATATCTTCCAACTTGATCATCGGCTCGCGTGTCCGGGGTAATAAAAAACCGCCCTTACAGGGCGGTGTGCTTAATTATTGTGCGGTTTGCCGAGGCCGTTTCCGGCGCGGTTTTCGTTCTCGCTGATTTTGGAATCAATCCAGGCATCTATGTGCCGGCGGGAGAACCTCCAGTCCGAACCGACTTTAAACGCGGGTATGACTCCTTTTTGGGCATATCGGTAAATCGTGGACGTATGCAGACTTAAGTACTTGGCGACGTCCTTGATGGTCAGGACGGCATCTTCATCAACGGGCATGCGCGGCTCCCACGGCAAATTATTTTTATTTGATCCACAAAATAATCCGGTAAGCCCTCTTAATCCCGATTAACCAGGATTATAACAGACTTACCGCGAGCCTTTAGTATAACTTTATAAGTATTTGGGAGTCAACAGTTTTAGCGGATTTTACGGCGCGGTGCCGGATACGCTCAGCCGGCGGCGACAGCGGCCAGCTGTTCGATGTCGGAAGGCTTCTGGATGTTCACGACCTTGAGGTCGCGGTTGATCCGCCGGATGAGCCCCTTAAGGACATTGCCCGGGCCGATCTCCAGGAAGGTGGTCACCCCGTTGGCCGCGATGGCCTCGATCGAATCGACCCACTGCACGGAAGAGGTGATCTGTTCGGCGAGATTATTGAGGATATGCCCGGTCACGGTGACCGGTTGGGCGTCGACGTTACTCAATACGGGAAACGTTGGCGCCGTTAAAGTTACAGATTCCAGGCGGTCGCGGAACCGGTCCGCGGCGGATTTCATCAGGCTCGAATGAAAGGCCCCGCTGACGTCCAGCGGGATGACACGCTTGGCCCCGGCCGCTTCGATCAAATCGGCGGCAGCATTGACCTTGGCCTCTTCCCCGGTGATCACGATTTGCTCCGGTGAATTGAAGTTGGCCACCTCGGCCCCGGTCTGTGCACAAATTTTAAGCAGCTCGTCTTTCCCGAACCCGATAATGGCGGCCATGGCGCCCTTTTGCTGTTTGGTCGCCTCTTCCATCAATGAACCGCGGGTGAGCACAAGCTTCAGCGCGTCCTCAAAATCCAGCGCGCCGGCGGCGCATATCGCCGAATATTCCCCCAGGCTGAGCCCGCAGGCGTACCGCGGCTCGAACTGCGTGAAGACCGGATCGGCCTTCAGCGCGGCCAAGGCAGCCATACTCATGGTGAAGATCCCGGGCTGGCAAAATGCGGTGGCAGTCAACTTCTCCGCGGGGCCGTCGAACATCACGGCCTTCAAGTCCGGGACGATCGCTTCGGCCCGGTCAAAGATTTCCCTGGCCTCGGGAGAAGTTTCATAGAATTCCTTGCCCATACCCACGAACTGGGCGCCTTGTCCGGGAAAAATCAACGCTACTGGAGTCATGTCAACCTGCCTTTCCGGTGAAAGGATTCATAAAATTGCGGGCATTATACCGCAGGATCTCCCGGCGGGACAATACTTTTTTGCATCTTGAATCTCGCGCCGGGTTCACAACCGGTCTTTGAGCCGGAATTCTACGGGAACGGTAACAACCGACGCGGCGTTCCGGTTCCCTCTTAAGGCGGGTTGAAACTGCCACGTCTCCACCGTCTGCCGCGCCGAACGGTCCAATAAGGCGTGCCCCGAACTCTCGGCAATCGTCACCTGCTCGACAGTACCCGCCGCACTGACCTCCACCGACAACCGCACCGTCCCTTCCCAGCCGCGCCGCATAGCCAACGCGGGATACGCGGGAGGTGAATTTTGAGCCGCCAAAGGCTTGGCCCTGCTCAACGCACCGGCAGATTCGTCAGCAGACAACATTGGATCCACGGCCGCGTCATCCTCTGACAGAGCCACATCCGCCTCCGCGACTGACTCGGCGGACCAAGGTGCTGGCGGATCCCGTTCGGGATCCGGATGTGAATCCGCAGCTAACGAAGTCGCCGGTTCCGGAGGGACCCGTTCAAAACGGCGAGCCAACGGGGTCGGGACTACCATCTCCTGTGCCGGATTCAACTGGGCCGTGAGCAATGGGGATGTTTCGGGCGAAGCGGCCGCCTCCCGTTTGCGGGTGACCGGCGGTATGGGCGGTGATGTCCTGACTATGGATACGGAAATGGAACTGGGTGCCTCGGGGACGGCAAACTCAGGCGCCTGATAGACCGCATGGGCCCGCCAAACAAAGAGCAGATGTACACACAACGACACCGTCAATATCGGATAAAACCAATTCCCCGATGATAACCGTGCCGGTCTCATCCTCACTCCCCAACTTCATGCACCAGGTTCACCTGTTCGGCGCCTGCCCGGCGGGCAAGGTCTACTATCCGTAAAACCTCACCGTAGGGCACGTCGCTATCGCCGCGGATGTGCACCGACGCCTGACCACTTGCCTTCAAGGCCGCCGCGAACATGCCGGGGAATTCCCCTTCTGCCACCGGCGTCCCGTTGACGGCCACGGCCCCGTTTCCGCTTATGGATACGACCACCTGTTCCATCGTTGACGGGTCGACGGTGACGGCCCGGGGCAAGTTAAGTTCAATAGCCGGTTTGGAGAACGATGAGGCCAGCATGAAGAAGATCAGGAGCTGGAAGACGACATCGACCAGCGGGGTCAACTCGATATGCAGTCTGGATTTTCGTTTACGGACAATTTCCATACCCTATATCTCCTGGTACTCCACCGAGGGATCCGCGGATGACGCCTCCGCCGGCCGTTGACTCCGTTCTGCGAAAAACGCGTCGAGCTCGTGGACGATCGACTGCATACGCCGGAAAATCCGGTCCGCGCAGCTTTCAAAGGTGTGATAGGCCAGCATGCACGGAATGGCAATGACCAATCCGAAGACCGTGCTCAGCAGCGCCGCCCAAATCCCGCCGGCAAGGTCCTTGACCTGCACCGGGCCGGCGGCCGATTCCATGCCGTGAAAAGCGGCCACCAATCCGGCTACGGTCCCCAACAATCCGAGCAGCGGAGCGATGTGGACGATGGTTGCCAGGCCGCGCAGGCGGCTCTCCACCTTCTCCATAAGAAACGTCCCTTCGCGGCTCAATATACACTCGCGCTTGCTGTTGCGAAAATTCTGCAGATAGACCGCCGCCATACGCGCGGCCGGATGCGGCCGGCTTTGACAGTAACGGATCGCCTGCATCAACTGATTCTTGCTCAATAATAAAAAAAGCTCCCGGCTGAATTTCTTATAATTCAGCCGCACATGCAAAAAATAGAGAAACCGTTCCGCGATGATCGCCGCACCGACCGCCGAACAGACCAGCAGGACCCAACGTGTGAATCCGGCCTTGGCAAAGAGTGTCACGATATTCATTTCAGCAAACATGTCTATATCTCCTTAAATACTCGGCTACGAAAGGTCTTTCGGATGCCCGGTGAATCTCCGCACCGTGATCATCCCGAATTTGTGGCAAGACCCGATCCGGACAGCGACCGCCGAGTCGCGCAAAACCGGTTTCCGCTGGCAGTCTTGGCTGACGCCTGCCGCCGTAATCTTACTACGGCAACCTCCGATTGGCCATCATTAAAAAATGAGGGCCAAGCCCTGGAGTACGGAGTAAATCCGCTGCGGCGGCCTCAGTTAAACGGCATCTTCAAGTCCCGGAAGCGGAAAAAGACGTCCCAATAGCGGATCCGGTTACGGCAGTCCTCGACCTCCTCAAGGGTTTCGCCGGTCACCGGACCGCACTTCGTGGCCTGGTCGGCCCGGACGGTATAGACGATGACTGTGTGATAATTCAACCCGATGAAGAGCGCACCGAGGATGATGAGGATGTGCCTTGTCCGCGCCTTGCGGCGGGCCTCCTCCGCCCCGCTCACAATCCCAGGCCCTTTCCCAACAGGGTCAAATACATCAAGCGATAAATGTCGGTTCTATCCATATTTGACGGCCGCCGCTCGCTGTTCCTACCGGCGGATATGATTGCGGTTACTGCAGCGATTTCATGTCGATTACAAAGCGGTACTTCACGTCGCTCTTCAGGACCCGTTCGTAGGCTTCGTTGATCTGATCGATGGTGATCAGTTCGATATCGCAGACGATGTTCTTTTCGCCGCAGAAATCGAGCATCTCCTGGGTCTCCTTGATCCCGCCGATCAACGACCCGGCCAGGTTGTGGCGCTGGAAGATCAGCGAAAAGGCGGCGACGTTCAGCGGATTTTCCGGCGCGCCGACCAGGCACATATTGCCGCCGCGCTTGAGCAGGTTCAAGTAAATATTCACGTCGTGGTCGGCCGCGACCGTATCTAGAATGAAATCAAATGTCCCGGCGTGTTTTTGCATCTCGGCATCGTCGGTGGAGATAACGACCTCCTTGGCGCCGAGCCGTTTGGCATCGGCTTCTTTAGAGCGGGAACGGCTGAAGACGGCGACGTGCGCGCCCATAGCCGCGGCGAACTTAACTCCCATATGGCCCAGACCGCCCAGACCGACTATCCCCACCTTTTGTCCGGCCGCGACATTAAAGCGGCGGATCGGAGAATACGTCGTGATCCCGGCACACAGCAGCGGCGCGGTGGCGGCCAAATCCAGATTCCCCGGGACTCTCAGGACAAAGTGCTCGTCGACCACGATCCGCTGGGAATACCCGCCGTAGGTGTTCTCCTTGGTGGTGCGGTCTTCCCCGTTATAGGTGAATGTCGGGACCTTCTCGCAGTGTTGTTCGAGATCTTCCTCGCAGGCGCTGCAGGTCCGGCAGGAATCGACCAGACAGCCCACCGCGGCGATGTCGCCTTCCTTAAACTTGGTGACGTCCGGTCCGACCTTGGTGACCTTCCCCACAATCTCATGGCCGGGGACACAGGGATAAACGGTGTTGTGCCATTCATTGCGGGCCTGATGGATGTCGGAGTGGCACACGCCGCAGAAAAGGATCTCGATCAGCACTTCCCTGGCGCGCGGTTCACGGCGCTCGATCTCAAACAGCTCCAGCCGCTTATCGGCCGACTTGGCGGCATAAGTCTTGGTCTTGATACTGGTGGCGGTGGTCATATGGGGGCTCCTTTCACATTGAAAGTCAAATGGCGGGTAAGTTGTATCGTCCGCGGCTTCAGCTCGGACGGATACGTATTGTAGCACTTATCGGAGGACACCGTGCTTATTTCATGAACGGCAGCGATGCCGACGAATAGGCACGGATGGCGCGTTTCCCACCATGATCAAATTGACCCGCGCCGTGCCTGCCAAAACTCAGCCGCTTCGAAGATAATCTTGAGAAGAATCAGGACCACGAGGATCGTTACGTTCATATTGGCGGTATACGGCAACCCCTTTATCGCGTTGGCCAAAACCTGCCCCAGCAGTGCGGTCGAACACACCACGAAACAGATCGTGCGCCGGACATTGATGTTGACCAGCTCTATTACCGGAATACCGGTAAACCCGTCGGTGCGCAGGAACTGATGGACAAAGAGGATCAGCTGGGCCAGCGCCGAAATCAACAAATAGAATATCACTCCGTGCGTCCACTGGTCCCGGAAAAAGTTTAATGTAAAATAGACGCCGAACATGGTCACGACGCCCACCATCGTCAGCAGCACCACAAAGAATCCGTCACGGGGCTTGTCCGGCGGAACAGGCGCGCGGCCGCGGCGCCCGGTGAGATACTTGGCCGTCGTAAACAGCCAAACGATATAGGTCTCCAGCCAATAAATAATGAAGACGGCCCCCATTTCCCACCCCCAAAATATGACGGCAAATATAGGATAGGCGTTGACCGCCAGCAGGCCCGCGAGTATTAAAACTTCCCGAATCTTATCCATGGTCCCTTCCTGTACTCAATCTATCCTCCCCCCGCCAACCACCGGCACAGCTGGCCGGTGATCAGGCCGAAATACGTTCCCATGATCCCGCCGAAGACGGCCATCAGCAAGCCGACCGAGGCGAGGCCGGGGTGATACACCTCGGCGACGATCGGGGCGGAGACGACGCCGCCCATATTTGCCTGGCTGGCCGCCGCCGCCAGGAAGATCGGAGCGCGCAGCAGCCGTGCGGCGATCAGCAACACAATCGCGTGGATGATCACGATGAGAAACCCGGCGCCGAGCAGCGTCACCGCCGCGCCGGCGTCCTGCAGGCTTGCCTTGGCACCGATGGACGTCAATACAAAATACAGGATCCAGTAGCCGATCCTTTCGGAACCGTGCTGCTGCAGACGATTTATCTTTGTAAAAGAACATACCAGCCCCAATGCCGAGGCCAGGATGACCGTCCACGCGTAAGTGGAGATTACCCCCTTGATCTCGGGCAGGATCCCGGCGATCCATTTGCAGAGAAACCCGCCGGCCAGGGCCGCCGCGACGATCACCAGGGCAAAGCCGGGATGAAACTTGCCTGCATCCCCCTTCTCGATCTGGGCCAGGCGCCGGTCGAGCTCGGCCAGCACCGCGCTGTCCGCGTTGTTGAAGCGATCGATCGCCGGCTGCCAGGCCGCGGCCGTCACCAAAAGTCCCATCCAGAAATACGGGATGATGGTATCGACGATCACCATCGGCAGGAAGACCTCGTCGGGTGTTCCGAGCGCCTCCTTGACCGCGACCATGTTCGCGCTGCCGCCCATCCACGACGCGGACAAGGCCCCGAAACCGGGCCACATGTGCGCGCCGACTATGTGACGATAAACCGCGAATACCGTCACCGTCCCCAGCATAATTCCCGCGCTGCCCGCCAGCATCATCCCCAACGCCTTCGGGCCCAAACGCAGCACGGCCTTCACGTCGACACATAGCAAGAGAAGGAACAAACCCGCCGGCAGCAGGGTCTTGGTGATTTTTCCGTACACTGGATGACCCGAATCGATGAGCCCGCAGGTCGCGGCAAGCATCGGCAGAAAATAGATCCAGAACACCGCCGGCAGAAACTTAAAGAAGCGCTTGGTCCGCGGATGCCCGGCCACCGTCAAGACGGCCGCCTCGATCAGGATTAAAACCGCGATGATCGCGCCGGTACTATCCATCATACAGCTGGTCCCTGTTCAGTCCGATCCCCACCGGCACGGCACTCAAGGTGTAGCGTCCGGACGGCGACAGATATGGATGGCGCTCCACCGCGCCTTTGATAAAAAACGGCGTGTCCAGGTCGATAAAATCGAAGCCGCCCATACCCGCGGCCAGGTGCGCCGAGGCGGTCATGGCGATGCCGCTCTCCATCATCCCGCCGATCATCAGCCGGATTCCTTGATCCTGACACAGCCGCGCGATACGCTGTCCATGTATAAGTCCGCACTTCATGATCTTGATATTAACGGCCGAACAAAGATTGTACTTAATAATTTTTTGCACATCCTGAATCGTCCGCGCGCTCTCGTCCGCGCAGACCGGGATACGGGTCTTGCGTTCGATTTCCTGAAGCCCCTGCCAGTCCTCGCGCGGGACCGGCTGTTCGATCAGGTCCAATCGTGCCTGGCGGCGTTTGAGCTGATCGACAAAACGGACCATCTCCGCCGGTGTGTAACCTTGATTGGCATCGACGATGACCGGACACCCCGGGGCCAGGTCCTTAAACAGCAGGATGCGTTTGATGTCGCGGTCGAGGTCGCGACCGATCTTCACCTTAAACATACGGAATCCCTGCCGATAAAACCGGTTGATTGAGTCACGGGTTTCCTCGAGATCCGCCAGGACGATCGTGATGTCACTTTGCAGCGCTTGGGCGTGTCTCCCGAAAACCCGCCACAACGGGATACCGCGCCGGCGTGTCCAGGCATCCAGCAGCGCGGTCTCGACCGCGCCGATGATCGCCGGGTTGTGTGCAAATCGCCGGTGAAGCTCGGATGATATCCCGCTGATTTCCGCCGAGTCTCTTCCCGAACATAGCTCCCCCGCCGCGGTCAAATCACGGCGGGTACCGTCAAAGGTCGCGCCGCTGATATGCGAAGCCACTGCCGCCTCGCCGAGGCCCGTCGTCCCGTCATCGAGAGTGATGGTGATGAGCAGATTCTTCAGTTCATCATGCTGGCCGGAACTGATACGAAAGGGCTGATTCAGTTCGGCGGTGAGATCGGTGATATGAAAAGACTTGATACCTGAACGCGGCACGTTACTCCTCCCCGAGCGCGCCCGCGGCGCTGAAGTCGACAATGCCTGTCAGCCGCTTCAAAAGCGATCCCTTCGCGGATCCCTCCCCCAGATCGAGATCGCTGACCGCCACGCGATTGACCACGCGCACCCGGTCCCCCTCCGGAGTCGGCTCACGGTAGGCCCAAAAGGAATGAATCGCGTATGGCCGGCCGTCAACGGCTCCGAGATAGAGCATGATATGCCCGCGCATCGTCAGAACCGCCGGGCCCGGCATAACTCCCCGCAGAACGCCGCGCTTCTCGTCGAGCGGTGTATCGAGGTCGAATCGCGCCAGCAGGCGACCGCTCCTGGCCTGCGGACCGGAGTTGCGCGGCAGGCGCAGCCCCACCGTCTGAAATATCTCCAGCATGAAACGCGAGCAGTCTTGTTCCCCGTACATCCCGCCCCAACCGTACGGTGCGTTCAGCATTCTAAAGGCCTGTTCGATGATCACCCGCGGCGTGAAGGGCAAGTAGCCGGTGGAAGACTTGTCCGCGGCAAGGAAGCCCGGCCGGATCGCCAGCCGGCCGTCGGTGTTGCGGACCGGCAGCAGGACTCGTCGAGAGCGATCCGATTCGGTCAGCGCCGCCGGGAGGACCGCTCCCATGCGAAGGTGATCATGGGGCAGTGAGAGCTTCTCATCCAGATAAACATCGGCCTTGGCTGCGGTGATCACAACCGGATGCGCACGGGCATCGGCAAATTCCTGAAAGGCCTCGCGCGAGCAGCGACCGACCTTATCTGCACGGACCCAGCCGTCGCTGAGATCGGTGAGGACATACAGCCACTGTCCGTCCGCGGAGGCGTGCAGGATCAGGACGGGCGTGCCGATATCCAGCGCGCTGTTCTGCAGTTCGTCAAAATCGATATCACCGGGGACCGCGTACAAGCCCGTCTCCGTCGGAAGCAGGCGCTGGTCGGCGTAGCCGGTGACCACACCGTAGCCCACTTCCAGTTTATCGGCCACGGCGTCGATCGCCAGCGCCGCCTGCATAGCCGCATAGAATCCTTCCGGCGCACCATACCAATTCTTGTCTTGAAGGCCGGTGAATCCTTCGGTGAGTTGCTGTCGCAGAAAATGACCGTCATACTCCCCTGCCATGCGGGTGATATCTTTGGTCAGGCCCAGCTGATTCTGGACCGACGCGTTAAATTCGGCGACAGCTGTATGGTCAAGTAGCAGTTTGTCCGGATTACCTACCCGGCCGATCCAGTAGCCCGGCGTCTGCATTTCCCTGGTCACGCGGGGAAGCTGCGTAGGGGCCCGGTAATTGAGCTCTTCTTCGGCCCATACCGGTACGGCCAGCAAAATGATGAGAACAGTGGAGAGGATTTTATTGATCATGGTACCTGATGAAGATCACCGGATTCTTTGCGGCATCGAGCCAGCCGAGTATTTGTTTGAGGTGGTCTTCCTTGAGTGCGATACACCCGGCGGTCGCGGTGTTCTCGTCCTTCCACACATGCAAGAAAATCGCCGAGCCGGCGCCCCGCACGATGGGACCGGTGTTGTATTCGACGACCACCGCGTATTTATAGAGATCATCGTCCCGGCGCAGGGTCTCGTAGGAGCGCGCCTCGGGTTTGACCCGTACCCAGCGGTTGTATTGGTCGGACGTCGGATCATCCACCCAGAAATCATAGGTCGAGACCATGCGGTAGTCCAGGCCGGTGTCGGCGTCCTTGGCGTACCCGAAGGCACGTTTCAGATCGAACGTTCCCGACGGGGTACGGCCGTCGCCTTCGCGCTTGCTGTCGGACGGCGCGATCCCGGAGCGTCCGACCGTCGCGGCCATCACCTTCCCCGTCATCTGCCACTCGTCCTGCTGACGCTCCCAGAGCGTCACCGTGGCCCGGTGCGGGACGCGACGGTCCGGGATTACGATCACGGCCTGCCTGCTCTTCGCCGGCAATTCCTGGAGTGCTGTAATCGTGCTTTCCTTCACCGGCAGATACGCGCAGGCGGTCACCGTCACGGCCACGCCCGCTGCCATTAGATAGCGTCGTAATCTCATGCTTTCACCTCCTGCCATTGCGGGCCGCCCATCCAGCGGGCCACGAGCATACTCGATACATTGTCCCCGACCGCGTTGACCATGGTCGCCGGCGGGTCCACCAGCGCGCCGATCAAGGAAATCACGGGCAAGGCCTCCGGGGGGAAACCGTACAGTGTCACGATCATCACTTCACCGAGAAATCCGCCCGACGGGATTCCGCTCATCACGGTGCCGCTTAATAACGCCACGGCAAGCGTGGTCAGCAGTGTCCCCGGGCCGGCGAAGTCCATTTGAAAGATCCCGAACAACAACGCAATCTTCAGCACTGCCGACAGGCATGAGCCGTCCATGTGAATCGTGGCGCCGATCGGGATCACCACCTCACGAATGTCCTCGGGCACACCGCTCTTCTCGGCAGCCTCCAGATTCAACGGGATCGAAGCGACGCTGCTGCCTGTGCCCAGGGCCGTCACCGCCGCAGGAAAAATATTGCGCCAAAACGCGCCGACCCCCGCGCGACCGGCCGCCATCCAGGCATACAGGCTGAACGCGCCGAAGAAATACAGTACGGCGAGCGGATAATAGATGAGCATGGCGCGGAAATACGAACCGAAGAGCTGCGGGCCGAAGACACCGATCAGATAGGCGAAGTACGCGCCCAGTCCGAACGGCGCGTACAGCATGATGTATCCGATGACCTTGTTGAAGACTTCGTTGCCGCCGGTCAGAAACGACCGAAAACCGGCGGCCCGCTCGCCGGCGGCCGCGGTCGCCAGTCCGATGAGGATGGAAAAGATGATCAGCGCCAGCATGCTGCGCTTGGAAAGCAGATCGACGAAATCGGAGACAGTCAACGCGCGGACGATCGCGTCACCGAGCGTCACGGCCGACGTATCGGCCGGCGCCTCCAGCGCGATCTGCACACCTTGCGCCGGAGGAAAGGCCTTGACCGCCATGATCATCAATAAAGACGCCACCGTACCGGTGGCGAGAAAGACGATCAACATGTACAGGAGAATTTTCCCGAGCCGGCGGCCGCTGGACATGCCGGCGACGGCGGAAGATATCGAAAAGAAAACCAGCGGGACGACCGCTGTGAAGAGGAGATTGAGAAAGACATCGCCGAAGGGCTTAAAAAAGGCGGCCTTGTCTTTCAGCAGCAATCCGGTCACCGATCCGGCGCAGAGCGCGCCGATCAGCAAAAGAGTGAAACGGTAACTGTGCAGGACGGATTTTTTCAAGGCGTCTTATTATAGGGGACGGACTTCCGGCGGCACAACCCCAATTTTCCGGAATGCACCGCGTAGAGCGCAGACGCCGCGCGGGCTAGTGGTTCGACAAATTAATTCTTTCCCTCAGGAAAGAATTAATCCTGCTCACCACTAGTGCTGAGCAGAAACACGATGAGAAATCTACTCGTCGAAGCACTAGTCGCCGTATTCGCACAGATACGCCGTATCCTGCGCGATTTTAACTTTGAACTTGGAATTGGCCGGGATTTCGAAAGATGATCCGGGGCCGAACTCTTCCCATTCGTCGTATTCGGCAAAGTACACGGAAAATTCGCCTGTGACCACGGTCACCGTCTCTTTTTCCTGGGTGTCGAACTCGTATTCACCCGGTTCCATAACCCCGACCGTCTTTTTTCCCTTGTCGGACTTAACCGGCAGTGATTTGACTTTGCCGTCGAAATATTCGTTCACTTCAATCACGATACTCTCCTTTTATGGAATCACACTCTGTTGTCGCTGAATTACCACTTCACAATATTTGCCGCGCTCACCAGACCGGCGCCGAAGGTCACCAAAGCCACGTGGTCTCCTTTTTTAAGGACCCCCTGCTCATCGGCTTCATACAACGCCACCGCAATGGACGCAGCCGACATATTACCATATTTGTGAATATTGATAAAGAACCGTTCTTTGGGGACCTCCAGTTTCTTGGCGACCGCGGTAATGATGCGGTCGTTGGCCTGATGCGGGACCACCAGATCGATGTCATGCAGTCCGAGCCCGGCCTTCTTGAGCGCCTCCTCCACGGCCAGGGCCATCGAATTGACGGCGACCTTGAACAGCTCTTTGCCTTGCATGACCACGTACGGCAGACGGATCAGTTCCCGCTTCTGGTCCATGGGCTCGCGCCCGTCGGAAACGACCGCCATCAAATCACCGAATTCACCCTGCGCATGCATGAAATCCGAAATAATGCCGTGTCCGTCGTCGACCGCTCCCAGGACGCAGGCGCCGGCGCCGTCTCCGAAGAGTACACAGGTCCCGCGGTCGTTCCAGTCGATCAGATCGGTAATCTTTTCCGAGGCGATGACCAGCGCGTTTTTGAACATCCCGCCGGCCAGAAATTGTTTGGCGGTCGTTAACGCGTACAGAAATCCCGAACACGCGGCGGAGACATCAAAGGCGGCCGCTTTGCGCGCGCCCACCGCCTTTTGCACCAGGCAGGCCACCGAAGGAAAATTGCTGTCGGGTGAAATGGTGGCCACGATGATCAGCTCGATATCCTCGGCCGCGATCCCGGAATTGGCGATTGCCTCGATGGCGGCTCCGGTGGCCAGGGAGCTGTTGGGCTGGTCCTTTTCCGCGATCCGCCGCTCCTTGATCCCCGTCCGGGTGGTGATCCATTCGTCGGAAGTATCGACCATCTTTTCCAAATCGTGATTGGAGAGAACCCGCTCGGGCAGGCAATGTCCCAGACCTAAAATTCCGATACTCTTCATAATGCGCTTTCTATGATGCCCCGCCTGCAAAATTGGTCGACCGCGCGGCGGTGACGACGTCAGGACGATTCAGTTCCTTGATCATGGCGGACAGAATGTCATGTTCGACTTCCCGGACAGTGGCCTTAATCGCATTCTTGATCGCCTTGGGATTGGATCGGCCGTGACCGATCATCACCACGCCGTTGACGCCCAGCAAGGGAGCCCCGCCGAATTCCGAATAGTCCGCCAACTTACGCAGATTTCCCAACCCCATTTTCATCAGACCGGCCCCGATCATGGCGACCGGACTCTTCTTCACCTCGCGTTTAACCAGTTTTCCGACCGACTCGAGCAATCCTTCAGAGACCTTGAGCAGCACATTGCCTACGAACCCGTCACAGACGATGCAATTCGCCTTGCCGCTGAAGACCTCATTGGCTTCGATATTGCCGATAAAATTCTTTAAGTGGTCCTGCATCAGCTTGTAGGCTTCTTTGGCGAGACCGCCGCCTTTGCCGGCCTCTTCGCCGATATTCAACAGGCCGATCGTCGGGGTTTCCACACCGAGGACTTCGCGCGCATAAATCTTCGCCATCAGGGCTGACTGCAATAAGTGGGCCGGCTTGGCTTCTGTATTGGCGCCCACATCGATCACAAAGGAAAACTCCTTCAGTGTCGGAATAACCGTACCGATCGCCGGCCGGTCCACGCCTTCGAGCATGCCCAGATTGATGGTTCCGGCGGCAACAACCGCGCCGGTATTACCCGCGCTGACAAAGGCGTCGTAGCCGTCCTGCTTGAGAAGATTGATTCCGATCGTAATGGAGGAGTTTTTTTTCCTGCGGATGGGGGTAATCGCGGGTTCATCCATACCAACGACTTCCGGGGCGTGAACGACTTCGACGTGATCCTTGGGGTATTCGTACTGGGCAAGCTCTTTTTGGATCAGATCTTCCTGACCGACCAGCGCGACATGGACTTTGATCTCTTTGATGGCTTCGATGACACCCGCAACAACGGCCTGCGGAGCGTGATCACCGCCCATGGCATCTACGACTATTTTCATGTCTGATTACCGAAAGGTGTCTTCGTTAAAAAGTCAGGCCGCTTAGAAAGCGGCCCCCAGTACTTTTGTAAAGGCTGACGGATTATTTTCAACCTTTAACTACTGTTTTTGATCGGTTCCCCTGACCTTAATGGCCACAATCTGCTGGCCCTTGTACATACCGGTCACGGGATCAATGCGGTGGTTGTAGCCCATCGTGCTTCCGGTCGTGGACAGATGTCCGAAATGACCGGGCAGCCCCTGATGCGTGCGTCGCTTGCGGCTGCGTTGCTTGGAATGTTTGCGTTTAGGATGCGCCATGATAGTGTCTCCTGTTTGATCGTGGTCTGTTACCTATAAATGGACCGCCGTTTTAGCGGCGTCTTAATATTTTTTATTACGCTTCCAAATCCTTCAATCCGGCGAACGGCCGGTATGTGTTGGCCGGAGGAACTTCCTCTTCTTCCAAACCGAGGTTCTCCTGCTCCTTCTTCAATTCCGCGTCACTGAGGACCTTGGTCGGCAGCCTAATGATAATCTCCTGGCGGATGTCATCCTCCATATCCAGGAATTCCTGCTCCCGCTCCACCTCGTAATCAAGTTCGAACGAATCCTTCCATTCCCGGCGGACATCTTCCAGCGTCCGGCTGCAACTCGACTGATAGCTGGTGCTGACCTGCACATCGCCGAGTACCGTGGCATCAAAGCGTTTGAGCTTTACCTCAACCTGGACCGGTTCGATCAGCCACAGGTAATCTTCGTTGGTCAATCCGAAGAGCTCTTCACTGATCGTATCGCGCACGGTCAGTCCGCGCTCACCAATATCCTTGATCTTGATCTTTTCCATCTTTACCTCCTTGACCGTTGATTACGCGAACTTTTCCCGTAATCGCCGGGCGATGGCATCCGGAACAAATGAACTCAGGTCCGCGCCCAAGCGGGCCGCTTCCTTGATCAGACCTGATGACAGAAAAGAACAATTTTCAGACGGCATGAGAAAGACGGTCTCGATTCCGTCGTCCAGCCGCCGGTTGGTCAGCGCCATCTGCAATTCGTACTCAAAATCCGAAATCATGCGCAGGCCGCGCAACAAAACGTTCACGCCCTGTTGCCGGGCAAATTCCACGACCAATCCCCGGAAAGCCACAACCTTAATATTGTCAATATCAGCGGTGACTTCACGCAGCATCTCTACACGTTCTGCATCGCTGAACAGCGTCTCTTTGGCCGTATTGTGCGCGACGCCTACCAAGACCGGATTAAAGACCTTGGCCGCTCGTTGCAAAAGATCGATGTGACCGTAAGTCACCGGGTCAAAACTGCCCGGATACAGGGCCGCTTGGCTCATGGGTTGCTCCGCATTGTCATAAGTGAGTGTTTTGACGGCCTAGGCGGTAAAGTCCGGCTGGTAAAAACTCAACAGCGTCGCCCCGTACTTTTTTTCCTTAAACCTCACCAGCCGGCCGTTTTGCGACGGTAGGATCTCGTGCTGCTCATGCTTGAAAATCACGATTGAGGCGGGCTGTAATATATCATAGGCCCCTAGCGTTTTCAAGGACTTTTTGGCCATGTCCCGCTCATAAGGGGGGTCGCAGAAGATGATATCAAAACGGTCCTCCTGCGCGGCAAATGTCTTGATATTGGCAAACACGTCCCCGGCTATCAGACTGTAAGCCTCTATACCCAAAAGAGTTGCATTCTGTGAAATAACCTTAACGCAGCGCCGGTCGCGCTCCACAAATGTGCAGTGACGCGCGCCCCGGGACAGGGCTTCCATGCCGACGGCCCCTGAACCGGCGAACAAATCCAGAAAGACCAGCCCCTCCAGGTCCTGGCCAAGCGTGTCGAACAGGGACTTGACCACGTAACCCTGCGCGGGCCGGATCCCATCGGGACGGTAAAAGTTTCTTCCCTTATATTGCCCGCTAATGATTTTCATTCACACAAGTCTAATGCAAATACCCCAAAAAAACAAGGACAACCGCCGTATCGGCTGGTTGCCCTTGTCTTAAATCTCTTCCGTCCGTAAAACTATGCTCGCCGGCGTCTGAGAAACGCGCCTGCAAGTCCGCCGCCGAACAGCATCAAGCTGGTCGGCTCGGGAACGGCTGTGGAATCGGTACCCACCTGAACACCGAACTCCTCAAATGTCCCGCCGCTGAGCGACAATTCTGAATACAGGTAGAAATATTCGTTGGGACCGGTGAAATAGGAATCCGGAATCAGGATGAACATATCGGACACTCCGTTTCCGACGATATTGTTGAGCATGATTGAATCCCACTGATCATCGCCCGCCAGGGTATACTTACGGTCCGCGACCGGAAAGTTCGCCGGATATCCGGTAATGTTGGCCGCATTCAGCAGATACATGTCCAGGACATCAATTCTCAATTGATTGTTGGTCCCGCCCAACGGTCCCTGCTCTCCCGCATCCAGCAGGATTTCCCGGTAATCGATACCGTTAAAATTGAGCAGAGGGATATCCGAGATCTTGATGGAATGGGTCCATATTCCGGATTTTGTATCGAACTCGAGGGCGCCGTCTGTATTATAACCGCTTTCCGACGTATTGGCCTGAATCCGCAGAAAAGATTCAAAATTACCCGTTCCCTGGCCGGTTTGATCCGTCCGGCTGAACAGGGCCCCGTTGATTTCCCCGTTGCTGGGAATGACGGACAGGTCCAAAGATACGGCCTCCGCGCCGGCTGCCGGCAACAGCAGCGAAATAATTACCGCCCAAAAGCATCCAAAACTTCTTCGTCGCATTGTGTCTGTTCCTCGCATACTAACGTTATTAAAAACCAATATTTCCGGTAAATATAAAACCTGTTTCCCGAATCGTCAATGGGACAAGGTCGTACAAACAGGGACAAACCGTCTGACCGGGACATACCCGGACAGCCGGAAACAAAAAAAGGGTGGCTGCCAACGGCAACCACCCTTCTAAGTGCTTGAATAGCTTAACTTAATACACGAACGTGGATTCGGCTTCCTCTACGGGGGCAGTCAGCTCATCGCTGTTCAGGATGACCTTGAAACGCAAGTCCCCTTCGCGCTTACCCTTCAGATTGACCTTCCACTTGACGACTTCTTTGGGCCCGATATGGGTGACCGGTTCGAAGTCCACGGTGTTGAATCCGGAACGTCCGGAGGTTTCCCCTTCGGCGGCGACGTACTCCATGCCGTCAAACATCGTCTTGATGACGACATTGTTGGCATCGGCTGTTCCCTGATTGGTGACCTTGATTTCGTAGGTCTGAATCTCGCCGACTTCGATCGGATCCATCACGTCCACAACCTCGAGCAACAGGGCCGGAATACCGACGAGTTTGCTGGACGCGGTATCGGTCACCGGATCACAGCAGGTTGCCTGAACACCGACCTTCGTCTTGGCCTCGCCCTTGTCGGCGGCGGTCAGGACCAGTGTCAGCTTCTTCGTTTCGTAGGCTTTTAAATTACCGACTTCCCAACCGACAATATCTTCCACGTGACGTCCATCATCACTGGCCGACTTGAATTTGGCATTGCGCGGGATTTCGGCCACGACCATGGTGGATTCGGCATCCACGCTGGAGGTGTTCTTGACATCGATGGTGTAGGTCAAATCACGACCGAGGTATTGCTGGTCGCGCGCGACGCGGATATCCACATCGACGGTCGGCTGGCTGACCTTGGTATATTTGACGTTGGACAAATCCGAAACGTACTCACCTTTAACACTACCGACAAAGCGGTATTGTCCGGGGGCATCAATCTGGACTTCCTTGGAGATCTTTTGACTCTCTCCCGGGGCCAATTCCTTAACGTCGAACTCAAGAGTGCTCATGTCAGCCATGCTGGTCGCGCCTTCCGGCAATTCGCTGGTGACCTTCAGACCGCGCAGCACGCTGTCGCCGGTATTTTTAACCGTATAGTCGAGATTAACGGTATCGCACACCATGGTGGCTGCCGGCGCTTCCAGCGTTATTTCTACGGCCGGTTGCTCAAGGATGGTGGTGTGGCACAGGGCCGGGACTTTGTAGTCGACCTTGGCGCAGCACGGCGCGCTCGAGCGGTCGGCAGCCGTTCCGGTGACCTTGATTACGGACGAACCGTTCGGAGCCAATGTGCCGACCTTCCAAGTCGTCTTGCCGCTCATCCGTGATTCAACCGCCGGCTCGGACATGCTGATGGTAAAGTTTTCCGGAATTTGCTCGGATACGACCACGTCTTCAAGCGGAACGGCCGTGAGGTTGATGACCTTAATCATGTATGTGAACTTTTGCCCGACGACTGCTTTTTGCGGAAAATGCTTTTCCAATACCACCGTGCTGGTCGCCTTGTTCCCGGTCGGGTACGGCAGCGCAGTCTTCAAATACCCTTCTTCCATTGAGGAGGCTGTTACCGTCCCCATGTTCATTTGCTTCTCATCTCCACCCTTCTCGTCATCGCCGTAAGACCCTTTGTAGTAGGCCTGTCCGGTCCCGGTGCCCACAAAGGCGGCGATCAGCAGCATCAGTGCAATCTTCTTTCCCATGGCAAGATCCTTCCTTAAGTTGTTTGGTATTGCGGTTGATAATACGTGCCCGAAATTTGTGCAAGTAATTTATCGACTATTGTCAAAAAAGTCAATATGACAGAGGAGGTCACACTAGGACAGGCAAAATGGCGGGATTCGGCCGCTTTTACGGCCCGATACCTTTAAAAAAGGCCCGCCCGGATCTCTCCGGGAGGGCCTTTAGGAAGTGCTAACGTCCTGCTATTAATACACGTACGTAGACTCGGTTTCTTCAACCGGGCGGGTCAGGTCATCACTTTCCATGCTGACCTTAAAGCGCAGGTCACCGGTCTTATCACCGGACACCTTAATGTTCCATTGCGCTTTTTCCTTGGGAGCCAAGGCAGGCAGCGGAGAAAACATGATCGTATTGCCGCTCAATGAAGAATTCGTGACACCGGTGGTACCGATGTGCGACATTCCTTCGAGCATAGCCTTGATCTTGATGTTGGTGGCCTTGGCCGTTCCCTGGTTGGTGACGGTGACCACGTAAGTTTCCTGTCCGCCCTTCTCGATCGGATCGATCAGGTCGACAACCTCAAGCAACAGGGCCGGAATCCCCTTGACCATCGTTTGCACCGTGTCCTGCTGAACATCAGTACAAGTAGCCTGGGCCATAGCTTCAGCCATGGCGTTTCCGATATCCTTACCGACCGCCTTAACGGTAACGGATTTCTTGGCGCCGGCCGCCAGGGTACCGATGTTCCAGGTCAGATTATTGCCGGAGGCGCGCCCGCCGTCACTCGGCGAGAACGGATCGAGCCCGGAGCTGAGCTTGGCCTGCAGCACGGTATCGTTAGTCGGGGTGCTGCTGTTGTTTTGCACGGTAAACGTAAACATCACCGGCCGTCCGGCGTAGGTGGTGTTGCGGTCGACCTCGGCGGTGACGGTCACGCCCGGTTGAACGACGCGCGTTGACTGCTGACCGGCCATGGCGGATGCCGCGTTGCTGGAGGCCTTGGCATTAAAATTGTACGTCCCGGCGCTGCGGGCCTTACCGTAGGCGACGACGCGTTTTGACTGACCGGCACTCAATTCTCCCACATCGATACTGACGGCGCTTTTTCCGTCCGGTGTGGTCACTCCGCTGGGCAACGTCGCCATAACGGCCACGTCGCTCAACAGACTGTCACCGGTGTTGGTCACGGTGTACTCCAAGGGAATACGGTCACACGTGGTGACTTCGGCCGGTGCCTTTAATGCAACGGCGATATCCGGAGTCACGACATCCGAAACCGAACACAGGGCCGGATTGGCATAGTCGGCTGAGGTACAGCACGGAAGCTGATCCTTGCTGGTGGCTTTCCCCTTCAGGGTCAGCGTGAGCGTGGCATTCGGCTCCATCGATCCCACATCCCAAATGGTCTGGTCGCCCGATTTGCTGGTGTAATTTGGAGTAGCGCTGATCAGCTCGAACCCCGCCGGGATGATTTCGGAGACGCTGACGTCCTGCAAAGTCAGGTCCGTCAGATTGGTCACCATAATTTTGTAGCTGTATTCTGTACCGAGACGCACGGTGCGGGGATAGCTTTTTTCCAGCAGCAACGAGCTGGTGGAAAGTTTGCCGGTGGGGTAGGCGATTGACGATTTGGCCATACCATCGTCAATCGAGCGGTCTTCTTCCTTTTTTTCCTCCCCCTTGCCGAAGCTCCACCAGGGCGACGGATCCCGTTGGGATTTCGGTACGCCCAGGCGTGTGGTCACCGGTTGCTTAGAGCCGGTATATTCGGCCACGTCATCCACCGCCCGCGCCGGATCAGCCGACAAAGATGCCGCCAGGATCACAGCCAAGGCAAGCTTCAGCGGTAAAAAGCGTTGTCTCATTTTGTCCTCCTTATAGACACGGGTTACAAATTTAAGAGTATGATAGCTTTGCGAAAATTTACTAATACTAACAATTCTCTAATTAAAAGTCAATCAGTAATTTACGAGCACGACGGTAAAACTTTGCCGTTGGGTGACTTGACAGAGTCTGATACAATAGGTCCATCCGGGACAGGCCGCCCCCCCGTTGGGATGTCCGGCAGTTTCCGTCCCACTAATCCGGCCCGCGACATCCGGGCCTCTGAGGAAAGGAGCAAGTTATGCGCAGATCAATTATCGTTTTAGGTGCAGTCGCCTGCCTGGGCGTCCTCGCTTCTGCGGCGCATGCTGATCTCGGTTGGTTTAAAAACAAACTCCGAAACCTGACGGATCAGCCGTCCGGCGGGATAGAGAATATCAAACTTTCCGACACCAAGATCGGTCAGGGATTAAAAGAAGCGTTGAAAGTCGGCATCAACAATACGGTCAGCCAGGTCGGGCGGACCGACGGGTATCTAAAGAACGAAACGATCATGCTGCGCCTGCCGGAAAAACTCAGGACGCTTGAAAAGGGACTGCGGATGGTCGGCTTTGACAAAGAGGTCGACGAGTTTGTGCTGAGCATGAACCGCGCCGCGGAGAACGCTGCTCCACGGGCCAGGGATATCTTTCTGGACTCATTGTTCGATATGACGATTGAAGACGCGCAAAAAATTTACAGGGGAGATCCGACGGCGGCAACGGACTACTTTCGAAAAAATTCTTACGACAGATTATATCAATCTTTTCAGCCAAGTGTACAAGAATCGTTGGAAAAGTACGACGTCACGGCAAAGTATCAAATCCTTCTTGATAAGTACGCGTCACTGCCGCTTGCCAAGAAATTTCCCGCGCCGGGTATCGACGAATATGTAGTGAGTAAGTCGCTCGACGGATTATTCACCGTCCTCGGCGAACAAGAACAAAAGATCCGCACCGATCCGGCCGCGCGCGTCACCGACTTGCTGCGCGAGGTGTTTCAATAATCTGTCCAGCGGAAGAAACTCGCCTGCGCGCCCGCGCCACTGACCTCCGGACCGTACTCGACCTTGCCCCGCAGTCCTTGGAGCACTGCCGTCTTAACGTCGTCATTGACGTGCGATAAGATCAACCAGTTTCGCGGCACGCGGTTTTCATGCGGCCCGGTGACCTGTGTCCATTCACGGATGACGCCAAGGTCTGCCCGGCCCACAAAACTTTTTCCCGTCATGCGGCCGTCGCGATCATAAACCAGGATTTCATAACTGAACTCCGGATTGTCGATCGCGATCTTGCCGATCAGTAATCCTTGAAAACCCTGCGCTGTCCCGACGGGCAAGGGTTGCAGAAAATCCGCCTCACGTCCGGAGCGGCCGAGATAATAGGCGAACATGTACTGCGCCGCCGTGTTCAGGTAAATCCCGTCGCCCGGCCGGTATCCCTCCGTCACCAACTGCATAACGGCCCGGTTGTCCTCATGTTCGCGTCCATAGTAAGCCGACCGGACCGCGTCCGCCATGGGTTGGACAATGAGAAGTCCTGCTAGTAAAATCGCCACCGGCATCGATGCCCGGCCGCTGGCCCGCGTAATCACGCCGGCGCCGCAGGCAATGAAAAGCAATAGGACCGGCGTCAGGAACAACAGATGCCGGCCGTGAAACGGATACTTGCCCATGGTCGCGGCCGCAATGGTCATAAGCACCGGCAGTCCCAGGACGGCGCACCAACTCCGGTCACGCCCCCACAGGGCCACCGCTCCGGCCGCCAAGAGAATCCCGCTAATCAGCGGGACAGGTTGTCCGAGCGGGTCGGCAAAGATCCCGCTGGCGGCCTGTGCCCACCAGCGCCATCCGGCCGCCGTCCACACCGGCGCCGGGGGAAAGTAAACGGCAATCGACCCGGCGATATACGAACTGCTCAGCATCGGGCGCACTGCAAACTTGTAGACCATCCCGACATTCAGCAGCCACAGGCAGCCGATAAGAAAACAAAACGGCTTGGTTTGCCGCGGGGTCTGCCAAAACGTGATCAGCCCGACGGCAGCCAGCACCATGATTCCCGGATAGGAAAACCAGATCGCCGCCAGTCCGGCGGCGGCCAGGGTGATGTAGCGTCCGCGTTCCGCGGGTGCGGCGCGGACCCGGCTGTAAAGCCATAGAAGACCGACGGTGACGAAGACATCACCGGCGTACGGCTTGAGCTCGGCGGCATAGTAAATAAGCCGGTCGCAAAAAACGAACAACGTCAGCGCCAGTGTTGCCGCGTACCCGTCGGTGACTTGGCGGGCAAGCCGGTAAAACAGATACACCGCCACAACACCGCACAAGAACGGCACCAGCCGCAACACTGTCTCCGCCGGTCCGAACAAACAGGTGGCGCCCTTCACCGCGAGGGAAAACAATAACGGCGCCATGGCCTGCTCCCGGATGATATGTTGGTGGTACAACAGCTGCTGAAAACTGCTTTCGAGCACATTGAGTGCGACATAGGCCTCGTCCAGCCACAAAGAACGGTTTTCCAAAAGATGGACCAGCCGCAGCAGGATACCGACGGCTACCAGCTTCAGACAAAAAAGCGGTGATGTGAGGACTTCCGGGGTAATACGTTTCATTATTTTATCCCGCCGCGACCATTGCCAGGTACGTCGGATACCGCCGGCCGATGACCCGGCGGATCTCGCGATTCTCATTCTTCTCCAGGAAGGGATCGGCCGCGGTCAGCGCCTTGGCCTCCTTGCGGGCCAGTTCCAGGACATCGAGCTGGGTGGCCGGATTGGCCACCTTCAGCTCATTCAACCCGTGCTGGTGCCGGCCGAAGTATTTTCCCGGACCACGGATCTCAAGATCGTATTGCGCGATTTTAAAGCCGTCGGTGGTGGCGCAGATCGCCTCCAACCGTCGCTGCCCGTCCTGTGTCTTGGGCTCGGCCACCAACAGGCACAATCCGTCGTGCTCGCCGCGTCCGATGCGACCGCGCAATTGGTGCAGTTGCGCCAGCCCGAAGCGATCGGCGTGTTCGATCACCATCACCGTCGCGTTGGCCACGTCCACCCCGACCTCCAGGACGGTGGTCGCTACCAGCAAATCGATTTTCCCGGCCTTAAAATCCCGCATGATCACCTCGGTTTCGTCCTGCTTCATCTTGCCGTGGATCAGCGCGATGCGCTGATCTTTGAACAGGGAAGTCTTGAACTTACGGAACATGTCCTGCGCGGCCTTCAAATCCAGTTTCTCGGACTCTTCGATAATCGGATACACGACGTAAGCCTGGCGGCCTTCACGGATCCGCCGGCGGACCAGATCATATACCTTGTCGGCTTCTTCATGCGTGTAGTGCTGCGTCTCTACCGTCCCGCGGCCCGGCGGGATTTCGTTGATGACGGATACATCCAGGTCGCCGTAAAGCGTGATACACAGGGTGCGCGGGATCGGCGTGGCGGTCATAATCAGCACATCGGGATTATTGCCTTTCTCGCTCAGCAATGCCCGTTGCCGCACTCCGAATTTGTGCTGTTCATCGATGACCACATAGGACAAGTCCTGAAAGGTCACATCCTCGGTAATCAGCGCATGGGTCCCGACGACGATACCGGCCTGCCCGTCAGCAATGCGTTGCAACACCTCATCGCGGTCCTTTTTCTTGAGACTGCTGGAGAGCAACTCCACCGACACATCTTGGAACGGTCCGTCGGCCACAAACCGGCAGATATTTTCGTAGTGCTGCCGCGCCAGGATTTCCGTCGGAGCCATGAACGCGGCCTGATGACCGCCGTCCACCGCCGCCAGGCATCCGTACAGGGCCACCACCGTCTTGCCGCTGCCCACGTCTCCCTGCAGCAACCGCAGCATCGGCACGGGCTGCCCCATATCCTCCTTCACATCGCGGATGACCTTTTTCTGCGCCCTGGTCAGCTCAAACGGAAAGGCATCACAAAAGCGCAGACTGAATGCGTCGCTGACCTTATGCGCGACCCCCTCTTTTTGCTTAATGCTCATCCGCCGCAATATGATGGATACCTGGAAAAAATAAAACTCTTCAAAGGACACCCGTTTGATGGCGGCTTCCTGCCGCTCGGGATCATCCGGGTAGTGGATTTGGGTAATACAGCCCCGGATCTCGTCGAGACCCAGACGACGGCGCAGCGGTGCGGGCAACTCGTCGCGCAACTGGTCACCGTACTTGTCGAGACAACTCTTCATCACCTTGCGCAGGTACCGTTGCGTTATCCCGCGGGTGAGCGGGTATACCGGGACGATGCGCTGCAAGTTGAGTTGTTCATCCTCCTCGGATTCGATCACTTCATATTCCGGCGAAATCATCTGCAGCCGGTTTTTGTAGCGATCGACCCGGCCGTAACACACCACCTTCTTCCCGCTGTGAAAATAATTCTTGAGGTACGGCTGATTAAACCACACACATACGATCACGCCGCTCCCGTCGTCCAGCAGCACTTCCGTCACCTGCTTTTTGGTATGCCAGGTTTTCCGTTCCGAAAAAGACCTGACCGTCCCCGCGATGCTCTGCCATTCGCCGGTCTGCACCTGCGCGATGGGAATCATATTCCGGCGATCTTCGTAGCGGCGCGGAAAAAGATACAGCAGGTCCTCCACGCTTTCCACCTCGAGATTCGCGAACAACTTCTTGCGGGCGGGGCCGACCCCCTTGACAAACTGAATCGATATGTCAGCCAGGTTCCCGTTCATCGCAACAACGCCACCCCCATCACAATGCACGCCACGCCGGCCAGCTTGGCGGGCGTCACCGTCTCGGAGAAAAACAGCAGGCCCAGAATAAAACTGATCAGCGGAAAAGAGCCCGCGATCGGCACGATCTTGGAAACCTCGCCCGTCTTCAGGGCGTGGTAGTAGCATACATTGCCGACTATGGCCCCCATAAAACCGCCGAGCACGCAGTAATACCATCCCTGCGCCCCGCCGGCAATGGTCGCGCGAATATCCTCAAATTTCAACAGGGGCAACAGGAAGATTCCGATCATCGCCCCGAGTGTGCGGAAAAACATGGCCGGCCATACCGGCAATGTGCGCAGACCGGCTTTTTCGATAATCGGCACGGCGCCCCAGACGACGGCTGTGATGATGGCCCAGATATAGGGATTCATGCGGACTCCTTGATTCGGTAAAGCGGTTGAAAGACGGACGGGCGGCAGCACGCCGCGGACAATAAAAAAAGCAAGGCGCGCGCCTTGCTTAACAGTTTAACAGCAGATTGTGACGGGCCGGTCTTTTTTACATCGACCGCATTCGGCTGATCTTTTTCTCGAGTTTCTTGCGGTACCCGCGTTCGAAGACCTCCTGAAAGTCGTAGGCATTGCGAAAGTGCTCGATATGGTCGTCCTCGGTCTTGCTGAGGACCTTGCGCTCTACCAGCTTAAAGACCACATTGCCGAAGTCTTCGGTTGACTGGATCCCCCAATATTCGAGCACGGTAATGGTCATGGGCCCGAATTTCTCCATGAGCAGGTCCTTCATGCCCTTCAGGAGATCCTCGCCCGAAACATGGGTGGCGCATTTGTACTTTTTCTGTGTGAAGGTCAACGCCTCCATCACAAACTCATAAGCGTCAGGCTTATAGCGTTTGTCGTGCTCGCAGATATCCTCAATAATCGTATTAAAATCTGTCTCCATAATGGATGTATGATATCATAGACAATAATCGGGATTCAAAGGGTTTTTACAAAATTTGAGGAATGTCCGGCGCCAGAATTCCGCTCCCCCCCGACGCGCCGCCGCACCGCGTTTCATCCGCCATGAGCAAAACATACAATTTCATAATGAAGGTCTACTTGGTTTTTGTGGCCGCCAAAGCGCTTGCCAAGTTCTCCAATTTTTATCTGCCCGGTTCCAAAGAACATTTTTATTTTCAGGTCGTATCCGCCTTTAATCCGTACTTCTTCCTGGACTATACGGCCAACGCGGTGCAGGTTGTCCTCAACCTGTGGCAGGTCGTCCCAGTTTACTACTATATCTACGGACACCGTCCCGACAATATCGTGCTGTGGCGGCTGCTGTTCATCACCAAAATGGTCTTTGACGTCATCGGCAACTCATACGCCTACGTCATCTTTCGTACGGCCTACCATGACGGCGGATGGAATTACGTGGCTATTTACGTGGCGCTGTCCATTTTAATCTACATCCCCTCCACGCTCATCTGGTTCCTGCAGGCATTTCAGGGCGAATATATCTATGCCTTTCGCGATACCACCGCGAAGGCCCGTTAGGTCTCGGGATCAGACTTCTCCGTCTTCACCAAATTACGATGCAGAATCGTGCCGGCAATATCGTCCACAATCGCGTATATACACGGGATGCCGATGAGCGTCAGCCCGGTGGAGAAAGTGAGTCCCCAGACGATGGCCAAGGCCATCGGCTTTAAGAACGGATCTCCCCCGCCGATCCCGTAGGCGACCGAAATCAGACCGCCGATGGTGGTCACCGAGGTCATGATAACCGGGCGCAGACGCATCAACCCGGCCTCGATCAGCGATTCGCGGCGGTTCTTTCCTTCCTTGCGTAACCGGTTGATGAAGTCCATCAGAACGACCGAGTCATTCACCACGATCCCGGTGAGCCCCACGAGTCCCATCAGCGCGAAGAAATTCAACGGCCTTCCGGTCGGCAGCAGCATGTCGTGGACCCAGAAAGACAGGATGACCCCGATGATACCGAACGGGATCGCGATCATAACGATGAACGGCTGTATCAGCGACCGGAACATCGCGACCAGCAGGATAAAGATGAGAAACAGGGCGAACAGATAACTGGTGACGAGATTGCGGAAGGATTTCTGCTGGTCCTCAAACTCCCCCCCGTATTTGATCGAATATCCGAGGTAATTGTCGGCCGCGTCCGAGAATTGTTTACGCAATTCCAGATTGACCTCCAGGGACGTGGCATCCTTGTTGTCCACCTGGGCGGTGACGTAAAGAACCCGCTTGCCGTCGAAGTGATTGATCAGGTAGACACCCTCGCTCTCTTCAATCGCGGCCACGGAATTCAGCTTAACAAGATTGCCTTTGCTATTGGGAACATAGATCTCCTCAAACACCTTGATGTTGTTGCGTTCTTCCTCCGGAAAACGGACCACGACGTTGATTTCCTCCTCCGCCTTTTCCGGTTTGATCGTGGTGGCCACACCGCCTTTAAAGACATTTCGTACCGTGGTCGCTATCTGGCCCACCGTCAGGAAATATTTCTTGGCCTTCTCTTCGTCGACAATGACTTTGAGCTGCTTCTTACCGAAGTCATAGCTGGTGGTCACATCCGAAACACCTTTTCGCTGCCTGAGGTACTCAAGAAACGGCTGGGCGATTTTCTCCATGACCGCGTAATCTTCACCTTTGATCCCGACTTCGACGTCGGCCCCGGTCGGCGGCCCCTCCTTCGGCAGCAGCGTGTACAACTTCTCGAAGCCGGACACATCCTTCAGCTGTTCGCGGACATCCTCCATAATCTGTTGCGGCCGGCGGTGACGCTGCTGGGCCGGCGTCAGATAGACGGTGACCTGTGCCAAGTGGGTCCCGCGTTTCGCGTTCGGATCAAAACCGCGTTCGGATTCGATCGCCCCGATGTACGTCCGGTAACTTTCCAGTTCGTCCTCCGGGAGGGCCTCGATGATCTTGTTGACCGGTTGCAAAAGGGCATCGGTCCGCTCCAACGGCGTTCCCTTCGCGCCCTCCGCGCGGACCCAGAAATACTCGATCCCTTCCCCGGCAAAAAGCAGGACCTTCATCTTGGTGGCGGCAACCCAGATGGTAAACGCAAAGACACCGATGAAGACCAGCATCAGCAGATACCGCAAATTGAGCGCTACGGTAAGATGCCGGTGATACATTTGTGTGAAGCGGACATACCACCCCTTTTCCTTGTGAGAACGCACACGCGCCTCAAAGATCTGCAGGACATCGCACAAATGCGAAGGAAGGATAATGAAGGCTTCAATCAACGACGCGGACAAGGTAATCAGCACGACCTTGGGGATCTCCCGGACGAATTTGCCGATGATGTCTTCCATAAACATCAACGGTCCGAAGGCGGCGAACGTGGTCAGAATGGTGATCGTTACCGGCGCGATGACTTCCGTTGTCCCCATGATCGTCGCCTTGCGGGCCGGTACCCCCTGTTCGACATAGCGGTACACGTTTTCGGCGACAATGATCCCGTCATCGACCAGCATCCCCAGTACCAGGATGATCCCGAGCATCGAAACGAGGTTAATCGTGATCCCCAGTAAATTCATTACCATAAACGACGTAAACAACGCGATGGGAATTCCCAGGGCCGTCATCACCGCCGGGATGGGATCGAGGAATAGAAACAGGATGATGAGCACCAGCGCGAAACCGATGATCCCGTTGGTCGTCAGCACCCCCAGCCGCCGCTTGACATAAAAAGAAAAATCATTGGCGGTCTTGATCTCCATATTCTTCGGAATCTTCTTCTCGAATTCCGGTATCAGTTCCTTGACCCGGTCGACCACCTTGATCGCGTCGGCCTGCTCCGTCTTGACCACCACCATGGCGCTGGCAAATTCACCGTTGACCTTGGCGATCGTGGTGGCATCTTCGAAGGCTTCCTTAACCGTGGCCACGTCCTTGACCTTCAGCCAATTGCCGGAGTCGTTGGCGCGGATGATGACTTCGGCGATCTCTTCCTTGGTCCGGAATTCTCCGGTGGTGCGCACATTAAATTCTTTACCGTTGGTGGTCAGCTGCCCGCCGGGAACGGTGACGTTGCGCGTGCGCAGGGCGTCCATGATCTCCTGCATGGACACGTGATACTCGGCCAGTTTGGCCGGATTCACCTCCACCCAGAATTCATAATCGCGCCAACCGATTTCGCGGACCTGCGACACCCCCTCCAGATCCAGGAGCTGATCTTTTAAGGACTCGGCATATTCGCGGCGCTGCTTTTCGGTATCGCCGCCGCTGATCGACACCTCGATCACCGGAAACTCCCGCGTGGCCAGCTCAAAGACTTCGGGGTCCTCGGCTTCCTCGGGCAGACCGGTGACCCGGTCCACGGCGCGCTGGATATCATTAACGACTTTGCGTTTGTCCTTTACGCCCGGATCGATGGTGATCCCGATCGTGGACAGCCCTTCGTCCGTACGGGAATCCGTTTCCTGCAGGCCGCTGACGGAAGAAATTTCTTCTTCCAGGGGGATAGTGACAAACTTCTCCACGTCCTCGGTCGGCGCTCCCGGCCATATGGTGGTGACGGTCACGATGTCGTAGTCCACCGCCGGGAAGGCCTCACGCTGCATGCGGAACATCGCGTGAGTACCGGCGAGGATAACAAATACCGAGAGCAGATTAACGAGTAGAGAGTTTTTAACGGACAGTTCGGCAATACGCATGGGAATTGCTCACAGAGATTAGCTGATTATCAAAGGTCCTCGGTCCAGTACTCGGCCAGTAGGGTAGCTTCTCTGCGTTGTAGTTCAATGAGGGCGAGATGGTATCTGTATATGGCTTCCGCCGCGGAAAGCCGGGCCTGGATGACGTCTTCCTGAAAACGGATAATGATGTCGGTGCTGGAACGGCCGCGGTTGAAGCGCTTCTGTTCCTCTTCCAGTTTCTTGATTTGCAGGTCGGAGATCTGCGCCTCGTTGCGCGCGACCTCGGCCAGCACGTTGCAGTCGCGGACCTGGTCGACGATGTCGATGGAGATGGTTTTTTCAATGTACTTGGTGTTTAGAAGAACGCGGGCCTTTTCGAGTTCCGCGGCCTTGAGTTCCGCGCGGGCCCGCCGGTTTTCCAGCGGATAGACCACCCGCAGCCCGGCAAAGAGGTTCGGATTATCACTCTCGCTGATCGCCTTGGCCGAATCGCTGAAGTGATCACCCAAACCGTTGCGCTCCAGGGAAGCGATCAGATTGATTTCCGGCAACAGGCCGTTGCGGCTGATCGTGACCTGAATATCGCGGGACCTGGCATCGTTCAGCGCGCTGAGATAGTCCCGGCGGTTCTTGAACGCCCGTCCCAGCGAGGCGATCGTGGCCTGATCTTCCTTGGGTAGTCGCAGTTTTACGGTGGGCTCGATCGTAATCTCAAGGTCGGTCCGGTTGATCAGCAACTTCAGGACATTCACCCGGCTGTCGTAGGAATTCTGCGCCAGCCGCAGGCGGTTCTTGGCGGCCTCGAAGTTGGCCTCCGCGGCGATCGCATCGGGCAGCTCGACCAATCCGTCATTCAACTTACGCTGCTGCAGCTCATACAGTTTTTGGGCCTGCTCCAGCATATCCTTCTCGATCTCGACCCGCTTGCGCTGCAGCACCAAATCCCAGTAAGCCCGCTGCACCTCGGCCACGGCCTGTTCAATGCGGTCCAGCGATGTAAACCGGGAGTTTTGGATGTCAATCTGCGTGATCTGCACCTGGCCGCGGTCCTGGAGGCCGAAGAAATTCTTACCCAGGGCCTGTTCGACTGAGACGCCCAGCGTCGAATCATGTGTGACCGGAGCGGTGCTGAATTGTGAGTTGGTGGCATCCCGCTCATTGGTCATATACAGACGCACATCGGTCCCGGTCGGCAACAACTTGGACACGCCCAAGTTGTAATCGTTATCCCGGGTCTGGGTGCCGAATACCGTCGAGGCACGCGCCGACTGATCGTCCTGGTAGCGGACCTCGGCGTCGAATATCGTGTCGAATATGGACTTGACCTGCATCTCATCGGTTTTTTTGATCCAAGATTCGTATTTGGCCAGCTGGATGTCGAAATTGTTTTGCAGCGCCACTTCGGTGACTTCCTCCAGCGAAAGATGCAAAACGTTTTGCGCCGATGCCGGAACGGCGGCGGCGATGGACATGAGGATAATTAGAACGATCCGGAATGCTTGGAGTTTCATCAGGCCACCTGCTTTCGTATATCCCTCAGGATCCGGATGAAATCATTCTGATCCTGACTGGTCATATTGGTCAAAATCTCCTGCCAGCGTTCCTTGGAATGATGGCGGAACTTCGCGACAAGTTTCTCTCCCCTCTCGCTGAGCGAAATGGACACGGCGCGGCGGTCGTTCGGATTGGCGGACCTCTCTACCAGCCCGTGCTGGACCAGCCGGTCCACCAGTCCCGAGGCGGTCGGGTTGGACACTTCCATTTCCCGGCTGAGCTCGGACAACCGGCACGGCTGCTTGGCCTTGACGGCCATGAGCATCAGCAGTTGGGACTGCGATATTTCAGCGGCCTGGAAAAAATCGAGCAGGACTTTGCGCGCGATGACCGGCATGATTTCGGGAAGTTCTTCGGCGATCTCGTTCATGCTTTGAAGTTTGACCATAATGATTTTCCTTGTTTTATTTAGCCTTGCTAAATATTAACATTTTGAAATGTTAGCATTTTAAACCGATATGTCAACGTATTTGTTCCGCCTGCCGGTCACGGCACGGCCGACAGCCGCTCCGACCAGGTACAGGCACGGGATCACAATAAGCGTTAAAGGTGTCGCGAGCAAGAGCCCGAACCCGAGTGTCAAGGCCATGGGCGCGACAAAAGGATCGGCGCCGCCCAGACCATAGGCCAGCGGCAGCATCCCGACCACCGTCGTCAAGGTAGTCATGATGATCGCCCGCAGACGGTCCGACGCTCCCTGCAGGACAATCTCACGCACCGTCTTGCCGGGCTGATCCCGGCGCAGATTATTGATGTGGTTGACCAGCACCAGCGAGTCATTGACCACGACCCCGCTCAGACCGATGATCCCCAGCATCCCCATAAAGCTCAGCGGTTGACCGTGCAAGAACAGGGCCCACACCACACCGACCAAGCCGAACGGAATGGCCAGCAAGACGATCAACGGCTGAAGCACCGAGCGAAACAGCAATACCAAGAGACAATAGATCGCGATCACCGCCACCACGAACGTGCGCTGCAGACTATCCACCGATTTGGAGGTCTCGTACAACTCCCCCGCTTCCACCAAGCGCATACCGGGCCAGTCCCGGTCGATGTTAAAGTTCTCCTTAAGCCGGGCCATCACCTGCGAGGGCGCGATGATGTCCTTGTTGACATCCGCCTTGATCTCGACAGTCCGTTCGCCGTCATAATGTTGAAAGTGCGCGTAACCCTGCTTGCGTTCGAACCGGACGGCCTGGTCCAGCCGTATCAGTTTGCCCTGCCGGTTGGGGATCAACAATTCCTCCAAGTAATTGGGATTCTGCCGTGATTTCTCGTCGTTGATCACCCGGAAGTCAACGTCCTCGTTCTCGTAACGAACGCTGGTCACCAGCTGGCCGTCAACCGCGACCCGGGCATTACGCGCCACGTCTTCTACGGTCAATCCCAACCGGGCCAGACGTTCGTAGTCCGGGACCAGTTTGATCTGGTCTTTTCCGAGCGGATCGCCGCGTTTGATGTCGCTCACACCGTCAACACTCTGAAGAAAGGACACGATCCCTTCCGTGAGGGCGGCGCGCTGTTCGTCGTCATGCCCCACCACGAACAGATGGATCGGATCACCGCCGGGCAGCCCCCCGGTGTCGATCGTGAAATTGATGTCATCATAACCTTGCAAGGTATCCGTCCGCGTCCGCAGGGCGGTGACAATCCGCTGGGCGGACCGGGCGCGGTCGTTAAAGGGAGTCAGGGTGAGATTGACGTACGCCTTGTTCTCGCTCTCGATCCCCAAATAGCCGTCCTTGCCGATGCGGGTGATGTAGGATGCCAGCTCCGTCGGCGGCAACTCCTCGACGATCTCTTCGATCTCACGCATTTTGCGGGCCGTCGCCTGCAGCGGCGTTCCGATCGGCAGCTCGGCCGAGATTCGGACCGCCTCGGACATCGTGGCCGGGAACTGAACGTAATTCAAACGCTGGACCGCCACGTAGCCGGTCGCGGCCAGGATGAGAACCATGGCGATTAATACCAAGAAACTGTAACGCAGACATCCGTCAAGCAGTCGGACAAACGACCGTTGGAACGGTCCGAACCAGCTGCGTTCTTCCATCACAAAACTCTTGTTCAAACTCCCCGCCAAGTGCGAGGGCAGCGCGACGGTCACCTCGATCAATGAAACGATCAGGGCCAGGGAAATGGTTAAGGGCACCACCTTCGTGAATTCCCCCATGACGCCCGGCATAAAAAACATCGGCGCAAAGGCGCATAAGGTCGTCAGGATCGTGGTGATCACCGGCCAGAAGACTTCGGCCGCGCCCTCCACGGCGGAATCCTCGGGAATGCGCCCCAGCTGATGATATTTGTATATGTTTTCGCCCACGATGATCGCGTCATCGACGATAATCCCGATCACCATGATCATCGCGCACAACGTGATGCTGTCGAGAAATGAGCCGAACAGCGGCAGCAGGAACACGGTCCCCAGCAACGACACCGGGATTCCCAGGGCCACCCAGAATGCGGCGCGGACACTCAAGAACATGGCCAGCAGAACCAGGACCATGGCCAGCCCCATGGCGGCGTTGGTCATGACGACCTTGAAGCGGTTCTTGACGGAACGGGAGTAATCGGCGGCCAGGGACAACTCCAGCCCCTCGGGCGTGTAAGGCTGGACTTCCTGCACCAGCTTCTTCACCATCTCGGCGGTGCGAATGATATCGGCGGATTCCTTTTTGTAGATCAAAAATGAGATAGCCGGCCGGCCGTTGATACGCGACAAAGTTGTCGGCTGTTCAAAATCATCTTTGATAACGGCCAGATCATTAATCTTGACCAAAGGCCCATCGAAAGATGATCGAACGATGACCTCACCGACCTCCATGGGATCTTCGAATTCGGCCATGGTCACAATGTCCCGTTCGGTGGTAAAGGACTCGAACTTACCTGCGGTGGAGCGGATATTGCGCTTGCGGATCGCGTCGATGATCTCCATCAATGACGTTTCATACTGACGGATTTTGTGCGGAAAGACCTCGATCTGAATCTCGCGCTGGCGGTAACCGTACTTGCCGACGCGGGCGACTTCATCCAGACCGCGCAGTTTCTTTTCAAAGATCCGCGCGTAGTCATACAGCTCCCGGTAGGAAGCGGTATGCGAGGTGATCCCGACTTCGATAATCGGTATCTGCGCGTTATTGGATTCCTCCACGAACGGGGCCTCGTCGACTTCGGGCGGCAAATCCACGACCCGGTTGACGGCCTCACGGACCTTCATCTTGACCTCATCCTGGTCAGGCGTATCCGGATCAATGAGGACCAGGATATTGGAGGAATTCTCCATCGATACCGACACAAAGTCCTTTAGACCGGTGACACTGCGCAGTTCCTTCTCAATTTTGTGGGTGACATTGATCTCCACGTCCTCCGGTGAGGCGCCCGGATAGACGGTAGTAATGGTCATTTCGGCGTAATCGACATTGGGATAGTTATCCCGTTTAATGCCCCACAGCGCGTTGATCCCCAAGACAAAGATCATCAAGGTGAACAATACGGCAACCAAATGATTGCGGACAAAAAAGCGCAGTACGGATTTCATCAGGCCATATCCTCCTGCCGGGTGGTCTCGGGCATTTTCATGCGGGGCAACGGAGCGTGCTGCCGGGACAACGTCATCGCCGTAAACACATAAGGACCGTCGAACCGGTAGACGCCGCTGATTTTAAATCCGCGCGGGATCACGTCCCCCTTCTCCACCAAAAATTCGGCCTCAAACGGCGTATCTCCTTGTAGCAATTCGTCTTCCTCTAATATATGGGTAAATCGGCCCCGGCGGAATTGCCGGTAGGCCGCCGCCGTTGATATCCGGACATCCTTAAAATCGATCCACATCCGCGCCACCGGGTACAGGCACTTAAACAGCGTTTCCTTGGCGCTGAACATCATCGCCGCGTAACGCTGAGCGACCGGCGGCGGCAAGCTGCGGACCCACTGCAACTCACCTTCGGTCAAAAATGTCGGCCAAATACTAGTATTCACTTCACGTGTCCGCGCCACATCCAGACCGATCCCAAAAATCTTGCTTTTCTCAACGACCGCGACCAGACAAATGTCCGAGAGGTGCGTAATGCTGCCGCAAATCATAGCGGGCCAGAGCGGTTCACGCCTGTCCCCCATCAGAATGGGAAAGCCGGATATCCCCAGCTCTTCAAGCAGCCCCTTGGCCAGCAGCCGGCCGGCGCGGAATTCCCGCCGGCGCGCTTCACAGGCTGCCGCCACCAGGGCCCGCTCGGCGGGATGCAGTTCACCGCTGAGCGTCCGCGGATCGGCCCGACGCAACCGGACCTCAGGAGGAAACAGACTTACGCGTGTCATGGATCATGACTCCTTCTTCGTTAAAACGGATATCCACCGCTTCCCGAACGTCCTCGATCTTACCACAATCCAGTTTGATCAGACGGTCGGAGAGGTGAAAATATTTTTCGTCATGCGTGATACAAATCACGCCCTTGCCTTTTTCCTTTAACGCCGGCAAGATCTGCGTATAAAAAATCCCCTTAAAGTACGGGTCCTGATCGGCGGCCCATTCATCGAATACGTAAAACGGACGGTCTTCCAGGAAAGCGGTTAACAGGGCCAACCGTTTACGTTGACCTTGGGACAGATTCAGCGTGGAGAAGCGGCCCCCTTCGATTCGGACTTTATGTTCCAACTGAAGACGGCGTAAGTGTTCCTTGGCGCGGGCATCCAGGCCCTCGACCGGCATCCCCAGTAATGTCTCGAAAAGAAAGAAGTCTGAGAAGACCGCCGCAAAATTCTGACGGAAATCGTCGCGGTTGGTGTCGTTCACAGCGCAGCCGTCCCACAGCACCTCGCCGCCGTCGGGCGCGTACAAGCCCGTTAGCAATTTGACCAACGTGCTCTTGCCGCTCCCGTTCCCTCCGATTATCATGACGGTTTCCCCCTGCCGGAACAAAGCGTTCAACGGACCGAGCTGAAAATGGTGACTTTCCTCATGATCAAAGCTGTAACTGACGCCGCGCAGCTCCAGCCGGTGACCCGACGCTGTGTCGGTATGAGCGTCCTTGTCCAGGGTCCGGTCGTCCGGCGCGGACAAATCGATGCCCAGCTTTTCGACCTTTTTCAGGGCGATCTGGCTGCGGGCCAGTTCCGGGACCATCGAGAAAATCAGTTCCAGCGGCGAACGCAGATACAACAGGATCAACGTCGCGCCGGTCAACAAATCGGCATCCATCTTCAGGAAGGCCGGCAAGACAAAGATCACGACACCGATCATCAGAAAAAAGGACAAATATCCCCAATTCGCCGCCGCCGCGTATATAGAGAAGCCGATCACGTTCTGCCGGCGGTAAGTCTCGGCCGTCGGATGAAAGACATCGTGAAAGAACGCGTGCCGCCGTCCGCTGTTGATCTTGAGTTCCTTGGCCCCTTCCGTTAACGCGCGAAAGTGTTTGAACATGAAATCCTGCTGTTCCCGCGCCTTCTCCAACCGCTTGATCGCGACACTGGAAGGAATCCAGTAGCTCACCATCGCTGCCGCCAGAAATCCGATAATAACTCCTAACAGCGGCAGAGAAATATATCCCAAATACACCAGACAACCGACCGCGATCATCACCTGCACGCTGATGATCGGGACGGCCAGCAGGCCGTAGCTTAAAGCCATAATGTCGTCGGTCAGACTGCTCAACAACTTGTGCGGCCCGATCCGTTCCAGGTCGCGCAGACGTGTGCTGAGAATTTGGCGGCTGAGGCGCATGCGCAGATCGTAAATCGCCCCCTGCGAGATGTGCACCAGGATGACCTGCGCCACGATCCCCGAGAGCAGGCTGAGCGCGCACAAACCGGTAAAACCCCAGGCAATCCGCCCCGGGACCGACGCCGCGTTCTTGAGGGCCGCGTGAATACAGGCCACCAGACCCGCAGTGGCCAGGCCGCAAACGATGCTGGTGACGATCGCCACCACGACCAATTTGCGGGAATTGTTCCATAAGAACTTCAGAAGATTCATGTCCGGCCTCCCATCTGACGGCGCAATTCCTCGACCACGGCCGTGAGGTTCTCACTTTGCATCACCGAATAATGATCGCCGCCGACATCAAACACCTTGACGCGGTCTCCCGTCAATTTTTTCCAGGCGTGAATATTGGCACGGACCATAACAAAGTTCTGTTTGCGGGGGCAAAACAGATTGACCGGAAGCGGCAGCGCTTGCGGTTGATATGCCTGGGCCGCCACATGATTCGCCTTGTAAACCGCGTAAAAATTCTGCATCTGTCCGTCACTGAAACTGCCGGGCAAGATACCGGTATTGACCGCGCACTGCCGCACGTAGGCAAGCTGATCCACGCCGGGCAGCTTATTCAAACGGCGGCGGTCCACCCCGAGGGAACAACCGAACATCCCTTCGAGATGTTCGACCAAATATCCGATTACGGCAGCATCATCCCCTGCGCCGCCAAAGATATTCAATTTGTGCTGACTCGGGATATAACTGTCGATCACCGACAGCATCTCGATCTGTTGATCCGCGGCCGTCAACAGGCGGGCGATCTCAAAGGCCACCACACCTCCGAACGACCACCCCAACAGCCGGTACGGTCCTTGGGGTTGAACACTGCGGATCAGTTCCACGTAATGCGCTGCCATCTCCTCGACGGTGACGAGCGGCGGATGCTCACCTTCCAGACCGACGGATTGCAGTCCGTAGACCGGCAATCCGGGCCCCAGGGCGGGGATCATCGGCATGTAACAGAACACATTGCCTCCTCCCGGATGAATCAGAAACAGCGGAGTCTGCGCAGACGCACCTTGATATCCGGATCCGCTTTGTATACTGACCAGCGAACGTGAGGTCTCCACGCTCAAACCGGATTTGTCCGGAACCAAGGGAACCGTTTCCGTCCGAACGGGACGGTCGCCTATATCTGTAATCGAACGGTGCGGATCGGCGGCCGCTTCGATGAGCACTGAACGAAAGCGGTTGAGCATCTCCATAATGGTGGCCGCCTTAAACAGGTCCGTGCTGTAGTTTAAATTCAGATGCAGCTCTCCCTCCGCTTCTTCCAGACCAAACGTCAGATCGTATTTGGCTTTTTTGGATTCATGAGGAATCCCCGTAATCTCGACCTTCTGCTGCGGCAGGGTCCAGCCGGTATTGGCGGATGCGTTTTGCAGAACCATGGTCACCTGAAAGAGCGGATGATAATCCTTTCGTATCTCGGCCCCCGCGGCCTCGGTAATGACCGACAAAGGTACATCCTGGTGGGCGTATCCGTCGAGGCAGACCTTTTGCGTCCGCTGGACCAGCTGGGCAAACGTGGGATTTCCGGAAACGTCCAGGCGCATGCAGATGTTATTGGTGAACAAACCGATCAAATCCTCAACCTCGCGCCGGTTGCGACGGGCCACTGCCGTTCCGATCAGCACATCCTCCTGATCAAACTGCCGGCGCAGTACGATGGAGAACGCGGACATCAAGACCATAAACAGTGTCACGCCCAATTCACGGGAAAGACGGCGGACCGGTTCGAACACCGAGGCGTCGAAGACCATGGAAACCGCCGCTCCTTCAAAGGAACGCACAGCCGGGCGGGGTAAATCCGTCTTCCCGGTAAGCAGCGGAGGAGCCCCTCTGAGATTGTTTCGCCAGTAGTCGACCTTACGCCGGTAATCATCCGTCTGTTGCCAGCGATTCTGCCAAAGGCTAAAGTCGGCAAATTGAATCGGCAACTCCGGCAGGATGGACGGCCGGTTGTTGGCAAAACACTCGTACAACACCGCCAGTTCACGGACAATGATTTCCACCGACCAGCCGTCGGATATGCTGTGATGCATCACCAGTGTTAAATAAAACACTTCCGGTTCCACCTGAAATACGCGTACACGCAAAAGCGGTCCGGACGCCATATCAAAGGGTGTGGCTTTTTCGTCTGCCACCAAACGCCGGGCCTCCGCCTCGCGTTGCGCGTCCGGTACGTCACGTAAATCCATATATTCCACGACGTCGTGAATCTCTTCGTGAATCACCTGATGGAGGGTTTGATCGACCTCTTTAAAAGTTGTTCGCAATGATTCGTGGCGCCGGACCATTTCCCTGATGACACGGCGAAGCACTTCGACATCCAGGGATCCCCTGACGCGGAAGGCGGCCGGCATGTTATAGGTCGGCAGTCCCGGATTCTGTTGCTCAATATTCCACAACCGTCGTTGTCCGGCCGTGGCGGGAATATTATCGGACCGGTCCTGCGGGACGATCTCGGCCGTGTATTCGTGGGCATCTTGCCCCTGTTGCTCCCGAATGTAGTCACTGACGCCTTCCACCGTCGGCTGCTGGAACAGTTCCAAAAGCGGCATGCGCACTCCGAAAACCTGCAAAACACGCGAAACCAATTGTGTGGCGATCAACGAATGGCCGCCGAGTTCAAAGAAATTGTCGTGGATGCCGACTTTTTCCAATCCCAATACATCCTGCCAAATAGCGGCAACCTTTTGTTCGATTTCGTCCCTGGGAGGGATATATTCCCGGCCACTATCCTGCTCGACCGGCATGGCCAAAAGGGCTTGCCGGTTGATCTTTCCGGAGCCGGATACGGGCAGTTGCGCCATAAGGAGATAGCCGGAGGGAACCATATATTCCGGCAAACGTTCCTGTATGAAGGCGCGCAAGTCGGTGGCATCAACACGCTTCTCATCCGCGGCCACATAGGCGATGAGGCGCTTGTTGGCGTCGCCCGTTTCCTTGACCAGCACGGCACATTCCCCGACCTCCGGATGCTGAGCCAGTACCGATTCGACCTCGCCAAGCTCTATGCGGAATCCCCGGATCTTCACCTGATCGTCAATCCGGCCCCGATACTCGATATCACCGTTCGGCAGGTAGCGGCACAGGTCACCCGTCCGGTAAAGCCGCTGCGGCGGCCGGCCCTCAAACGCGACCGTCACAAACCGATCTTCGGTAAGCGCATCCTGGTTGAGATAGCCGCGCGCCAGGCCGTCCCCTCCGATATACAATTCGCCCGGAACACCGACGGGTAACGGTTGCCGGTGTTCATCCAGGATAAAGGCTTGGGTATTGGCGACGGGATTTCCGATCGGCACTTCACGCAACGCTGACGATTCGGATTCCGCAGGACTGAGGTATTTGGCCGTACAGGCGATCGTCGTTTCGGTCGGACCGTATCCGTTAATCAACCGGGGACGGGCGCCGACCCGGCGGGCCCAATTCCGGACTTTTTCCGGCAAAGCCCGTTCTCCGCCGATAACGAAAACCTTAAGACACTCGGGGATCTCAATGTCCGGTTCATTCATCAGATCCGTGACAAGCTGGTGCCAGTAGGCGGTAGGCGTTTCCAGCGCGGTTATCCCCCAGCGTCCGCATAACTCGAAGAATGTCCGCCCCGAACTGATCATCTCATCTGTCCGCAATACCAAGGCCGCACCGCTGGTGAGCGCTGTATAAATCTCCTCTCCCGCCGCGTCGAAACTGATCGACGCGAATTGCAAGAACCGGTCCTCCGGCGTGATACCGAAAGCATCCCGCGCCCAACAGGCATAGTTTACGAGTGACCGGTGTTCGATCATGACCCCCTTGGGCTTGCCGGTAGATCCTGATGTATAAATAATATAGGCCAGATTGCTGGAATTTAACGGATAACCGTTGGGGGGCTGATGACCCTGCCCGTCGAATTCCTGCTCTATGGTCTCCCAATCCGAGTCCAAACAGACGGCTTCGACCGCGCCGCTGAATAAAAGTGAGCGTTCGTCAAAAACCCGCTGGCTGGTTAAGACCACGGCCAGTCCCGTGTCGTCAATCATATACTGCAGTCGGTCCGTCGGATAATTCGGATCGAGCGGAACATAGGCCCCTCCGGCCTTGAGAATGGCCAACAGGCTGACCATCATCTCCGGGCTCCGTTCAATACAAACACCGACAAACTTTCCGGGCCGGACTCCCTTGTTGCGCAAATAGTGTGCCAGCACATTGGCGCGCCGATTTAATTGTTCATAAGTCAGTTGGCGGTCCTCCTGGATGAGCGCCGGCGCCTGTGGCGTTTTCCTGACCTGTTCTTCGAACAGTTGATGGATGCACTGTTCTTGAGGATATACTTTTTCCGTCCGGTTCCATTCCAACAGGATTTTATCGGCGTCCGTCTGTTCGATGAGGCCGTATTCGGATATTCTCTTGTCAGGCCCCCGGACAATTCCCCGCAGCAACTGCCGGAATTGGCAGATCATCCCGTTAATCGTAGCGGCATCAAACAATTCAGTCTTGTACTGGAATAAACCGGTTAAAAGGTTTTCGTCCTCCCGCATATCCAGGCAGAGGTCGAACTTGGCTGAGGTGGTTTCGTAGCCGAAATCGTAAAACTCCAGGTCCTTGATCTGACGCGAATCCCAGCCGGGTGTGTTCTGCAATACAAAAAGCACCTGAAACCAGGGCGAATAGCTGAGGCTTCGCTCAGGTCTCAGCGTTTCCAATAAGTGTTCAAAGGGCACCTGTTGCTGCTCGAACGCTTCGATATCCGTTTGCCGGACACGCTTAAGCAGTTGCTCAAAAGTCGGATCACCCGAGAGGTCGACCCGCAACAATAATGTATTGACGAAAAATCCGATAAGAGGTTCTACTTCGTGAAAGTTACGGTTGGCCGTCGGTGTCCCTAACACGATATCTTCCTGACGGCTGTAACGGGCCAGCAGCATCAGGAACGCCGCGTGCAATAGCATAAACAGTGTCACGCCCGATTCCTGCGCCAACTTCTTCAATCGGGCGGTGAGATCCGCATCCAGCTTGAAATCGATGTTGGTGCCGGCGTATCCCTCGATGGGCGGCCGAACCCGATCGGTGGGAAGCTCGAGCAGGGCCGGCGCCCCCTCCATCTTGTTCTTCCAGTAGTCGATCTGCGGCTTAAGGGCTTCGCCTTTAAACCACTCATTTTGCCAATAGGCGTAGTCCGCAAATTGTACCGAGAGATCAGGTAAGACGGGCGGCAGATTGCTCGAGAACGCGGTGTACAGTTGCTGGATCTCCTCCACGAATACCGCGATCGACCAGCCGTCCGTAATGATATGATGCGTGGTAAACATCAGCACATGTTCATCTTTATCCAACCGCAATACCCGGGCGCGGACCAACGGACCGCGCGTCAGATCAAAGGGTGTCGCCGCTTCACGCGTGGCGATCCGCCACGCCGCTTCCTTCAAATTTTCCGCCGGCACATGGGTCAGGTCTTCCACGGGCAGACTGATGCTGAGTTCCGGTGCGATAACCAAATAGGGTTGTCCGTTTTCCTCCGCGAATGTGGTACGCAGTACTTCATGCCGTTGGATAATGGTATTGAAAATGCGTTCAAACAGCTGTACCCGGAAGGGTCCCTTAATCCCAATCGCCGTCGGCATGTTATAGGCGCTGCTCCCCGGCTCCAGCTGATCGAGGATCCACAACCTTTGTTGCGTAAACGCCAAAGGCATCCGTTGACCACGGGGCACCGCCGACAATTCCAGGGTCGGACGTCGGGTGGCCAACTCTTGAGCGGCTTCTATCTGTACGGCCAATTCGGCCACATGGGACGATTCGAAAAACAATCGCAGCGGCAGGTCCACTTTCAGATCGGCCCGGATGCGGGAAATGAGCCGGATGGCCTGCAGCGAATGCCCGCCGAGCTGAAAGAAATTATCATTGATACCGACCCGGTCCAGCCCGAGCAGCTCTTTAAATATCTCGACCAGCTGTTCCTCCAGCGGTGTGCGCGGGGCGGCATATTCACTGCTGAGGCCGGAACGGGACGCTTGGGGTTCCGGGAGGGCGCGGCGGTCCAGTTTGCCGTTCGGCGAAAGCGGCATGCGGTCAATCACCATCATCACCGCCGGCACCATGTAATCCGGCAAACTCTCTAACAGAAAAGCGCGCACTTCATCGATCTTCGGCTCCCCGCCGTCGGCGACCAGATATGCAACAAGACTGTCGTTACCGCCGCTATCCTTGTGGGCTACGACCACGCACTCCTTAATATTGGCATGGCGCAGCAAGGCGGCCTCGATCTCGCCCAGCTCAATGCGGAAGCCGCGAATCTTGACCTGGTGGTCGATGCGCCCCAGAAACTCGATATTGCCGTCGGGCATGAACGTCGCCAGATCGCCTGTCTTATAGAGCCGGGCCTGCGGGACATCGCTGAACGGATCCGGGACAAACTTCTCACGGGTCAGTTCCTCGCGGTTATGATATCCCCGCGCCAGCTGAATGCCGCCGATATGCAACTCACCGGCTACGCCGACGGGCACCGGCCGCATATCCGGGTCCAGGATATATATCTGCGTGTTGGCCACGGGCCGGCCGATCGGAACCGTATGCCGGTCGTCATCCGGGCGGCACGCCCAATACGTTACGTCCACCGCGGCTTCCGTGGGGCCGTATAAATTGTGCAGTCCCGCGCTCAGACGCGCGAAGAATCGGTTTTGGACCTCCACGGACAAGGCCTCCCCGCTGCAGATCACACGTTTCAGTGACGAAATCCGTTCAATCCCTTCTTCCTCGAGGAAGATCTGCAGCATAGACGGCACGAAGTGCAACGTGGTGACGCCTTCTACTATCATAAGGTCCCGCAGATACGCACTGTCCTTGTGGCCCTCGGGGCGGGCGATCACCAACGTGGCGCCGGCCATTAGCGGCCAGAAGAATTCCCAGACAGAGACGTCGAAACTGAAAGGTGTTTTTTGCAGGACGCGGTCGGCGGCGGAAATCCGGTATTCCTTTTGCATCCACAGCAGACGGTTGAGGATGGCCACATGGGTATTCATGGCCCCCTTGGGTTTGCCGGTGGATCCGGAGGTATAAATCATGTACGCCAGGTCGGTCGGTGCGATGTCGATCTTGGGATTTGTAGCGGTCTGAGCGGCCCAGTGCTCCTGGTCGGTGTCGACGCACACCACGCGCGCGGCATGTTCCGGCAGGTTAGCCGCCAAGCGTTGTTGGGTGAGTAACATCGATACCCCGGAATCTTCCAGCATGTAGGAAATCCGGTCACGCGGATAAGTGGGATCAACCGGAACGTAGGCCCCTCCGGCCTTGACGATCGCCAATAATCCGACGACCATCTCAAGGGAACGTTCCATGCAAATACCGACGAGTTCATCGCGGCCGACTCCGTTGGCGCGCAAATAGTGGGCCAAGCGGTTGGCCTCCGCGTTCAGCTGAGCGTAGGACATCGACCGGCCTTCGTAGCGCAAGGCGATGGCCTCCGGCGCGCGGGCCGCCTGTTCCTCGATCACCCGGTGAATACAAGTCTCTGGCAACGGCATGGCCGTGTCATTCCAATCACACAGGATCTGCCGTTCCTCATCCGGCATGAGCAGCGAAATTTTATAAACGGGATGATCGAGATTGCCGATACATTGCGACAACAGATGACAAAAATGATTCATCGTCTGCTGCTGCAGTTCGGGCGGGAATACTTCCCGGTGAAAATCAAAGTCAATTTGCAGGTTGGCCGCCCGGTCATCCATATCGCGTTCCATATCGTGCACATTGAGCGCAAGGCTTTCGAAGGCCTGCATGGGATGCACCCAGTCGACGGTGAGGGCCTTGGTATAAAACGGCTCTCCTTTCCAGGTATGGAAATTGAGCAGCACATCGTACACCGGATCCTTGTGATTGTTATTGATCAGGTATTGTCCGTGCTGCATCGCCTTCAACAGGCTGCGCCGGACCGTTGCCATCAATTCACTGAAGGTCGCCCGGGGATCTATATCGACACGCAGCGGCACGACCCGCATTACGAGTCCGGTCACGTCCTTGGTGTCTTTTCCACGGCGGTTGTGCAACGGAATGCCGATGTTAAACCCACGTTTTCCGCTGATCCTCCACAGGAATACGGCAAAGACCGCAAGAAAGATCTGAAACTTGATCGCTTCGGCAGTGTTGCGTTCCGTCTCCTGGCCTTCCACCAAACGCATAATCCCGGCGCTTATCTCCTCACCGAGACGGCGCGACAGGCGGGTCATGACCGTACCCTGCTTGACCGGTGAGCGGCCGTAGTAAGTCAACGCGTCGTCCTTCTCGGAGAGCAGATCTTCCCAATAAGCGGCATCCTTCTGCTCACGCTCAGATCCGCGATATGAACGTTCCAGGGCAAGGTAATCCTCATATTGCGGCAGGGCCGGCACTGCTAATTCGCCTCGCAAAGACTGTTTGTAAAATTCCGATGTGCTTTTATAGACAAGCACCTGTGACCAACCGTCGGTAATAATATGGTGCTGGCTCATGAACCAGATGCAATCGTTCTCGGCCACCTTTAGCAAGGCGCACCGGAAGAGGCATTGATCCAACGGAAAAGCGGACTTGGCTTGACGGTTGATCCACGTTTGCGCGGCGGCCTCCGGATCGGCTTCCCGGCTGAAATCCTGATAGATCACGTGATACTCAAGATGATCGACCACATGCCGTTGGGGTATCCCGTCGACCTCACGTATTACGGTGCGCAAGGAATCCCGGGTATCGATCACCGCCTGAAACGCCTTGCGGAAATGACCGATATCAATCGGCTCCGGCATGCGATAGGTGATCGTGCTGTTATAGATGGGGTTATCCCGGTCCAGTTGCTGTCCCGCCCACAGGATCAACTGATGTCCGCTCAAGTTGGAATGTTGTAAATAATAGCCGAACGGATCCTTTTCCTTTTGCGAGCGGTGCGCCATGGTCGCATCCAGTCCGCATACCTCGTATATCGCGGACAGCTGCCTGCCCGGTTGATCAGCGGCTTCCCTGACGACGGCGGTAAAATTACGGAGCAAATTATCGATCGTCTCCGGCCGGAAGAGATCCGTATTGAATTCGATCATCCCGCGCACCGCGCCGCCCGCTTCCTGGTCCATCATCACCGCAATATCGGTATTGGCCGTGTCGCCTTCGTATTCCACCGGAGAGAATTCAAGTTCGTCCACGGAGAATCGGTCTTCCGGCGCGTGCTGAAGATTGAAGACAACCTGGGAAAACGGAGAGCGTCCCGGGTCATGGGGAACATCCAGCGAGCCGATAATATGATCGAAAGTCACGTCCTGGTGTTCCTGGGACTCCAGGCACATCGTCCGGACCCGTGCCAGCAAATCAGTAAATGTGGGATTGCCGCTCAGATCGATCCGCTGTGGCAGCAGATTGACGAACAATCCGATCATGCCCGCCGTATCTTTATGCGTGCGGCCTGCCACGGGAGACGCGATGACAATATCCTCCTCCCCGCACCATTGCGAGATCACCGTCGCGAAAGCGGCCAACAAGGTCATATATAACGTCGATGAGGAGTCCCGGGCGATACGTTCCAGGACAGCAACCGTCTTTGCGTCCAGCGTAAAGCGCCGGTCCGCACCGGCGTAGGTCTGCACCGCCGGCCGCGGATTGTCCGTCGGTAACGGCAGGCTCGCGCCGGCCCCGTTGAGCCTGTCCTGCCACACCCGCAACTTGTCCCGGTATTTCGGCCCCGACAACTGCCCGCGCTGCCATACCGCGTAATCCGCGTATTGAACGGCAAGTTCCGGTAACGGAGACGGCCGACCGGGCGTCAAATCCCGGTAAAGTATGCCGATCTCCCGTAAAATGATATTTGCCGAAAAGGCGTCAAAGGCAATGTGATGCACATTGATGACCAGGATATGGTCCGCGGAACCGAAGCGCAGCAAGTAGGCGCGAATAATCGGCCCGGTAGTCAAATCAAAAGGCCGGCGCGCCTCTTCCATGATAAAACGCCGTCCGTACTCCTCCTGTTCCGCTTCGGCAAGCGCATCGACATCGATAATCTCCAGGGGTAATCCGGCCGGAGACTGGACGTGCTGAAAGAACTCCATCCCGTCCGTCTTGATAATTGTGCGCAGGACCTCATGCCGATCGACAATCTCATCCAGCACATGCTGCAGCCGGTCCGTGTCGACCGGTCCGGCCACGCGCAGGGCGACCGGCATATTGAAGGTGGCTTTGGCATCGGTCATGTTTTCCATGACCCATATGTGTTCCTGCCCGTAGGACAAGGCGATGCGCTCTTCGCGGGACACGCGCGGTATGGGCCGGGCATCCACGCGGGCACCGGCGGACAGGGCGTCGGTCACAACGGCGCTCAGACCGGCGACCGTCGGTGCTTCAAACAGGGCCCGGACCGGAATTTCGGCGCCAACGGCATCCCGGATCAGCGACACAATTTGTGTCGCCATGAGAGAATGCCCGCCGAGATCAAAGAAGTTGTCGTGAATGCCCACCCGAACGGCGCCGGTCACCTCGGACCAGATCGCGGCCAGCGACTGCTCCAATTCGTTGCGGGGGGCTTCGTAGACTGTTTCCTCCTCAGTCACAGCTTCCGCCGGAGCCGGCAACGCCCGGCGGTCGAGTTTACCGTTCGGCGAGAGCGGCATCGATTCAATTTGCGTGACGCTGTGCGGCACCATATATTCAGGCAGTTCATTTTTCAGATCATTGCGCAGAGTTGCCGGGCAGATGGGTCCGTTGTTACTGACCACGTAGGCCGCCAACGATTTGTTGCCGCGCCCGTCATCCGCAGCTATGACGACAGATTCTTTGACGGCGGGATGGCGGTTGAGGGCGGCCGTTATATCCCCCAACTCGATCCGGAAACCGCGGATCTTGACCTGGTCATCGCTCCTCCCCACGAATTCGATCTCACTATCCGGCCGCAGACGGACGGTATCACCCGTGCGGTACAGCTTTCCAGGACCGAACGGATTGTCGATGAATTTAACGGCGGTCATATCGGGATCAAATATGTATCCGGCGCCGACGCAGTCACCGGCAATGCACAGTTCACCGGGCACACCCGCCGGGACGGGCCGCAAATACTCGTCGAGGATATAGTGCTGGGTATTGGCCACCGGACGTCCGATCGGTACGGATTGATCGGCGGCTATGGTCGCTTCCGACAAAATATGATACGTCGTCACGTCGGTACATTCCGTCGGGCCGTAGCTGTTCATAACGCGTCCGCTAAAGGTATTCGATTCCAGCCAGGGCCGTAACCGCGGCAGGGCGATCGGTTCACCGCCCAGCACAACGTAACGCAGACCCTGTATCGATTGATAGCGGTCGGCCCGCGCCCGGTCAAGGAGGGGATAGAAAGCGCTGGGAGTGCAGTTCAGCCAGGTTATCCCCTGCTCGGCCACGATATCCGCGATATGCTTCGGGTCATAATAGCAATCGGGATTAAAATTCAGCGTCCCGCCCACAAGCAACGGCGCGTAGAGATTCTTTTGAGTGAGATCAAAGCTCAATGAGGATATCACCAAGACATTGTCGGCGGCGGTTAAGTCCAGGGTACGCGTGAACCACCACAGGAGGTTGGTGAATCCGGCGTGATAAACCCCGGCGGCCTTGGGTGTCCCGGTTGAACCGGAGGTAAAAATCATATAGACCAGATCACGGGGTGACACCGTAGAGTGCGGGGCCGTTGCCGGCTGGGCTTCAAGCTCTTCGCGCCGAGCATCCAGGTTGATAACCCTGAAGCCGGCGTCCCCTTTCAGTTCGCCAAAATTATGAAGCTCGGCCGATGCGTCGTGTACGATTAATGCCGCCAGCGGCGCGGCCTCAAACATGGTGCGCAGGCGGTCGGCCGGATAAGTCGGATCGATGGGAATATAGGCGGCGCCGCTCTTGAGAATACCGAGCAGACCGGTGATCATGTCCGTTCCCGGTCGACAACAGATACCTACCGCCTGATCGGATCCGATCCCCGACTGCGCCAGATACCGGGCCAGCTGGTTCGCGCGGGCGTCTAGCTCCCGGTACGTCATCCTCCGGTCGCCGCAGATGACAGCGGTTTTGTCCGGCGTCCGCTGTGCCTGTTGCTCAATCAACTGATGAACGCATAGGTCCTTTGGATATTCCGTGACGGTGTCATTGAGTTCCGTGAGCCGGCCCCGGCTCTCGTTATCCGAAACCATCTCCAGTCCACGCATCGGCCGGGAGATGTCGTCCAGGGAGGATTCCAGCAGCCGGAAGAAATGAGTCATGGCCTGTTCCCGTAACGGCTCGTCGAAGATCTCGAGCTTGAACTCAAAATCAAACGTCAGCCGCTCCTCGCCCCGGACTTCCTTCTCGAAATCATGGACCTGCAGACCGCAGCTTTCAAAGGTATGACCGGAGTGCAGCCACTCGAGTTCAAAGGCCTTCGCATAAAAATTGGGCAGCCGCCACATTTGGTAATTAAAGAGTACGTCGTACGCCGGATCACGCGGCGAGTTGCGTACCACATACTGGCCGTGCTTCATCGCGTTAAACGTCTTGCGTTTGATCTGCTGCATCAAATCGATGAGCGATTCGTTCTCATCGATGTCGATGAACAATGGGAGGATATGCATAAACAACCCTTGAATATCCACATGCTCCCTCGTCCGCCGGTTATGGACGGGTACACCGATAGAAACGGTCCGCCTGCCGCTGATGCGGCTGATAAACAAGGCGTAAAGCGCAAGAAAGTAGTTGTACTTCAAGGTGTGCTCGGCCAGTCCGGCAAGCTGCGGATGCTCACGCAAGGCGTTGATCCGCTGGATCAGCATACCTTGCCGCGGCCGCGATATCCGTTGAATGGCCGTCGATTTCCGCGGCGGCGTGATCCCGTAGAAGTCCGGCGCTTCCGGCCGTTCACACATCAGCCCTTCCCAATAGGACCGTGCACGCCGATGGCGTTCGGACTGGCGGAAGGCCTGCTCATCCTGAATATATTTGCCGAATTGCGGTTTGGCCTCGACCCTCTCCAACCGGCCTTCCAGAGACGCTCGGTAAAACTCGGTGAGCTGATTATAGGTCAGATGCAGCGACCAGCCGTCGGTCAGGATGTGATGCTGATTCATGTACCATTGATACTTGTCTTCGGCGATCTTGATCAGCACACTTTCAAAGGACGGCCGGCTGAGATCAAACACACGGTCTGATTGGGACTCAATCCAATCGCGCGCCGCGGCCCCCGGATCGGTCGCGCCGGAAAAATCGTGATACGGCACCTCGTACCGGAGTTTATCGAGGACACGCTGGCCGGGGACGCCCCCCTCTTCGACGAAGACGGTCCGGAAGTTCTCATTGAGATCGACGATCTTTTGAAAGGCGTTCTGAAAGTGTTGATAATCGACCGGCTCGTGCAAGGTGTAGACGGTCTTCAGATTATAAAGCGGATTGTCGCCGATGAGCTTCTGCCCCAGCCACAGGTGCAGCTGATTCTCGGTCAAGTTGGACTTCTGCAGGTAACCGTTGATCACCGTGTCTTCCGCCGAGGTCTCCGCCGGGGTGAGTTCACGCAGCTGCGCGTCGCGGTACAGATCGTTAAGCGGCCGCGCCGGATCGTCCGCCAGTGTCTTGAGCAAACGTTGATACCCGGCCAATATTTTGTCGATGGTCGCTTCGTCAAACAAATCCGTATTATATTCGACGCGGGCCAGCATCCCGCGCGGATCTTCTTCGAGCAGGACAACAAGGTCGGTCTTGGCCGTGCCGGTCTGGACCTCAAAATCGGTAAACCGCAGTCCGGACATTTCCAAGTCAGGCATGCGCACGTTTTGATGCGCAAAGGCTATCTGCGCCAGCGGGGCCCGGCTGAGATCACGGACCAGACCTAAGTCGTTTACCAACTTCTCAAAAGGCAAGTCCTGATTCTGATAGGCTTCATGACAGGTTTGCTCGACCTGCTTGAGCACTTCCTTAAAAGTCGGATTACCTTGAAGTCGCACACGTAACGGCAGGGTATTCACAAAGAATCCGATCAACGGCTCTATTTCCGGGCGGTTGCGGTTTGCTATGGGCGAGGCGATGACCACGTCCTCTTCCCGGGTGTAATAGGAGATCAAAGCTGCGAAGGCGGCGAGCATCGTCATGTAAAGCGTGGCGCGCGAGGCGTGGCTGATATCCTCCAAACGCTCCCGCAGTTCGCGGTCCACGGAATACGTCTTGGCCCTTCCCTGGAACGTCATAAACGGCGGACGGGAACGGTCGGTGGGTAAATCGAGTTTGCGGGGAACCCCGGACAGCTTTTCCTTCCAATAATCGAGACGCGTGCTGAGGGCCTCGCCTTGCAGCCAATCCCGCTGCCACTGGGCGAAGTCGACGTATTGAATGGCCAACTCGGGCAATTCGAGCGTCCGACCCTCGAGATCCGCCTGATAAGCCGCAATCAGTTCCCGAACCAGGACGTGCATGGACCAGCCATCGGCGACGATATGATGAATGTTGATGTGGAGTATGTGATTGTCGGCGGCCAGCCTGAACAGTTTCAAACGCAGTAAAGGCCCTGTGGTTAAGTCGAACGGCAGCCGGGACTCGCGGGATACCAGATCCGCCGCGCGGCGCAGCCGGCCATCCATCGGGACGGACGTCATATCCTCCACCGGGATCTGAATACGGATCTCCGGGTGGATCACCTGCACCGGTTGTCGGTCCATGGTCCGGAAGGTGGTGCGTAACGTTTCATGACGGGCAACGACCGCGTTCAGGGCCCGCTCCAGGGCCGGCACGTCAATGTGCCCCTCGGCACGCAAGGCGTGCGAAATATTATAGGTGGCACTGCCGCCCTCGTACTGGTCCAGAAACCAGAGTCGCTGCTGCGCAAAGGACAGCGGAAAAACAAAGGCTTGTTGTTGAGTCTTGGATGTCATTTAGCTCTTCACCTCCGCCAAATCACCTTGCTCGGTTAATTGAACACGGTGTTTCTCGCGGCTGATGCGCGCGATGGCCGGGCCTGCCGGTACCTTTTGCTTTTCCGATTTGATCGCCTCGGCAAGCCCGCGGACAGTCGGCTCATTAAAAAGGGTCCGCAGGGAAAGCTCGATTTGGAAAAACTGCTGAATGCGCGAAATGATCTGGGTGGCCAGCAGACTGTGTCCGCCCAACTCAAAGAAATCATCGTTACGGCCGACCCGCTCGATACCGAGGATCTCTTCCCAAATGCGGGCCAAGGTCTCTTCTTCGGCGTTCGCCGGCGCGGTGTACGCCTTGGCCGGTCCGACGGCATCAGCGGCGATGTCCGGTAACGCGCGCCGGTCAATCTTGCCCTGGGATGTGACCGGAAAGGTCTCCAGGCGGTAAAACTGGGCGGGGATCATGTATTCGGGCAGCCGCTCCTTCAGAAAAGCGCGCGGGTCCTCTACCCCCTTGTCCGACAGGTGCTGGACGGTGAAATAAGCCGCCAATTTGCGATCGGTCCCCTCGCCGGCCAGAGCCAGGACCGCGCAATCCGCCACCGCCGGATGATCCTTCATGACACTTTCCACTTCACCGAGTTCGATCCGATACCCGCGCACCTTGACCTGATCATCGACACGGCCCACAAATTCCAGGTTGCCGTCCGGCAACAACCGGACAAGGTCGCCGGTCCGGTAAACCTTCTCATCCGTGTGCGGACGCAGCGGATTGGGAATAAAACGCTCATCCGTGAGCTGCGGCCGCTCGAGATATCCGCGCGCCAGTCCTGCTCCTCCGATGCAAAGTTCTCCGGGGATACCTACCCCGACGGGCTGCCGATCGGCGTTCAAGACATAAACTTGCGTGTTATCAACCGGTTGGCCGATGGGAATCTCGCGGTCTCCGTCCGGACTCTCGCCGGCGGGCGGTAAAAAGTAGGTCGTGGCCACCACCGTGGCTTCGGTCGGCCCGTACGTGTTGACCAACTGCGGCGACTTGGGGTAGACCGCCTGCCAGCGCCGGATCTCCTGCGGAAAAACGCGCTCCCCTCCGAACAGGACCATGCGCAGATGCGCGCCGAAACGCGGGCCTTCGGGCCCCGCGGCCGCGGTCAATTGATGAAAATAAGTCGTCGGCATCGATAGCAGGGTCACCTGATGCTGATTGCACTTGGCGATAAAGGCGGCGGGTGTACGAATGGTTTCTTCGTCGCGTAACACCAGCGTCCCGCCGGCACTGAGGACCGGATAAATCTCTTCGCCGGCCGCATCGAAGGTGATCGAAGAAAACTGCAAGACCTTGTCCGCCGGCGTCATCCGGTACTGCCGCACGGAATGCAGGGTGTAATTGACGATAGCCCGATGCGCGATCATGACACCCTTCGGGGTCCCCGTTGAACCGGAGGTGTAAATGATGTAGGCCAGATTATGCGGACCGGCGTTGTGTGCCGGGGCGTCCTGCGGTAAATCGATCCACTCATTCACATCTTTGTCCAGCAAGATGATACCTTCACCGGCCGGCAGCAGCTCCGCCAGTGACTGCTGGGTCAGGATCAGCGGTTCCTCTCCCTGCTGGGTGAACGCCTCATCAACTATCCCCTTAAGGCGTTCCGGCGGGCTTTTGGGGTCGAGCGGTACGTAACAGCTCCCCGCCTTGAGGATCGCCAGCAGGGCGACGATCATCTGCGTACCGCGTTCCACCAGAATTCCGACCGGCCGCTCCGGGCCGGCGCCGCGGCTCTGCAGCAGATGCGCCAGCCGGTTCGCCTGCCGGTCGAGTTGGGCGTAGGTCAGTTGAAGCGTTCCTTCTTCGACGGCCACGGCCTGCGGACGCCGGCGGGCCTGCTCTTCAATCAGATTATGCAAACAACATTCCGGCCGGTCGCGCTCGGTGGCATTAACGCCTCCCAGCAACATCGTCCGGTCGTCGTCCGTCAACAGTGATATGCCGCTCAGCGGACGCGCCGTGTCTTGGGTATACAATTTAATGAGATGAACAAACTGCTGAAGGGCGATGTGTTGCATTTCAGGTGAGAACACATCCGCGTGAAAATCGAGATCTATATGAAGGTCGCCGGTCTTGCCCTCCATCTCCTGCTCAAAATCATGGACCTGTAACGAGAGGCTCTCCTGCGCGTGCCCCGGATGCACCCATTCCACACCGACCGGCCGGCGGTGAAAATTCGGCCCTTTCCACATGTGATAATTAAGCACCACATCATACAGGGGTTTGTGATCGGGATTGCGCATCACATACTGACCGTGCTGCATGGCCTTTAAGACTGTCCGACCGATCCTGTGCAGCAGCGTTTGCAGGGAATCGCCATCGTCGATACGAATGGTAACCGGAACGACCTGCATCAGCAGGCCGGTGACACCCTTGAACTCCGGCGCTCGCCGGTTGTGCAGCGGGATCCCGATCCGGAATTCCCGCTGTCCGCTGACGTGCGCAACAAAGAGCGCATACAGCGTCAGGAAGACATTGAATTTGGCGGCCTCCAGCGATTTGGATCCGGGACTGGCTGCGCGCGCCGCCGCGATGACGGTGGCGGTCAACTCGGAACCCAGATTCAGTGACAGGCGCCGCACGAGGGTCGACTCTTTCTGCGGCCGCTGTCCGTAAAAACGCAGCGGCTCCGGATCCCGGGCCAGTTCGTTTTCCCAATAGGCCCTGGCCTTGGCATACCGCGCGGACTGACGCAACTCGCGTTCCTTACGGACAAAATTGCTGAAGGCAACCCGTGTCCCGTCTGTGTGCGGGACGTCGCCGGCGGCTTCCCTGTAAAATCGCGACAGGTCGTGATAGATCAGTGACTGCGACCAGCCGTCGGTAATAATGTGATGTTGTCCCATATACCAGATATAATGCTCCTCGCCGAGTTTGATTAAGGCGCAGGTGAACAGGCAACCGTTAAGCGGATAAGCGGTACGGCTGTTTCTTTCGATCCAGACACGGGCGGCCTCCGGCGGATCGGAGTGTCGGGTAAAGTCTTCCCGGATTACTGTGCACGGGAGTCGGTCGCGAACCACCTGTCGCGGAATACCTCCCTCGTCCACGATGGAAGTCCTCAAACTGTCGCGGCAGTCGACGACCCTTTGAAAGGCCTGCTGAAAGAGATCGGGATCGATGGGTTCCTTAAGGGTGTAGGTAATCACACTGTTGTAAATGGGATCGGCGGGATCGAGTTTCTGGCCGAGCCAGACCAACAGCTGATTGCCGGTGAGATTGGTCCGGTCCAGATACCGGTGGAAGTAATCATCGCCCTGATCGACGGCGTGACCCGGATCGTCGATACCGGCCGTCACGCAAATATCAGTCACCGTCGCGTCTTCAACGGACAACATCGCGTTGATCACATCCCTGAACCGGCCCGCCAGCTTCTCGATCGTTTCCGGTTTAAAAAGCCCGGCGCAGTATTGTATCTCGATCCCGAGGCCGCCTTTCTGTTCGCGCACCAGCATGGCCAGGTCCGTGGTCGACATCTGGATATCCAGAGCCAGCGGCTCGGCCTGAAGTCCCGCCAACCCGAACGGTTCCGCGGCACTTCCGAAAAAGTTGAAGGCTACCTGACTCAGGGGCAGATGGTCCATATCACCGCGCCACAGGTGCAGTTTTTCAATAAGCAGGTCAAGCGGCAGATCCTGGTCGGCGAAGGCCTCCGTCGCGATCTGCTTGACCCGGGCCAGCACTTCGGTGAGGCGCGGATCACCGCTCAATCTCAGGCGCAAAGGCAGAACGTTTACGAAGAATCCGATCATACGCGCCACCTCCGGCAATTCCCGGTTCGCCATCGTGGTGGCGATGACGACATCATCACGTCCGCTGAAACGTGAAATCAGCGTGGCCCACGCGGTGAAGAGCGTCATAAACAACGTGACTTCATGGCGGGCGGAGAAGGATTGCAGGCGGCGGGATATGTCCTCCGGCAGACTGAAGTGAATATGTCCTCCCCGGGTACGGGGCCCCTCACACGTCTCGAAATCGACGGGAAGCTCCAGCACCGCGGGGACATCTTTCAATTGCTGCCGCCAGTATGTGAGTTTTTCATCCACGACCGTATCGGTGAGATATTCCCGTTCCCATGCCGCATAATCCGCATACTGCACGGGTAACGGATCCCAAGAGACACTCGCGTCCTGCTCTTTCCCGGCATAAGCCTGGGAGAGTTCGCGGTGAAGTATATCCAGCGACCACTCGTCAGCAACGATGTGATCACAATTGATCAACATCACATGTTCGTCTTCGGTCATTTGTACCAACCAAACGCGCAGCAGCAGATCATGCTGCAGATCAAAATGGTGACGGGCCTCTTGCCTGGCAAGAGTGGTCAGTTCCTCCCGGCGACGGGCTTCCGGAAGATCGGAGAGGTCTTTTTGCTGTACTGTAAAGGTCGCATCCGGACGCACAGTCTGGTACGGGACCCCGTTTTCCTGGGAATAATTCGTCCGCAGTATGGCATGACGGCGAATAATCTCAGAGAACGCGCGTGCGAGTCGTCCCGCGTCCAAGGGGCCCTGGAACCGAAGCGCTTCGATCATATTGTAGGATGTCGTCCCCCCCTCAAACTGATCGAGATACCACAGCCGTTGCTGGGCATAAGATAATTTCATCCGTCCGTCCCCCCCCCGTTTGACGAGAGCCGGACGTGCCGCCGGCCGGTCTTTTTCCGCGGAAGCTAACAAGGCGGCTTGCCGCGCGACGGTCGGAGCGTTAAAAAATTCCTGATAGGATATAACGCCCTGAGAAGTCTCTTTAATACGGGCGAGGATGACGGTCGCCTGCAGCGAATGGCCGCCGAGCTCAAAGAAGTTGTCGTCCATACCCACCGTCGAGATGCCTAATACCGCGGCCCAAATATCGCTGAGCCGACGTTCGAGGTCGCTCTCGGGGGCCCGATACGGCGTGGTGAGATCAGGACGCGCTCCGTCGGGATCGGGCAAGGCGCGACGGTCGACCTTGCCGTTGGGCGTCAGCGGCAAGGCGGTGAGGAAAACAAAGTTATTCGGAATCATATATTCAGGCACGTGCGCACCCAGATGCGTCCGCAATGCGGCCGGGGAGATATCGGCCGGGCAGACGACATACGCGGTTAGTGACTTATCACCATCCGGAGTCTCCCTAACAGTAACCGCGGCACTCTGCACGGCTTTATGATTCATGAGTACCGCCTCGATCTCGCCGAGCTCGATCCGGAACCCGCGGACCTTCACCTGATGATCGGTCCGTCCCAAATATTCCAGAAGACCATCCTCACCGAACCGGACCAAGTCTCCCGTCCGGTATAGCCGGCCGTGATCGTTCTCAACAAACTTTTCCGCCGTCAATTCCGGACGGTTCACATAACCGCGCGCCAGGCCTTCGCCCCCGATAAACAGCTCTCCGGTTTCACCGGCGGGAACTTCGCCGCCGGCCTCATCCAAAACGTACAAAGTCGTATTGGCAATGGGGGTTCCGATAGGAACGGTCCGGGATATTTCCAACGGGTTCCCGGGAACACGGTAGCGGCTTGACCAAACCGTGGTTTCGGTGGGACCGTACATATTCCAAACTGTGCGGCAACGCGTATTGAGCTGACAGGCCAAATCGACGGGCATAGCCTCGCCGCCGCACAGTGCCCGCAAATCCGCCTTACCCGACCAGCCTGCCGCCAACAGCAGACGCCAGGTCGCCGGCGTAGCCTGCATCAGTGAAACACGGTCGATGTGCGAAATGAGTCTCTGGCCGTCCGCTGCCGTGGCCCGGTCCACCAAGTGGATACGGGCGCCGGTGATCAGCGGCAAGAATATTTCCAGGACGGAAATATCGAACGAAATTGTCGTCGCGGCCAGCACGATGTCATCCGCGGACAAGCCGGGCTCGTCCTGCATGGAGCGCAGGAAATTCACCACGCTTCTGTGTTCAATCTGTACACCCTTGGGTTTTCCCGTCGAGCCGGAGGTATAAATAACATAAGCCAGGTGATACGGCCGGACATGCGGACATGCATACTCGACGTCGCTGAAGATTTCGTCGTTGTCGATCAAGACGGTGACGCACTCAGGCGGAAGTTGCGGACAGGAAAGTGTGGACTGTGTGATATAAACCGACGCGGACGCGTCGGAGAGAATCGTCTGGATGCGGTCCGCGGGATAATGCGGATCCAACGGAACATAGGCCGCCCCGGATTTCAGAACCGCTAATAAAGTTACAATAAGATCTATGGAGCGCTCAACGCATACACCTACCAGAACATCGGGACCGGCACCGAGCGAATGAAGGTATTTCGCCAGTCGTCCCGCTTTGCTGTTCAGTTCTTTGTAAGTGACGGTCTCGTTGTTGAACTCTATCGCGATTGCATCAAGCTCTATGGCCGCAACCGAATCGATGAGCTCATGGAGGCACTCCGAGTGCCGTGGCCCGTCCAATGGTGTTCCCCCGAAAAATTAATGAGCATTAATAATTAAATATACTAATATTTCGCAGAGCATACTATCGCAGAAGCGCTATTCTTTGTCAATATGACATAGTGGGACACATGGGGACAACAAATCACATTTTTCCGAAATCTCACATGACAAATTATTACAATTTAAGTGCAAATTATTTATATCTTCCCCGGCTGCGCAAATCCGACAATAGCTCCATCCGGGACTGGTGGAATTCGTTTCAGAGGGGCGCCGGCTGACCTATGGCGGAAGCGGATTCCGAGGGGCTATCGGCCGCCTTATTCCCCGCCCCCTTCATTCTGAAATAGCGGTTTACAATCGCCCGGGCCGCATTATCCGCCAGCAGCCTGTTCCCTTTTTCCGTAGCATGGCCAAAATCACCGGCAAAGATGTCCGTAAAATAGGAATCATAGGATTCGCGCTTCACGCCTTCGCGAAAACTTGGACCGTTGTCGACAAACAGGATATCGGGATCCGATCCCAACATTTGCTTCAGTATACGGACGTCCCGCATCGGATACTGCATCGCCACCAGCCGGACGCCGCGCCAGGCCAAGATTTGTCGGAGTTGACGATAATTGACGGCCGTCTCTGGATTGTATGATAGACGTCTGATTTCGGCCGCCTTGCGCAAGTAATTTCCCGCGCGCTGATCCTCACCCCTTTCTAAATAGAAAACGCCGAACATGCTTAGCAGCCGTTCGTTGTCGGGACTTACGGCTATGGCTTTACGATAAACTTGTTCCAATTGGTCGGTCCGGTTCATAGATACATACAGCTGTGCCAGCTCAGCATACAACTCATCGTGAAGAAACGTCGGCACCTTGGATAAAGCATCCAGGAGAATCTGCTCAGATCTATGCAAGTTCCCGCGTAACCGGTTGTACTTGGCCAAGTGGGCATACGCCGGTGCGTAATGCGGATCTAAATCCAGGGCCTGCTGGATTAAACGCTCGGAATCCTCGTGTCGATCCATGAAGTAGTAAATTTCGGCCAAGTCGTCCAGCACCTCGAGATTATACGGATTGAGGTTCAGATTTTGCAGGTACAACTTTTCGGCCGCCGCAAAATCATAACGTTCAATATAGATACCGGCCAGGGAAGCATAGGCCTCATGATTGTGCGGATCCGCGTTGACCGCGGCTTCAAACATCCGCTCAGCCGCGGCGAGATTATTCTGAACCAAGTAATTCTCTCCCATCGCAAGATACTCGAAACTGTCCGCATTTCCCGAGAGAAATACCGGATTTCCTTCCAGGACCTGCAGTGACTTACGCTGATACGCCTGCGCCAGGTGCAACAACAATTTTCCCGTCTTAAAGGAATTCAGGAAGAGAACGGCGCCGCGGCCGATACGCTCACCCGGTTCGGATATGTCTTCCAACGGATCGTTTATACCCATCATGGTAATGACAATATCGGGATTGTATTTGTCTAAGTTTTCAGACAGTCGCAGGAGAATTCCTGTCGTGTATATCCCGGGAACGCCCTTATTAATCACCTGAAAGCGCATTCCCAGGTTCATATCATTGAGGATTCCTTCCAGCTGGCGGGGATAGGCATGGCCGTCGTCCATCGCGGTGGTGGATTCGCCCAGGCAAAGAATTCGCACATCGGGTCGTTTGAAAAGCGCGTGGCCGTTGCGCATGTCCTGAAGGGAATAAAATAACCATCCTGCCGTCGAAAGGGACAGTTCAACGACAATCAGGCTGACGACGACCCCAAACAGTAGCAGCAGCAATTTCTGCCGTCCGGTGGTCATCACCATAGCGCACGGTACTCCGGCATCGAAGCGTTATCGTGGTTGTGGATACAACCGGAATGGATTAAATCCCAAATCATAAAGGACCACCCAACAGGTCGAGACTAAGCTCAAAACTTCTTTATCATGAGAAAACCACCCGAACGGGATCCAGCCCCGTCGAGAAGAATAAGAATAGGCGGCTTTTCCGTCTGACGCATGACGGTAAAAACGTTCAATACCGGCCCGCATGTCCCGGGCCTCACCGGACGCCTGCCGGCTCCACTCCGGATGGTTTTCGCCGTAGTACCGGACCAACTCATTCATGGCATAAATCGCGCCGACCGTCCACTCAATAGACAAGCGTCGACTTTCCCGGGTATATCCGACGCCCTGCAGACGGCCTTCGGGGCTGTAGATTCCTGAGAACTCCTTGGTGGTCTGCCAAATGCGGTACGCTGCCCCCTCACCGAACCATTCATCAAGCCGCGCGGGACCCAACTTGCAGATGGCCCAGGTCTGCACATCCGTCGCGAAGTGTTCGCTGTTGGGCTCCCAAAACCCTTCGGTAAAATGCGCCCCTTGAAAAAAGTAGTGTTCATCCGCGTTCCAAACGGATTTTAAGTAACGTTCGATGCGCAACATGGCCAGGCGATATTCCGGATCTTCGGTAACTTCATACAGCAATTTGAACGCCGTAAACCAGGAAAGATTGTTCTCCGTTGAGATTTCATCGTAATACCAGGTCGTGTGCTCGGACTGAAGGATGGTCCGTTCTTCCCCCCACTCCCGCACGAGCCGCTCATAACTTTCTTTGGATGCCGTGGCTTTTTCGTCGAGCTCAGCCGCCACTTCACGGGCCGTCCCGCCGGATATTTCATCCAGGGAGAAGAAATAGGTACCGATGGGCGCCATACGGACAGCCCCGTTATTGGCCTGCAAATGAATGGCGGCCCGTGCTATTTCCTTGGCCAGCGCCAGTTCGACCGGCTCCGCGGTATGCCGGTACTGACCGGATTCGTAATCGAAATATTTGTGATGGTAAATCTGCATCGCCGCGATGACGACCCACGCGTTTTCTCCGGCGATAGGCTTCCAGTCTTCCCAGTGAATGTCGGGCCAATTGGGAAAGCCGCTGAACCGGCGCTTACCGTCAAGCGGATCCGCCGCCAGGTATTTACCGTGGGCATTGAGGATACGGAAAACGAATCCGCGCCGGCCCAAATCGGTCAGGTCCGACGATATCGCGTCGGGTTGATCCCGGTCGTAAATGAAAGTCTGCCCGCCGCCCCGTCCGGCCCGGATATTATGCAGATGCCGCAGGCTGCCGCGCCAATACGTCTCGATGGGTACCGATGCCGCCCGGAGGTTTTCTTCCCCGCCCAGGGCTGCCAAGGCGATTTGCCAGACGGCCGTATCGTAAACCGACGTACCCTCCTCCACGATGATACGCTCAATGATCCCGGTAATCGAATCCTGATCTCCCATCCGCTCCAGGACTTCCTTCCGGTTGGCTTCGGTAATGCCAAAGCTCAAGGGCATACCGGTCAGGTCGCTTTTGTGCGATTGCAGCCATTCCACCAGGCCGCTGTCCACCAACCGTGCTTCCACAGCCGGCTGTTGTGCCAGGCACGGCCGCAAGCCAAGTTCAAATAAAATCAGACTAATCCACAGTAATCTTTGTATTAACATGCGCATATACTAGCATACCCCGACACCGGGGACAATTATTAGACGGAAGCACGCTGGTGTTTTCCGTTGTACTCAAAAAAAAGGCTCCAGACGTCACGTCTGGAGCCTTTATATAAACCGGCAACTTTCTACTCTCCCACAGCCTTGCGACTGCAGTACCATCGACCTCACAGGGCTTAACTTCCGTATTCGGAATGGGAACGGGTGTTGCCCCTGCAGTATAATCACCGGAAATCGATGTCCGTATTACACGGGGCCGGTCCGTAAACCGGCGTAAATTTTAACAATTATGCGAAACGCGGACCACAAGTCCGTCCAAAGTGTATTCCTAAATTCTATCCATTTATATCGCTTGACGATATCGCCTATGGTGCCATCCCTTACGGGATGACACCATAAACGTTATTTTTAGAAAGGTCAAGCATTCGGCATATTAGTACTGCTTAGCTGAAACCATTACTGGTCTTACACATGCAGCCTATCAACCTCGTCGTCTACGAGGAGCCTCACGTCTTGCGACTACGATGCCTAATCTTGGGGGGGGCTTCGCACTTAGATGCATTCAGCGCTTATCCCTTCCAAACGTAGCTACCCAGCCATTACCCTTGGCAGGATAACTGGAACACCAGAGGTTTGTCTCTCCCGGTCCTCTCGTACTAGAGAGAGCTCCCCTTCAAGCATCGAACGCCCACAGCGGATAGAGACCGAACTGTCTCACGACGTTCTAAACCCAGCTCGCGTACCGTTTTAACCGGCGAACAGCCGGACCCTTGGGACCTTGTCCAGCCCCAGGATACGATGAGCCGACATCGAGGTGCCAAACAGCGTTGTCGATATGAACTCTCGAACGCTATCAGCCTGTTATCCCCGGAGTACCTATTGTCCGTTGAGCGATGGCAATCCCATGATCTACCACCGGATCACTAGGTCCTGGTTTCCCATCTGCTCGTCCTGTCGGACTCGCAGTTAAGCTCCCATATGCCCTTGCACTTGAAAGACGATTGCCAACCGTCCTAAGGGAACCTTTGAACCCCTTCGTTACATTTTAGAAGGGAACCGCCCCAGTCAAACTGCCCATCTGGCACTGTTCCTCGCCCTGATTCAAGGGTCGAAGTTAGAATATAAAAATTATCAGGGTGGTATTTCACCAATGGCTCTGCCATACCTAGCGGCACAGCTTCACAGCCTCCCACCTATCCTACACAAACAATTCTCACACTCAATACCAGACTGCAGTAAAGGTTCCGGGGTCTTTTCGTCCTGCTGCGGGTAGGCGGCATCTTCACCGCCACTACAATTTCACCGAGTCTCTCCTTGAGACAGTGCCCAAATCGTTACACCATTCGTGCGCGTGGGAACTTACCCCACAAGGAATTTCGCTACCTTAGGACCGTTATAGTTACGGCCGCCGTTTACTGGGGCTTCAGTTCAAAGCTTCTCCCTCAAGGGGATAACCTCTTCCCTTAACCTTCCAGCACCGGGCAGGTGTCACACCCTATACATTGTCTTGCGACTTCGCAGAGTGCTGTGTTTTTACTAAACAGTCGTCCGGGCCTCTTTATTGTAACCCTCAGAGCCTTGTACGCGAAGTACTCAACCCCTTGGGCACCCCATCTCCCGAAGTTACGGGGCCATTTTGCCGAGTTCCTTAAGGAGAGTTATCTCGAGCGCCTTACCATATTCTGGTTATCTACCTGTGTCGGATTACGGTACGTGCGGTTACTTTCTCACATATAGGCTTTTCTTGGCAGTGCAGCATCAATGACTTCCCCTCCATCGTGATTTCGGGTCCCCATCACCCCTCATTCCCGGCGGTTAAGCCGGGCCACAGGCTTAGACTGAGACATCCAACACTCAGCTCATTTAGCTCTCTGCGAACCTACTGCTATTAACGATTGTAACCGGTACAGGAATATTAACCTGTTGTCCATCGACTACGCCTTTCGGCCTCGCCTTAGGCACGACTAACCCTGGGCGGATTAACCTACCCCAGGAAACCTTGGATTTTCGGCGCTACGGTTTCTCGCCGTAGTTTTCGCTACTTATACCAACAGTATCACTAGTGTCTACTCCAGCACTCCTCACGGTATGCCTTCAATGCTTGACACTACGCTCCTCTACCAATGCAATTTACCGTAGTAAATTACACCCCATGGCTTCGGTTATACGCTTGAGCCCCGATCATTTTCGGCGCAAAATCACTCGACCAGTGAGCTATTACGCACTCTTTAAATGATGGCTGCCTCTGGGCCAACATCCTGGCTGTCTATGTGATCTCACTTCCTTTACCACTTAGCGTATATTAGGGACCTTAACCGATGGTCTGGGCTGTTTCCCTTTCGACCCTGAAGCTTAGCCCCCAGGGTCTGACTCCCGGAGAACTCATATTAGTATTCGGAGTTTGGTTAGGGTTGGTAAGCTGGTAAGCCCCCTAGCCTATTCAGTAACTCTACCCCTAATATGATTTTTATCCGAGGCTAGTCCTAGAACTATTTCGAGGAGAACGAGCTATTTCCGAGTTTGATTAGCCTTTCACTCCGATCCACAGCTCATCACTGCCATTTTCAACTGACTAGTGTTCGGTCCTCCACGCTAGTTTCCCAGCGCTTCAACCTGGCCATGGATAGATCACCCGGTTTCGCGTCTAATACATGTTACTTATTGTCGCCCTATTCAGACTCGCTTTCGCTACGCCTACGAACCATAAGCTCTTAAGCTTGCAACATGCATTAACTAGTTGGTCCATTATGCAAAAGGTACGCCGTCAGCCATTCATACCCGAAGATATGCATAGGCCTTCGACCGCTTGTAGGTTATCAATTTCAGGTTCTATTTCACTCCCCTTCTGGGGTTCTTTTCAACGTTCCCTCACGGTACTGGTTCGCTTTCGGTCAGATTCGAGTATTTAGGCTTAGCCCATGGTCGGGCTAGATTCCAGCAGGATTTCCCGTGCCCCACTGTACTTGGGATACCTCTAAGGCCTTCTGAAGTTTAGCGTACAGGACTTTCACCCTCTGTGGTGTGATTTTCCAAACACTTCTGCTACTTCATTAGGTCCCATATTGAGGTCCCGCAACCCCGCCAAGCAAGCTTGACGGTTTAGCCTGTTCCCTTTTCGCTCGCCGCTACTGGGGGAATCCCTTACGGTTTCTTTTCCTATGGCTACTTAGATGTTTCAATTTGCCACGTTCGCCTACCATACCTATGTATTCAGTATGGCATACCTAGGCATGACCCTAGGTGGGTTTTCCCATTCGGAGACCTCCGGATCAAAGGCTATTTGCGCCTCCCCGAAGAATTTCGCTGCTTATCGCGTCCTTCATCGCCTGAATCTGCCAAGTCATTCATCGATAACCCTTAGTAGCTTGACCATTTCTTCAAAAAAAATCTGCAAGCGGTTAAACTCGCAGAATACAACATGACTACTTGGACCGATGTTTCTCTTTTTCCGGTATCAGTAATCCGAAGATTACTGATCCTTGACTTGTGTTACGTTCGCATAATTGTCAAAGAACTTCGTCGCTGGTTCGACAGGACTGTACATCACCCACTGCTTGTGTGTCCAGCAACAAAATCTATTTCTGAAATTTATTTTCTCGTTGGCTCAACTTGTGGAGCCGAGGAGGATCGAACTCCTGACCCCCTGCTTGCAAAGCAGGTGCTCTACCAATTGAGCTACGGCCCCAATTCCGAAAAAAGCTGGAGTACGTGGCGGGCCACCATCATTTCAATCTTCGCCAAACATAAACGGCAACAACAACAAAGATGATCAAAGACAGGATTTCATAGACAAGATAATTCTGTGTCCACGCGTGGACGACAGAACGTAGATGCAGCAGAATGCCGAGGATCAAAATTATGATGATGGACAGACGTTCCATCCGCCGTACTCCCTGAGCTTACTCGTCTGAGGTCCCTTTGGTCCCCACTATCGAAATGGTGGGCCCGAGAGGATTCGAACCGCTGACCCCCGCGTTATCAGCACGGTGCTCTAACCACCTGAGCTACGGGCCCGAAAGAGCAGCGGTAAGCGAATAGCGTTTAGCGATTAGTCTGAACTAAACGCTAACCGCTAAACGCAATCCGCTGAATATTAAAAAAGCCAAGCATTTCGAAGAATCTGAAGTATTACTACTCAAATTCTTCGTCGGTATAATGCTTTACATTGCACCAAAGTCGAAGAATGTAACTTTTGCTTCCTTCGTGAAAGGAAGTATTTTCATTTCTAGCGTTGACCGCTATTCCTTGAAACAACGATTCGAATACAAATGGAAAAGTTGATTGGGAATATACTTACTCCAAAAAAGCAGTAAGAATAGAAAGGAGGTGATCCAGCCGCACGTTCCCGTACGGCTACCTTGTTACGACTTAGCGCCAGTCACCGGTTTTACCTTCGGCCTATCTACATAGGACTTCGGGTACCCCCGGCTTCCATCGCTTGACGGGCGGTGTGTACAAGACCCGGGAACGTATTCACGGAAGCGAGCTGATCTTCCATTACTAGCGATTCCGGCTTCAAGGAGTCGAATTGCAGACTCCTATCCGAACTGGGGCAGGTTTTTTGAGATTAGCTCCCCCTCACGGGTTGGCAACCCTTTGTACCTGCCATTGTAACACGTGTGTAGCCCTGGGCATAAAGGCCGTACTGACTTGACGTCATCTCCACCTTCCTCCTGGTTATCCCAGGCAGTCCCCTAAGAGTGCTTCTGCCCCGAAGGACAGAGTGGCAACATAGGGCAATGGTTGCGCTCGTTGCGGGACTTAACCCAACATCTCACGACACGAGCTGACGACAGCCATGCAGCACCTGTATACGTTACCGGACTTAACGGTTCGTTCCCCTTTCGGTTCACTACTGCGTATATGTCAAGCCCAGGTGAGGTTCTTCGCGTAGCATCGAATTAAACCACATGTTCCACCGCTTGTGCGGGTCCCCGTCAATTCCTTTGAGTTTTAGCCTTGCGGCCGTAGTCCCCAGGTGGAGTACTTAATGCGTTAGCTGCGGCACTGAACCCGAAAGTCCAACACCTAGTACTCATCGTTTACAGTTAGGACTACCAGAGTATCTAATTCTGTTCGCTCCCCTAACTTTCGCAATTTAGCGTCAGATCTGAGCCAGGAAATCGCCTTCGCCGCTGGTGTTCTTAGCAATATCTACAGATTTCACCCTTACACTGCTAATTCCATTTCCCTCTCTCAGCCTCAAGTCTAACAGTTCGAAAGGCAGTTTACCGATTGAGTCGGTAGATTTCACCCCTCGCTTATTAGACCGCCTACTTGCCCTTTACACCCAATAATTCCGAGTAACGCTTGCCACCTCCGTATTACCGCGGCTGCTGGCACGGAGTTGGCCGTGGCTTATTCGTCAGGTACCGTCAGCTGCCCGGTTATTAACCGAACAGGTTTCTTTCCTAACAAAAGCAGTTTACAACCCGAAGGCCTTCATCCTGCACGCGGCGTCGCATCATCAGACTTTCGTCCATTGTGAAAGATTCTCGACTGCAGCCTCCCGTAGGAGTCTGGGCAGTGTCTCAGTCCCAGTGTGGCTGATCATCCTCTCAGACCAACTACCCGTCAAATGCCTTGGTGAGCCGTTACCTCACCAACAAGCTGATAGGACGCAAGCTCATCTCAAAGCGGCAGGCCCGAAGGTCCCCACCTTTAGACACAAAACCATGCGATTCTGTGTCCACATCGGATATTACCACCGTTTTCACGATGCTTTCCCCGTCTTTGAGGAAGATTACTTACGCGTTACTCACCCGTTTGCCGCTATCCCGCGCTTCAAATTGAGGTGCAAGCACCTCTCAAATCAGCAAGGATCGCTCGACTTGCATGCCTAATCCACGCCGCCAGCGTTCACTCTGAGCCAGGATCAAACTCTCCAAAATGACTTGGCTTTTTGTGACTTGGTTGTCTTATAAAAGACTTGTAACGAGAAAATAAATTATCAAAGATCCATAAAAAATCACAGTATTTGCGAATTGCTTTGCTGTGAAGATTTCAGAAGTGTACTAAAATTCGAAGTGCTTGTCAAGCCATTTCTGAAAGATTTTTAAAGCCCGAAATCTCCCGGATCAAGGGCCAAAAAAGGGGCTCTCAGAAGGACTTACGACTTCTGACAAAAAGCTTCTACATCGGTGCAACGCATATCCTGTGAAGGTGATATAGAATACCAAAGAAAAACTAAAAAAGCAAATGAAATTATTGAATAAGACGTAAGATATTGTTTCCGTTGATGTTAGCAACGTCATCTTCGGAAAGCCCGGCCTGACGCGCCGCCTCAAGAGCACCCCGGGGGCTGGGATTGGCGGGAAAATCACTCCCAAAAAGGATCTGCTCGGGGCCTGCCACCTCCAAACAGCACATTAATGAAGCGACCGAGGACGATCCGCTCATGTCGTAAAAAAGATTCTCAAACCATCCGCTGGGCGGCTTAGCCAACTCCTTGACATAATTACGCTTGCGCAACATATGATACGTGGAGTCGAAGCGGTCTTTGACGATCGGCAAAACCCCGCCGTAGTGCGGAAAAATAAACCGAACATCGGGATAACGCAAAAAGATATCGGACATCATCAATTTCCCCAGGCACATCGTGACATCCATCACATACTCCAGCACCGGCGAAAGCAGCGGGTCCTCCACGCGTTCGTGGCCTATCGGCTTGATGATCTGGGCGTGAACATGTACGGGAAAATTGTTTGCTGAGGCGAACTCCCAAACCGGATCGAAAAATTTGTCGTCGAGATATGCCCCGTCGTAACTCGAAGCCAGACTCAGGACGGTCAAGCCCAAATCCTGCACCTGCAGCAAAGCCTCCTCAAGGCCCTTGGAATCACCGTACGGGATGATGCCCGCCCCGACAAACCGGTCGGGATGCCCCCCGACCATCTTGGCAATCGCGGGATTGTAAACCTCGACGAGGTTATTCCAACCTTTCATGTTGATATGCGCGTCGCTGGTGGGATAAAGCAGAACAGCCCGGTCGATATGGTGTTCGTCCATCATCAGAAGCTGACGGTCCACATCCGACCAACCCTGCTTAAAAAAGGCGGTATGTTCGGCCACTTCCGGTGGCATGTAATGACTGTGCGCGTCGATAATCACGGCCAGAAAATCCTTGTGCTGTCGATGTTGCCGGGACGGCCCCGGCACTGACCAGGTCCGTTCGCCGCTGCTGCGCCGTTTAGAGCATTTTGTTATCCTTGAGGGTTTTCTCTACCTCGTCCAGGCATTTGCGCAAATCGGCCAGCAAATGGATGTTGATGGAAACTCCCTTTGCCGTCGGCACCATTTCTTCGGTCCCCTGCGTCATCGTCCATGTCCGGATGTCGATCAGATCGTTGCCTTTGAATTCCCGGATACCGACACGGATTTCCTGGAACTTATTCTTCTTGAATGTTGCGATGGTTTTGTCCATTGGTTATCACCTCCTTTTGCGCACGAAGCGACTTTCTATTAGTGATATGTGACTAGGGATTGGTGATTTTAAAGCTCGCCAAAGGTAAACTGTTCGATTCCCCAATCCCAAATCAGGAATCACTTCTTGGTTTCCAATTTACGCTTTTTCATTTCCTCAATATTTTCCCCGCAGTGCGGGCAATCAGCCATCTGCTGTTTATAGTCGATGACCGGCTTGGTCCAGGGGGTTTGCTGGTTGATAACGGCCAGCTCCAGGGGACAACAGTTGGCCGGGACGCTGAGGGCAAACATCACCATATCCACGACGGCCTGCGGATCCATCAACCGGTCGCGCTGCTGGGCCGTGATGTTCTCCAAAGAGTCCGTAAGGTCCGAAGCGACCACTCCGGGCAGGATCGATGTCACCTTGATATTGTGGTCGCGCAGCTCCCAGAACAAACCTTTCAGAAACGCGCGCAACCCCACCTTCAGCGAGCTGTATGTCAGAAACCCCCGCGGGATCGGATCGACCAGCGTCGACCCCGAAACCGAATTGATGATCGCTCCCTGCTTGCGCTCAATCATCTCGTTGATCACCAGGCGGATCAAACGGACGTAGCCCAGATAGTTGGTGTGCACCAGCCGCTCAAAGTCATCAAACGGCTGCTTTTCGAAGGGAAACTGGCTCGTTACGCCGGCATTGTTAATCAGGATATCGATGGGGCCGAGTTGGGCCCGGGTCGTGTCGACCAGATTCTGTAGATCTTCCATCTTGCCGACGTCGCACGCAACGCCCAGAATCTTTCCGGCCGACTGTGCCTGAAGCTTCTTAACGGTATCGTCCAGCGTTGCCTGCGTACGCGCCGCCAGGACCACATTGGCCCCTTCCGCAGCCAGACGTTCGGCGATGGCCTTTCCGATACCCTTCGATGCCCCGGTAATGACTGCATTTTTTCCTTTAATATCCATAACTTCCTATCCTTTCATTTCCCGCCAGGGTATTTACGGTAAAAAACAAACTGCGCGAACCGTCCGACGAAGCTTAATCCGTTCGCCTGCATCAGCCGGTCAAAGGCATCCGCATTGTGATACTGGTAATTTTCCTCCAGATGCAACCCTCCGCCCTCAAAGGCATCTCCGCTGATCATCAAACCGCCGGGTCTGACGCAGCGACTCAACTGGCTGACAACCGCGGGCAGGTCCATTATGTGCTCGAAGCAGTCAAAACTGATCACCGCATCAAATGTCCTTCCGGACAGGCCGTCGAGCGCATCGTACATCTTCACGTCCAACCCACGGCGCTTAAAGCGCCACCGGGCGAAATCGGCCACTTCCTTGCCAATATCGCAGTAAGTGACCTTCCGGCCGGCCGCCGCCAGGGCCAGGCACAGGTCGCCGGTTCCGCCGCCGAAATCCAGCACTTCCCGGCACCGGTACCTATTCAGATACGGCCGCATGATGCGGCACAGATATTGAGGACGCGCTTTTTCGGCATTCCACAGGGGCAGCTCATAGAGATAATACGTCGCTTCGCGATAAAAATTTTCCACCGCCGAAACCGTCAGCCGGTCCTGCTGCTGAAATATCGCGAACGTCGGCTCCTTGCGCGGTCCCATATGATGCTTTTTCCGCACGGTTTCCAGCGGCTCACCGGTGTACTCACTAACCTCTTTCAGCGTTTCCTCATACAGATTCAGACGCCGACTCTCGTCCTCGGCCCATTTTTTGTACAATTTGTTGCGCCAGGATAACACCGGGCGCATGAGCTCATACTGCCAACTCTTCATGTCGTTTTCATTCCTTGAGGTATTATGCGCGGAACCATCCACGACAGCAGGAAGGCCAGACATCCGAAAACAAAGAATGTCCGGCCGAAGTTCAAACTTACAAAAGGTTTGCTCAGGATGAATCCCATCCCGCCGCTGATAAAACGAACCGAGGAGTTCAAGCCCGCGATCACCGGCCGGTCTTCGTCCGTAAAGTCCGTCAAGATGGTGGAAATCCCGTTATGGCCGATCGTCCAGAACAAGGCAATCAATCCCAGTACCGCCGCCAGCATCACCGGCCCATAGGTCCCCAACAGAGCCATAATGGACAACGCCAATCCGGTTACGCCGACCCGCAGCGTGAACACGCGCCCCTTCAGGTCGGACAGAAAACCGCCGCACACCTGACCGATCATCCCCATCACGACCGTCAGTACGACGAACATATTGATTCTCAACTGATCAAAACCGTACACCTGATCCAAATACACCCCGTACCACTTGTGCACGCCGTGGTACAGAAAGCTGAGACAAAAGATAAACAGGAACACGCGCAGGATCTCCGATTTGCGGAGCGCGTGCAGATAATCCGTGTGCCCGGCGTGGCTGCAGTCCAGCAGTCCCGACCGGTACAGCCCGAAACCGGCGGCAACAGCTACCCCCAATCCCGCCGGTATATAAAAAATCAGCCGCCACGGCATGACCCCGCCCACGATCAGGCCGAGAATGGACGCGACAAAGGCATGGCTGAAAAAAATCCCCACCAGACGGCCGCGAATACGTTTTTCGAAATGATCCCCGATGATGATCAAACCCAGGGGTATCGCCCCGGCCGCTGTCACTCCCATGAGAATCCGGCCGCACAACATCGCTTCCAGACTGCCGGCCCGCGCACAGATGAGACAGGCCAGTCCGAATAATCCCATCATGCCCATATAGACCGTGCGGAACCGAAACCGGCTGACCAAAGGCGCGTATAACAACGCGGCAAATCCGTAAGGCACCAGGTAGTAGGGAATGATGCGCGCGACGTCGAACTTCGTGCGCATTAAGTCTTCACTAATAACGGGAACAATGGCGGAGATGACCGCCACATTAAAAGATATCGTCAGGCAGCCCAGGCAGATTAATACATACAACCCCAGTTTTTCCCGTGTCACGATCCGGTCCTTTGCAATCTGTCAAAAAACAGGGGCGCGGCGCTTACCCTTCTTTGGCCGTCTGCGCGGCTTCCTGCTCAATCACCTTCTTGAAAATCTTAAGATTGTGCTGCGAATGCTCATTGATGAAACCGGCGATCTGCTCGCCCGTAAATTTGGTGAAACCCGGGTCCATGTCAAAGTCCTGGATCCATGTCATCAGCGTGCCGTCATCCATTTCATGGTACAACCAAATAATCTTCATATATTTAAAAGGAAACATCGGGTCGTACCGGCTGGCGATGGCATAGCGTTGCTCGGGATGCAGCCAGCGTTTGGAGATCCACGATTTGCCGTCATTGTTTGTAAGGCGGAAGGTGATTTCGTTGCCTTCGCGGCCGAGGACTTCGGCGCTGACATATTCATCCCCGAAGAGTTCCGTCCAGCGTTCGATGTGGTTGGAGATCTCAAAGGTTATGTCGAAAGGGGCATTTACAAAAATAGAGTTCACCGTATGTTGCGCCATAATTGTCCTCCGCATTGGATCCGGTCAAATCACCGGAAATAGTATTACTAAATATTATATACCTTCTATATATATAAGTAATAATATATGTTTATAGTAGCAAAGTTGATTTCAATTGCAAGCAGAGATATAAATCTGATTGCTATATATAGAGTAGTGAGGTTTGGGAAAAAATAGAAAATCAGCGCCCCGCAGAACCACTTATTTGTGTGGATGATCCGGATATCCGGATCAATAGCGGAAAATCAGCAGGCAGACGGCCCAGATAATGACAATCACCAGTATGACGTCATCACGGGTCGGACGAAACTTTTTCGCGGAGGTCTTCTCTTCCATTTCAGGCATTCTCATCCAGGATCGCGACCACCCGCGCCCATCCCGCGCCGGCATGTCTGACTTTGACCGGCAGGCAGGATACGGTAAACCCGTACGGTTTTGGGATGGCCCCGAGATTGCCCAGACGTTCCATGTGGCAGTACTCGCGGCGGCGTCCCAGAAAATGCGAGGGCCAGATCTTGGCCTTGTCTTTGGTTTCGAGGAATTCTTTGAACATCTCGAAGCACGGCCGGTCCAGACCGATCGTGTCGATGCCCATCATCTTGATGCCGCGGTCGAGCAGGTACTCCACCGCATCCGGCAGCATGCCGACATACTTATTGACGTAATCAGGCGTCCCCAAGTTTTTATCGCCGCCGGTGTAGATAAGGACAATGTCCAGCGGCTTCAATTCATAGGAAATTTTCTTGAGCGCCGCCTCAACGTCCCGCGCCGTAATATTCTGCGGATACGACATGTGCGTAAAGTCCAGCAGGACTCCCGGCCCGTAGCACCACTCCAGCGGAACATCCTCGATCATCTTGGCCGGCTTGCCCTCACATCGACTCCCGTAGTGAAACGGGGCGTCGACGTGGGTTCCCATGTGAACTGACGAGTGTACAATCTCAAGCGAAAGCATCTCCCCGTCCGGGATTTCGTCTTTGGAAGCCACCCGTTCACCTCTGTCGAAAGCTTCCTGGCCGCCGGGCCGCTTGTTCATGACCACCCAGTTGAAATGCTCCACCCCGTCGGCATGTGTAATGCGGTCGATGGTGGCGTCGTGTGTCTCTTCCAGGGTGTCGTCAACCGGCAGACTAAGATCTATGATGCGCATAATCCATTTCCTCAATTTCCGGCGGCATCTATTGTCCGCCGCGCAAAAAAGTGACCACAAAGATAAATATCAAAAGCAACCCGCCGAGGATCATCAGGATCGCGCCGGCCTTCATCTTCTCCTTGGGCGTTGAGAGCATTTAGCTGGCCCCCTTATCCGCGAGAATCCCCAGAATATCCTGGTAAGTATGCGTCTTCTTCAGTTCATTGTCGCCGATCTCAATCTGCAGATTCTTTTTCAGCCCGACGGAGATTTCGACCATTTCGGTAGAGTCAACTTCGTGGGCTTCGGCCAAAGGCCGGTCACGAATTATGTCCTCCGGCTTGATATCGAGGACATCCTTCAATATTTGGTTCAGGGTTTCTTCCGCAGTCATAGGAAATTCTCCTCTCCCTTGTGCGTTATCGCCAATTCCCGTCAGGTGTACGGGTCAATTCTTCTGTACGACCAGCGCGCAGTTGATCCCGCCCCGCCCGCGGTTGATGATCAGCGCGTTATTGATTTCCATTTCACGCGCCTCACCCGGACAGTAATCCAGATCACATTCGGGGTCGGGCTCGTCGAGATTGATCGTCGGCGGGACCGTGTTGTATTGCATGGCCAGTAATGTGGTAATGAGATCCACCGCGCCGGTCGCGCCGAGCAGATTGCCGAAGACCGCCTTCGGAGCCGAACACACCAGCCGGCCGGCGTGATCACCGAAGGCCTTCTTTATGGCGAGCGTCTCGGTGACATCCCCCAGCGGCGTTCCAGCGCCGTCCAGGCAAATATAATCGATATCCTCGGGACGCAGTCCGGCATTGTCCAAGGCGATCCCTATCGCGCGTGCCAATTCCTCACCGTCGGGCGCCGGATCAATCCGGTCGACCGCGTCGGTGGTGGTCCCGAAGCCGGCAATGTACCCGTAAACGGGGACCCCGCGGGACGCGGCCCGCTGTGTCGGTTCAAGCACCACGATGCCAGCCCCCTCAGCGATGGCCAGACCGTCCCGGCCCTTGGCAAAAGGCTTATAGGCCGTGTGCGGCGTGTCGTTCTGCTGCGTGAGCACCCCGGAAGTTTGGCAACACAGCAACGCGTAGGGTGTCACCGGGGCCTCCATGCCGCCGGCCAAAATGAAATCATTCTTGCCACGGTTTATGGTCCGGGCGGCATACGCGATAGCCATCAGCGAACTCGCCCGGTCGGCCACGACGGTCTTGCTGTAGCCTTTCAGACCGTAGCGGATTGACACCTGCCCCTGCGGTGCCGCCGGAAACCAGGCCGAGGCCATAAAAGGACTGACGCCCTCCCGACCCTCGATGTAGAGATCGCGCAGCTCGGTCTCACCGTACAGCCAGCCGCCGATCGCGTTGCCCATGAAAATGCCGGCCCGTTCCTTATTCTCGGACTCCAGGTCAAGCTTGGCATCCTGTATCGCCAACTCAGAGGCCACCAGCGCCATGTGCGAAAAAACATCGATCTTCTTCAGCAGGCGTGAAGACACATTGCTGTAGGCCTCCAATTCCTTGACATGCCCCGCGATGCGCGACGTATACTTGGACGCATCAAAGCGCTCGATTTTCTCGACGGCAGGCCGGCCCGCTTTAACATTGGCCCAAAACTGATGCAAATCGATCCCGCTGGGGGAAACCACTCCCAGACCGGTTACGGCTACTTTTTCCATAAGATATCCCGTGTCAATTGTCGTTAAACCGGCGCAATACCATCGCCGAATGAATTCCCGAAAACCCGCTGGAGGTCTTGAGCATACACTGGACCCGCCGTTCGCGCGCCTTGTTGGGAACGTAGTCCAGGTCGCATTGCGGGTCTGCCTCCTCCTGATTGATCGTCGGCGGCAGCATGTTCCGCTCGAAAATCAATGACCCCACGGCCAACTCGATCCCGTTGGCACCGGCCAGCGGATGACCGATCATCGACTTCAACGAACTGATCGGCACCTTATAGGCATAGTCACCGAAGACCATCTTGTAGGCATTGGTCTCAAAGACGTCGTTCTGCCGCGTCGACGATCCGTGGGCATTGATGTAATCGATCTCATCCGGACGCACCGCGGCGTCTTCCAGTGCCAGCCGGATGCAAGCGGCCTTGGCATCACCCTCCGGCGGCAGATCGGTCATGTGATACGCATTGCAGGTGGTGCCGAAGCCGATAATCTCACAGTAGATCTTGGCCCCGCGCCGGCGTGCGTGCTCCAGCTCCTCGACAATGAGTATCCCGGCCCCTTCCGAAATCACAAAGCCGTTGCGTTTGGCGTCAAACGGCCGTGAGGCCTTGGCCGGGTCATCGTTCAACGTCGACAACACATTGACGGTATCGAAGGCCCCGAAGGTGATCGGCGTAATCGGCGCTTCCGAAGCGCCGGTGATCATGATGTCCACGTCGCCGTCCTGGATGGCTTCGTAGGAAAAACCCACCGAATCGGTTCCCGCCGTACATCCCGTCGAGATGGTGTTGCACACGCCATGCAAACCGTACTTCGCCGAAATCTCGCTCGACGGCGTATTGAACATCGCCGCATCGTACAAATCCGGCCGGACCAGCGTCGGGTCGATCGGTGCCCGGCCGCTGTTCGTCACCAGGGCAAATTCTTCTTCCAGATACTTAGTTCCGCAAATCGCGTTCGCCAGCGACACGCCCATGCGCGCCCTGTTCACGCCTTTCAGATCAATCGACGAGTCCTCCAGGGCCATGCGCGCCGCCACCATCGCGAACTGAACGAAGCGATCCATACGCACCGCCTCTTCCCGCGTCAATCCCAACCGGACCGGATCGAAGTCATGGACCTGGGCGGCTATCTTGGTGTTGAACATCGATACGTCAAACTCGGTCACCCGGCGGATGGCCGACCGGCCGTTGATCATACCGTCCCAGCAGGCCTCCTTGCCGATGCCGTTGGGGGCAATAACCCCCACTCCCGTTACGACTACTCTGCGTTTACTCATATGTCGTCCTTATTATGATGTTGGCTGACTGGGAGCCCCGGTCAGCTCGAAAGCTTCTTTAACTTGTCCGACGGAGAAATATCCCCCGCGGCTCTCCACTTCGTGAACCATGCGGACCACCTGTTCGTTAAGCGGCGCGCTCTGTTGCATACCTTTGGCCAACGCAACCACCTCACCGTTGATAAAATCAATTTCAGAAGTCCGGCCGCGCATAATACTTTGCAAGACCGATCCGTAAAGAGGCTCGGCACTGAGGCCGGTCAGCGTCTTGTTCATGATCCCCGCGGCCTGCTCCTCGGGCATATTGATCAGACCGTAAATCCGGTCGGTGGAAAATTGCGGCAAAGAAGTCAGCTCGATATGCGCCTTGTTAACGATTCCCACGCCCTCCTTGAGCAGCCGGATGCTCAAGCGGCAGAAATCCAGGTCGGCAAACGTCTCCTGCATCGACTTGCCGATCAGCGCCGGCAGGCAATTATTAAAATTGACGAACAACTTCAAATACTTCATTCCCATAATATTGTCCGATGAAACCACCGGCAGCGCGTCCGTACGTAAAGTCTCAAGGATCCGGTGAAACGCCGGATCGAGCGGAGTATACGGCTTTCCAACAATCCAGTCGCCGGGAAAATTGTAGACCACCTCGCCGGGCGTGGTGTAGGTCGCCCCGAACATCACGATACTGCTCAGCTGCCTGCCGGGATCATAATGGCTACTGAGAATATTGTCGGCCTGCACCCCGTTTTGCGTCGTCAGGACATAACAATCCTCCAGATAATCCGCGTTCGCCTGGTAGGCGCGCTCCAGGTCCTGGGTCTTGGTCGCAAAAATAACCAGATCATACGCGGCATCGAGCGCCGTTGCCGCGCGCGGATGCACCACTTCATCACCGCCTATACCGCGGACCGTCAAACCGCGGGCCTTGATCGCCTCCACCTGGTCGGGCCGTCCGATCAGCAACACGTCGCTGTCGCTTTTACTCAGATAGGCGGCGACGGTGGCTCCGATAGCCCCGGCGCCGATAACGGCAATACGCATGCACTTCCCTCAATCCTTGGGTTCGTACGGTTTGTAATCAAATCCGACACTTTCGAACAGCCGGATCATCAAGCTGTAAAAGGTCATCGGTACCTCCGTGAAAAAGGCGCGAATGATATCTTCCTCTTCAATCGCGGCCGCCCCGCGGGACTGGGCGTTTTGCGCGGCCTTTTTATCGACGACTTGCTTGGCGATCTCGCGATGGAACAACGGGATCTTGGCAATCATCTCGTCGTATTTGGCCTTGGCCTGAGGGTTCCAGGCCACCGGGGGAGATTGCGTTTCACTCATGCGGACCTCCTACGCCTTGGCCGCCACGCGGGAATTGGCCTCCCACTTGGAGATATTGTTCATAAAGTCCTTCACGCACAGCTTGACCTTCATGTCGTAGTCCGAAGACATGATGCGGTGAATGCGCTCCGGCTTCGAATAGTATTCCCGCATGCACCACGCCCCCAGGCGTCCGACCTCTTCGATAGTCAGATGGTCCGTCGGGATGACCGGATGCTGAAAATCCCATAACTTCAGATCGATTTTGTCGGGGTCAAACCAACCCTGTTTGATACCGTATTTCCAGTCCGGTGAATTCGGTACCGGCGTCAGATAATCCAGCGCGAAAATGTCCGGATCGATTTCATCGGCCACTCGAAGACGTTCCTTAATCCTGGCCTCGTCGTCGTCGCGCAGGCCGATCAGCACCGTCCCGACCGAACCGATATTATTCTCCCGCAAAATACGGATCGTGTCACTGATCTGTCCGATGGTGACACCTTTGCCCTGCTTGGTAAGTGTCATATCATCCTCGACCTCAACGCCGGTTAACGCCAGAAAGAGACCGGCCTTGCGCATAAGCGGCAGGATGTCCTGCTGGCTGATCCACTGATCGGCCCGTCCCAGACAGACCCAGTCGATCTTATTGCCGCGCTTGATCTTTTCCTCGCAAAACTCGATCATCGCCTCGGTGTCGCTGTTAAAGGCGTCGTCCTGCATAACAACCGTGTTGATCCCGTACTGCTTTTCCAGCACGTCCAGTTCATCGACGATGCGTTTACCCGTCATACCCCGCCACGACGTAAAGTCCTGTGCCGCTGTCCGGCTGTCATAAAGAGCCCATTCATAACAGAAGTGGCACTTGCCCGGACAACCGCGGGAGGTCATCATTTCAGCGAAGGGCTTCCAATAGGTGTGGCCGACGTACTTCTCCATCGGAAACAAATCGTAGGCCGGCATCGGCAAAACATTCAGATTAGGAATGAGATCGCGGTGCGGACCGAAGACGATCGTCCCGTCCTCCCGGCGTGAGACCAGTCCCGGGATCTCACGTTCGTCGACTTTAGGATCCTCCAGATTGTGAATCAGCTCTTCCATCGTGATTTCCGCCTCACCGAGCATGATGTAATCGATCGTCGGGTTCAGCCGCATTTGCCGCTCCGCATCCCCGGAATACCACAGTCCGCCGGCGACCGTCCTGACTTCGGGCATCGCCTCTTTGATGATCCGCAGTCCTTCATTGAAGTACCAAATGACCGCCGCGCCGCACGTCGAGTGCAACAGTTCGCCGACAAAGACGATGTCCGGCTTGATTTCGCGGACCTTCGCCAGCATCCCGTCCCAGTCCAGCTCCAAAGCACGGCAGTCAAGCGCCTCAACCTCAGCGGTTTTCTTTTCACGTAAAAATGCGGCCAACTGCGCGTGCATCTGATTGGCTGCCAAGTGGTGCCCATGTGAATCCCACGCCTTCAGCGGCGGTGTTAAAAATAATGCCTTCATATCATCTCCCCTTTTCGTTGTTCTGCGTTGCCGTGTCTGCCGGTCCTGAGCTGCTGCGCGCGGCCTTCCACTTTATTTTTTTTCTTTTTGAACCAACCGATCAATTGGCTCACCATATATATCCTGGCCTTGCCGAAATCAGACAGTCAAAACCATGATGCCGCCAGCGGCATCCCTCCCGGAGTCTTGTCAATACACACATGTTTGGCCTGAACGTATTCTTTTAATCCCTCCGTGCCGAGCTCACAGCCGAATCCGCTTTGCTTTACCCCGCCGAAGGGGGCTTCGTTAAAAAAGTTACCATACGTGTTAATCCAGACGGTGCCGGCCTTTAACGCGCGGGCGACTCGCGACGCCCTTTGTTCATCCTGTGTCCACACGCAACCGGCCAGACCGTAACGGGAATCGTTCGCCATAGCCACCGCTTCCTCTTCCGTCTGAAAACGGATGACGGACAGGACCGGTCCGAAACATTCTTCGCGAGCCACGGCCATGTCATTCGTGACACCGGTCAGGATCGTCGGCTCCAGGAAATATCCCTCACTGTTAGGCGCGCGCCCGCCGCAGGCCACTGTCGCGCCTTCTTCGCGGGCCCGGGCGATGGTCTGCAACAACCGGTCACGATGCTCCCGGCTGGTGAGCGGTCCGAACTCCGTGGCGGCGTCGGCCGGGTTGCCCATCTTCAACGTCCGGGCACGCTCCACCAGACGTTTGACAAACTCGTCGTGCAGCTCGTCCTGAACAAACAGGCGCGATCCCGCCGTGCACATCTGCCCTTGATTGATAAAGATCGCCGAAAGCGCCCCGCCGAGCGCCGCTTCTAGCCGACAGTCGGTAAAAACGATGTTCGGTGACTTGCCGCCCAGTTCAAGGACCACCTTTTTCGCCTTCTTCGCGGCTTCGGCCATCACCTTCTTTCCGGTCTCGGTGCCGCCGGTGAAACTGACCATGTCGACCTTGGAACAGCGGACCAGCTTGGCCGCGACCTCGTCGCTGGTGGTCGTAATGACATTGACCACCCCTTCCGGAAGTCCGGTGGCCGGCAGCAATTCTCCCAGCCGATGAATGGTCGCCGCGGCCAGCGGTGAAGGCTTGAGGATGACCGTATTCCCGGTAATGATCGCCGGCGCGATCTTCCAGGCGGCATAAATCAACGGATAATTGTAGGCGCAAATGGCCGTAATAACACCCCGCGGTTCGTACACGGTCCGGCTGGCCACCGGGGCGGCCACGGCATTTTCCACATCCTCCACGCTGACGGAACTGAAGTACTCAAAGCAATCCGCCGCCGTCGGTACATCGATAAAATTGGCGTGCTTGATCGTCTTGCCGACATCCGCGACTTCCAGGTCCGCCAGCTCCTTGGCGTGTTCGCGAATCAATTGAGCAATCTTCTTCAAATAAATCCCGCGTTCGGCGTAACTCATCCCCGGCCACAAGCCTTCATCAAAGGCCCGGCGGGCCCGGGCGATCACGGCGACGGCATCCTCCATATTGGCATCCGGTAACGTGCGGAAGGCCTGTCCCGTGGCCGGATTGATTGCGTCAAAGGTCTGGCCGGTCGTCTGCGTCATACTATTCCACCGGTACCTGTGCCCAGATTTCAAAGACCCGTGAACAAGGGGCGTACCATTTAGAGATTTTCGCAAAGTCTCCATCCAACTTCATTTTCTTCTGCGTGGTCGCGACAAACGGATCGAGCTCGCGGTTAAATACCTGACGCCATATCCTCTCGGGAGCGGACACCACAAACTCGGCCTGCGCATTCCCGCGCACCTGTTTGATCCGGCCCTGCTCAAATTCGAATGAGTACGCCTGACCGGTATCGTCGAGCAATACGGCCAGATCAAAGGTCATATTGGTTTCCTTACCTAGGATCCCCATCTTTTCATCGGCATTCACGTGTTTGACGATCTCGTCCATCTGTTCTTGCGAAAACAGTTTGTATTTACGGCCTCCGGCTGGCGTATCCGTTGAGGTCTCCGCGGCCTTCCCCCCGGCGTCACCACCAGCGTACAGCCGGCTCAAGGCGTCGATATGGGCAGCCTCTTCCAAGGCCTGGATCAGCAAAAAACAGTCGAAGTGTGTCCGGCCCATCGCCACCACGCCGTGATTGCGCAGCGCGATAATATTGTTGGTGCGCAGCGCCTCGATGACCGGCGCGGCGTCGGTGACGGCCGGCGTGTTTTGCGGGACGCCGGTGACATCCCCCAGATAAATACGTGATTCAAAAATGCGCGGGCGAAGCGTGTCGTTGTGAAGAAAATACGCGTTGGTATACGTCGTGTGCGTATGGATCACCGCGGTGACCTCCGGAAAATTCCGGTATATTTCCGTGTGCAGCAATTTCTCCGTGGATACACGGCCCGCATCGATCATCTCACCGCCCACACGCAGCCGCAGCAGTTGTCCGGGAGTGAGCATCCCCAGACACGTCCCGGTCGCCGTTAACAGCAGACTGTCGTCGTCCAGACGGGCACTGATATTGCCGTTGAGTCCGCCGGCCAGATTTTTGTCCCACAACAACTTACCCGCGGCGATGATATCCTGTTTTAATTGTTCCAACCGTTCCACGCTCATTTTTCCTTTACGATTTCGGAAATGTACTTACGGGGGACCCATTCGGCAAGCGGCACATACCCTTTGACGTTGCGCGGGGCGACTTTCACACCGTTGAAGTACAAGATCTCTTTGTCTTTACCCAACAGGGCCAGTCGCTGACTGCTCGGGAACAATCGTACCGGAACACTGTGGCGCTTTCCCAAAACCCCCAGGATCAAAGCACCGATCTGGCACAAAGCTCCGTCGTCGTCCGCCACCTGATAGGAAATCCAGACTTCCTTTACTAAGTTCTTGTAGAACAGAAATCCGGCCATATTGTCGGCAATCAGCGTCGGTTTAACTTTGCGTTTAATCAGTTCCCGGCAGGAAAATTGCGCCGATTCCAGCGAAGGCCGGCCTTCCAAGACAAAGACATCACGGACACTTTTTCTGACAATATCGTCAAAGGTCTTCGGACTGAAGATGCCGTGTAACACCGTCACCGATTCGGTGAATTCATCGAGAATCCCGTTTGTATCTTTTTCGTTTTCGGCTGTCTTCCCCATACTCAGCTCACCTTGATGGCTATGGTATCGGTGACCAATTCATGCGGAACCACGTCGAAACCGGGATAAAATCCCTGCACGACGCCGGCCACGATTTTCTTTTTGTAGAAAGTCAGCAATTCGCTGGCGTTGCGGATCTCGATCGGGATATCCTTGCCCGCGGCTATCTTCTTTGACGGTTGCGTCAGCACATAAAACGGTATGCCGAACTCATTGGCCAAGACCGCAATCTGATAAGTTCCGACCTTGTTGGCAAAGTCGCCGTTGGCGCAGGAGCGGTCCGATCCGACGATAACTTTGTTGACCAATCCGTCGCTCATCACCGACCCGACGGCATTGTCCGCAATCAACGTCACGTCAGCGCCGAGGCGCTGCAATTCCCAGCTGGTCAGACGGGCTCCCTGCATGTAAGGCCGGGTCTCGGTCGCGAAAAAATGCAGCTCCTTACCCTCCTGCTGTGCCATGCTGGCCGCCATGGCCAGTTCCCCGCTGACATTACAGTGGGTCAACACACTGTCGCCGCTTTCAAGAAGCTGGGCAATCCGTTGGACCCGGAACAACCGCTGCTCCCGGACGCCTGCCAGATAACCGTTGATCCCCTGCACAACTGCCCGGCGCACGTCCTTACCGTGCGCGAGCGCGTCTTCGGCCCAGCGGATGACGATCGAGGTCACCTCGGAGAACGGAAAGGTAGGCCGGCTGTTGTTCAGTTGCTCTGCCGTCCGTTTGAGTTTTTGTAACAGCGCTTTATCGGACAGTTTCTCACTCTTGCGCACCTCAAGTAGAAAAGTATTGAGCACGACGAGAAACTGGCCGAATGCGCGGGTCTTCATCTGTTTGATGACGCGGACCGCCTCCGCAGTCGACGTTACCGGGATGTATTCCATCTTTTCCGGGATCTGGGTCTCGTCCAGGACCTTTAATGTGGTCCCGCGCAATTTGGCCGGCCAGAACAACGGCGATTCCTTGGGCAACTTGGCGTTTCCGGGCATAGACTCAGGCTTCCAGTTTCTTGACGGCCTCCAGGGCGATATTGATTATCGCCGTCTCCGCCATATAATAGTCGGGATTCATGAAGCCCATCTCCCCGGTCATCACATTGTCGCTCACGGCCAAGATGACTGCCGCCGGGATTTTGTACAAATCGCAGATCGTCAGGAAGGCGGAGGTGACCATATCCACAGCTATGGCACCCTGGTCGACGGCTTTGCCGACATGCTCGCGGGTCTCGCGCAGGATAGCGTCCGTTGTCCAGCAGGGGCCGGTATGGACGGCGTTCTCGATCAATCCGTTCGCCGTCAGTGAGTCCTCGGCGATCCGGGCGAGAATCTTGGTCATCCCTTCGTCCGTCTTGGGAACGAAATCGTCGTCGACATAGTATTTGGTCACTCCCTCACCTTTGATCGCCGTCGTCACCACGACCAAATCGCCGATCTTGATGTCAGCCTTCAGCGCCCCGCAGCTGCCGACGCGGATCAGCCCGGAGACTTGGGCATTACAAAGGATTTCCGTAGTAATGGCGGTATCCGGCGCGAACCGGCCGCCGTTGATGGTGGTCAGCCGGATCCCGTTATAGTCGCCCGTGTGCATGGTATATTCCATGAAACTGAAATTCTTGATCGGGTTCTCCATCTTTTTGACGATGGCATCGGCCCGTTCACGCGGCCCAGGGACTATCGCGTACTTGCCCACATCTTTGGGGGTTAGCTGGACCATATTCATCAGGTCCTGACCGGTCATGTGGGCTTCTTTGATCATTTCAGACATGCTTTCTTCTCCTTTCGGCGTTGGGCCGCGCGGCCTTAACCCGCTCCGCCCGCGACGGAAAACTGTTCCTTGAGGGCGGCCTTGTCGATTTTTCCGGTTCGATTCTTCGGCAGCCCGTCCTTAATGGTAATGGCCTGGGGAACCTTGAAGTTGGCCAGATGCTCGCGGCAATAACCGCGCAGATCATCGGCGGTAACATCCGCATCCGCGTGCAGGACCACAAACGCGCGCACCGCCTCACCCTTCAATTCATCCTCAACCCCAACGACGGCTGCCTCGGCGACCTGCTCATGCTTCAGCAGCGCCGCCTCCACTTCGGGGGCGTAAACAATCTGACCGGCCACCTTGATCATTTCCTTCTTCCGGCCGACGATGTACAGAAATCCATCCGTGTCAAAGCGTCCCAGATCCCCGGTGTGCAGCCAGCCGTCGCGCAACACTTGTGCCGTCTCCTCCGGGTCCTTGTAGTAACCATCCATCACAATCCAACCGCTGATAACGATCTCCCCGATGGTGCCGGCGGGACATTCCCGGCCGTCCTCATCCACGACTCTGATTTCACAGTGTGGCGCGGGCTTGCCGACGCTCTGGATATTGTCGCTATCGAGCGGCGTGACCGTATTCGGCGGGGAAGTTTCGGTCATGCCCCAGCCGTTCAGGAGTTTGGCATTAGGAATGTACTGATGAAAACGTTTGAGAATATCGGGGGAACTCGGCGCGCCGAACACGACCACCCAGCGCAGCGTCGACAAATCAAAGCGTTCGATTTCTTTGAGAGTCAGCAGCGCATTGTACATCGGCGGGACGATATGAAAACAGGTGACACGGTAGCGTTCTACGTTGGCCAGGAATTCAAACGGCTGAAAGCGGTCCATGATGACCAGCGTGATTCCGAAGTGAATGCAGTTTTGAATATAGATAAACCCGCCGATATGGCTGAACGGTATTGCGGCCAGCTTGACGTCGCGGTCGGTCAGGTCGACGAAATGTTTCATCGCCGCCGGTGATCCGGTGAGATGCCGCGTATTCAACAGGATGCCCTTCGGCTTGCCCGTAGTCCCGGAAGTGTACATGATCAGGGCGGGATCCGCGTCGGCCGTCTCAACGGGCCGGCATTCGGGGCCGGCCTGGTCGGCCAGCTTATTGAGATCCAGTTCCGCCGGCTGGCCGTCTCCGACCGTCAGCACCGACCTCAGCGCCGGCAAGGCGGCGCGCCATTTGGTGGGATCGGCTGCCCGGCGCGGCTGATAAATGAACAATTTGACCTCGGCATGCCCCAAACAGGAACGGACTTCATCTTCCTTCAGCATAAAATCCAGCGGGACACCCACGGCCCCCACGTAAAAACAGGCCAAATAGCAGTAAACCGCCTCCGGCCCGTTGGGGAGTTGAAATCCGATTCTGTCGCCCTTGTGAATGCCGACCTGCTGAAAAAGCGCGGCATACCGTCCAACCCGGTCCGCCAGCCGGGCAAAAGAAATCTCCTGATCCTTGAAAATCAATGCGGGTTTGTCGGCATAACGCCGGGCGCACTGCGCCACTAATTCAGAAACAGACATCGAGCAACCTCTTAAAGCACCTCATATCAATGTTTTATGATCTTACCCTTGAGCGGGGCTGATAGGTAGTAAAATTTTACTAGTTTGATTTTAAGCAATATTAGAGAAATGTCAAGATATTATCCGTCAAACCGGGCAGCCCTAGAGCTGCTCAGGGCCGTCCAGGATGCCGACCAATTTCTGGACCGATTTGAGTTCGGCGGCGACCAGATCGAGGTTATGTTCGAGGATGATGTGCAGGTGTTTTTTGGCGGGATCGGTCTCGGCGCGCACGCCCTCAATCTGCCGGATGATTTTCTTCAGAAACAGCATCCGCCCGCGCAACTGCCGCCGCGCAATAGCCCGATCCACATACTGCAGAAAATACAGCGAAAGATCGATATCAAAATACGGACGCTTGATACTCAAGAAACTCTCGGTGATCAGATGCTCAAAGATCTCCTCCCCTTTCGGGGTAAGGCTGTACACATGTTTTTCCGGATAATTCCCGGACCGGTCCTGCTCTTTGTTGATCAGGCCCAACTGTTCCATTTTCTTGAGCGGGTAATAAATCGACTTGATATTGAGCCCCACGAAGCGTGAAAAGTCCTCTTCGATCAGGCGCTTGATTTCATAACCGTGCTTCGGCCCGTCTTTGAGCAGCCCCAAGAAAAGGAGTTCGTTCTCGATCATAATGGTCTTTACTTCGGCGGAACGTTGGTATGCTTTTCGGTGTAGGAGACGATCTGGCTCATCATCTGAACCGACCGTGAAGGATACTTTCCGACCGCTGTCTCGCCGGACAGCATCACATAGTCGGTGCCGTCGATGATGGCATTGGCAACGTCGGACACCTCGGCCCGTGTGGGCTGGCCCCGCTCGATCATACTGTCGAGCATTTGCGTCGCCGTGATCGAAAGTTTCTTCTTGCGATTGCAGTGACGGATCAAGTATTTCTGGACGATCGGTATTTTGTAGATCGGCAGCGATACACCGAGGTCGCCGCGCGCGACCATCAGCCCGTCGCATTCATCGAGTATGCTCTCGACGTTTCGCAGACCGTCTTCACTCTCGATCTTGGCAATGACTTTGGTCCCGGGCGAATGCGGTTTAACCTTGGCCATCACCCGCTGAATGTCCTTCTTGTTGCGGACGAACGACTGGGAAATCATGGAAGCCTGATTCCTGAGCGCGAAATCGATCGAAGCGCTGTCCTTCTCGGTCATGATATTGGACTGCAATTTCAGCCCCGGAATGTTGACGCCTTTACGCTCACGCAGGATACCGCCCTGGATCACCCGCAGCTCGAGCCGGCTTCCGCTGTGACCGAGGACGCGCAACTGTAAAGTTCCGTCGTCAAGAAACATATTCAAACCTTTAGTAATGGAGCGCAGATCTCCGTCGAAATCAAGCGGGATGACACCCGGTTCAGGATTTCGTTCGTTGGAGATATAAACGACCTCATGGGGATTCAGCGGGACGTTTTTCTTCATCTTCCCGATCCGGATCCGGTAACCCTCCAAATCCACGAGAATCCCCAGATCAAAATCGTTATGTTGATTGACGGAATTGACCAGATCGACGATCTTCTGATGCTGTGCCGGTGTTCCGTGAGAACAGTTAATCCGCGCTTTATTCATGCCGCGTTGAGCCATCTTCAGCAGCATGTCTTCCTGATTGCTCGCCGGGCCGATGGTACAGATGATCTTGGTGTAACGGTTGATATGCATATCAGGGCAGCCTGTTGAATTTTAAACTGAGTTCTCTAAAGATGGCCTTGGCCACTTTTTCCTTAGCCGCGGTGCTCAGCGAGGATATCTCGATGCGAACACCGTTCGGCAATTCGATGAAAAAAATGCCGACTTCGGTGGTGTCGATGTTTCCGGAGATCCCCATCACTACGATGTAGCCGCGCACACGGTCCTTTTGAAAAGTTTCAAAAGGTTTCTCGCCGCTCAGCGAATCGCCCATATACTCGTTGCGCGACAAGGTCAGCACCGAATCGAAACAATCCGCAAACGGACAGTCAAACGACATCGTCATCGCTTCTTCACGGGCCGTCTCAAGATGCGCAATGGACGTGCCCATAAATCGTTTGGCGGTCTCGCAGCCGCCGATCGCGGCAACCAACAGAACACCGCATAGTAGGAGGATAGATTTTTTCATAATTCCTTGTTCGAAGTTAAATAGCGGCCCGCAATGCCTTTTAGCATCGGGATAAGATAGTCTTCTTCAAGTTTGATTCTCAAACGAAGTTCAACGGCCAGCGGCCTCCCGCTTACCCGCTTATCGTCGAGAAAGGCCAAGACCATGACCTTCAGCGGAACCAGACCTTCCCGCAACGCGCGCAACATGGCGGTTTCGCCCTTCCGATCGGCATACTGTTTACAAAGGCCGTCGTAGAGCGCCTCGCTTTCGATTCGAAACAACTCAAAGATGACTTCCTCGCAATCCGCCGGACGGATCTTCTTACGAGCGCCCTCCAACCGCGGAAGAAAGTCGTGAAGGCGTTGATGCGCCCGGCGCAGGCGTCCGGCCGAATCCGCGAACGTCTTATCCATACGTAAACGTCGCGTTAAGGACATCCTCGCGGCCGAGAATACCGACCAGCTTTCCGTCCTCGACTACCGGAAACGTGTGAATCTTCCGGGTGACCACAATCTCAATAATCTCGTCGAGCGTCGTCGTCGGCAGCACGGTGTGGACTTTTTGGCTCATGATCTTGGATACGGGCCATTTCTTCAGATGCGCAATCCGTTCGTGCAGCTTTTCCGAGTGCCCGCCCATCTCACTCTGCTCAAAGGTATGCAGCAGATTGAAGAGATCGGTAAAAGTGACGATCCCGACGACTGCACCATTATCGACGACGGGAAACCCGTTGAAACCCTTGCGCAGCATGATGTGCGCCAATTCACCGACCAGCATATCCGGAGATATGGTCTCCACAAAGTCGGTCATAATGTCTTGGGCGGTTATTTCCATATAGCGGGTATAAGCTTTGTGTTCAACCATGTTCGTTCCGTTCTCCTTGGACATCGCGAATGTCTCATTTTCCTTGATCCAACTGACGCTTAAAATCCTCGCAGATTTTCTCCAGCCCCATGATCTGCGCCTTACTTTTAGACAGCTCATAGACCAACAGCTTCTCCTTTTCGGCGTGCTTCTTGACCTGTTCCTGAAGCTTTTGGATTTGGGCCTCCTGGACCGGAGAGCCTTCCTCCGTTGCATCCCCGGCTGAGGCCTGCCGGGTTTGTTCGAGTTCAGCTGTTAACTGTGAAATCTTGTCTTCCTGTTCCCGTCGCGCGGCGCTCAACTGCCCTTCCACTTCACTGAGCTGAGCGGACCTCTCCTTAATTTCCGCCTGCAACGCCTCGACGGCGCTGGCATGATCTGCCGCGGAGACGGTTTCCTCTGCCGGTGCTTGCGAAACCGCCTCGCGGGTCTGCGCCAATTCCTCTTCGAGCGAGCGGATACGGTCCTGCGCCGCCTGTTCACGGTCCTGTGAAGATTCGACATCCTGCTGCAAGGCATCTATCTTGGTTTGCTGGCGTTGCTGCTCTTCCTGCAGCTGAGATCTCATCAGATCGGTTTCGCTTTTCAGCGTCAACAACTCCTGGTCCCGTTCACGCAATTGCTCCTCCAGCTCCCGGGCGGTTTGGGCCTGTCGGTCGGCGGCCTCACGGACTTCCTGCAGTTGTGTCTCCTGCTGTGTGATGGTTTCTTCTTTGGCGAGTAATTCCGCAATCTGAGCGGACTTTTGGGCCAATTCTTCGCCGATACGGTTGTTCTCTTCCGAAAGCTTCTGCGCCATTTCTTCGGCGGATTTAAGCTGCTGTTCGAGCTCCCCGCTATCTGAACCAGCGGCCTCTTGCGCGACCAATTCCCTTTGGTGTTCCAGTATCTGCTCCGCCTTGGCCTTTATATCCGCCTGCATTTGTTCGTTCTCGGCCTTCAGGCGTTCCAGCTCTCCGGCCAATTCGGTGTTCTCGGACGGAGCCGGCACATCGGCTTGTAGCGCCTCCTGGGTGACCATTTCCCTTTGCTGCTCGAGAATCTTCTCGTCTTTTTCCTGAATTACCTTTTGCAGACGTTCGATCTCACTCTTCAGTTGCTCGGCATCGTCTCCGTCCTCCGGTCCGAAAGTCGCTTCGTCGTCAATAGCATCGCTCTGATTCCGGACAGCCTCCGCTTGCAACCGGTCATTTTCCGCCTTGATTTGGCGTAATTCTTCCTCGACGGCAAAAAGTTTAGCGGCCCCTTCCGCGCCCAACGAGTCGGTTGGTTCTGTCGGCGGGGCAGCCATCGCAGCCTTTTCTTCCGCATCTTTGAGCTTGGCCTCGAGCTCCTTCTTCTCATCCATGAGCTGAATCAATTGGGAACGGGAATTTTCTTCCAGGTCCCGCAACTCATACTTGAGTTGATCGATTTGGGAATTCAGATCTTCTTCTGTCACATCGGGAGCGGCGGCAGGTAACGTTTCGAATTCAGGTTCCGTTTGCGGTTCGGGTTCGGATTGCGGACCTGGTTCGGCTTGCGGCTCCGGCTCGGCGACGGATTCGGTCGGGGCATCAGGTTCGAGTTTGAATTCCGCAGGCAACTCCGCCTCTCCGGCCGGCTCGGGTTCGGGTTCAGATTCGATCTCCGGGTCAGCCGGAAACGGTTCGGACTCCGGAGGTGTTTCCGCCGCCTCCATTTCCGAGACAATCTCTTCGAAATCCGGCAACGGCGGCGACTCGTTATCGTTCGTATCGGCTGACAGCGGATCCAGGCTGAGGGTCGGCCGCGGATCGTTACCTTCATGGGCGGGAGGCTCGACGGGTCCGGAGAACTGACCGTTCAGCTCATCAAGTTCACTCGGGTCATCGATCGGCACCGCGTCGTCCTCGAGGGACTTTTGTTCCGCCTTCTCCGCCTCCTCGGCTTGGTAACCCTTGTAAAAAAGAAAGGATCCTGCCACAAAACATGTTACGGCAAGACACAACGGTACGACGATCAGCATGGGAACCGTCCTCTACAGATGACTTTCATTTTTAAGATAGCGGGCATAGTCGGCAACGGCGTCCTCCAGAGACGTCATTTCGCGACCGTAACCGGCCGCCCTTAATTTGCTCATCTCGGCCTCGGTAAAGTACTGGTAGCGCTTGCGCAGCACTTCGGGCATTTCAATATAACGGATGTCAGGGGCCCGGCCAACGGCGAGAAACAACGCCTTGGCCAAGTCGTTCCATGAACGGGCGTTCCCCGTCCCCACGTTGAAAATTCCGTTGATGTCCGGATGGTTTAGAAAATAAAGCACGATATCAACGGCGTCCTTCACATAAATAAAGTCCCGCTTCTGTTCTCCGTCGGCAAAATCAGGCTCGTAAGACTTGAACAGTTCGATGACGCCTTCCTCGGCTACCCGCCGGTAGGCCTTGGCCACCACGCTGCGCATATCGCCCTTGTGGTATTCATTGGGACCGAAGACATTAAAGAACTTCAAGCCCACCATCCGGTCCAGATGCCCGTTTTTCAAGGCCCAGAGATCGAACTTTTGTTTGGACTCACCGTACAAATTCAGGGGGCGACAACGGCGCACGGTTTCATCATCATCCTTGTAACCCATGCTGCCGTCACCGTATGTGGCCGCCGAACTGGCGTATATGAACCGGATACCGTGATCCATGGCCCATCCGGCCAACGTCCGGGTATACTCCAGGTTGTTCTCGGTAAAATAGGCTTCATCCTGAAGGGTGGTCGAACTGCACGCGCCCATGTGAATGACAGCCTTGACAGCGGGATCCATTTCTCCGGACTTGACCTTATTGATGAACTCTTTCTTATCGTGGTATGCCCGGTAAGCCTTGCCTTCGAGATTACCCTTCTTCCGGTCGTCGGGCATATGATCGACCAGGATGAGGTCGCTTTCCCCTTCCTGGTTTAGACGGGCGACGATACAGCTTCCGATGAATCCGGCGGCACCGGTAACGATAATCATGGTTGCTTACGGTTCTGTGTTGATATTTTCATTGATGAACTCACCGATGTTGCGACCGATATCGAATCCCAGCTGCAAGAAATCCTGATCGGCATCTTGCGTCACCAGTCCGTCCTCGAAGGTGGCGAGCACTTCCCGGGTGCGGGCGTCCATGAGCTTACCCTCAACGCTCAAAATACGCTTTTTTCTCAGGAAAAACCACCGCGAAAGGATATCGGCACTTTCCCTCTTACGCGTGAAGTAGCCGTCGATCAGAAAGTCGGGGTCGGCACCTTCTTCACTGTTGATGACAATTTCAAAGTAAGGCCGGTTGTCTCGCAGGGGAATGGCGATCCCCTGCATCATACGGAAGGCAATTTTGTCCAGCTCCTGCGACGCGATGACATGCTCGCCGGCCCGAAACGGGACCAGCATCACCCTGCCGCCTTTGGCAAGCCTCTTGGGAGCAATCATCCGGCCGTCCCTGACAGGAAGTTGTATGGCCACCGGCGGCACCGGTTGCGGTTCCACCGGCTGTTTACTACCGGTGAACGGCACCCACTTCGGCACCTTGAGCCCGCCGCAACCTGTCAGAATGACCGCCAAGAATACACACGCTAACGGCTTGACACTCTTCATATTGTGAGAATTTTACCATAGCCCCCGGGGGGCCACAAGATTATTCGCCAGTAAATTGCCCCTAAATCGGCTAATCGGCGCGTCGACACTCTCGGGTGTAGCGGGCGAGCCGTTCGAGCACGGCTTTGGTCAGCTGACCGGGCAAGAGCCGCCATTGCCAGTTATCATGTACCTGTCCGGGGACATTCATCCGGTTGCTTTGATCGAGCCCGAGGATGTCCTGCATCGGAATCAGGGCCATGCTGGCCTTTGAGTCCAGCGCCAACTCGATCATATCCCAATGCACGGAGCGGTCACTGAGGCCGTGACGGGAATGCTCTTCAAAATACTCCAGGAAATTGGTTTTTTCCTCCTCCGTGGCTTCCTTCTCGTACCAACCCTGCACGGTATTATTGTCGTGTGTTCCGGTGTAAACCACGGAATTGGGGTCATAATTGTGCGGTAAATACGCGTGCGTTTTCATATCACCGCCGAAGGCGAACATCAGAATCTTCATGCCGGGAAATCCGAGGGCATCGATCTTCTTACGGATATCGTCGTCAATCATGCCCAGGTCCTCGGCAATAAACGGAACATCTCCGAACTCCTGCTTCAGTGTTTTGAAAAAAGCCGTGGTCGGCGCCTCCGCCCACTTTCCGTTGATAGCCGTCGCCTCGGAGGACGGGATCTCCCAGTAGTTGACAAACGCCCGGAAGTGATCCACGCGCACGATATTGAAAAGGTTCAGGTTGTGCTGGACCCGGCGGATCCACCACGAATAGTTGTCTTCGGTCATGGCCGCCCAGTCGTATACCGGATTGCCCCAGCGCTGGCCCGTTTTGCTGAAATAATCGGGCGGAACTCCGGCGACAACTTCCATGCGGCCCTCACGGTCCATCTTGAAATTGGCCGGATTCGTCCACACGTCCGCACTGTCAAAATTGACGTATATGGGAAGGTCGCCGACAATGTGTATCCCCTTCATCATGGCGTAAGACTTGAGGGACATCCATTGATGGTACAGAATATACTGGATAAACTTGAAACTCTCAAAATCCCGGGGTTTATCTTTGCGTAAATCCTCGATCACGTCGGGATCGCGGAACTTGAATTCTTTCGGCCATTGATCCCAAGACAGATCGTCGTGGTGTTTTTTGATCAGGCGGAAGGTGGCGTAGTCCTCGAGCCAATGTGCCTGCTCCTGCTCAAACGCCTCAAAAGCGGAACGATGCTCCGCGGATTTCCGAAAACTTTCGTATGCCGAATTCAGGAGCCGCACCTTGCACTTGACGACCGCCTCAAAATTCACCGGGCCGTCCTCGAACTCGCCGGCCAGCTCAAGGTCCTCATAGCGCAGCAATCCCTGTTCGACCAAACGCTCCGGACTGATCAGGAGCGGATTGATGGCGAACGCCGAATCGCTGGTGTAGGGCGAAGCCCCCAGCGCGGGATTGACCGGATTCAATGGCAATATTTGCCATAATGTCTGTTTAGCCTCCCGCATGGCATCGATAAAAGCGTACGCTTCGGGACCGAAATCGCCGATCCCGTACGCCGACGGGAGAGATGATATATGGAGTAGTATTCCGCTTCTTCGTTTAGCCATGGTGAACCCTATTCTTAATATGTGTTTGGTAGATATCCCGGCCCGTCCCCTGACGGATGTCGTTACTGCGGGCCCACGACAGAATCCGCAGAAACTCCGGTTCCAAATCCACACCGCCGTGTTCCAGTGCCAGCTCCATGGCCCGGGCGGCGTATTGCAGGATCTGCACTGTTTCGATTCCGGAAATATCGTCAAAAAACCAGCCGCAGGAGGTGTACATCAGCATCGCCATGTGTTGCATCTCCAGCAGCGGATGGCCGTTTTCACCCTGTAGAATGGTATGAATGTATTCATCCCGCGCCTGCCATGGGTCCCGGCCCTCCCGTGCCATCCCCTGTTCATAAACAGGAATAAGCGCATCGCGCAACCAATCCATCGCTTCGCGCAACGGCCCGCGCCAATTCTGATTCCAATGCTTGCGGGGATATATGCATCCCCCGCCCCCGGAGCGCCACCGCTCAACACCGACGGCGCTGCTCCACGCCGTATTCTCCTGAATCTCAACCTGATCCGTCGGAGGATAGCGGTGCAGATACTCCGCGTAATTCGTCAGCATAACCTCCCGGGAACTGTTGACCGTTTCTATCAAATACGACAAGGCCATGTTGCCGAACTGGCGATGATGGCCGTAGGTCTCGCCGTCCGTGGCGATGTGGGCGATCTGCGGCCCCTCACTGCCGGCGTCGAGCGTCGCGGCCATGGTTTCGGCGATGACCTGTCCGTTTTTAATCAGGTCCCCGAAGGCCAGCTGGTTGGAAAGATACCCGTCGTAAAAAAACAAGGTTATACCGTTCCCCGACGGTAATTGACACGCGTAGGGCCGGCGCACATCCAGGGAATCTTCCGTCACCGCCTTCCAGCGTTTGGACCCGGCAGATTTGACACGCCGGGCCTGTTTGGGGGCCAGGATCGTAAACAGGATCCCGTGTTCGGCGAGTACCTCCAAAGTAGCGGTATCCACCGCTGTTTCCGGCAGCCACATACCCAACGGCCGCCGACCGAAGCGGAATTGAAAATCTTCAATGCCCCAAATGACCTGGGTGCGTTTGTCCCGCTCATTAGCCAGGGGCATAATCATGTGATTGTACGCCTGCGCCATGGCGCTTCCGAATCCTCCGAAATTGGTACAACTCCGCCGGTCACCGTCGATGATCCCCGCATAGGTCTCCGGCGAATGCTCGGCCAACCAACTCATGAGTGTAGGTCCGACATTGAAACTGATCCAGGCAAAATTATTAAGGAGCTTGGCCGGCACGCCGCCTTTCTCATTGACGGGTGATTCGGTATTCGGCCGGTAACATTCCGCCGTTATCCGCTCATTCCAATTGTGGAACGGCGCGGCGCTGGGCTGTTCTTCGATCCTACCGGTCCAGGCATCCTCCCGCGGAGGTTGATAAAAATGGCCGTGCACACAGATGTATTTCTTCATCTTTGACCTATGGCGATGGTTAGTTCCCGGTGGCGGATAACCAAATGTGAAGGCGGCGGAATATTCCCGCGATGAACGCGAACCGGAATCCCGAGGACAATCGCACACGTATTAACCGGCATGGCCGGTCAAAAACACCGGCTGCGAACGGAGAACATTTCTCCGCCATTATAGTGTATGGGCCGCCTGTTGCAAAGACCTTTAATGGCTATTCCCCGCCCCGGTGCAGGCTCTTTCCCGGTAAATCCCGGCGTGGGGCCGCCCCAACACCGGGCCGGGAAAACAGTTTGGGACCGGATGAAGTCTCGAATGATGATCTGTGAGGAATGTGGTACGGATGGCGAGCAACGATCAGGCGAACTGGCTGACCGTAGCGTTCAGGGCCTTGATATTAATCTCGGGGCTCGGTTTGGATAAGTAGTAACCTTGGGCGGCGTCCACCCCGATTTCGATCACTTTTTGCAGGTCTTCTTTCGTTTCGATACCCTCGGCAATGGAGAAAATGTTATTCTCGCGGCAAAATGCAACCACAAATTTCACGATACTTCGTTTATAGGGATCGCTGTCGAGATTGTTGATGATATGCCGGTCGATCTTGACGACCTCCGGTTTGGTCTCCACAATGGACTCCAGGCTGGCGTATCCCCCACCCACGTCATCCACGGCAAACTTGAAACCCTGCTCCCGGAACCGGCCCAATTGTGTGTAGAATTCCTTGAAATCTCCGACCTCGGAGCGTTCCGTTATCTCCAGGACCACATTGCCGATGCTGAATCCACAGTTCTCAAACAGGGATTTGATGCTCAGAAACTTGGGGCCTTCTATCAGATACGGATTGCAGTTCAAAAACAGGAACTCATTATGCAGGTATTCGGAGGCATAGGCGATGGCCTTTTTCCAGGACAACAGCTCCAGATCCTGGTAACAGCCGTATTTGATGGCGGCTTTGAAAAGCAACTCGGGATTCGCCAGCATGCTCTCCGTGTTTGGACGGCACAAGGCTTCCAGACCGAATAACTTGAAAGGCTTCAGCAGAAAGATGGGTTGATAAAACGGAGTGATGCGTTCCTCTTCTATAATACGGCGCAGCTCGCGCACCACCTCTTCATCACCGTTACTCTTGGAGCTGCCATTATGAAACAGCGATCCGCGGCGCATGACCGCTTCCATGCGCGCGACTAATTCTTCATATTCGAAAGGTTTGGTCAGGTAATCGTCGGCCCCCAGATAAAGGCCTTCGACAATGTCTCCGGAGAGGACCCGGGCACTGAGAATGATAATCGGAACATCCGCGGTCTTGGGTTGTTCCTTTAACTTGCGGCAGACGTCAAATCCCTCTTCATCAGGCAGGATTAAATCTAGTAGAATGAGATCGGTACTTTCATCGGCCTTTTCGAGGGCCTCCGCACCACTGAAGGCATTAAGGACCTCGTACCCCCTGGTCTCGAGCAACATGGTCAACATCTGACTCACGGCCCGGTCATCATCAACCAAAAGGATCCGCTTTTTGCTGGCGTTACCCTTAAGCATAAGATTCCACCTTTGCGGCTCCACGCTACGTCAAAGAGCCCCCCAGAACATCCTCCGCACGATTACTGTCTTAAGCACTCACGTTTTAAGTATATTATATGGACCGGGGAATATCGAAAAAGTTTTTACCGCCAAAGTATCCACTTCCGGTTTCTCAATATTTCTATATCTTCTTGAAATTAATCGACTTATGTAGACATAAGCGGGCTGAAGAAAGCGTTTTCGATATTTCGGGCAAAAATTGAATATAACCGGGTCTATTTCGCCCCCGGCGCCGGTAACGGCACATATTCGAAAATATGGAAGGAATAGTCCAGGCCACTCTCGGACAACACCGGACCGGCGCTGATTTCCTGAAATTCGGGGGGCAGCGTCGGAAAGAAGGCATCGCAGTCGAATCGGCCGTGAACGCGGGTCAGATAAATGCGGCGGCAGGCGGTCTCGCGCAGGGCCAGCTCGTAGATCTGCTGGCCGCCAATAACAAAGGCCCGGTCAATTCCGACCGGATCCCGGGCCAGGAGGTCATCCGCCTCGGTGAGACTTCGGGCCGTTAATGCCCCCTCCGGGGCCTGGAATGCCGGATCACGGCTGAGGATAACATTGATCCTATCCGGCAAAGGCCGAAATTTTGATGGAATAGACACCCAGGTCCGCCGCCCCATAATTACGGCATTCCGCTTGGGCGGGTGTTCCGAGCGCGTGGTGACATCCCGGAAGTGACGCAAATCCGCGCTCAGCTGCCAGGGCAACTCCCCCGCCTTGCCGATCCCGTTTTGACTGTCCATGGCGACGACCAGGTCAACCTGTAACATAACGAGAAACCTCAGACCGCAATCGGAAATTTGATGAAATTGTCGTGCTGATAATTTACAACGCGAATATCGTCGAAAGTCATCTCCAGCACGGGTTTGTCGGCCAGTTCGAGTTGCGGCAGGGCCTTCGGTTGCCGGGTCAGCTGTTCGCGAATCCCGTCCAAATGATTGAGGTACAGATGCGCGTCGCCCAGCGTATGGACGAAGATACCCGGGGTTAATCCGCATTCCTTGGCCATCATGGACATTAACAACGCGTAGCTGGCGATATTAAAGGGAACGCCCAATGCCACGTCGGCCGACCGCTGGTAAAGCTGGCAGTCCAGCCGGCCGTTGATGACGTAAAACTGGAAAAACGCGTGGCAGGGCGGCAGGGCCATGCGCTCGATATCGGCTACATTCCAGGCGCTCACGATAATACGCCGCGACGCGGGGTTGGACTTGATCATGGTGATCGCTTGGGAAATCTGATCGACATGCCGCTTCTGATAAGCACGTTTGTCCTCATCCCATTGGAACTGTTCCCAATTCCGCCATTGATATCCATAAATCGGACCCAGCTCGCCGTTCTCGTCGGCCCAAGCGTTCCAGATCGGGGTGTGTTCGGCAAGATCATCGTTCACGTTGGTGGCGCCGCGCAGGAACCACAACAATTCGTAAACCACCGCCGGAAAGAGGACTTTCTTGGTCGTAAGTAAGGGAAAGCCTTCCCGCAGGTCATATTTAGTTTGATAACCGAAGACCGACAGGGTCCCGGTGCCGGTGCGGTCCGCCTTCTCTTCACCGTGTTCGAGGATGTAACGGGCAAGATCCAGGTACTGTTTCACGGGTACTCCTTCGTTTCGTCGGATGAGACCGCCGGAAAACCGGCAGCATCACTGGTTGAGTTGATAACTTTCGAAGCGGCGGCTCGCCCTGCGAACAACGAGCCCGTCCGGCTGACGCGCGTAAATCAGGCTGGCCATCTCCGGCTGTTCCTGATCAATCAGTTCTGTCCCGCGCTCACGGCCCAGTACGGTCATAGCCGTCGAAAATACATCGGCCGCCTCGGCAGTAGGAGCGATCACCGTCGCGCTGACCACTTCCCGCTGGGGGTAACCGGTCGAGGGATCGATAATGTGCGAGTAGCGTTCCCCCTTAATGATGAGAAACTGCTCATAGTTACCGGACGTTGTTACGGCTTGATCGGAGACGGCCACGGTTTCGATGATCCGCTCGCGGTCGCGCGGGTCCTTGATGCCGATACGCCACTTTTCCGAGCGGCAGTTCAGCCCGCCCACATAAATATCACCGCCCGCGTCGATGTAAAACTGGCGAAAGCCGTGCCGCCGCAGAATCCGGGCGGCCTCATCGATGGCGTACCCCTTGGCGATCCCTCCCAAGTCCACGCTGATGGTCCGGTTTAACCGGGCGACCTTATTGTCCGCTTGCAGGGATAACTGATTCAGATTGATCTGGCGCAAGGTTTCCTGTAAGACTTCCTCCGCCGGAGGCTGTTGGCTCTCCTGGCTGGCCCGCCAGAGTTTGATCAACGGCCACACGGAGATAAGAAAAGCCCCGCGCGTTTGCCGGGCATACTCGACTGAACGCCGCAACATCGCATGCGTATCGGCCCCGATAGCGACCGCTTCGGGATAGGCCTCATTCACCTTCGTCACGTCACTGTTGGGATCGTAGACATTCATCCGCCAGGATATGTCCGACATGCGCTGCCACACCTCGGCATACGCCGCCTCGACCCGTGCGGGGGCCTCATCGTTCAGACACACGTCCACCTGGACTATCGTCCCCATCAGTCCCTTCTTCTCCGAATAGCGGGTAAGCGCGGCGGACTGAGGTCGGGCGCAGCCGACCAGCAACAGGATCACCCCGACTAAATTAAAGGCTATGAAGCCGCGCCAGCGCGCTATGTTTTTTGCCATTGTGCCACCGCCATTTTCATGATGAAAAGGACCTTGTTGAGATCATACACGCGCAGTTTACCGAATCCCTGTTCCTCGCTGTCCCGGATAAAGGCCAGCGACCGCCCGAGATGTTCATTGTGTTCCAGAACAAAACGCTTCAGCAACGGCCGGCTGAAATGCCCGTACTCGCGCTCCGGTTCGACGTTCTTTTCGATAAAATCCAGGAAGCCTTTCAGTTTCTGTTCAAACCGCAAATCATTTTCCGTAAATGATACGTACGCCTGCGGGTCGATAACCAGATAGCGGTAACCCTGACCGTTCAGGAACGCCAGGTAATTCATGTGATAGCGAAACTCCATCACGTCCCGGGGGTCGGCGACGTAGAGTTTTTGGATCATGCTCTGGGTTGAAACAAATTTGGCGTCCGGCTGCTCATGCCTTATATCCGATATCGCTGCCTGGTAAGCGTTGTTAAAACCGGCCACCCGGATTCCGTTCCCGATCATCCCCGCCGTCATGACCGAAACCCCCGCGATTATGCCCCATCGGACGCGCCGCGACGGGAAGCCGCTGAACATGCGCCAACCCGACCACGCCGCGGCCACGGCGATAAACGGAAGAGCGCTGGTCAGGTAGCGGACCCCCTTTTCTTGCGGCAAAGAAAAGACCGCCATAAAAACCAGGACCGTCACCCACGGAAAAATGGCGCGCCGCTCTCCCTTCCACAGAAAATATCCGTTGGCCCAAAACAGAAGACTGAAGAGGACCCCCTCGAATGTCAACATGTAGTACGGGTACGACAGCAGATTCAACGGCGCGAATGATCCTTTGGCCAACTCACCCTGATGAAACATCCAACCGAATGTGACACGCAGGTTGGCCGCCCCGTCGAGAGCGCCGATACCGAACACCAATCCCAAAAAGACCGCTGTGGAGCATATCCACTTGATGACCGACGGACGACGCCCCTGCGTGAGGCTTAAATATATCTCCGCAGCGGCAACAAAGAAAGGAATGATGATCATGCGGTAATTCACAAAGAACACAGAAGCAAAGCACACCCCGGAAAAAAACGTCCCCCATGAAACGCGCCTTCCGAACACGTACAAGTACATCCCCAATAGGAAGAAGCAGGCTGAATATGCTTCCTGCAGCGCCAGACGGGAATAGAAAATATGCGTCGGCATCACGGCCAACACGGCCGCCGCCAGCAATCCGATAGTCGTCGACGCATAAAAACGCCGGGCAAAAAGAAATGTCAGTCCAATCGTCGCCGTCCCGGCGACTGCCGATATGACGCGCGTGAAAAAGAAGCCGTCGGCCCCCACGAAGAAACCGCGCAGCATGCTCATAAATGCCCACAGGGCCTTGCCCGTCCGCAATGACAGATGAAACGCGGCATCGATCAGGTGTCCGGACGACGGGTTCCCGGCCGCGCCCGATCTCTCCATGACCTCGACCAAATCCCGGCCCTGCAATAACCACATGCCTTCGTCATAGAAGACAAACGTGTTCTCCGTGATACGGAAAAAACGCAAGCCGATCCCCACAACGATCGCCAACAAAGCAATAACGGCTCCGGTTCTGAGAAGTAAACTTTGATTGAACCGCGTTCCGGTCTTGCGCTGCTCAAGCGTCGACGTCATAGTCACCGCTTTTACCGCCGCTCTTGTGTAATAAGCGCGTGTCCGTGATCACCATACCCTTATCCGCCCACTTCAGCATGTCATAAACAGTCAGGGCCGCCGCACAGACCGCGGTCAAGGCCTCCATTTCCACCCCCGTCCGCCCGTGATACGCCACCTCCGCGGTTATATGTACGGAGTGCTGCGCCGCGTCTTGTTCGATATCAACGCGAACCTTGCCTAACTCCAAAGGATGGCACAACGGAACGATGCTGGGCGTGGCCTTGGCCGCCATCACACCGGCGACCTTGGCGGTAGCCAGAACGTCTCCCTTCGGATTTTGACCGGAGACCAGCGCGTCATACGCCTTGGGCCCCAATCGTACCGTGGACCGGGCAACGGCCCGGCGCTGCGTTACCGCCTTGGCGGTAACGTCCACCATGCCCGCCCCTTCGGAAATATTATCATGACTCGTCATTACCATTCCCTCCCGTCACCAAATGGACCACGGCCGCCAGGACCAGTCCCGCCAGAAATCCTTCAAACGTATTCTTCCATACGATCACGGCCGCTGTCCCCAGAACAACCACCGCCCCGCGCTTGCTGAGCAACGACCGCCGGGTGGACCACATCAATTCGCCGCCGGCAAAGACAAGCATTACTCCCAGAATGGATATCGGATAAGACTGCAACAACTGAAACAGCGCGTTGCCGAACAAAAGTCCCACCAGAATCTTCAGACCGCCCAGCATAATGACACTGCCGCCGGTACGCGCGCCGAAACGGTATTGCGCGGCCAATCCACCGGCCCCATGACACATCGGAATGCCGCCGAAAGGGACCGCCAATAAATTCATCAACCCGACGCTGGCCGTCATTTTGCGCGGGGTCACGCCGCGGCCTGGAAAATAACTTTCGCTCAACGCGCACACCGCCACCACCGAGTTTAACAATGTCAACGGCAGCTGCGGCAGGACGCCCTTGTATAAACCGTGTTTGAACGCCCACCATCCGGGGATGGTCCACTGCCATTCGGGAAATTGCACGGTCAACTCGCGATAGACCTGCGGTTGATCGCACAACAGCAGCAAGAAACCCGCGCCGAAGACGGCGACAAGTCCCGGTTTGTTGTAGAGTTGCATGAGTAACAGCACGATACCTACGATCACCGCGATACACCAACTGTCCCAGCCCCATCCCGACAATCCGCCGAGCCATTCACATGCCTTTAACACCAGCTTGACACCGATCCCGAACTGAATCCCCCGAACCACAAACCGGGGGATACACCGGTTCACCCAGTCGATCCAGCGGGTCATGCACAGCAAGATCACGCTGAGCATAATCCCGGCGGCAAAAAGCTCATCCTTCATCATTGACTCGGCGATCACCACAGCCGCCATGGCCTTCATGGGCTGGACGGGAATCGGCAATCGGAAAACCAGTCCCGTGATGACGTTCATAAGACCGGCCATGATCAGGACAATGCCGATATCCAGGTCGGCGGCAACGGTCATGGCGAGCACCAGCGGGATGAACAATCCCAAATCGCCTAAAGATCCGGAGAATTCCTGCCAGTTGAAACGGAACGGTACGGGTCCGGAAGGTTCTTGCATCAATCGTCCTGCCATCGCTCCCGGCCGACCTTCCGCCGGTTCTTCTTTTTGTCGCCCTGCCGCCGTTTATCTTCCAACATGGCCTCTTTGGATTTCTTGGAGCGCTTACGTTTTTGCCGTTTGAGTTTCTCTTCGCGCGCCCGGGCTTGCCGGGACTCTTCCTCCCGCCGCCGCAGGATTTTCTCCAGCAACAAATCCCTGGCCAGACAACGGTTCTGCCGTTGTGTCCGCGCGGTTTGACATTTGACCTGAATCGCCGTCGGGGTATGCACCAGAACCACGCACGTGGCGACCTTATTGACGTTCTGCCCGCCCGGACCGGAGGAATGGATAAAGGTTTCGTTTAAATCCTTTTCATAAATCCCGGCCTGCCGCATGCGGCGACGCAGCTCGCGGTCCTGCTGAGATTGCACAAAGGATGACGGCATGTCAGACGTTTCTCCGAAACAGCAACGCGTGCCAGCCCTCACCCTTTTCGACTTTCAGGCAACGTATGGGCAGTCCGTCAAACGCCGCGCGCAATTCGGGATAAAGCGCCAACGATATCCCCGACACCGCCAAATACCCTCCCTTTTTGACCAGACTTACGAGGGACTTGCGAAACGCGATCAAATCCAGAGTAACGAGATTGGCGGCCACAAAGTCGTAACGGCGGGACATGCGGAACTTCTGAAAATCAATCGCCCGCGCGCGCTGTGCCGGAAATCCGTTTTCTCTAAAATTCATGTTCGCGATTTCAACAATATCGCGGCGCAGGTCGATGGCCGTTACCTCGCAGGCCCCGCATTTTAGAGCCAAAATCGCGAGGATCCCGGTCCCGGTTCCGATATCGAGAAAACTGTCGTAGCGCCCCGCACAGCGCTCGACAAAGGAAGCCATAAAACGTGTGGTCGCGTGAAGACCGGTGCCGAAGGCATAGCTCGTATCGATGTAAACCGGTTCACGTCCGCGGCTGCGGTGGGTCTTCCGGTATCCATAAGGGACCACTTCGAAACGCGGGGTAAGAGCGAAAGGTTTGTATTCCTGCTTCCATACGGTCTGCCAATCACGGGCCTTTACGGTCTTTTGAGTGATCCGGACATTCTTAAGACCCAGCGGAACGACTTTACCGCGAAACTTGCGCGCCCGCTCCGCATCCGTGAAATACACCGTGAGACGTTCACTGCCGCTGAAACTGGATTCTACGACCGACTCGGGCTTGGCCCCACGGCCGATCAAAAGCCGGCGCAGGATTTCGAGTTGTCCGGGCACGGTCTTCTTCAAGGCAAAGGTCACTTCATGTGAGTCGGAATATTTTTTCATGAAGACATGAGAAGCCCGCGGACCGCCGGCGCGCCACGGTCTTCACCTACCGGTCGCCGCCGGGACAGCCTTACTCCGCGGCCCCTTCCCACCCGCCGTTTAAAACTTTGAAATAGGTACTGTCGGTCGACAGGATCAATTGCGTTTCCTTATTGACTGTCTTACGATAGGTTTCCAGCGTCTTGACGAAGGAATAAAATTCGGGGTCCTGGTTATACGCATCGGCGTAGATCTGAATTGCCTGCGCGTCCGCCTTGCCTTTCAGCAGCTGCGCCTCGCGGTAGGCTTCGGACTGAATTTCCTTCAGCTCCTTGACCATTTGCCCTTCGATTTCCGCCTTCTTTCCCTGGCCTTCCGCGCGAAACATCTCGGCGGCCCTTTTGCGTTCGGAAATCATCCGCTCATACACCTTCTGCCGGACCTCTTCCTTGTAGTTGATGCGCTTGATGCGGACATCGACAAGTTGTATTCCGAACTGCGGGGTCGTCTCCGCCGCGCGCAGCGATATGCGGCGGGCCAATTCTTCCCGTCCCAGGCCGATGGGCGCCAGCTCGGTCTCGCCCCGCTCCGCCATGGTCTGCGTTTCCCCCTCCTCCTGATTCTGATCCTCGAGGATTCGGTTGGAGGAACGAATCACTTCGATCAGCCGGTGCCGCGAGATGACTTCACGCGTGGCCGCGTCGATGAGATCATCCAGCCGGCTTTGCGCGCTGGGTTCGGTACGGACCGACTGCATGAAACGCAACGGGTCGACGATTTTCCAGCGGGCCATCGTATCCACCCAAATATAGCGTTTGTCGAGCGTCGGGATTTCGTTGGCATCGCCGTCCCATTCCAAAATGCGTTTGTCGAAATAGTTGGCTTGTTCCCATGGAAATTTCCAGTACAGACCGGCCTCCGTCTTGGGCTTGCCGACCAACTGGCCGAATTTGGTAACCACGACCTGCTGCGTTTCGTCGACGACATACAAGGCGCCGGAAAGCACCAGCACCGTGACCGCCAACAACAACCCCAGTATGATAGACAGCATTCCTTTCATCACAACCCCCCTGCGTTTCCGAGATTCAACAACGGGATCACCTGATTGGCCTCCGGCTCAAAAACATATATCCGGCCCACCCGCGGCAGGATTTCTTCCAGGGTTTCCAGATACATCCGGCGCTGTGTGACATCCTTGGCCTCTTTGTACGCCTTCCAGGTTTCGCTGAATTTCGCGGCGTCCCCCTCGGCGACCTTGATTTTCGACAAGGCGTACCCTTCCGCTTCGCGGACCGTCTGCTTGGCCTGGCCGCGCGCCTTGGGGATCACCTTGTTGTAGGCCTCCCATGCCTGATTGATGACCTTCTGCCGCTCCTGTTCGGCCTCATTGACCTCGTTGAACGACTTGGCCACGGGCTTCGGCGGCAGAACCTCCTGCAATTTGACCTGCGTCACCTGAATGCCGCTTTTGTAAAGGTCCAGCGCCTCCTGCAATTTTTGGGTCACCTTCATATCGATTTCATTTTTGCTGGTGGTGATCGCCTCGGTCACACGATAATCCCCGATGACCTGACGCATCACCGACTCGGACAGGTCCCGAATCGTTTTGGTAGGCTGTTCGACGGGATTTCGCACGTTAAACAAAAGTGCGGTGGGATCCTTGATTTTGAACTGCACGATCCATGACACATCAATCACATTCAGATCGCCGGTGAGCATCAAAGCCTCTTCGTCGAAAGACTTATTGGAATACTCTGTGCGCGTGCCGGCCTTGACGGTCCTGAAGCCGAACTCTTCTTTGAAAATCCGGGTCACGCGGACTTTATCGAGCTGATCGATCCCGAACGGCATCTTCCACTGCAGCCCGGGTTCCGTGGTCTTCAGATACTTGCCGAACCGGCGGATGACACCGACCTCGTCTTGTTCCACCGTGTAGAAACTGGTAACCACAAAAAACAGCAGTACGAACAAAATCGCGACCAGCGGGATCCAGCGGTTGATGTTCATAAAATTCTTGGACCCTTGCCGGAATAATTCCTCCGGGGTGTCGGGTATCTTAAAGTCCATGACTCACTCCTCGTTAAGTGGAAACGACGGCCGACGTATTGCGGCCGGCTTTTTTCGCACGGTACATGGCCCGGTCGACCTGGGCCAACAGCATCTTGGGGGACCGGGCGGTACTGTTGGGAACGCCGGCGATACCGACACTGATGGTGCTGAATATCTCGCCTTTTTTGCTGTTGGTCAATCCGTCAAAGACGTTCACCAGGCGCTCCGCCACGATCTGCGCCTTGTCCGCCGGGGTTTCCGGCAGGATAATGAGAAACTCATCCCCGCCGTAGCGGCCGACGATATCCACTTCGCGGACAAAACTGCGGATCATCTGCGCGGTCTGGCGCAGGACCTTGTCTCCCCGCTGATGACCGCACAAATCATTGATGCCTTTAAAATGGTCAAGGTCGATCATCAGACACGACAGGTCCTTGTTGTAACGGTAGGCGCGCTTGAACTCCTCCTCCAGCCTTTGAAGAATGGCGCTGTGATTCCACAATTCCGTAAGCCCGTCGGTCTGCGCCATCTTCTTCAGATTGCGCTCGAACTGTTTCTGGCGCGTAATATCCTGCAGCGTGATGATCACCCGCTTCAGCGAGCTCATTTGCTCCGAAGGGACGTTCAGGCGCAATATCACGTCATAATACTTGCGGTTCAGAGCACGGGTTTTGAATTCCGCCTCAAATCGCGACTCTCCGCTGAGCATGGCGGCCATGGCCTGCGAAAGCACCCGCAGATAATCCCGGGACGGAGCTTGATTGTGATAACTCTGCAATTCCCTGAGGTTTGTCGCCCCGAAAAGTTCGAGCGCGGCCTGATTAGCCGCCACGGTACGAGCCTGCTCGTTGACGCGCAACATCATGTCCCGATTGCGGAGCAAATAGGCGGACAGGCTGCGGTAGCGGGCATCCGCGAGTTGCTTTTTGAGTTTTTGCAGAACGGAGAAATCTTTGATCAGGATGGGAAGCGAACAGTTTTGGAATACGCTGCGATATTCATCGTGCTGATTGGCCGGACGGCGTGGTTTAGAGGGCATGATATGTTCCGCGCTCCTAAATTGAAATTATGCGCCGGGATCCCGCCGCGCGGCGAGCAAACGTGATTCCCGGAAAACCTGAAAGTGTTCGAGCAAGGTGTCGATCTTGGTCGGACTGTACGTCGCTACCGCCGGGTGGTACAGCGGGACGATCCGCTTCGGACCGAATTCCGATTCCACCGCCAGACTGGTGCCGGCCAGCTCGCTGATCTTGCGCAACGGTATACCGAACTTTTCCAGAATGTACATGGTGGCGAAATTACCCAGCGTCCCGATGACGCTGGGGTTGACAATCTTGATCTGCAGGTCCAGGCTTCCCACACAGGCCTGAATTTCGCCGACCAGCGGATTCCTGTTGTTGGGCGGCCGGCACTTGAGAATGTTGCATAAATAAATCTGGTCGCGGGTCAACTCAACCGAGGCCAGCAGACGATCGAAGATATCGCCGGCACGCCCGACGAACGGTTTGCCCTGCCGGTCTTCATTGCGGCCCGGAGCTTCACCGATGAACATGATATCCGCGTCCGGATCGCCTTCTCCGGGGACCGTCAGGGTGCGGGTCTCATGCAGAGCGCACCGCCGGCAGCCGGCAATTTGCTCCCGCAAACGGGCGATCTTCCCGGCCTTGTCGGTTGTCTCACCGCTCATGGACGCGCTCCCGTGACTAGGCCTTCCCCTGATTGGCTACAGCCGCCTGGGCCTTGGCGATCGCCTCGGGGTCTCCGAGATAGTAATGCTTCAACGGCTTGAGATTCTCGTCGAGTTCGTAAACCAACGGGCTGCCTGTCGGAATATTCAGGCTGATGATTTCCTCTTCGGAAACTTTATCCAGGAATTTGACCAGCGCCCGCAGGCTGTTGCCGTGTGCCGCGATCAAGACCTTCTTTCCGGCCTTGACGTCCGGGGCGATGACCTGCTCCCAATACGGGATGACACGGTCGATCGTCGTCTTCAAACTCTCGGTCAACGGCAGCTGCGCCTCAGGCACATTCCGGTAGCGCGGATCATGTCCGGGCCATCGTTTATCGTCCTTGGATAATTCCGGCGGCGGCGTATCGAAACTGCGCCGCCACACGAGCACCTGATCCTCACCGAACTTAGCCGCCGTCTCCGACTTGTTAAGTCCCTGAAGATCCCCATAGTGCCGTTCGTTCAGGCGCCAGTCCCGGATGACCGGAATCCACATCAGGTCCATGCCGTCCAGGGTAAGCCATAGCGTGCGGATGGCGCGTTTGAGGACCGACGTGTAGGCGACATCAAAGGTGTAGCCCTCTTTCAGCAAAGTCTGTCCGGCCTGCGCCGCTTCCTGGCGGCCTTTCTCCGATAAATCGACATCGGTCCAGCCGGTAAATTTATTTTCCTTGTTCCACACACTCTCGCCGTGGCGTAATAGCACAATCTTGTACTGCGACATGTTGCCAAACCTCCTGCTCTGTTGTGTTATCTCCTGAATCCGCGTTTCATTCTACACGAAAAGGACTGATTGTTAAGTATTTTGCGTAACCGGCCCGCGGACACGGCTCGGCGGCCGCGGAATGCCGGTCAGGATGATTTCTTTGGTTTGGTAGGCTTCTTCTTGGGACTGTGATAATCCAGCCAGGCCTTGGAGAATCTCTCCAGCCAGTCTTCCGCCGCCTTCTCGAAGCCGATGTCATAGCCGGCCTTCTCGCTTTCGATCCACAGGTGGCGGTTGATTTCTTCAACCACTTTTTTGTCCTTCAGAAGTTTGTTTCGGTCTTCTTTTTTCATATCACGTCCTGTTCCGGCTGATAGAGGGCGTCCCCTCAGCCATCGATGGTCTCGTAGTTATAGTTTTCCAATATCTCCCGGATGGTAACTACGCTGCCTTCCAAAAAAGACTGCCCCGAACGCAACTCACCCTGATAGGAGGCCTCGTCAAAATGTCGGATTTTTTCGAGCAGTTTATAGCGCTGTTCCTGAGTGATGCCGAGCCGGTCGAATTCGCCGTAATAATTTTCCGTCGGGCTGACTAGAATCTTGGTGACCAGAATGGATGCCCGCAACAGCCCCTTAAGAGCCTCCCGGCGCTCGCCATTGATCCGGCTCTGCCGTTGCTCGAAGCCCGCGATCGCAACGGCATCCATCCCCCCCCGCCGCTGCACGGTATGCATCTCTTCCAGCAACGCGCGCTGCCCGCTGTTGAGCAGGATCAACTCGTCACAAACCTTGGTAAACTGATCCGTTACCTTGAGCATCAAACCGTTTTGGGCCTGATTGGTATAACGTTTGAGATAGTTGCGGGCTACCCGCAAATTGACGTTCTCATGGATCAATTCGTCGCGCATCAGCGCGATGCGGTTCAGGATGTCGGGCTCGGTCCCGGCAAAGTCGATGGCGTCATCGGCGTCGTAGTTTTTCTTGATGTAACCGAGACTGGTGAGATAGTCGCGGGTAAACTCGTACTTCTTCCAGTCGGGATTATATTTACGGAAGTTGCGGTTGCTGCCGAGCATCTCGGCGGAAGCCGTTGAACAGCACATCATGAGTGCCACCGCGACCGCACTGACTTGTCTCCAATTTCTTATAACCATGTCTGACGTAGTGTCTCCTCCCGGTACCCCACGGAATGACGGCGGCCGTCGGTTATCAACGGCCGTTTCACCAACTTGCCGTGGCGGCTGAGCAGGTTTAACAAATCTTTTTTGGACAGAGATCCGATCTTGTTCTTGATGTCCATCTCGCGATACAACTGACCGGACGTATTGAACAAATGTTTTAATTCGTAATCCCCGTTAGTGAGGATCTTATTGAGAATCGTTTCCTCGGGAGGCTGGACTGTGATGTCGATTTCGTCAAAGGGAATGGCGTGATCCTGCAAAAACTTCTTCGCCTTCCGGCAGGAGGAGCATTTGCTGTATCCGTAAAACCGTATCATATGCGCTATTGTAACATGTCGCCGGCCACTCAGCAGGAAAAAATGGCCGGGCTGATCGGATTATTTATTAAACTCCAGCCGACCCAAAAGTTTGCCTTTTGCGCGCGGATCCGCGGGTTTGGCCCCCACGTAGATCGAAAAAAAACCCAAAGCAAAATCATCGGAGGCGATCGTTCCCTGCAGCACGCCGTTGAGCCGGACCTCCGTCCCCTCTCCGGGCCGGTAGGTCATTGCGTAGCGGTCGCCCGGCTCCATGTCCCGCATCCAACCCGCAAAGGTCTTCAAATCTTCCTGTATGCCGTCAAAAACATCGGCGGAGAGATTGTCACGCAGGCCTTCGGTCGTCTCAGCCATCAATTCGGTGCGGGAAATTTTCTGCAGGTAGGCGATTTCGACCCGCTTGGGGATAGGAGTCAGGATCTCGTCTTCTTCAACGCCCTCCTCCAAATAGAATCCGACGGCAACGGCCTTAAGAACTTGAAAGCGTTTCAGCGCAGCCCCCATCAGGACCAATTCGAGCTCACCGTCCTTGAAGGTATCGGCAAACTCTTCCTGACTGATCTGTAGGGCGTGGGCCGGTTGTGCCGCCGTGATCAGCAGCGCCGCCAGCATTCCGCCGATTACTGTTGTCCGCATGGAGACAGTCATGAACACCTGTAGGTAAAACGTTGTGATTTCGGTTAGGATTATATCACAAAACAGAAAAGGGAGTTACCACCATTGTCGAAAATGATGGCAACCCCCTCAAAGTCGATCGGGATCAGGCGATGGTGATGTCGTCGGCCAGATAAACGTCCTGAATCGCATTCAGGAGCTTAACGCCTTCTTCCATCGGCCGTTGAAAGGCCTTGCGTCCGGATATCAGACCCATCCCGCCGGCGCGCTTGTTGATGACGGCCGTGCGGACTGCGTCCTGGAAGTCATTCTTACCCGAGGCGCCGCCCGAGTTGATCAAACCGATCTTACCCATGTAGCAGTTGGCGACTTGGTAACGGCACAGATCGATGGGATGATCGCTGCTCAATTGGCTGTAAACCAGATCATGAGTCTTGGCGAATTTGACCGCCTTGAAACCGCCGTTGTTTTCCGGCAGCTTTTGCTTGATGATGTCGGCCTCGATGGTGACGCCGAGATGATTCGCCTGGCCGGTGATGTCGGCGGCGACGTGATAATCTTTGTCTGCGCTGAAGGCGTTGTTGCGGGCATAGCACCACAGAATGGTGAACAGTCCGAGTTCGTGGGCGCGTTGAAACTGCTCGCTGATCTCCTCGATCTGGCGGGAGGATTCTTCGGACCCGAAATAAATGGTCGCCCCGATTCCGGCCGCGCCCATGTCGGCGGCTTGCTCAACGTCGGCAAACAGGCGCTGATCGAACTTGTTAGGGTACGTCAACAGCTCATTGTGATTGATCTTGACCACGAACGGGATCCGGTGCGCGTACTTTCGCGAGCACAACCCCAATACACCCAAGGTCGATGCGACGGCATTGCAGCCCCCTTCGATCGCCAGCTTCACGATGTTCTCCGGATCGAAGTACATCGGGTTGGGCGCAAACGAAGCGCCCGCGGTGTGTTCAATCCCCTGGTCAACGGGCAGAATGGAGAGGTAACCGGTGCCGCCCAGGCGGCCATGGGTATACATTGACTGCAGATTGCGCAGAACATTGTTGCTGCGGTCGGAATTAATAAAGATCTGATCCACGAAATCACCTGACGGCAGCGTGATGTTTTCCTTCGGGATCGTCTTGCAGGTATGCTCAAGTAAATCCTTGGCCGCATCTCCGAGATAATCGATAACTTTACTCATTTGTACAAATCTCCTTCTTGCGATTAATAAAATTCATCGTCGTTTATGTGTGGGAACCTCTGGATTATTGAGGTGGCGCGAGGAAAGACGCTGACGGCCTCTCCGAATTAGCGGAAAGGAGTATTATAAGACTTCAAGAAATAAAGTCCAGTATAAATTTTGGGCTCGATCAGCCGCCCGCGGCGGGCCTGGCGGTTCAACCAGGCATCGACCCCGGCCAACGGAACTAAATATGTGACAATATCTTCGGACGCATCCCCCCCGCCGTCGCCGACCTTGGTGAGCCCCTCGGCCAGCAGCAGGGTCACCAGATTGGCGCTGGACCCGGCCGAAACCGGCCCTTTTGTCAGCAGGGTCATCCGGCGCGCCCGGTACCCGGTCTCCTCCTCCAGCTCACGTTTCGCCCCGGCCTTCAACGACTCATGGGCCGCACCGGGCCTGTCGTTAATCAACCCGGCCGGAAACTCGATGACGTAGCGCCCCACCGGAGGACGGTATTGTTCGACGAAGATAACTTCACCGGCCCGGGTGACGGCGGCAACGATTACGATATCGGTGCAGTTGCTACGCCGGATGTACTCCCAGCCGGCCTTGTCGACAAAATGCAGAAACTTGCCGCGGTGCCGGATGCGTTCCCGGGCCTGCTTGAATTTGGAAACGTCCATGATAATGATTAATGTTTGTCGCGAATGCGGATCCCGTCACTTTTGCGGACGCGAAAGTGACTGTCGGGCAGGATGGCGATCACCGAGGCGAAATCAATGTAGCCGGATTCCTCGGTCAACTTGAATCCCTTGGACGAGATCACCAGGAACTCCTTGCCGGCGATCTTCTTGAAACCCATGATGGTTACGTTCTCCAGAACCGACGTCTGGCTCTCACTGCTGAAAAAATAAATGTCGTATTCCTGTTTGCGGTCAAATTCCATGACCTCCGGCTCCGCGCTGACCTGCGGTGCAGATAACAACGCAGCCAAGACAAAGAGCATCCAAATAGATAACTTGGAAGGTGACATGGGATACCGTTAAAGGGACTGAAGCTCGACGGAAAGAACGGTCATTTCGAACTCGACGTGAGCCAGCTCACCCGAATCGGCGGCTTCGATATCAATCTCCACCTGGTTCCAGGATCCTTTGAGCAAGGCCCCTTCGAAGGTGTATTCGGCGCCGCGCAGGGTCTCACGCCAGTCCGACATCTTTTGGGCAAATCCGGGATAGAATTTCTTCCCCCAGATTAACTTGATTTTGAATCCGTTGTAGTCGGCAAAGTTGATATTACCGATGTTGAGGTAAATCCGGAAGGCCCCGGAGGGCATTTTCTCGACCCGGTCGACCGAGACGAGGAACCGGCCGCCGTTGGTGTCCACGCTTTGGAAGGCCTGGGTATTGAGGTCAAGGACGGCCGAGTCATTCTTAAGGCTCTCGAGGTGCGTGTTGACCTGCTGTTGAAGGCTCTTGGAGTAGCTGTCCAAGCTGGCCTCCAGGCCTTTGGTGTACTTTTGTATATTGTCTTGAAGTTCCTCGGAGAATTCGATGAGGGTCGGCTGGAACGTTTCCACATATTCCTCCAAGGCATTCACCCGTTTTTCGAGGCTTTGGGCCTCGGCGATGCCCGAGAAAAGTAGCAGGAATCCGAAGATTGTGAAGATTTGGGTGTGACGTATCCTGGTCAAAGTCATTCGGCGCTCCTTTACGAAATATGCTATATTGTAACTTTTCGACCAGGATTATGCAAGGCGCAATAATAACCCGGCCATAGCTGGCTTGTGGCCCCGGGGGTTCCCCAAACGGTCTAGTTTCCGGTCAGGACCCCGGTGGTGGAGTCCTCCGCGATATTCTGGGCCCGCCAGCTGCGCAGAACGAACACGTTTTCAAAGACCATCTTGATATCACCGTAGTAGTATACGGTGTTCTCCCCGTCCACATCGGAGATCTTGGATTCCGTGGGTTCGCCGTAGTCCTTTAAGATCATATCGGCGGTTATATTGTTGCCCACCAGCTCCTCGCTTTCGAGATCAAAACGCAGATCGTCCACGTCATCTGTGTACACAGGTTTGCGAAATCCGTCGTAAGACCAATCCTTCCACATCCGGCGCTTGATGAATTCCACCCGGATATCATCGTAATCGAAGACTATGCGCCGGTCTTCGTCCGTAATCGATACCGCCTTGCCGTAGGTCTGGATGACGTCCCCGAGTCGGGTTTGACCGATACGGATGTGCCCTTCCCGCAGGTCTTTTTTCAGTTGGGAAATGGTTTCCGGTGTGGCCAGCATGCCTTCCATGGCGTAAACGGTCGTTACCGACAGCCCTGCCAGGCAGACAAACATCAGGAAATATTTGAGCTTCATTATTAACCTCACGGGTTAGGTCTGTTACTCCGGATTCTTCTAGATAATATAATAAAACCAATCTTTTAGGAACCAAAAACTCAATTATTTACCCAGATTCAATTCCTCACGTACCGCATCCATAAGCGGCGCAATGATATCCTCAGTAAAACAGAAATTAATACCGGCCCGGGAATAGATGTCAGTCACCGGTAGTGCCCCGCCCACCGCCATCCCGTCCTTATAGGCCTGGACCGCGCGCGGCCCGTCCTGCCGGGCATTGCGCCACACCTGCAGGGCTCCGAGCTGGGCGATCCCGTACTCGATATAATAAAAGGGTACCTCAAAAATATGCAATTGACGATGCCAGAGGACGGCCTCGACCTCCTCAAGTCCGCTCCAGTCGGTCCCCCCGCCGTTGAAACGGCGGAACAACTCGACCCATTTGCTCCGGCGCTGGGCGCGGCTGTGCTGCGGGTTTTCGTAAATCCAGTGCTGAAAGGCATCGATCAGCGCCACCCACGGCAGGATATACACCACATCCTCAAAGTGAGACGTCCGCGCGCGCTCTTTCTCCTCTGGAGAATAGAACTCCTCCAGATGCTCCGCCCCCATCAACTCCATGGCCATCGAGGCGACTTCATTAAACTCCATCGGTCCGTGACGGTAGTCAATCAACGGATCATGCCGGCACGCCAAGGTGTGAAAAGAATGTCCGCCTTCGTGCAGCAGCGTAAAGACATCGCCGTTAACTCCGACCGCGTTCATGAACACGAACGGCCGGCGCGCCTCGTCCAGACTGCTTTGGTATCCGCCGGGCGCCTTGCCCTTGCGCGATGCCAGGTCGAGCAGGCCATCCCGGGACATCGCCGCGAATTGCTCACCGAACTCCGGGTCCACTCGCGCGAAGACCCGTTCGCAACCGGATATCAAATCGGTGACCTCGGAAAACGGCTTGAGGGGCGGCCGCCCCTGCGGATCGACGGCTCCGTCCCACGGGCGCAAACGCTCCAGCTGCATCGTCTCCCGGCGACGTTCGCTTATCTGCCGCCACAGCGGAACCACGAGTTTCTCCACGGTGTCATGATACTGTTTGCAATCGTCCGGCGTATAATCAAAGCGGTGCAGGGATTTAAACTTGTACTCCATGAAATTGGGAAAACCGGCATTGCGGGCGATCTGGTGCCGAATGGCCAGCATCTTATCAAACAAATCCTCCAGCGCGTCACGGTCCTGGGCCCGCCGCTCACTCACCGCGCGCCAAGCGCGCTCGCGCAAATCCCGGTCCAATTCCAGCTGGTACTTGCTCATTTGCGGCAAAGTCTGCTCCCGCCCGTCAAACTCGACGGTCATCGCCCCGCAGATCCTCTGGTATTCCTGCGACAACAGACTCACCTGTTTTTGCAATTCGACATTCTCCGGCTTGAACAGTTCGATTTGCGTGCGGACATCGCGGATGTACACTTTAAAGCGCTCCTCATCCAACGGATACCTGTCCAGGAGTTCCAGAAACCGGTTATTCAGGCGGTCGTCCAGGGGCTGGACGGCGGGCGAAATGGTTTCGATAAAGTGCGTGTAGGCCTCGGCCCGCTGCTCGTCATCGGTTTGACAGGTCATCCGGATATAGACGATCGATCCCGCCTGATCCAGGGCGGCTTCGAGCTCGGAACGGTCCTGGATCCACTGTTCGAAACCCGGTGTGTCGGAAACCGGCCGGTCGATCAGCTGGCGGTACAGGCCCTCAACCGTTGCGACATCCAGTAAATCGGCATCCTCCGGGACAAAACGGCGGTCCTGATAGGGTTGAATCCGGTCGAATTCCAGCGAAGTGGGGGCCGATGATGTCATTACAAACTCCTTAAGATATGTAAGTCGATTATTTGCAGTTACTTATGGTGTGTTTTGCGGTGAAAATTATGTCCTTGACATTCGGGACAATTTCAGTATACTTTAGTTTCAATTGCAAACCAGCAAAGGACTACCATTATGGCAAAAGTATGCGAATTGTGCGCTAAAACAGCTCAACCGGGCAATAAATACAAGCGTCGCGGTCAAATCAAGCGGACTGGCGGTGCCGGTTCCAAGATCCTCGGTAAAACCCTGCGTCGTTTTTATCCCAACTTGCAACGCGTCAAGGTCAATGATAACGGGACCATTCGTCGCGCGCATGTCTGCGTCAGCTGCATCCAAAAGGGTAAAGTCACCAAGGCTTAAGACCACCCTTATTCACTCAGCCGGATATCTTTCAAACGAAGTTGTGCCTGCGGCGCCTTGTTCCAGTCGTCGATGGCCATCTCATACGCCAGATCGACCCGTCCACCGGGGCTGATTAGTCCGGCAAAGCGTTCCATGCCGAAGCCGATGGCTGAGATCGCCTTCTCCCCCTGCTGAACCCAAAACTTCAACGTCCCTTTACCCATGATCTGCGGATAGCTTTTGACTTCCACCCCCCGGGTGCAAAAAACCGGGGACGGATTGCCTTCACCGTACGGCTGCAATTCGTCGATCGTTTGGACCAGCGCTTCATCGATGCTGGCCAACGGTATTTCGCAATCGATCGCCAAAGTCGGTGTGAGCTTCTTCAGCTCCAATGTTTTCGCCGCGACTTCGTTGATCATCGTGCGGAACGTCTCGATAAATTCCTCTTTGATGGTCAGACCGGCCGCCCCTTCGTGGCCGCCGAAGGTGACCAGCATCTCCTGGCAGGCCGACAACGCGTTATGAATGTGAAATCCGTCGATCGAACGGCAGGACGCGGTTCCGATCCCCCCGCGTGTCGAGATCACGATCGAGGGACGGTAATACCGGTCCGTCAGCCGTGAGGCGACAATCCCCAGCACGCCCTTGTGCCATCCTTCCTTTTTCAGCACGATGACCTTCTCGTCTTTAAAATTCACCTGCTCTTCGACAATGGCCATGGCCTCGGAGATGATATTGTTCTGCATCCTCTGCCGGTCCTGATTATGCGACTCCAGCTCCTTGGCGATTTCACCGGCCAGGGAGTCTTCCTGCGAAAGAAAGAGATCGAGTGAGGTGTGCGCGCTGCCCATACGTCCGGCCGCGTTGATCCGTGGCCCGAGGATAAACCCGACGTGAAACGGAGTGATACGCTTTTTGGTCAGCTTGGCATTCGCCAGCAAGGCGCGCAGTCCCGCATTCGGCGTCGCGTTGACCCGCTGTAATCCGTTCTTGACCATAACGCGGTTCTCTCCGCGCAACGGGACCACATCCGCCACGGTGCCCACCGCCGCCAGATCCAGGACATCCTCGACGAGATCGGGCCGCAGCGCCTGGACCAGCTTCAGGGCCAGTCCCACAGAGGCCAGTTCCTTAAAGGGATAGGAGCAATCCGTGCGTTTCGGATCAATGACCGCTGCCGCGGGAGGCACGCCGTCTTCCGGAGGCTCATGGTGATCGACAACAATCACATCGATGCCGTTGGCCTGGATCGTTTCGACTTCCGCGCGGGCCGTGATCCCGCAGTCGATGGTAATCATCAAATTGACATCCTGGGCCCGGGCGGATTCCGCGATATCGTGATTGAGACCGTACCCTTCGCGCATACGGTGCGGAATATGGTGAACCACTTCCAACCCGAGGCTCGTAAGCAGCCGGTTCAGGATCACCGATGACAGGACCCCGTCGACGTCATAATCACCGTAAACCAAGACTTTCTCACGGTCGCGGACCGCCTGGTTAATACGCGCGACGGCCCGGTCCATATCTTTCAATTCAAACGGATCGTGCAGTGCGGTCAGGTCCGCTTGTAGAAAATCGCGGGCCTCCCGCGTATCTTCAATACCTCGGTTGACCAGCAATTGGGCGACAATCGGATGAATGCCGAGTTCCTCACTGAGGCGTTCCCGGTTACCCGACCGGTCCGGATAAAGTTTCCAGATCTTTGACATATGTATGTTCCTACATGGATTTCGGCCGGCTGATCCCCAACAGCACCAGCCCGTTGGCCAGGACGATGCCCGCGGCATTGGCCAGACCCAACCGCTGGGCCGACAGCTCCGCGTCGTCGGAAATGACCCGGCACACGTCATAGAATTTGTGAAAGCGGGTGGCTAACTCGAGAAGATAACTGACCAGCGGATACGGATCCCACTGCTGATGGCAGTATTGCAACGCGTCACTGAAACCGCCGAGGTGACGGATCAACTCCAGTTCCTCATCCGCGCCCAAACGGTCGAAGCCGTTGTGTGGCGCGGTGATACCGGCTTCAACGGCCTTGGCGTTCATACTGTTGATCCGGGCATAGGCATACTGGATGTAATAAACAGGATTCTCCGAGGATTCTTTTTTCGCCAGCTCCAGATCGAATTCCAGATGCGCTTTGATATGGCGCATCAGAAAAAAATAACGGGCGACGTCCGATCCCACCTCATCAAGCACTTCCCGCAGACTGACGTACTGTCCGCGGCGGGTCGACATGGAAACGGCCTGACCGTCTCGGAATATGGTTGCCAGCTGAACGATCAGGACGTTGAGATCATCGCGGTCGCGGCCCATAGCTTCGGCGGCCGCTTTGAGGCGCGGAATATACCCGTGGTGATCGGGCCCGAGAATATCGACCACGGTATCGAAGCCCCGGTCGAATTTATTTTTGTGATAAACGATGTCCGGCGTGAGGTAGGTGTACGTCCCGTCGCTTTTCTCCAGAACACGGTCTTTGTCGTCGTCGAAGTCGGTGGACTTGAACCACAACGCGCCGTCCTTCTCGTAGAGAAATCCCTTTTCACCGAGATAGGCGATCATTTCTTCGATCTTGTCCCGGCCGGCAACCACGGACTCGTGGGACCAGACATCGAAGGCCACATGAAAGTCCGCCAGGTCCTGCCTGATCATGTCCATCAGAAACGCAACGCCGAATTCTTTAAACTTATCCTCGTCAATCTTGTTCAGCTGCTCCGGCGCGCCGACACCCTCACGCTCCATAAACAGCCGCGCCATATCTTTGATATAGTCGCCCTGGTAGCCTTCCTCGGGAAATTCCACCTCTTCGCCGAGAATCTCCTGGGCGCGAATGCGGATGGAACGCCCCAGAATGTTGATCTGATTGCCGCCGTCATTGACGTAATATTCCTTGGTGACGTCAAACCCGATGTAAGCCAGAATATTGCCCAGGGCATCGCCGACCGCGGCCTGACGGGCGTGCGCGATGCTCAGCGGACCGGTGGGATTGGCGCTGACAAACTCAATACAAATTTTCCGGCCCGTCCCGTCCGTTAGCGATCCGTACCGGTCGCGCTGTTCAAAGACCTGTTCGAGCACGGTCACCAGCGATCCGGTCTTGAGAAAGAAATTGATGAACCCGGGATTCTTGACTTCGACTTTATCGATAACGTTTTGAAGGGATGACTCGGACAGTGAGTCGGTAATGGCCTGCCGGAATTCTTCGGCAATGGCGACCGGTGGTTTGCGAAACGCCTTGGCCGAGCGCATGGCGATATTGCAGGAAAAATGGCCGTGATTCTTATCCGCCGGGACTTCCAACTCGATTGTCGGCCACTCTTTTACGTCCGCAAAGGCCGAACCCAGCGTGGACTTCAAATACTGTTCGATTTCGCTCTTGTATTGACTCAACATAAAAAAAAATCACAAGCGCTGGCGCGCTTCTGATGTCGGCCTTTCACGGGCTGGGGTTAACGTCGCGGCGGCAATCGTCAGCTGCTTTCCCAAGCCACCTGCTTTGCTTCCTTCCACAGATATTCCAGATTATAAAACTCGCGTTTGTCCTTTTGAAAGATGTGAACCACCACGTCCCCGGCGTCAAAGACGATCCAATCGGCCTGTTTGGCATTGCTTTTCGAACCGATCTTAACGCCGATTTGCGCCAATCCCTCATCGACACCGTCGGCAATAGCCTTGACTTGCCTTTCAGTATTGCCTGAGCAAAGCACAAAAAAATCGCAAAAATTGACCAATTGACGCATGTCAAGAATGACGATGTCCATGGCCTTTTTATCGTCCGCGAAGGCGGCGATCTTCTTTGCGAGGATTCGTGATGAAAATGAAGCTTGTTTTATTGCAGGAGTCCTTCTGGTTCCGGGAATCGGCCCTAATCTACAGGCCTTTGGCTCTTACGATGATATCGGCTTTCAAGTTATTCAGCTTACTTTTTGAGCTTGGCAGCTTGGTCCTTACTGAGAACCCTCCAGCATTCGTGTGTGCCTTTGGGAGATTTTGTCACAGCGAAAAAACGGCCGCTCTTTTCTCTGACCTCGTACTCTGATGTGTTGAATTTCGACTTTGTTTTCACATCATAAAAGGATAGTTCTTCTGCCATGTTCGCTCCTTCTCGTCGTTTGGTGGTTATGTTACTCTGATTCTAACGGCTGCCGATAGCCTTGTCAAATTAAAAAAGGCCCCTGAATCACTTAATCAGCAGTTTCCTCAATATCTCTTCCTGTTCATCGGTAATCGGGCCCACCAGGGCCAGATTGTACCGCCGATCATCCAGGATCTCCCGGGCCACGCGCTTGAGGTCCTGCGGTTGGACCTTTTGTAACGCGGCCACCACATCCTTAACGGTTCGCCCCTTGTTCCGGGAAATTAAAGCCTCCCCGATCCACAGCATCTGCTCCATGGTATCTTCCAGGCCCAATTGGATCTGGCCGATCATGTAGTCCTTGGCCCGCTTGAATTCACCTTCAGTGACGCCGGCCGTGCGGATCTTGCGCAATTCTCTGAGGATGACTTCCACGGCCTCAACGATCTTCACATTGTCGACGCCGGCCCTGACCATAAAGACACCGGTATCGTGCATCGTCTTGTGATAACTGCCGATCGAGTAGGCCAGTCCCTTCTTCTCCCGAACCTGAACGAACAGCCGCGACGACATATTGCCGCCCAGGATGATACTCAACAGGCCCAGCGCGTAGCGGTCCGGATGATTCTCATCATATCCCGGCATACCCAGGGCCAGATGCATTTGTTCAATATCCTTACGAAAGAAATTCATGCGCGGCTCGGCCTGTTTGTCCCCGACCGGGGCATAGCTCCAGTCATCGCGCCCCTCCAGCTTTCCGAGCTTACGCCGTACCGCCCGCATCAATTTGTCCTGGTCGAACTGTCCGCACACCGAGACGACCACGTTGCCCGGCAGATAGTATTGCCGGTGGAACTGCCGCAAGTCGCGCGCGGTCAAGCGGGACACCGACTCAAGCGTCCCGGCCAGCTGCCCGCCCAAGGCGTGCCCCGGCCACAACAGCCCGTCCAGCAATTCCATTACGAAATACTGAGGCAGGTCATGATACATCTTGATTTCTTCCAGGATGACCGTCTTTTCCTTGGTAACATCGGTCGCCCGCAGCTTCGGATGGAACACCATGTCCGTCAGCACGTCAAAGGCCCTATGCAAATGGCGCGCCGGGACCTTGGCGTAGAAACAGGTCTGTTCCTCCGTGGTGAAGGCATTCAGCGTCCCCCCGACCCCCTCGACATTCTCCTTTATCGCTTCACAATCGTAGCCGTCGCTTCCCTTAAATACGACATGCTCCAGAAAATGCGTGGCGCCTTTAACCTGGACCGGTTCATACCGGCCGCCGACTCCCACCCACACGCCGATCGCGGCACTGTGCCGATCGGGCATCGGTTGGGTTATGACACGTAATCCGTTTGCAAGTTTTTCAATCTGATACATATTTGACCTACTTCAGCGGGGCGGTTAAAGTTTTGACAAACCGTTCGACGCGGGGGACCAAATCCGCTTTACCCGTGTGCCGGACGATTTCATTAATAATAGCGCTGCCGACGATGACACCATCGGCCGTCTTGGCCAAATCCCGGACCTGTTCGGGACGGGAGATGCCGAAACCGATACACACCGGCTTGTCGGTCACCTTTTTGGCGGCGGCGATCTGTTTCTTGACGGCCGCGGGGATTTGCGTGCGCGCGCCGGTAACGCCGGTCAGTGAGACAAAGTAAATAAATCCCGAGGCGTGCTGCGCGATCAAGGGCATCCGCCGGGCGGTCGTAGTCGGGGCCATAAAGAAAACGGTAGAGATATCCGCGCGGTCGGCGGCCGCCTTAAGGAGTCCCGCTTCTTCCGGTGGGAGATCCGGGATGATCAACCCGTCGACACCGGCAGACGCGGCCGCGGCCACATACTTGGCGTCGCCGTAGTGAAAGATCGGATTGTAATACGTCATCAGCGCCAGCGGGATATCAGTCTTCTGTCGCAGCCGCTTCACCAGTTGAAAGATTTTCTCAGTCGTCACGCCCTGGGCCAACGCCCGCTCCGAGGCGGCCTGGATCGTCTTGCCGTCGGCCAACGGATCGGAAAAAGGCACCCCCAACTCGATAATATCCACTCCCGCCCGCTCCAGCGCAGGAACCAGCTCGGCGGTGGTCGCCAGATCCGGATCGCCCGCCGTGATAAACGCGACAAAGGCCTTTTTTCCCGCGGAGCGCAGACGCTTAAAAGTCCGGTCTATCCTGTTCATAGCATATCCTTGATGGCGTTGACGTCCTTATCCCCCCGTCCCGACAGGCACAGGATCACGGTCTTGCGCCCCTTCACCCGCTTGGCCAATTTGGGCAGGTAGGCGACCGCATGCGCGGTTTCCAAGGCGGGGATAATCCCTTCGGCCGCCGATAACAGTTTTAAACCGCGCAACGCCTCTTCATCGTTGACGGAGACGTATTCCGCCCGGCCGGTCTGCCGGTAATACGCATGCTCCGGGCCGACCCCGGGATAATCGAGCCCGGCGGCGATGGAATGGGCCACCTGGATCTGGCCGTCCGCGGTCTGCATGAGATTACTCTTGCTGCCGTGCAGAACGCCCACCTCTCCGATGGCCAAAGGCGCCGAATGCTCCCCTGTCTTCAGCCCCTTGCCGGCGGCCTCCACACCGATCAAATTGACCCGCGTATCTTTGTAAAACGGATGAAAGATCCCCATCGCGTTGCTGCCGCCGCCCACACAGGCGACCACATAATCGGGCAGCCGGTTTTTCTCCAGGGAGCGGAACTGCCGGCGCGCCTCGCGGCCGATCACGGACTGAAAATCTCGCACCATCATCGGATACGGATGCGATCCGGCCACGGATCCGATAATATAAAAAGTATCCCGGACATTGGTGACCCAGTCGCGGATCGCCTCGTTCATGGCGTCTTTGAGTGTCCGCGATCCGCTGGTCACCGGCACCACCTCGGCGCCCAGGAGCTTCATGCGAAACACGTTGAGCGACTGGCGGTGGGTATCCTCTTCCCCCATATAAATGACGCACTTCAACCCCATCAAGGCAGACGCCGTGGCCGTGGCCACACCGTGCTGACCGGCCCCGGTTTCGGCGATGATCCGGGTCTTGCCCATCCGCTTGGCCAGGAGGACTTGTCCTAGGGTATTATTGATTTTATGCGCCCCGGTGTGCAGCAGGTCTTCCCGCTTGAGATACACCTTCAGCGTCTTGAGTTGGGCGCTGAGGCGTTCGGCCAGATACAAATTGGTCGGCCGGCCGGCATACTCTTTGAGATAGTGCGCGAATTCCTTGCGGAAGGCCGGATCCCTCCGGGCGGCGGCGTAAACCTCGGTCAGCTCCTCATGCAGGCTGATGAGAGTTTCGGGCAGATAACGGCCCCCGAATTCGCCGAAGTGTCCTGTTTTGTCGGGAAGAGACATATATACTCCTATCGCGGAAGCATCTATTCAAGCACAAATCACCGGATAAAGCAAATTGTAACGGGTTCATTTGTAGGACTGCACGATCATGATCTTTTGCCAGATCTTGCGGGAGAGTCCTGTCGAAAGGTTTTCGATTTCATTGACGGTACTGATGACCACCGGATCATGAAAGGTCTGCACATAGAGGGCGGCGATTTTGCCGATCAGGGAGAGCATTTCACTGCAGTAGTCCAGGTAGCGATTGAGCTCGAACCGGGACAATTTCTTCTTCGGCGGGTAGAGGTGCTCGGACGGATCGCCCAGCATCTTGTCCGGATCCTTGGTCAGCTGGTGCATATCGACCACGTGCGCCATAACGCGCAGCTCATGCAGCAACTTCAGCACCCGTTCACGCTTGATCCGGTTCTCGAAGGTGATCAGGAAGAAGATCGCCGCCCCGATCAGGACCACATCGTTGAGCCCTGCCTCCAGCACCTGGATGAATTCGGAGAAGCTTAGCCTGCCGACGACCCGGACTTCCTGCATCGTCATATGCAGGCCGAGCAGAATGATGATGATGGCGACCACGGCCCCGGCGCGCAGCCAATAGTTGGGACGCTGAATGTCATCACATTTGACCTTGGCTTGGCGGGCGACTTCCAACAGTTCGCGGCCGATCTTGGCGAGTCCCGATTGCGGAAATCGGTTCTGGATCCGCTCATGCAGGATCGCTATGGTCCCGATGAGCTTGGTGGAATCAAGGGAACGATACATGTCGGATCAGGACTTCCAGTCCGGATAGCGTTCCGAACCGAAATATTCGTCCGGGTAAAGCTTGCGCCGGAAGCTTTCGGGCAGAAACTGGAACAGCCCGTAACCCTTGGGCTGGCTGTCCAGTTCGATGTCCAGGCGGGTGCGGTCGAAGCGGACCTCCTCGTAGCGACCGGAGGAATATTCCAGGACCGTCAGCCTTTCGGCGCTGGACCTTTTTTGAGCGCAGTAAATCAGGTGTTTCCCGTCCGGTGACCAGCGCACAAAGCGGTCCACACCCGGATTCTTGGTAATCTGGAAGGTCTTGTTTTCGGCCAATTCCAGGGCAAAAATCTCGAGATTCTCACTCCCATCGGGATTAAGGTCACCGGAAATGTAAATCAGCACTTTTCCGTCGGGAGAGAATGTCGGGCAATACTCACGACCTTCGTAATCGGTCAGCTGGGTGGATTCCTTGGATTCCAGGTCATAAAGCCAAATATTCTCGCTTCCCGAACGCTTCGAGGCGTAGACGATCTTTTTCCCGTCCGGGGAATATTCCGGTGAATAATCCGCCTCCGCGTGCTCGGTGACCCGCTGCAGGTCCGTTCCGTCCTTCCTGATCGAATAGATATCGAAGTTGCCTTCATAGTTGGCGGTAAAGACCAGCCGTTCGCCGTCAGGTGACCACGACGGAGTATTCTGCCACTGCTTGCTGCGGGTAACCTGACGCTGATTGGCCCCCGAGGCCTCCATCAACCAAATCTCGGGAGTGCCGGTTTGGTTGGAAATGTAAGCGATTTCGGTTCCGTCAGGGGACCACCGCGGACAATCATTCTTGCAGTTTCCGTCGGTGAGCTGGCTCACCTTCTTGTCCTCGAGATTGATCGTCCAGATATCGTAATCCCCATGCTTGCCGGAGGAGAAAACAACCGTTCCTTTCAGCTCCATGACGATCCTTTCGTTTGGGGCGTCGGCACGCGGCAGCGGCGGGCGCCTGTATCGTGTTGAGATTTACCGGGATGGGTCATATGGACATAATATACCATAATCCGCCGTTCACGCCAAAGCATCAAATTCCCGGACAAACCGCTCCAGAATCCGGGTCCCGTGGTACAGCGATTTAATGTAAATGTATTCGTCGTTGGTGTGCAGGGTGCCGTGAGCCCCCCAACCGGTGGCAAAGGCGGGTATCCCGTGCTTCTGGAAAAAGGTGATGACCGTCGCCCCCTCGCTTCCCTTGAGTTTGGCCGGTGATTTTAAGGCCCGGTTGACCTGCATAAACTTGCGCACATAGGGATGATCCCCGGCGATTTCGTACGGCTGTTGAATATCGTCCACGATCAGCTTGAATTTCCGCGCCTCTTTGGCGATCGCCTCGCGGATCAGACCCAGCGGTTCCCGGTACGGAGTGCCCGGACAAAAGCGGTGATCGATGGTAAACTCGCAGACGTCCGCGACCATGTTGACCTTGTCCCCACCGTGGATAACGCCCATATTTATCGTCGGCGCGTGCAGCAGCCGGTGGCGTTTGTAGGGAAAACGGATATTTGTCAGGCGGGTGATACACCGGGCCGCGGTCTCGATCGCGCTGTCACCGCGCCAGTTAAACGCGCTGTGCGCCTTCTTGCCGAAAATCCGGGCCCGCAGAAACAGCACGCCCTTTTGGGTAATGACCGCGTCGAACTCAGTCGAATCGACCACCAACGCCAGCTTCGGACGGACCACTTTTTTCTCAATCAACGGGATAATGCCCAGATGCGAACCGCATTCTTCGTCTACGGTCGCGGCCATCACCACATCATGCTCCAGCCGGATCCCATCCTCGACCAGCGACCGCATGACTTCCATACAGGCCGCCGTATTCCCCTTATCATCACTGGTCCCGCGACCGTATATCTTGCCGGCGCGGATTTCCCCGCCGAACGGTTTGAATTTCCAGCCTTCACCGACCGGTACCGTATCGAAGTGCGGCGTCAGCAGCAACGCCTCACGCTGCGCCTTGGCCCGCGGCGCTGTCCCCTTCAAAGTGGCGATCACATTCGGCCGGTTTTTGGCATAGCTCACCGTCTTGACTTCCAGCCCGAGCGAGCGCATGTCCTTTTCAATAAACCTGGCACAATCGAGTTCCAGGCCCGGCGGATTGGAGGAATCAAACCGCACCAGTTTTTGCGTGAGTTTAACCAGACGGTCCTTGCGAATCATGAATATCTCCGGGGGATTAAGACCTGTTCATAAGGACGATCGCGACGGCTATCACCGTGGCGACCAACAGGACAACGCTCACTTAAAAAAGTCTTCGGCCTGGGAGGCCGCCTTTTCTCTCTTATAGTCATCATGATCGATGATCACCACGCTCGGACGCTGGGCCAGCAGTTTGGTCAGTTTCGGCATATGGGATTTGATATTACGGAAGGCAATGTACTTGAATTCAGTCTTGCACTCGGGACAAACCGGATCGTTCAGTTTGACGTCGATCTTCTGGCATTGGGCGCATGTTCCGGATAAATCACCGTAAATCAGCAGATGCGGGGTAATCTGAGACAGGTCCAGCTTGGTGTAGGTGCGGATGAATCTCTCGGCCATGATGCCGCATTATAGCACAGCGGGTTTGACGCCATCAAAAATATCTTCGCCATCTTTGCGCCCAAGCTCGTCGCGCGGCAAGTTGTCCGGCGGTAACGCGTCCTTGGGCTGAGCGCCCAGCAACAGCGGCAGGTTGGAGACCGGCTGAATGTTAATGATGACGGGAACCAGCCCGTCGATCGGAATTTGTTGGATCGGTTGCGCCTCCCACGGGAGAGGTTCGCCCTGCGCGTCGCGAATAATCTCCACGCGGAGCCGGTCCGCGGTTAAATCGATCCCCCCGGGATTCTCACCGGCCAATTGGGCCGCGTCCTCACCCTGCTCTTCCAGGGTCACGATCGCCTCCTCAATGGCCGCGGCTGTCCCCTGTATGCTGCGGTATATATGCATCGCGCGCGCCAGGGAGGTGTCCTGCTCCAGCACGACCAGGATATCCCGTTTCTGATCGTAGCTAGTCTCGGCGGCAGTCCCCAGCCGTTTCAGCAGGCCCAGCGCGATCATCGCGTTGGAGCGAATCGGGTCGTTGAGCGGACCGCTGTAACCCGTGAGATATCGGATCAGCTCGTCCGTCTCTTCCCCGGTGAGCCGTCCGTTGTCCAGCATCGCTTCGAAGGTGGATAGAATCCGCTGCCGGTCGAGGCGCTCGCTGGCGATGGGACCGCGCCCGGTGGCGGCGGTCTGACCAAGCCCTTCCTGTTGCCAGACAAACCGTATGTAGTCGCGGACGCTGCGGAAGTACTCGTCGGCCAAGAATTCCAGGGTTTCATAATCGAACCGTCCGCTGCGCGCGCCTGCGAGGATATCATCGATGTGATCGCGGAAATACCCGCGGACATTGCGGCGAATGGCCTGCACCCGGGACCGGAGGATGCCGACTACATTGAGGGCCGGATTTATGGCGGCGATTTGAATGACATCGAAGATGCGTATCTTTTGCCTATACGTCGTGCCCGGATTCACCGATAAAAAGTTGAGCGTGTCCAGCGCCGTCATCACCGTGGGGATATGTGATCCGGTCAGCGGACCGTCGGCAGCCATAATCAGGTCGATGACATGCGCCGCCTCGTCCGCGTTAAAATCGGTATGAGACAGGGCTCCGTAAACGCGCCTGAGATCGGCTTCCAGATTACCGATGCCGGCGCCGAGCCTGAGTTCCAGCAGCATGGTTGCCTCCTCCAATCCAAAGTCGTTGACGGGCGGCCCGGTGCCGTCGGCGACCATCGCTTCATCCGTGTCTTTGATCGCCATAACCGCTTCTTCGTCAAACGCGTCGATCGTCACGTCGCGAAATCCGCCGCTGCTCAGGAACGCATGGGTTATGGTCAAAGGTTTACCGGTCGCGACAAAAATCCCGCCCGGGACCAGGACCCGGCGGGCCTCATTGAGGAGCTTTCGCAGCAGGGCCTGGGCGTTGCGTCCGCCGTTGCGCGAGTTGGCCAGTTCGAAAAAGTCGAGCGATTTGGGATAGATCACCATCGTCACGCTGTCGTCCGGCAACAAGGCCTGAAGATCGCGCGCGTCGGCCTGGAATAACCGGATGCGCTGAGCCACATGATCCGGGACATGCGCTTTGATTTGCGCCTCGACCTCGGCAACATTGTTACTGTCAAATTCGATCCCCATCACCTTCGCGGCGGGATAACGCTCGGCCACGGCCGTCACCTGTTCGGTTTTGTTGCCGAAACCGATCACCACTATGTGACCGCCGAGGGCATGCGGATTGTCCGTGACGTTTAATTCGAGGTACTCATCAATACCGTCCAAACGGTCCTCGTAGGAATAAACCGATGCGGCGTTGATTCGTGATTCCTGAATCAGTTCATCATGTTCAGCCGAACCCGGTTCCGCATCCATGGCCTGGTCGCTTTCAACCGTCAACGGAACAACGATCAAGCCGCCGGTTCCCACGGTCAGTCTGGATTCCAGGTTCTCCGGCAACTGCGCGCGGAAATGGGCCACAAACTTATGGAATCGGCTCGATTGTTCATCGGTAAACAAGGCCCTTAAGTCAAGAGCGCGGCCGTGGGCACTGGCCAAATCAGAGGCATTGTTGAGTGCCGTTCGGATCGCCTCCAACCGCTGCCGTGTCTCGGGGTTATTAGCGTAGAGCTCCGCCGCCGGGATCTGCCGGATGTCATGCGGGCCGATATCCTTTAACAAATAGACCGGTTCGACGAGAAAGGATTGCGGGACCAGCACGCCGTTCTGTTTCTTCCACAGGGTCGCCAACCCGTTATCACCCCGCAAAAAGAGACCGCCCTCGCGCAGCACCCGGGTTACGGCCCCGAAAAATTCCTGTTGGTCTTCAATTTCCGAGTAATGCGTGAAGACGTTCATCACCCGCACCACATCCGCGGAACCGGGTTCCTTAGCGGCCAAGGTATGGAAATCCCCCACCTCGAAGTCGACGGAAACGTCAGGACGCGGACGCCGGAGCAGACGATTACGGTAATACGTGCTGACGTTGTCCACGATATTCGGTTCCTGGTCGATGCCCAGCAAATGAATCGCGGGCACCGCGGGATGGCGGCCGCGCAGTTTGTTCAAACGATGAAACCAATTGGCAAATGTCGGGGCCCACCGTCCGGCAGACTGACCGCCGAGTCCGACCTCGACAAACCGGGTAAAGCTCTGCTGCGTGCGACCGAATTCCAATTGCATCACCTCATTAAGGTACGTCTCTGTGGCTTCGTGCCGCCGGTCGTATGTCAACGTTTGTGTCCGTTTGGGTCCGTTGAGACGATCCTTGCGCCGCGGATCACGTTCCAAGACGAATGCCGTCACGAAGGTGTCGTCCCGTGGAATGCGTATTTTTCGCGTCAGGCGAAAACCCAAGGCCTCCAGCAGCGTACGGTGACCGGCGGTATCCCACTCCCCGGCCGGGTCATCCTCAAAGCTGCCGGCCAGGACCAGCGTCTGCACCAGGCTTAAATCGATACCGGACTTGATGTCGGCGAGACCGGTCAATATACTGTCACGCAGGCTCGTCGGAAGATTCATGACCACAACATCGGCGGTTTCCAGCATCCGCCAATTCATCTTGGGTATCCCCGGCACAGGCAAATCCGAAAGCTGGGCCTGCCGGAACTCGGTCCGGCCGGTGTAGTCGCCGAAGCCCGGCTCATTCTCCCCCATATTCATCTCGATCAATCCCGCGGTGTTCATGCCGTCGACGGCGACGACCTTGCGGGCCCCCAGACGCAGGGACACCACCGATAAAATCCCGTCTCCGGCCCCCAAATCCACTACCGTCTTATCCTTGAGATCAACGCTCTGCAGCGCTGCGACTGCGGCCTGAGTGTGATCCCAGACTCGCACCGGCTCTTCATCCGCATCGGCGGATTCGTACACGGGCCGGTTGCGAAAACGAGAGTAATCGGCCAATGAAATCACTTCTTTGCCGCGCGACCGGGCTGCCGCTACCGTTTCCTCATCCGCCCAGCGGGACGATGTTTGGCCGCCGGTGAGCGCGGCCGGCAAGGCGGAACGGTAGTACACAAAGAAACGACCGATTTCCGCGTAAGCGCCGTCAAAGCGCGGGACGGTGAGCGTCTCCACTCCATCCCGGCCGGGGGCCTCCGTCAGAATCGCCTGATCGGGCCGGAAAGTCACGACCTCTCCGTTACGCGGACGGTTGCTGATCCAGTCGATATATCCGGTCGCATCAGTCATATCCTTGATGCCGGTCAGAATTTGCAAAGTGGAGAGAAACGTACCATGCCCGAAAACCACCACCGCCGTCTCCCCGTCGGCATAGCGGCTGTTCATCCCCTCCAACCAGATGCGGCCGCGTTCGATGAGATCCAGATAACTTTCGCCTCCAGGCGCAGGCAGCGTCGCGTTCTTGCCGCGGCGGTACGCCTGTTCAAACGCCGCTTGTTCAGCGGTGTAATCCGCGGGATCGGTATTGCTCAATGATCCGAAATTGATTTCATTCAGATCAGGATCCGCCCGGACTTCCAACCGGATGTCCTCCGGTAACTCGCCGGCGGCGATCTTGGCCGCGATCAAGTCCAGAAAAGGTTGCAGGCTTTGCTTGGTCCGGGTGAGTCCGCTGGTCAGCACCAAGACCTTTTTCCCGCGTCTAAGTAGCGGGGCGATTTGATCGTACAGCGTTTGCGCTCCCACCCGGGCGTCTTCCAGACCCTTCGGGGACAGATAATTCAACTTCGGATCGTCGGTGGAACCTTGAAATATATTGCGGGCATTGGCCGGCGTCTCGCCGTGACGCATCGCGTAGAACGGAAACGCCGGCACCAGATATGGTCCATCGAAACTGATCCGCCCACCTTCATGGACCAGGACCGCAGCGTCACCCGGCTGTTGTTCACGGAAATATCCGGCGGTCATCGCCTGCAACTGCAGCGCGGCTACCGGATCCATCTGATGCGGATTATGAAAGGTCAGTTCGTCCAGAGGTTCCAAATCCTGAAAATAACTTTCGTAGGCCCTGTTCAGGGAATACCAGCGGCCATCGATATACTCAACCGCGTTGGCATTCCGCAGGAACTTCGGTTGCACCTGCAGGTAGAGCGCCAGCATAAAATTCAACCGCCGTTGGGGATTCAACGACGCCCATTGTTCTTTGACGAATACGGGCATCAGATCCTGCAGGCTGCGATCGAAGACCGCCGCCAGACCACTCAGCGCGTTCACCGCTTCATTCGGGGAAATGTCGGGCATTTCGGTGTAAGCGGACCGCGCATCGTCTCGAAACACAAGGTAACCGGTTACACGACCCGATACATCCTCCCGCTTGAGATTATTAAGACGCAGGATGGTATCAAAGATGGACCCTTTGTAGGCGCTGTCGATAAAGACAAATTTCCCCGACTGCAAATCATCCGCCCCCACACCTTCCTGGCGCAAAAAGGCCTGCATGGAAGCGGCTTGTTCGGCGTCAAAGAACGGGCTGGCGGGATCGAGAATCCGCTCGCTTTGCCGCAGGCTGATGTTGATCAGCTTGATCCGGCCTTGGGCGGCCGCGTTCGGTTCCATGAGCCTGAGCATGTCGTAAAGCATATCGCCGTCCCGTGCGAGGATCACATATGTGGGTTGCTCGGCAGAATGCCGGCGCAGCACCGCGTTGAGCTTGGCCTTCAGCAACGGAAGAGCCAATTCGTGCAGCCGCGTGTAGTCAGCGATGGGATTGACCGGTGCCGTGAGGCCGCGGGCGGCCAAGGCGATTTCCTGGGGACCGATGCCCTCCAAGTCCTCGGGTTCCGGGCGCGTAATCCGCCGGTTAATTAAAGACCGAATGTAGCGGCGGCGTTCGTCCGGATCCAGCTGTTCGGTCAACAGCGCCTGATCCAAAGCGGCTTCGCTAACATTTACGATCCGGCCGTTGTTCATGGGGTCCAGTTTCACCGCGAGCAGGGCCAGATCCCCCCCCTGCGGCAGGGCGGCGGCCGATTCAGTGACGGTCACCACGGGTTTAATGTTCATTCCGCCGGAGAAATAGTTGCGGGGGATCATGCGCCGGCTGTAGGGATCGTAGTCTTCCCGGATCAGGTTGTAGACTCCGCGGCGGAAGGCGGCCAGATAAGCCGCATAAATCTCTTCCTTCGAGTCCTTGTCACTGATATCAATCCCGGCGATTTTATTGCGGTTGGAATACATCTCGTTGACAAACGACGCGCGGATATTCTCCTTGTACCATGTCGCCAGGATCAACGCATGATAGATTTGCCGCAGGCGGGCGAACTGTTTGCCGTGATTCACCTCATATTCGATCTCCGGGATCAGCACATCGCGGACAATCTCATCGGCAAAGCGGTCCGCGGTCAACGGCGGCGAAGGCTGCCGTGCGGCGGCGGCTTGATAGTCCTCTTCCATCATGACCTTTAAAGTGCTTTCCACCACATAGGCTGAGTTGCCGTTTTGATAGACGACTGCGGCCTTCGGCACGATCCACACCTTGTTGAAGGTGTTGACCGGTACATCGGACGTCCCGAACAATTGTTGCGCACGGCGGTGCACGCGCCGCCAGAAATCCTGTCCGGTTTCCTTATCGGGGTACATCAATGAGGCGGTGAACTGTTTGAGCAGATAGTCCTGCAAAAGAAGGTCGCGCCCCATATCGGTCTGCGCGAATTCGGCCGGGATGGTACGATCCGCTTCCTCGGGTGAGAGATTGACCCACAGGTCCTGTTCCGGGACGGTCAGTGAGGCCAGGAAATAGCGGACCAGCCGCATAGATTCATTACGGAACGACTCCTCCTGAGCGGCGGATTCTCCTTTGTCGATGACGAAATCAAAGTGAAACGGCCGGTCCGGATGAAACGTAACACCCTTCATCATGGCCGGCGCGTACGAAGAGCTGCGATCAACCATAACTCCGGGTCCGGGCATAGGCAACAGCTCATCGGCCGGTACGGAAGCCGCCACTGGGCCCGGTACCAAACTCAGGGTCAGGAACCAAATAAAATAAACGGCGCATGCACGGACGCGCCGATGGTGAAATTTTCTAAACATGGTTTTAAGGGGATTTAAGAGCGGTTACGGTGGGGAATTGGATAAAATTAGTATAATTGATATAGATACCATTGGCAAATAAAATGTGGCTGCCTAAAAAAAATCCCCGGTCCGGGAAAATACCCGAAAAGGGGGAAAAATAGCCGATAAAGGCGAGGATGTCTCCCTCACCGCACTTCGGCAACCCAGCCACCATCGCGTCCTTGACCTCTCTACCAGTCTGTTTTGCCCCGGCCTTCGGCCTGATCGGGCCTTGTGGTCGCAAACACCTTAGGTCTGTGGTTTTGTCCAAGAGTCCAGGCATGCCCTTGGTCCCGGACCTCATAAATCCGGGAGTCCCCGGGTTTCCCCGGGTTTACCTTTATCGGCTTTTTTAAGGATACCACACGCCCCGGCCAGCCACAAAGACATAATCTATTGTTAAATAAAGACTTTTGAACCACAAACAAGTTTATGTCCGGGTGTGTCCGGGATAGGATATTTTCGTAGGTTGGGTCCGGACGGGGCAGCCTTCTCGATAATATTTTTCAGGCGGGGACCTATCGGCCCCCCTTGAGGCGCTAGCAGGACAATTGATCTCGATCGGCCGACGTCACTAAATATATTTCAGAAACCTCACAATGTCAGTTATTTATGCTAGTATGTCAGAATAGCCATTGACCGCCGGGCAGTTCAGCCTAAAAGGAAGTCCCTATTGAACAAACTCATCCAAACAGCCTGGTTTTGGCCACTATTGCTTTTCGGCGTTATATTCGCACTTTACGGTGGCCACTTGCATAATGAATACATCGCCGATGACCATGAATTTCTACTCGGGACACACAAAGCCAGATTTCAATCTGCCACAGACTTCTTTATCAGTCCCCACGGCCATCACTACATCCCTTTATATTACTGGACGAATATCAGCCTCTTCGAAACCTTCGCAGGTAATGTGGCAGCCCAGCGGTTCCTAATTCTCCTTTTATTTTTTGGTAACGCCTGGCTACTCTATTCTCTCTACAGAAAGCTTGCTGGGAATCACCCTGCGACGGGTGCCGCAGCCCTGCTGTTTGTAGTACACCCGATGAATGCGGACATGCTTGTAGCGGTCAGCAATATTTTCCTATTGGTATACGGCTTGTTCATTCTACTCACATTCCATCTGGTTTGTGATGAAAGCCTTCAGGAACGATCCCCAAAATTGGGAACCATGACGGCTTGTGTTTCGTACATATTGGGACTGATGACCTACGACAACGGCATGCTGTTTCCTGGGGTTTTGTTCCTTTATTTCTGGCTGAAGCGCAAATTCTCATGCAGAAAATCTGTTTTACGGTCACTACCCTTTGGGATTATTTCGTTGGTCTACTTTGCAGCCTGGTGTTTTTTTGTCAGCTCCAGCGGAAATAGTCTGACCTACTTCAAGGAACTCGGCTTAACCGTACCGGTGTGGTTCGCCACTCTCGGCAAACTCATCAGTTGGTACATTTCAAACCTATTCTATCCCCACAATATTGTATATCTGAACGAGCTGCGCCCTATACAGCACCAAATTGCGGGATGGAATCTGTTGCTGTTCGTCAGCATCGCTGGTATCGCGTATGTAGTGGTGCGGCATTGGGGACGAAGTCTGAAATCCTTTCTTTTACTGTGGTTCTGTATAGATTTCATCATCCTGCTACCAGGATCGCTGGGGCATCATGAATTTGGTATCGTTATAGAACATCACTGGTTCTACTTATCCAGCATGGCTTTTTACCTTCTGCTGACTATACTTCTGTTAGAACTCAGGCCGACAGCGCTGGCACACGCCGGAAAAACTGCATTTATCGTTCTATTATGTTGGTGCCTGATACAATCAAAATACACGCTTGCTATCTCGCGCACCGAGATTGGCTACGCGCGATACTGGTTGAGCGTGACTCCCCATAATATGATGGCGCTGCGTACTCTGGGGGACTATTACGTTTATAAAGCTACGCCGAAAGATTTTGATCGGGCGGTGGCGTATTACCGAGAAATCCTTGATACGTCTTCCTATAATCCTGCTCAAGTTTATGACTGGATCGGAAATGCCTATTGGTTCAAAAGGGATTATCGACGCGCTGAGGACTACTATCATAAATCCCTGACTGTGACCCCGACGTCAACCACCTGCAGCAATCTCGCCGAACTCTATATGCGTCTCAACGAGCTTGATTTGGCCCGGAAATATTTTCTTCAGGCCCTGCTACTCGATCCACATGATCCGCGGGCGAAAAAGCACCTTCAATCTTCAATAGGAAATCTTCAGTAGACAGAATTTAATACGATCGCAAATCCTATAGAAAATGAATCTCGAATTGCATAATACCGCGGATCTACCGGACCCCATCGTCATGGAGACCTCAAGCGAGCCTGTCGCCGAGCATCAACAGACAGGAGGCCGCGCTTCGATCGGATAAGGGGCCTTATTAACGTATGTGGACAGTTGCTATGAGACCAGGGCCGCCTGCATGAATTCACGGATCTTGCGGGGGTCTTTGATTCCGGGGGATTTTTCCACCCCGCTGGAGACGTCGACCGCGTAGGGATTGACCGAACCGATGGCTTCGGCCACATTCTCCGCGGTGAGACCGCCGGAGAGGATGACGGGCTTCTCGAACTTGTGGCCCTTGAGGACTTCCCAATTAAAGGTCTTGCCCGTACCTCCGATCACGTTCTCCTGGAAGGTGTCGAACAGGTAGGCGTCGACCTTGTACTTGCGGACGCCGACCGGGTCGAACATGTCGTTGACACGGAAGGCCTTGATAATCTTGTAATCGGCAAAGCGTTTGCAGTACAGCGGCGTTTCCTCTCCGTGAAACTGCACGGTGCGGATCCGGGTGAACTGGCAGATATCGCGCACCGCCTTTTCCTTCAGATCCACGAACACGCCCACCGGCACGATAAAGGGCGGCAGCCCCTCGATCAGTTTGCGCGCCTTGCTCGGACTGACATAGCGCGGGCTTTTCTTATGAAAAATAAATCCGGCGGCATAGGCGCCGTAGTACATTGCTTTCTGGGCATCCTCGTGGTTCGTGATGCCGCAAATCTTGACCTTCATCATGATTCTGCTCCCATCAATTCATCGACCTTCGCTCCGATATCCGGCGCGCGCATAAACGTTTCCCCGATCAGGACCGCCCGCGCGCCGAGCTGATGCAGCTCGCGGACGTCTGTGTGGGACTTGATCCCGCTTTCAGCCACGACGATCCTGTCCTTTGGAATCAACGGTATCAGCCGGCGGCAGGTGTCGAGCGTCACCTCAAAGGTGTGGAGGTTGCGGTTGTTGATGCCGATAATCGGCATATCCAGTTCGAGTACCCGTCGCAGTTCCGGTTCGTCATGGATCTCGACCAGGCAATCGAGATCGAGGTCATCCGCGGCACGCTTCAGCTCGACCATCCGCTCATCAGTGAGCACGGCCGCAATCAGCAGGATCGCGCTGGCCCCGTGCGCGAAGGCCTCGAATACCTGGTTGACGTCGATAAAGAAATCTTTCATCAGGACCGGCAGCCGGGTATACTCGCTGACCCGGCGGATGTATTCCGGCTTACCGAGAAACCATTTGTCTTCGGTCAGTACGGACACGGCGGCGGCGTGATGATCGCGGTATGCGCCGGCGATTTTAAGGACGTCGAAGTCCTCACGGATCACCCCCAGCGACGGAGACGCCTTTTTGATCTCGGCAATGAGACTGATCCGATCTCGGCCTTCCAGCGCCTTTTGGAAAACACGGTACGGCGTGATGTCCGTCCCTTCGATTTTGTCCCGCAGGGCGCGGTAGTAATCGCTTTTCTGCGCGATCAGTTCCCGTTTGTAATCGATAATACGGGTGAGAAAATCATTCGGCATGGGTGAATTCTTTCAGCGCTTCGAGCTTGGCGCGGGCCTTGCCGTCATCGACGGATGCGGCCGCCAGCCGCAAACCGTCCTCGATACTGGTCACCTTCTCGCTGATATACAGGGCATAGGCCGCGTTCAACAGCACGATATCGCGCCGGGGGCCTTGTTCTCCGTCCAGGATGGCGCGGAATATGCGCAGGTTTTCATCCAGATCTCCCCCCTTCAATTCCTCCGGAGAAGCCACCGGCAATCCGATCTCCTCGGGCGAAATATCGTATGACAACAAGTCCACACCGTTATATTCACAAAAATGCGTCGGCCCGGTGGTGGTGATTTCATCCAGTCCGTCGCTGCCATGCACAACCAAGGCCTTCCTGAGTCCCAGATTGCTCAATACCCTGGCCATGGGCTCCACCAGCCGGCGATGGTAGACGCCGATCATCTGGTGCGTGGCCTGCGCGGGATTGGTCAACGGACCCAGCACATTAAAAATGGTCTCCACCCCGAGTTCCTTACGGATCGCCGCCACATTCTTCATGGCCGGGTGATGCCGCTGCGCAAAGAGAAAGGCGATGCCGACCTCATTGAGGCACTGCTCCACACGTTCCGCCGGAATGTCGAGCTTGACTCCCAGACCTTCCAGGATGTCGGCCGACCCGCATTTGCCGGATACCGAACGATTGCCGTGCTTGGCGACCGCCACACCCGCGCCGGCCACCACAAACGCGGTGCAGGTGGATATATTGAAAGTCCCGGACTTGTCGCCGCCGGTGCCGCAGGTGTCGAGGACAACCGTATGATTGGATTTGATCCCGACGACAAAGCGGCGCATGATGCGCGCCGCACCGGTGATTTCGGCCACGGTCGGTCCTTTTTCCCGTAAGGCCAATAGAAAGCTGGCGACTTCCTCTTTGATCGCCTCGCCGGACATGATGGTATCCATGACCTCCTCCATTTCGGATTCGGTCAGATTCTCCTTGCTGTGCAGTTTGTCCAGATAACGGCGCACGGGAAGCCCCTTACAAATTGAGAAAATTGTCGAGCAGCTTTTTTCCTTCGGTGGTCAGAATCGACTCGGGATGGAATTGAACGCCCCACAGCGGTAATTCGCGGTGGCTTACGCCCATGATCTCATTGTCTTCACTTTCGGCGGTTATTTCAAAACAGGCCGGGATAGATTTGCGCTCGATGACCAGGGAATGATAGCGTGTCGCCTCAAACGGATTGGCTACATCCTTAAAAACATCCTTGCCGTTGTGCCGAATCTGCGAGGTCTTACCGTGCATCAGTTTGCCCGCGCGCACGATTTTTCCGCCGAAGGCCTGTCCCAGGCATTGGTGGCCGAGGCACACCCCGAAAATGGGGACCTGCCCCTTGAAATGTTGGATCACGTCGAGCGAAATGCCCGCGTGGTCCGGATTACTCGGTCCCGGCGAAATGACGATCTTCTCCGGCCCCATGCGGCGGATATCGTCAACCGTCAAGGCATCGTTCCGATAGACTTTTAAATCCGCGCCCAGTTCACCGAAATACTGGACGAGGTTATAGGTAAAGCTGTCGTAGTTGTCGATCATCAATATCATGGTCAGGCTTTCTCGCGTGTGATCCTGGCGCCCAGGGCCGTCAGTTTCTCGGTGAGCTTTTCATAACCCCGTTCGAGGTGATAGATCCGGTTTATCTCGGTCGTCCCCCGCGCGGCCAGCCCCGCGATCACCAGAGCGGCAGATGCCCGCAGGTCCGAGGCCATCACCGGCGCGCCGCGCAACTGCTTGGTCCCCTGCACGATCGCGTTGGTCCCCTCACGCCGGATGTTCGCACCCATCCGGTTGAGCTCGGCGATGTGGATAAAGCGGTCGGGATAAACCTTGTCGGTGATCACGCTGACCCCTTCGACCATGGCCATCAGGGACATGAACTGCGCTTGCAAGTCGGTGGGAAAACCGGGATACGGATAGGTGGTAATACTCACCGGATGGAGTTTGCGCAGTTGCTTGCAGCGGATGCAATCGCCCTCCTGGATCATCTGCACACCCACCTCTTCAAGCTTATCGTCGAGCGCCATCAGATGGGCCGACTCCGCTCCCTTGAGCGTAATATTCCCGCGGGTGGCGGCGTTAAGCAATATGTATGTCCCGGCTTCAATACGGTCGGGGATCACCTTATAGTCGACGCCCTTCAGCTCCTTGACTCCGGTGACGATCAGCCGGGCGCTGCCGACGCCTTTGATATTCGCGCCCATTTTGTTGAGCATGCATGAAAGGTCTTCGATCTCCGGCTCGCAGGCGGCAAACTCGATCACAGTCTCTCCCTCGGCCAGCACGGCAGCCATCAGCACGTTTGCGGTAGCGAGCACCGAAGACCCGAAAACCCCGCCGAGATACACCCGACGGCCCTGCAGCCGGCTTGCCTTGGCGATCACATAACCGCCGGCGATGTCCATCTTAGCGCCGAGTTTCTTCAATCCCTTCACGTGCAGGTCTACCGGCCGGATCCCGATGACGCAGCCGCCCGGCAACGAAACCTTGGCGCGACCGACCTTGGCCAGCAGCGGCCCGAGCACACAAAAGGTACCGCGCATGGTCGATACCAGGTTGTAGTCCGCGAAAGGATTGATTTTGCCCGCCGAAGTGATCGTGACCGTGTTGTCTTTGTACTCAACGACCTTGCCCAAGGATTCCATCAGCTTGAGCATGGTATTGGTGTCGCGCAAATTGGGAATGTTGCGCAACACGCATTTTTCGTCGGTCAACAAGGTGGCGGCGATGATCGGAAGCGCGGCATTCTTGGAGCCGCTGATGGTCACCTCTCCTTGCAGAGGGTGCCCGCCTTCTATTACGAGTTTGTCCATAATTCCGGGATGCGGGGACGTTAATTGTTTGCGGTCGTGTCCGGGACGTACTGGGCGCACAGAAACCGGTCGGCGTCGGTGTAGTCGCGGAACACAAACACTTTCTGAAAATCGGAGTACTGCTTAAAGACGGCCTTTAACGCGGCGCTTTGTTCCTCGCCGATCTCGAACATGAGATAACCGTCCGGCTTCAAGAACTTGCCGGCGGCGGCAATGATGCCGCGGTAGTAGGCCAGCCCGTCGACTCCCCCGTCGAGTGCAATGTGCGGTTCCCGTTGCACGTCGGCGGGCAATCCGGCCACATCGGCCGAAGGAATATACGGGGGGTTGGATATGATCATATCATAAGGTTTTATCAGGTCTTCGTCCAGGCCAAGCCAGTTAAACATATCGCACCAAATAAATGTGGTTTTCTTTTGGACGAAATTCTTTTCGGCATTGTGCCGTGCGACCATGATCGCCTCGCGGGATATGTCGACAGCATCAACGTGGCATTCGTAAATCCGTTTGGCAATCGCAATGGCGATATTCCCTGATCCGGTCCCCAAATCAAGGATGCGCAACGGCCGCCGGGTCGTCATGCGCAACTTTTGAACCGCCATTTCCACCAGGAGTTCGGTTTCGGGCCGGGGGATCAGCACATGCTCATTGACGAAAAGCTTCGTATTCAAGAATTCGCAATGGCCGATGATATATTGCAGAGGCTCACCCTGCTGACGGCGCTTAAGCATGCGCGCATACTGCCGTTCCTGGACAGGCGTCATCTCCTTCTTATCGACATAGAGATCAACGCGCCGGCAATTCATGACCGAGGTGAGCATTTGTTCTTGTTCATTCATTCGTGGCGTCCTCTTGTTCGGCCTTGATCAGGGCCTCGGTCAATTCATCGAGTTCCCCGTCCAGCACCATCGATAATTTGTGAGTCGTAAATCCGATGCGGTGGTCCGTGACCCGGCGGTCCGGATAATTGTAGGTACGAATCTTCTCGCTGCGGTCGCCGCTGCCGACTTTCAGCTTGCGGTCCTGCGATTCCTGTTCCATCGTCTCCATACGGATTTTATCGAGCAAACGGGCGCGCAGAACGCGCATCGCCTTATTCTTATTTTTCAGTTGCGAACGTTCGTCCTGGCACTGGACCACCACACCGGTGGGCATGTGCGTGATGCGTACCGCCGAGTCGGTGGTATTAACACTTTGCCCGCCGGGTCCGGAGGACCGGAAGATATCGATCCGCAGATCACCGGGATCGATCTCCACCTCAACCTCTTCCGGCTCGAAGAGCACGGCGACCGTGGCGGCTGAGGTGTGAATGCGTCCGGACGCCTCGGTTGCCGGAACACGTTGAACCCGGTGCGCTCCACTTTCCCATTTTAAATGTTTCTCGGCGCCGACGCCACTGATACTGAAAATAACTTCCTTGAAGCCGCCGGTCTCGGACGGGCTGGAACTGATGGGATCCAACCGCCATCCCTTCTTGTCACAATACTTTGTGTACATCCGGTAAAGATCGGCTGCAAACAGGCTCGCCTCCTCACCGCCGGTACCGGCACGGATCTCCAGAATCAGATCGCGGTTTTGCTCCTGTTTCCGGGGATTCGCCAGGTCCGTGAGTTGTTGTTCCAGACGTGATTTCTCGGCGGTCTGTTCCTCGAGCTCGGCCTTGGCCAGCTCTTCGAATTCGGCGTCGTTTTTTTCGGTGAGCAGCTTCTCGGTATCGGCAATCTGGCGGGTTACATCCCGGTATGCCCGGTAAACGGTGACGACCGGGGTGATGTCGGAATACTCTTTGGCGAGTTTCTGGTACTGGTTCTGATCCGCGATAATATCCTGATCGGCAAGGAGATTTTCCAGTTCAGCGAAGCGCGCTTCCAGTTGATCGAATTTATCGGGGTTCATTGACAAAAAACACTAAGGGCCGCAAAACTTGCGGCCCCAAAGGTTTACTTCTTCTTGTAACGTTTCCGGAAGCGTTCGATCCGTCCGGTGGCATCGACCAATTTCTTTTCACCGGTAAAAAACGGATGGCAGCTTGAACAGATCTCCACGCGGATATTCTGCACGGTCGATCGTGTTTGCACGACATTTCCGCACACGCATGTGATCGTGGTGTTATGGTATTCAGGATGGATATCGCTCTTCATCGCATTTCTCCTCGTTTAATCGCAGCAGCGGGCAGCTGGCTATTTATTTGGAAAGACCAATTATAGCACAAATTTATAATTGTACAATTTTTCTCCACCCAGTTAATGTGCCGCAAATCACTTTATATCAAATACTTAAAGATAATCCCTACATATTGTTGAGATTGTCGAGAAATTCCCTGTTGGACTTATACTTGCCGATCCGGTCGATCAACAGCTCCATGGCCTCAGCGGAATTCAGGTCATTGATCGCCTTGCGCAGCAACCAGATCCGCTGCAGATCGTCTTCCGGAATCAGATATTCCTCGTGACGGGTATTGGACCGCTTGATATCGATCGCCGGATATATACGGCGCTGGAACAGATTACGGTCGAGTTGCAGCTCCATATTACCCGTCCCCTTGAATTCCTCAAAGATGACTTCGTCCATCCGGCTGCCGGTCTCAACCAGGGCGGTGGCAATAACCGTAAGGCTGCCGCCTTCTTCCACGGCGCGCGCCGCCCCGAAAAAGCGTTTGGGCTTGTGCAAGGCGTTGGAGTCGACCCCTCCGGAGAGGATTTTACCGGAGTGCGGCACCACCGTGTTGTAGGCACGCGCCAGACGCGTGATGCTGTCCAGCAGGATGATGACGTCACGCTGGTGTTCCACCAGCCGTTTAGCCTTTTCCAGTACCATTTCCGCCACCTGCACGTGACGCTCGGCCGGTTCGTCGAAGGTTGAGGCGATAACCTCGCCCTTGACGTTGCGCTGCATGTCCGTAACTTCCTCCGGGCGTTCGTCGATGAGCAGAACGATCAGGATGACATCCGGTTGGTTCTGCATAATCGAATTGGCGACTTTTTGTAAAAGCACCGTTTTCCCGCTGAACGGGGGCGCCACGATCAGGGCGCGCTGCCCCTTGCCCAACGGCGTGAGCATGTCCATAATCCGGGTTGAAATATCCTTTTGGGACGTCTCCAGAAGGATCCGGTCCTTGGGATAAAGCGGCGTGAGATTGTCGAAGAAGATCTTGTCCTTGCACTTCTCGGGGTTCTCGAAATTGACCGCCTCCACCTTCAACAGGGCAAAATACTTTTCCCCTTCTTTGGGTGGCCGGATATGACCGCTGACGCTGTCACCGGTCTTCAAATCGAACCGGCGGATCTGCGACGGTGATATGTAGATATCGTCCGGACACGGCAGGTAGTTATAGTTCGCGCTGCGCAAAAACCCGAAACCTTCCGACAGGATTTCCAGCGTCCCCCCGCCGAACATCTGTCCTTCCTTCTCCGCCTGCGCCTGCAGGATGTTGAAGATCAGGTCCTGCTTCTTCAAACCGCTGGTTCCCGTGATATCCAGCTCCTTGGCGATCTTGGCCAATTCGGACATCTTCATCTCCTTCAACCGGGTGATATCGATGTTGTCACCGCTCTCGATGACATCTTCGTGTGCTCCGTTCTCGAGTTCGCCATCGGCTCCGTTGCCGTTCTTACCTTTGGCCGGCTTTTTGCCTGCTGTACCTTTATCCTTCGATTGCGCCGTCTTAGCCATGTCTCGGCCCCCCCCTTTTACCGTCCTTGAGTTGATTGAACTTTTTGCCATATTCGTTTGACCTCTTTTGTCAATTCTAGTTTACTGCCTGTATTGTCAATCACGATGTCCGCCCGTTGTTCCTTTTCCTCCAAGGGCATCTGCGATTGAATCCTTAACAAAGCGTCCTGCTTTGCGATTTTGAGCGCTTCGGTGGCCCGCGCGAGTTGTTGTTGTTCCTCACAGCGGACGACGATGCTGATGTCGACCATATCCTCCATGCCCGCTTCGAACAACAGCGGGATATCAATAACGATCATTTTGTCCGGATCGGATTTTCTGATTTCATCGATCCGGGACTGCATCACGCGACGGACTTGCGGATGAACGATCGCTTCCAGTTTGCTGAGTTCGGCACGGTCGGCAAAAACGACCTTGGCCAAGGCCGGCCGGTTCACGGCCCCGCCGGAAATCACCTGGTCTCCGAATATCCGCCGGATCTCATCCACGCACGGCCCGCCGCCGCCGATCAGCTGATGGGCGATCCGGTCGGCGTCGATGACCTCCGCTCCGAGTTCGGCAAAGGCCTCGGCCGCGGTGCTCTTGCCGCTGGCTAAACCTCCTGTGATTCCAAGCGTAGGCATCGGTAGAGTTCAAAGTATTTCATAGCGGACTCACGCCACGGAAACAATGTATGCATCGCGTTGGCGACCAGACTGAAATACTGGCGTTTGTCCCGGAAAATTTCTTCCGCCAGCCGCACGGCCTGCAGCAGCGCGTCGGTGGTGTATTCCTGAAAAACCAACCCGTTGCCGTTGGCCTCATCCAGCTGAAACGATTCCACGGTATCCGCCAGCCCGCCGGTTCGGTACACAATCGGCGGCGTGCCGTAATGCATGCTGATCATTTGCGCCAGCCCGCACGGCTCGAAGTTCGACGGCATCAAGAACCAGTCGCTGCCGGCGTAAATGGTGTGCGCCAGCCGTTCGTTATACGAAAAACAAATGCCCAACCGGTCCGGCATCTCGTTGCGCAGTTCGGAAAGTTCATCCTGATATTGCTGAGTCCCCAATCCCTGGATGACGACCTGGACATTATCTCCCTGCAAGGCGCTCAACGCGTCAACGACCAGGTCCATTCCCTTCTGGTGCGACAGCCGCCCGACATAGCCGAACACCGGCCGGTCGATATCGACCGGCAATCCCATTTCCCGTTGCAAGACCGCCTTGGTCTCCGCCTTGCCGGATATGACGCTGTCGCGGTCGTAATGTTTGGCGATGAACGGGTCCTTGGCCGGATTCCAGTAGTGGTAATCCAGCCCGTTGAGGATCCCCACGACCCCCTTACGGTACTTTTGAATGACGCCGTCGAGTCCGCAGCCGTATTCCTCGGTCTGAATCTCGGTGGCGTATTGCGGAGACACCGTGGTGACCTCATCGCTGTAGATAATGCCCGCCTTCAGCAAATTGATCTGATCGTAGTATTGAAATCCCTCTTCGCTGTACAACTCGTCCGGAAGTCCGAGCAGCGGGTACTGATCCTTGGGGAACAACCCCTGAAATGCCAGGTTGTGAATCGTCAGGACGGTCCTGGTGTCGCGGAAAAACTTGTCATCTTTGTGTTTGGTCTTCAGATAGACGGGAATTAGCGCGGCATGCCAATCGTGGCAGTGGATGATGTCCGCCTGCCAGTCGAGCATCTTCAGGGTCTTCAGGACCTGCCGGTTGAAAAATTGAAAGCGCATTAAATTGTCGGGAAAGTCACCGTTTTCGTCGCCGTACAAACCGGCCCGGTCATAGTAGTCATCGTTGCGCACAAACAGGATTTCCACGTCGTCGCTCAACATGGCCCGTGAGACCGTTTCGTCGATCTCCTCCAAATCCTTGGTCTTTTTGCGGACCTCACGGTACAACGGCATGATCACCTTGACTTCGGCGCCGCACTGGGCGATTTCGGGGGGAAGCGTTCCGCACACGTCCGCCAGACCGCCGGTCTTGGCGAAGGGGAAGACTTCCGATGAACAGAACAACACCTTCATGCGCGCACCTCGCTGACCGGATCCATGTCGAGCCAATTGGGTCCGCTCTTCATATCGATTTTGACCGGGACCGCCAGCTCGATGGTGTGTTCCATCGTCTCACGCACCATGGCGATGAGCTCATCCTGCTCCGCCGGGTCCACATCGAATACCAGTTCGTCATGAACGGTGATCAGCATGCGGGACGACCAGGCCCGCGCTTCGATCTGCTCCTGCACCTTGATCATGGCCAGCTTCATCAGATCCGCGGCCGATCCCTGTACCGGCGTATTGATCGCCTGGCGTTCGGCAAATTGCCGCACCGCCGGATTCTTACTGCCGATCTCCGGGATATAGCGCCGCCGGTGAAGTATGGTCTCCACATATCCGCGTTCCTTGCATATCCTCTTCTGCTCGTCCATAAAATCTTTGACCTTCGGATAACGCTCGAAATACCGGTCGATAAATTCCTGCGCCTCGGGTTGGGAAATCCCGAGGTCCTTTGAGAGACCGAATCCGCTCATACCGTAAACAATTCCAAAATTGACCCGCTTGGCGGTGTCACGCTTCGGATAATCCACCTCTTCCGGGGCGACATCGAAGATCAATGACGCCGTGTAGCGGTGGATGTCCTGATCTTCCAGGAAGGCCTTCAGTAAGGCGTCGTCTCCCGACAGGTGTGCCAGAATGCGCAACTCAATCTGTGAATAATCGGCCGCCAAGAGCGTCATTCCTTCCGACGGGACGATCGCCCGGCGAACCTGCCGGCCCAGCTCGGTCCGGATCGGAATATTCTGCAGGTTGGGATGCCGCGAACTCAATCGGCCGGTCTCGGCGCCGATCTGATTGAATTCGGCGTGAATCCGGCGGGTAACCGGATCCACCAGTTTGGGCAGGGCATCCAGATAGGTTGATTTTAATTTGGACAATTGCCGGTACTCAAGGATCAGTGACGGGAATTCATGCATCTCGCTGAGTTTCACCAGCACCCCTTCATCAGTGGAGTAGCCGGTCTTGGTACGTTTGATCACCGGCAGTTCCAGCTTCTCAAAGAGAATCACGCCAAGCTGTTTGGGCGAATTTACATTGAATTCCTCACCGGCCATCTCGAACAGGCGCGCGCTCAGCGTTTCAATCTTCTTTTGGCAATCCGCGGACAGCTTCCGCAACAGCTGATCATCGAGACGGACGCCCGTCGTCTCCATAAGGAACAGGACACGCGACAGGGGCACTTCGATATCCCGGTACAGCGGCAGCAGGCCTTCAGCTTCGAGCCGCTCCCGCAGCGCCGGAAAGAGCCGGCACAATAATGCCGCTTCCTTGTAATCGAGCTGATCGCCGCGTAAAGAGATGTGAAAGTACGTCCACGCCAACTCGCGCGGCGAAGCCGGAGCATTGTTCAAGGCCAACAGATAGCCGGCCAATAATGTATCAAAGGTTTCGCCGGCGGATTCAATTCCCTGGCGCGCCAGGAACTTGAACATCTCCTTGCCGTTATGCGTAATTTTCGTGACGGTGGGGTCTTCCCACAATTCCCGCAGTTGTCCGAGCCGGTCGTGACCGACGATATAGACGGTGTCCTCACCGACTCCGACGGTCAGCTGTCCGAACATCGTGTCATCCGGTTCGTTATTAAGATAGGAAAAATGTCCGGACCGGCGTACCTCAAAAATCAGCTCCTGGACATCCTTATCGCTTTTCAGCGTGCGGACCCCGACCTCGATGTCGGCAGCCTGCGTGTCACCGTACTCCTCGGCGAGCCGCCGGAATTCCATCCGCTTGAAGATTTCGTGCAGGGTTCCCCGGTCGGCAGCGCCGACCTTGAGGTCGTCGAGATCGAATGCCAACGGGACATTCGTTTCCAGCACGGCCAGTTCTTTGCTCAGGAAGGCCATGTCCCGTTGCGCCTCAAGCTTTTGCCGCACCTTGTCCGGGCGGACTTCGTCAATGTGGTCATAAATGTCTTCCAACTTTCCATAGCTTTTGATCAATTTGGTTGCCGTGACCTGGCCGATTCCCTGTACCCCCGGGATATTGTCCGATTTGTCGCCGGCCAATGCGATGAAATCCGTGATACGGACCGGAGCAAAGCCGAGTTTGTCGCTGACATCATGCTCTTTGAGAATCTTGTCTTTACGGGCACTGAAGAACTCCGTGCGCGAGTCGCTGAGTTGAAACATATCCTTGTCTTCAGTCACGATGGTCACATCCAACTTGCTCTCATGGGCCTGCCGGGCCAGCGTCGCGATAATATCATCGGCTTCATAGCCGGGCACTTCGAAAATAGATACGTTGTAGGCCCGGATCACGTCCTTGATGATGGCGATCTGGCTGATGAGCTGTTCGGGCATCTGCGGCCGCTGGATCTTGTATTCGGAATACTTTTTCTCGCGCAGGGTCTGCTCCTTGGAATCGAAACAGACGGCTAGAAACTGCGGCTCGAATTCCCGCAGGATTTTGCGCAGGGTGTTGACGAAGCCGTAGACCGCATTGGTGGCCTGGCCGTTGCTGGCCACCAATTCGCGAATCGCAAAGAAAGAACGGTAACACAGGGCGTGCCCATCGATAAGAAACAACCTATTCATAAATCAGCATTGTGCGTAATTGGTCAGCCGGATCAAAGGCGGTATATGAATCATGTGGGTCGCATGATCGATGTTTATTTTGAATTCAAAAGCGGTTCGTCAGGAAAATTGGTGAGTAGTTTTTGAAGCTCGCGTTTGGCCGAATAGGAATGCCCGGCTTCAAACTGGCGCAGGGCGCTTTCCATTTGCGACTTCATTTGGCGCCGCGATATCTCCCGCTTAACTTCTTCGCGGGCATCCACGAACTTGGGATTATTCGGTGTCAACCGCAACGCCAGATTGAATTGATTCAAGGCCTCCTCTAACTCCTCATTCTTCAGATACGTTCTTCCCTTTTGGTAGTGTTCATACGAGCGGTTGACCTTATCCACGAAATCCTCGTGATATTTCTGCTGAAGTTCGCGGTCCAGTTTTTCGGCTTCTTGATGAACAATCCAGGCATGATACTCGGGCTTGATCTTGAGCATCTCTTCTTTGGCCCGCTCTCCCCACACGTCTCCCAACGAGGATAACTCGTGACGCTTTTTGAAATACGGGAACGCTTTGTCCGGAAAGCCGTTGTTCAGATATAAATAGGCGATGTTGCTGTAGGCCGGTAAATACTCGGGATCAATGGTCAGGGCCTTACCGTAGTATTTCTCGGCTTTGCCCAGATATCCCAGTTGCTCGTAAATGACGCCCATGTCATTGAAGACGACGGGATCCTCGATACCCAGGGAAACGGCTTTGGAAAAGTAGGCCAAGGCCGCATTAAAATTGCCCTGCTGCTGCTCTTGATAACCAAGATCGCGGTATTTTTCGTATAGGGTTTGTTTGGGAGCAGCTAGGACATCTGTATGAAAGGTAACAAAAGATATGAATGACAGAAGAATAAAAACGGCATGCAAATTCGGTGGCTTTGTATTCTTCCTGACAAGCATAATACATTATTCCTGCTTTGACAAGTCTAATTACCCTTTCTCCTGAGCCGTTACCGACGGCGTGTCATGGGCTGCCGGGACCTCAACCGCCGGCTCGTCGGACGTCTCCTCTTCAGGCAGATCCGCCGGGATCGCCGCCGAAAACTCATCCCAAGCCATATCCGCGGGATAACCGCCCTCAACACAGGCAAAGAGTCTTTCGGCCGGGATATCCGTACCGGCCGCCAACGCGCCGACCACGGTTTCGTCCCGGACAAAAATCCTGACAAACCGTCCGCCGCGCGGATCCATCCGGCACAGGCTCGACACCGACCGCCCCTCGGTTAACTGCCCGGCAGATACAATCCGGTACTCCTCGGGACCGTAGGCGGCCTGTGGAATCGGTGGAGCCGGAAATTCCGCGTACTCCGATATCACATCCGCGACGATCTGTCCCTGATATTCAAGGATAGACGTTTGCGGCCCATAGTTCTGCCACAACCGTCCGCTGCGATGGGCCGCGTAGTCGACCGCATAGACATGCGGAATGTTGGTCCGGTAGCACTCGTCCACGGTGATCCGTTCCGCTTCCGTTTCGAGCCCTTCACTGAATATCCGTAAATCAAGCCGGGCTTCGTCCAGAATGACGACCTGGGAGGCATACACCTTGCCGCTGCGCATCTTGACCGCCTTAACATCGCTGTCACCGAGGATTTCTTCAATCGGATTATCAATCAGCAGGCTGACATTCCGTTCGTTCATGACCGCCTTTAATCCGTCCCGGAATTCCTGATCGGTCGCCCGCACCAACGGATGGCGATCGGAAACCGAAAGGATCACGTCCTTGCCCTTGCCGCCCAACCGCAGGGCCAGGTCCATCCCCCACCACTGGTCACTTTGAATAGTGATGCTTTCATTCAGAGCGGCCAAGGTCGCGATCCGGTTCATATGTCCGGGTTCAATAAAGCCGAAGACCCCTTCCTTATTATGTCCTTTGACGGTGTCCATCTTGTGACCGGGCGTGTCGGCGATGATGAGCATGTCGTAATCCATTTGAGAGCGATCGTCGAAGTGAATCTTCCGGCGTGTTACGTTCACACGCGTGGCCACTTTATCGCTGACGATGTCGATGCCGCCGGCGATAATCTGATCCTCCGGCCGGTAACACAGCTGCCGCGGTTTCTTCTGACTGATAATTCCGTCGGGATAGCGGTCGCGCGCGGCAATCGTATTGCAGTCGGACAACAACATGATGACCTGATCCGGTAACCGGTTCCGGTCCCGCAGGATCTCCACGGCCCGCAGAGCGGCCACGGATCCGCCTAGCAACACGAGTTTGTTCATGCGTCTCTCCGCTTGATATTTTGCAACTTGAAGGCCTCGACAGCGTTCTTCATCAACATGCATACCGTCACCGGCCCGACGCCTCCCGGGACGGGCGTGATGTACGCGGCGCGTTCCTTGGCCGCGTCAAAGTCGACGTCTCCGACAATTCCGGACTCGACGCGATTAATGCCGACGTCGATGACAATGGCGCCTTCCTTGATCCATGCGCCCGGAATCAGACGCGCACGGCCCACCGCCACGACCAGGATATCGGCACGCCGGACATGTTCTTCCAGTCGCCCGGCCTCGCTGGTGGCGATGTGGCACACCGTGACGGTGGCGTACTGTTCCACCAACAGAATACTCAAAGGCTTTCCCACAATCCCCGAGGCCCCGACAATCACGGCCTCTTTCCCGCGAATGTCGACGCCCGTCGAATTGATATGCTCCATGACCGCCTGGGGCGTGCACGGGATGATCGTAGTCTCGCCCAAGAGCATCTTGCCGATGTTGGCCACATTTATGCCTTCCAGGTCCTTCTCAATCTGAACAAGATTGGCGATGCTGTTGTAATCGATATGCTCCGGAACGGGTTTGTGCAGCATGATCCCGTTGACCTGCGGGTCCGCGTTGAAACGGCTGATCTCCGCACTGAGTTGTTCCTGGGTGATGTCCAGCGGCAAATTGACGAGCTCGTACTCGATGCCGATCGCCTGGGCGACTTTCTTCTGGGAATTGGCGTATGCACAGGACCCGTCGTCGCTGCCGATCATTATGTTGACCATGCGCGGGACCTGTGCGAACTCTTTGTGCAAACGCGCGACCTGCGCGGACAATCCTGCTTTGATGTCCTTGGCCAACGCCCTGCCGTCAAGTAATTGAGCCATAGCGAGCATAATTGTTTTTTTAGTGATGATGTTGCAGAACCAAGGCGGAGTTGTATGCCGACTTGAGCATTTCCACCGCGATCTCGACGTCGGATAACAAGTACTTGTTGCCCTTTTCCACCAGATACGGCGCCAACTGTACGGCCTGATAGCACAAGCGGCCGACCTCCCCGGGGACCTTGGCCGCTGCCCGTTCCGCCGCGCGGCGACGGGCGGCTGTCTCGCCGCGGGCCTTCACGACCTGCTGGTAGGCCTCGGCATCGCGATCGACCAGTTCCGTCAGCTTCCTGCGCAGTTCCTCGGCCTTGGTCAGGTGCCGGCGCAACTTATTGTCCACGGTTTTGGATTGACCCTTTCCGATGGAATACCTGGTCACCATCGCCAACAAAGCCGCCCCCATGGCCGCAGTCATTGCGGCCGCCGAACCTCCGCCGGGGGTGGGTTCTTTCTTAGCCAACACGGTCAGGTACTGATCAAGCGTGTGGTTTTTTAAGCGCTTGGCCATGGGATATTGGAATAAATCGAAGCCGGGATATGGAAATTATTGAAATGGTATTGTGTTGCAACAAATTTAATATTAGCGAAATCGACGGGGCATTGCAATGATTTCATCAGCTTTTTAGATCGAACTTTCAAATGCTCCCGGAACGATTTCAACCTCGCAACTGTCTTCCCCCAGAGTGACCGCCACCGCATCAAATCTCACGGTTACGTCCTCGGCGACAGCATATTTCTGGAGGTAATGCAGCGCAACCAAGCTGATGGTCCGCCGCTTGGCCGGTGTGATGGCTTCCAGCGGATGCCCCTGCTGCTCTCCGGCCCGAAACTTGACCTCGATGAAGCACAGCACGTCGCCGTCCTCAGCGACGATATCGATTTCGCCCAACGGGCAGCGGTAGTTTTTCTCGCGCACCACATAGCCGGACTGACAAAGACGTTCCGCGGCCAACTGTTCCGCCACGCCGCCGCTGCCGGGGACCGGCGCCCGAGAACTCATAAATGAATGAAGCTCCGGCGGTGAATCAGCGACGGACCGTGTGTCCGGATGGCCTGCCGGTGCAAAGCGGTCCCGTATCCCTTGTGCTGTTTGAATCCATACTGCGGGTACACCTGGTCATAGGCCGTCAGGATCCGGTCCCGGATGACCTTGGCCACGATTGAGGCGCAGGCGATGCTGAAAGACTTGCTGTCGCCGGCCGTGACGGTCTTGAACGGTGTCGGCAGATCGGTTTTAAAACGGTTGCCGTCGACCAGTAGACAAGTCCGTTGCGGTCCGGATTCTTCCAAAACCCGGGCGGCCGCATTGTTCATCGCCAAATAGGTCGCCTCGAGAATGTTGATCCGGTCGATCACCGCTTCGCTGATGATGCCCACCCCGACGCAGGCCTTATCCAGAATCTCGTGGAAAGCGGCCTCGCGCTGACGCGCGCTGATCTTCTTGGAATCGGCAATCTTGGCGGTAAAGTGATAGTCCTTGACGAGAACGGCACTGGCCACAACGGGCCCGGCAAGCGGGCCGCGTCCGGCTTCATCAATGCCGACGATATGGTCGAACCCCTCATCCTTGATGGATAACTCGAAATTGATCATGAATATCCCGCCGCGAGGGGAATGGTCTAAACGGGGGGTGGTGAATGTGTTGTGGTTATTGCGTTTGCTTGCGTTTCACACGGGCCTTCTTGCCGACCCGGTCACGGAGATAGTACAGCTTGGCACGTTTAACAATACCCTTGCTGGTAACCAACATGCTGTCGATAACCGGCGAATGCATCGGAAAACTTCTCTCCACTCCCTCACCGAAAGATATCTTGCGGACCGTGAACGTGGCCTTCAGGCCGCGCCCGGTCTTGCGGATAATCGTTCCTTCAAACGGGTGCATACGAATCTTGTCCGCTTCCTGAACCTTAATCTGCATCTTGACGGTATCACCGACATGAAATTCCGGCATCTTCTTTCTGTACTTTTCTTCGACCTTAGCGATGGTCGCACCGATATTAGTGGCCATTTTTAACCTCCATACCCTAAACTATTTGGAATCCTTCAGTAAATCAGGACGATTCTTGCGAGTGATGGCCAGCGCCTGCTTCTCGCGCCAAGCGTTTATATCCGCATGATTACCAGATAGTAACACATCCGGTACTTTTTTGCCACGAAAATCTGCCGGCCGCGTGTAGTGGGGGTAGTCCAGGCGGCCGTGCTCAAACGACTCGTCCACCAACGACTCTTCTCTCCCTAAAACACCTGGTATCAAACGGGTTACAGCATCCATGACGACCATGGCGGGCAATTCGCCGCCCGTCAGCACGTAGTCACCGATGGACAGGCACTCATCCACCAGGTACTGATTGACCCGCTCGTCCACTCCTTCGTAATGACCGCATATAATAATGATATTTCGATGACTTGTCAACTTTTTTACCCGCTTTTGGGTCAACGTCTTGCCCCGCGGGCAGGTCAGGATGATATGGGCCTTGCGGCGGCCCTTGATCTTTTTTACGGCATCGAAGATCGGCTGGCAGCCCATAACCATCCCGGGCCCCCCGCCGAACGGCCGGTCATCCACCTTCAGATGCTTGTCATCGGTATAGTCCCGCAGGTCATGGACATTGATGACCACCTTCTTTTTAGCCTGGGCCCGTTTGAGGATCGACTCTTCCGCGGCGGCGCGCACCACATCGGGAAAAATGGTAATGATATCAAAGCGCATGGGCCAGCTCCGAATTAAACTCGGTCAGAAAATCATGCTGAAACTCAGCGAAACGGTCTTCCTTGATCGCCTCGCGCATCTGTCGCATCAGGTTCACATAAAAATGCACGTTGCAATAAGATAAAATGTGCAGCGCGGTAATTTCATTCTGATTGGCCAGGTGCCGCAGGTATGCCAGGCTGTAATTTTGGCAATACGGAATATCGCGGTCCGGGTCGAGCGGTTCGAAGCGGTCGGAAAACTCGCTATTGCGCAGGACCACACGTCCCCGTCGTGTGAAGGCCGTCGCGTGCCGGCCGAAGCGTGTCGGCAGGACCGTGTCGAACATATCGACCCCTTCACCCACCGCCTTGACGATCTGATCCGGATAGCCGATGCCCATGAAATACCGGGCCTGATCCGGCGGCAACAACGGTTCGACCCAGCGCAGGGTATCGAACATCTCCTTGACCGTCTCTCCGACGCTGACACCGCCGATGGCATAACCGTCAAAACCGATATCGAGGATTTCGCGGGCCGACTGCTCCCGCAGGTCTTCGTATACCGATCCCTGAATGATACCGAATAATTTTTGCCGCTCGTTCATTCCGTGCCCGTAAAAATAATCCTTCGAGCGTTGCGCCCAAGCGGTGGTGCGCCGGACCGATTCCTCCGCCTGCTGGCGATCGCAGGGGTACGGCGCGCATTCATCGAGCGGCATGACGATGTCGGATCCGAGCACCCCCTCAATCTCCATCACCTTCTCCGGATCGAAATAATGCGCGGACCCGTCGAGATGGGAGCGGAACTCGACTCCGTCATCACTGATCGTTCGCAGCTTGGAGAGGCTGAAGACTTGATACCCGCCGCTGTCGGTCAGGATCGGCTTATTCCAGCCGGCAAAGGCATGCAGACCGCCCGCCTGCCGGATGATGTCCATTCCGGGACGCAGGTACAGATGATAGGTATTGGACAGCATCAGCTGCGCGCCGATCTCGTTGAGATTGTCGCAGGTCAGCGATTTGACCGTCCCGTTCGTCCCGACCGGCATGAAGAACGGAGTCTCGATGTCACCGTGCGCCGTCGAGAGGATGCCCAACCTCGCCTTGGTATGTTTATCTTTTTTGATAAGTTTGTACATTTTAAATAATCAGCATTGCATCGCCGTAACTGTAAAAACGATAGCGCTCCCGGACCGCCTCGCTGTAGGCCCGCCGGATTAAATCCGTGCCGCCGAAGGCACTGACCAGCATTAAGAGCGTGCTGTGCGGCAGGTGAAAATTGGTCAGCAGGACATCGACCCAGCGCAGTTTCACCCCCGGGTATATAAACAAATTGGTCTCTCCTTCGAGCGGATAACCGTGCGCCAGACTTTCAATCACCCGCGTTCCAGTCGTACCGACCGCAACGATCGGCTTGCCCGTGTCGTGCGCCTTGAGCAATGCCCGGTGAACCGTCTTGGTAACCCGGTAAGACTCGTAATGCATCCGATGGCGCGTGATGTCATCTTCCTCGACGGGTTTAAACGTTCCGTAATTGATATGCAGGGTCACTTCCCGTATATCGTGCCCGGCGCCGGCCAACCGGTTTAGGACGGCCTTACTGAAATGTAATCCCGCCGTGGGCGCGGCAACGGACCCGAGCTTGTCGGCGTACACCGTTTGATAGTGCGTCCGGTCGATCGCCCGGTCGTCACGTTTGATGTACGGCGGCAACGGAATATGCCCGTGCTTTTCCAGGAACGATGTCAAATTCTTGCGATTAAACCGGACGACACGGGCGTCCCGATCGACAACCTCGGCGGCAATCTTTTCCTTGGGGAACACAATCCGGTCGCCGTTCTTGAGCCTCTTGAGCGGCCGCATCAGGACTTCATAGCTGTATCCGTCCGCAAGCCGGTTTAACAGAAATACTTCAATCCTCGCCCCGGTTGTCTCTTTTTCTCCGTAAAGACGCGCCTGCACGACCTTGCTGTTGTTCAGAATGAGCAGACTTCGCGCCGGAAGGTACCGGCCGATATTCTTGAATACGTCGTGGCGAATCTCACCGGAGCCGCGGTCGACGATCATCAGGCGGGCGTCTTCGCGTTTCTTCAGCGGATACTGGGCAATCAACTCGTCGGGGAGTTCGTAGGCAAAGTCCTGCAGCCGCATTAATCCGCTTTCACCTTCTTGATTTCAATGCCGGGATAATAATAGCGCAGGATTTCGTCGTAATCATGCCGCTGGCGGGCCATCTGATAGGCACCCCACTGGCACAGCCCGACACCGTGCCCCCAGCCTTTTCCCGTCAAATCAAAGTAAAAACCCTGCATATCGACTTCATACATGTTGCTGCGCACCAAATTGGGACCGATGATGTCGCGAAATTTCTTTCCCGTCAGCCGCGTGGTTTTCCCGTCGCGGGAGCGGATCACCAATTCCTGTATACGTCCGCTGGGCGTCCTATTGGTGACCTCGATATCCTTGATCATCCCTACTTTGATGCCCGCGGCCTGCAGCTTTTCCTGAATCTCACGGGACTGAAAATTCTTTTTCCAGGTGTAGGCCGGCATGTCCTTGGAATAGGGATCCTCCACCCCCTTCAAGGGTGGCAGGTCGATACCCCAGACGATGTTGGCGTCTTCAGTGTGACCGCCGCTGTTTGCATGAAAGAACGCGGGAATGATCTTCCCTTCAAAGACCATGACCTGACCTTTTGTGTACTCAGCGGCAATATCGGTGCGAAAACGCTCCGCCGTTTTGCCGCCGTACACCTGGGAATAAATATCACTGGTCACATCAAACGGTTGAGCCTTGTTCTCCGCCGCTTTGTACAGGGCGTAAGTCCGCGTCGCTACCGCCTGGGCCTTGGTGGCTTCAATCGGCCAACGGTCGGAAACTTCATGCAACAAGACGCCCTTGACGTAAGATTCCAAATCCAGCCGGTTGATCACCAGCAATTTCCCGTCCTTACCCGCTATAACATCGATTGATCCCCGGAACTGTCCCTGCTTGTTGTGGGCATAGATGGTCACATCTTTTTGCGAAGAGACCCGCAGATGCCGGCTGTCAAAGAACCTGCTGCCGATGGCCAAACCGCCGTCGACGGCCTGTACTCGCGAACGTCGCAGCCGGCGGCCTTCCACCAACAGCATTCCGGACTTTTGATCGGTAACGGTGTACACGCCGCGCGCGGAAATCACAAAGTCTCCCTCAGCCTGGAGGATCGCCACCCGGATAACGGGATCGTCATCCGCCGCCGCGGGTAACGCAACGGCAACGGCCAGACAAACACTCAACAGCAATCGCAATAGCCTCATGATCACCTGTTATTTATAAGGTAGAGGATCAAATTGATCAACAGACTGAGCAGGATGCAGGTAGCCAGCGGAAAATAAAACGTCATGTTTTCCCGCTTGACCAGGATGTCGCCGGGTAAGCGCCCCAGCCACGGTATCTTGGGAAGGAACGTCAACAATCCGCCGAGCAGAATCAAAATGGCTCCCGTTATGATCAAGATTCTGGCCATGGCCGCCGCTTCCTTCCTAAAAGAGCTGATTCTGCCCTTTGCCGGTGGCCGGCATCCGGATATGCCGTCGCGAGGACTCGGTCAGTTCACGTCCGCGCGGAGTACGGTTCAAAAAGCCGATTTTCAAAAGATACGGTTCGATGACGTCGACCAGGGTATCCACTTCCTCATTAAGCGTAGCCGCCAAGGTTTCGATTCCGACCGGCCCGCCTTTATAATTCTCCTTGATGACGTTCAACAGCCTCCGGTCGGCATCATCCAGACCGCAGGCGTCGATACCGAGGGTCCGCATCGATTCCTCGACGACGCGAGCGCAGATATTGTCGGACTCCTTCTTGACCTGAGCGTAGTCCCGAACCCGGCGCAATAACCGGTTGGCGATCCGCGGCGTACCGCGCGAACGCCGAGCCAATTCCAACGCGGCTTCCGAATCGATGATCATATTCAATTTCTCCGCCGAACGGCCCACGATGGAAGCCAGATCATCATGGGTGTAGAAATCCAGGTGATGAAAGATACCGAACCGGTCCCGCAGAGGTGAGGCCAAGAGTCCGCTGCGCGTGGTAGCCCCGATTAAGGTAAACGGTTTGAGATTGAAATTGATAGTTTTCGCATACGGCCCCTTGTCTACGATAAAATCAATCTTGAAGCTTTCCATCGCCGGATAGAGGAACTCCTCCACCATTTTGGACAGCCGGTGGATCTCGTCGATAAACAGGATATCTCCCTTCTCGAGATTGGTCAGAATCCCGATCAGGTCACCGGCCCGGTCAATCGCCGGGCCTGAGGTGACCGTTATCCGCGAGCCCATTTCATTGGCCACGATATTGGCCAACGACGTCTTCCCCAATCCGGGCGGGCCTGAAAACAGGACGTGCTCCAGCGGTTCCTGCCGCAGTTTGGCCGCCTGGATCGCTATTTTAAGATTGTCGACGACGTCTCGCTGCCCCACAAAATCACCGAGCATCTGCGGACGCAACGACAGGCTGTATACCTGGTCTTCCTCGGTCTCCTGATTCAGAATAATCTTGCGGTGCTCTTCCATAGGCGACAGGTTATTTATTGCGGATCGGGCGGGCCGGGTTCGGCGGGCGGTTGGTCCCGGTCTTTACTGCCCTGGTTGCGTACGATTTGAATATCGTCAAACGGGGCGGCTTGATAGGCCTTTATTTCTCTCAAACGGATCAGTTCCAGTACAGCAATAAACGATACGACGATCTCGGAACGGCTGCGGCATCTCTTGAATATGGCCTTGACGGACATCTTTTCCTGCTGAATCAGCTCATGCAGAATATCGTGGATCTTATCCTCAACGGTAAACTCTTCCTGGATAATTTCATGGATAATCTCCTCAGGCGTCCGTTGAAGGGCCTCCTGGAAAGCGGTGATCAAATCAAAGAGGCTCGCCTCAAAGAACACTTCCCGGGCATCGTCCTTAATCTGCTGCATCTGATCGTCGTCGAGACGGCGCGTATAATAGTCCTTACGCTGCAATTCATGGGACTCCAGGGTCTCGGCAATTTCCTTGAACCGCTTGTACTCCAGCAGACGGCGGGCGAGTTCGTCGCGGGGATCGATTTCATCTTCCTCTTCTGCGGAAGGATCCGGCGGCAACAACATCTTGGATTTGATTTGAATCAGGGTGGCCGCCATAACAAGAAAGTCACCGACGATTTCCAGATCCAGGAGTTTCATCATCTCGATGTACTCCATGTACTGTTCGGTGACTTTGACGATCGGGATGTCTTTGATATCGATGTCGTTCTTTTTGATCAGATACAACAGCAGGTCCAGCGGACCTTCAAAAACATCCAGGCGTAATTTGTAGCTCATGGAAAGACTATCTCTTTGATTTCGGCAATTGTTTGCGCGGCAATCTGACGAGCCTTGTCGCGTCCGTCTGACAAAATATCTCTGATGCGGTCACGGTCGCCGGTGAGCTCCCGGCGTTTGGCACTCACGTTCCGCAGCGTGTCGGCCAAATGCCCGGCGAGGATCGATTTGCACTCGGTACAACCCTTCTGGGCGCCCGTACACCAATTATATACCTCTTTGACCTGTTGTGGAGCAAAAACTTGATAATAACTGTAGACGTTGCAGATATCAGGATGGCCGGGGTCTTTCAGACGGATCCGTTCGGGATCGGTGATCATGGTCTTGACCTTTTTTCCGATCTCATCGGGATCATCGCTGAGATTGATGGCATTCTGATAACTTTTGCTCATCTTGCGGCCGTCCAGACCCATCAGCCGGGGTGTCTGCGTGAGGATCGCCTCGCAGTCTTCGAAATAATCGGTCTTGAAAATATGGTTGAACCGCCGCGAAATCTCGCGGGTCAGCTCCAGGTGGGGCAACTGGTCCTCCCCGATCGGGACCGCGTTGGCGCGGTAGAGCAGGATATCGGCAGCCTGAAGCACCGGATAGCCCAGAAATCCATAGGTCTGCAGATCGCGGGTCTTGATCTCCCGCAATTGCTCTTTGTAGGTCGGATTACGCTCCAGCCAGCCCAACGGGGTGATGCAGGATAAAATCATCTGCAATTCGAGGTGCTCGGGAACCTCGGACTGCACGTAGATAATCGACCGCTCCGGGTCGATCCCGCAGGCGATCCAGTCGATCGCCATCTCCAGGACGTTCTCGCGGATATGCTCGCTCTGTTCGTATTCGCCCATCAGGGCGTGCCAGTCCACGATGCAGAATATACACTGATGCTGCTCCTGAAGCGCCAGCCAATTGTGCAAGGCACCCACGAGATGGCCGAGGTGCAACTTTCCGGTCGGGCGCATGCCGCTGAAAACGGTTTTCTTCATGATGGATCGCAAACGGGTATGACGGGTTTGGCTGTTACAGCCTTTGGGTAATCTTTTCGATGGTGTAGACTTCGAGCATATCGCCGGCCTGGTATTCGGTAAAGTTTTCCAGTTGAATACCGCACTCCATGCCTTCCGTCACTTCCTTGACATCTTCCTTGAAGCGCTTGAGCGACGCGATAATCCCGGAGTAGATGATTTCGTCTTCGCGGACCAGGTCCACATGCGCCTTGCGCGGGACTTTCCCCTTGGTGACGTAGCAGCCGGCGACGATCCCCTTGGTCAACTTAAAGACCTGTCTGACCTCAATCTTGGCGAAGAAGTTTTTCTTGGTCTTGGCCTCGAGCATACCCTCCAGGGCATTGCGGATGTCGTTGACCGCGTCGTAAATGATGCGGTACTCACGGACCTCCACCGGGTCCTTTTCCAGGGCCTCCCTGGCCTTGGGATTGATGCCCACGTGAAAGGCGATAATGATTGCCTTGGAGGCCACCGCCAACAGCACATCGGAGGTATTGATTTCACCGACGCCGACATGGATAAACTTGACCTTAACCTTGTCGCTGGGGATCTTTTCCAGAGAGTCCTTAAGTGCCTCCAGGGATCCTTGCACGTCCGCCTTGAGGACGACGTTCAATTCCTTGATCGCACCGTCCTGGATCTGGGCGTAGAGATCGTCCAGCGATATGGCGGACGAAGCCTGCATCTTCTTGTTCTTGATCTTTTCCTGGCGGGTGTAAGAAATTTCTTTGGCCTGCCGTTCGTCCGGAACGACATAAAACATCTCCCCTGCGTCCGGCACTTCGGAGAGGCCGAGGATTTCCACCGGCATCGACGGTCCGGCTTCCTTAATCGTCCGTCCGTGATCGTCGAACAGGGCCTTGACCTTGCCCCAATGCGGTCCGGCGATCAGATAATCGCCTTCGCTCAGCGTTCCGCTCTGCACGATCAAAGTGGTGACCGTCCCTTTCCCTTGGCTGAGATGCGCTTCCACGACGATACCGGAGGCGCGCTTGTGCGGGTTGGCCTTTAATTCAAGAAGTTCGGCTTCCAGCAGGATCATTTCCAGCAACTCATCGATCCCTTCGCCGGTCATGGCGGAGACGCCGACGACCACCGTCTTGCCGCCCCAGTCTTCCGAAGCCAGGTCGCGTTCGGCGAGCTGCTTCTTGACGTTGTCCGGGTTGGCACCGGGCCGGTCCATCTTGTTCATCGCGACGACAATGGGAGTATTCGCCGCCCGGGCGTGATCGATCGCTTCCTCGGTCTGCGGCATGATCCCTTCGTCCGCGGCCACGACCAAGACCACGATATCCGTAATGTGCGCCCCGCGCGCCCGCATGGCGGTAAAGGCCTCGTGACCCGGCGTGTCCAGAAACGTGATCCGGCCTTTGGGCATTTCGACGGAATAGGCCCCCATATGCTGGGTAATCCCGCCGTGTTCCTGGTCGGTAATCTTGGACTTGCGGATGCGGTCGAGGAGTGACGTCTTTCCGTGGTCGACGTGTCCCATAAAGGTGATGACCGGCGCTCGCGGCAGCAGTTCCGATTCATCGTCGTCTTCCTGGATGTGCATGTCGATCAACTGCTCTTCCTGAGTCTTGATCTTTATCAGCTTGAATCCGAAGTCCCGCGTAAGTTTGCTGACCACCTCTTCCCCGAGGCTCTGATTGATATGGGCCAACATACCCATTTTCATCATGTGGGTGAGGACCATACTCGGCTTTTGCTGGATGGTCGTGGCAAAATCCTTAACGGTAATCGGCACCTTGATTTCGATTTCCGGAAGATTCTCGTCGGAAAGCAGATTGTCCAGGGCCTTTTCGGCCTCGGCCAATTTGTCGGCGGCTTGTTCTGCCGTCGGTTGGGTCGGTACCGCCGATTCCTTCTTATCGTCGCGGGTCGACTTGCGGCGTTTGCGGGACAGCGGCTTGAGGGTAATCACCGGCGATTGATTGATTTTCTTCTTGGGCTTCGGTTTGGTCTCCGCCGCCGGCTTGTCTTCCGCCGGCTTGGCCTTCTTGGCATCGGCATCTTTGGACGCGGCCTGGGCATCCGTCTCGTCATCCTTCTTTTTGACCTTGACCGATTTCTTAACGACCTTTTTCTTGACGACTTTCTTTTTGACCGTCTTCTTGACCGGCTCCCCATCTTTGTCCTCGGCCTTCTTACGAGCCACCTTCTTGACGACCTTCTTGACGGTCTTCTTGGCCGGTGCCTCTTCGGCGTCCGCTTTGGCGGCTTTCTTCACGGCCTTCTTTTTGACCACCTTGGGAATGTCACCCTTCTTAAAAGCACTCTTCACCACGGACACGACCGCCACATTCAGGTCCTGTTCGCTGTCTTTGGCCTTAAGCTTCAGATTCTTCAGCGCCGCCAGAATCGTTTCGCTATCTGTGTTCAGTTCTTTCGCTAGTTCAACAACTTTCATACAGCTAACACCTTACTCCTCTTCGCACTCGGCGAGTAATTTCTTGGCTTCCTCGATCATTTTTTGAGCCTTGATTTTACCCAATCCCTTGATTTGTGTCAAATCCTCAACACTCGCCTCCGCGATGCTGTCCAGGGTTCCCAGATCTTTAGCCTCCAGCTCGGCGATCAGCTTGTCGCCGACACCGGTTAAATCGGCAATCGAGATTTCCTGGATGATTTCCTCTTCATATTCTTCCTGATCGCCGTCCTCACCCGAATCACCTGCTCCGGATGCCGGCGAGGCCCCTTCTTCGGTCCCAGCGGCCGTCTCATCCTGCTCCGCTTCTTCCTCCTGCTCCAGCTTCTCCTGGTATTCGGCCCACTGGTCAAATGAAAACAGATCCAACTCCCAGCCGACAAGCTGACTGGCCAGACGCACGTTTTGGCCATGCTTGCCGATCGCCAGGGACAGCTGATCATCGGCAACGATGATATTCGCTTTTTTACCGTCATAATCGAGCTGAATCTGCGAGATCTCCGCGGGCGACAGCGCCGCCTGGATATACTCCTTGATGTCCTGGGAATAACGCACGATGTCGATCTTTTCTCCCTGCAGTTCCGACACGATATTCTTGACGCGGGACCCGCGCATACCCACGCACGCGCCGACCGAGTCAACCTTCTCGTCCTTGGAATGAACAGCGATCTTTGTCCGTTCGCTGACGTCGCGGGATATGGACTTGATTTCGACGATGCCTTCCAGGATCTCGGGAACCTCGAGCTCAAAGAGGCGTTTGACGAATTGGGGATGCGCACGCGACAATATGATCTGCGGCCCGCGGTTCTCGCGTTTCACGTCCAGAACATAGGCGCGAATCCGGTCACCCTGCTTGAATTCCTCCTTGGACGACTGTTCGCGGCGCGGAATCAGCGCCTCGGTCTTGCCCAGATCAATGATTATGTTGCCGCGTTCGAACCGGTATACACTCCCGCTGATAATTTCTCCGACACGCTTGCGGTACTCATCGAAGACAACATCTTTCTCGGCCTCGCGGATCTTCTGAATGACCACCTGTTTGGCAGTCTGCGCGGCGATCCGCCCGAACTCACTGGAGCGGATCTCTTCGTCGCCGGCATACGCCGTGAGCTTACCGGTGACCTTGTCCAACTCGACGCGAACTTCTTCGTCCTTGTCCACCGTCCACAATTTCTTGGCCGCCGATGCCACCGCGGCCTCAACCGCCTCTACCAACACATCTTTGTTAATACCTTTATCGCGCTCCAACTGCTCCAAGATCGCTAAGAGTTCACTGCTTTCCATCGTTCGTCCTCTCTCGTTCTAAATTTCCTGAATGGCCTTATTTATTAGTTCCATCGGAATCGTCAATGATTCCGAATTTTGTGAAATCATAACCCGGTCGGCATCGGCCGTTTCCACCAGCCCGACCTGCTCGAGCTTGCCGGCGACCTTTTGCGACAAATAAAATCTGACGGGCCGCCCGATCACTCTCAAGAAATCCCGTTCGTGACGCAACGGCCGGTCAACGCCGGGCGAGGATACCCGCACGGTGTAGCCGGTGGGGAACAGCTCACGAGCGTCCACCTCGTCGCACAACATTCTGTTCAGCCGGCTGCATTCTTCGATCGTAATGCCGCCGCGCGGCCGGTCGGTCAACACATCGATATTGGTGACCTGGTTTACCCGCTTTACGGCAATATGAACCAGATCCAACCCAAGCTGCTCGCACAATTTTTCAGCGAGCTGTTGAATTTCCTCAAGAATGCTCTCGCTCATGGCGCTTTAATTCAACCGTTCCGCCAACGCCGCCACGGCCTGGTCCTTATCCACCAGGGTCGTTTCCCCGCTGGCGCGCTCCTTGAGTTCAACCTTGCCTTCGGCCAGATTGCGCTGGCCGATTATGATACGCCACGGAATTCCGATCAAATCCGCGTCGTTGAATTTCTTTCCTGCGGACTCGTCCCGGTCATCGCAGAGGACGGTGATCCCCCGGCTCAGCAGCTCGTTATGGTACTGCCGCGCCAGGCTCAAGGTATCGTCCTCGGATTTCTTGAAAATCGGCAGGACCTCCACCGCATAAGGAGCGACCTCGCGCGGCCAGATGATGCCCTTATCGTCGTGATGCGTTTCGATGATCGCGGCGATAACGCGGCTGACCCCGATGCCGTAGCAGCCCATAATGATCGGCTTGGACTTACCGTCCTCGTCGAGAAAATTGGCGCCCAAGGCGTCGCTGTACTTGGTTCCCAGCTGGAATATATGACCCAACTCCATCGCGACCTTTTGCTCGCCGTTGATCTCCACCTCGTCTTCACCGATATCGGCCGGGACCATAAATTCATGGGAAACGTCCCCGCCCATCGCTCCCGAGTCGGCCTCCGTGATCACCACGTCCAGGTCCAGCCTTTTGAACACTTTCTGATAGGCCTCGAACATGATGTCATAATTCTTCTGTAGACCTTCCTTGTCGCGATCAAAACTGTAGGCATCCTTCATCACGAATTCACACGCCCGGACAATCCCGTAACGCGGCCGCAGCTCATCACGAAACTTGGTTTGGATCTGATACAGTGTCACGGGAAGCTGCCGGTATGACTGCACATGATTACGCACGATATCCGTAATGATCTCCTCGTGGGTCGGTCCCAGGCACATGTCGCGGCCTTTGCCGTCCTGAAAGGTCAGCATCACGTCCTTCAACGTCTGGTCACGGCCCGTCTGCTTCCAGATATCCAGCGGATGAACGCTGGGCATCAGGAGCTCGTTGGCCCCGGCGGCGTCCATTTCTTCACGAATGACGCGTTCGATGTTGGACAGGACCTTCAGCCCGAGCGGGAGATAATTGTACACGCCCGAAGTGAGCATCTGGATCATACCCGCGCGCAACAGAAGCCGATGGCTGACCGCTTCTGTACCTTGCGGAGTTTCCTTGAGTGTGGGGATAAACGACTGACTCCAATACATAGGGCTACGCTTTATCGAAATAATCTTTCGGGAATTCCACCCGGTGTTTAATGAATTTCGGCATGAAGGACGGTATCCGGAGGTTCTTGACCCAGTCCCCCAGCAGAACGCCGTCAACCATGTCTCCGGTCTGCTTCCAGTACCAAATGTCGTGCAGAAATGTCTTTTGTTTCTCCTCATCCCATACAACGTCGGTGATGTTGGCGATCCGCCGGACCCCGTCGTTGTACAGCTCGACGTGTACGATCATGTCGACCGCACGGGCCACCTGCTTTTGCAGTTCCGCGTTGCTCAGGCGGATCCCGGTCATCAACATCATGGTGACCATCCGGCTGAAACAGTCTTCGGGTGACTCCGCGTGGACGATAGCCAGCGACCCACTGTGACCCGAACTGATCGACTGGATCAAATCGAGCATTTCCTTACCCCGGATTTCCCCGATGATAATCCGGTCGGGACGCATACGCAGGGAGTTGGTAAAGAGGTCCGCCATGGTGATTTCCCCCTTGCCTTCAATGTTGGGGGGCTTTGACTGCAGTCGCACGACGTGGTCCTGCATGAGATTCAACTCCGGGGTGTCCTCGATCGTGATGATCCGTTCCTCCTCGGGAATGTGCGTGGAGAAACAGTTCATACAGGTCGTCTTTCCGGCACCCGTCGCACCGCAGAAAATGACGTTGCACTTCGATTTCATACCGGCGACTAAAAGATCATGCATGGCATCGTTCAACTCTTTGATTTCCAGGAGCTGCTGCGTGGATCCGATGTCTTCCTTAAATTTACGGATCGTCAGCACCGGGCCCATCAGGGAACACGGCGGCAGAATCGCGTTGACCCGGGAACCGTCGCGCAAAGAAAAGTCGACGTACGGATTGGACTCGTCGCACCTTTTGTTGGTCTCGGACGTCGCCAAAATTTTCTGAGTGGTATGCGCCAGTGCGGCGTTGCTTTCGAATTTGACGTCGGTTTTCTCGATCTTCCCGAAGCGTTGGATGTAAATCGTGTCGTAACCGTTGACCATGATTTCGGTGATGGTTTCATCCTCCATCAACGGACGCAGCGGCCCGAGACTGAGCACTGCACTGACCATGGACTTGATCAGGGCCCCGCGCTCCTCCATGCTGATCTCGAGGTCCTGCTCATTGATCATATCATCAATGGACCGGTTGACGAACGCGCGCAACTGGTCCTCCGTCATCTGATCCTTGACCTTGAGAAACTCGGTGCTATTGATCAGATACCGGTTGACTTTATCTCTGAGGTCCTCAGCCATGGCAGCACTCCTTTCTCAGATTACTTTCCCAAATTGGTAAAAAAGTCTTTCACGGCCGCTATCCAGCCGAATCGGTCGAAATCGATATAAAAGACGTACAACGCCAGCAGAATAATGAAGGTGAAGCCGAGCTTAGCGCAAAACTCGTCCACTTTTTGCGACAACGGCCGGCCGCGCGCCTTTTCCACAGCCAGCAAAGCCAAATGCCCGCCGTCCAGCGGCAGCATGGGCAGCAGGTTGAAGATGGCCAAACTGGCGCTGATCACGCCCAGCGTAAAGATGAGCGGCGAGAGTCCGAGCTTGGCCGATTCCTGCACGATCACAAAGATCCCCACTGGTCCGGTGAGCGAATCACGCGCCGGCATGGTCTTGGTGACCATCCGGTAAAGCGCCTCATAGGTGAGCGTGGTAATGTACCACAACTGGTCCCAGCCATAACCGAACGATTCCAGAAATCCAAACCGGTAACGGGCGGTGTCCTGCATCGGCGCGACACCCAGCTGTCGGACCTTCTTCATTTCGCCCGTCTCACTGTCGGTACGCTCGACGATCTTCGGTTTGATGTTCATCACCGCCGGCTTTCCGTCACGTATATAGCTGACCTTGATAAACTCCCCGGTCGTATCCGCCACCGCCTCATGCAAGGTGCGCCAATTGGTGACGGTCATATTGTCGATCCCGACAATCACGTCTTCGGGCATCAACCCCGCCTTATCCGCGGGCGTGTCATCCACGATCGCCACCCGGTTGGGAAGGAAACCGAGTCCGATTTCACGGAACATCGTCGGGACCTGCAACAGGTCCGGCCGTTCCTCTACTTCGGGTTTGATCTGATAATCCATTTTTTGGCCGCCGCGCTCGATGGTCACAGTCATCAGGGCGTCATCCGTTCCCTCAAGCAACCGCTCCATATGCATCAGTCCCCATAATTTCTTCCCGTTCAGCGCGACAACACGATCCCCGACCTGAATACCGGAGGTGACCGCCGGTCCGTCTTTGACGACTTCAGTCACCTTCGTCGACAAATCCGGATATCCCAGCATAAAGACCAGTACAAAACTGACATAGGCCAAAACAAAGTTTATAAGGGGACCGTTGAAGACCACCAAGGCCCTTTGTTCGGGAGACTTGGAAAAAAATTCGTCCGGCGCCCCAGTCGCCTTTTCCCGTTCGTCACCGGCCATACGGACATAGCCGCCCAAGGGAAAGGCCTTGATCATATAGTTGGTCCCGTGCCATTTCTGCTGCCACAGCGTCGGCCCGAATCCTAGGGCGAATTCGTCGACCTGGATGCCCTGCAGCTTCGCGGTAATGAAATGGCCCCATTCATGCACCACAATGAGGATGCTGAGCACCAGCAAGAAAATTGCCGTGCTCCAAAATCCCGATAAAACTCCCTCGAATGCCATCATAACTCAGAAATCACCTTTCTGGTTTCTTCCCGGGCCCAAACATCGGCTTCCAGGATTTGATTGAGGTTCGGTTTTGTTCTGACCCGGTGCCGCGTGACTACTTTCTCCACGGACCGGTAGATATCCGTCAACTTGATTCGTTTATTAAGGAAGGCTTCAACCGCCTCTTCGTCCGCAGCGTTCAGGACACTCGGCAGCGTACCCCCCTGGCGCGCGACCGCGATGGCCAGCGACAAGGCCGGAAACTTCCGGTAATCCGGTTTTTCAAAATTCAGCGACTTGAGCTGTGCAAAGTCCAAAGGCTTCAATCCGGCGTCTAGCCGCTGGGGATACGTCAAGGCGTACTGAATGGGAATCCGCATATCGGTCACCCCCAGCTGCGCGATGATTGATCCGTCCACATATTCGACCATGGAATGGATAATAGCCTCGGGATGGATGACGACTTCCACCTGTTCGACCGTTAATTCGAACAAACGCAACGCCTCGATAACTTCAAACCCCTTGTTCATCAAGGTCGCGGAATCGACCGTGATCTTCTTACCCATCTTCCAGCGCGGGTGATTGAGAATCTCGGCGACCGACAGTTTGTCGAACCGCTGCCGGGCGACGGTGCGCAATGTCCCTCCGGAGGCGGTTAAATAAATCTTCTTCAATTCAGACCGGTTTTGACCCTGCAGACACTGAAAAATAGCGCTTTGTTCGCTGTCTACCGGGACAATAACGGCGTTGTGGCGGCGGGCCTGCCGCATGATCAGTTCCCCGGCGATAACCAGGGCTTCCTTATTCGCCGGGGCCACGGTCTTGCCGTTATTGACCGCGCTCAGAAAAGGCCCCAACGCGGCGCTTCCACGCATTCCGATGACCACGTGCGATACGCTCCGCCGGGCGACAATATCTTCCAGGTCGTGATCGACGTGCAACAACTTGGTCCCGTTAAGGGAGCGACCGCGAAAATATTCCATGCCCCGGTCGCTGACTACGGCATACCGCGGCCGGAACGTATGAATTTGTTTTTCAAGGAGCTGAACGTTGTTATACGCGCTCAAGGCGAAGACCTTGAATCGCGCGGGATAGCGCTCAATAACTTTCAGCGTGCTGATGCCGATCGAACCGGTCGAACCGAGAATGACAATATTTTTAACCGCCATAAAAGCAAAAATCTATATCAGGGATATGATGTAGAAATAAAACACCGGCGCCGAGAACAGCAGGCTGTCGATTGCGTCCAAAGCGCCTCCCAAGGCCGGCAACATCTTGCCCGAGTCCTTGACCCCCAGGTCCCGCTTGATCATCGATTCGGACATGTCCCCCAATTGACCTAATCCGCCGAATACCGCCCCCATCAGGGCAATGTGCCACAGCGACAAATCCAACTGTACCGGGAGCAACTGGCAACCGATCAGCGCGGCCATGACACTCGCCGCCGTACTGCCCATCGCCCCTTCCACGGTCTTTTTGGGACTGATCTTGGGCACCAGCAATTTCTTTCCGTACTTCGATCCGACGAGCAATGCCCCCATGTCACCGCATTTAGTGACCAAAAGCAGGAACGCCAGCATCTTCACGCCCGCGTTCGGGACCTCGGGCATCAGGTAATAAATCTTGATCAGAAAGCTGAAAAACCACGACACGTACAGCACGCCGAACAGGGTACATGAAATGCCGACGATCGCGTTGGTATTGTCGTTGCGGCTGAGCTGCATGACAAAGATCACCAAAAGTGCGGCGGCGATGAAAAGCAGGTCCCATTTACGTGCCGGTTCCAGCTGAAAGAATGCCACCAACGGAATGATCACCCCGATGACGATCCCGGTATAGCTGTATATCGGGATCCCCTTCTTTTTGATGCGGTGGAAGAACTCGTACATCGCGCCGATCGTCAGCGCCAACGTGACAAAGAGCAACACCCAACGGTTGAGCAAGGCCCCTACCGTGAGAGTGATCATAATCGTCGAACTAATCCAGCGGTCTCTGTTCATGGGCTCAAGACTGAGGAGTCAGATTCCCAAAACGCCTTTGCCGGTTCTGATAGTCCAGCAAGGCCCGTTTGAACTCCTCAATACTGAAATCAGGCCAGAATTTATCGGTAAAATAAAGTTCCGCGTAGGACAATTGCCACAGCAGAAAATTGCTGATCCGCTGTTCACCGGAAGTCCGGATCAACAAGTCCGGGTCCGGTAATCCATGCGTGTACAATGCATCATTGACAGAATTCTCGTCGATATCTTCGACGGAAAGTTTTCCCTGCTGAACTGACCGGGCGATGCTTTTGATGGCGTCGAGAATCTCAATACGTGATCCGTAATTGAACGCCAGGTTGATCTTTACGCCCTTATTTTCCTTGGTCTCCTCGACCACGAGCTTAATAGCCTCCAGACAATTCTCAGGCAGCCCCTCTTCGCGGCCGATCATGCGGAACTTGAAGTTGTCCTGCTTAAGCTTCTTCAACTTCCGGTTCAGAACAGCGGCCACGATATTCATAATCGTGGAGACTTCATTGCTGGGACGGTTCCAGTTTTCGGATGAGAAGGTGTATAAGGTTACCGCTTCGATGCCGATTTCGCTGGCATAGTCGATGATCTCTTCGACCCGCTTGACTCCGGCAATATGCCCTTGCGTCCGCGAAAGGTTTTGCTTTTCAGCCCAACGACCGTTACCGTCCATAATGATGGCAACGTGCCGGGGAATCCGTTCTATATCAAGTTCCTGGCTCATGGTCGTTTACAAACAAAATGGGGGATTGATTATCCCCCATCCGAAAACTTCTCGAGATTCAGGCTGTTGGGCAGCTGCGCTACAACTGCTGTGAAATCATATCGAACTCGAGGATCTTCTCTTCGAGTCGCTTCTGGATTTCGGAGGCCTTTTCGAGGCGCGTCTTAAGGTCCTCATTGATCGCGGCAAATTTCTGGGCCCGCTGTTCAAGGCTCTGAGCCTTTTGCTCGGATTTCTCCAATTGTCCTTCGAGACTCTTGACCTTCAGTTTGGTGTTCTGCAGATTTTCCTCTGCCACCATACGCTGATAGCGTTCCTGATTGAGATCGTTTTCGGCCTTGCTGGCGCCTTTGTAATAACGGTATGCCAAACCCACCGACGCCGCGGCAATGACAATCGCGACTATCATCGCAAAAATGCGCATAATTCGGTTATCTTCCTTCTACTTCGGCCTCAGGCAGGATAACGATTTCCACCCGGCGGTTCTTCTGACGGCCTTCCGCGGTATTGTTGGAAGCGACAGGTTTGTATTGGCCGTAACCGGTAGCGGCTAAACGATTGGGGTCAACCTTGTGCTGTTCGATCAAAAAGTGCAGGACGCTGAGCGCTCGCCCGCTGGACAACTCCCAATTGGACTTCCAACCCGAGTATTTGATTGGAACATTGTCGGTGTGACCCTCAATACCGACATCCAGATTTTTGACAGTGGTGTTGAGCGTATTGGCCACCTTGCTCAGACGGGACTTGGAGCCTTCGCGCAGGTCCGCCTTTCCGGAGTCAAACAGGACCTCGGCTACAAACGTAATAACCAGGCCCCGTTCGAGCATCTGAACCTTGACCTCTTTGTCCGCGATCTCCTGAGACATCTGCTTCTCCAGCTCTTCCTTGGCGCGCTGGAGCTGAGACTTTTCATCTTTCAGCGAACGGACTTCATCCTGCATCGCTTGAATCTTATCGACATCGGGTCGGCGGTTTTTTTGGAAAATAAAGGTGCAGCCGCTGGTGCTCACCGTAACAAAAACGGCAATAACGGCCATAGAAAGCTTTCTCAAGTGAAAATGCATGCTTTTCCTCCTTTAGCAATACCCAACATTAGCATGAGTGTAATTTAAAGTCAAGAAAATTATAACAACTCAATGTATCCCAACAAGATACGAAATTATCGGACGATAATTTCGTCCCGTTTGGGACCGGTGGAGATATACTTGACGCCGACCTTCAGCAACTTTTCCAGGCGGGTAATGTAGTTCTTGGCATTCTTGGGCAGATCGGCGTAATTTTTCAGGCCGTATGTGGAGCTGTTCCAGCCCGGAACAGCCTCGTAAACCGGTTTGACGCCGCATAACTTCTCGAAATCCATGGGAAACTCCTTATAGACCTTCCCTTTATACTTATATCCGGTGCAGATCTGGATCTCTTCCAGCTCATCCAGGACGTCGAGCTTCATGATCGCCAGCTCGGATATCCCATTGATGATCACCGAGTAACGGACCAGCACACTGTCAAACCAGCCGCAACGGCGGGGACGTCCGGTCGTGGCGCCGAATTCATTCCCCTTTTTGCGGATCTGGTCCATCAAGACCGAAGAAAATTCGGTCGGGAACGGACCTTCTCCGACCCGGGTGGTATAGGCCTTGACACAGGCGATAGATTTGTTGATCCGGGTAGGCGCGACACCCGTGCCGGAACATATCCCGCCCACAATCGAGTTGGATGAGGTGACGAACGGATAGGTCCCGAAATCGATGTCCAGGAAAGTACCCTGAGCCCCCTCAAACAAGACGGACTTGCCCTTGTCGATCTGGTCATTAATGTAGATGACCGTATTGCAGATAAACGGCTTGAGGATCCTGCCGTACTCGAGATATTCTTCGTAGGTTTTCTTGAGGCCGTATCCTTTTGCGTCGTAAACTTTCCGGAATATTTCATTCTTTTCCCGCAAATTGTCCTCAAGCTTGTCCTTCAACACGCGCGGATTGAGCAGATCAATCATACGGATACCGCAGCGAGCGACCTTGTCCGCGTAGCACGGGCCGATGCCGCGTCCGGTCGTCCCGATCTTGTTTTTGCGCTTCTGCTCGCGCAGGCCGTCCAGAATACGGTGATACGGCATAATCACATGGCACAGGCCGGACAGTTTGAGCCTTTTCTCCGTGACATTGATCCCCTTGGCCTTAAGATTTTGGATCTCCCGGATTAAAATCATCGGGTCAACCACCACGCCGTTGCCGATCACGCACACCTTGTTCTTGTGTAAAATGGCTGACGGCAGCAGGTGAAACACGTACTCCTTGTCAGCCACGCATACCGTGTGCCCGGCATTATTGCCTCCCTGATAGCGGACGGTGATATCCTTTTCCATAGACAGGATATCAATAAGTTTGCCTTTTCCTTCATCTCCCCACTGGGAGCCGACGACGGCGATGTTCATATACGACCACTTCCTTCCTTGGCACGGCGGCGTCGCACAGCCGCGACCGGTTACAACGCGCCGATAATCGTACCCACTCCGAGCACGACATAAATGAGCGCGAAAACAAATTTCAATTTGAGAAAACGTTCCTGCACCGCGCTACGGACCGCTTTCGAAAGCCAAAAGACCACCGCGACAACGGCAGCCGCGAAACTCGGCCACAGATATGCCGCCACATAACGCATGGCATCCTGAAGGGCCGCTTCCTGATTCTCTAAGTGTGAGGTGCTTAATACCGCAATAAAAACATCGTAATCCTGCAACGTCAAGGCGCAGGTGGCCACGGCCAAGCCCCCCATTACCGCCGCGACTGCAATATAGAGTAGACTTAAAAAGAGCTTCACGATAAACAGGTCGGACAGCCCCTGTGATCCGCTGTCCTCTTTAGGAAAACCGATCCTGGGTTTAGCGGAACGGTCACCGCGCATGGAGGCCCAATCCTGCATATGAACCGCACCGATGATAATCATGATCAGACCGAGCGCCAACCAAAAAAGACGCACCACGGAGTCGACGCCGGGACGGACCAGGAACATATCGAAATTTCCGTAGACGAGGCCGACGAGCAGCCAGACCTGTACCGACACGTACGCTATCGATGCTACGAGAATCGTCCACGGTATGCGTACCGCGTGCACCAGAAAGACGAGAAACAGCAGGGCCCACGCAATCGAAAATACCGAAAAGGCGTCGTCAAAGCCCATTCCGACCGTACTCACCGAGGACATCAGGCACCGCGACCCGGAGAGCAGTGTGTTCGTATCGACCGCCAACATACTCATACCTTCATCTCCTTGACATACAAGATATCGGGAATCTTTCTAAGCCTTACCACAACCTCTTCGGGGACCTCACTGTCCACATTGATGACACTTATTGCCGTGCCGGTATCAGCCCGCCGGCCGAGCGTGATGCCCGCAATATTTACCTGACCTTCGCCCAATGTGGACCCGATGGCGCCCACCATACCCGGCTTGTCATTATTGTGAATAAACAGAATGTGTCCTTCCGGGATCGCTTCCATATATGTCTGATTGATGCGCACGATCCGCGGCAAATTATTTCCGGAGAGCGTCCCCATCATCAGAAAGGGAATCTTGTCCGTCTCGATCTCGACCTTCACACAATTCGTGAATTCCTCGTCGCGGGTGGACGTGATCTCCTGCACCGCGATGGCCCGTTCGCGGGCCACATCCAGGGCATTGACGTAATTCACCCGGTCTTCCAGGATCGGTGTCAACAGACCGTTCACCAAGGACAGGGTGACCGGCGCCGTCTTGTACCGGGTCAGGATGCCGTTATAGGTAATCTTGACCTCACTGATGCGGCCGTTGATCAACTGTCCGGCGAATTTACCCATGCAGAAACCGAGATGAATATAGGGCTCAAGTTGCCTGTATGTCTCCCCGTCGACGGACGGAAAATTGACGGCGTTCACGATCCCCCGGCCCATCAGAGCGTCACGAACACATTCGGCGATCTCAATCGCCACGTTGACTTGCGCCTCGGAGGTGGATGCCCCCAGATGTGGAGTGAGGACACAATTTTCGCGGCCGCGCAACGGTGAATCCGCGGCCAACGGCTCCTCGGCAAAGACATCCAGTGCCGCGCCGGCGATACGACCCGACGCCAGCGCCTCATCCAGGGCCGTTTCATCAATAATGCCGCCGCGCGCGCAGTTAATCAAGCGCACACCCGGTTTCATTCTAGCGATCTCTGTGGCCCCGATCAAATTCTCGGTCTCCGCTGTTTTGGGGATATGGACCGAGATATAGTCCGAATTCTCATAGAGCTGATCCAAAGTCCCGGCGGCCACCCCCTGCTGCTGGATAGCCTCCATTGACAGGAACGGATCATAGGCCAGCACGTGCATGCCGAAGGCCTTGGCGTAACGGGCAACCGTCGAGCCGATGCGGCCCAGGCCGATGATTCCCAAAGTCTTGCCGTGCAGTTCAACACCGCTGAATTGCGAGCGGTCCCAACGGCCGGCGCGCATCGCCACGCACGCCTGAGGGATGTTGCGTGATAAGGCCAGCATCATGCTCAGCGTGTGTTCCGCCGTGGAGGTGGTGTTTCCCCCCGGGGTGTTCATCGCGACGACCCCTTTTTTGGTCGCCGCCGGCAGGTCGACGTTATCGAGTCCCACGCCCGCCCGGCCGATCACCTTTAATTTGGCGCCGGCAGCGATAATATCCCCGGTCAGCGTGGTGGCCGACCGGATGATAATGGCGTCGTACTCGCCGATGACCTTCTTCAGCTCGTCGGGAGACATCCCGTTACGGACATCCACCTGGAATTCTTTCTGCGCCTCGAGAATCGCCAGGCCCTCAGGGGCCAATTTGTCGCTGACGAGTATTTTCATGAGCTGATGGGGATCCGCGGCCGGTCCCATGGTCCGGTTATTTGTTGTCTTTCGGCACGGCTTCAATCACTTCATCGACCAGACCGTACTCCTTGGCTTCCTTGGCGGACATGTAGTAATCCCGGTCGCAGTCCCTTTCGACCTTGGCGAATTCCTGCCCAGTATGCTTGGCCAAGATCCCGGTCAACTCTTCCTTCATCCGCAGGATTTCCTGGGCCTGAATGTGAATGTCACTGGCCGTCCCCTGGGCCCCGCCCCACGGTTGGTGGATCATGATTCGAGAATACGGCAAAGAGTAACGTTTGCCGGGCGCGCCGGCGGTCAGCAATAACGATCCCATACTGGCGGCCTGACCGATACAATAAGTCCGCACGTCCGGCTTCACGAACTGCATCGTGTCGTAAATGCCCAATCCGGCTGTGACCGATCCGCCGGGAGAATTGATATACACATGAATATCTTTTTTGGCATCCTCGCTTTGCAGATAGAGCAGCTGCGCGATGATCAGGTTCGCCACATTGTCATCAATGGCGGTCCCGATGAAAACAATGCGCTCCTTCAACAGGCGGGAATAAATGTCGTAGGCGCGTTCGCCCTGTCCCGATTTCTCGACCACCATTGGTACCAGTAGGGAATTGTTCACTTCCATATTGTCCTGCCTCCCGTATTAGAGATTGTGTTGCGTGGAACGGCCGGCCGTCGAACGAATGGCCTTTAACTCCACTTTGCTTCTTTAAGCAGAAATTCGATAACCTTCGCGGGAAGGTTCTCGCCCTGCTTGATATCCATCTTCTCCTCGGCGGCGATCTTGTCGAGGATCAGATAGACCTGCACGTCCTTCTCGACTGCAGTCCGTAATTCCTTCTCGGATTCCTTGATGCGCTTCTGCGCTTCTTCAGCCGCAATACCCTGTTGCTGCATTTGGTTTTGGTAATCGTGCAACCGGCGGTGGAGTTGACGCTCGACCAGCGACTTCGGCACGGTTACCTTGGTGGACTTCAACAGCTGTTCGATAATCTGATTCTCAACATCCACTTTGTTCTGGCGGTCCTTTTCCATCTCAAGCTGACGCGCCAAAGACTTTTTGAATTCCTCCAAACTGGGAAAACCCATCCCCTTGGCAAAATCATCGTTCACGTCGACGTCCTTGCCCTCCCCTTGTTTGAATATTTCCAGCGTTTTGTTAAGTTCGTCGTCGGTGACTTTGGATTCCTTACGCTTTACCTTAAGTCCCTTATATTCTTTCAGCTGGATATCCGGTTTGATTTCGAGTTTGGCGGTAAAACGGACGACGCCCTCCTTCAGCGAAACGTTATGAATCTCCGGCATGTCGATGGGATGGATATCTTCGTCTTGCAAGGCCTTTTCGTAGGCCTCGCCGACCACTTTGCGAATCACTTCCTCCTCGGCCTGCTGGCGATGATGCGTTTCCAGAATATTCCGGGGGACCTTGCCCTTGCGAAAACCTTTCACAGTGACCTTCTTCGCCAGGTCCTTGTACACTTCATCGAACTTGGGAGTTACGGTTTCCTTGGGGACCTCAAAGGTAAGTTCACGGGACACTTCATTGACTTTCTTGACTTCTACTTTCATCTTGTCTAATACTCCTTCTTCTTGATAGCCTTCCGATGCAAGCTGAGCTGCCGACAGACCACTTGGGTGCGGCGCGTCCGCCGTCTTTTACTAAAACCGTTCGTTCCTGCCGTCGCAGAAACTACATACGAAAATTTTCGCCCAGGTACCACCGGCGGGCATCCGGATCGTTGATCAACTCTTGCGCGTTTCCGGAACGGAAAATCCGTCCATCTTTGACTAAGTAAGCCCGGTCGGTAATCGATAACGTCTCCCGGACATTGTGATCGGTCAGTAGGATCCCCAAACCGCGGTTCTTCAATTCCTTGATAATCTCCTGGGCCTCCGCCACAACGATCGGATCGATCCCGGAAAACGGCTCGTCCAACAGCAGAAAGGACGGATTGGTGACCAGCGCGCGGGTAATCTCCAACCGGCGCCGCTCCCCGCCCGACAACGTGTAAGCCTTGCTCTTGGCCAAGTGTGCTATGTTCAATTCTTCCAGCAAGGATTCAAGCCGCTTACGCCGTTCGCGCGGTCCGATATCCAGCGTCTCCAGAATCGCCATGATATTCTGCTCCACGGTGAGCTTCCGGAAAATCGACGGTTCCTGGGCGAGATACCCCATGCCCAGACGGCAGCGTTGGTGGATCGATTTACGCGTAATATCTTCGTTATCGAAGAGGATCTGCCCCTCATTGGGCTGAATGATCCCTACGGCCATGTAAAATGTCGTGGTCTTGCCGGCGCCGTTGGGGCCGAGCAGCCCAACGATCTCCGACCGGCCCACGGAAATACTCAATCCGTCTACCACCCGCCGGCCGCCGTATTGCTTTACCAGGCTCTTAGTTTCCAAGAGGTGCAATGCCATTCTCACCCCCCGTTTCCAGTATCAGTTTGGGTCTTCCGGACAATGTCAGCTTCTGGTCCTCGGCATTGTATGTCGCCTTTTCCGCGTAGGTCCTGTTGTCGCCCTGGGTGATTTCTACATTCCCGATACAGACCATCTCGATAATATCGCGCATGCCTTCTTTAAAATAAATTTCAATGACGTCCGCTTTAAGCGTCTGGTCTTCCTGCTCAGCCACCACATTCACCTCGAAACGCGCTTTATTCAGCAGCTGATCCAGGACCATCGGTCCGTCGCTGGTCACGGTCAGAAATTGCTTGGGCGGCTCAACCGCTTCGGCGGACGATTCCGGTGCCAACTGACTGGTATCGACGCGCACCGTTACGTCCTTCTTCAGTTGCGCGCTTTTCATACCGGGGCGGGCCTCGAGCCCGGTGCCGGTGGCCGTAAAATTATCATTCTTAATAAAAACTTCGTCATCCGATTGAACCAGGTCTTCTTCCCGGTTCCATTCGACATAGTCCGTCATCATCTGGGAGCCATCATCACTGGTGATGACCACATCCTTCTCCAGTTTCATAAAACCGGATTTCTGGTCCACCAGCCCTTCAGCGGCGGTGACATTCAATGACCGCTCGCCGTAGGTATTGGCATTAATGTTGGTCAGCTGGATCTTGGTCCCGTCCACCACATCCGCGGTCTCGCCCACGACGTCCCAGGCCTTTTCCCCGCTGTCGTTGTAACCCTGCAGGTTGAAGCCTTGAAAGCGTTGTTCGTCCTGCTGCGCGGCGGCGGGCAGCGCGACGCTCACGGCCAGCAGCAAACTAATGATTACGGACTTGTTGATCACTCGCGTACTCCTTTACCACGTCTTCCCACATCCCCTTGGATTTCAGGATCAGTTCAATCACCTCGCGAACCGCTCCGCGCCCGGCGGAACAGGACGTAATATAGTCGGCTTCTTTCCGGATTTCCTCGCGCGCGGAGGGAACGGTACATACGGTGCCGACGGTCTGGGCCACCCCGAGATCGGGCAGGTCGTCTCCCATAAAACACACCTCCTGGTCGTTGACGCCGGAACTCTTGGCGAGTTGCCGGTAGATCTTGAGCTTGTTGCGCGCGTTGAGATAGACTTTGCTGATCTTCAGATCCGTCGTCCTGGCCTTGACCGCATCCGACGCACGGGCCGAAATGATGGCCACTTTAAACCCGGCGCGCTGGAACAGGACGATCCCGAAACCGTCCTGCACGTCAAAGTGCTTGGTTTCGCGTCCCTGATCATTGACGATAATGCGGCCGTCGGTAAGGATACCGTCCACATCGAGGACTAGCAGTTTAACCCGATTAAACTTATCTTTCAACGTTTTATTCACAGCAAACCTACCTTCAGGAGATCCTGGATATCCAACAGTCCGACCGGTTTGTGACTGTCATCCACGACCGGAACTTCGTCGATTTTACGAGTCTTCAACAGCGCCAGCGCCTCGGCGGCCAGCTTATCCTGATTGATGGTGACCGGCTTTTTAGTCATAACCTTGCTGACCTGCAGGTTGAGCAGGTCCGGATCGGATTCAATGTGCCGGCGCAGGTCCCCATCGGTAAAGATGCCCACCAGCACGCCGCGCTGGTCAGTCACACAGGCGGAACCGCAGCGCGCTTTGGTGATGGCCAGCAACACCTGCTTGACCGGTGTCGTCTGCCGCACTTTGGGAAAAGCTGCTCCCTTACGCATAATATCTTCCACTTTAAGCAGCAGTTGCCGCCCCAAGCTTCCGGCCGGATGATAAAAAGCGAAGTCCTCGCGTTTAAATCCCTTCTTGACGATCAGACACGCGGCCAGGGCATCGCCGCAGGCCAGCATAGCCGTCGTGGAGGCCATCGGGGCCAGCCCCAGCGGGCAGCCTTCCTGCTTAACCGAGACATCCAGCGTCACATCGCTGTATTTGGCAAGGCTGGATTTCACATTGCCGGTCATCGCGATCGTCTTGCAGCCGATTTTCTTGAGCAGCGGAAGCAAGCGTTTGGTCTCGTCGGTCTCCCCGCTTTTCGAAATCAGAATCAGGACATCATGCTGCGTGACCTGACCGAGGTCTCCGTGGACGGCGTCGGCACTGTGCATCGAGATGCTCGGCGTTCCCGTCGACGAAAGGGTCGCGGCAATCTTGCTGCCGACCAATCCCGCCTTGCCCATACCGGTCACCACGACCCTTCCCCGGCATTCGGCCATCATGTTGACCGCGCGGCTGAAATTTCGGTTGATCCGGCCGGCCAGTGCCTGCAGTTCGCGGGCCTCGATCTTGATGACTTCCTGTGCTTTCTTTAGGGACATATCACTTCTTTCTGACGATCCGGTCGATCGCCACCAGGTCTGCGAGCAGGTTTTCGAGTTGCCGCAGCGGGAGCATATTCGGCCCGTCCGACAAGGCCTTGGCCGGATCCGTGTGGACTTCCATAAAGATTCCGTCACAGCCGGCCGCCACACCGCAGCGCGCCAGCAGCGGAATGAATTCGCGCCGACCGCCTGAGGCATGCCCCAACCCGCCGGGTTGTTGGACGCTGTGTGAGGCGTCGAGCACGACCGGATATCCGCTTTCCCGCAAAATGGCCAACGCCCGGAAATCGGTGACGAGGTTATTATAGCCGAAACTGGCGCCGCGCTCAGTCAGCAAAATCCTTTTATTACCGGTGCTGGCCACCTTCGCCGCAGCCTGGCGCATATTCTCCGGGGCCAGGAACTGACCCTTTTTAATATTGACCACCTTGCCCGTGCTTCCCGCGCAAACCAGCAGATCGGTCTGCCGGCACAAAAAGGCCGGTATTTGCAGTACGTCCAGGACCCGGGCGGCCTGGTCCACCTCGCCGATATTGTGGACGTCGCTGATCACCGGAACATCGTACTTGTGTTTGATCTCTTCCAATATCTCGAGACCGGCGGTGATGCCCGGACCGCGGTATGAATTCAGCGACGTGCGGTTCGCCTTGTCGTAGCTGGCCTTGAAAATCAACGGGACCTTGAGCTTGTCCGTGATGCGTTTCAGGCCCGCGGCTATCTTGAGAGTGGTTGCGCGGTCTTCAACCACGCACGGCCCCGCGATCAGGACCAGCGGATTCTTCCCGCCTATCTGGATGTCGCCGATACGAACGCTTTTCATGTGCCCCTGCTTTCGTTAATGAGTGCCGTCACCTTTGCCAAATCTTCAGGCGTGTCCACGCCGATGCTCTCATGCTGCGTCGTGACGGTCTTGATCTTGAATCCGTGCTCGATGGCGCGCAATTGTTCCAGACTCTCGGCCTGCTCCAGCGCGGTTTTCGGCAGGGCGGCATAAATCAGCAAGAAAGACTTGGTGTAGGCGTAAATTCCCAGATGCTTATGATAAGTGAGCTGTGTGCCCGCCCGGTTATACGGTATCGGGGAGCGCGAAAAATAAATCGCGAAGTTCTGTTTGTCCAGGACGACCTTAACCACATTCGGATCGGCGACTTCCCGCGGGTCCTCGATCTTCTTGATCACCGTGGCCATGACCTGCTGTGAGTCCTCGCCGAGACAGGCCACCAGCGTATCGATGATATCCGGCTGGATCAGCGGCTCATCTCCCTGAATATTGACGATGATATCGGCTTCGATTCCCTGCACCGCCTCAACGATGCGGTCCGTTCCGCAGGAGTGATCGGAACGGGTCATGATCACCCGGGCCCCGGCCGCCGCCGCGGCGTCTCTGATGCGTTCATCGTCACAAGCGACAACCACTTCCGTCAGGCTTCGGCTCCGGCTGGCCCGTTCGTACACGTGCTGAATCATCGGGCGGCCGTCAATCTCGGCCAGGGCCTTGCCGGGAAAACGTACCGAGTCATAACGCGCCGGAATGACACCGATCACGTTCATTTTTCTCCCTCCCTGAGGGCTTCCAGCAATTCTTTTTTCGTGACGGCCACGGCCCCCAGCTTTCCGACAACTACTCCCGCGCCCACGTTTGCCAAATCAGCAGCGAGCGGTTTGCTTGCCCCGCAGGCCAGAGCCAGCGTGAACACGGAGATGACCGCGTCGCCCGCGCCGGTGACGTCAAAGACGTCGATGGCCTTGGTCTTAATCGACACCGGACGGCGGCCTTTCTCAAACAGCCGCATGCCGCGTTCGCTCAATGTCACCAGCAGGGATTCGAGTTCAAGGCACTTGAGCAGCTCCCGGCCGGCGCAATCGATCTCTTCGTCCGTGCGAAGTTTGTCGGAATTCACGCCGAGCTTTTGCGACAGCTCCGGTGAGGTGATCTTGATGCTGCGAATCGCGTTTTCGGTCTCCTTGAGGTTCGGCGTGATGGCCGTGACCCGGCGGTAATAATCAAAGTGTTCGACCTTGGGATCGACCGTTATGATCACCTTGTGCTGCCGGGCCAGCGTGACCGCATGCTGCACCGTCTGCGCAGTCAGCAACCCCTTACCGTAGTCGGACAGGATTACCGCGTCATACTCCTTGAGATGCCGGTCGAGAAATCCGTGCAGCTTCTTGATGGCGCCCGCGGCGAGCGGACGGTCCAGGTCTTCCTTATCGATCCGGACCACCTGCTGATGCTGGGCGATCACCCGGGTTTTAGTCACCGTCGGCCGGTGAGCGTCCACCAGGATACCCTTGGTATCGATTTTGCGTTTCTTCAAATCCTTCAGCAGGATCTGGCCTTCGTCGTCTTTGCCGATGATCCCCATCAGGGTGACCTGCGCTCCAAGTCCGCTGAGATTATGCGCCACATTGGCGGCACCTCCCGGCGTGTAAAACGAATCCTGTTGCAGGACAACAGGTACGGGGGCTTCAGGCGAAATGCGCGAAACGCTCCCCCGGATATACTGATCGAGAATCAGGTCTCCGATCACCAATATAGACTGCTTAGGGAACTTGGATATGACAGAGCGGTAATTTCTCATGCATCCGGGAAGCTAAAATGTTGATATGGCGTATGATAGTGTAGTGGAAAAACGTTCGATTCTAACACAGTTTCAAAAGCGCGTCAACCGCGGCAACGACGTCCCTAACTGGTATAGGTTTCATACAGTTAGGATCATACGGGCGGGCTTTGCGGAAGTCGGAACCGGCGTCCGGAGCCACGCTGACGACCCTGGATTTCTCCCCCAGCGGCTCCCATCGCTGCGGGTTGATTCCGGGCTGGTTTCGGGTAAAGATCGAGACAACCGGGGTATTAAGCGCGGCGGCGATATGCACCGGACCGGAGTCATTTGAGATCAGCATGTGGCAGTGCTTGATCACGGATACCAGCTGGCGGATGGTCAGCTGGCCCGAAGTATCCAGGACCTCGGTATTGGTTTTGTTTTGGATATTCCGGGCGGTGGGCTGGTTCTCCTTGCCGCCGACGATCAGAAAACGCGCGTTGGCGTCCCGTTTGGCGAGGTCATCGATCAATTCGGCGAAATTTTCCCTGGGCCACTGCTTGGCCGGATCACTCGCAGCCGGATGTATGATGTAGAGATGGTGCGCAGGCTCCACGCCCTTGCCTTTAAGAAAATCCAACACCCATTGTTCGGACGACTCGTGCACGGCCACCGCCAATTCGGGCGGTCCGGCCTTGACGCCCACCGCGGCGAGCAGGTCCATGCAATAGGCGGCCTCGTGCTTTTGGCCGTGATGCCGGTCGTCATCCACGGGCCTGTTAAGCAAAAAGCCGTACTTGCCGTTGCGGTATCCCAGCCGGTTTGGAATGCCCGCCAGAAAACAGAGCAGATTCGTCCGGCGTTTGGTGTGGAAGACGACAGCCAGATCGAACTTCTTGTGACGCAGAGAGTGAATCAGATGGAAGAATCCCATCATGCCCTTGTTCAATCCGGCCCGGTCATCCACCATAATTTCATCGATCCACTTCAGGCCGTGCAACAAATCGTATGTCAGCGGGGCCACCAGCACCGTCAGGCGGGCCTGGGGAAATTTATCCTTCAGCGCCTTGATCGCCGGCGTGGTCAGAATCACGTCCCCGATCCGGTCGGTGCGCACAACCAGGATGTTTTGATAAGTCTTCATTATTCGTTCACCAGCCTCATCCTCCCGTCGGTGTAACGCAGCCGGCTGATCACCGCTTCCGGGGGAATGCTTTCAATATACGCCACTTTTCGCGCGGTGCTGCTGTCCTTCGGCAACGGCGCGCCCTGCGGCGCCACGATGACGCGCTGTTCGCTCCACGGTCCGTACTTCACCGGGTCGGTATATCCGAACAAGGCAACCGTGGGAATATTGTGATACCCGGCCAGGTGCAGGACCGCGCTGTCGTTAACGACCGCCGCGGCCGCCCGCCGGACAATCTCAGCGGATTGGCTCAGCGTTGTCCGGCCGCACAGGTCGAGGACCGGAACATCCAATCCGGCAGTGATGCGCGCCGCGATCTCCTGATCATGACGGTCACCGAGAAAAACAATCCCTAGATCATACTCGCTTTTCAGGTATTTGGCTACCGCCGCGAAACCGGCCGGCGACCAGCGCTTGGCCTGATCGGCCGAACCGGGCGCCATCACCACAATTGAACCGGATCCCCCCAAAAGTGCATCCACCGCCCCCGCGTCGGACGCGGTCGCGGTGAGGCACCGGCGCGGCGCGTTGTCATCAGTAAATTGATGGACGGTACTCAGGCGCGCGAGATGCTTGCGCCGCATGTGTTGCCCCTTGACCCGCCGCATCTCCGGCGGCGTCATGTAACGGGCCATCAGCATAAACGGGATCATCGAGTTGCGCAAATCGATAACCATATCGAATTTTCGCCGGCGCAATTCCGCGACCCAAGTCCACAGCGCTGAACGCGACTGGTGTTTGTCCAGTACGATCACCTCGGCCAGCACCGGATTATCGCGCAGTAACGATTCAGCCTTGGGTCCGACCACCACGGATACAGCCGCGTCGGGAAAATCCCGCAGCAGAATATCGACCACCGGCAGGGTCAGCACCACGTCCCCGATATTCGACAGGGAGATCACCAGGATCTTACGCACTTTGGATTTGTCGGATACGCGAAAAAACATCATCCACCGTGACGGCCCGCATGCAAAAGTTGTCGGGACACTCCAGATAGTAACAAGGTTCCCGGTTACAGCCCACATCCCGTTGCAGGATGTGCGCCTCCGCGCTCCCCCGCGGACCGGTCCATTCCGGCCGCGTCGGTCCGAAAATGCCCACGGTTGTCGTCCCGACGCTGCCTGCGATGTGCAGCGGTCCGGAGTCGGCCGAGATAAAAATATCGATATGGCCCAGAAACGCGATCAAATCGGTCAGGGTTAGTTGTCCGGTCAAATCGGTCACCGCCTGCGGGCGCCGGGCCATGTCCAGGATTTCGGCGGCCAGCGCACGATCGTCCGGCGCACCGGTTATGATGATCCGCGCTCCGGGCAGTTCATCGAGCTTGTCGATCAGCCGGGCAAATGACCGGCGCGGCCACCGCTTCAGATCCCAATTCCCGCCGGGATTGACAACGATCCGGGTCCCGCCGGCGCTCAGACCGTGTTCCGTAAGCAGCCGGGTCACCTTTTCGGCCGATGCCTCCGGCGGTTGCAGGCGTGTCGTACGGTCCCGGACCGGCACGCCGGCGTCCTCGATCACCCGGAGATAGTAATCGCTGCGATGCAGCTGTTCGGTCGGCGGCGGGGTCACGCCTGTCAATAGACGGCCCCGCCCTTTGTTTTCGTAGCCGAAACGCTGCGGAATGCCGGCCAGCCGGATGAGGACCGCGCGCGACAACGAACGCGACAGTAAATAGGCATGGTCGAACCCCTGCCGTTTGATCCGGCGCACCAGACGCAGTTTGGCCCCCACGCCTTTGTCCGCGCCGGATTCGTCGTAGGGAATCACCTCGTCGATTTCGGGAATGCAGCGCAGGATCTCCTCGACCCGCGGTACCGCCAGGCAGGCGATATGCGCGTCGGGCTGCGCCTCCCGCAACGCGCGAAAGACCGGCGCCGAGAAGATTACGTCGCCCAGCCAGTTAACATTGACCACCAGGATGCCGGCCATCCTTTATATCACCTCCCGATACACCTTTACAGTCTCGGCCACCATGCGTGACGCCGCGTGATGTTCACCTACCCGCGCACGGGCCTGACGGCCGACCTTGCGGCGCGTGAAATCGTCAGTCAACACGGCCGTGATGCGCGCCGCCAGCGCAACGGGATCCTGCGGGTCGACGAGAAATCCCGTCTCTCCGTCCTCAATGATGGAGACCAACCCGCCGACCCGTGAGGCAACCACGCACAATCCGCATGCTTGGGCCTCCAGCACCGACAGCCCCAATCCTTCCTGCCGCGACGGCATAACGAACACATCAAACATATTCAGACACAGCGCCATGTCATCCACGCCCGAATAAAAACAGACGGTGCCTTCCAGTTGCCTTTGGCGAACCTGCTCTTTCAAGGCCTGTTCCTCGCGGCCCTCTCCCATAATGACAAGTTTTACGTCGGGAATCCGTTCTTTGACCCGGGGGATAGCCTCGATCAGGATATCGATCCCCTTCACGTCGGACAATCGCGCGATAATCCCGACGATCGGTTCGTCACCCAGGCCGTGGCGTTCACGGCAGGCCGTGCGATCTTCGTCCGCGGCCACAAAAAAACGTTCCAGGTCGATGCCGTTGGGGATCAGCGTGACCGTCTCGGGCGGACAGCGAAAGTCCCCGGTCAAATGTCGCACCACGGGTTCACTGATTGCAATCGTCCGGACCCCCCAACAGGGAAACAGTCTCCGGTTCCAGCGCGTCTTAAAGAATCCATGACAGGTCGCTATGTTGGGCCGGCCGCTCATGCGCCGCAGCCAGGTCGCCATCACCTGGGTGATCCGGGTGTGCGCGTGCAGCACCTCTATCTTCTCGCGCAGAATGATGTCCTTGAGATCACCCAGGACGGCATAAATTTTCGGACTGAGCTCGGATTTTGTCCTGATATCCCGCGTTACCAGCCGACAGCCCATAGCTTCAAAATCTACTGCACGCTCGCCGCCCGACGAAACCAGCCACACACCGTGCCCGTCAGCAGTCAGCCCCCGGCAAAGGGTCTGCAGATAACTGGTGATCCCCCCGGCGTTCAAATGAGTTGTCAAAAGCATCACGTTCATATCAGGATATCAGCGCCATCACCTTCTTGAAAATGTGTTCCGGTTTGATCTCGCGCATGCAATCGTGCGTCCGGATTTTGCATTGACCCGAATAGCACGGGGCGCAGGGCAATTTGCGCTGGTAGACCGCCAGCTGATCGGCGGGCGGTACGTGCCGCTGGGAATCGGTCGGACCGAACAACGCGATGACCGGCGTGTGGACGGCCGCGGCAACGTGCAGCGGCGCCGAATCCGGGGTGATGTACACTTTGCAGCGCTCGATCAGCGCCGCCAGTTGCAGGATATCGGTCTTGCCCGCGCTCACCGTGGGTTTGGACTTGGCATTTTCCTGAATATACTTGGCCAGTTCCCGGTCGCGGTCCGATCCGGTCAGGATCACCCGGACATTCTTGGCGGCCAGCTTGTCGCACAATTCCGCGATGTACTCGGGCGGCCAGTTCTTGGTCCCCCACTTCGGGGATGCCGCGATATTGATTCCGACGATATTACGCGCGTTTCCCAGCCATTCCTCGTCGAAGAAGGCGTCTACGTACTGGCGGTCCTGTTTGGTGGGCCACAACTCCAAACGCTGCTCCGGGTCATAGGTGATCTTAAGTTCCTGCAAAACCTGAAACTGGTGCGCCACGGCCGGGAGGTCCGGTTTGTCGTTGGGGACCGGATCGGTCAGCAAACCCGACCATTTGCCGTTATCGAATCCGTAAGTTTCCCGCGCCATGCTCAGGAATGCGAGCAGGTGGCTCTTGCGGTTGTTCTGAAAATCAATCGCCATGTCGAAACGGTAGCCGCGCAGTTTCCGGGACAACTTCCACAGCGGCCAGTAGCCGCGCTCTTTGCCCCGGTGATCATAAACGATAATCCCGTCGAGATAGGGACAATTGCTGAGAATCTTTCGCGACTCGGATCCGACCAGACAATAAATCCTGGCCCGCGGATACTTCTGGCGTATGGCCTTTAGCGAGGCGGTGACCAGGACCACATCCCCGATCGCGCTGATCTTCAAGACCAGAATATTGACCATGCGCAGCATTTCTTTATAAACCTTCAGCGTACGCCCCGCCATGTGCTCGATGGTGTAATTCTCCTTCACCTTGGCATAGGCCGCTTCGGAAATACGCCTCGCCTCCTTCGGATGCTGGTAGATATGCAGCACCTTGTCGGCCATCGCGGCCGCGTCCTTGGGCAGGACCAGGTATCCGGTATCACCGTCTTCGATGATATCGAGAACACCTCCGACCTTGGTCGCGACCACCGGGACATGCGCCGCCTGTGCCTCCACGATGGCCCTTCCGAAGGATTCCGGCTCGGTCGAGGCAAAGCACAGCACGTCGGTTTGTGCCAACAGCTGAGGGACATCAGCCCGGTTGCCGAGAAACTCAATATTGTTGCGCAGCCCCAACCGCGAGGCCTGCTTCTCCAGTTCCTCGCGATACTCCGGCTTCTTCTGCGGCGCGTCGCCGATCACCCAAATCTTCACATGCGGGACCTGACGCATCACGCGCGCCATAGCCTGCAAAAAATACGGATGTCCCTTCAACGGCGTCAACCGGCCAAGGATCGTGACCACAAAGCTGCCGTCCTTGCGCTTGCGCCGCTTGATCCCCTCGAAACGCGTCATGTCCACACTGCGCGGAATACACCGGATGCGTTCGGCCGGGACATGATAAGTATCGATCATGTGCCGGGCGATAGCCTCGCTGGGCACGATGACGAGCTTCGACCAGCCCATCACCTGGCTGTACCACGGATGCCGGTAAAATCCGTGGCAGGTGGTGATGTACATCGCCTTGGTTTTGCGGCAGGCAAAGTAAGCGATCCAGGCCGGCACCCGTGAACGAGCGTGGACGATCTGAATCTTTTCGGCGTTGATAATCGCGCGTACTTTTTCGATCATACGCCATGCCGTCACTACTGATTTTTTGTGCACGGGCAGCGCGTAATGCGTCGATCCCTGTTCTTCCAGCTTCTCGACGAGGCGTCCGCCGTTGGAGATCACCACCGACTTGTGTCCGTTTTCGACCAAATAATTGGCAAAATCAACGGTTCCGGTCTCGACACCCCCGACGTTCAGCTCGGGGAGAATCTGTAAAATGCGCATGCCCTGATATCTCGGTTAAATAATTTTACGGACGGCCTTCAGAATGGTCTTGTTGTCATCCAGGGGCCGGGTATTGATCTTCTGTTTGACGATATCAAAGATCGAACGCCCGACATCCTTGGCCTGCGATGCGAGCACGTATCCTTGATCATTGAGTTTGTTGATGAATTTCCAGTGCTTGTTGCCTGCGTGGAGCAGGACCTCCTGGGTCTTGGGAAAGAAGACGATCGTCTTTTTGCCGGAGCTGGCCGCTTCCGAGACCATCGAGATGCTGTCACCGGACACGATCAGCAAATCGCACAACGCGAGGATCCCGCCGATCGCCTCCGGCACGTCCTCCCGGTTGGGCAGGACCAGCAGCGGACACCGCGGGTCCTTGCGCAGTTGCCGGACCAGGAGCTGATCGATAAAGGCGGGGGTTCGCCGCGACGAGGTGACCAGCAGGTCGGCATCGATGGCCTTTTGTGCTTCTTTGATCTGCCGCAAAATCAGCCGCACCTGGTCCTCGCCCACGTACATCCCTTTGGCGTCGCCGCCGATCAGCAGCCCGATCTTAAATCGGACCTTGGTTTTCAAGTGGGAAAACCTCTTCAACAACTGCTGCTTGTGCTCTTCGAGGTACTCCGGTGTGACCAGATTAGGCGCACCGCGTACGATCCGCACCTTCTCACTGATATACTCGTCCGAAACCACATCATGCTGCGGAAGAAAGACCAAATCGAACTTGTTGGTGTGCATCAGTCCGGGTTTGAGGATCGCCACGCTCTTGGCCTGCAGATTGCGGCTCAGAAGATGATTCAGCGGGGCCACCCCGGTGCCGGTGGAAATAATATAGTCGCTACGGACCCGGTTCAGGGATTGATAACTTTCCTCCGTGATGAAACGCCGCAAAATGTCGTGCCGGCCGTAACGTAAAAACCAGCCGACCGCCTGGTACAGCATGGCGAACCAGGTCCGGTGTTTTTTGCTGCGGTAACGGATTTCGCAGACGTTGACTTCGGATGATATGCCGCGCTCTTCCAGCGCCTTCTGCGTCCATTTGGCCACGGCCTGCGACTGACGCAAATGACCGGTCCGTCCGTCGTAGAGGATGGTGATATTGCTCTGGTCGGAATACTTCCAGACTTTATACGTCCACACATACTCATCGGGATGCTGCCGGACATAATCCTCGAATATTTTGATGGCTTGTTTGAGATTGGTCTCAACATCCTGCTCGGGATTCCCGGTGTCGACGAGGTCCAGTTTGGGAAAGGCCTTGACCTGATGATAGGCGCCGTTCTTGCGCGTGATGATCGAAACCAGCACCGGCACGTTCATTTTCATCGCAATACGGATGGCACCCGATGACATTGAAGCCTTGCGGCCGAAAAACGGGACACGCACGCCCTGGCGTCCGCCTTGATCGACGACCATGCCAATCACCTGATTGTCTTTCAGACTCTTGATCAGTTCCCGCGTCCCGCCCCCCCGTTTTATGACGACGGCCCCGTTGCAGGAACGGTAGGAATTGAGCAGGTCGTTCAAACGGTCCCATCCGGGTTGCGGGCGGACCAGGACCTTATACGGAATACCGTGCAGCGCGCAGTAGATGTTGGCCAGCTCCCAGTTGCCCAGGTGCATGGCCAGCAGGATACAGCCGCGACCTTCTTTCACGGCCTGGTCGATGTGGGGCGGGCCTTCGCAATCCACGTACCTGTCGTAGAGCTCTTGAGTCATGTCTTTGAGCCGGAACAGCTCGACGATATTCATGCCGATGTTCTTGTACAATTTCTTAACAATAGCGCGAATCTCACGGGGAGACTTTTCATGGCCGAGGGCCTTGGTGACATTGGCATAGGCCAGTTCCTTGTGGCGGCGGTCCACGTAAAACATGAACCAGCCCACTCCCCGGCCGAATGCCAGCGCGGCATTCACCGGCAGCCGGCGCAGGATTCCCGCGATCCCTCTAACCGCGTAGTACGCTATGGATTCGATCTGTGAATTCGTCTTTCCCATGGGTTATCTCAATCCCGATATCAAGATAGTAAATGCGTTCGAGCGGCAATCCCTCGATCGCCGTCAACTTGACCGCATCCTTTAACGTCGTCAGCAGCACTTTCGTGTCACTCTCGGCAGCTCGCGACGTCAACATTTGAAAATCTCCCGCCGTATAGCGATGATGATCCTCAAAGGCCGCGAAGTGCCGCACTTTCACGCGCAGGGCTTCCAATGTGCGGCGAAATCCCTCCGGATTCCCCAGGCCGCAAAAAGCGACGGCCGGTTTGCCGGTAAAACCGTCAACGTCCAGTCTTTCGCCGCTCTTCAAATTGACGAACGCCTCCGCGCGGTGCACCGAGTGAACGGTCGAAGATGGTCCGCCCCGTGCATTAACTGTATTTTGAATACCGGGCAGCTCCCCGGCATTCAGGTCCGTCCGGGTCACCACGGCGAGATCGGCTCGGCCCAAACCGCCAAGCGGTTCGCGCAGAATCCCGCGGGGGATGACTTGCCCGTTACCGAACGGATTCAGGGCGTCAATGACGACGATATCCAGCTGCCGTTTAATTTTACGGTGTTGATAGCCGTCATCAAGGATAAAAACGTCACACTGCGCCTGCTTCAAATAATCGCGGGCACGGCTTACCCGGTCGGCCCCGGTGATAACGTCGATGTCCGGGACCTTGCGGCGGATGACTTCCGCCTCATCGCTGTCCGCGGCGGAACGGTCCTGCTGCATGTATCCACGCAGCAAGACGACCGGCTTGCCGCCGGCCCGGACGATCTCACGGGCGATATAAACAACCAGCGGGGTCTTTCCCGCCCCGCCCATCGTGATATTTCCAACGCTGATGACCGGGACTCCGACATCGAAGGACGGCTTCCATCCTCGGTCATACGCCAAGTTGCGTCCGCGCATGATCAGTCCGTATACGACGGACAACATCCATAACAACGCCTTGGGCATTGCATCGACGGCTGCCCGGCGTTCGTCATGCATGAGTGCGCTAATGTATCGCCGCATCCTGACGTCCCGGTCCCAAGGTTTCGATCTCGAGTAAAGTCTTCTCGGTGGCCCCCTGAAACTTCTCCACCACCCGCCTGGCCGCCATTCCGAGCGACTCACGGCGGACGGCATTGTCCCAGATATCCAGCAATTCCTCGCGCAATTCGTCCGCATCATTCACTTGCACAATGGCCTTCTCGCGTTTGAAAATCGTCATCACGTCCTTGAAGTTCTGCGTGTGCGGTCCGACGATAACCGGCTTTCCGAAGAAGCCGGGTTCGATCATGTTTTGACCTCCCCGGACCGTGAACGTCTTGCCGACAAAGACCACCCGCGCCACGCTGTATAAATCCCGCAGCTGTCCCATGGTGTCCACCACAATAACCGCGTCCGCTGGAACCCCGGTTTCCTGCGCCGCGCTCAACGCGACGCCGGCCATACTTCGGTTTCTAATCAAGTTCAGAACTTCATCGCAACGCGTCACATGCCGCGGGCAGATAATCAGCCGGGCGGCCGGGTGGGCCTGCTTCAGCGCCGCGAACACATCCAGCAAAATTTCCTCCTCGCCCGGATGGGTACTTCCGGCAATGAGCGCCTGATCCGTCGCAGCCAGACCGAAGCGCATCGGATCGGGCACCGCCTGCTCGGGCAAACTGTCGAATTTCAGGTTGCCGGGGACCCGGACCGCAGCGGGACGCGCGCCGAGTTCACAGATCCGGTCGGCGTCCGTCTGTGACTGCATCAGAAAGCGGTCGACCTTACCGAGGACCCGCCGCGTCACCGGACGCAACCGCTTGTATCCGCCGAAAGATTTGTCGGAGATGCGGCCGTTGACCTGGATCATCGGCACACCAGCGGCATGCAGGTGGTCGAACAGGTTCGGCCAGATCTCGGTCTCGGCAAAGATATAGATCTGTGGCCGGATGAGCTTCACGAACCGACGCACCACCCAGCTGAAATCAAGCGGCGCGTAGATCACCTGCACCTCCCGGGGCAGCTTTTCCCGGGCGACCGCGTAACCGGTATCGGTCACGACCGAACAAACGATACGCTTATCGGGGAAGCGGTGCATCAGCTTGCCGATCAAATCGGCTACCGCCAGGACCTCCCCGACACTGACGGCGTGAATCCAGATGTTCGGCCGCGCGGCTAAGGCTTGTTGGATATCCGGCGGAATCCTTCCCATACGCATCGGATAACCGGCATGAAGCTTGCCCTTCCACTTCAGGACCGGCAAATAAAGGATGAAGACAACCGCGTATATAATGTCAAACAGGATCGCCATGGCGTCATGCCCGGGGATGGGCCTTGTCGTAAATCTTCTTGAGTTTATCCGTGGACACGTGGGTGTAAATCTGTGTTGTCGAGAGGTTGACATGCCCGAGCAATTCCTGGACCGAGCGCAGGTCCGCGCCGTGATCGAGCAGGTGCGTGGCAAACGAATGCCGCAATACGTGCGGCGAAATTCCTTTGCTGGTGCTGGTTTGTCTGATGTATTTGTCAGCAATGTCGTACACCCCGCGCCGGGTCAAACGCGTCCTGTTTTTGTTGAGAAACATGGCCTCGGGCCGGTCGGGCCGGTCGTCCAGATATTTCCTGATCGCGGTCACCGCTTTCGAGCCGATCGGGACCAGCCGCTCTTTTTTACCCTTGCCGCGCACCCGAGCGATATTGCCGATCAGATCGACGTCCGCGATATTCAGGCCGACCAGCTCACTGACCCGGATGCCCGTCGAATACAGCGTCTCCAAGATCGCCCGGTCCCGTTTGCCTGACACACTTTTCAGGTCCGGGGCCTCGATCAGGGCCACCATTTCATCTTCGCTTAAGAATTTGGGCAGGGTCTTGTCGAGTTTGGGCGACATCAGAAGCGCGGCGGGACTGTCATCGATAATCCCTTCGCGAAACAGAAATTTGTAGAAGCTGCGCAGGGTGGAAAGCTTACGGGCGAGTGAGCGGGGTTTCAACTGCCGGCCGCGCAGATGCGCGAGATACTTGCGCAGCAGCTGATAGTCGACCTTGGTCACCGGCGTCTTCTCGATAAAATTCAGAAAGTACTCCAGGTCCGAGGTGTAGTTTTGAATAGTGTGCGGGGAGTAGTTTTTTTCGACCTCAAGATAGGAGATGAATTTTCGGACATAGCGGTTCATAAGGCCTCGTTAACGGGCGTCACTCATCGCCGGAGGAGGATTCCGCAGATTGTTCGCCCTCCTTCTTCGGCAATTCCCGGGTCACGTACGTGCACTTGGGATAATTGGTACAACCGTAAAAAGAACCGCGCCGGGAGCGCCGCTGCACCAGTTCACCGTCACAGCCTTCCTCGGGGCATTTGACGCCCGCGGTGAAGGGTTCCGCGTGCTTGCAGTCCGGAAATCCCGAACAGCTGATGAACTTGCCGCGCCGTCCCCACTTGATGACCAGTTTCTTGCCGCACTCGGGGCAGTCCCGGTCGATGAAATTCTGTGTCTTGACGATACTCTCCTCGGCATGATCGAGCTCCTCCTTGAAGTTGCCGTAGAACTTCTCGAGCAGCTCCGGATAACCGAGCTTGCCTTCCTCGATCAGGTCGAGTTTTTCCTCCATCTCCGCGGTAAAGCCGACATCCATGATCTTGGCGAAATACTCCACGAGCAGCTCGCAGATCATGATTCCCAACTCGGTCGGCTTCAGATAGCCACGGTCGCGCAGGACATAGTTGCGCAGGACCAGGGTGGAGATGATCGATGCGTACGTACTCGGCCGGCCGATCCCGTCTTCTTCCAGGGCCTTGACCAGACTCGCGTCCGAAAAACGCGGAGGGGGTTTGGTGAAGTGCTGGGTGGGCTTGATTTCTTCGACGTGGAGCGTGTCGTCCTTGGAAAAGTGAGAGAAGTCGATCTTCTTCTCCTCCTCGCGCGCCTCACGATCCACGGCGAGATAACCGTCGAACTTCAGCGTGGAACCGGAGGCGCCGAACTGGTACTTGCCGGCAGCGATCTCCATCTTTTTATACTCATACACCGCGGGGACCATCTGGCAGCTCACGAACTTGTTGTAGATCAATTCATAAAGCTTGTACTGGTCTTTTTCCACGTACTTGGCCACAATCTCCGGCGTCAACGCCAGGTCCGTCGGACGGATCGCCTCGTGGGCCTCCTGCGCCGACTTCTTGGACTTGTATTTGTTCGGCTTTTCGGGCAGATACTTTTCGCCGTACTTGTTCTGAATATGGTTGCGCACCTTCTCGATGGATTCGGCCGACAGGTTCACCGAGTCCGTCCGCATGTAGGTGATCAAACCGACCGTCTCACCGCCGCCGACGTCGACCCCTTCATAGAGCTGCTGGGCGATCATCATCGTCTTGTTGGAATTGAACTTGAGTTTGTTGAAGGCTTCCTGCTGCATGGTACTGGTGATCAGCGGCGGGCTGGGCTTGCGCTTGACTTCGCGCTCGGAGATGCCGGTGACCACAAACGCTTGTTCCTTCAGGTAATCAACGACCGCGGTGGCCTCCTGCTCATTGTTGAGCTCGATCTTTTCACCGTCCACCTTCTCAAGGCTGGCTTCGACAATCTCGTCGTAGCCGTCTTTTTTCAGATCGGCCGCGATCTGCCAGTATTCCTTGGGGATGAAGGCGTTGATTTCCTGTTCGCGCTCTACAATGATGCGCAGCGCCACCGACTGCACGCGGCCGGCGCTCAGGCGTGATCCGACCTTACGCCACAGCAGCGGGCTGATTTTGTAACCGACGATCCGGTCCAGCACACGGCGCGCGATCTGCGCCTCGACTTTTTTCTCATCGAACTCGCGCAGGTTCTCGAAGGCCTTCTTAACCGCGTCGCGGGTGATCTCCTGGAACGACACGCGATAGACCTTTTTCCCGTCGCCGATATATTCCGCCAGGTTCCAGCCGATGGCCTCTCCCTCGCGGTCAGGGTCGGTGGCGATGTAGATTTCCTTGGCGCTCTTGCTGTCCTTCTTGAGCTTGGTCAGGATCTTCTGTTTGGAACGGACCACAATCAGCTTGGGCCGGAAGCTGTCCTCAATATCCACTCCGAGCGTGGACTTGGGCAGGTCGATGAGATGCCCCATCGAAGACAGGACTTTGTAATTGGACCCCAGGATTTTATTGATCGTACGGACTTTGGTGGGTGACTCGACAATAACGACTGCTTTAGCCATATCTAACGTTTAAATCTCTTTCCGGGTAATTGGGTGATTAAGTTTTTGATTTCCATGCTGAGCAAAAGTCCCGTCGCGGCCGGAAGGTCGATCCGCGCGGACCGGACCAAATCATCAATGTGGACGGGTTGATCCGAAATATGCTTGAACAGCAGGCCTTCGGCCTCGGTCAGGCCGGCGGGGCTGGCGGCGTTGCGGCGTGCCTGGCCGCGCGGTTCACGGCCGGGCGTTGCGACGCCGAGATCATCGAGGACGTCGTCCGCGGAAGTGATCAATTGGGCGCCCTGGCGGATCAAACTGTGGGTACCCGCCGCGTTGGGGTGATCAATCATGGCGGGTACTGCGTACACATCGCGGCCCTGTTCCAGCGCGTAGTCCGCGGTGATCAGCGCGCCGCTTTTGGCGGCAGCTTCGACCACGATCACCCCAGCGCTCAGTCCGCTGACGATCCGGTTGCGCCGCGGAAAGTGGTACGGCCGCGGCGGGGTGTTCCAGGGAAATTCCGAAACGACCGCGCCGCGTTCGGAAATCCGCTCGCGCAGATCCGCGTTTTCCCGCGGATAATTTACACCCAGGCCGCAACCCAGCACCGCCACGGTGCGGCCGGCGGCCCGCAGACAACCTTCATGGGCGGCCGTATCGATTCCTCTGGCCAGGCCCGAGACCACCGATACACCGTGTTCCGCCAGCCGGACGGCCAGCTTGGCGGCTGTGTTCCGGCCGTAAACGGACGCCTGACGGGAACCGACAATGCCGACCGCCGGTCCCAAATCTGCTATTCCTGCCCCGTAAACATAAAGAACGACCGGCGCGTCGCTGATTTCCCGCAGCCGCTCCGGATAGGACTCCTCACTTATGGTAATAATTATAGTATTATTATTTATAACATTATACTCATTTTCAAGGAATTTCTCCGGCGAAAAGGCCTTTAAGGCGATCGCGGCCGGGGAACCGAGCCCGCCGCGGGTCTGCAACTCCCCTTCCGATGCCCGCCATACGGCGGCGGCCGAGCCGAAGACCTCCCTCAGAAGCAGGATACGGCGGTTTGACAGTTCTTCGATCCCGTTCAGGGCGATCAGCGCGTCGCGTTCAGTCATGGTCGAGGATCTCCCGCATCTTGATGACGATCTCATCGACTGAATTGTCGGCCGTCTCCAGGGTATAATCCGCTTGGCGGTACAGGGGTTCGCGCTCGGTCAGGAGCTGACGGACCCTGGCCTCAGGGTCGGCGACGTTGAGCAGAGGCCGTTTCTGATTCTTGAGGACCTGTTTGAGGACCGATTCCACCGAGGTGTGCAGGTAGAAAATGATGCCGGTGCGGCGCAGCGCCGTGATATTCGCCGGATCGATCACCACCCCGCCCCCGCAGTCGATGATAACCTCTTGGCGCTCAGCGACTTCTTTCACTACGGCTGCCTCGACCTCACGGAAGTACGGCTCGCCGCGGGTCTCAAAAATGTCGCGGATGCTGAGGCCCTCCCGCTGTTCGATCAGCTCGTCCGTAGACAGCACCTCCCGCCGGTAAATCTCACCTAACTCTCTTGATACCATAGATTTACCGCTTCCCATGAAGCCCGTCAATACTATATTCCGCGTATCCAGCATGCCGGATTCTAGCATAACGTCCTTTCGGTGTCAATTTGAGGACAACAGACCATCAATAAAAAACCCCTGCCCGGAAAGTAGTATCCGACAAGGGGAAAGGAACGGCCTTAGGATAACAAGACCTGAATCACCTGTCAACCGTAATTAAAGGCCGGCGGCGGACTTCTCCTACCGCAATCCGTAGAGATGCAAGATCTGATAGATAATCTGCTCTTCACAAAAAAGCGCGATGAGGGAGCCGAGGACGAGGAAGGGGCCGTAGGCGATGGTGGTGTCGTTGGTCTTGAGCTTCTGCAGCAGGCCGAAGACGGCGCCGAAGAACGGAGCGATGAAAAAGGCGAGGATCGAGGCCTTCCAGCCGAGGAAGGCGCCGACCATGGCCAGGAGTTTTACGTCCCCTCCCCCCATCGAATCCTTGCGGAAGAGAAAATCACCGAGCACACCCATGGCATAAATCGACCCGCCGCCGACCACGAACCCGATGCAGGCGGCGTCGAGACTTAAGAGATGCGGGACCCAGCCCGCGGGCACGGCCGCTTCGACGGCGTCGATACCGTAATCCATGATCAGATCTAAGACCATCGCGCCGAGCACGATCAACCACGGCAGCCATTCGAACGGTTCGTCCTCCTCCCCGTCGTCCTTCGCGGCCGGCCTCAGCCGCGCCAGCAGGATTTCGCCCAGGTGCGCCACAATCACCGTGGCCACCAGGATGCGCATCACCCAACGCCCGGCGTTGAGTGTCCCGAAGTCGAGCTGGTGCATCGCCGGCAGCACCGCACTGAACACGAGCCCGAAGGCCAGCCCGCCGACGCTGACTTCATCCGGAATAATCCGGTGGCCGAAGTCGACCATCGTGGCAATGATGAAACAGCACAGCATAAAGAGATACGGGACCAACAGCGGATCCAGGCCGTAATGCGCGTAAAACAGCACAAAGGCCACCCCCGTAAAGAATTCAATGAAGGCGTAGCGCGGTGAATACTTGGCGTGACAATACCGGCACTTGCCGCCGAGGAGGATGTAACTGAGTACGGGAATGTTATCGTGCCAGGCGATGGGTTTCTTGCAGGACCGGCAGTGCGAGCCGGGTTTGACGACCGATTCTTCATGCGGCCAGCGGACGATGCAGACGTTGAGGAAACTTCCGATGCAGATGCCGAAGATAAAAAACAGGAAGGCAATGACCGGGGATTCAATCATGCGCCAGTTCCCTTTCGATGGCCGCCTTCATGGCGGACTTCACTTCCTCGGGCAGCTCGATGTTGGCCCAGTGCTGCAGCGACAACACGCCCTGATAAAACAACATGTCCAGTCCGTTGGCCGTCTGTGCGCCGCGTTCTTCGGCGGCCCGGATCAATTGCGTCCTGGCCGGCCGGTAGATCAAGTCATAAACAAGCAGTGACGAATGCAGGTTGTCCTCGTCGACCAGCAGCGGGTCCTCTTCCTTCAGTCCGACCGATGTGGTATTGACCAGCAAATCGGCTAGTTCGATGTTCAGGTCATCGACGTCATGGACCAGCTCGACGATGCTCAAATCGATGCGCTCGCCGAGGTCTTCCATCAAGGCCTCAACCCGCGAGGCGGTGCGGTTGTAAATCCGGATGGCCTCGGGCCGTTCCGGAATCATGCACAGCGTCCCCAGAATGGCGCGGCACGAGCCGCCCGCGCCAAGGATGGCGACGCGTTTGCCCTCGGTCTTGAAACCGAGCTGGCCGAGATGCGTCAGAAAACCCGGCGCGTCGGTGTTATAGCCGGTAAGCTTTCGGTCTTTGGAGATGACGATCGTGTTGACCGCACCCAGTTTCTGGGCGAGCGGCGACATGATGTCGATGTAGTCGATGACCTTTTCCTTGTAGGGAACGGTGACGTTTACACCGAAGATCGGTGAACCCGCTTCATGCAGCCGGTCGAAGAACGGTTTGACCTCGTCCGCTTCGAGCGGAAACAGGGTGTATTCCGCGTCGACGTCCAGCATCTCAAAGGCGGTATTGTGCATCACCGGTGACAAGCTGTGGGCCACGGGATTTCCGATGATTCCGTACAGTGCTTTGGCGGCCTCTGACATTCCTTACGCTTTCTTCTTTGCCGATTCCTGGGCGATCAATTTGTTCAGGGCATTGATGTAGGCCTTGCCCGAGGCCTCCAGGATATCGGTGCTGGCGCCTTTGGCGATGATGGTGTTGCCCTTGAATTTGACCTTCACGGTGACCTCGCCCAAGGCGTCCTTACCGCGGGTCACCGAGTGGATCGAATAATCCAGCAGCTCGCCTTTAATCCCGGTGATCGCGTCGATGGCCTTGTAGCAGGCATCGATCGGCCCGTCTCCGCTGGAACTGCGTTCGCGGGCCTCGCCGTCCTTGACCAGGGCCACGGTCACCATCGGTTTGATATTGGTGCCGCTTTGCGAAGCCAGCCGGTCGATACGCCACACCACATTCACGGCGCGGACCTCGTCGTCGACGATGGCGATCAGGTCTTCGTCGAAAACTTCCTTTTTCTTGTCGGCGACCGCCTTGAAGCGTTCGAAGGCCTTGTCCAGGTCTTCGTCACGCAGCGTGACTCCCAACACGGTCAGCCGGTCTTTAAAGGCGTGGCGTCCCGAATGCTTGCCCAGGACCAAACCGGTGCCGACGTATCCGACATCCTCGGGTTTCATGATCTCATAGGTGGAGCGTTCTTTCAAGATCCCATCCTGATGAATGCCGGCCTCGTGCCGGAAGGCATTGCTCCCGACGATAGCCTTGTTGGGCGCGACGGCAAAACCGGTGTATTTGCTGACCAGATGCGAGGCGCGCAGGAATTCCTGTGTGCGGATATCGGTGCTCAGGCGGTAAAAATCCTTGCGCGTGCGCAGTGCCATAACAATCTCCTCCATCGAGGCATTGCCGGCGCGCTCGCCGATCCCGTTGATGGTGCACTCCACCTGACGCGCGCCCTTGTGGACCGCGTCGAGTGAGTTGGCCACGGCCAATCCCAGATCATCATGACAGTGCGTAGAGATGATCGCCTCGCCGATGTTGGGCACCGTGTTCTTGATCGCCGCGATCAGGTCGCCATATTCGTCGGGAACACCGTAGCCGACGGTGTCGGGAATGTTGACGGTGGTCGCCCCGACCTTGATGACCTCTTCCAGGACCCGGAAGATGAAATCACGGTCCGAGCGTGAGGCGTCCTCGGGTGAGAATTCGATGTCCTCGACGAACTTCTTGGCGTACTTGACCGAGTCGACCGCCATCTGCAGGATCTCGTCCTGGCTCTTCTTCAATTTGTGCTCCATGTGGATCTTGGACGTGGCCAGAAACACGTGGATGCGTTTGCGTTTGGCGTCGGCCAGGGCGTCCTTGGCCGCGTCGATATCTTTCTTCATGCAGCGCGCCAGGCCGCAGACCGTGGATCCCTTGATGTGTTCGGAGACCATCTTGACCGAATCGAAATCGCCTTTGGAGATCACCGGGAATCCGGCCTCGATGATGTCCACACCCAACCGTTCCAGGGAGTAGGCGATGTCCAGCTTTTCCTGGGCGTTCATACTGGCGCCGGGGGCTTGTTCCCCGTCACGCAACGTCGTGTCGAATATGAATACTTTGTCTTTGTCTGCCATTGTCTGTCACCTCAATGTAAAAAGGGCGAGGTATTTGCCCTCGCCCTTTGTTGATCAAATACCCTTAATGGTTACTTCTTCATCCAAGACATCATATCCCGTAGCTTTAGACCGACTTTTTCGATTTGGTGTTTCTTGGCGTCCGCGCGGTACTGTTTCATATGCGGGCGGCCGTCTTTATTTTCCTTCATCCATTCGCGGGCGAATTTTCCGGACTGGATTTCCTTCAGGATCTTTTGCATCTCTTTCTTGGTGCGCTCGTTGACCACACGCGGGCCGCGGCTGAAGTCGCCGTACTCCGCGGTATCCGACACGCGCTCACGCATACCGGTAATGCCGCCTTCATACATCAAGTCGACGATCAGCTTCATTTCATGCAGGCACTCGAAGTACGCCATTTCCGGGGCGTATCCCGCCTCAACCAGCGTCTCGAAGCCGGACTTGATCAGCTCGCTGCAGCCGCCGCACAGAACGGCTTGTTCGCCGAACAGATCAGTCTCGGTTTCTTCCTTGAAACTGGTCTTGAAGATACCGGCGCGGCCGCCGCCGATGCCCTTGGCATAGGCCAGCGCGTCTTTCAGCGCGTTCTTGGAAGCGTCCTGATGGATCGCCACCAGGCACGGCACTCCCTTGCCTTCTTCGAATTGACGGCGCACCAAGGCGCCCGGACCCTTCGGCGCGATCATCCACACGTCGATATCCTTGTGCGGTTTGATGAATCCGAAGTGGATATTGAAACCGTGGGAAAAGGCCAGCGATTTGCCCTTACCCATATGCGGTTTTAATGACTTTTCATAAATGTCCGCTTGCAGGTGGTCCTGGGTCAGGAGCATGATCACATCGGCCTGCTGGGCGGCTTCCTCGGCGCTGACCGGTTGAAACCCGTCGGCCACGGCCTTGTCGTAGTTGACTCCGCCCTTGCGCTGGGCGACGATGACGTCGAGGCCGCTGTCGCGCAGGCTGAGGGCCTGGCCGCGTCCTTGTATGCCGTATCCGACGATAGCGATTTTACGTCCATCGTAACTCTTCAGGTCCGCGTCTTTGTCATAATAAATTTTCGCCATGATCCTACCCTTTCTCAATTGTTCTCTTGGGGATATCAGGTCAGTATTTTGACCAGATTCCGGTATTCGTCCAAATGTTTAAATTCTTTATGCGTCGCGTCGCGCAGCGGAATGATGTTGATCTCGTCCTGCAGAACGCCGACCGCCTTGCCGAACTCACCGCGCACGATCAGATTCACGGCCGCCGCGCCGAGGCGGGTCCCGAGAATCCGGTCGCGGCCTGTTGGATCGCCGCCGCGCTGCACGTGGCCGAGGACGACGAACCGGGATTCGAGCCCGGTCATGGTCGTAACGGTACTGGCGATCTCGTGCGCCTTGCCGGCGCCTTCGGCGACCACGATCATCCAGCTGATCTTGCCGCGTTTGTAACCTTCCCGGATCCGCGTACACATGGCTTCATAGTCGAAGCGGCGTTCCGGTACGATAACGTCTTCAGCCCCAGCCCCCAACGCCACCTCGGCGGCGATGTAACCGGATTTATTGCCCATCACCTCAATGATAAAGATCCGTTCCATACTGTGCGCGGTATCGCGCACCTTATCAATCGCCTCCAGCGCCGTATTGACCGCCGTGTGACAGCCGATGGTCTGATCGGTGCCGTACAGGTCGTTGTCGATGGTCCCCGGCAGGCCGATCGTCGGAAAACCGTGCTCTTCAAAGAGCGTGGTCGCTCCCCGGTAACTGCCGTCCCCGCCGATCACGACCAGGCATTCAATCTTGTGCTGCTTGAGGATCTTGACCGCCTTGGTCTTGCCTTCCGGCGTGCCGAATTCCTTGGAGCGCGCCGTCTTGAGAATGGTCCCGCCGCGGTTGATGATGTTCGACACCGAGCGATGGCTCAGCGGGATGATTTCCTCGTTGAGGATCCCCTGATACCCCCGCATAATTCCGTCGACGGCGATTCCGTGGCTGAGGGCGCACCGGACCACCGCCCGGATGGCCGCGTTCATGCCCGGACCGTCTCCTCCGGAGGTCAACAGACCGATTTTTTTAACCTTCTTGTCAGTCATGGATCCGGATTAATAACGGTAATGTTCGGGCTTATAAGGGCCTTCAGCCTTGATGTTGAGATACTTCGCCTGCTCGGACGTCAGCGTCTCGAGTTCGACACCCAATTTCTTAAGGTGCAGACGGGCGACCTTTTCATCGAGCAGCTTCGGCAGGACATAGACCTTGTTTTCGTACTTGTCGCTGTTCTTGTACAGCTCGATCTGGGCCATGACCTGATTGGTGAACGAGTTGCTCATGACGAATGACGGATGACCGGTAGCGCAGCCCAGGTTGACCAGGCGTCCTTCGGCCAGGACCACGATCTTCTTTCCGTCGGGATATGTATATTCGTGAACCTGGGGCTTGATCTCGGTTTTGTCGACATCGGCCCTTTTATTCAGGTAGGCCACATCGATTTCCAGGTCGAAGTGCCCGATGTTGCAGACGATGGAACCGCTCTTCATAACATCCAGGTGACGGCCGAGGATGACGTCGCGGCAGCCGGTGCTGGTGACGAAAATATCACCGATCTTGGCCGCCTCGTCCATCTTCATCACCTGATGACCTTCCATGGCGGCCTGCAGGGCACAGATCGGATCGATTTCGGTGACGATAACACGCCCGCCCAAGCCCAAAATGGCCTGCACGCAACCCTTGCCGACGTCACCGTATCCGGCGACGACGCACACCTTGCCGGCGATCATCACATCGGTCGCCCGCTTGATCCCGTCGAGCAGAGATTCGCGGCAACCGTAGAGATTGTCGAATTTCGACTTGGTCACCGAGTCGTTGACATTGATGGCGGGCATCTTCAGCGTGCCTTTTTCGACCATTTCGTACAACCGGTGGACACCGGTGGTCGTCTCTTCCGAGAGGCCTTTGATGTCACCGAGCATTTCCGTATACTCATCGTGCATAATCTGGGTCAAGTCCCCGCCGTCGTCGAGCAGCATATTCGGCCCCCTGCCGTCCGGCCAGGTGATCGTCTGCTTAACGCACCAGACGTACTCTTCCTCGGTTTCCCCTTTCCAGGCAAAGACCGGGATGCCGGCAGCGGCAATGGCGGCAGCGGCGTGATCCTGCGTGGAAAAAATGTTACAGGAAGACCAGCGGACCTCGGCGCCAAGCTCGACGAGCGTCTCGATCAGGACCGCGGTCTGGATCGTCATATGGATGCAGCCGGCGATGCGCGCGCCCTTGAGCGGTTGACTGGCCTTGTATTCTTCCCGGATCGCCATCAGGCCCGGCATTTCCGCCTCGGCGATCGCGATTTCCTTACGGCCGAAATCGGCCTGGGATATATCCTTCACCTTGTAGTCTTGGGTGGTATTCGTCATAAAGTCCTCGCTTTTGTTGATCACAATTCCAAAACAATCTTCTTCTATGTTGTCGTTCCGGTAGCTGTCCGGGTATGGCCGAGACTAGCGGGAAGCGGTCTGCGCGGCGTCTTTCTCCAACTCCGCGGCCTTGTCCGTCTTTTCCCAGGTAAACTCGTCGCGGCCGAAATGACCAAAGGCAGCCGTCAGGCGGAAGCCCGGACGGCGCAGGTCGAGCTGTTCGATGATCCCCTTGGGGGTCAGATCGAAGTGTTTGCGGATCAGTTCGGACAGCCGGTCGTCGGAGATCGTACCGGTGCCGTAGGTGTCCACATAAACACTGATCGGCTCTGGATGGCCGATGGCATAGCTGAGCTGGACCAGGCATTTCTTGGCCAGTTTGGCGGCCACGATGTTCTTGGTGATATAACGCGCCATGTAAGTAGCCGAACGGTCGACCTTGGTGCAGTCCTTTCCGGAAAATGCACCGCCGCCGTGCGCGACGTAGCCGCCGTAAGTATCGACCACGATCTTGCGTCCGGTCAATCCGGTGTCACCCTGCGGTCCGCCGATCACGAACTTGCCGGTCTCGTTCACGTAATATTTAGTGTTGGCATCGGCCAAGCCACCGATAATCGGCTTGGCAATAGTATCGATGATCTCCTGACGGGACTTTTCGGTGATACGCTCACCGGTCTCATCGAGAATCTCTTCGGTGTGCTGGCAGGCCAGGACCACAGCGTCCACACGCTTGGGTTCGCCGTCCACGTACTCGATGGTCACCTGGCTCTTGCAGTCCGGCCCGAGATAGCTGAGTTCGCCCGAACGGCGGACTTCGTCGATCCGCGCCACCAGCTTGTGCGCCAGCGTAATGGCCAACGGCATCAGCTCCGGCGTTTCGTCGCAGGCATAGCCGAACATGATCCCCTGGTCCCCGGCGCCACCGGTATCGACCCCCTGGGAGATGTCCGGGGATTGCTTGTTGATGGCGTTGAGGATCTCGCAGTCGTCCGCGTCAAAACCGAACTTCTTGTCGGTGTAGCCGATGTCACGCAAGACTTCCTTGACGATTTTCTCGACATTAAATTGGGAGCTCGTGGTTATCTCACCGCCGACGATGACTTTACCGTGGCAGCAGAAGGTCTCGCAAGCCACACGGCTCTTGGGGTCGCTGGACAGACACTGGTCGAGGATCGCGTCGGAAATTTGATCGCTGACTTTGTCCGGATGCCCCTTGCCGACGGATTCTGATGTAAAGTAGTAATTTCCTTTCACGATAACGCCTCCCTTACCTGTAGAATAGTGTTGTGTTAGAAAGTTTCCTGGGCCTTCTGGTAGGCCTCGACACTGCCGATGTCATACCAAGTGCCGGTGAACCGGAAACCGTAAACTTCGCTCTTCTTATGCAGCCAATTGATGTAATCGCCGGCCTTGTCCGACTTTCCGCTTTCCTTAAGATATTGGGAAACAAGGGATAGCGAGTTTCTGGGAAGATAGTAGAAACACATGGATATGAGGGTTGACTTCGGTTCCTGCGGCTTTTCCTGAAAGGATACCACCTTGCCCGCGTCGTTAAGACCTACCACTCCATACAGTTTAGCCTCTTCCAAGTCGCCGATGTCGTAAAGGCCGATTACCACAGCATTTTCGTGCTGCCGTGCAAATATTATATACTCATCAAGATTATAATCAAATAAATTATCCCCGCCAATGACCAGCAGATCGTCCTGGACCTGCCTGTCATCGATCGAGAACTGGATGTCCCCGATCGAGCCCAGCCGCTCCTCAGGGGAGTTTGTCCCGTCATTGACCACCGTGATCGGGCAGCCGATATCGGTCTCCCGGGCCCATTTCCGGAAATCTTCCGTAAACTTGTTATTGGTCACCACCAGGACTTCGTTGAGATCCGGTAAACCCTTGATACGCTGCAAGATATGATTAATCAACGGGCGGTCGCCGACCGGCAACAGGGGCTTGGGCGTGTTTTCCGCGATTTCCTTAAGCCGTGTACCGTAACCGGCCGCCAAGACTAAAACCTTCATATGTTAACTCTCCGATTCGATGTCAAATACATTGGGGGCTAATTCCATCAGCCGGTGGCGGCTGTATTCCTCCACTTCCTCACCGGTGGTCATTTCCAGGACGTCTTGCGCCAAGGCCTTGGCATCGGCCAGTTTGACGGAGCGGACCAATTTCTTGATCTGCAGCAAGCTCTGGGGTGACATACTGAATTCCTTGAGATTCATACCCAGCAGAATAAGCGCCAGGACGGGCTCTCCCGACATCTCCCCGCACAGGCTCACTGGAATCTCCGCCTTGTCGGCGGCGTCGATGGTCAGTTTGATCAATCGCAAAATGGCCGGGTGGCTCGGCTCGTACAGATTGGCGGTCTGTTCGTTGACACGATCGATCGCCAGGGTGTACTGAATCAGGTCGTTGGTCCCGATACTGAAGAAATCCGCATGCTCCGCCAGGACGTCCGCGGTCATCGCGGCCGACGGGACCTCCACCATCATCCCCACCGGCATGCTTTCGTCAAAGGGGATCTTCTTGGTCCGCAGATTGTCTTTCACCTCTTCCAGGATCAGGTTGGCCTTCTTGAACTCACTCAGGCCGGAAATCATCGGGTACAGCATGCGGATATTTCCGTAGTGCGAGGCCCGCAGAATCGCGCGTAACTGGGTCTTGAAAATGTCCGGCCGGGCCAGACAAAATCGGATCGCGCGCCAGCCCAGAAACGGATACATATCCTTGGGAATATGCAGGCTCGAGAGAAATTTGTCCCCTCCCAAATCAAGGGTCCGGATGGTGACCAGCTTGGGGGCCATGGCTTCCGCCACGTGCTTGTAAGCCTTGAACTGCTCCTCCTCGGACGGCAGATCGACCCGGTTCATATAGAAATATTCGGTCCGGTACAGCCCGATCCCCTCGGCGTTGCGTTCCTGGATCAAGGGGATCTCTTCGGGCAGCTCAAGATTGGCCTCGATCAAAATCTTCTCGCCGTCAATGGTCTCGGCGGGCAGATCCTTGATATTCTCGTACTGATCGCGGAAGCGGGCCATCCGAGTCTTGAGCGCCTGATAATCCTTGATCGTCTCCGAAGTCGGATTGATAATGACCAGCCCTTTTCGTCCATCCACCACAATCGCATCCTGGTTCTTGATCCGCAGTGTCGCGTCTTTCAGACCGACAACCGCCGGGATCCCGATCGATTTGGCCATGATCGCCGAATGCGAAGTCTTCCCCCCGATATCCGTGCTGAAAGCGAGTATCCGTTTGTTGAACATGCTGGCCGTGTCCGACGGCGAAAGGTCGTGGGCCACGATGATCAAATCATTGGTCAGATTATCAAACTCATGAACCTTGTGCTCATTGGTCAGATTCTTCAGAACCCGGCGCCCGACGTCGCTGACATCGCTGACGCGTTCCTTGAGATACTCGTCCTCCATTTTCTCAAAGATCTTGGCGTACTTCTTGATCACTTCCGAGAAGACGTATTCCGCGGACATGGATTCCGCTTCGATCCGCTTAATGACTTCGTCGATCAGGGTTTGGTCCTGCAGGACCATTTTGTGGCCGTCAAAAATCTTGGCGTGTTCTTCACCGATATCCTCGGCGATCTTTTTTTGTATTTCGTCGATCTCGGCGCGGGCTATGTTGAGGGCTTCTTCGAGGCGGGCGATCTCAACCGGGACCTCCTGGGGCATGATGGAACGCGGCGGCACGACGAATTCCTGTTTGTCCAGGATAAACGCCCTGCCGATAGCGATGCCCGGTGCGGCCGGGATTCCGGTTAATACGATTTCACTCATGGTCTTCTTCTGCGACCAGCAACTTCTCCAGCTGAGGCGCGGCCTCCTCGGCATCCGGACCGTCAACGATCAAAGTCAGAGTGCTGTCGTAAATGGCTTCCAAAGTCAGCACGCTCATGATGGACTTGCCGTTGATCTCGCGGCCGTCCTTGAAAATGCTCACATCGGAGATGTACTGTGAAGCCACACGCACCAACTCCGAGGCCACACGCACATGCAGTCCGTTCTTGTTTTTGATGGTGATTTCCTTTTCGATTCGCGGCATTGTCTTCTTACCGTCTGACATGACTTGGCTTACCGTTTAATTACGCGATAATTCTCGATAACTTTGATCAGCGCCTTGTTGAGTTTCTGGGAATCATGCCGGACATAGTCGGTGATTCCCAGCAGATCGGTGGCCTCCACTTTCACATTGAGGTCTCTGAAATTCTCGATATCCGGCTTAACCGGAAACGCCTTTTCCTCTTCGTATCGGTTCAACGCGTCGACCGGGGCCTCCACATTGTTGATGAGGCAGGCATCGATCACCCCCGGTTGACTATGTTCGATGATCGCCCGGGCATGGTCACTGGCTGTATAATTGTCCGTCTCCCCATGCTGCGTCATGACGTTGCAGACATAAATCTTGAACGCCTGCGACTTTAATATGGCATCGGTCATTCCGTTGATCAGGAGATTGGGAATAACGCTGGTGTACAGGCTGCCCGGCCCGAGTATAATCACGTCGGCTTCCTCGATCGCTTTAAGCGCGTCGCGGGTCGGCACAGCATCTTCACCGGTGAGATAAACCCTTTTGATCGGGACCTCGGCATTGGGGATCTTGTCCTCGCCGTGTGTGCGGGTCCCGTCATCATATTCGGCCTCGAGGTGCACATTGCTCACGGTCGCCGGAACGACTTTTCCCCGGATGGCGAGGACTTTACTGGTCTCGTTGACGGCGCGTTCAAAATCACAGTCGGTGACATGATACATGGCCGTCAGAAAGAGATTGCCGAAATTGTGACCCTTCAGCTCCGAGTCCTTCGAGAACCGGTATTGGAACAACTCTCCGACGAGCTCCGGGGCATCGGCCAGGGCCACCAGGCAGTTGCGGATATCTCCGGGAGCCACAATATTGAACTCTTCCCGCAACCGTCCGGACGATCCGCCGCTGTCGGCCACCGTCACAACCGCCGTAATGTTCGACGTGTATTCCTTTAAACCAAAGATCAAATGCGACAAACCGGTGCCGCCGCCGACGGTGACAATCTTCGGGCCGCGTTCGAGGTATGTCTTCTGATACAGAATGTTGACGAGCTCGCGCTCGCCCTTCGGCAGGACGATGGTCAGCAGCGAAACAATCATTTTGCTCATGCCCAGCACGATCACGATCATGCCGCACAGGATCCAAATGAAACCGATGCTGCTGACAAACGGGTTGGGTTTGTCCATCAAACCCATGATGACGGCACCCGCCGCCACGACGACCACTCCCAGCAGGGAAACCACGAACCAGCGTTTCACCTTCATGCCGGGGTAAAGCCATCTGAAATGATTTTTTGGCATAACTAGAGCTTAGAGAGCCGCCCGTCTTCCTGGAGGACGAGGTTGAGCATATCATCGTCGTCCTTGACCGTCTTTAAATTATCACGGATAAATTTATCTTTTAAAAGACGAGAAATCCTAGCTAAAGCTTTGAGGTGAGGACCCGCCGAATCGACGGGCGCAACGAGTAGAAAGAAAATATGAGCGGGTTCACCGTCGAGAGAATCGAAGTCGATACCAGCCTTGCTGACACCGAGGCAGCCGATCAACTGGTCCACACAATCGGTTTTTCCGTGCGGAATCGCGATCCCCTGTCCGATGGCGGTAGACCCGAGGGCCTCCCTGGCCATCAGAACTTCGACGACCTTGGACTTGTGACTTTTCTTGATATCGCCGTTCTTGATCAAAAGATCGACCAATTCAGAGATCACCTCTTGTTTGGTCGTGGCCTTCAGATCCGAGCAGACCGTTTTTAAGAAATCCTTGATATTCATCATTATCCTCCCGCCGAATGGAGCCTCATTTTTCGCTTGTGGTGAGGCGTAATTTTTAATGCGCACCCGGCCTTGCCGGGTCCGTCCGTCTGATCAGCGACGGGCAGTCATCAGAGGCGCACGGTCATTGTCCAAATGACTGTGCGCCCCGATGAACGTGAAAGAGAGCGGCGGAAGGGATTCGAACCCTCGACATCCACCTTGGCAAGGTGGCATTCTAGCCAACTGAATTACCGCCGCAAAAATTTTCTTTGCCGGCTGCTGATGATATCGTGGTGCGTAGACTTGCCCACCATGGCTGTGCGCAGCATGGTGGGCCGCGAGGGACTTGAACCCCCATGCCTTGCGGCACTAGTTCCTAAGACTAGCGTGTCTACCAATTTCACCAGCGGCCCGAAATTGGTGACCCACCCGCGACTCGAACGCGGCACACCCACCTTAAAAGGGTGGTGCTCTACCGGATGAGCTAGTGGGTCAGATATTTAAAGAGCGAGATTTCTGGGTGTGCCGAAGAATCTTAGTGTTCGAGGAGCTGCTTTTCCTTGTCCTCGAGCATCGAGTCGATTTCCTTGATATATTTATCCGTGAGTTTCTGTACGGATTCGTGCGCCTTAAATTCTTCGTCTTCCGAGACCAGCTTATCGGACTTCATCTTCTTGAGCTTATCGTTGGAGTCCCGGCGGATCGTTCTCATCGAAACACGCGATTTTTCCGCCATGTCCTTCACGGTCTTAATCAACTCTTTCCGGCGTTCTTCTGACAACGGTGGAATATTCAACCGGATAACCTTACCGTCATGGTTGGGAGTCAACCCCAAATTCGAATTGGCGATAGCGCGTTCGAGGTCCGGGATCACCGTCGCGTCCCACGGCTGGATCATAATGGTCTTCGGATCAGAAACCGAGATCGAAGCGAGTTCCTTCAACGACATATTCGATCCGTAACACTCGACGTGGAGCCCCTCGATCAATCCGGGATGCGCGCGGCCCGTGCGGACTTCGTTGAACTCGCGATGCGCCGCGTCGATCGTTTTCTTCATCTTGTCTTCAGTTTCTTTCAGGATCTCTTTTACCGGCATAGTACAGCCTCCGCTATTTTACCACGGTTCCGATATTTTCCCCTAACACAACCCGCTTGATATTCCCTTCCACCAGCAGATTAAAAACTACGATCGGCAGGCTGTTATCCATGCACATGCTGATCGCCGTCGCATCCATGACCTTGAGGTCCCGCTTAAGGACGTCCATGAATTTCAGGGACTCAAATTTGGTGGCATCCTTATTGGTGACAGGGTCATCGGTGTAGACCCCGTCGACCTTGGTAGCTTTCAGGATGACGTCCAGCTTAAGTTCGGAAGCGCGCAACGCGGCCGCGGTATCGGTGGTGAAGTACGGATTTCCGGTCCCGGCCACAAAGATGACCACGCGGTCTTTTTCAAGGTGCCGCAGCGCCCGCCGGCGGATGTACGGTTCGGCAACAGCCGACATTTCGATCGCCGTCATGACGCGCGACTGGACATCCAGCTTTTCCAGCGCGTTTTGGAGTGCCAGCCCGTTCAACACGGTCGCTAACATTCCCATATAATCTGCCACAGAGCGGTCCAAACCGAAACGTTTGGACTGAACCTGACCCCGGAAAATATTCCCGCCTCCGACGACCAGCGCGATCTTGACGCCCATATCGTGTATTTCCTTGATCTGGGCAGCCAGCGAAGCGCACATCTCGATATCGATCCCGTGTTCCTGATCTCCGAGTAATGCCTCGCCGCTGAGTTTGAGCAGGATACTGTTATAGGCAGGTTCCTTGGAACTACTCAACTTCGTTTACCTTGTACCGGATAAACCGGCGGATCAGAATGTTCTCGCCGATACTGGCGATAAGATTGTTCAACTTTTCCTGGATCGAAAGCTTCGGGTCCTTGATGAACGGCTGCTCGAGCAAGGCTACTTCCTTGGTATAGGACTTGGCATCACTCTGCTCGTCGAGCTCATCCTGCGGAATGTCTTCAGCCGACACATAACGCGGATTCAGGGCCGCGATATGCATGGCCAAATCCTTGGTAAACGCGGTAAAATCTTCGTTCTTCGCCACAAAATCCGTCTCGCAATTAACTTCCACAATCACGCCGATCTTTGCGCCGGAGTGAATGTAGGCCTCGATCCGCCCTTCGTTGGCCGACCGGGCACCTTTCTTCGCCGCCAGTTCCAGCCCCCGCTTCTTGAGGACTTCCACAGCTTTGGCTTTGTCGCCGTTCGTTTCTTCCAAGGCCTTCTTGCATTCCATAACCCCGCAGGATGTCATTTCGCGGAGTTCCTTAATATCTTCAGCAGAAATCGTCATCGGTCACATTTCCTTTCACGGTCTAAGTTGGTCTTCAAATGTATTATTGCTGAGAGGCTGACTGGTCGGCCGACGCGGGTTGCTCGGTGTTGAGCTTGGCTTCGCCTTCCGCGGGTTCACCCTGGGCCTCTGTTGCCGAGGCATCATCAGCCGGTTCCGCCGGGACCTCGGCGGCTTGCTCAACCGCGCTTTTGCTGGTGGCGTATTCGTTGAAACCCTCACGGACGCTTTCGGAAATAATGCTGGTCAGAAGCCTGATCGACTTCAGGGCGTCATCATTTCCGGGAATAGGATAATCGATCACTTCCGGGTCGCAGTTGGTATCGACGATGGCCACGATCGGAATCCCGAGCTTTTGCGCTTCTTTGACGGCAATGGATTCACGTTTGGGATCGACGATGAAAATCACATCGGGAAGGCCCTGCATATCGCGGATGCCGCTTAAATCACGCAGGAGCTTTTCACGTTCCTTGGTCAGGCGGGCAATCTCTTTCTTTTTGAGACTTTCCCAGACTCCGTTCTCGCTCATCTTCTCGATTTCCTGCAACCGTGCAATGGATTTCTTGACGGTCTGGAAGTTCGTGAGCAACCCACCCAGCCAACGGTTTTTGACGAAGTACATGTTGGATTTCTTGGCTTCGTCCTCCACGATCATTTGGGCCTGCTTCTTGGTGCCGACAAACAGGATCTTACCGCCTTTGGCGGCGATGTCCCTGACAAAATCCTTGGCGTAACCGAGATTTTCGGCGGTTTTCTCCAGGTCGATGATGTAGATGCCGCTACGTTGACCGAAAATGAAACGTTTCATCTTCGGGTTCCAGCGCTGGGTTTGATGTCCGAAATGGACTCCGGATTCGAGTAATTTCTTTACGAGATCGTCTACCATGTTTCCTCCGTTCGGTTCAATTTCGGGTGTCCGCCGGCCTTTAAACGCCTCAGCGCAGGTCTGCTCATCCCTAAATTGTTGTTATTATTACGTCTGAAAATTTGTGATAGTATACCCAATATTCGAATTCAATGCAACCATTAATTTGAGACCACGGCAACTAATCCAACCCTACGAATGACAATGGTTTGGAAACCGGCAACGGGGCCCCGCGACCCTCAGGCGGTACCGAATTGCATGCCGTGCAGCCGCTGGTAGAGCGGGCATGTCTCCAGCAATTCCGCGTGCCGGCCGAGCCCGACCACCCGGCCCTTGTCCAGAACCAGGATCTTGTCGGCCTTCTGGATGGTCGACAGCCGGTGGGCAATGGCCACGACCGTCCGTCCCTTCATCAGCTCATCCAGGGCCTCCTGGACATACTTTTCGGATTCCGAATCCAGTTGGGAAGTGGCTTCGTCCAGGATCAGGATTGGCGCGTTCTTGAGGATCGCCCGCGCGATGGCCAGCCGCTGCTTCTCTCCTCCCGACAGCCGGAAACCGCGGTCACCGACCACGGTGTTGTAACCGTCGGGCATCTTCTCGACAAACCCGTGGGCAAACGCCTGCCTGGCGGCGCGGACAATATCCTCCTGCGGGACGTTCTTCATGCTGTAGGCGATGTTAGCATTGACGCTGTCATTAAACAGGATCGAATCCTGCGTGACAATCCCGATCTGCCGGCGCAAAGATTGGAAAGTCGCCTCCCGCAGGTCCGCACCGTCGATCAATATCCGTCCGTCGGTAGGATCATAAAAACGCGGAATCAGATTGATCAAGGTGGTTTTGCCAGTGCCCGTCGGGCCGACGATCGCCACGACTTCGCCCTTGTTGATGGTCAGGTCGATACCGCTGAGAACGTATTCCCCTTCCGAACCGTACCGGAATGAGACGTTCTCAAAACGAATGCCGTCGCGCAACTCGCCTATCTCCCGCGCCTCGGCCTTTTCCTCGACCTTGATGGGCGCATCCAACACATGATAAATCCGGTCATTGGCGGCCATGGCTTGCTGGATGATCGCGTGCACATTGCCCAGCTTCTTGGCGGGCGATATGATCGACATGATCGAACCGAAGAAGAGAATAAAAACCCCCGACGACAACTGATTCTGCATGACCAGCCGGCCGAACCAGACCAGGATCAGAACGCCGCAGATCGTGGCAAAGACTTCCGTGACCGGGGCGATCGCCAACAGGCGCTTGATCGAACTCATGCGCAGCTTATAGTAAAGGTAATTCTCCCGTTCAAAGCGTTTGATTTCGTATTCCTCGGCATTATAGGCCTTAACAAGCTGGATTCCTGATATCGTTTCTATCAGCATCGAGTTGATATCGGCCACCTTTTCCTGAATTCCTTTCGCATACTTGCGTAAGCGCCGACCGATTTTGTTCATGGGATAACCGATCACCGGAAACACAAGCAGGAATACCAGAGTCCCCTTCGGATAAATCGTAAAGGCGATCACCAGATAGATGATGATCATCATCGGCTGGATCAACAGATCGATCAGCCCGTAAGACAGGGCGTTTTCCACCAGATTGACATCGTGAGTGATGCGCGACACCAGCTCTCCGGTCCGCTTGTTACTGAAATACTCGATCGACAGGTGCTGGACCTTGGCATAAATCCGGTTACGGATGGACAGCATCACCTGCTGCGAGACCTTGTTCATGTAAAACTTGTAGCAAAAAATGGTCACATGCTTTAGGATGAGTAAAGTCAACACAACCGGCGGAAAGATATAGAAAAGGGTCTCGGGCGACAGATCATTAAGGTACACGATGATCTTTTCGACCGGGGCGGGAAGATTGCTGGGGACGATGATCGGTTTGTTGTTCAGGATGCGATCAATGAACGGGACCAGTACGGGCAACTGAATACCCTCGAACAAACTGGCGAAAAACATCAACAGAACGGCTTGAGCAAACAGCCGATAATGTCCCTTTAAGAAGGACAAAAGTTTGATATAATTGTTCATGATCGGGCGATAGTAGCATATCCGTTGACTTTTGTCGAGGTATTTGTTATTCTGTGCGTCGAATAAATGACGTATTTTTAATGAGTTACGGCTCATCCCTCATATGAAGAAACTCAGACTGGCCGTTATCGGCATCGGACATCTCGGCTCCCTGCACCTCAAAACATTTCACGAGCTTTCGCACAAAGCGCAGGTTGTCGCCATTTGCGACATCCTTGAGGAGCGCACGCATCAGTTGGGCGGACTCTATCAGGTGGGCACCTACACCGATTACCGGGACCTGCTCGGCAAAGTGGACGCCGTGAGCATCTGCACACCCACCGAATGTCATTACGAAATCGGGAAATTCTTTCTCCAGAACAACGTCCACGTCTTCATCGAAAAACCCATCGCCCGCACGATCGACGAGGCGCAAATGCTGAACGCGATCGCCCAGGAAAACGGCCTTAAGCTGCAGATCGGACATGTGGAGCGCTTTAATTCCGCCTTTCAGTCAATTATGCATTTTACCAAGCGCCCCCTCTTTATCGAGTGCCACCGGCTCAACAAGTTTCCCAACCGGTCACTGGATATCGGGGTCATAATGGACCTGATGATTCACGACATCGACATCATCCTCGCGCTGAACCGCTGCCCCATTAAGGAAATCCGCGCGACCGGCATTCCGATCCTGACCCGACTTGAGGACATCGCCAGCGTGCGCATCACCTTCGAGAACGGATGCGTCGCCAATTTGACCGCCAGCCGGGTTTCCGAGGACGTCATGCGTAAAATACGGATCTTTCAGAAGAACACCTATATCTCTCTGGACTACGTCAATCAGGAAGCCTTCATTTACAAAAAACACGAGCATCAAATTCTAAAGCACAGCCTGCCCATCGAGAAGGAACAACCCCTCCCCAAGGAACTCGAACACTTTCTGGATTGCATCATCGATGACAAAGTTCCATACGTTACGGGTAAAGAAGGGGCGCAGGCGCTGAAGGTGGCGCTCCAAATTATCGACCACATATGGACAAGCCGTCAAACCATATCGTTATAGTCGCCGGAGAGGATTCCGGAGATTTGCACGCGGCCCTGCTGGTCAAGGCCCTGCGGGAAATCAATCCCGACCTGACCTTTTCCGGGTTGGGCGGGCCGAAGATGCGCGCGGCCGGTGTGGAACTGTATACCGACTTTACCAAGATGGCGGTCGTCGGTTACTGGGAAGTCCTGAAGAATTACGGCAAGTTCCGTGAAATATTCCATTTCATCCTGCGCAAAATCCGCGAATTGCAACCCGCCGCCGTGGTCCTGGTCGATTATCCCGGATTCAACCTGCGGCTGGCTAAAAAACTGCAGCCTCTTCCCACCAAAGTGGTTTACTATATCAGCCCGCAGGTGTGGGCCTGGAAGACCAAACGGGTACATGAAATCAAGGCCACAGTCGACCGGATGCTCGTCCTGTTCGAATTTGAAAAGAAATTTTACGCGCGCTTCGGCGTCGATGTCGACTTTGTCGGACATCCGCTGGTGGATACCGTACGCACCGACCGCTCCCCTCACGAGGTCCTGCGTGAGATCGGCTTACCCGAAGACCGCACGACCATCGGGTTGCTGCCTGGTTCGCGCATCAAAGAGATCGAACGCCACTTGCCGGTGATGGTGGCCGCCGCCGAGCAATTGCACCGGGAACTCCCCGTTCAATTTGTCCTGATCAAGGCCCCCTCCATTTCACGCGCGCTCATCGACGAAACACTGCGCGGGGCGGAATTGGAAATCCCGGTGGTTGAGGACGGCATCTATAACACCATCGGAGCCTGCGACATCTGCCTGGTCAGCTCCGGCACCGCCACATTGGAAGTGGCGATCCTTGGAAAACCTATGGTGGTGATGTACAAGACTTCATTACCGACCTGGCTGCTGGCGAAGATCTTCGTCAAGATTCCGCATATCGCGCTGGCCAATGTGGTGGGACAGCGCGAGGTCGTTCCCGAACTGCTGCAATATGACGCCACGCCTAAGGCGCTCGCCGCTAAGGTGAAAGAATTCTTTTCCGATGAGATCCGCATCGCGCGGATGAAGGAAGAATTGAAAGATGTGGTGGAGTCGCTGGGGACCAGCCCGGCGTCACGTGCCGCTGCCGAATCCGTCCTGAAAACCCTGAATCAACCTCAAACCCACTAGTTCCCCTCGGCTTCCCGGCGCCGGCGCTCCTCTTCGGCGTGACGGTCCGCGTCAAATCCGGTATAGGTCTTGTTCTTCTTGTAACCCTTTCCGCAGTCTTCCGGACAATTGCAGGCATTCTCAAACTGGTTGCACACACCGTTTCCGCACGGCAGGCAAATGGGCACACTGAACATGGAATAACGGGCGGACATATCACAGCTACCGTCGAAGAATTCCACGCCGCAGCGCTTGATCATGCCCCGGCAACACTGCGCGTCCGACCCGGCATAGGCCAAGTCGCCGCATGACGGCTGATAGTCGTTGAGCGGATAGCAAACCTCTTTGGCCTCGCAGCCGATCTGCAATTGGCAGCGGTCGGTCGGGCACTGGCTGGGTTCGATTTCGAAACAGGGTTTGGGTTCGCAGGTCATCTCGCAGTCCTTGAAGTAAACCCCTCCCAGACAGCCGAAATCACAGACCTGTTTCGGACAGATTTTGGTCTTTTCGTAGTACTCCCAACAGTTTATCAGAGACTTTTCGGCCTCTTGATTCTCTTCGGCCAGCGCTGCCGTTCCGGCAAATATCAGTGTCATCAACGCGACTGCGGGGAGCCATCTATTCATGAATGTGGTCCTTGTTTAGAAATTTTTTCCGGCGGCTGTGATCGAAGGCCTGCCGCTCGTTTAAGTAGGTTCGGCCGATCCTGGCCTTGGAGACCTTACGGCTGACGATCCGGCTGGCGGCGTAGATCTCGGTTTTGTCCGCCAGCGGCTGCTGAATCTCATAAATCTCGCACAGCCCCATATATTCTAGCGTAACTTGTTGGTTGTAGGGATTTTTATACAGAATCCTGCGGGCGTATTCGACCGCATCCTTTTCCGCCTTTTTGCGGGCCTCGGCCGGACTCTTGGCCTTGATCAGCTGGATCCGCTCCTCCACCAAGGTGGCGTCCGGATCGAAATATTTGTCGGGACGCTCCGGGCGGCCCTCACAGGCGGACCGGAAAAAGGTTTTGACCGCGAAAAACTGCGATGCCATAGGCTCTCCTGGGACCTCCTACAAATATAACCCGCAAATCACAATATTTCTAGCGCGGTGCCCGGTATCCACCCCAGCCGCCGGTCCGCCCGCCGGACCTTGACCCAGCCATCCTTGGTGGTAACGACCTTGACCGCCGTCCCCACCGGGAGGTCGAAATGGGATGTCGCCTCTTCACGCGGCTCAAAATTGGCGCTGACGGGCCGCAGCACGATCGCCCGGTCGGCCTGGGTGACACACTTGTACCACAACCCCACCGCATACATGATAATCATTACCCCGATCACCGTCCTCAGCCCCATCTGAATATATCGGCTCCACTTGAAAATCCAGCCGAGCAGCAAAACCGCTCCCAGGATCAGCGCCAGCACCGTCAGAATGATGACCATTTCGTCGAACGTATAGTAGCCGATGTGATTGTCCATAAGCACCTGAACCAGATTGGGTTGATCGGTAACCACCCGCTTTTGGGTGAGTGAACGGGCATGCCGCAGATTGAAGTTCACATCGCTGTCCCGCGGGATGAGCTGCAAGGCCCGCTCATAGTTGGCGATAGCCAAGCCCAGTTGCTTCTTTTTAAAATAAGCGTTCCCCAGATTATAGTAGACCTCCCCGCTCGCCATCCCCGCCGTGATGATGGCCTGATATTCGCTGACGGCCTGGTCGTAGTTTCCCTGTTTGTAGGCCTGGTTGCCCAAGACAAAACGTGAGATGGCCTCCTGTTTGCCTGTCGCGGCGGACGCATGGAGTGCCGGACCGGTAACCAGGGCCAGCATCACACTCAATATAATCGCTGATCTCATCGAATCTTCCTTTCGAGATATTCAATCACCTTGACGACCCGCTGATGTGACGCCTGCATATCCCCCTCCTTGACCGCGCGCGAGGCGTAGCGGATGGCATCGCATTCCGCATATATCTTGCTGATCTCCTTGAGAATTTCCTCCTCGACCTGATACGGCTCCAATTTGGCGCGGATCACCGCCACCGATGCCTTGCCGGCGGGGAGTTGCAGTTTGTGCCGGATATACTGTTGAAAGAGCTGGAAGAGGTGATCATAGAATTCCTGCCCCGGTTTTTCGATAATCTTTTTGTGCAACACCTTCAAGTCTGTTTGGGCGATCCGGGACGCCTGCCGCCGGCGAGCAAAACTTTGGTCGGTCTCCATACGATGAGTCACCCGGTACAACAAATACCCGCCCAGATACATGAGGGCAAACAACCCGACCACGGTGTAGTACATCCAGTTCCGGTAAACACGGTGACCGACAGGTCGCAACCGGCCGGGATCATCCTTGATAAAGACGATGTCCTCCCCGAGCTTTTCCTGTGACATGATGACGGGCTGCTGCTCCTGCAGGCCCACCACGCGGAAATCCTCGGCCTGTTCCGCCTCCTTAATGGTCAGTTTGAACGGCCCCTTCTCCACGGTTTCATATTTGTCGGTCTCGTTGTTGTAAAACGTAAACGCGACCTTGGGGACTTCCTTCACCGCGGTTGATTTGGGGATCAGGACCTGCTCGAGTGTCTTGGTTTGACCTTCCTCTTTAATAATCGGATCGTAGATCTTGAAATCCTCTTCGCTGACCACCCCGGGAAAATTTATCGCCTTCAGGTTGCCGCGCCCTTCCACATACATCCGCAGCGTAATCGGATCGCCGACCTGCACCTCGGTCGGGCTCACCGTGGCGTTGAAACTGTATTGTCCGACGGCCCCCCCGAAATCAGCGGGCATGCCCTCTTTGGGAAGATCCTTGACTGTGACCATTACCGGCAGTGAGGTCAGGACCATCGGCCGGGATTCATAAGATTCGAACATCGATCCGAAAAAACCGTCGTCAAACGGCGAGCGGCTGCGCCGGTTCTTGGCGCGAAAGACGATACTGCATTGCAGTTGTGCGGGGCCGACCGTCAGTTCTCCGGTCCGGGTCGGGTAAATCAGCTTCGTGAATTCGATTATGCGGAAACGCCGACCGTCGATGACCCGCTCGTATTGTTTGGGCTGACCGAAGGCCTCATCGATAAACCCGATATGCTCAATCTTGGGGTACTGGATATCACGCACCTTGATATCACTGTAGAACATAAAAACTTTGGCTACGACCGGCTCGTTGAGATAAACCTCCGAATTCTCGATCTGCAGCTGCAGAAATATCTTGTCATTCAAGGAAATTTGCTGTTGATTGCCGCCGCCGGCTGCCGGGTCAGTAACGGTGACCGCGATAGGCTGCGTAGTAAACTGTTCGCCGTTGAGCTCCAGCTGGAAGGCCGGCACCTGGAAATTCCCCGTGCGTAAGGGGAGCAGTTTGAAGCGGTGGGAAACCGATTCGGTGTAGCTGTTATTCACGATACTGATGTTGGTAAACGGTCCGAGATAACGTTTCTCAAACCCCTCTATATCCGGAAGGATAATCTCGGTAACGTCCTTGGTCCCTTTAAAGGTAATCGCCAGATTGATTTCGGAACCGAGCGCGACATTATTGGAGTCGACAGTCGCCTCAACAGTAATATCGGACTTGGCCACGGCGCGGTCGACCGGCCCGGCCCACAGGATCACGCTTCCCAACAGGGCCCCGGCGAGTGCTAATATTGGCGCAAAACGGTACATTATCTTACCAGTCCTTGGTCACCGGGTCCGGAATCATGCGGGGGCGGATCGGCAACAAGCCTTTGGGTTCGTCATTCTGTTTATAGTCATCCAAGAGCATTTCGGCTTCCTGCAGCGTCAGGTCGTCAAAATCAGCTGCCGACTGTTCCGCCGCTGACGGTTGACGGTTGGGCTTTTGATTTTGCTTCTGGTCCTGCTGTTGTTGATCCTGTTGTTGCTGGTCCTGCTGTTGATCCTGTTGTTGCTGGTCTTGTTGCTGTTGATTCTGCTGTTGTTGCTGATCTTGTTGTTGGTCCTGTTGTTGCTGATCTTGTTGTTGGTCCTGTTGTTGCTGGTCCTTTTGCTGTTGATCCTGTTGTTGCTGATCTTGCTGTTGGTCCTGTTGTTGCTGGTCTTGCTGTTGGTCCTTCTGCTGCTGATCCTTTTGCTGGTCCTTCTGCTGCTGATCCTTTTGCTGGTCCTTCTGCTGTTGATCTTTTTGCTGGTCCTTCTGCTGTTGATCTTTTTGCTGGTCCTGCTGGTCCTTCTGTTGTTGATCCTGCTGCTGATTCTGCTGCTTCAGTTGTTCCAATTCCTTCTTAACATACTCATAATTGAACCGGGCATCGGCATCGTCCGGATTGATGTCCATGGCCTTTTCGTATTCCGCGAGGGCCTCCTCATAATACTGGATCGCCGTATCGAGGTCCCGGTCCGCCAGAAACAGCCGGCCGCTTTGATACAGTGTATTTCCCAGGTTGTAGTGGGCCTGCTCACGCAGCGGATCGTCATCACTCAGCACCGCTTTGCGTAAATGGTCGAGCGCCTCGTCGTACCGGTTTTGTTTGTAATAGGCGGCGCCCAGGTTGAAATTAATGATATCAGATTCGGAGTCCTTTTTTAAGGCCTCCTTGTATTTTTCCGCGGATTTCTCATAGTCTCCGTCCAGATAAGCAGTGTTGCCTGAGTTGACCTGAAACACCTCCAGCACCGCCTCGGCACTCCGCGGTATACCGGTGGCCCATAGCACTAACACCAGCAGGCCTGCTACTTTTTTCGGCGTGTAAATATGCATGATTCCATACAAAACAGGAGCAACGCCACAGACAGCGGCCATTGAAAACGCTCATAGAAGCGCTTCTGCATCTTGCTCTCTATTTCTCTCTTTTCCAGTTTGGCCAGATCGTTCTCGTATATGTAGTCCAGCCCGAATTCGGCTCCGCTGGATTTCACATACACGCCGTCGGTCAACAGCGCGATCTGTTGCAGCAGCCGTTCGTTCAGCCGGGATTTGACAAAATTACCTTCATCATCCTTAAGAAAACGGGCTGATCCCTGCACGTCCGAGAGTTGAATCAATTCGCCTTCCTTCGTTCCGATCCCGATCGTATAGACACGAATCCCGTTCTTCTTGGCCCGGCGCGCCTGCTCCACGGGATCACCTTCATGATTATCCCCGTCGGTGATGATGATGATCGCTTTGTACTGGCTGTCGATCTCATCGAAACTCTTCATCGCCACCTGCATGGCCCGGTCGATATTGGTCCCGCCCCGCGGAACACTGTCGATGGTCAGGTCATCCAGGCTTAATGCGAATCCGGCGTAGTCATTGGTCAGCGGGCACATTAAGAAGGCATCGCCGGCAAAGGCGACCAGGCCGATCCGGTCGCCCTTGAGTTTCTTTAACAAATCGAGCACCGCCAGTTTGGTGCGTTCCAAACGGTTAGGGCGGACGTCCTGGGTCAACATGCTCTTGGAGACGTCCACGATCACCATCACATCGATACCCTGACGCTTCACCTCTTGCCATTCGAATCCCCACTGCGGCCGTGCCAGGGCGATAATGCCGAAAATGAATGTCAGAGTCAGCAGAACATATTTCAGGTTCCGCGCCGCCGGTGAAAAGCTCCCGGCAATATCCGGCAGGAGTTTGGCGGAGACAAACTTCTGCAACTGCCGGCGGCGATGACCGGCCGCCCACCACAGGAACAGGACCAACCCGGCCACGATCCAGAATCCGTTAAACATAAAAGGTTGGGCAAACTGCATCAGGGCAACCTCATCATCCAGCTGTTCGTCACCAGCACCTCGGCTAACAACAGGGCCAGCGCACCGAGCAGAAAGCGGTCGAACAGCTCGGTGTACTCGAAATACCCTATTTCCTCGATCTCGGTTTTCTCCAACTGATCGATTTCTTCGTAGATCTTCCGCAACTGAGCGGTATCCGTGGCGCGGTAGTATTTCCCGTTAGTGGTGTAGGCCACGTCCTTTAACAGCTCTTCATCGATCTCGACCCGCTGCGGGACGTACACGCGCCGGCCGAACAGACTCACGGGCACGGCGGCCTGACCGTCCGAGCCGGCGCCGATCGTGTATATCTTTACGTCAAAAGACTTGGCCACCTTGGCGGCCTCGCGCGGATCGATTTTGGTCCCGATGTCCGCGCCGTCGGTCAACAGAATGACCACCTTGCTCTTTGCGGTGCTGGATTGCAGCCGGGATATGGACGCCATAATCGCCGGGCCGATGGCGGTCCCGTCCTTGATGATCCCGAAATTGATCCGTTTCAAATTCGTTTTCAGCCAGGCATAATCGGTGGTCAACGGCGTCACCGTCCATGCGCGCGCGGCAAAGGCCACCAGGCCGATCCGGTCGGATTTGCGCTGTTCGATAAAGTCCGCCATCACCTGCTTGACGATCTCAAGCCGGTTGATACGCTGATTACCGACGACAAAGTCCTCGGCCGACATACTGGTCGACGTATCCACCGTCAGGACGATATCGATCCCCTCAGTCTTGCGGATAGTCTCCTCGTTAATCAGGCGCGGTCCGGCCAGGGCCACGATAAACAAGACCAGGGCCGCATAGCGTAACAGCGGCGGGATAAACAATAGACGCAGCCGCAGGGATTGCCCGGCATCACGCACCAGGGCCTCAGCGGAGAACCGGAGTGCGGGGCTGGGCCGCCGGCTGCGCAGAAACAGCACCAAAGTGATGACCACAGGAATCAGCGCTAAAATCCAGGGGGTCTTGAATATCATTTCGCGTCTTCCTCGTCCTCGTATGACTGCATGATGAACCGGCGGGCTAGTTCCCAACTCTGATCAGCTTCCTCGGCCGTCGGCGCGGCCTTGGCAAACTTAACCACATCCGCTTGCTGCATGAACCGGGTGAGCAGCGCCTTGTGTTCCTCGGCCACGGCGTCATGGCGCCGGATCGATACCAAAAACTCCTCGGTCGTCATTTCCGGAGCGCGGATGCCGAAATAATCTTCCATGTAGCGACGCAGGATATCCGACAATTCGGAGTAATACAGATCGAATTTGTTGTACTCGAGATATTTCTTTGCCTTGAGTTTCTCCAGCAGCTCCAGCGCGATATCCCACGGCGGCCGCGGCGGCACCGGCGGGACATAGGCACGACGGCGGCGGTACATCCGCACCCACCACCGCAACAGGACCGCGATCCCCGCCAAAACAATCAACAACAACAGAGCGACCAGCACCGGATCAAGCGGATAGGCCACCGGCCCGCGAATATCGCGCAGCCCTGTTTGATTATCCGCACCCAACGCAGCCGGCGGTAACAGGCTGCCGGTGACGGGCTGTATAAGTAAAATGAGGAATCTGGCTTTCATATTATCGACGAATCTTTTTTAGGCGTTTCCGAAAAAAACGGACGACCTCGTCCACATACGAGCCGGCCGTCGAGATATTGATAAAGTCGATGCCCAATGACCGGAAAAGTTGTTCCCGCTTTTCGATGCGGGCGCGGTTGGCTTCCGCATAGCGACGGCGGACGCCCGCGCTGCCGGCATCAACGCATACCAGTCTGCCCGTCTCGGCGTCCTCCAAAAGCACCAGACCGCAGTCGGGCAGCGTCTGTTCATGCGGATCATTGAGCGTGACCGCGATCAGATCATGACGTTGATGCGCGATCGAGAGTGTTTTGCGAAAACTGTCCTCCACCTCCCCCTGCGGCACCTCTAAGTTGTGCCCCAGGAAATCGGATATCAGAAAGGTAATGGCCTTGCGGGTCGTCACGCGGCTCATGAATTCCAGGGCCTGCCGGATATTGGTGGAGGTCCGTTGCGGCCGGAAGTACAGGACTTCACGGATCAGCCGCAGGACGTGTCCGCGCCCTTTACGCGGTGGAATGAACAGTTCGATTTCATCCGTGAAAATGATCAAACCGACCTTGTCGTTATTGCGGATCGCCGAGAGGGCCAGCAGCGCCGACATCTCCGCGGCCAGCTGACTTTTGAGCTCATCACTCGACGAGAACTTTGCCGATGCAGACAGATCGACCATTATCATCACCGTCAGTTCGCGTTCTTCGATGAACTTCTTGATATACGGTTTGCCGGTCCGCGCGGTCACGTTCCAGTCTATGCTGCGGATATCGTCGCCGATCTGATACTCACGCACCTCATCAAACTCGATCCCCTGGCCTTTGAAGACACTGTGGTACTGGCCGGCAAAGGCATCGGTGACCAGCCGGGAGGTCGTGATTTCGATCTGCCGTACTTTGCGGAATAGTTCTTTGGGTATCATACGCCTACCGTTACGAGTTCACTCGCTGGCAACGGAGAGACATGACCGGAGGGAAAGAGCACCCGAGGATGGATGGCGAGCCTGCGATGGTGGTTTCCCGCAGTTTGTGTCTCTGGCCCCGTTGCTCTGTGTTAAGGAACTTCGATTTCGTCAAAAATGCGTTGAATGATATCTTCGGACGTTTTTTCTTCAGCCTCGGCCTCATAACTGATCAGGATCCGGTGGCGCAACACGTCCATGCCGATGGTCTTGACATCCTGCGGCGTCACGTAGCCCCTGCCCTGCAGGAAGGCATGCGCCTTGGCGGCTATGGCCAGATTGATCGTGGCCCGCGGCGAGGCGCCGTACTGCAAGAGGCTCTTGATGTCCGACAGATTGTACTTGTCGGGATTACGCGTAGAATCGACAATCTCGACGATATATTTCTCGATCTTCTCGTCCATATAAATCTCGTCGACCACGCTGCGCGCCCGCAGCAGGTCTTCCGGTGTGATCACCGGCTGGACACGGATGTCGGTCTTGGTATGCGACATGCGCTTGAGAATTTCGTGCTCTTCTTCCTTATTGGGATAATCGATCTTGATCTTGAGCATAAACCGGTCGACCTGGGCTTCGGGCAACGGATAGGTCCCTTCCTGCTCGATCGGATTCTGCGTTGCCAAAACGAGAAACGGGTCGTCCAATACAAGGGTGTCTGAACCGATCGTCACCTGCCGTTCCTGCATGGCCTCCAGCAGCGCGCTTTGCACCTTGGCCGGAGCCCGGTTAATTTCGTCCGCCAGGATAATATTGGCGAAGATGGGGCCCTTCTTGGTCTTGAAGTCGCCGCTCTTCTGATCGTAGATCAGCGTCCCGGTCAAATCGGCGGGGAGCATGTCGGGGGTAAACTGCAGCCGCTGGAATTTGGTCTTGATGGTTGCCGACAGCGTCTTGACGGCGGTGGTCTTGGCCAGCCCCGGCACCCCTTCCAGCAAAATGTGACCGTTGGCCAGCAGGCCGACCATTAGCCGTTCGAGCAAGTACCGCTGACCGACGATGACCTTTTGCGCCTCCAGGAAGATGCCTTCAATAAAAGCGCTCTCCTTTTGCACTTTCTCATTGATCACCGTGATTTCACTGCTTGTCATAAGGAACCTCCCTTAACTGACATTACGGATTGGGATGTCTGCGGTAGTTGATTGTATTACATGCGGAGGGGATTTTCAACTCCTAGTTGTGCGAAACCTTAACGCAGCAGGCTCAGCAGGTCCGGGACGGCGGGAACGGTATCGGCCAAAACGGCGGGCGTTGCCTGGCTCAAATCGGTTGATGCATCCGGCCTGTCAGCGATACCCAGCAACAACGGAACACTGGTAACGGGGACCGTGTTGATGATCACCGGGTATAGACCGTTAATATTGACATCCTGGATCTGTTGCGGGGTTAACGGCACCGGAACGCCGTTCGGATCCCGGCGTACATCGATATTTAGATTGTTGGGGGTCAGATCGATACCCCCGACCGGGTTGGCGCCCAACACCGCCTGGTCGGCCGTCACCCTGTAGGCGACCGGATAGCTCGCATTGGACGCGGCGGAGAAACTGCGCGGCAGCGTTCCGTCGGCATCGGCCTTGGCCACGTCACGCTTGCGGAAGATGTTGATCAGGACATCCTGCCCCCGCGCGTCCTGCACGGCGCCGACAACAAACAGGGCCTTTTCGGGCCGGTTGTTGATGACGTCCTGCATCAGCGGATAGAAATCTTTGCGCATTTGCGCGTAACGGTCCATGATCGGAAATCCGTCGTCCTGGCGCATCACCGCGGTCGCGTCTTCCAGCAATTGCCGGGCAAAATCGGCTGTGATGTATCCGGCATCCACAAAACGCTGCCCGTCGACAAAACCCTGGCTGCTGGTGTCCTCAATCCAGAATTTGTCGAAGATCGGCTCACCTTCGTCGGCGTCGGGATTAATCCGGAACATGAAGCCGCGGGTCAGATCTCCCTCGCTGGTGTGCAGATGTATCAGAAAATCGCCGTTGCGCTGGTCGCGGGCCATGCTGTTGGCCGGCAGGTTGTCCCAGTATTGGTGGTCGAAGATAAACCAGACCTGGTCCCCGGCCCGGCGGTTTTGCAGTTCGGCCAAGACATTGCCCAACAAATCGACGTAGGAATCGTAGGCGGCCAACAGGTCCGGGGCCAGTTGCGGTCTTACCGGAGCCGATTCCGTCACCAACGGAACAGCATCGGCGCGCCGTTCCTGCCGCTGACCGGTCAACCGGACGAGCTCGAGCACGGTCGGCAAGCCTTCCTCCGTTGAGGCCTGTTCGGCAAGGCGTGTCGCGATCGGAGCGGCGCCGAGATCGATGCCGCGTGCGGCCAACTCGGTGGCAAACCGGCCCTCGCGCAGCTCTTCTAAAATAGCCCGGGACAGCTCGGCGAAACGGTCCTGACCTGCTATGATCAATGCGGTGTTTTCGTCGGAGGTAAAGAAATCCGTTGTCAAATCAAAGCCCAACTCGCCGCGCTGCTCATTACGACGCGCCAAACCGGATTCGATCAGGCGTGTCAAGACTACCGACGGTTCGATATCCAAGCCGATTGACAAACGTTTGAGAGCGGATTCCTGATCGATACTGGCGATGAACGCCTCGCGGACAAGGTCCGCATCCGCGCCGAGGAAATTGGCTGTTTGCCGCAGGTCGTTACCGATTAAAATGGCATTGTCCAACCGCCCCTGCCGCCGCGCCGATAAGACTTGTGCGTAGGGCAGCAGGAATTCACCATAAGCCGCTTGTGGAAAGGCATCTTTTTCCAATCCCATTCTAAAATCGGCCACGGCGATGCCGGACGGATCGAGGGTATCACGTAACAGATTAAAATAGTTGTCCAAATCACGGACTCCACGCTCCGCAAAAGACTGCGCCATTCGCAAATTCTCCAGTGGATCGCCAGCCAGGTCTTCGATAAACATGTCACCGGCAAAAATAGCTGAAGACAATGCCTTATTCAGTTTGTCGATATAGTCATAGACGGCGTATTCACTGTTCCTCTCCTGTAACGCATCCCCTCCCTCACTAAAGAACGTAAACGTTCGCTCCGAGAATATCTGAAGGAATGATGATTCCCCGGTACTGTACGTTTTCAAGGCATCCGCCGCCGCCTTGGGTGTCCTTTCATTCAACGCCATCATTCGGCGCGCCAGTTCCTCTAGGTTCGCGGGCGTCGTGCCGGTCCTTTCCACTTCCGCCAGCGCGGCGACCGCATCACGGTTCCAACGTTCTAATTCCTGCCGGTACTCGCGTAAACCCCGGTTGGTCACAAAGGCGTCGAGCTGCCCTGCAATGGTTTGCAAGATTTCCAGCGTGCTTTGCAACCCGTCAAACTCCGCGTCGGTGACCGCGAGGACTGCGCGGTCGGCTGAAGAACCGACTGTCGTCAATCCGGCGGATTGCCGGTACACTTCGCTGTACACGGCTTCCTGATTGAGGAACCGTTGGAACGGCGTGACACCGTACTGGTGTCCCATACCGAAGAGCGGGAACGACTGAATTTGATAGGTCCGTCCGCTGCGATAGTCTGAGTCCAGCCAGTCGAAGGCCGACGTATCGTTGCTGCCGTCCCACCGGGTCCCGCTGCGGGTTTCGATATTGTCGTAAACAACCCCGGCGGTGTATTCGAAAGGCGTGTCCAGAAATCTGTCCAAAAGGGCGCGCGTGGTGTTGCTTTCGCTGGCGACTTCATTGATAAAAACAAGATTTTCGAAGTTCGACAGATTGAGCTGACGGGAAATCTGCCGCAGGAACATCTCGCCGTAGGCGTCGATATTCTCGTCGGTGCCCAGCTCCGTGACGTTCTCACTGGAGAAGTCGATAATGGTGAGATCACCGCGGCGGTCGGCGTAGCGCGCGTCCAAATAAGTGAGGGCCACCATGGCGTCGTATATTAAATCCGCGCCGCGGCCCAGGGCCACGAACTTCTTGCCCGCGTATTCCGGGTTATCCAGCAGCGACCGCGCATACGCCACGATCTGCGGGGTGTGTTGTTGCAGCGCCCGGAAATAAAACTCATTGTTGGCCTGCAGGCGCATACCGCCTAGCCAGCCGGGAAGTTCACTGTAGCCGAACATGCCGATCGCATCCGTAGGCCGGTAGCCGGCCGAATAACGCACCAGGGGATTGTCGTTGAATAAATCACTCTGTGCGAGCAATTCCGCCACCGCCGGCGTGGTGCCCAGCGCTGAGCCGAGATCACGGGACATAACACCTAAAGTCGTAAGCTCGCCCACGAGCCCACGCTGCTCGGAGTTCAATCCGTTAACGGTTTGCAGCTCATCACGCAGCGTCCCTGATTTGCGAAACGCCAGGTATCCCCCTCCGGGACGCCATCGGGTGACTTCACCGAACCGTTCGAGATAGGCGATGAATTCCGGATTCCCCTCGTCGATAAACGCTAAACCGCCCGGCTGCAGAATACGGACGATTTCGCGGGCGATGGATACCGGCGCACTGCGGTTATCGTCGGATATCAGTCCGGCGTACACGAAATCAAACGTCGCCGGTCCGAACTGGTTTTTCAAATCGGCCATATTCGCGTGGTGCAGGGCGTACTGATTTGGAAATACACTGCTCTGCGCCAGGGCCTCGGCCGCCGTTTGGACGCGGTCGCCGACCCACTCGACACCATGAACCTCTTGAACATTGTAAGCATTCTGGACGGCAATCAGCTCGGTAGCCCCCTCTCCGAATCCGAGAATGGCCCCGCGCCGGAAAGAGTCAGGCACCTCCAGCCCCTGTTCCTCACGCAGTTCCGCGAACACGCGCAGCCTGGCCAAGGCGTTCGCATTGCTGCCCATGGAAGTACTGAAGTCCTGATAGGCGGGGTTATTGCGCCACGGCGGATTATTGTTGATTCCGCGCGGGACAAAGCGCTCCCAGTTGGGCCGGGATAACACGGCCCGGTCGACTCCCCCTTCTCCCAGCGCGGCTTCATCAATGCCGCTGGGAAACAGCCCCAGCTGTTCTCCGGGAGCCGCCTGGGCTCCTTGAGCTTCGTAGAGCGGAGAGATACGCGCCCAGCGTTCGGCGTCTTCGGGCTGCGACTTTAAGGCCTGCCCGTCGCGGTACAATGTCCGGGCCGCCTGCCCGCTGAGACGGAAGAACCGCTGCGCCTGAAGCAGGCTCGGACTGTCATAAACGAAATCGTCGGTCGTGTCGCGCGGGATTTCCCTGAATCCCTGCCGCGAAAAATAGCGTTCGGCCTCGGCGTCGGCGGGGTTGAGGACCAACTCGCCGGGGTTCGCCGTCTCCGCGTTCGCATCCCAGGCACTGTCGGACAGGCTCGTCCGGATCACTTCCGACAACAGGATCTTACCGTAACCGGCGCTGCGGTATTCCGGGGCGACTTCAATGTAATCAACAATGTAAGAGCGTTGTCCCACGAGATCCGCGTCCACCGACGGGATTTGACCGATGCGGTGACTGGCCAGACCGACGATCCGGTTGCCGTCACGCGTGCGCAGGACCAATAGGGAATTTACGGTTCCGCTCGGCCCGCGTCCCCGGAGCCATTGGCCGCGATCGAAACTCGACGTCTCACCGGACCGGCTCAGTTGCCCCAGATACTCATCCACGACGGCCTCGAATTCCTCGGGCCGGACCTGATCGGCGCGCAAATCCTGCGTACGGGTGGCCAGGACCGCCTGGTCACGCCGCCGGCGGTCGGTGTTGAGCAGCCCTACCTGCACCACCTCGGTATCACCGACCGGGGCCGACAGGACCGCCGCGTCCGACGTGCGGCTGATCACTCCTTCACGGATACTCATCCTGAACCGAACCCCGCCGGAGAAGTACTTCCGCGGGATCACCTCCTGCGTCACCGGATCGAATTCTTCCCGGATGTAGCTGTAGACGCCCTCCTGAAAGGCCTCGATATACTGGCGGTAAATCCGGTCCTTGACCTCTTTGTCATCGATGTCGATACCGTTGACCTTGTTTTGGTCAGAGTAGAGTTGGTTGATCAGACTGGTCTTGATCGATTCCTTGTACCAGGCGGCCAAAATCAAGGAGTGATAAATCTGCCGCAGGGTGGCGAAATTCTTCCCGTAATTCACTTCATCCTCAATGGCCGGCAGGATCACCTCACGGATGACTTCCGACGCCAGGCTGTTAACTTCACTCTCGTCTTTTTCGGCGGGCACCGCCTGGGTGCGCTGCGCCAGGTTTTTATCGAGGGCGATGTAGTCTTCTTCCAGCATGACCTTCAAGCGGGTATTGACGATATAAGCGGCGTTCCCCTGTTCATAGACGACCGCTTCTTCGGGGATGATCCACACCTTGTTGAAGGTGTTCACCGGAATATCGGTGGTCCCGAAACGCGCCTGCGCCTGTTTGTAGATCCTGTCCCAAAAGTTGTGGCCCAGTTCCTTCTCGGGATACATCAGGGTGGCGGTAAGTTGTTTGAGAAGATAATCCTGGGCGAGCAGATCGCGGCCCATATCGGTGTAACCGAACTTTTCCGGTATGATGCGCTGCTGTTCGAACGGGGAAAGATTGACCCACAGATCATCCTCCGGAACGGTCAGCGCGGCCATAAAATATTTGATGAGCCGGATCTTTTCCTCTTCTAATCCCTCATCACGGCGTGAGCGATGACCGGTATCGACGATGAAATCAAGCTGAAACGGTTCGGTGGGGTTGATCATGATCCCCTTCAGCAAGGTAGGGACAAAACGCTCGGTCGTGGAGACCATGGTCCCGGGACGCGGCATCGGAGCGAAAATGCTCTCTCCGGCGACGGCGGGCGTCGGCGTCACCCCGACACCGATAAACGACACCAGGACGAGACCCGTTAATACCCGGACCGGGGCGTAACGGCGCAATTTGTGAAGGAAAGTCAGCATAGAGGTCTTTAATATTAGTAGTTAGACTCACCACTAGTATATAAGACCGCGCCCTGAGAACCAACTCCAATCTGAACGGAAGCAAGACATTAAGGCTATATATATCAGGGCTTTAGGGATGTTTTATAAAAAATATGCGGGCCGGGTCGATTTTAGGCCAAATGCACGTCGATCCGGTACGCCTCGCGTGCCCGCACACGGGCGGCGTGGGCGGTCTTGATCTCCCCTCCGTCGACCGACACCGGGGTTTCTTCCCCGCGAAAACGGATCTCGACCCGCTGCGCCGTGGCGGCCTGCGGGCCGAAGGTATTCTTGCCGTCCGGATTGTGATAGACGACCAGCGTGCTGTTGAGGAACTTGAAGGCGTAGGTGTCCGCCGGAAGCGTCCAGTTGTAGCGGTCGCCGTGACCGTCCTGGAATTCCACCTTGGCGGCTTTCTTGATAAACAACCAGTCCGCGAGGGCCGGTTCAAAGACCAGCGACAGATCACCTTTCGCGCTCACGCGGAATGGCCGGCCGCCGATATTCATATACAACCAGATATGCAGAAACTCGGCCGTGCTGCCGGACAACCGCGCGACGAATCCCTGACCGTGCAGCTTGCTGTCTTCGTGCGCGCTGCTGACGATAAAAGACGAGTTCTCGAGGATACTGCGGCCGTACCGCGCCGGTTTTTGAAACGGTATCAGGGCATCCGCGAACAACTGGTAGAATTCTTCGACCAATCCCGCGCGCAGGACCTCGAGCAGAAATTTGTACTCCATATGCAGCCAGATGGATTCGTTCTCCAACCAGCCGCGCGGAAAGATCCGGGTCCGTCCGATTTCCTCGGTCTGGCCGGACAGATCGGCATTGACCTTGAACATCTTCAGTTTCTCGTCGAAGAGCGGCCCCTGCCGGACTTCTTCCAGTAAGGCCCGCGCCTTGTCCGGACCGGACTGGACCTTCAGCGCGTGGACATAGCCTTCCAGGAACGGCGGGAGATCATGGCGTTGAAATGCTTGCGGTTTGACAAACCCGTTGCCGCCGCGCTTGCCGGCCTCGCTCTGTTTGAACCCGGTGACCTCGTGGTAAAAGTATGTCGGCATGTACGGCTGCCCCTTGTGAGCGAGCCGGAACGACTCATCGGTCTTTTGCTTGACCAGACTGAGGAAGTTCTTGACCTGGGCTATGGTCAGTGCCGTTTCCTTCCCGTCGATAAAATGCCGCACGCGCTGCCGGTAGTTTTCCTTGATATCATTCGCCTTGGACCAGTAGTCAAAACCCTGTTGCTTGGAGGTCAACAGATTGGTCAGGCCGGAGACAAAGCTGGCCAGTTCCTCGAACACCGGGACGGTGTCCTTGTCTTTGACGTCCAGCGCCTTCAGGGAATCCAGCAGGAATCCGGCGTAACGGTTGAGCTCCATCGTTTCGCTGATCGAAGAGCCGGTCAATCCGGGCAGACCGTTGAGCGCGTCATACCAGTTCGGTTTATCGGCCTCCATCTCCACGCCGATCCCGCTGGGATCGAGGCTCGCCACCTTGTTGGCGATGATGCACACCAGCTTGGTAAGCAGATTAGTGAGATACGGCGCTCCCTGACCGCCCTTGACCCGCAGTTTGTGATCGAAGGCCGCCGGATCGAAGTCTTCGCTCTCGTCGCAGACCGAGTTGTACTGACGCACCCCGAATTTGGTCAAATGATAGCGCTGATCGCGCGGCCGGACGTGATGGTGATTCAGATAAAATGAGAATTCCCGGCAGTCGAGCAGCAGCTCGCGTAATTTCTCGGGATACAATCCGAGATAGCTCTCGATCAGGTCCAGGTTATAGGTCCAGTGGTCCGACCAGAATCCTTCGCCGTGGTCGGCCATTTCCTGCATGCGGCAGATCTCCAGGATGTGCCCGAGGAAATCCCGCTCGCCGTGCGCCGTCCGGTAGCTGTTCTTCTCCATAAAATCGAGCAGCTCTCCCGGTTGAAAATTGGCGGTCACGAATTTTTCCAGCGCGGCCCGGTTGCCGTCGAGCAATGACTCATCGAGAAGCGCCTTGAGGGCTGGTTTCTCCGCCACCCGAAACGACGTGCCCTTGACCACCAGCGGATTATAGCCGTCGGCCTGGGACAGGTTCAGAAAATTGATGATGTGGCTGTCGCGGACGTCGGTGTTAAACCAGACATCGTTGCGCCGGTTCTGATTGACGTCGCGATAGTTGCCGTTCCCTTGCGAGAAATAGGTCGGCGCGACGGTAAAATGATTGTAGTCGCGCTCCAGATCACCGTGCTTGCGGCTGTACACATTGAACGAAACAAAACCGTCCTTGGTCTTCACCGAAATCGGCAGCCCGCCGCGTAAGATGTTGTCAAGAAAGGTGTGTCCGGCGTACGCATTATAGGTGGAAGAGGAACTGACGGTCTGCGCGAATTGCTTGATATGCTCGACGATCTCCCGGTTTTGCTGTTGTTTATGAGGGGCGAAGTCCGGCTGCCGGACGGCCTCGATCATCCGGTTGAGCAGATCCACATCGCGCGCGTATCCCACGACCGAGAGGATTTCCTGACGGCCGCCCTTGGGCAGATCAAACTTGCAATGGGTCATGGCGCACGGGGTTTTGTTGCTGGTCGCCTGCGGCGCGGACGGTTTAAACAAACCGTTGAGAAACGCTTCGGGCGCCGAGAAATCCAGACAGGTGCCGAAGACATGCGCGGCCTCCACCAGCGGCGGCAACAATTCACGCTTAGGGGAAGACGCGTTGAGACTGAAGAAGAAATTACCCTCCGTGATGTGGGTCACCTGCGGCGTATCGGCAACCTCCACGTTGAGTTGATAGAACGGCGCCTTGTGATCGAGATTGCGGACCTTGATCCAGGCCTCGGTCGTGCGCGCCAGATTCTTGATCAGCCAGTCGCTGAGCCCGTAGGGGACGATCGTCGGCATCCCGTCGATCAGCTCCCCGCTGTACTTCTTGGAACCGGTGTTGATGATACTCACCCGGCGGATCAATCCGGAAAAGGGCTCGTCGGGAATCGTGTAGTAGTGTACCTGCGCTGTCAGTCCGAGATCCTTATTGTGCTCCTCGAGGATCAAATCGTGGGCGGAGATGCGCATCGTCTGCGTCTTGGTATACTCGGTGCCGGTCAGATGATTCTGGAACGGCTCCCAGTAGATCTTCGTATTGCCCTGCTTCAGCTTGATAAATGTGCGGAACCCCTGCAGCGGCACCTGGCGGTAGGATTTGTTCGCCGGTTGAAACTCCATAATCGCCTTGTTCTTCGACTCGATCCCGAAACTGGCGATACACTGGCCGCGATTAACGTAGAACACCCACATCGGAATGCCCCACAGCCCGGCGACGCCCGGAAAGAAACTGCTGAAGGCCTCGGCCCGGTTGTAATCCTCGATAACGAAGTACCCGTCGGATTTAAGACTGTATTTCACCGTTGTCTTCTTCGCTGCAGACATAAAACTCCTCTTCCCTGTTGATTATTGCGGCTCACGCGCCTTACGGAATAAATTGTAGTAACCGGAGAACTTGGCCCAGCGGACCGGGAACACGAGGTCCTCTTCGTCCATAGTCACCCGGTTGAGTTCGTAGAAATCCTTGTTAAACCGGTCGAATCCCCGGTTGGTGGTGACGGCGCTCACGTAGCCGGCCTGACGGACCAGCTGTTTGATCTCATCGTTAAATCCGCCCACCGGATAGGAGAAATGACGGACCGGGATACCCAGACGCTGTTCCAAGATGCGGCGGCTATCGGTGATCTCGCGGGCGATTTGTTCGCGGGGCAACCCGGGAAGGTACTCATGCGCGATCGCGTGACTACCGATCGTGATCCCGGCCGCGGCCATTTCCCGTAGCTGGTCCCACGTCACGTAACCCGGCTGACCGACCTTGTCGGTACTGATGAACATCACGGCCGGATAGCCGTAGCGGCGCAGCAGCGGAAAGGCGTTGGTATAGTTGTCGACATAACCGTCGTCGAACGTCAGAACGACGGTCTTGCGGGACAGATGCTCCCCCTGTTGCTTCGCCAGGATATAATCATCGTAGGCGAGGACTTCGAACTGGTAGTCCCGCAGATACCGCAGGTGCTTTTCGAAATGGTCCGTGGGGACGGTAGCCACCGGATGCCGTCCGGCCACGTCGATGTGGTGGTACATGATCACCGGCACCACCCGGTGCTGATCGATCCAGATCAGCCAAAACGAGACGCCCAGGACCAGCAGGATGCAAATTACCGTCAACGCGCGCTTGATTTGTTCGATGGATTCGGCGGGTGAGGGTGTGCTGGGCGCCATTCGCTTAACTTTGCATCAAGGCCGACTTGACCAGTTCGCTGACCAATTTGTTGTCCGCGTTTCCGGCCGTCTTCTCCTGTACCGACTTCATGACCGTTCCCATATCCTTCATGGAATTCGCCCCGGTCTCGCTGATGACCCCGGCGATGATCGCCTTGATCTGATCGGCCGACATCTCTTCCGGGAGATACCCTTTGAGCACGGCCAGCTCACCGCTTTCCTGGTCCACCAGGTCCTGCCGTCCCGCTTTTTGGTACTGGGAAATGGAATCCTGACGCTGTTTGATTTGCTTCTTAAGGACGGTGACTACGTCGCTGTCCTCGAGCTTGTCCACGCGTTTTTCGATCACCACGTTCTTTAACTGCGCGCGCAGAAAATTCAGTGTGGCCGATTTGAGCTTATCCTTGGCCTTCATCGCAGCAATGTAATCTTTATCGATCTGATCGTGCAGCATGCTTCCCCCTCCTTGTCTCGCGACGGACCGTTCCCGCGGCCGGCGGACGCCCCGGTGTCGCAAATCGGTCTCAAATGCCCTCTATATTAATTGTTTTGTCCCGTGATTTCAATCCCTTTATGATCTGAATCCGGCTTTTCCGGACCCCGAAATGGTCGGCGAGGCAGGAAATCAGCGCCTTATTGGCCTTCCCGTCCACCGCCGGGGCGGTGAGCGCGACCTTCAGCACGCCGTCTTCCTCCTTGATCAGCAGGCGCTTGGCGGAAGGGGTGACGCGGACGGTGATTTTCATTGTGTGACTTTTGGCTTAATCGATTGATATTATTGGTTTTGCGGAGTTCTGATACTAATTTATTACGGCAATATCATGGCGGTGTGATTGGTCCGCAGCCAGTCCTTGTACTCCTGATAGTCCGGCATATGCCGCTCCACTTCCCGCCAGAACAACCGGCTGTGGTTCGGGTGGATCAGATGGCACAGCTCATGAATGACCACATAATCAACCACATTGATCGGCGACAGAATGATCTGCCAGTTAATGTGGATCAGTTGCCGCTGATAGTCGCAACAGCCCCACATTCGTTTCTGAGAGCGGATCGCCACCTTCCGCGGCATGACACCGATCCGTCGGGCGTGATGAAAGATCCGGCCCCCGACAATCTCCTCGGCCTGCCTGCGGTACCACTGGATGAGCTTGGCGCGGATGCGGCGTTCCCGCTCCTCATCCGGAATGCCTTCCGGCATGTAGACGAACCATTCCCGACCGCTGAATCCGATCTGCACCCGCTTGCCGCTCCCCGGGACAACCTCCAGCGGATAAGACTCCCCCAGGAACAGAAACTCCGTCCCGTGACCGAAGCGCTTTTCCTCCACAACGGCATAGGACTGACGGGCCTGTGCTACGCATTTCTCAATCCAACGGAGTTTTTCTTTTATAAACTGGTCGATGAAACGGCGGGACGAACGGAAAGGCACATACACGGCGACCCGGCCCTGCTCGTCAATCTGAATCGTGCAGGTCCGACGCGCGCTAGAGCGGACGAGTTGGTACGGGACCGAACCGAGCGAACACTCCAAGGCGTGTTCACTGCGTTCCATTTTCTTGGCGCCTCTGGTCACGGCAGTAGGTGCGTCGTAGTGGGACTTAAGCGGGATTATTCGACAAAGGTGACATCAACCTGGACCGGCTGCTTCGGCTTGGCCTGCGCCTGGGTCGTTCGCGGTGCGGCCTTGCCGGCGGCGACGGGCGCTGCCGTTTCAGAGCCGACGCTCTTGACTTCCGGTGCCGTCGTACCGGCCTTGGCGGTGGCCTGGATATCAGCCTTGCCTTTGGCCTTATCGAGGCCGGCCGTGCGGTATTTATCCACATCGACCTGTACCGGCTTGCCGTTGCGGACGAAGTAACCGTTGTTACCGACCTCCGAACGGACCCGGTCGCGTTCCACCAGGGCATCCTGGCGGATCTGTTGCGCCTGTTGCCGGAAATGCTGCAGCTTGCCCTTTACCTTCGCGACTTCGGCCTGGTAGGCCGCCAGTAACTGACGGGCCTCAGCCTCGGTGCGGATATTGGACGCCGTCATGGTCGTCCATTTGGTTTGCAGGCCCTGCAGTTCCTGCGTCAGCTGGCGGTTCTTTTCTTCCAGCAACGCGATGGCATCCTGCATCTGGGTTTTCTCACCGGCACGCGCCTGTTCGATCTGCGCGATGCGGCCCATGAGTTCCTGTTTCTCCTGGGCATTCAATTCTTCGATCCGGGTAATCTGCGCCGTCAACTTCGCGCGCTCTTTGTCGTTAAGCTGTTCCATTTGGGAGAGCTTGGCGGTGAGGTTTTGCTTCTCCTCATCGTTGAGCGGGATAACGGGTATCGCCTTAGCGGAGGCCGAAGCGGCCTTTTCCATTTTGGCCATGGCCTGCTGCGCCGAAGAGGCCTGTTCCTGCGCCAAAGAGGCGGCGGCCTTGGCTGCCGACTCGGCATTGGACAGACGGATCTCCAGATCGGCCATGTCACTGCGCAAGGTGGCGGATTCGGTTTGAGAACGGCGCAAATCGGCCTTGGTGTTTTCCAAATATGCCTCGGTATCGGCCAGTACGGCCTTGGTAAGTTCCAAGTCCACCCGGACTTCACCCAGCAGTCCCTGGCTTTCCGAATACAGAGTCCGCGTGGCCGCCAGCTCTTCGCTCACGCTGGCCAGTTCCATCTGCGTGGCTTCCAAACGGGACATGTAGCTGCGGGTGAGCAAAGCTTGTTGCTGCGTCACATCCAACAGACGTTCGTTGGTTTCGGTAATATCACGGTAGATCATTATGGATTCGTAGGAGATGAAGATCGTCATGGCGATCATGACCAGGATCAGACAGGCGTTGATGACGCGCTTCAGGCGGCGGCGGATGGCAATGGATTTGATCCCCTTCTGCACGCGACCGCGCAATTTGGTCAGGACATACTCACCGGGTTCAACGAACCGGACACCGCAGAGATACTTGTTTTTCGAAAAAGGTTTCTTTTTGTGCCAAACGAGCTTGCCGTTTTGCGGGATAAAGTTATCGTGGCCGAGCGAAGTATCGAAAGAGAACCGGCAACCATCGGTGGGAATAAAGTTTGAGTTGGTTTCCAGCAACATGCCGGTGGTGCTGATGTTACGGATGATACCGTTACCCTTGATATCTCCGTCGTTCACGCGCCACTGGATGTGACGGCTTTCTTTGATTCGCAAGTTGTTACGAGCTTCGTTGTATATAGCGCTGGATTTGTTTACCATATACTGTTCCCTGCAGGTTTAGGTTAGTTGACTGAAATTATTATAGTGCAAATTCAAATTATAACAAGTGAATTTCAAATAATTACAACCTTACTTACCACAATAACTTTAGACTGTACCGTAATGCCGTTTCACGGCCATTGGCGGCATTTCGGATCGCGGCCGCGCGCTACAATTTCTTCAACAGACCGTCCAGGGCATCGATCAGGATGTCCTCCGTTTTTACCTTGGGCGAAGTCCCGGGCGCCTTCTGCCCCGGCGCAAGCTGCTGGGTACCGGTAACGGCGGGGACGGCCGGCTCTTCCAAATCCAGGGCCTTGCGCAGGACGCCCTTGAGTTCTTCCTTGCCGCGGTTTTCATAGTACTGTTTGGCGACGTCCTTCAAATTCGGCAACGGCGGACCGAGCTTGGTCACCGGACCGCGGTAATCTCGGAACGGAATGCGCAGCCGTCCGGAACTGTCCTTGAGCATGTCCAGCCCGGCCACCTTGCCCATCCACTCCGCCGAAACCTCGGGATCCACAAACATCTCCGACCGCAACGAGAGCTGTCCGTCCAGGCCCAGCTCCCCGGCCGCCCGGACAAAATAACCGTCCGCCCCGAAATCGGTCTGCTGAACGGTCAGGCGACCGTCCCTGATATCGACCTTGATATCCGTGACCTCAAAGACCGTATCCTTTTTGGCGAACTGTTCCTGGTAGCGCGCGCCCAGCCGCGAGTGCAGTCCGGTAAACGTATTTTCCAGCCCGCCCAGCTTAACGGCTTGGGGAAGCTGACCCAGCACGTAGTCCAGCAGATTAAAATCCAGGATCGTCGCGTCATGCAGCTGGAGCACGGACGAGCCGCGCAGATTCTTTTGCAGGGATGCCTCATCGAATCCGGCACCGGTCGCCTCCAGCGTCCCGTTCAATTCGGCCCGGAACTGCAGATTCATTTCGGACAGGTCCACCAGGTCGGCCAGCGGCAGATGCTCCAGACGGACATTCGCGCGGAAGTCCTGGGCACCCAGATAATCCTTGATCAAGGCCGTGCCGTTGATCACTCCTGTTCCGACGGCGACGCGCATATTGTCCAGTTGGGCCTGCTGACTGTCGGCATTCACCTGGGCGTCCACGCTGACCGGAACCGGGACCTGCTCCGTCCGGACCCGCAGACCGCTCAGCTTACCGGTAATACGCAGTTCGTTCAGACCTTTCTCGCCGATCAGCAACTCGGGGACTTGAAAAGCGAGTTGACCGTCTTCAATCACCTGCAATCCGCTATCCTTGACTTCGGGCGCCAGCCGGCGCACCGCGTCGAGATCAAGGTTCTTCAGCAGGACCGCGACGTTCAGATCCTTCACCATGAGCTGCCGGCTCGCCGTCAGGATCACCGCCTGGCCCGCAATATCCACCAGGGGTTGGTCACCGGTCAGCAGTCCGAAATTGAGTTTATACGGAAACGGTCGGTCCAGGGCAAAGTCCGTGATATTGAGATTGAGACGGTTGACGGTGACGTCGACAGGCCGGCCGTCCACGGTGTCCTGAAAATGCAGCCGCCCGTCGCGGATAACGATCTCGTTGATTTGAAACTCGCCGATCTCCTGCGTCTCCGGCGCCTTCTCAGTGTCCGTGCCGGTTTTGCCTTCCTGTCCAGCTCCCTCAACCGGCAGTCCCTTTTTCGATTCCGGCGTCCATTCAATCTCCGGCCGGTCGATCAGCACCACAGGAATGACGATTTCCTTTTTTGTCATAAACCGCCGCGCATCAAGTTTGAGTTGGACCTCGTCCACCTGGAAAAGGTCCTTGATGACCACACCGGTCGCGGAGAAATTGACGCCGTTCTCCCATGAGAAGCCGAGGTTGAGATCCTTGATGGTCGTCGGCCGTTGCAAGGCAGCGCTGATACGCTGCTCGGCGATACCCTTGATCTTTTCCGCGTTAATAGTCTTTAGAGCCACGAACAGCAGGATGCCCAGCAGGACAATCACCGCGAGAATAAAGATGACCAGCACTTTGAGAAATTTCATTGTCTATTCCTCTTTAACCAGGTTTTCCAAAATCATTTTCAATTCCGGGCCTTCCGTGACAGGCCGCTGACAAACGGCATTTTCGCAGACGTACGCGGTCGGGCGACCGTCCACCGGCGGCTGTTTTTCCAGGAACGGCGCCAGCTTCCACAATGCCTCTCCCTGACGCGGATCGCTGTCTCGATGAATCATAACCCGGTTGGGAATAAAGCAGCGAAAAACCTCGTCAGACATATCACGCACCCCCGCATCTTCCCGCGCTCCGGCGATCACGATCTCCGCCGACGGACCGGCCGCGAAATCAAACGCCATCAGCATCTGCGTAAAGGCGCTTGGCCGTTTGCGGACAGTCCCGGCAAAGGAGGCAAATAGCCCCTGAACGCGGTCGCGATATTTCCTGTCAAAAGTAATGTGGTACAACCGGACCAGGGCCAGGGCCGCCATCGAATTTCCGGAAGGAATTGCCCCGTCATAGATTTCCTTCGGCCGGTAGATCAAATCATCCGCCTCCTCTGCCGTCAGATAATACCCGCCGTTCACTTTGTCGGCAAAAGACTCGTCACAGGCCGCCTGAAGGGCGACGGCCTTCTCTATATATAGGGGGTCAAAGGTCGCTTCGTATAGATCGATCAAGGCGTTAATGAAGAAGGCGTAATCCTCGAGCATGCCGGGAATCGACGACTCGCCGTCACGGTACCGGTGAAGCAGATGACCGTCGGTGAGCATATTGGCCAGAATAAAGCGTGCTGCTTCTTCGGCGGCCTGCAGGTAGCGCGGCTCCTCCAAGACCCGGCCGCCTAAAGCCAGGGCGCCGATTATCAATCCGTTCCAGTCGACCAGTACCTTGTCATCCAGATGCGGTCGCGGCCGATCTTCGCGCAGAGGGAACAGCGTTTGGCGCGCCCGCTGCAGGCTCGCGGAAACATCTTCGACACTGACGCCGAACTGCGCGGCGCACACCTGCGGATCTTCAGCCTGTGCCAGGACATTGCGTCCGCCAAACTCGCCGTGCGGATCGGACTTGGCGTTTCCGTCCGGACGGATTCCATAATAACATTTAAAAATTCCCGCATCCGACTTGCTCAGGACAGCATCTATCTGAGCGGACTGCCAGAGAAAGAAAGCCCCCTCCTTCTTGTTGTGTTTTTGCGCGGGGTCCGGCGTCATCCCCGCAAACTCATAGGGATCCAGACTGTCGGCGTCTTCGGCGGAATGAAAGGCGCCGCGGGCATCACGCAGATCGCGCAGGCAATAGTCAAAGGTCTCGCGGGCCACACGCGCGTAAAACGGATCACCGGTCAGCTGATACATTTCGACGTAGGTGCGACCGAGAAGGGCCTGGTCGTAGAGCATCTTTTCAAAATGCGGGATCTGCCATTCCCGGTCCGTGGAATAGCGGTGAAATCCTCCGCCCAGATGATCATACATACCGCCCGCAGCCATGCGGTGCAGGGTGAAGGCCACCATTTCTTGTGCCCGGGAATCCGGCGCGCGCCTGGCGTAGCGCAGCAGGAATGACAGGTTATGGCTGGTTGGAAACTTCGGGGCGTGGCCGAAACCGCCATGAACATCGTCATACGTCTGCCGGAATTCCGTGTACGCCTGTTCAAAAATATTCTTGGTCAAAGACACGTCCCCGGGGCCCCCGGGAAGATGTTCCTTGAGCATTCCTGTCAGCGCGTTTCCGGCATTTAACATCTTATCGCGTTCGTTCCGCCAGCCGTGTTCGATCGAGGCCAGGACATCGAAGAATCCCGGGCTTCCCCATTTCGCGTACGGAGGAAAATAAGTCCCGCCGAAAAACGGCTTCCGGTCGGGTGTCAGAAACACGGACAACGGCCACCCTCCCTGGCCGGTCATGGCCTGCACGGCCGACATGTAGATGTGATCCACATCAGGACGCTCCTCCCGGTCGACTTTTATGGAGACAAAGTGATCATTGAGGTACTTGGCGATCATTTCGTTCTCGAAGGATTCCTCTTCCATAACGTGACACCAGTGGCAGGTAGAGTAACCGATGGAGAGAAAGACCGGCTTATCCTCGCGGCGGGCCTTGTCGAAAGTCTCCTCCGACCAGGGATACCAATCCACCGGGTTCGCGGCATGTTGCAGCAAGTAGGGACTTTTTTCCCGGGAAAGGCGGTTGAGTTCCTGCTGTGGTTTCATAGAGTAATCCTGCGGTTGGCCGTCCGCCACGGCGGCGGCCGGTAATGCGGCCGACAGACCGCACAAGGTCATGAACGTCAGGAAGCGTAGCAACATGGGTGAGTTCGACGAAATGGGTCACTTAACATGATCACCGTTCCCGGAGACCTACAGTCTACCACATCTTTTCTTCGAAATCATCAAGCGCATTTTTGATCGACTGTAACCGGTTATCTTTCTTACCGGTCGGGGGAACCGGCCCGGCGACTTGCGCCCCGGACGTGGCGAGGTTGGGGGTTTGGAACCGACGTTGCGCGTGGAATTGCTGGGTTTTCTGCTCGATCAATTCCTCGTCGATCTTGGAAAGGTATTGGGCCACTTTCTTGTAGCCCGGCCGCATCCGCTGTATCTCCTGGAAGATATTCGCCGACTCATCGTAAATTTTCTTCTTGTACAAACGGACGCCCTTCTTGTACATCTCAGACAGACTTTTGTCAAACTCCTGCTGGACCTTCTTGCGCTTGCTTTGCAATTCTTTCTGCCGCTCCTTGACCAATTCTTCGATTTCCCGCTTTTTCTTTTCCTCGAGTTCAGCCAGCGTTTCCAGATCACTGGCCTTGACCTTGGCCATGTTCACATTGTCCAAGGCCTTATTAATCGCGGACGCGCGGTCAGCGGACGGTTTGCTTTTCTCCGCCGAGGTATCTGTCGATTGTTGGGCCTGCGTCAACTTTTGCAGACGCTTCTTCTCTTCTTCACGCGCTTGGGCCAGCTTGCGTTGCTCGGTCTGAATCCGCTCCTCAATTTTCTCCAACTCGCGCTGCTGTTTGATCGTCAGTTTATCCTTTTCCTCACGGCTGAGATTGGTCTTGGCGAGGATGCTGTTTTCTTCCTTGACCCGGTCCTTCTCAAGGCGCTTCAGAATACGCTTCCGGCGCTTTTCGAAATCCCGCTCCCAGCGCCGCTGTTCACGTGCCGAGAATCCGCTGTGCGTAAGCAGCTGCTCGAATTTATTGATCTGAAGCTGCGCCTTGGATTCTTCATTGGCGGCCAACAGATCGAGGGCTTGCTGACGGGCTTCTTTCAAATCATCCTTGATCTTGGCCAGGAGATCCTCTTTGGCCTGACGTTCCTCGCGCTCACGGCGTTTTTCTTCTTCCTGCGCCCGCTGATCTTTTTCCCGCCGGGCCTTATCCTGTTCCTCCTGAAGTCGTTTCTGGTCCGCACGCTGGGCTTCCAGCATCTCCCGGTAAATATTCGCGTCACGGTTACTGGTCAAATCTTCTTGTTCTGCCCGGGCCCGCCGGTCCAACCGGGCCAACTTTTTATTTTGCTCTTCCGCTTCCTGCTGTTCCTTCACCAGTTTGCGATATTCGGCCGCGGCCTTAGCATCGGTCGCTCCCGCACCGGCCGGTATGGGCGGCGGCAATTTGCTATCCGCACCGGAATCCTTGGGACCGGACACACTCACCAGAGACTGGATCTTCTTCAGATAACGCCGGGTGCGTTTGTAGTCGGATGCATCTGTTCGACGCGCGCGAAGAATGAATGAGCCTCGGGGTAATCCTTTTGCCTGTAAAACTTTTTTGCCCTCGTCATACAGATCCTTCACGGGTTGAACGGCATATTCAGGCGGAGTCTGATCAACGTCCGGCGCCATCCCCACCGCACCGCCGGTCAACGACGCGGGCGGTTTGAGTCCGTTCCGGCGATCGGCCTTGCGGGCGGCAGCCGCAAAATACTCTTCGGTCCGGTTCGTGATTGCTTTTTCGCCGGAGGGTTCCGGAGACGGAACAGCCGCGGCGACGGCAGGGGATTCAGCCCCGGGCGCATCCTTTTCATCGTGCTGCGCCATCTTATGCCGGTACTCTTCCCGCTGGACCTTTTGCCGGTCAAGAATGATATCGATCTTGCGGAGATAGCGCTGCGTCCCTTTGTAATCCGCCTGGCGTTCACTGATTTGGGCAAAAACGGTCTTGGCTTTGCGATAATTCTTGGCGTGATAAAGATTCTTTCCAAGCCGGTATTTTTCCCTAAGTTCTTCATCGGTCATTTCGGCAATCGACGCCATGACCTCGCCTTCCTTCATCTCGGCATCCGCCAATCTTTGCAAACGCGCCTCCCGCGCCTTCCTGGTCTCCTCCCCGGTCAACTGCGCGGACTCCATGGTCCGGCGGGAATATTCGATGTCCGACATCGGATGGTAATAATCATCGTCGATCTCCGCTGCCAGCTCTTCGAGAGATTTCTTACGGGGAGCGGCTTCTTCAACCGGTGCGGCCTTTGCCTCGGCCACGACCAGTTCCGCGGCCGGCGCCGGGGGTTGCTTGCGTGTGGCCGTCACGGGCTCATCCGGCAACGGTTGGTATTTCTCGTTGAGCCATTCATCGGCTTTGCGCATATACTCCGCCGCGCGTTTATATCCGGGCTTGATCCTTCGACCGTGGCGAATTTGGCCTTAGCACCGGCGTATTGTTCGAGTTTGTAGAGTCCTACCGCTTCCTTATACGTTTCTTCGACGACATCCGCCATGCGCCGCGCTGACTCCTTCTGCTGCCGGGAAAGCTCCTTATCAATATCATTGCGGTTAGAGAGCAAGGATTTTCGCTCCCCTTCGGTCAATACGCCGTTATTTTCCGCCTTGGCCCGCAACTTTTCCAGCTCTTTGCTGTTGGTGGCCAGTTTTTTGCGCTCCATCTCGGTCAGTGGTTTGACCGGAGCGGTGTCGTCGATACTTGTCGCCGGTTTGGTAAACGCGACCATACCCTTATGATTCTCGGCCCCCGCTTGTTCCTGATTATCAGCGGGCTCGTCCGGATAATTCTTCGGCACGCCGGAGGTCATCCCCGGAATAGGTTCGACCTTCTTGGCAATATTGCGCCGGCCGGCATCCTCATCCGATTCTACATCCTTCGCCTTGGCAGCCATCGTCGGCGGCTCCGCCAGTTTCCTGGCAATACGTGCCAGGTACTTCTCAGTGCCGCGATAGCCCGGCTTCATGTGTTGAACCTCTTCAAAGAGGTCCATCGCCTCCTGGTACTTCTCCTGGGTATATAGTTCCTTCGCCTGGCGGTATTTGTCGCGATGCGTATCGTCGCCGCCACCCGACAGAAAAGAGAATATCCCTCCGCCACCGTTCTTGTCGTCCTTCTTCTCGGTATGCTGCCGCGCGATATCCCCGTCAATGTGACTCAGATAATCCCGGGTCGCCTTGTACCCTGGATAGATCGATTCCACCTCGATAAATTTGCGCTGCGCCTCCGTCAGGTTGTGTTCCTGGTAGAACGCCAGGGCCTGTTTGTATTTGCCCTCCGCCTGATCGATCCGTTTGCGCTGCTCGTCGTCGATGGCCCGAATCACCTGTTCGTTGACCCCGGGCGCCGGCTTAAACAAAGGTGCGGCCGACTTACGTGCCTGCTCCCGCATGCGGGTAAAATCATTCTCGCTGCCCGGAACTTTCTTATGAAGCTTGCGGATGTAAGACTGTGTCTTTTTATAGTCGGGATAAAGCGCCTGGACTTCATAAAACTTCTCCAGGGCCTGCTTGTGGTAGTCTTTTGTACAGCGTCAATGCTGCGTCGTACACAAAAGCGGCTTCTTCCTGCCGCCGTTCTTCGTCCGCCGATTCGCGGACCAATTTGGGATCGACCTTGTTCTGGGCGGCCCAATCGTCCCGATCGCGTATCCGCTTGTACTCCTCTTTAAAATACTTGACCTTGTCTTCCTCGGTAAAGGTCACGCCGTGCTTCTTGATGTCACCATCAATGCGGGCCAGGTATTTGATAGTATTTTTATAGTCCGGAAGCATCCATTCAACTTGTTTGAACTTTTCCTTGGCCACTTTGAACTGTTTGTCCTTGTACAACTGAACCGCCTCCTCGTACAGGCTGTCCGCCCTGCGGCGCAGTTCCTTTTGCCGGGCCTTTTCCTCCTCCTCGAGTTCCTTTTTCCAACGGGCCTTGGACTTGGCCGTGCTGAAGGTTTTATTCTTCAGTTTGTCCTCGATCATCTTTTGCTGATCGGACTCGATCCTGTCATTGATCAGGGCAATGTAACTGCGGGTGGCCTTATGATCGGGGAACATCTCGTCGACTTCCTCAAAGGCCACCTTGGCGGCCAGATATTTCTCGTCCCGGTAAAACTTCACCGCCTCGCGGTATTTCTTGTTCACTTCCTTGGCGGTGTAGCCGCGCTCCTTTTCCAAACGCCTCAGGCGGCGTTTTTCGGCCTTACGCAACGCCTTCTCCTGCACCCGTTGCCGGCGGACGCTGAGGTTGATGTAGTCCTCCATTTCCTCATGTTCGGTAATCTTGATGGCCTTTTCCCACAGTTCGCGCGCCTGATCGAGGTCGCCGCGTTCGTACAATGTGGTTGCCTTATCAAAATACTCGCGTGCCTTGGCCTCGCGTTGCTGGTTCCGCCGATCACGCGCCTGGTCTTTAAGCTTGTCATCGACCTGTTCGATCTTCTTCTTGGAGCGCTCGATCAACTGTTTCAAGTCGAGGGTAAAACCTTCCTCGGTCTTGACATCTCTAAAGCTGGGGTCTTGGCCGGGGACTTCCTGGGCATAGCCCGGGACGGCCGAAAGGGAGGGTACCAGGACGGGCAGCACAAGGTGCAACACGAGGGTGATAAACAGAATTTTCGGGGCTGTTCGCATCCAGAATCTGATTTGTATACCTATAAGTATAAATACTTTAGGAAGGAGTGTATTGTGTGTCATTTTATCACAGGCTTTTTGGCCTCTTCCAGAATTTTCTCTAGTATTTTTCGCTTTTTCATACTGCCCGTTCTTGTAATATTGGTCCGCCAAATCCTTCATTTGCCGCAAGCGCTCCTCCTTGCGGACATTCTTCCGCACGAATTCCGCGGCTTCATCATGCATCATTCGCCCGGCCACAATGATATCCTTGTAGATCCGCCGGGATTCCTCGTAATCCCCTTTCTGATAGGCCAGTTGGGCCATGACAAAGTAATCGTTGAGTTCCCGCAGGATCGGACTTTCGTCCCGCGTCAGCTCGTCCTGGACCATAATCCACGCCCAGCGCGCCACTTTTTCTTCCAGCCATTTCTGGCGGGCGCGCTCGATCTCCTCAGGACTGCGGTCGTAAAACTTACCGGTGACGCGGACAAACGGACCGTAGGTGCTGTAGTCCAGATCGGTCAAATCGTCCGTAAAGTCTGTGAAATCATAACCGACGCCCAACTGCGCGTACTCACCGACCCGGCGGGTCACCTCCAGCATAAAGCCTTGCTTCTTGTCCTCGGCCTCGCGGACGGTGAGCATCCGGTACTCCCCGCTGACCGCCCAGTCGCGGTTGACCTTGTAGGTCAGACGGTGGATCATCAGCCACGTCAGGGTCTCGGTAAAATCGAATCCCTCCACCTTCTCCTTGGACATGCGCATGGCGAATTTCTCCGTGACCTGCCATTTGTCGTTAACGTCATAAATCAAGTCCGTGGAGAAGACGTGCGCCTTTTCCTCCTCAATGTCCGCGTTGTCTTCCTGGCTGGCCGGCGAACGATTTTCGAGATACGTGTACTTACCGAGGACATTCAAACTGTCGAACATGATCGGACGGTAGGCCCCGCCGATCACAAACTCCTTGTACTGGGCGATCTGCGTATCGAGCGACGTATCCACCGTCTCCGAGTACTCAATCTTGGTGAAAAGCGAGAACTCCGGAGTGAGCTGGCCTTCCGAGGCGTTGCTGATCAGAAACTGACGCTTGTCCGTCGTACCTTCGTCAAAGCGGACCTCAAGTTTGCTGGAACTCTTGAAGACCTCCAACCCGGTTTCCTTGTCTTTTTTCACATATCCGGCAGCCAGAGAGACAACGTCCCTGTCCGTGGTGGTCCCATCCAGATTCCTGACTTCGCCTTTTTCATAGCGGCCGGTAACAGCCCAACGATCGTCGATTTCGCCGGTCAGGCCGAAGACATTGGTTCGGGAGACTTCCTTGACCCCCTGCGCAAACTTGCGGCTCAGGGTCCCCTGGAGTTTTTTGCCGTCGCGGACCAGCGAGATGCCGTACTGGCTTTCTTCGGATTGACTTTCACCAGTGGACCCGAATATACGGGACGTAGTCAGTTCGACATCATCGGTCAATTTCTTCTTCGATCCGAAGGATACCGTGGTCTCGTCGAGTCCGGTGTTGGAATTCGCAAAATGAGATTTTGTTCTCCACCTCCGTGTCCTCGTCGATCTGTTTTCGGCCGCCGATGGACAGGCGGGTTCCCCGGTAACCTGACGACGCTTCGGAAACGCCGACCTCACTTTCCAGTTTTGTCGATTCATCCCACTCCGTGATGCCGGCGACGGTAACATCGGTCTTGCGCCGGGTGCCGTCACCGGTAACTTTGACGGTGCTCTTCAACGATGTTTGATCCGTCACTTCGGTCGTGCCGGACAATTCCGCGGACGCAGTGGTGACACCGGTTTCGTCGGCCCCGAAAACAGCGTCCAAGCTGGTGTCCTCTCCCAGCTGCCGCGAACCGTTGGCGCCGATGGCCACGGCGCGAGTAAAGCCTTTGCTCGACGATACCCCGAAAGCAGTCTCGAGCTGAATCCGCTCGTTGACCTTGGCAATGGCACCGAGAGTCGCCGATGTGTCGCCGGCGGCCTCAAAGGTGTAACCTGCCGTCAAAGCGAAGCGTTCGTTCATGTCGGCGATAAGCCCGATCGTCGTGGCGGTACCGTCCTCGCTGAAGACCTCTTTAAATGTGACCGTCAGCTTGTCCGTGGGTTTGGCCGCGACGCCGATCTCGGTCCGCCAATCGCCTTCCCGATCGTCGCCTGCTGCTGGAAGGAGAAAATCAGGCGCTCATTGATCGGGAAATCGGCACGGACCGCCACAATATCAACGGCGGTCCCAGCCGCCTCATCCTCTTTGCGCTTATATTCCGCCGTCAGGCGCAGCAAGCGGGCTTCATGAATTAATTGAGCGATGGTCGTCGTGGTCCGGTTCGATCCCACCTGCAACCGGGTCTGGTCGTTGCCGTCTTCCAGTAGACGTTGAAAATCCTGTGAAAGGGTGAACCGGGTCTTCTCGCCCAAATCGTAGGTGAGCTTATAACCGAGCAACTCCTTGCCTTGCTGCGATGTCGTGGCGGAGCTGGAGAATTCATTGTCGACATATTTGAAGTACGCGTCGATACCGAACCGGTTAAAGAGTTTGGCATTCCCCTTCAGACCGTATGCCTTACCGCGCGCGTCTTCACTGGTCTTTAGTTCCGTGAACGACAAACCGCCGTCGGTGGATACGAAATTGGGCTGCGATTCGGCGACCGTTTGCGCGTACTCGGCCGTAATTTGGGCGTTCTCGCCGAGCTTCAACGTTACGTCGGTACCGCGCAGCTGATAGTCCGACTGCTCCAGCTCCTCATTGACATAAGTCGTCCCGATCAACAGATTTTCGCCGACGGCCTGACGGGCGCGAACCCCCACGGTCCCCTCATCAACTTTATCCTTGGCCTGATATTCGTAATCCACCACCACGTAAACGCCGTTACCGTCGAGGAGGTCGTCATCCGCTATGGAATACGATTCCACCAGCGACGGCACGGGCCGCCAGAAAACCATCCGTCCGGAGGCGTAGTCCATCTCATAGTCCGCCCCTTCCACCATATCGCGGGTGGCCAGCACCAAGCCGTTGATCTTGTCCCGCACTTCGACCGTCACCTTATCGGATCCTTCCAGGACATCTTTATGCTTCAGGTAATACAGCGTTCCCCCGGTCGCCGTGAATTCGACGTGCGCGCTGCGTTGCTGGGCCTTCGCGCGGAAGGCGATGACCTTGGTCCGGGCATCACCGTACTTGGTAGAGCTCACCGATTCGTAGTCCACTTTGCCGCCGTACAGCGAACGGGAGAACCGTCCGAAGTCAGTCTTGTCGAAACCGATACTGTAGTTGCCCCAAATGGCCGACGACTTGTCCCACTCGACCAAAGCATACAGATTACCCTGGGTATTGGTGGCCTCATAGTCGATCTGACTGCCGTCCCCGTAGATCGGATAGTATTCCTCCGGATCGAGGTTGCGAAAGATCTCCTTACGTTCGCGTTGCGTATCGAAACTGGATGTCACGAGATATTTGCCAAGGATCTTGCCTTTCAAGTAATAGGCCAATTTCCCTTCGGTGTAAAATCCCTCGTTGTAGCGGTCGTTCTGAAGGACCGGTTCGACGTTACCGCGGGTTAATGTGTATCCCATCCGGGCATCCCCCATGGCGACGAAGAACAGCTGATCCTCCCCGATGCGCAACGGTTTGGAGTAAGTCTGCACGGGGCGGTTGTATTCTTCCCGAATTTCTCCGTATCCCTCGACGACCCGAACAACATCTTCCTGAACCAGGTCCGATCCGACATCTTCCTGCACCATCAAACTGTAGCTGCCCTTGGGCAGAATGACCTCCAGCGGTTCCTGGCGGCCTATGTTGCGGGTGTCCTTGCCTTCAACGATTTCCTGCGCCGTTAATCCGTGGCGTTCCGTGATGGGTACTTCGGTGATCAGCTGCCCCTTGTGCAGGACGCGGACGCTCTTCAGGCGCGTACCGAGCCGGTCGATCGTAACCCGCTGCCCGTCGACCAGGATGGTTTGCACCGTCAGACTGCTCTGCTTCATATTCTTCATGCTCCACGCCTGATACTCCAGACGTGCCTCCGTCTGACGCTGCAGGTACGCGTCCCGCTGCAGGTCATTGGTCATCACCTCAAACTCGATCGACTGCGCGGCCGTTTCATCGAACTTGCCTTCTTTGTCTTCGATCATCAAACGGAACTCGTAGTTCCGGTTCGGGTCGATATAATTCCCCTTAAGATCGCGACCGTCCCAATAGATCGGGTCGAACACATTCAATTGGTCGCCTTCAATACGATGAATCACCTTGCCGACGTCCTTGTCGATAATCTCCAACACCCACTTATGGATAAACGCGGCATAATTGGTAAATATCCTGAACTCAACCGGCTTCACAAAGATGCCGTTAAGAACGCCGACCGGGTCTTCGAACAAGGCCACGTGCAGCCGCGGTTCCGGTTTGGCGTCATCCAGCGCCACCTTCACTTTCTTGGCAAAGAAGACCGAGTCCTCGGTGGCGGCAATTTCCGAATCCTCCTTGATCCCGAAATTGGCCTTCACCATCAAACCGGGAGTGATGTCCACGACGACGACCTTGTCCGTGGTGAGATATGTTCCCTCCGGCAACGTCCGTTCATCCACCCGGAATAAATGCCGGCCCGGCAGCAGCGCCGGGACATTGTAACGACCCTCCTTGTCGGTGACGACGACCGTCCCGTCCTCCGTGACAATGCGCACGTTGGGCACCGGTTCTTCGGTAATAATTTTATCCTGCACCGGATCATAGACCGGCGGGTCCTGCACACCATTCTCGTTCCGGTCATAAAAGACTTTTCCGATCGTGGTCCCCAAATCAAACAACGGATCCAGTATGACCGTTACGACTTCCGTGGCCGGATTGGAATACTGAATACCGCTGACATGCCGCGCGATCGCCACGTTTTGATAGTCCCCGACCACAACCCCGGAACCGATGACCAGCTGATACTTCAGGATCTTGGTCTGCCCCACGTTCACATCACCGATATCAAAGACCACCGGCCGGTTGCCGCGCGGATTGGCTATCGGGACTCCGTCGAGAGTCACCCGGTTTTGAATGTATTTGAAACCGGCGGGAATGCGGTCGTGAATGTAGGCATCCGGCGCGTCGATCACACCGACGTTTTCGATCTTGATGGTATAAGTGATGACGTCCCCGATCCGCGCTTCGCGTTTGTTGGCATCCTTCTCGATACGCAGGAGGTCGGGGGCCGGGTCCATCGGCAAATCGATCTGCATGACCGACCCGGTGATCGTAAACACCTCGCCCTTCGACCCGGTGTTTATTTCTCGTCCGGGATCGAATGTGTCCAAAATTGACGGGAATGTATAACTCTCCGCCGTGACCTCCAGATGGAAGTCGTCATTGATGGTCAGGAACGAATAAAAACCGTTGGTCCCGGTGACGACCGGATTCACATCGGTGGCGTCGATATCCACACCGGGAACGGCCGGCAGCCCTGTTGTTTCATTAATGAGCAGGACCTCGGCCCCGACGATCGGTGTATTCCGGATCGAATCGAAGACCACCCCGAACGGATCGGTTAGCGCGAATTCAAAGATGTCGCTGGCGACACCTCCTATCGTGACCGAGACAAAGTTGGTCCCCTTGGGAAGCGGTGAGCTCAACGTAACGCTGAAGGTCCCGCCGGCCGTAACGATACCCGTCCCCACAGACGCCAAAAGCAGATTGCCGTTGGCGTCATTGGCTAAGACCTCCACTGCCTCACCCGGGTCTCCGAAACCGGTAATCGTCGGCATCGAACCCAAAATCCTGTCACCGTCGGCCGGACTGGTGATAACCGGCTGCTCGGCGGTGGTGGGCGCCGCCGAAATCGTGAAGAGCACTGAGTTTCCGAAAGCCGGTCCGATAAAAGGAGTGAGCGTAATCGCGCCCAGCGGCAGCGTTCCGGTAACCTCAAAGCGGTAGTTGGCATTGGCATCCGCCACCGCGGAACCGATAAGCATGTTCGCGCCGTCGCGGATCTCCACCGTCGCCCCGGGCGAACCTGTCCCTATGATGGTCGGCGTGTTGTCGGTCGTCTCTCCGGTCACGGGGACATCGATGGACAACAGACCGAAAACCCAGTTCACCGTGGAAGCGGGCGTATTTTCGATACAATTGAAACAGGTGATGATATTGGTATTGGCTGTAGAATAGTCTACGTCGACAAATTGGGATATTTGGGGCGATGTGGTAAAGTCAAGGAACCATTGTCCGGCCGCCGCCGAAGGCCGCAGCACAATCTCGGTCCCCGACATCCCCTGCAGGATGAAGCTCCCCTCCACGGTTTGTTCGGACCCCGATTCGAATATAAATGTCTTACCGGCCGAGTCCGAGAAAAAGTCGTGGAACCGGGTGTCCCCGGTAATACTTGCCGTCGCCCCGCCGTCGAATTCCACCTGGCCGCCGTTAGCGACAAACGTCCCGCCCACGCTCATGGTCCAATCATTAGCCACGGTGAAGGCATAACCGGGTCCGGGCGCGCTGAGAGTACCTGTCGTCACCGAAACTCCGCCGTTGACATCCAGGGTCCCGGCAGTGGTCAGCAACTGTCCGCCTTCTATGAGCAGCGATCCTCCGATGCTGATAATACCCATGAGGGTCGAATTGTCCACCGTCCCCGAGGACAGCGTGAGCGTTCCGGCAATATTCAGCGAACCGGTGGTCCTAAAACTGTCCATCGTGGCATTAACATCATTGATAATGACATTGTAAAAATCGAATGTCCCCTGGTCGGTAATCAGGTAGGTGTCCGCCGTACCGTCCCCGTCACCCAGGAATATAAACAAACCGGAATCGTTGTCCGACAGACCGAACGAATACATCTGATTGCCAAAAAGCGTGATCGTCCCGTCGTTGCTGAGCGTACCGGCCACGGTCAGATTGTAATCTTCCAGCATAACGGTCGTTGCACCCGGGTTCAGCGTCAGCTGATCTATTCCCACGTTGGCCGTCAAGATGGGCTGGGTGGGAACAGGCGGTATGATCGCATGGTCATTCCCTCCGGGGACAAAGCCTAGGTCCCAGTTCATCGGATTCTGCCAGTCGGTGGACTCATCCCCCTCCCAGGTGACGTCGGCCCCGTCAAAATCCCAGTTCGTGGTGGTAGCAGGAATAAACTCGGTGGAATTCATCGGAGCCAGCAACAATCCTCCGGAGGCGTCGTTGTCGGTAACGGACAACCAATCCAGTTGCTGCACCCCTCCCGGGAGCAATGTCAGATCGGCCTGCACACCCACGCTGTCGCTGTTGATCGACAACACCCCGCCCATCGTCCCCTCCAATTGCAGCGTGCCGGTTACGGTTTGTTCGGAGGAGGTGGAAAATGTAAAAGTGTCCGGCACCAAAGTCATTTTGGACAGAGTGGCAAATGTCGTGTCGACATCACCGGTAATACCCTGAGCGAGACCGTCAAACACGACCACACCGCCCGAATTGGCGAATGTCCCGCCGGTGGAATGATTAAAATCGCCGCCGATAAAAAATGTGCCCGTTACATCGGGAGCGGTGAAAACGCCGCCGCCGAGCAACAGGTCTCCTTCCAGATCAACCGTGCTGCTGGTGGACGTCAATGTGCCTCCGTTGATGACAAGATTGCCCCCCACCTGAAGCGTATCGGCGTTTGCCGATGTATCGAGGGTACTGGAGGTCACGCTTAACGTTCCGTTCACCGTCAGGGTGCCGCTGGTATCGAAATTGTCCATGGTCGCATTGCTGTCATTGATCACGAGGTTGTAAAATCGACCGTTCCGAAATCAGGAAGAGTGTAAGTAACACTGCCGCCGTTGCCGTCACCGAGAAAGATGAACGTCCCGCTATCGGTATCCGGGGTGGCGATCGAAAGCGTTTCGTTACCGAACAGGGTGATCGTTCCTTCGTTGGACAATGTCCCCGCCAGCACAAAGTCCTGGCCGTCCATCTGGACCGTCGCCCCCGCCTGTACCTCCACGTCGACAATGGCGACATCCACATTCAGGATGAGCGGATTGACCGTACCCGCCGGAATAATGACATTGTCATTGGAAACGGGGATCAACCCGAGGTCCCAGTTGCCCGCAACGTCCCAATCCGTGCTGATGCTCCCGGTCCAGGTGAGCGTGGCCCCGCCGAAGACCCAGTTGTCATTCATCCCCAAGTCCACCGAATTGACGCCCGCAACCAAGGTGAGTCCGTCGCTCGCGTCCGATAGCCGGACATTCAGGCTGTTGAGCACCTGGAAACCGCCCGGCCGCAGATTAATTCCCCACTGGGTGGGGTCGGCATCGTCGTCGTCACTGGTGATCGTCAGCAGCTGACCGAGAGTCCCGTGCATCTCCAGGGTGCCGGTGATCGTCTGTGTTCCGGTGCTGTCGAATATCATGGTATCGGCTAACAGGACGGTCTTGACGAAATTGTTGAACGTGGTGCTGCCGAGAACGGACTGCGAGGTTCCGTCAAACGTGACCGTTCCCGTACCGCCGTCATAAGCGGCGGTATTGTTCCAGTCCCCTTCAATCGTAATGTTCTGGATACCGGCATCGACCGTTCCGGCCGTGTTGACGAAATTATTGTCGATATTGAGATCGTTGGTTACGACGTTCAGCGTGCCCGTTCCCGTGTGGTATAGATTGTTGAATAATTTTCCGGAGACGATACCGCTGGAATCGAGTGTTTGCGTCATGGTTCCCTTGAAATCCAGGGTCCCCATATTCGGCGTGTAGGCACCGGTCGCGTTGATCCAGTCCCCATGCAGCCGGATCCAGCCGGTGGTCGTGGTCAGTGTTCCTTCCAGTGTGATATCGTCATTGGAACACAAGGTCCCTGTATTGACGTTGATTTCAACGGTGCTCGGTATAAAAAGACCCTGCTGGGCGTAGAGGGCGGTGGACAGCAAGCACACCATCCCCGCGGTGATAAGGCCTGACAGCATAACCTTGCGTCGCGCGCTTCTTAATTTCCGTGTTTTGGACTGGCTACGAACCATGGTTGAATTAAATACTAGTATTAATAGGGGCGTGCAAAAAAAACTCGATTTCGTCGACTCCCCGTGCCGCCAGAATTTATGTAAACCCATTTTTTGTAAGAACTTAGAGTAAGGCATACTATTTATATAATAATTTTAATATTAAATGTATTCAATCTTTTATTGGATTATTTTCAGGCAGGAATTGCGGCGGGCTCGACGAGAAACGGAGATATTTTCAGTTAACAGAACGGGGCCGCTGACGACGGTCGATAATGCTCCGGCGTACTCCGGTCCAGGTCCTACTCCCGGACATAGTAATAGATGGTCAGCTTTACCCAGTCGACATCTTCGGCGTCATTCAGCTCGAGCATCAGATAGCTTCCCGGATTTACGGTCGTACTGCTGAGGCTGCCGGCGGTTTCGGTATTTTCATTGTCGGCCGGGCCTCCATTGTGCGACTGGATATTGACGATAGTGGTTTCCGTTCCCGTGCCGATATCCGGATCGGTCCATTCCTCCACATCCACCTGATAGGTGGCGTCGGCACTGGTGATAATGCGGACGGCCGTGACCTCGATACCCCGCGGATAGTTGTAGGTATCCACGGTAAACATCGGCACCACCGTATTCACGGTCCGGATCTGATCCGGTTCGATGAGGGTGATGTCCTTCTGCTGTATCATTGGAATCGGCACACGGGTACCCGCGGTAATTCCACCGGAGTTGCCGGCCTGGGCTTCGAGCGTCAGCGTGCCCGTAATGTTGATGGTCCCCGTCGTCGTGATTGTAAAGTAGGCGTTGGTGCCCGGCACGGAGCCTGCACCGATTTGGAATTGGTCGTCATTGTCGTTACCGGCATCATCCTGCACACCCATCCAGAAGTCAGAGTCAGCCATCGACGGTGTGAAGGTGATCGTCGGATCCGTGGTCTGGGCCATCTGCAAAGTCCCGCTCATCGAATCGCCGGAATTCAGGACAAAGATATCAGTCATACTGCCGGACTGGATGACCGACCAAGCGCCTCCGATAAAGGCTTGCAGTTCATCGTCGGTCGAATCATAGGCGATCATACCGTTGCGCGGGACTGCGATATTGGTCGACGGATCAGCTACCCGTGTCACCCTCAGGGCGGCATTCGTGGCTGAAAGATCCAGGATCGTGCTGACGCCCGGATTGCTGGTGCCGATACCCAGGGTCCCCTGCGTCAGGATCAGATTCCCGCCCGTTCCCGGAGTGACAGTCAAATCCTCTCCCGTCGGAGTTGTGATATCCGGCGCCACGCCCGAGAAGACCAGCGTTCCGGTCATGGTGTCGCCTGCTGTCAAGACATAGATATCCTGCACGGCGACGGTGTCGCCGTTAATTGTGATACCTGTACCCGCCGTCAGATTAGTGTCATCGCTGATATCCACCATACCGCCCGACTCAAGTTCCACCCAGGTACCGGCGATGTAGGCCTGCAATTGATCGTCGGTGGAATCATAGGCGATCATACCATTGGAGGGCGAGGCGATATCCGTTGAAGGATCGGACAACCGGGTGACACGCAACGCCGCGTTAGTGGCCGAGAGATCCAGGATGGTACCGGCCGCTGGAGCTGATGTTCCGATCCCCACCGAACCGCTGGCTGTGATCCGTACACCTTCCGTTCCGCCTAAGGTAAAGGCCAGCGTGTCCGCCGCCGGTGAGAATATCCCGGTATTGGTATCGTCGAACAAGGTGACGCTCGGTGCGCTTACGGTGCCGTCCGCCAATTGCGCGGTGCCTGAATTACTGATCCGCGCGACTTGGGCGCCAAAACCTCCGGTGTATATGTCGATATTCTGCTGGACTTCAACGGCACCGAAGTCGTCTACCCGGAACAAATCTCCGCCGCTCGAGTTCTCCAGTAACAGCTCGCGTCGTTAATGAAGTAGTCGCTGGCACCGACGGTCGTGCCCTGACCGATCAGTTGACGCCGTAAGTCCGCGTATCCGCAGTTCAAACGTGATTACCGGATCATCAAAGACCATCTGAAGTGTGCCTGACATGGAATCACCCGCCGCGTTCACCCAAATATCCGTTACGGATCCGCCACCGATGTCGACCCAGGTCCCGCCGATGTATCCTGCATTTCATCCGGAGGAGTCATAAGGCGATCATCCCGTTGCGCGGTTGCGTTTGACAGACGGCGTCCGTCAAGCGGCGCGTCACGCGCAACGCTTGCGCAGCTTGCCGTCGGCGTGCGGCGGCACAGAACCGATCAATCTGCGACATTCATTGCCCGTCATGTAGTGTCGCGGCGGTCAGCCATAGATATCCTGCACGGGACCGTATCGCCGTTGTCCCGCCGTCGAAGTTCGTCGATATCGCTTCCCTGCGTTGTAATAATGACCATGTTCGCTGGCCGATATATCGTGCCCGCCGTGAGGTTGATCACGGTCGAGTCATTCCCGCCGCGATCATACCGTTGCGCGGTTGCGCCGCTCATAGGCGAGATCGCCGCCGGGTCTGCCAGTCATCGTTACGCGCAACGCCTGATCCGCGCTGAGATCGAGGATGATGCTTGTTTCCGACGATCACCATCCGCGCGTCGACATTCAAGTTGCCCGTCCGTATCCGCACCGCCGTCCGTATCGCCGGTCATCGTGATGCCGTGATTCGTGTCGTCGCTGATATCGCCCGCGAGCCGATAGGTTCAACCCATGGCCGATCAGTCAGGTCATAGGCGATCAAACCATCTGCGCGTATTCGCGTTCGGATCCGCCAGGCCTGAGATCGAGATGATGCTTGTTTCCGGTCATTGTGCGACCGATCACCATCTGGAGATCATCGTAATCACCGCCTCAGTTCATATCCTGCACCAACCGTATCCCCGGTGATCACTGATGCCCGTTTCGTATCGTCTGCTGATATCGACGGATCCGCTCAGGTCATAGGCGATCATGTCGACCCAGGTCCGCGCAGTTCGGTCGCGGATATATGGCCGCTCACCTCCCCATCTGCGCTGTCGCAATTCATCGCTGATATCGATCATCGCCGGAGCAACATCACCGACAGAATCATAACCGTATCGCGATCATACCGTTACGCGGCAGCGTTATGCTGATCATCAGACGGATTCGCGGATCAGGCGCGTCACGCGATCAACGCCGTCAATGGATCGGACGCGCTGAGATCGAGGATGATGCTTGTTTCCGGCGCGGCTTGTGAACCCATGATCACCATCTGCGCGTCGACATTCAGATTGCCCGTCATTGCCTGTTCCGGTCGCCGGCGGTCAGCACATAGATATCCTGCACCGCGACCGTATCGCCGTGTGATCGATCGATAGAATCTGCTGCCGGGCGGCGATACCATTGCCGGTTCCCGCCGTCAAGTTGGTGTCGTCGCTGATATCGATCATACCTGCTGCCGAGAGTTCCAACCATGTTCCGCCGATATAGGCCTGCAGCTGATCATCGGTCGAGTCATAGGCGATCATACCGTTGCGCGGTTGCGTGATATTCGCGTTCGGATGGTCATCGGTCGAGTATGAAACTTGTCATGATCATCAATTCGATCATACCGTTGCGTCACGCGCAGCCAGCGCGTCACACTGATCGGACGCGCTGAGATCGAGGATGATGCTTGTTTCCGGCGCGGTTTGGGATCCGATGACCATCCGCGCGTCGACATTCAAGTTGCCTGTCATCGTGTCGCCGGCGGTCAGCACATAGATATCCTGCACCGCGACCGTATCGCCGGTAATCGTGATGCCGGTTCCCGCCGTCAAGTTGGTGTCGTCGCTGATATCGATCATACCCGCCGCTGAAAGCTCGACCCACGTTCCACCGATGTAGGCCTGCAGCTGGTCATCGGTCGAGTCATAGGCGATCATACCGTTGCGCGGTTGCGTGATATTCGCGTTCGGGTCTGCCAGTCGGGTCACGCGCGAACCTGATCGGTCGGGTCGCAGTGCGATCCCGATGATGCTTGGTTCCAGCGGCCTGCGCCGGACGATCCGATGACCATCCGACGCGATTGACATTCAGATTACCGGTCATCGATCACCCGTTCCTGCAGCGCGATCAAGGTTCCGTCATCAGCCGGTCCACCATACCGTTTCTCGATCCAGGTATCGCAATATGGAAATCCTCATCGGCCGAGTCACCATACCGTTACGCAGTTGGTGCCACGACCGCTTCCGGGTCTGAGTCGCGTCGATCATAAATCCGAGGCCGCAGCAGTTCGCCCATTTGGGCGTCGACGTTCAGATCCCCGATAAAATGTCGCCTGGCGATCATACGATAGTTGCAGTTCATCATCTCCTCAGCGTGAGCGATCATACGGTACGTTCGCGGCTGCTGGTCATGGTATCCGCCGCCACCGGGTCACCCGGCGCGGTGCTCGCACTCCGGCGTTCGTGCGCGTTCAGATCAAGAATGCCGCTCATCTCCCCGGCGTCAGTGCTAAAATGTGCCGATCACCTGAGCTGTTCCGGTACCGGATGACGTGGATCACCATATTTCCGCCATGTTCCCGGGTGTAATTTGACTCAGGTCCATACCGGTCGCGGTGCAGGTTCGCTATCGGACCCGCTAACGGAGAGCTCAGCAATGCGCGCGCGGTCATCTATCGCCAGTCGTTCCAACAATAGATATCTTGCCCGCGATTATAAGGTGTCGCCGGCATCGCTGCGATTCACATACCACGCATACCGGCCGTCAGAACAGTTGCGTATCGGTCACTGATGTCCACCATACCCGCGGACTCCAGCTCGATCCAGGTTGCCGGCGATGTACGCCTGCAATTGATCATCGGTCGAGTCATGAGCGATCATACCGTTACGCGGGTTGCGCCACATTCGCCGCCGGGTCTGCCAGGCGCGTTGCGCGAGGGCCAAGGTCTCGGAGCACTAAATCGAGGATGATGCTCGCCTCCGGGCGTTTTTGTTGCCGATCACCATCTGCGCGTCGACATATCAGATTGCCGGTCATCATGTGTCACCGCGTTTAGCAGTAGATGGTCCTGCAGCGCGATCGTATCTCCGATGCGATACCTCGTTACCGCAATCAGATTGTGATCGTCGCTGATGGCGATCCACCATACCTGCGGATTCCAACTCCATCCGGGTACCGGAAGATGGTGCCTGTAACTCATCATCGGTCGAGTCATAGGCGATCATACCGTTACGCGGTTGCGCCACATTCGCCGCCGGGTCTGCCAAGCGTGTTACCCGCAAGGCTTATCCCGAAACGCCAAGTCGAGGATGATGCTCACTTCCGGAGCGGATTGGGACCCGATGACCATCTGCGCGTCAACGTTCAGATTGCCGGTCATCGTGTCACCGGCCGTCAGCACATAGATATCCTGCACCGCGACCGTGTCGCCGATGATGCTGATACCGGTTCCGGCCGTCAGATGTTCGTGTCGTCGCTGATGTCGACCATACCCGCGGATTCGAGCTCGATCCAGGTGCCGGCGATATACGCTTGCAGTTGATCGTCGGTCGAGTCGTAGGCGATCATACCGTTACGCGGTTGCGCCACATTCGCCGCCGGGTCTGCCAAGCGTGTTACGCGCAGGGCTTGATCAGAAGCGCTCAAATCGAGGATGATGCTCACCTCAGGCGCGGATTGTGGATCCGATCACCATCTGCGCGTCCACATTCAGATTGCCGGTCATCGTATCACCGGCGTCAAGCACATAGATATCCTGCACCGCGATCGTGTCTCCGATGATCGTGATACCGGTTCCGGCCGTCAGATTCGTGTCGTCGCTGATGTCGACCATACCCGCGGATTCAACTCGATCCAGGTGCCGGCAATATACGCTTGCAGTTGATCGTCGGTCGAGTCATAGGCGATCATACCGTTACGCGGTTGCGCCACATTCGCCGCCGGGTCTGCCAAGCGCGTCACGCGCAGGGCTTGATCCGAAGCGCTTAAATCGAGGATGATGCTCACCTCAGGGGCCGATTGTCACCATCTGAGCGTCGACGTTCCCGGTCATCGTATCACGCCCGCGTGAGCACATAGATATCCTGCACCGCGATCGTATCTCCTGTGATCTTGATTTCCGGTTCCGGCCGTACTGTCGTCGCTTTGATATCGTCGCTGATACCGCATCATCCCGCGGACCCATCGATCCAGGTGCCGCGATGCCGGCGATGCAACTGATCGTCGGATCGAGTCACAAGCGATCATACCGTTACGCGGTTGCGCCATATTCGCCGCCAGGTCAGCCGTCAGGCGAGTCACGCGCAATGCCTGATCATCGCTCAGATCGAGGATCGCTGGCGCGCTTGCGATATCACCATCTGCGCGTCGACGTTCAGATTGCCGGTCATCGTATCGCCAGCCGTAAGGTCGATATCCTGCGCGATCGTGTCACCGATAATCGTGATTCCAGTTCCCGCTGTCATTGGTGGCATCGTCGCTGATATCCACCATACGGCTGATTCCAGCTCAATCACCTGCCCGCGATACGCCTGCAGTCGTAAGCGATCATACCGTTGCGCGGCTGCGCCATTCGCATCTGTAAAGCGTGTCACACGGGTGATCAGGTCATAGGCTGATCCGGGCACGCTGCCGTTGCTCAAGGCCGTTTTTGGAAATATCTCCCTCCGGCGCCGACCCGTTTTTCATGATCTCCGATCGCAAACCATCCGTTTAAGCGGGACTGCGACCAGATTGCCGGTCGCTGCCGTCACGGCGTGCTGGTGCGACGCCGTAAGCATAGATCCGCCCAGTCGATCTGTATACCCGCGCGGTGATCGCCGTCAATGTCATGATATCCATCGCGACCGTGCGCCGTTAACTCCGTGAGGTTCGTGTCGCTGATGTCGATCATACCCGCCCTCAACCAGCACATCGATCAGGTCCGGCGATGGCATAAGCTTGCAATTCATTATCGGTCGAATCGTAGGCGATCATACCGTTACGCGGCTCGCGCCATTCGCCGGACGGATCCGTCAGACGCGTCACCCGTAAGGCTGCATCAGTCACGCGCTGATGATCCACCAAGACGCGCCACTGGCTTCGATCCAGGTCGCGCCGATGCTGGCCACCGCCCATCATGCGCCCCAGTTGTCATTGTCACGTCGCGCGGATACACCGCCCGCTCATACTGGCCCCGGTTCCGCGATCGAACCGTTGATCGTCGTGGTCGAGTCATAGAGTCATCGGCCTGGTACCGCCGGATCGAAGTCGGCCTTCACCCCGTCCGGCGTTAAGTCGAGGATGATACTCACCTCACGGAGCGCCGCTGCGATCGCCATCTGCATCCATTCCAGATTTCCGATCATTGTACCGGCCGTCAGCATAATCCACCGCGACAGGTCATGTTTTCCGTGATGCCTGTGCCCGCCGTGAGGTTATCGGTCATACTCGATCATACCCGCAATTCGAGCTCGATATCACCAATGTGAAACGCATTGAGATCGGATCAGCCGTGGCGGTCCCGTTGAGCAACTGATCATGCCCGCGCGCGAGCCGTTCACAGTAGGTCAGCCCGTACCGGTCGGACGCCGTCACGTGATACCAGCACGCGATGCTCCGATAACGCTGGATCAACGGTACGAGTCGATCGTTCATTTGCACCGATGTCAGCCCGTATCGAGCCCGATCGCGGCCGGCGCTCCAGGTCGCGTCGGCCTGCCAAGCGATCATCCCGTTACGCGGAACCGGTTTACGATCTTCCGAACAAACTGCCGACCGCAAGGCGTCACTCACCGTTGCGCGCATCATCCGATGACTGATCTGCCGTCCACACATTCGATTGATCGGTCGCTGACTGATCTGCCGCGCACATAGATATCGTATCAGCACCAGTTCCCCTCCGGATCCGGTACGACCGGCGCCGTGTGCTGGGGCTTCATACGGGCGCCCGATTGTCGATCGGTGCCGGCAATCCAGTAGTAATACTGTAACGTAAGCGACCGGACCGTGGCGTCCGGCGCCGATGTGAGCTCAATCATCGTTGTACGGCGATCCTGCACCACTCCAGTCGAGGCATCGCAGTCGCTTTCGGCGCGAACTGTAGTCATCGGATAATTCAGCGTTGCGCTCATCGAATCGGCTGAAACTGCACGTAAATATCCTGCACCGCGATCGTGTCGCCGATGATTGATATACCGGTACCGGCCGTCATACGTTTCACCGTGATATGGCGGATGCTTTTTCACCTCAGGCGCAGTTCCCTGTCGATCCCATGCCGCCTTCGCCAGCATCAGATTTTCGTCATGGTGCGCGCTGGTGAACGACATAGGCGCGTTGCAATTCCATCGTCGATGCTGAATCGAGAGGATCATGAAGCGATCATACCGTTGCAACGCGCGTCGAGTTCATGTGGCTGATCGACGGATCTGCCGCGGCTGTCACCCGTCCGCGGCGTTAGTGGACCGCGCAGATGCGCTCGTCACATATACCGCTCCCGGCGTGCTGGTGCCGATGCCGAGAGTGTTACGCCACTAGATCAGATTTCCGCCGTCACAGGGGTGATCGATGCAGGTCACCGTGTCAGGGGTTATCGTGATGTCGAGGCGGCCACCAGATTCAGATTACACGGCCGGTGGCATATATCACGCCATTCAGCACGCGTCTTGCGCACGGTGCCGACCGCGATGGTGTCGCCAATGATGCTGATTCCGGTACCGGCCGTGAGGTTGGTATCATCACTGATGTCCACCATACCGGCGGACTCAAGCTCGATCCAGGTGCCGGCGATATACGCCTGCAATTGATCGTCGGTCGAGTCATAGGCGATCATACCGTTACGCGGTTGCGCCACATTCGCCGCCGGGTCTGCCAGGCGCGTTACCCGTAAGGCTTGGTCGGAAGCACTTAAGTCGAGGATGATGCTCACTTCCGGCGCGGACTGGGATCCGATCATCATCTGCGCGTCGACGTTCAGATTGCCGGTCATCGTATCGCCCGTGTTAAGCACGTAGATATCCTGCACCGCGATCGTATCTCCGGTGATCGTGATACCGGTTCCCGCTGTCAGATTGGTATCGTCGCTGATATCCACCATACCCGCCGACTCCAGTTCGATCCAGGTGCCGGCGATGTACGCCTGCAGTTGATCATCGGTTGAGTCGTAGGCAATCATACCATTGCGCGGTTGCGCTATGTTCGCGGATCCGCCATGCGGGTCTCCTGCCAAGCGTGTTACGCGGGCCAGAAGTGATCGGACGCGCTCCGATACCGGGATAATCACCCCGCCGTCAGGTGGTCGTCGTCGCCCTGCGAACCGATCACCATCTGCGCGTCGACGACTGTTTTCAGATTGCCGGTCATCGTATCGCCCGTGTTATGGACGATATCCTGCACCGATGATCGTATCTCCCTATGACCGGCCGTTGATTCGGGTACAGGTGCCGCCAATAATGTTCGTCGTCGCTGATATCCGTGACGCATACCGGCGCCGACGTTCGAAGTCAGGTGATCCGGCGATGTAGCCTGATCGGCTGATCGGTCCGGTCGAGTCGCCATGTAGACGCGATTGGCATACCGTTACGCGGTTGCACGCTAATGTTCGCCGTGGGGTCTGCCAAGCGGTACGACCATGCCGTTACGGCCTGATCGGACGCGCTCAAATCAGGGATAATACTCGACCTCAGGTGCCGCTTGTGAGGCGATACCGATCATCGCGTCGACGTTCAGATTGCATGGTCATCGTATCGCCAGCCGTGCAGCCATATCCTGCACCGCGATCGTATCTCCGGTGATCGTGATACCGGTTGATGATGGCGCTGTTCAGATTGCCAGTATCGTCGCTGATATCACCATACCCGCCGACTCCAAGCTCAATCTGCGGTTATCGCCCTGAGCGATCATACCCATATGAAACTACTGATTGATATCACCTGCAATGCGGCGTTGGTCATCGGTCGAGTCATAAGCGATCATACCGTTACCGGCAGAGCGTATTCGGATGTTCGGGTCCGCCAGCCGGTGACGCGCAGCGCCTGATCGGACGCACTCAAGTCGAGGTCCTGATGCTTTGTTTCCGGCGCGGCAGGATCCGATCACCATCTGCGCGTCCACATTCAGATTGCCGGTCATCGATATCACTTGCATTGAGCGCATAAATATCCTGCACCGCGATTCGTATCTCCGATAATGCTGCTTGATCGCCGGCCGCCTGTGTGCCACATTCGCCGATACCGTAATGTCGAGGATCCACCTACCGGACCGTAATGTTCGTGTCGTCGCTGATGTCGACCATACCCGCGGATTCCAGCTCGATCCAGGTGCCCGCGATATACGCTTGCAGTTGATCATCGGTCGAGTCGTAGGCGATCATACCGTTACGCGGTTGCGCAATGTTCGCCGCCGGGTCAGCCAGTCTTGTCACACGCAAGGCCTGATCAGAAGCGCTTAGATCGAGGATGATGCTCACCTCAGGCGCAGATTGCGATCCGATGACCATCTGCGCGTCAACATTCAAGTTTCCGGTCATGGTATCGCCGGCGGTCAGCACATAGATATCCTGCACCGCGATCGTGTCACCGGTGATCGTAATACCGGTTCCGGCGGTCAGATTCGTGTCGTCGCTGATATCAACCATACCTGCGGATTCCAACTCGATCCAGGTGCCGGCAATGTAGGCTTGCAGTTGATCGTCGGTCGAGTCGTAGGCGATCATACCGTTACGCGGTTGCGCCACATTCGCCGCCGGGTCTGCCAAGCGCGTTACGCGCAAGGCTTGATCAGAAGCACTCAAGTCGAGGATGATGCTCACTTCAGGCGCGGACTGCGATCCGATCACCATCTGCGCGTCCACATTCAGATTGCCCGTCATCGTGTCACCGGCCGTCAGCACATAAATGTCCTGCACCGCGACCGTGTCGCCGATGAGGCTGATACCTGTGCCGGCCGTCAAGTTTGTGTCATCGCTGATATCGATCATGCCGCCTTCGGCCAGCATCACCCATGTCCCGGCGACGTACGCCTGCAGTTCATTGTCTGTCGAGTCGTAAGCGATCATACCGTTTGCGCGTCCACATTCAGTGACGATGCTGGTGGACGGATCGGTCATGACGCGTTACCCGTAAAACCGTCATGTTCGTGTCATCGCTGATATCGATCAGCCGCGGATTCGGCCAGCATCGATCCAGGTGGCGCACATACGCCAGCGGTTCGAAGGCCGTAAGCGATCATACGTTACGCGGGTTGTTTCGATAACCCCAAGCGCGCCCCGGCCTATCAGTGTCATTGTCAGCCCGCGCGCGGGATGTGCCCGTTGGTATGGCATAATGATCGGTGTTCCGATCTGGGCCGTCACCTGAACACGTCGTCATCGTCCGCCCCGTCATCGTCCTGGACCCCGATCCAGAAGTCGGTGTCCGCCCCGTCCGGCGTGAAGACGATCGACGGATCGGTCGCCGCCTGCATCTGCAGCGTTCCGATGGTCGTCAGGCTTCCCTGATAATCCACTTCGAGCAGGGTTTCCGTGCTGAGGTTATCCGTGATGCGCAGCGGGATATAGTTCAGATCATCATCGGCCGTGGCATCGATATTGAACACGACCAGATCGTTGGTGCCCACGCCCAGGTCGGTCGCCCGGTAGGTCAATCCCGTACCGCCCACACCATCGGTGATACTGGTCTCCAAACGCTGTGCAAAGGTGCGGAAGTCGATGGTTCCCGCCCCGCCCGCATCCAGGATGGCATTCCAGGTGGGCGCTCCGGAGTCCGCATCGGCCTGCCATGTGATCAGTCCGGTACCGGAACTATATTTCGGAACAAATTGATCAGCCGGAGTTCCGCCTGCTACGGTCACCACATGCACTTCCTGATTACCGTCATATAAACGCAATGCCCCTTGGTTTGTTGAGATGAAATTCGTATCGAGGACAATCTCACCGGCGGATCCCGGCACGACCGGCGCGGTGCCACTGGGCAACTTCAGCAGGCTTGCCCCGCTCAGGTCGATGGTACCGTCGGTGGTAATCGTGAAATAGGCGTTGGTACCCGGCGTGGCTCCGGCCCCGATACTGAACAGATCGTCGTTGTCCGCGCCGCCGTCATCCTGCACGCCCATCCAGAAGTCGCTGTCTCCTCCCGGAGCCGCGAACTGTATGGTCGGATCGGTGAAGGCCATATTCAACGTACCGCTCATCGAATCCCCGGCTGCAAGGACATAGATATCCTGCACCGCGATCGTGTCGCCGATAATCGAGATCCCGGTACCGGCCGTGATATTCGTGTCGTCACTGATGTCGATCATTCCGCCTTCGGCCAGCATCACCCATGTCCCGCCGACATACGCCTGCAATTCATCTTCGGTGGAATCGTAGGCGATCATACCGTTGAGCGGTGTGGCAATGTTGGTAGAAGGATCCGCCAGTCGCGTCACACGCAACGCCGCATTGGTGGCCGAAAGGTCCAGAATCGTGGCCGGACCAGGGGTGCTGGTTCCGATCGCCAAGACCCCTTGGGACAGGATCAAATTACCGCCGGCTCCCGGCGTGACGGTCAAATCCTCCCCGACCGGGGTGGTAATATCGGAGGCCACTCCGGAGAATTGCAAGGCGCCGGTCATCGTGTCGCCGCTGTTGAGCACATAAATATCCTGCACCGCGATCGTGTCGCCGATGATCGAGATACCCGTCCCGGCCGTGATATTCGTGTCATCACTGATGTCGATCATTCCGCCCTCGGCCAGCATCACCCACGTTCCGCCGACATACGCCTGCAGTTCATCTTCGGTGGAGTCGTAAGCGATCATACCGTTGCGGGGAGACGCTATATTAGTGGAAGGATCGGTCAACCGGGTGACCCGTAAGGCCGCGTCGCTCGCGCTTAAGTCAAGAATCACTCCGGCCGGCGGCGCGGTGGTGCCGATCCCCACGCGTCCGGACGACGGCATCAAGGCCAGATCTTCGCCCGTTCCCGTGGTGATGTCCTGCGCCACACCTACAAACTGTAACGATCCGGTCATCGAGTCACCCGCGGTCAGGACGTAAATATCCTGTACCGCGATCGTATCGCCGATGATTGAGATTCCGGTGCCGGCCGTGATATTCGTGTCATCGCTGATGTCGATCATACCGCCTTCAGCCAGCATCACCCAGGAGCCGTTGACGTAGGCCTGCAGTTCATTGTCGGTCGAGTCGTAGGCGATCATACCGTTACGCGGCTGCACAATGTTGACCGACGGATTCGCCACCCGCGTGACCCGCAGGGCCCGGTCCGCCGCGCTCAAATCGAGAATGATGCTTGCCTCCGGCGCGGACTGCGATCCGATCACCACCTGGGCGTCGACATTCAGATTGCCGGTCATGGTATCTCCGGCATTGAGCACATAGATATCCTGCACCGCGATCGTATCGCCGATTATTGAGATACCTGTCCCGGCTGTGATATTCGTGTCATCGCTGATGTCGATCATGCCGCCTTCAGCGAGCATCACCCAGGTCCCGCCCACGTACGCCTGCAGTTCATCATCCGACGAATCATAAGCAATCATACCGTTTCTCGGGGTGACGATGCTGGTGGACGGATCGGTCAGACGGGTCACCCGCAGGGCCGCGTCGCTCGCGCTCAGGTCCAGGATGATTCCCGTTATCGGAGCGTTCTGAGATCCGATCACCACCGACGCATCCACGTTGAGATTACCGGTCATCGTGTCACCGCTGTTAAGCACATAAATATCTTGCACCGCGATCGTGTCACCGATGATTGAGATACCGGTACCGGCTGTGATGTTCGTATCGTCACTGATGTCGATCATACCGCCTTCGGCCAGCATCACCCACGTTCCGCCGACATACGCCTGCAGTTCATCATCCGTGGAGTCATAGGCGATCATACCGTTACGCGGGGTGGCGATACTCGTGGAGGGATTGATTAAGCGCGTGACCCGCAAGGCGGCATCGCTGGCGCTGAGATCCAGTAAGGTTCCCGGTTGCGGGGTCGATGTCCCGATACCGACGCGGTCCACATCTCCGTCCACAAATACCAGATTTTGATTAGTATCCCCTTCGATCCGGAAGTCCACGGCGGCCCCCTGCTCATTAAAGACCGCACGGCCGTCATTTCCGAGGAAGATATCGGATCCCGCTTCTGTGGTCCCCCCAATGCCGACGTCATCGGTTTCCGTATTGGGATGGATGACCAAGCCGGTTTGCGTCCACTGCGGCATCCCGCCACCGGTGGCGACCTCGGTCCAGCCGGTTGCCGTCGCGGTACCCGATGCCTTGATATACACCATCCCACCGGCGGGATCGATACACAGGTCACCCGGCGAACCTGTTACCACAGTTTCCGGATTTCCGGCATACATGTGGATCTGGAAGTCTCCCACTGTGTTTTCGACCGTCATGATCGGCGTGGTGGCTGCCGCGTTACTGTCCACGTGAAAGACACTGGCCGGCGCGGTAATTCCTATTCCCAGGGTGCCGTCCACAATCAACGTCTCGGCATCCGTACACTCGGTTAAGCCGTCATCCAGACGTACACACCCGCGGGTAACAATATTACCGTCCGAGTCGATAAAGACCTGTGTCACATTATCGACATCTTGCATATCGAATCCGCTGGCCCCGTCATTGGAGTCGAAGATCGCTTCGATATCCAATTGAGCAGCAGCCGGTGACGCCGTATATAGAGAGAACACCACGGCTCCCAGCAGCAGCATACCGCCGGTCAGGATCTTTCTCAGGATTTTTGTTAGATTTAGTAACTTCATACTATTTCACGGTTCAATCTATTTGTCGATTCAGTATTGTTCCATCTACTTTTTTTTATTTATGTACCATGTTCTTTTATTTTATTTTGTACCATGTTCTATATTTTTATATAGTACACGGTTCTATATTATTTTTTCGTACCGTGTTCATTATATCTTTTTTGTTCCATGTTCCTTTTTATATAAGGTGCCACCTTATAAATCATTTCCTAAGCTCCGTCTTACGCATATTTACCCCGCTTTTAACCAGTTGTTTGTACTCCCTGGACCCGAGAATCCCGCTTTTGCGGTTCTCCAAATCCAGTTCAACACCGAGATACTGGTTTACCAGAGTCCGGTAAACCAATTGCCGTTCGGCATCGGTCGATCCCAAGGCCTTGTAAAGTTCGTGTTGATCGACCGGATAATCCCCTCGATTACCCAGTGCCAACTGGGCGTATCCACTGAAGCTGTAGTCTTTCGCTTCCTTAACGAGTTCATGCTTGGTGGGGATTAAATCGATGTACCGGCTGCAGGCCATGAAGAATTGATCCGGTTGGATGGCAAAGCTTTTGAAGCGTCCCGCAAAAACATGCCCGATACTGTTGTACTTCTGGTTAAAGTACTTGGCATACTCCCTCGTGACGCTCTCCATGGCCTTGGAAAGGGCGTTGTCTTGCAGAGGTTCGACGAGCAAATGAATAGTGCTCTTAAGCAACGCATAATTGTAGACCGCGATCGGGTGCGCCGCGGCAGCCTCCTTCAGGAGGCTCAGGTATTTCTTGTAGTCATCGAGATCACGAAAGATTGCCTGATTGGCGTTCCCTCGGGAAATCACATGATGCAAGACCCCTGCCTGTGTTATGCGATTTGCTCTAGGCATTAGTTAAGATGGCACCTTTTTATTATATAGTACACGCTATATAATATACTTATAGTTCCACGTTCTTTTTTAGAATTTTCAAGATGGCACTTTGTTTTTTTATAGTAGCATGTACTATTATTGAGAATAGTACTTGGTACTTTATTGGCTCTCCGCATATGGTATTGCTTTAAGTCGCCGATGTGCAGTTTTTTGTTACTGTACAGTTTATGCCCGTGCCAACGTTCCCGTGTCTTGGTGCGGCCGGCATGATGCCCGGTCGAGCGGCAGCGTACTCTGCCGATCTTGCTGGAATATATAGTATTTGGGTAATTTCTTGCGGTGAGTTGTTCTTTCTTTTCCGGCGCGGGCCCCTTAATCATCGTATCCGCCTTTTTGATAAACTAGCCCGGAGAATGAGACAGCTCCGCCCCGCCCTAGGCTGCTTCGTCCGGTCAAATTGGATACCCCCCACTTCCGCCATAAAATATAGCGCCTACTTATCTTAAGCAAACGAGCGTCTACTTTATAGATAATATAGACCGTCTACGTTATTTAGTTAAGGAACCACCTTAATATCCTAACAAAAAGGGGTAGGCAGGCAATCTTTTTTTGATTAATTTTTAGGCATTAAACAAGTTACGTGAATTTCGGGCTTTCTCGACGAGAAAAAGGAGTTTTTCGGTCGCACCGGCGGCACCCGCGGAAAAACATTGTAAGTGATTGTAATTAAAATGGTTCAGTTGGGATAAATGGCGGGCGTCAACAGCGGGAGAAAAAAGCGGGTAAAATACGGCGATTTCGGGCGATCACGCGGTATACCGCGGGGCCGATCAGACCCATGCCGGGCAGGTAATAGACGGCCATCCAGGGATACATGAGCGGCATTGTCAGGCTCATTTTGCGAAACGCGAAGAATCCGCCGTATATGCGGCCCAGACCATCGATAAGAATCAACTCACGCTCGCACTGATCCAAGGTCAACTGGGGATGCCGTAACCGGATATCAGGGGCCTGGTGAAAGTCCATATATTGATACTGGGCGAAGATATCCAGCATTTGCAGTCGGCTGACCGCACACCGGTAAAAGCCGCAATGTCCGTCATAAATGATGCATGGCCGCTGGGCGGTTTGATTAATCCGGCGACATTCTTCAATCGCCTCAATGATCCGGTCAGGATTGATAAACAGGCACAGCTGAGCGGGAAACAAGAAGAAAAAAGTGGCCGGAACATCAAGCGTCAATATCAACACGATATGAAAGAATACTCCCAAACAAATCGCGGAAATTCGTGTCCGACGGTAGAAGAGCAGGAACATCAGCAAGAACTCCGAGACGATGACGGCAATCCCCAGCCAGAAGCACAATTCCGGTTGCGTCTTCAAATAATCCCGCAACAAAAACCACTTGGTTACGCCTGCAGGCGGCTTGTGCATCAGATAGAAAATCGGGTTTGCGTTCAGCCAATTTCCGTCGGGAAAGATCTTCCACAGTGCCGTGTAGAAAAATGTGAAGCCGACCTGCACCTGCAGCAGTCGCTGCAGGAAATACGGCCTTTTCCGGCGGTACCCCTCCCCCACTCTGATGAGGGAATCTACGGAGAAGAAATCTCCGTGGTACGGGACAAGACACATGAGAAACATGGTCACCAGCAAGATGTCCCAGGACAGCGTCCCTACGTGAAAACTGTTCAACGCATAAAAGTAGTAGCAGCTGACCATCGTCATCACAGCGCTGAACTGACTCATAAAACCGATCAGAAAAAAGAAACTGAAAATACAAAACAGCCACAGGAACAAGTACGCTACCCAGTCCGGACTGGCAGCCACCCATTCGATGAAGTAAACCGGAAATATTGACGTGTCGTAACGCGTGAACGCCTCTCCCAAGTAATTCTCACGAAACAAAATGAATGACGGAATGACATGGCTGATCACGGTAAAGCCGCAGGCGATCCGGAACAATGATAACGTCAACGAGGATCGTTCCTCCAAGAAAAGCCGGGACCATATCTTGCTTACCCAGGACATCAGAACCTCACATGTTTCTCGTCGCAACGGTAAATGATCCGTTGCCGGCGGTCAAAGGGTTTCTCAATGATATTCGGATAGAAATATCCCATAAACAGGAATTCATCAAACTCGGGAAATCGGTGATTCAGGTAGCGGCAGAAATCAGCCGCCACATAGGGATTGTTCGGATTGTAAGCCGTTCCCAAGATACCGCGATGAATATTATCGTAGCCGATAGTGCGGACGCGAAAAATGTGGTGGGGATCGATAACGTGGGTTTGACGGCCCTTGACGCCGATCACTTCGAAATAACCGGCTTCCGGCTCCACCGTGTAAAACATGATCCAACCTGCCGGCGGGAAGAGAAAACGGGTCTTCGGCGCGTTGAGTTTCCACCGGTCATTCAGCAGGAACCCGCGCACCGACTCGTATTGAAAAAGTGCGAGCCAGAAAATTACGAAAATAGAAATATAGGTATTGCGGACCCGGGCATGGCGGGTGAGATTGAATACCGCCGCCAGCGGGACAAAGACGATAAACAAACTGAAATCGGGAAAACGGGCCAGCAAGAGGAACCACGCCGCGTGCAACACCAACAGCAGCAGCCCCCACGCAAAGCGCTTAATCTTCATGCGTCACCTGCGCTCATAGGGTCCGGTCACGGGGATTTGTCGGAGAACACATCCGCGGTAAATATCTCGATCATAACGGAGCGCGGATCCTTCCAACAATCCGGCGGCAACCCCGCCTTTTGCGTGCAAAGTTCCGTCAAAAAAATCTCCTTGGACCATCCCGTCGAATCAGCCACCTGCGGCAGAAAGACGCCGCGTTTGGCCCCTTTGGAAATAATCACACCGTGGCGACCGAGGCGTATCTCGTCCAGGTCGAGTATGCGCCGCGGCCGGGACAAAACCGATATCTCGAGATGAATGTCCTTCAACTCCTCCGGCCGAATTGCTGCAAAACGCGGATCTTCGGTCGCCGCAGCGATCGCCATATTCCGCACGGTCCGGCACAACGGGCCGTCCGCAATAATATTTCCAATACAACCGCGCAACCGATCGCCTTTATACACCGAAACAAAGGCGCCTTCCTCTGCGCTCAGCCGCGGATCCGGCTCATTGACGGAAATCTTTCTTCCGTCAACGAGATAGGTGGTTATCGCCTCGCGGGCGAGATCTAAAAGACGCTGCTTTTGCCCCGCATTGAGCCCACCCGTTTCGGATCCGGCTTGGGCCTGGCCATAGATCGCCAACGCGCTGTAGCCGACCACCCGATCTTTTTCGCGGCTGACGTCGCCCGAATTGCTGTAACGCAACAAATCCACGCTGGTCAACCCGCGCAATTTCGCCAACAGCAGCGCCGCTGTGACCGGCATGCAACCGCACATCTCCATCGAACCCTGCCGGCATTCGCGGTAAATTCTTTCGGCCTGAAGGTTCTTGATCGCTTCGATCGCGGTGGCATCCATGTCGCGTGCCACCTCGTCAGGATGATAGTGGGAGAGGTCCGTGCTGACCACGACCAATACATCTTTGCGGTCGCCGATCAGCCGGTCCAAGGCGCGGGCAAAATCAAGCAAAGTCTTCGGAGTGGGCGTGCCGATAATCACGGGAACAAGGCGGGCCTTGGGAAAAGAGCGTTGAATAAACGGAAGCTCCACCTCCAGCGCGTGCTCGCGTTCATACGCCTTGGCATCAAATCCAAAGTCATCACTGGCCGCGCTCAGCTCGCCGGCAAACTCTTCATCGACACCGATAACACCCAGCGGCGTTTCGAATCCTCCCTTTTCCCAAATCGAGACTCCGTCGAAACCGTAAAAATGACTGGGCGCCAGGACGACGGCCGTCCGGATATCGCGGTTCTTGACGGCCTTAAAACTGTGTCCGGCCACCGCGCCGGAAAAATAATAGCCGGCGTGCGGCGCGATGATAATCGGCACCGCCGTCTCGTAGGGATCGACGCGGGCTTCGCTGATGAAGGCGTCGACCTGCCGGGATAACTCGCCGGGATCGTCCGTATAAAATTGTCCGCTGACGTTCGCACGCTTGATGAAGCCTTCCGCAGATGCCATAGTGTCCCCCAGCAGTAACGTTAAACAGACTAAAACGATAAGATGAGGCCGTCTACTCATGTGACCGGCCGTCGATCGCCCACCGGGACGTCTTGGCCATGTTCTTATAGGCCAGAACCGTGCCGGTCATCAGTATCGTATCCATCGTAAAAACCCCATAGAGCGGCAGACTGATCAACGACCCGAAACAACCGCACTCACCGATCGGCAATCCGCGGATCAATGCCTGGCCCACAATCGTCAAAAAGCCGATCAGCATCAAGCCCGAGGCGGTCAGGGCCCAGCGTATCCATAAACCCAATATCAGAAACATACCGGTAAGTAGTTCGATCCAGGGAAATATCTGGGCGATAAGCGGTTCAGCAAATTCCGGAAAAAGCTGGTAGGCCTGAATGACGTACTGAAAGTTCTGGTACGGGGTGATCGCCTTCTCGAACCCGGAGACGACAAATATCGTCCCGATCACTAATCGAATGATGACATACGGATTAATTTTGGTCTCCCTGGTCGGCCGGTTCTTCCAACAACTCCTTAATGCGCTTTTCCAAATCCCGCGTTCCCACGACCATATCTCCGTTGACGTAGTACGTCGGTGTACTGCGGACCCCGCGTTTGCGCCCTTCGGTCTGATGCTCACTGATCACCTTGTCCACGCGCGTGTCGTTCAGGCACCCGTGTAATTGGTCCATGTCCACACCGACCTCCTGGGCCATCTGCTGAAACATCGGATACGCATTCACGATTTGGCTCCAATCCTGTTGTTTATAGATCAACTGATCATGATATTCCCAGAATTTCTGCTGACGGGCGGCACACTCGGCAAAACGTGAACTAAGAAAGGCATGCGCGTGCATCTTGAGCGGGAAGTACTTCATTTCCAAATGAAGCTGCTCCGGATACTGCTTAAAGCGGGCGTTCAGCATTTTCGCACCCTGCGCGCAGGCCGGACATTGAAAATCAATAAACTCGACGATCTTTACCTTGGCCTGCGGATTTCCTTTTGTCCTTCCGGTGACTCCGTTGACGGCCTGATTGTTCAGGTATAATCGAACACCCGCCACGACGGCCACGACGGCCACGACAACGGCAACGGTGATCCATTGTTTGCTTTTTCCGCTCATAAGTAATCCCTTTCGGTATTGGAACGTTCGGCTAACAGGTATGCACGAGGGTTCGGCTGCCGGGCCGGCGACAATCAGGTTTCCAGAGGTATGGAAGCCATGGAGAACTCGGCTACGATCCGCTTCTCGCCGCGGATTTCGAATTCGATTTCATACATGCGGGATTCATTGGGTGAGAAGTCGACCCCGAGCAGCACCTTGTTTTCGTATCCGGAGAAATGCGACATGACCAGCTCGATATATCCCAGCTGCGTCAGGCCGGCCTTAAAGTTGCCGGCAATCAGATTGCAGAATGTTCCGATGGCATCCAGCATAGCCTCCGGATCATCCTCGTCCACCTCCGGATAGTCAAGTTTCATAACCAGCTCCACCAGATAACTTGCACCGACATAAATGATCAACGCGCCGAGGGCTTCGTGTTTGTCGAGTGAAGCACGGTCTTTGTAGAAATTAATCGATGAAATATAGGTCGTTTCGTTGAACTTGTCGATACTGTCGACCTTCAGACGATTCATGAATTCCGCGATGGGTTTTTCGATAAAGACGGGATTGGAGGACAACTCGATGTCGGCGCGATTCTTGAGAATGCGCTTAATGACGCGGGACAGCATCAGCGCCTGGATATAGCGTTCGTCGAGTTGATCGTTGTCGTCAAGCGGTATATGCACCATACGGGTACACCGTTTACTTAAGGTAAGGTTGGATCGTTTCCAGAAGTTCAGCCGGTTTGAAAGGTTTGACCACATAGCCGGCCAGGTTGGGATTCGCGTCACGCGCCTCCCGTTTGCTGTCATCGGAACCGGAAGCGGTGATCATCACGATCGGGATTGAAGCGACTTCGGGGACCTTAACCACCCCTTTCATGAATTCGATCCCATCCATTTTCGGCATCTGCCAGTCGAGCAGGATCAGACATATCTCTTGATAATGTTGACTCAGGACCTCCAATCCCTCCTCACCGTCAACCGCCTCCAGGATATCATTGGTGACGTTGTTCTTACGGAGCAGATTGATTGTCAACCGCCGGTCCATAACGGAATCATCAACAATAAGTATCTTCACGAATACTCCTCTTTGCTTAATCGCTAAACCTGTTCAATTCTATCGGCTTTCCGGATAAAATTCAACCGCTAAGCCGGGTGCCTATCAAGTGCCGGAAAGCTCCACCGATTGTTTAAAGGTGGTCCGGCGCTGTTTTTTCTTATAAATCAGCCGTAAATTACGGGCATAAATCAGCACGCCCATCGATTGGCCCATGATGAAAACCGGATCCTGTCGCGAAATCGCGTACATCAGCAGGATCAGCCCGCCCACGATGCTCAGATACCAGAAGGCCACCGGAATGTGACTTTCCTGGCGGAATTCCGAACATATCCATTGCACGATAAATCTCGCCCCGAATGTGAACTGACCGATAAAGCCGATAATCACCCAGTACTTCATTTCCATTCCCCAAAAAATCTCGCCCGTCACGCCTTCCCTCCCGCTTTAAGTATTCTGAAAAAATCGGTCACGACCCGAAAAATCCTTTTGTGACTGTATTTGGTCGCACCGAACCGGCGCGCGCGGTGGTGACTTTCAATCTCCCCCACCTTAAATCCCTGAAGCGACAGGCACAACGGTATGAACCGATGCTGCCCTTCCCAATTCAGCGGAATACGCGCGATACACTCTTGCCGGTAAGCCCGCAGGGTACAAGAAACGTCATGAATGGTCAGCCGGGTAAATATCCGTTGCAGGATATTTCCCAGCTTGGATAAAGCCGCCTTCACGAGCGTATCCTGACGGTCTCGCCGCCAACCGCAAACACAGTCAAATCCTTCTTCCAGCTTCTGTAACAACGCCGGGATATCCTCCGGATCATTCTGCAGATCCGCGTCCAGCGTCACGGCAACTTCACCGCGGGCCTTATCCAGTCCGGCCCTTAGCGCCTTGGTCTGTCCGCTGCGTTCCGGCAGGGTGACGATGCGGATAATTTCCGGAAGCTCGTCCCGGAACCGGCTTAAAATTCCCGGGGATTCATCCGATGAGGAGTCGTCCACAAAGATGATCTCGTAGGGCTTGTTCAGACCGGACATCACGGTGAGTACTTCGGCCAGCAGCGGCTCAAGAGACTCTTCCTCATTATAAACCGGGAAGATGACCGAACAAATGACCTTTTTGACGCGATTTTCCCGGGATTCCGGATCAGACACTTTGCTCCCTCTTGATCAACACCACATTTTCCATGAAATAATGAAAAATCGTCCGGCGGTCCAACCGCAAGAGGGCCATGAAGAATCCGCCGTCAATATTCAGTCTCTTGCGCAGCATATAATCCTGCCGGATGATCTCCACCGGTTCCCGGGTGTCTTTTAAGTACTTATTATAGTCTTTTTCCGTCATCAGACAATAGACTCTTTGCTTATTGCCGAAGAGCTGGCGCAACATATAGACCGTGTACTCCTCATTATCGTTGGCATATTTACCGATACGCTGACCGGGAAAATAGATCTGCAGCTCCTTTTCATGGAGATCATGGCTGGCCACTCCGACCGTATAGGGTTGATGGTCCCTCCGGTGAATTTCTCCGGCAAACTTGCGCCAGGCCGTGTGGGTCGTCAGGCCCAACTGGGAAAGATACGGGGTTTGGAACATCACCGCCGCCAGCAAGGCCGCCAGCAGGGCCACCGGCGCGACCGGACCGGGAGTGCGAATTCCCAGGATGCCGGCCGTCACGCCCAGCGCGGCGACCGCCCCCGCCAGGACGAGCGGGGCGCCGCCGAAAAACAGCAGCACGAATATATAGACGGTAAGCAACCCAAAATAGGCCACAAAAAGCAGATGCCGGCGTAACCATGTCATCAGCACAGCCAGCCAGCGTGTGCCGGGCTGGGGACTCAGCACGAACGCGGCGGTGGCAATGGCCAGCGGTGTGGATAAGACCAGCATGTAATGGCTGATCGTAAAATACATGAATGAGAAAAAGACCATTACCGTCGTAATCCACAGCACCAAAAACCGGTAAGGCTCCCGGTGTTCCCCTCCCCGCCGGCATCCGGCATATGCGGCCACCAGGGCGCCACCGGAAACGAGACACCACGGGGCATACTGCTGGAAGAGGACCGCGACATAAAATCCGAAGTGTCGCAGAAAGTCTCCGATCTTGCGTAGCACGAAATGGCCTTCCTCCACCTTCAGCAAGCGGTCCGTGGTCTCCCTGAACCACATATACTCGATATATTCGCTTCCGTGGATAACGGTCATAAAAATAAACCACGGCAGGACCACGGCCAGAAAAAGCAGCGTGCCGCGGAAGAACCGCATATCCCGCAGGATGCTCCAATCCCGTTCCCAGACCGCATACAGGATCACTGTTAGATATGGAAACAGCAAGGCGGCAAATCCCTTGACCATAAATCCGGTGCCGCAGGCAAGGAAGAAACCGGCGGCGAAACGCCAGCGGTGACCGTCTTCAACGAAACGGATAAACAGATATAAGGCTAAAACGATAAAGAAATTAAGCGCCATGTCCGGGACGGCGTTCTTGGCGTGACGAAAGAATAGCGGCATAGTCATCAGGATGAAGACACTGACGTATCCTGTGCGGCGGTCAAACAGAGATTTCGCGATCGACCAGGTCAGGACCAAGGCCCCGGCGGCAAACAGGCACGAAGTGATGCGGGCGGCAAACCAGCTCACTCCGAATAGCCGGTAGGCGGCGAGGATAAACCAGTAATACAGGATGGGCTTCTGGAACCGATCTTCACCGAAGTACTTCGGCGAAAGGATCTGGCCGGTCGCCACCATTTCCTGGGTACTCTTTTTGTAGAATACCTCATCGTCACGGAACTCGAACCCCTGCACGTTCAAACCATTGGCATACACCAAACAGCCCAGCAGGAAGATCAACAGACCGGAACCGATATTTCTGAGTTTGGCGTTCATAGGCTCCCATTGCGGATGGGGCTCCGCGCGTCCCTTTCGGCCCGGGCCTGAAGGTCAAAAAAGTATAAATCCCCATGGCCCCGTTTCCGGGGATCGCATGGGGAATCGCATTCCGTTAAGTTTATTTGGTGGCGATGATAAAACTGGATGAATAATTCTTTTTGACCTTCGGCAGATAGCTGTCGGCTTCGGATTTGGAATCAAATTTGCCCACATACACACGATGCCAAGTGCCTTTGTCGCGGATATCCTTGGAAACGAGAAAGGCCTGGTAGTCCTTCTTGTTCAGCTCTTCGACCTTTTGCTGTGCCTTATCTTTGTCCTTGAACGACGCCACCTGGATGCTGTATTTGTATGGCTTGGCCGCGGTCGTTTGGGCGGCCGCGGGAGTTTGAACGGCCGCAGGCGCAGGTTTAGGCGGTGTCGCAACGACTTTGGCGGCGACCGGCACCGGCGGACTCGGCGGCTCGGACGGCGTCCGGACGATTTGCGTCACCGGCTGACTGACGGTCGGTGCCGTACGCGCGATTGTAGGCGGCTCGCTGACCGGCTGCTCGTCGACATATTCTATTTCCAAGGGATACGTCTCGGTTTCCGGAAAGATCTCACTGAGGGGAACGGTATCCTGTGCGCCCTGATAATTAAACGCTATCAAAATCGTCAGAACGATCCCAACCACAAACACCCAAATCAGCCACGAGTTTTTCATATTGATCTCCTTTTTGATGCCGTCGGAAGCCATGCTCTCGGCCACAGCACCGTCTGGCGGGCATACGCCATTCGCTTCCGGATGCGCTTCCTTCAATAGGCGCGTTGTTTTATTCGAAGTGGTCTCTGCTAATCCTGAAGGTTCAAGCTTTGCTCAACGCGTTCGAGGCGGGCCTCGATGCGCTGCAAGTAGGCAATGATGACCGCATGGGTCAACCGTGTGTCTATGCCGACACTGGAGTCGGAGGCAATCTTGTCGATGATGCCGCTGAGTTGTTCCTTGGAAAATGCGAATGGTGTGTCGTTTGTCATTTGACAGTCAGGGATACTATGCCTATTCTAGCCGCATTCGGATTCGAACACAAGATCTTTGACACTAAATTTCCGAAAACCAGCCGTAAACATTGACGTCATAGGGATAAATCTGGGCCACCTTCTGCCGCCGCGGGTCCATAATGAGGATGCCCCAGTAGCTATGGTCCATCACCACATAGCGTCCGGACGGCGTCCACCGGATCTGACGCAGCACGTGTTCGCCATAGGCGTTGACCATCGTCTGTTTCTTGCTGGTGTCGACGTCACGTTTGACCCGGAACAGGCGTCTGCGGAACCACTTGCCTTGGTAGAAGAAATAATTGTACCGGTCGATCCCGATCAGATAACCCTGCCGGGATTTCAGCACGGTTTGATTCCCCAAACGATCGAAGGTCAACCCGTGCTCCGGCTCATAGAGCTTTATCCCCAGCAATGACAAATGGATCGGAGAAAAGTTTTCCTCTTCCATCATGATGTCATCCACGAAATGAACCTTAAGATCGCTCAGGTCAACGCGGTAGACCTTCAGCTTGTAGACCAATTGCCTTTCCTCAAGTTCACTTGAAGCCTGCTTGAGATAGTACAGATTCTCTCCGGCCAGGTCCCAGTAGAGCGTACCCAGCCGGCGGGTAGGGCTGTCAATCGACTTCTTGCTGCGATCGTTAATGTCGTAGATGTACACCTTCGCCTGCGACCCGAAATTCGACCAACGGGATAGTTCATATGAGAACCTGTCCCCTGCGGGCGACCAGCTGATCCCGGAGATCGATCCCTTCAGATCTTCCTCGGAACCGGGCAACTGGACCTGATCGACCAGCCAGTCTTTCTTCTCTTCGGTATCGATCATGAACAACTTTTTATATGTGGAAACCAGTATGTAACGGCCGTGCGGCGAGAACTCGAACTGCCGGATGGGCTCCTCGTCGCTGGTAAAGACTACTTCCTGATGGTTACCGTCACATGACAAGGCGATCAACTCATTGTCGTTGACCAGGTAAATGGTCAAGTCCTCACGTACCCAGTTGGCATTCCGGGAGATGGAATCGTACAAGTCGAAGTGGATATAGGGGCTTTTGTAGTTAGCCCAATAAATGGCCAATATCAGGGTGCTGCCGAAAAGCAACAGGAAGAGGAGCGTCGAGCCGATGGCGGTCTCGACGTACGAACGCACCTGCACGCCCAGCGGCCGCCGCTTGAATTGATATATGACATACATGCCCAAAAAAAGGCTCAACAGCGCGGCCAAGGCATAGGTGATCTCCTCAAAATGCCGGCTGAGGAACATGATCAATTTGCCACCGGATTCCATACCACTTCCCTATTTTATCTTCCGTTTCGGATTAAATGCAGGCTACATTATCCTATGATCGACCGGTAAAGACAATGAGAAATTAAGGGCGAGGCAGCCTTTGGGACGGGTCGGCTTAGCGGTAGCGGCGGACGACGCTGATCACCTTGCCGATAATGGACACGTTTTCGTCGACCGGAATGGGCGGATAGGCGGGATTGGCGGCCTGAAGGACATAGCCGCCATTCTGTTTTTGAAGGTATTTAACGGTGGCTTCCTCGTCAATGAGCGCCACCACAGTCTCACCGGTTTGGGCCACATTTTGCCGACGGACGAGGACCAGGTCATCCGGCATGATGCCGGCGCCGTTCATGCTGTCACCCCGGACCCGCAGGGCAAAGGCCGATTCCTCCTCAAACAACAGGGCATCGAGATTCAGGTAGCCTTCGATCTCCTCTACGGCCAACGTCGGCAACCCGGCTTGCACACTGCCAAGGATGGGCAGCGAAAACAGGCTTTCCGAGACCAGCTCAATGGCCCGTGACTTGTTGGCGGTAATGCGGATGTACCCCTTGGAAACCAAGGCTTTTAGATAATCTCTGACAGTTCCTGTGGAAGAAAATCCGAATTCGCGGGCGATTTCGCGAATGGTGGGCGGCAGCTTGTTTTGCCGGATACTCCGGTAAATGTATTTGAGGACGTCTTTCTGCTTGTTAGTAAGCCGGGGACTGTTCATAGCCTACTTTATACCACACATAAATGTGGCCGTCAAGCCCTGAAATCACTAAAAATCCGTTTCCGGCCACTGATTCTCATTGCGCAGGTAAGCGCCTCCATCCGACCGGACGAAGAAATAGGATAACAGCGGATGCTTGATCTCGTGACGGGACTCATCCGGCAGCAAATTGTTTTCCGCCACATAGGTGACCTGTTCCGAATCGTGGACCAGCAGGTGAAACCACGGCTGCTCCCGGGACGGCTGGGTTTGATTACCATAGTACCATTCGTCCGTGGCCCGGCATTCCGGATCGATGTCCACGACAATGGCCCGGTAACCGTAGCGGCTGTGCTTAACCAGATTCCCGGGGAGATAGCGCGGTTCACTGCAATTGATGATCTGGTCCGGCGTGATGGTCTCGAAGGTCTTGTTGGCGATGCGGAATTCAAGGTCCTCGAACAGCCCGGCGACAAAATTGGCGGAGGTCAAATCCTCCTCGATCTGGAAGGCGCGCACCAGGTTCGCCAGATACCGGCGGATCATCGCCTCGGTCGAGATCTGTTCATACAGGGTATCGGTGATGTTCTCCGCGATCTCGTCACGGGCTTTGAGAAAATCGCTTTCCATGATCAGCTGGCCGTTACTGTAACAGTCAATAAACGCGTTCTGGCCGTACAGTTCAATGCGGGCCAAAAAATGGCCCGGAAAGGGACATCCCTCAATGGGTATTCCCACCCGGTATCCGACGAGCATGAAAATACTCACCAGGCTGATGGGGATCCCCTGTTTTTCGTTGATGACAAAGTTCATATTGCTGTTCTGGGGATTGTAGTAATCCTCATCGTTTCCCTGCATAGCCAAATCATCGAACAGAAATTGCGCGAGCAGCCGCGGGTCCTTGCTGTTGTACTTGCGCCGGTATTGCGTTGCCAAATCATCCAATAAACCGCTGAGACGGATGTCATAATCATAGGCGGTCAGATAATCACTGATAAGGCTCAAGGCGGCCTCTAACCGGGGATACCCTCCTTCCACCGCGTACCAGCTCGGCCACAAACGGCGCAGCTGCGCACGTTGCTGGCGTTCGAAAATCAGATCCAGACTTTCCTTTTGTCTGTTGGACAGCGGAAATGAAATCTTGCGCAGTTCACTCATCAGCAGGGGGCCGAAGGCGTCGAGCTCTCTTTTGACTTTGCTTTGAATGTTGGGTGATTCGTCGTCGAGGAGCTTAATCAGGAAGGGGATCTGCGTCGGGTCGGTCATGGAGCCTCCTTTTAACTGAGATTGTTAAAGGACACACTTTTTATTATTGGGATAATGCCGACAAAATCAAGCGATTAAAATATTTTTTTCGACGGGAAACCGTAAGATTTACGATTTTGAGAAAGCGGAAATAATTGCAGCGGACGGATAAGTTATTTAACGGCAAGCTGCACGATCTTTCTGATCAACCGGGAAAACGCTACCCCGGCCTTCTCCGCGCTGAGCGCCACTTCGTCAACACGGGCGATGCACGGGTTGGCATTGGGTTCGATGATGTACACCTGACCGGCGCTGTTCAGACGGATATCGAACCGCAGGTAGCTTTGCGCGTTCAACGCGCGATAGGCACGCTTACAGACCTCGGCAATCTCCTGCTCGGCCCCCGCGGGAAGCTTGCCGACATGCACACTCTTGATCCCCCATTTGGCCCGGTACTGATCGTCCCACTTGGCCTTATAAGTCGCGATGCGCGCGTCCTCCGGCAGTTCACCGAAGCGCATCTCACGCGGCGGAAAAACCGTCAACTTCTTGTGACCCATGACCGTGACGTAGAGCTCGCGCCCGTCGATAAACTCCTCCCCGATCGCGTCCTGCTGCATCTTCTCATGAATAAAGCGGACCCGGTCCACAAACGCCTCCTCGCTGTCGACGATCGAGGCCTGGGAGATCCCCCGCGAGGCCTCTTCGGCCAACGGTTTGACGATACAGGGCAGACTCATTTTCCTGGGCAGCCAAACCTTGTGATGACGGTGAAAGGCCTGAAAGTACGGAATTTTGATCCGGTGAAATCGAAAGAGCTTGCGGTTCAGTTCCTTGTTATTGCACAGGTGCAGTGTGTCGGACGAAGAACCGGTAAACGGAATACCGACCATTTCCAACAGGGCGGCGATATTCTTTTCCAAATGCGATTTTCCGTCGAAGACTTCCATCAGGTTAAAGATGACGTCCGGTCGATCCTCCCGGATCTCTTCGAAGAAAGCTCCCAGATCATTGTGAATTCCCAACAGGCGCACGTCATAGTTATTCTCCAGCAAGGCGCAATGGACATCATGCTCGGTATACATGTCATCGGGGTCCGCGAATTCCTCGGCATAATCGTATCCCCGCGGACGGTTATACGGACTGCTGAACAACATCAAGACCTTTGTTCGTCTACCCATAGCCGGTTATACCTTCTTTCCCCGGTAACGACCGGTATACTGATAGTTTTTGGCGAGTGATGTAATGTAGGCGGAGATGCTGAGCAGTACGGCGGATTCATTGTCATCAGTGCAGAGGTCCAACTGACGGCTGCGCTTCTGAATGACCGAAAGCAACTCGCGGATCAGGTGTTTGGGTTCCCCGGAAATCAAGGCGACATTGTCCACCAGCTCTTTCCGGTATTTACGCAAAATGGCGGCGGCGGGCTGCGATCCGGTGCCGTTTTCCGTTCCCGAAAGAAAACGCTTTTTCAGAAATGAATCATGAAAGTCGGGAAATTCTTCGGCCATGGCTCGGCGTTTGCGTTTGTAATAATGCCGCAGGGTGCAACGCAGCGTGGAGATCCGCCAATACTGACGGGCGCTGATGTGCCGTGGCGGACGACCGCGCAGGGTATTCATCAGGCGGTCCACGTAATTCAGTTTGTCCAGCGCCTTCCAGCCGCGGTAACGGCTGCGCCAGTCCAGCCCGGGCGTGAGCCAGACGGCAAACGTTTCCACAAAATCTTCTTCAGGATGGTATTGGGCGTAATGACCTTCGAGATGCCTGACAAAATTGCGGCTGTAGGGCCGGTAGCGGTAGGTCTCGCCGTACTCGGTCTTGGCCGATCCGAACAGGCGCTGCCACTTCCGGCGGGCGTGGATGCGGTAGGCGTAGTACAACGCGTGGCCGGCCTCATGCCGCAGCAGCTTCATGCACTCGGCCCGCTCCTCGCCTTCCGCACGTTCCATAAAATGTTTTTCCAGGGCGGTCAATCGCGGATGAGCCAGGTAAAAAGGAATGCCGATACAGGTTTCATTCTCCGGCGTGAGCCACTCGTCGGCCAGGAAACATTTTGGCCGGAATAAAATACCCCTGTCCGCCAACTCCCGGTACAGCTGCTCCACGCACTGCGCCAGCCAAGTCCCGGATACCGTAACGGGAAGATCACAGACCCGGGTCCCGAGCAGCGCCTCAGCGCTGATCGTATCGAGGTTAACGGAAGATTTTAGCGGCATCCTTAGTCCAGCTCGGCTTCCAGGCGGTCGAGCAATTTCTTGGTGTCGTCCATAACGGCGGCGGGAATGAGCTGCAGGGCTTCCATATCCTTCTGGAAGTTCTTCAGGGAATGGACGACCCGGCGGATGGCGTTCTGATGACGGTCCTCGCGCTCCTGATCCGGATCGACGTATTTGCGTTCCTTCATCAACGCGGTCAGATCCTTGCGCATCACCGTCGCGTTCTTACCCTTCTCGAACACATCCTTCTTCATCCGGGCGTAGTCGTCTCTCTTCACTTCCTTCTTGTGCTTGGCTAAGCGCAGAAAGTTAATTTCTTCATACCCCGGAACTTTCATGGCGTCCCGCTCGTTGGTAAACTCGGCATCCAAGTATTGGGGTTCGTCCTGCTCGAGGAAGAGATACGACCGCAGGAGTTTCGTGGCCAGATTCTTTTTGAGCCCCACTTCCCCTTCGATATAGTTCTCGAATTTCTCAAAACCCCAGTTGCGGTAAAGTTTGTCCTGCCAAACCGCGTACAAATGCCGACCCAGACTGATCCAGGAACGTTTAAAATCCTTGGACAGGGCAATGATCTCGGCCCTCAGGGTATCGTCGATATAGTGAGTGGATTCGGAGGCGTGTGCTTCCAGCGTTTCCATGCCGGTCCTTTCCTATAAAGGGAGTTTCCTCAATTTAATGCGGGCGGCCATCGCGCTTACGGCATTCGGATCGACCAGGCCCGGAACGAAATTGGTCGCGCTGACGGTTCCCGCCGCCACGGCCAGCGAAAGCGCAGCGGACAATGACAGCTTGTCCAGGTGAGCGGCGCAAACGGCGGCGACGAACGCGTCCCCGCAGCCGACCGTATTGCGGACGGCGACCTTCTGCGCCTTAGCATACCACAATTCGTTATGATTGCAACCGATCGCCCCGCGCTCGCCGAGGCTGAGATAAATATTGGGAAGATCCATCCGCCGAAAAAATGCGGCGGCCCGCACCGCGTCGTTTAACGTCCGTACGCGGATCCCGGTGGCGTGTTGAATTTCAGTCAGGTTCGGTTTGATGAACGTTGGCCGGGCCTTCAAACCCTCACGCAGGGCGGTTCCGCTGGCATCCAGAAGGACCGGAATCTCTCGTCGACGCGCGTCGCGGATTAAATCCGCGTACACCGCCGGCGAAAGTCCGTCCAGCACACTGCCGCTGAGTACCACCATGTCGGCCCGGAGCAGGGCGTCCCGGTAGAGCCGGCGAAACTCCCGGTAACCGTGGCCCGAAATCGACGGCGTCTGCCGGAAGACCCGGTTGGCCGGGGACAACTCCGGCAGACACAGAATCAGATTCTGCCGGCTCTCGGCGTCGTTCCGATAAAACCGGTGCCGCAGACCTTCCCGGCGCAGCAGCTGTTCGATGTCCCGCCCGGTACAGCCGCCGACGATTCCGGCAGCCAGACTCGCCCGTCCCAGTCGGCGCAGGGCCCGTGACACGTTAAGCCCCTTCCCGCCGGCCACACGGGTTTCCTCGTCGAAACGCTGGCATCCTCCCGCGCGCCGGTAGCGGAGCATCGTATCGACGGTGGTGTTCAACGTCACGGTCAAAATATAACGTTGTCCGGAATCAAGGCCGGGCATGCATCACCTGCTTGATACGGTTGATAAACGGCGCCGCCTGACTGTAGCCGAGATGCCGGGATATTTCAGCGTCGCGCAGGGCGGACTGAATATCATTCCGGCTTAAATGCGTCTTGGCGCGGTTAAAATACACGTACCGGTTTTCCGGTTCGATCTTCAACGCGGTGTTGAAATCCTCAAGTGCGGCTCCGTAGCGCCCCTCCACTTTATGAAGATTTCCGCGATTATTGTATGCCGTGACATAACGGGGATCGAGTGACAGGGCCGTATTGTAGTCCTTGAGGGCCAGGTCCGCGCGCCCCTGTTCACGGTACACCACCCCCCGGTTATTGTAGGCCTCGGCAAAGTCCGGGTCGAGGTCAATCGCCCGGTTGTAGTCGGCCAGGGCCAGGTCATATTGCTTGAGCCGCCGGTAGGCGTTGCCCCGGTTGTTAAAGATTTGCGGAATGCGCGGATTGCTGCGGATGACCACCGTGAAGTCCGCAATGGCCTCCTCGTAGCGGCGCATCCGGCCCAGCAGATTCCCGCGGTTTTGGTGGGCCTCGATAAAACCTGGCGCGATCTGCAGCGAGCGTTGAAAATCAGCCAGGGATTCTTCGTCGCGGCCGAGATGCGCCAGGACCACCCCGCGATTGCTCAACGTTTGGTACATCCGCGGATTGATGGACAAGGCCCGGTCATAGTCGGCCAAGGCCGCGGCAAACTCCCCGCGGTGCCGGAAGACATCACCGCGATTATTCCATACCTCATCCCATTTGTCGCTGATGGCCAGCGCGCGGTCAAATACGGCGAGCGCCTCTTCGTAACGATGCTGCCGGGTGTAGGTGATCCCGAGATTATTGAGCGCCATGATGCTGTTGGGGACTTTTTCCAGCGCGGTCTGAAAATCGGCAATAGCCTTTTCAAACTCCCCGTTCGCCGAATGCGCAATGCCGGTATTCAGATACGGGCGCATCTTGTGCGGCGACTTTTCCTTGACGTCTTCCCACAACGTCAGTTCATCCCGCCACACCTTGTTGCGTTCATGCGTCAGCACGGTCAGGGCCAGCACGATTACGGATAATACCGCGGCCGCCCGGCGGGGCTGCCGGGACCACTGATAGACCAGCGAAGCCGCCAGCAAACAAAATCCGACGCTCGGCAAATACACCCGGTGCTCGAAAATGACGTGCCGGATCGGTATGACAGTGGATTCCACCGCAAGGGTCACAAAAAACCAAAATATCCCGAAGGCCGCCAGCGGCTGCCGGCGGCGCAGCGCCAGGGCGAGCGCGATCAAACTCAGGATCAGAATCAATCCGGCCAGCGTCTTGGGTTCCGTCAGACTCTTGGACGTCTTGAAATCATACAGGAGGTTTTGTCCCACGGGAAACACCAGCAGGCGCATGTACGTCGGAATGACGCGCAATTGCGTCATTGAATACGACTGCCGGTTAATGAGCTCACCGCGGTACGATCCCGAGGATTTGTGCTTGATCGAGAGAATGGCCCCGGCGCGAAAAGAGTATAACGCGGGAATAATTAAGAGCAGCACGGCCAGCGGGACGATGACCTTCCAGGGAATGCGGAGCTTTCCCCCGTGCCGCGCAAACGCCCCGAAAAAAAGCCATTCGATAATCAGGATCACGACCGGCAAGGTGATCACGATCTGCTTGCTGAACATCCCCAGCACCGCAGATAGCGCGGCCAGGACAAAATAGACGGCCGCCCCCCTCCGCCGTAACCGGCCGCACAGATACCAAAAGACACTCATTACATAAAACAGGGTCGCCAATGACGCGAAGCGCTGACATATATAAGTGACCGCCTGCGTCTGCAACGGATGACTGACAAAGATCAGGGCGGTGAACAGGGCCACCAGCCAGCGGCCGCGCGCCGGCGGTGTACCCGCCATCCGCGGCGTGGCCATCAGCATCCAGACAATGCCGAAGACGAACACCGCGGCGGTCACATGAATCACATTGTTGACGACATGATATCCGAGAACATCGGTCCCGCCGAAATGGTAATTGAGGGCGAAGCTGTACAGAACGACAACCCGCCCCGGGGCACTCAAGCGGTCCCACATCCCCCTGAAGTTGTCCAACGAGCGGATGGTCGGATTCTGCACGATATAGCTTTGGTCGTCGAAATGCCAGCCGTTGCGATAGTTGTTCGCGTAGGCCAGCAGTCCGACGGTCAGGATGATAACCACCGCGGCGCTCAGCCGGACGGCCGCAGACTTGGCTAAATTCATGGCGCCACCCTCTTCTTTAAATCTTCGACATACCGCGTATCCACTTTCACACCCAGTGACTGGGCCTCGAGGACGTCCTGCAGCGCGTTCTCAAAATCGCCGCCCGTAGCGTAAATCTGGGAACGGTAGTAGTACGCCTTTTTCTGAAACGGATTATTTTCGATACTGCGCGTATAGTCGGCAAAGGCCCTGTCGAGCTCATTCCGCTGCAGATACACATTGGCCCGGTTGAAGTACGCCCCGGCATTGGTCGGATTGAGCGCGATCGCCCGGTTATAGTGATCGAGGGCCTCGGCGAACTGTTTTCGTTTATTGTAGATGATCCCCACGTTATTGTACGTCTTTTCCAGTGTCGGGTCCAACACCAGCGCCTGCCGGTAGTCGTCGAGGGCAAGGTCATATTGTTTGAGGACTGTGTATACGTTTCCGCGGTTGTTGTAGGACTCGGCCCGTTGGGGATCGGCCGCGATGGCTGCCGAATAGATTTCCAGGGCCCGCTCATAATTCCCCTGGTTCAGGTAGGCGGTGGCCAGATGGGTGTAGGGCCGGATCAGGCCGGGGGACTTTTCGAGGACATCTGACCACAAGGTAATGCCGTCGCGCCACACGGCATTGCGCCGGACCGTCAGCACGGAAAGCGTCACAACAGCCGCGGTGACCACAGCGATCCCCGCTTTGACCGGCAGCCGCCGTGCGGTAAATACCTGGGCCGCGACCAGTCCGAACCCGAACATCGGCAGGTACAGGCGGTGTTCAAAGATCACGTGCCGGATGGGGATAATGCTCGACTCCACCAGCAGCGTCGTGAAAAACCACAATACACCGAACGCGGCCAACGGATAGCGGCGGCGCCATGCCAGAGACACCGCCGTCAGCGCAATGATGCCGCTGAACCCCGCGATGACCTTCGGCTCCCACCACACCGTTGAGGTGGTAAAGTCATACAACAGGTTTTGCCCGACCGGGAACACGAGCAACCGGATGTAAGTCCAGATGACCCGCGACTGGGTCAGAAAATAGGTCCACAAATTAAGTGTATCGCCGCGGTGGGACAGGGATTCATACTCCCGCAGGAGGATAGATTGCACATTGAAAGAATAGACCGCCGGGATAAGCAGGAATACCGCCCCTCCCGCCGCTATGAACTTCCAGTGACGCCAAACCGCGCGCGCAGTGATCTTCGCGTCGCGAAAGAAAAACCATTCTGTTAAAAGCACCATCACCGGCAGGGTCATTACGACCTGCTTGGTGAACATCCCCGCCAGGGCCGCAACGCCGGCGGCGCCCCACCATACCGGTCGCGCCGTCATGCGCCCCCGCACATAGCACCCGACAGCAAGCACATAGAATAACGTCGCCAATGAGGCAAAACGTTGACACAAATACGTGACCGCCTGGGTTTGCAGCGGATGACACAAGAAGATCAGGGCCGCGATGACAGCGGCGGCCCGCACACGGGTAACGGGCATCCGGTTTGATTCGGCCAGACGGGTCGCCAGCATGCCGGCCACCCAATAGACCAGCATCGTGTTCAGCGCGTGGATAAGAATATTGACGACGTGATAGCCGGTCACGTCGTACTGATGAAAATAGTAGTTCCAGGCGAAGGTCCAGTATGCGACAAATCTCGTCGGAGCGCTGCCTTCTCCCCAGATCGTGCGGATATCCAAGGGATCGGTCAGTTCGGGATTTTGTACGATGAAGATGAAATCGTCGAAATGGAAGGCGCTGGAAAGTGTGTTGCCGTACAAGATAAAGGCGGCCAGCACGAAGGCCGGCGCCGCCAACCAGGCTTTACTCACAGAAGAGAACTTCATCACGTCACTCCAGCGGATCGGGATGAATGAAGGAATACGACAGGACAGTCTTCAATTTGCGGTTGGACACGATTTTATCCGGCCCCCCCGGTGCGCCGGAGAATTCGGGAGCGGGCAATCCGCATTCCCGGGCCTTGCCGGTATACAATTCCCGCCGCGTCGGATGGGCGTCGCTGACGGCGTTGAAGATCTCCCCGGTCGCACCGGCGGCAATCACCGCGCTCACGATACCCACACAATCGTCCAGATGGATCAGGTTTACGCGGCTTTCACCGTCCCGCTGGACGGCGGCCGAACCGCCGAGAAACCGGCCCAATTTACGATCGCCGCCGTACAATCCGCCGAAACGAAGCACCGTTCCCGCAATCGGCGCCGCGCCGAGTATGTCCTGTTCGACATCGCGCAGCACGCGTTGCCGCGCGTTCTGCGGGACGATGATGTCATCCTCCGTCACCTCGGTGCCGGCAGGCGGGTACACGGACGTGGAACTGGTAAAAATAATCCACCGCACCGATCCGGCGTGGGCATGATCGATCACCGCGGCAACCTGACGCCGGTACTCTTCGGGGTCGGGCATATTGCGGCGAAACGGCAGTGTTAAAAAGAGAATTTCGGAGGCGAAGAATTCCGGCGCATCCTTTCCGCTGAGTTCGGGCGCACAGCGCAACAGATAAGGTTGAATCCCGGCCTCCCGGAGGGCGGGAATCTTGACGGCCGCCGTGGTTGACCCTTTCACAGAGTAACCTTCGCCGTGCAGCCGGCGGGCAACGGGCAATCCCATCCAGCCGCAGCCGAAGACGCTCACTGCGGGCCGGTGGTCAGCGGGGCCGTTTTCAATCAAGGTAGGTCTTGAGTTCGTCCCAGGTCCGGCGGCCGACTATGCCGTCGGCCTTCAGTTTGTGGTCCAGCTGAAAGTCCTGAATGGCCTTCCGGGACTGGGCGCCGATCTTGCCGTCTATCTTGCCGTTATAGAAGCCCGCATTCTTTAAGGCCTGCTGAACTTCCCGTTCGGTCGCCTTGACGCGAATTATCCGTTCGTCCTGTTCGGTCTCACGGACGGCGGGTTCATCTTCATCTTCCTCAATCAACGGTGCGCGCGCGGTTTTACGGTAATCATACTCCTCGATCGGTTCGTACAGCGAATAGGTCTTGATCTCGTTCAGCTCGGAAGACATATCGTGAACCTGGGCCTGCAGATCGCCGATGGCCTTGTCCCGGTTTTCCAGCTGCCGCTCCATCTGGGCGATCTGGATCTGCAAGCGATTCACCGCCGAGGGGCTTTGCGTATGGGTGGAACATCCGATCAGGAAAAGCGAAACAGCCAAGATGCCGAGCAATGAGTGTACTCTCACGTCTTCCTCCTTACCAATTGTTAATTTAGTTATTCGGTTTCAGAGCGTAGGCGTCGCTCCAATTGTAATCCGTCTCCAGCAATAGGGCGGTCTGAATATAGGCCAGATGGGAATAACCCTGCGGAAAATTTCCGGTCAATCTCTTGGTGGTGATGTCGACGTCCTCGGAAAACAGGCCAAGATGATTGGCGCAGGAGCGTACGTGATCGAACATTTGCCGGGCCTCGTCCTCCCGGCCGATCAGGTACAGGGCGTTGATCATCCAGAAGGAGCAGACGATAAAGGCGTTTTCCGGCGTGCCGAATTCATCATCGGACGTGTAGCGGAATGTGAATCCGTTCTTCACCAGATGCTTGTAGTGTTCCTCGACCGTGGAGATCATCCGGGGATCGTCCGGGCTGAGAAACCCGTAGTGCAGCATCAGCAGGTTGGACGCGTCATATAACTCCGAACCGTAGTACATTGTAAAACATTTGAGGTCTTCGTTCCACGCATTCTTCAAAATATCAACTTTGATGTCCTCGGCCAGCTGGGCCCAGCCGTTAACATATTCAGGCTTACGGATAAACCGGGCGATTTTGCAGGCGCGATCCATGGCCACCCAGGCCATCAGCTTGGAATGCGTATAGTGCTGCATGGCCTCCCGGCGCTCCCAAATACCGCTGTCTTTCTCTCGCCAGCACTCCCGGACCCGGTTGACCAGCGAACGGACCATTGTCCAAATCTCTTCATTGACCTGAAAACTGGCCCGCCGGTTGATGAAAAAGTAGGTGTAGATCGTCTCGATAAGCTCCCCGTACAGATCATTTTGCTTCTGCAGATAGGCCGCGTTGCCGATGCGTACCGGCTTGGAGTCTTTGTATCCGGGCAGGTGGTCCAGGATGACCTCGTCAAGCTTCTCCTCCCCGTTGATCCCGTACATCACACCGATGTCCTCATGTTTGAGCTGCATACGGTTGAGCAGAAAATTGATGAAACCGTCGGCCGTCTGGATATGACCGATGCGCACGTAGGTATCGACGATCATAGCCGCGTCCCGCACCCAGCAAAAGCGATAGTCCCAGTTGCGCTCCTGCCCGATGATCTCGGGGAGCGACGTCGTCGGCGCGGCGATCACCGCCCCCGTACGCTGGTACATCAACAACTTCAGTGTAATGGAAGAACGTTGAAACTCCTCCGCAAACCGTCCGGTATAGTGCGAACGCTGCATCCATTCCAGCCAGTAGGATTTTGTCCGCTGATAGGCCAGGTAGATCCGGTCGCAGTTAATTTGTTCCAGTTTTTCATGATACGACAACACGAAGTAACTGACCGGTTCCGGTTCAATCTCTTCGCCGCTGAGGATCTTGTCGAAATCGAGATTGCTGTAGAGATAGTAACTGTTATAGGGACCTTTGGTGGAGGTGACCTTGATATAGTCGGACGTGGGCCGGAATTCCGGCGCGCCGAGGGCATAGTTGGGACGGGGCGCGAAATCAATGCGGATCTTGGGATTACCGGAAAGGACGCGGATCATCCGGTGGACCTCGGACGGGCACTGGTACTCGCCGCGGGAATCCCGGTAGCGCGGCATGTAATCGTTGACTTGGTAGGAACCCTGCGCGGTATGGACAACCGTCCGCAGGATCGGGGTCAGCCGCAGATATTCCTGGTGGCTGTCATGCTGTTCGTATCCCGAGATCTTAAAATGTCCGCCGTCGGCCTGGTCGAGGATGCGGGCAAACAGCGAGGGAGAATCGAAATTCGGCAGGCACAACCAGTCGATGCTGCAGTCGGTCGATACCAGCGCGGCACTGGAACAGTTCCCTATGATTCCATAGTTGTAATTGTCCATGGGCGTGCGGTATGGCGGATAGGCGAATGATTTCTTTCCTATTCTAACACAGGCTCGACGGGTTGCTACCGGGGAATAAGATATTTTCCGCCTGACCGGAGCCCCGGCCAGGCGGAAACGGGAGAATTTAGTACTTTACGGAACAGCCATACGGGGTGGTCGCGGCATCGGCGACCGGCTCTCCGCTCATCAGATTGTTGATGGCGGTAGTCACGTAATTACGGGCCTTGGGGATATCCGCCGAGTCAAAGCTGGGGATGCTGTCAATAGCCCCCTGGTAAGCCAGCATACCTTCCGGATTGACCACATACATATGCGGTGTCGTCTTGGCGCCATACTCTTTGCCGACTTTCCCGTCGGAATCAAACAGATACGCGGTGGGCATGGCGCTACTGTTTTCCATGATCTGATTGACTTCCGAAGGGGAATAACTGCCCTGCTTGCCGGGCGCCGATGAATTGATCGACAGCCAGACAACCCCTTTGGCGGTCAGGTCTTTTTGCAGGGCCTGCATGTTGCCCGGAACATAGTGCTTCTTCACGAAGGGGCAGTCGAAATTTACCCATTCCAGAACAACATACTTACCTTTGAAATCGGACAGCGAATGCGTGTTCCCGTTGGAATCTTTCAACGTGAAGTCCGGCGCCATGGCGCCGTTTTGCACGGCGGCTTGTGCCAGTCCCGTGCCGATGACGGCAGCCAGGACCAGCGCCCCCAGAAGTGCGGTCAGTTTTTTCATGTGATTATCCTTTCGTTTGAGTTTTGCTCGGTGTTGGATTTTTTCTCTTGATCACGGATCGACGGCGTACTTGTCCAGTGCGTTCAGCACGATCCCCGGAGTAATGAGTTCGGGCAGCATCATATATTCTTTAACTTTGTCCCGCGGGTACAGGACGTAAAACGGGATGCTGTTCTTGCCGTAGCCATTGACCGCCCGGGTGATTTTCGGATCATGATTGGTCCAGTCGGCTTTGACGGCGATCACGTCGAGTTCCCGGAACCGGGCCGCCACCCGTTTATCCTGAAAAACGGTGCGGTCGTTCACCTGACAGGACAGGCACCAGGCCGCGGTAAAATCCAGGAAAACCGGGCGGTCCGTTTTCAGATAGGCCAGCAGCTTTTCCTCATCATACGGCTCCCAAACGATCCCCTCCTCCGCCGCAGCCTCCGGCGTGGCGGCCGCCAGGTAGCCGGTATACAATCCCGCCAGGCTGATGAGCGCGGCCACGATCAGCATCAGCGGACCTTTACGGCTCACGGCATAGACCCAGCAACCGAGTCCGAGGATCAGCAAACCGCCCATCAGCAGGATCACCGACAAGGCCCCGTTCTGAAGCGACAGTACCCAGCACAACCACACCACCACCGCCATCAGGACAAATCCCAGGAACTGCTTGAGGTGCGCCATCCAGGGCCCGGGCTTGGGTACCGCCCGGAGAAAGCGGGGATATTTGGTTAAAAGCAAATACGGCGCGGCCATGCCGAAACCGAGGGCCGTAAAGACAATCACGGTATACACGGGCGGCTTTGTCAGAACATAACCGATCGCCGATCCCATAAACGGAGCCGTACAGGGCGTCGCCACAATGGTGGCCAGCACGCCGTTCATGAACGAATTGTCACTCGCCTTGACCCGGGTCAACCCGGTCCCAATTTCGAACAGGCCGAACAGATTCAATGCCAGACAAAAAAACAGCACGGCCATGAAGACGATGAAGTACGGCGACTGAAACTGGAATCCCCATCCGATCTGTTGGCCGGCAAAACGCAGGCCCAGCATCACCCCGGCCAGGATCCAAAAGCTCACGACTACGCCGAAGGTGAACATGACACCACTGCCGAAGATCTTGTCGTCCCCGTGTTTGGATTTCTCCACCAGACTCAGCACCTTAATCGATAAGACCGGCAGAACGCACGGCATCAGATTGAGGATGAGTCCGCCGATAAAGGCAAAGACCATGGCCCCCCAGAGACTGCTCAACCCCGTAATCGGCCGGGAGCCAAATTCCATTTCCGACTTCTCCAGGGCCACGTCAATCCGCACAGGCCTCAACGGCGGATAACCCTCTTTATCGAAGACCAGCAATCCCTCCAGGCGCCGGATCGATCCTTCATCCGCGGTCTCCGCTTTCTTGATCCGGACGGAATACACCCCGTCCCTGACGGTAAATTCATGCACCGCCTGATAATCGACGATATCGGCTTCATACGGATAAAACTGGACCTGCTCCATTCCGGGGACGAACTGGGACGGCTTGTAGACTATCTCCCATACCGGTCCGCGATCGTACGCCTGAATCGCGTTCACGTCTTCGTGAAATGGATACTGATCGCGGTGTTTTTTGTGATACTCGAGAAATCGGGGATTAGGCGCCGGGTTCGCATCGCTGACCGCCAGCGTCCAGCTGAAGTTGGCCGTTCCGGGGATACAGATTTCCTGGCAGGTCAACCACTTGACCCCGGCCGTCAGCGGGACTTCGTCCGTGGGGAACACATCCGTCGGTGAACGGATGCGGAACAGCAGGAATGTCTCGCTGTCGTACCCGAAGGTCACCAACGGTCCGGCCAGGATCCGGTGCGGACGCGGCCAGACAACCTCTTCCACCGTGAATCCCGGGGGAAACTGCCAATCCACGCTGGACGGCAGCCCCGAATCGCCGGGATTGCGCCAATAGGTGTGCCAACCGGGATCGGGGGTGAAACGGACACCGACCCAGAACTCCTGACCCCGCGCCAGGCTCAGGAACTGGGGAATGAGTTCCACCTCGGTATTGGCCTGACGCACCGGTTCGGTCTGCGCCGGGGCCGGCGACACACCGAGACCGAGCAGTACAATCATGCACGCGATGAGACGCGTTATCCGGTTACGTTTGAAAAAATTCATCAGCGGTTGATTCGCATCAGTTGATTGGTGAGCGTACCGGGGACATTGGGATAACGCTGCTTGAAGGTGGCGATCCCCTCCTGCAGTTCGTTGATAACCTGGGCCTGGTATTCGAAGCCCGGTTTGATCACCGGCACTCCACCGAGTTTGATTGTCTCCTTGGTTCCTATCAAACGCAAGGTCCCCAGATAATTGATTTGGTCCGGCAGCACCTGGAAGGTGACGTCCAGCGGTTCCGTGGCGGTGGCTCCCCCGACCGGGATCGAGACGGATGAAAAGCGGTAGGGGCCCGACGGCAGTTCGATAAAGAAGTAGCCCGGGTTGACCGTCTTGACATTGAAAGAGAACGGCTGCGGGGCCGTCTTTTCACCGATCTGCAGTTCGAAGGTCTTCGCGGGATCCTCGAGATGCACGATCGCAAGCCGGACATAACTGGTCTTGAGAACTCCTTCGAACTGTGTCTTGGCAAAAACTATGCCGACGGGTTCCCGCTCAGCCTCAGGTATTTCCGCTGTTGGCTGGTTTTCCTGAGGCAGGGCCGCGGTCTGGGTGCCGGTGACCTCCAAGGTGACCGGCGGGCTGGCATCCTCAATTAAGGGGACGACTGCGTTGACAACCGGAAGGGCGGGCGGCTCGGGTTCCACTACGGCCTTCTGCGTCTTGGCGGCACATCCGCTCAGGACGAAGAGTACGATAACTAACCGTAAGTGTTTTAACATAATACATTTAGCACATGGATGTAAAGTTTAACCGAGCCAATATATTACCAAAAAAAACCCCTCGGGATCAAGAACATTCTGAGGGGTTAAATATTCAATTAATAAAAAAACAGCGGAAGAGATAATCCCTTCCGCTGTTTTTGGGTGGTACAGGCTCGTTTTAAGTCAGAACCTCTGACTTTTCGGGGGAGAAAACCTTCTTCTTCCAGACGATCTTGATGTTCAGTGAATGATGAAAATCGACGCGAATCGACTTTCGGGAATGGGACATGTAAAACGTGCCCTTCACATGAAAACTGAACTTTTCGATATTCTTTTCGGTATCGATCGCCTTACGGATGAAGATTTCAGGGGAGCTTTGTTCCGGCTCCGTTTCCTGAGAAACTTGTGCCTTGTACAGGAATCCTTTACGCACTAAGGTAATGCACTCCTTGCTCTCGGTCCGAGAACTGATGTGCAGGTATTTTGTGCCTCGTTTGACGTCCTTGTGTCTCTTGAAATTGATGGTTTTCATTCATATCCTGACGTTTGTCCGGCATTCATTTGTCGCGAACATTCCAAGTATAACACCCGGTGTACCCGTCACAAGACGGCAGGCCCGTCGGTAAGAAACCGCTTTCCTCAAATGACGTGAGCATGGCCGAAAAGGCTGTTCCTGGGGGGCCACGCCCGCAATCAGTTAGGGATACCGTCCGGGACAGGGTGCCTGAAGAGGGTTATTTTTTGGGGTTTTTACGGGAAGCGCCGAACAGGGGAACCCGGGGCTCGGATCCGGCCAGCAAACGCTGGATATTGGCACGGTGGCGGAAGATCACAAACCCGCCGATCAGCAGGCCCAATGCCCGGATTTCGACAGGTTGCGGCAGGATAAAGGTCATCAGGGGAAGCGCCCCGGCGGCGCAAATGGACGACAGGGAGACGATCCGGGAGGATAGAAAAACCAGCAGAAATACGCCCAGTGTGATCAGCAAAACCGGGCCGATGGTGGGAATGCGCAGGGCCAGACCGAGCAGGGCCCCGAGGCTGGTGGCCACGCCCTTGCCGCCCTTGAAATCCAGAAATACGGTGTAGTTGTGACCGGCGACCACGGCCACGCTCATCAGCACACGCTGCCAGACCGACGTCATGCCCAGAATCTCCGAGACAATGCCGACCGCCCAGAAACCTTTATAGATGTCCAGCAGCAACACCACGATCCCGGGCCATTTGCCGAGGACCCGAAATACGTTCGTGGCCCCGACATTCCCGGATCCGTGTTCGCGGATATCTATGCCTTTGAGTAGTTTTCCGAAGATATAGGCGGTGGGAATCGATCCGACAATGTAGCTTACGACAATTCCGATCAGCAGGATTATCATGGGACGTGGGTCTACTCCTCGTCAAGCCAGAGCAGCTTGACGCCGGTCTCGGGATCCACTTCGAGATGACCGGCGTAGCGTTTACCGGTTGCCGGAGAATACTTCATGCGCATCGGTTTGGTGTGGGAGTCGGCAATCGCCTGCACGGCGGATTGGGCTTCCGGATCATTTCTGATTTGCTCTTGCAGCTCTTTCTTTTCTTCCTCACTGAGCGCCTGACCGGTGACCGCCTCGGCAATCACCCCGACCGCCACTTCGGTCTCCTCAAGATATTCCCGCTGTCTTTCCACATTCTTGACCGTTTCGCAACCGGTCAGCAGCAAGGCGCATCCCAAGGCGATCAGCAGACGGCGCATGGCGTTACTCCAATATCCGGATCCGGCTGAACGGCCAATAGATCAGTTCGGCCCGGCCGATAATATTTTCCTCCGGCACAAAGCCCCATTTGCGGCTGTCGTGACTGGAACCGGAATTGTCCCCCAGGACAAAAACGAAGCCCTCGGGGATGACCGTCGGTTCCCCCTCTTCGCCGTACGGGGTGTCGTTGTAATAAAATATGTTCTTGATGCGCGGATCCATCACGAGATTCCCGTTGATGTAGATATCACCCTCGATGATCTCCACGGTCTCGCCGCCGAATCCGATGAGCCGCTTGATAAAATCGCGCTTGGGGTTCTTGGGATACTTGAACACGATGATGTCGCCGCGCTGCGGCTGATTGAAACCGGGCAACCGTTTGTCGCTAAACGGGACCTTGGCACCGTAACGCAATTTATTGACCATCAAACGATCGCCTTCGATGAGTGTGTCCCGCATCGAGCCGCTGGGGATCTTGAAGGCCTGCAAAAAGAATGTCCGGATCAGCATCGCCAGGATAAAGGCGATGACAATCGACTCGGTCCATTCGCGGAAGGGCGAATTCTTGTCCCACAAACCTCGTTTTTTAGTATCGATCTCTTTCATAATTTCAGCGCCGCGGTGAAGGCTTCCTGTGGCAATTCGACATTACCGATTTGTTTGAGCTTCTTCTTGCCTTCCTTTTGCTTCTCCCACAATTTGCGTTTGCGGGTGATATCCCCGCCGTAACACTTCGCGGTGACGTTTTTACCCATCGATTTGATCCGCGCGCTGGAGATGATGCGGCCGTCACAACTGGCCTGCACCCTGACCTCGAACAGCTGCTGCGGGATCAGCTCTTTAAGCTTGGTCACCAGGGCCAGTCCTTTTTCGTAGGCCCGGTCCTTGTGCACCAAAAAGGAAAAAGCATCGCAAATTTTATCGTTGATTAATATATCAAGTTTTGACACTTTTGTCGGTAAATATCCCTTAAATTTGTAATCAATCGATCCATAGCCCCGGGTGATGGATTTAATCGTGTCGTTGAAATCGACGATCACCTCGGACAACGGGATATCGAAAAGGATCTTCATCCGGTCAGAAACGTACTCGCTGCTGACAAACGTTCCGCGTTTACGCTTGGCCAGCTCCATCACGCCGTCCATGTGGCTGACCGGCGACAGGATGGTGACCGTCAGGATCGGCTCTTCTATGCGGTCGTAGGCACCCGCCTCCGGAAGTTCGTTCGGGCTTTCGATATATTCGGATTTACCGTCCTTGTCGACCACCTGGTACTTCACGTTCGGCGTGGTCAGGATCAGATTCAGGTTGTACTCGCGCTCCAGGCGTTCCTGCACGATCTCCATATGCAGCAGTCCGAGAAAACCGCAGCGGAACCCGTGACCGAACGACTGGGATGTCTCGGGCTCATGGACGAAACTGGGATCATTCAGGCGCAGCTTACTGATGGCCTCGCGTAACGGCATAAAGTCCTTAGAATTCACCGGGTACACCCCGCAGAAGACCAGCGGATTCAGCTGGCGGTACCCCGGGAGCGGTCGGCTGACCGGGTTGGCCGGATCGGTGATGGTATCTCCGACCCGCACCTCGCTGGGCTCATGAATGTTGCAGGTGATATAACCGACTTCACCGGCGCCCAGCCCCTTGTTCTTGGTGATTTCCGGGACGAAAACGCCGCTTTCCTCGATATTCAGGGTTTTGTCCATATTCATCATCCGGATTTTCATCCCGGGTTTCAGCTGTCCGTTGTACACCCGCACATAGATGATGATTCCTTTGTAAATGTCGTATTTCATGTCGAAAATAAGTGCCTCCAGCGGCGCGTCATTACTGCCTTCCGGGGCCGGGATCACCTCGATAATCTTTTCAAACAAGTCGATGATGTTGATCCCCTCTTTGGCGGAGACGCACACCATGTCTTCCTCGTCAAAGTTGAAGACCTCCATCATCTGCAGTTTGGCGTAGTCGAGATCGATATTGGCGATGTCGATCTTGTTGATAACGGGAAGGATTTCGAGATTGTTATCGATGGCCAGGTAATAGTTGGCGACCGTTTGTGATTCCACGCCCTGCGACGCGTCGCTCACCAGCAACGCCCCCTCGCAGGCGCGTAAGGACTTCTCGACTTCGTAGGCAAAATCCACATGGCCCGGGGTGTCGATCAAATTGAACACATACTCATGACCGTCCTTGGCTTTGTACTGCAAGCGGACTGCCGACGCCTTGATGGTGATGCCGCGTTCGCGTTCGAGATCCATGTCATCGAGCAGTTGATTCTTGAACTTCCGCTCGTCGATGGCGCCGGTGGTCAACAGCAGGCGGTCGGCCAGCGTGGATTTGCCGTGATCGATATGGGCGATGATGGAGAAATTTCGTATGCGGGTTTTGTCCATAGGGTTACTGTGACGATAGTCATTCGGTTTGCGGGGTGCGCCGGCGGATCTCCTCGAGCATGTGGGTGACCACCTCATCGATGGTATAGGCGGTGGTATTGATCGCCACCGCATCTTCGGCCTTGACCAAGGGCCCGACCGACCGTTCCTGGTCGCGGCGGTCCCGCTCGCGCAGGTCCTCAGTCAGCGCCTCCCGGTCAACGGTATGTCCGGCCTCTTCCAGTTCCCGGGCACGGCGCCGGACGCGTTCCTTAAGATCTGCGTCCATGAAAAATTTTACCTCCGCGTCGGGGAAGACGACCGTCCCGATATCACGGCCTTCAATGACAATACTTTGTTCACGGCCGATCCTGCGCTGCCAATCCACGATCGTGGCGCGGACCTTGGGTTTGCCGGCCACGATACTGCTGTGCCGGGTCACCTCTTCGGTACGGATGGCCGCGGTGACATCAGCGTCGTCGAGCATCACGCGGACACCGTCCGCAGACGGCAGGACCCGTACCCGGGTGGCGGCCGCCAGCTCGGCCAGCGCGTCCTCATCCCGCGTATCAATCCCCTGCTGAAGCGCCTTTAAGGTCACGGCCCGGTACATGGCGCCGGTATCCAGATATGTGATCTTGAGTTCCTTGGCCAGACGCTTGGCAATCGTGCTTTTACCCGCCCCGGCCGGACCGTCGATGGTAATGATCATTGTTCGGCGATCTTTTCGCGCTTTTCCTTGGCGGTGGTGAAATGTTTGATCAGGGCCTTCTCGTCGCGGTTGATCATGGCGATCCGCAACTGGGCCAGGTCCGCAATATATTCGTCGAGGGCCTTCACAACGTTCTTGACATTCGAAACGCAAATATCGTTCCACATCTTCGGCGACGACGCGGCAATGCGGGTCGTATCACGCAACCCCTTGGTAGCCAGGTCGAGGTACTGGTCGGGGAGCATTTCCATCAGGCCGAATGCCACCAGATGCGGCAGATGACTGATATACGCCAAACTGTCGTCATGGTCGGGGGGATTCAGGTATTTGACGTCGGCCCCGACGCGCGACCACATCTGTTTGACGCGCGCCTTGGCGACCTGACTCGTTTTCTTCGTTGGAGTCATCACACAAATCGACCCGTCAAACAGCTCACCGCTGGCATGCTGAACACCTTTTTTCTCCGAACCCACCAAGGGGTGGCTGCCGACAAACATCCCCGGATACGGCAGGATTTCCTCGGCGGCCTCGACAATCTCCAGCTTCGTACTGCCGACGTCGGTGACCACCGTCCCCCGTTTCAGGTACGGTTTGATGGTCTTCATCAGTTTGATAATGTCGTCCACCGGAGTAGCCAGAACGACCAAATCGGCGTTCTGGACACCTTTGCGGACGTCGGAGACGCCCAGATCGATGGCTTTCATTTCCAGTGCCGTTTGCAACGAAGTTTGCCGGTGTGACAGACCGGTGATTTCCTTGGCCACTTCGTATTTCTTAAGAGCCATGGAGAGCGATCCGCCCATTAATCCGACACCCACAATCGTGACGCGCTTAAACGTATAATTTGTTCTTCCAATCATCATTCGCTCGCTTTGTTAAAGTTCTCGTTGTACGGCGTGGGCCAAAGGCTGAAGCTCACGCATTAAGGTTTCAAAATTCTCCGGGACCAGGGACTGCACCCCGTCGGAGAGGGCCGTCTTGGGATTCTGATGCACTTCAATCATCAAACCGTCGCACCCCGCGGCGATCGAGGCCCGGGCCGCCGGCGCGACGAGTCCCCAGCGACCGGTGGCATGGCTGGGATCGACAAGGACCGGCAGATGCGATAACTGTTTAACCACGCTCACCGCGTTGATATCCAGTGTGTTGCGGGTAGCCGTTTCGAAGGTGCGGATCCCGCGTTCGCAGAAAATAACCCTGAAATTGCCGTTGGCCAGGATATACTCAGCCGACATCAGCCATTCCTTGATGGTGGCGCTGATCCCGCGCTTGAGCAGGACCGGCTTGTCCACTTTGCCCAACTCTTTGAGCAACGAAAAATTCTGCATGTTGCGCGCGCCGACCTGCAGCACGTCCACGTATCCGCACATCAGCTCGACGTCGCGCGGGTCCATGACCTCGGAAACCGTGGCGAGTTGATACTCCTTGCCGGCCTTCTGCAGAATCTTTAGCCCCTCCTCGCCCAGCCCCTGAAAATCATAAGGGGACGTGCGCGGCTTGAACGCCCCGCCCCGCAAGAGCGTCGCTCCGGCCGCCTTGACTTTCGCCGCGACTTCCATCAGCCGCTCTTCCCCTTCCACCGAGCACGGCCCGGCGATCACATGCAGGCGCGATCCACCGATGCGGATGTGGTCGTTGATATCAACGACCGAATCCTCGGGCTGGTACTCCCGGGATACCAACCGGTACGGGGCCAGCACCGGAATGACTTTCTCGACGCCCTCAAAGGCAGCCAGCGGTGTGACTTGCAGCACGTCTTCCGGACCGATCAGACCAACGATGGTCCGTTCCACCCCTTCGGAAACATTAGTTTTGAGTCCGAGCTCGGCCGCCTTGGCCAGGATCTGTTCCACTTGCTCGGGAGTTGCGTCGGGTTTAAAAACGACGATCATATGATTTTCTCCAGGGCTGCGACAAACGTCCGGTTTTCTTCCGCCGTTCCGATGGAAACGCGGATATAATCGTTCATTCCCCAGAAGCTCATGTCGCGCACGATGACGCCGAGGCGCATCAGTTCTCCGGTCATCTCCCTGGCGTCCCGGGCGACCTTCACCATAATGAAATTGGTGCAGGTTTCGCGGTACTCCAGGTTCAGCCGGGTGAGTTCAGTATAAAGATACCGGCGCTGCTGTTCGACCTGCCGGGCGATGTCCCGGTAGTAGGCCTGGTCCTGCAGACAGGCAACGGCCGCGGCCTGGGCCAGGGAATTCACATTGAAGGGTTCGCGAATCCGGTTGAACAGACCGCACAACTCTTCCCCGCCGACCGCATAGCCGACGCGCAGACCGGCCAGCCCGTACATCTTTGAGAAAGTCCTGGATACGATCAGATTCGGATACCGGTCCAGTAAACCCAGCGAGTCCACATAATCATCCGCCTGGACATACTCAAAATAGGCTTCGTCGATAAAGACCAGGACATCCTTGGGGACTCCCGCCAGGAAATTCTCCACCGCCCGCTGAGTCAGATATGTTCCGGCCGGGTTGTCGGGATTGCCGAGGAAGATTATCCGCGTCCGCGGCGTTACGGCCTTTTGCATGGCGTCCAGATCGTAATGAAAATCTTGAAGCGGCACACTGACGATATCGGCGCCGGCAATCTTAGAGGCTATGTCGTAAACCAAAAATGAGGGCTGGGCGATGATGACTTCGTCGCCCTCGCGCACAAACAGGCGAACCGCCAGCACGATCAGCTCGTCGGAACCGTTACCGAAAATGAGTTGCGCGGGCTTCACGTTGAGGAACTTGCTCAATTCCTCGCGCAGGGCATGACAGTCGCCGTTGGGATAGCGGTTGACCGATGGCAGGGCCTCTTGCAGGGCTTTCAGGACCTTGGGCGACGGCGGATAGGGATTTTCGTTGGAGGCCAGTTTGATCACGTTCTGCAAACCGAGCTCGCGCTTCACCTCATCAATCGGCTTGCCCGGAACATAAGGTTTGACGGTTAGAACGGTGTTCTTGGCCTTACTGATCAGATCAGACATGTCAGTCCACGACGGGGTACGAGCCGACAACTTTCAGGTACTTGCACATATTCTCCAGCTGACTCAGGGCGAGCTTCACCTTGCGGTCGGTGCGGTGCCCTTCAAAGTCGACAAAGAAATAATAATCCCACGCACGCTTTTTCGATGGTCGGGACTCGATTTTCGTCAAATTGATTTTATGTTTAAGAAACGGCGTCAGCATCGCGTGCAGGGCTCCGGCCTTGTCCTTGATGGAAAAAAGGATCGTGGTCCGGTCCCGACCGGTGGCGGGAACGTCCTGTTTGGCGATGACGAGAAACCGGGTGCTGTTGTGCGCGATATCCTGGATGTTGCTCTTCAGCACCTTTAATCCGTAAGTTTGGGCCGCCAGGCTGGAGCAGATCGCGCCGGTCTGCTTTTCCTTGGCCGCCTTCTGCGCGGCTTTGCTGGTGGACTCACACGGCACCAGCGCCGCACCGGGTATATTCTTGTGCAGCCAGTTCCGGCACTGGCCGAAGACCTGCGGATTGGAGTAGATCTTCTTCACCTGCCGCAGCGAAACCTTTGAAACGAGATTGTGGGAGATCTTCATCAAGATCTGGGCACAAATTTTCAGCTCGGAATCGACCAGCATATCGATAGTGTGGGTGACCACGCCTTCGGTGGAGTTCTCGATCGGGACCACTCCGTAGTCGCAGTCATCACTTTCCACCTGTTGAAAGACATCAAGGACCGTATCGCAGGGCAGGTAGTCGACCTGCGAGCCGAATTTCTTGTTGGCCGCCAGGTGCGTGTATGACCCGTCGATCCCCAGATAGGCGATTTGCAGGGGCTTCTCGAGGGCCAGTGAGCTGGACATAATCTCCCGGTAAATCGCGTCAAACGCCTCGGCGGTCATCGGCCCTTTGTTCAGCTTGCGGATATTCTCCAGGACCTGCTTCTCGCGGGCCGGGGCATAAATTCCCTTGCGGGATTTCAGTTTGTGCTGCCCGATCTCCTGGCACAGTGTGGCCCGCTCATTGAGCAGTTCGATCATGCGGGCATCGATGCTGTCGATTTTCTTTCTAAGACTGTCTAGGCTCATCACTCTCGTATTCTGTGGACGGCGTCTGTTCTGTAGATGCCCCCACCGGTTCGGCCTCCTGTTCGGCCGGTTCATTGATTTGGTCAACCGTATCCTCGCCGGACTCATTCCGGGGAACGTCCGCCTCTTCCAACCCGCTGTGATCGAGTTCTTCCAGCTCCTGAATGGGTTCCCCCGGTTCAGGCGCCGTATGACGATCCGATGCGGGCGCCGCGGCTTCGGCCTTGGCGATGGCCGCCTGCTTTTGCCGTTCCAGATCGTTCAGCGGCAATTCCTCCGGCGGTATTCCGTCGACGATTTGGGCATCCGCGAGATCATCGTCCCGATTCTTCTGCAGCGCCTCCAGTTCAGCCAGGTTAGGCAGATTATCCAGAGATTTCAATCCGAAGTATTCCAGAAACTGCTTGGTGGTGGCGTAAAGAAAAGGCCGTCCCGGCACGTCCTTGCGGCCGGCGAGTTTGATCAGTTCCTTGTCCAGCAGATTGGCGACGATACCGTCGGAATTGACGCCGCGGATCAGCTCAACGTCGGCCCGAGTGACCGGCTGCTTGTAGGCGATAATGGCCAGTGTTTCCAGCGCCGGTTTGGACAACTTTTCCTTATGCTTGGTCTTGTAAAACCTGCGGATATAAGACACGTAGCTGGGATTACTCAGCATCTGGTATCCGCCCGCAATTTCCTCGATGGTTATCCCGGCGTGCCGGGCTTGATAGCCGTCGTTCAACGCGGCGATGGCCGCCTTGATTTCCGTTGGCGACACCGTCACCAGGGTGCGTTTGATCTGTTCCAGTGTGATAGGTCTTTCATTGACAAAGAGAAGGGCTTCTACGGTACCTTGAATATGCTGCAGAGGTTCAGTTGAATTATTCTCCATTAACCGCTCACCTTTTGCTTATAGATTTCGTTGAGAAGCTCCTGGGCCGAGTGGATCTTTTCGTTACGCTCAAGCGCCCTTTGGATCATCGCTTGCGCCTCGGGTTTCTTGTACTGCAGCTGCAGCAAGACATCCAGAGCTTCGTTCTGCCAATCCGGCACCGCATCAGCCGGAATTTCGGGCAATACCGCATCCTGAATCAGGCCGTATTTGCCGACTTTATCCTGCAACTTGGCCACGATTTCCTTGGCGCGCTGCAAACCTATGCCGGGCAGTGTCTTAAGACTTGCTGTGTCCCCCTGGTGTATGGCCTGCGTGATCTCGCTGATCGGCTTGCTGATCGCCTTGACGGCGGCCCGCGGACCGATCCCAGAGACCTTGATGAACTGCTGGAAGAATTCGCATTCGATTTCGTTCAGGAAACCGATCAGGACCGGCACGGCGCTGGACTGGCTGACCTGCAGGTAATGATACGTGATCAATTCGATCTCCTGCGGGGCATCCGGCGCCTCTTCGATGCGGCGCAGCACCGATTGCGGCACCATCACTTCATAATATAGGCCCTGTACGCCCAAGACAACCGAATGTTCCTTTTTTTCGACCAGTTGTCCGCGGATTTTGACGATCATCTCACCTGCCGTTCATGTAAATGTAGCCCAGCCCCAGGGCCAGCGCGTCACTGGCATCCAGGGTCAACACCTTCTCATCGATACCGAATACATGGGCGATCATGCGCCGGGTCTGGGCCTTGGTGGCATTTCCGTTGCCCGTGACCGCTTTGCGAATCCGTTTGGCGCTGTGCTCAACCAGCCGCAGTCCCCGCGCGGCTGTCAGCAGGCAGATGACTCCGCGAACGTGCCCGATCACCGCTACCGTGGCAGGATGCCGGTGATGTGAATACAACTTTTCCAGGACAAGAATTTCCGGCTGGTACTGTCCGATCAGTGAATCGAGGATGGAGTAAATCTTGTGGATCCGCTGCGGCAACCCGTCCACGGCCTTGGGTACGATGGTGCCCGCCTCCAGCAATGTCAGACGGCTGCCGCGGGCTTCGATGAACCCATATCCCGTGGCCCGAGTCCCCGGATCAACCCCGACAATGCGCATTACTCTTCGGCCGCGATGCGTTCCATTTCTTCGTCAGAAATCTCAAAATTCGCGTAGACGTTCTGCACGTCCTCATGCTCTTCGAGTGCCTCCACCAGGGCCAGCAGGGACTTGGCGTCGTTGCCTTCCAGCTTGACCGTGGTGCTGGGGATCATCGTCATCTCGGCGGTGACAACCGGGATCTCCTTTTCCGCGATGGCCTCCTTGACGGCCTGCAGATTGCTGATATCCGTATAGATTTCATAATACCCGCCGTCCGTCTTTACATCCTCGGCGCCGGCCTCGATAGCGATTTCCATGATTTCATCCTCACCGACCTTGTCCTTTTCAATGGAGATGTATCCGGTTTTGGAAAACAGGAACGACGTGGCCCCGGCACCGGCGGAACTTCCGTTCTTGCGTTTCAGGATGGCCTTGATCTCCGCGGTGGTGCGGTTGTTGTTATCCGTCAGACCGGTAATCATCATGGCCACACCGCCCGGACCGTAGGCGTCAAAAGAAATCTCTTCATAAGTTACACCGGGGATCTCGCCCGTACCTTTCTTGATCGCATTCTCAATCTTGTCCTTGGGCATGTTGATACCGCGGGCGCGGTCGATGGCATTGCGCAGCGTCGCGTTCGTGTCGGGATTTCCTCCCCCGTTCTTGGCGATAACGGTGAGCTCTTTGGCCATCTTCGAAAAGGCGGCACCCCGCTTGGCGTCAGCCGCGCCTTTTTTATGCTTAATACTTGCCCATTTACTATGTCCTGACATTGACGTCCTCCTCCATGGTCCCGCGAAGGGAACCCGTTTCCTATTTGTGTGACTTTATCTTAACGATCGCTAAATTTTTCCGCCCCGCGGCCGGAGATCATGACGGATCCGGTATCAGGCCCGAAGGCCTGAACCGGAACGGTGTCACAGCAGACATAAGCCGAGTTGAGTGCAAGGCGTTCGCCAGAACGCCAAGAGTGGTTATTCAACTGACTTCGCGGATCACTCCGCGAACTCTTGCAGCCTACCCGCAGATCAAACGAACCGGATCAATTCGTCTCGGCGATGCCGCGCATCGCCGAAGTTTCTGCCTATTTAGCATTGCTCCATGCAGAGATTGCTCGTTTCACCCTTCGACTCCCTCGCTCGGCTCGGTCGCTCAGGGCAGGCTCTTTTGAAAGAACCATACTGAGTGAGGTCCGCCTGGGGCGGACCGAATCGAAGTATCGTCACTGTAGCTCTAATCCTCCCGCTGACAGCGGGGCCCAGCATTACCTGGGTGCATCATCCTGTGGAGCTCGGACTTTCCTCCCCGTTGTTATCGAACAACGGGGCAACCACTTGTGCCTGCTTAGACTTGATCGATCTTGTCGCTAACCGGTCCGCATCCTTGTTTTCTTCGCGCAGCACGTGCTTCATTTTCACCTGCTTAAAGCCGCGCAACAGATGCTGAACCTGTTCAAAGAGCGGTTTGATATTTGCGTTCTTGACCTTGTATTCTCCGGTCACCTGCCGGTGCACCAGCTCGCTGTCGGTGATCACCGTAACCATGTCGGCCCGCCGAATCAGGGCCTCCTGTAAAGCGTATACCAACGCGGTATATTCCGCCACATTGTTGGTGGCCTCACCGATGGCCTTCGATATTTCATGGATGATCGTACCGTCCTGCCGGATCACCACACCGATTCCGGCCGGACCGGGATTGCCGCTCGACGCCCCGTCAATATTGATGAGCAGTTCGCCTTGGCTCAAAGATCGTCCTCTAAATACAGAAAACGCGCGCAGTATTCACAACGGATGAGTTCCTGCCGCATCTTGATTTGATTCACGGTCTGCGGCATCGCGTTCATGTAACAACCGCCGCAGGCCAGACCGTTCACCGGAACGATGGCGCGCCCCTCCTTGACTTCCAGCAGCTTTTCGTACTGCTTGAGGATCTGCGGATCGATATGCGGCGCGATCTCGCTGCGTTGGGAATCAAGGACCTTGACGCGGTCGTCCAGCACCCGCACCTCATCTTCAATTTCTTTCTTCTTCGAGAGATAAACTTTCTCCCGCTCGGCCACCTCCGCCTTTTCCTTTTCGATATCGGCGCTGACAGCGTCGGCCGCGTCGTATGATCGCAAGATCTTCTCTTCGACCTGTGACTTATCGGCCTTCAGGCTTTCGATTTCCGATATTTTCGCCGAATATTCTTTATTAGTCTTCAGCTGATTGAGATCGGCGTTCGCCTTGGCGATAACGTCTTCTTTTGATTGAAGCTCCAGTTCGAATTCCTTGCGGGAGAGCACGATGGATTTGGCTTTCTCTTCCAGACCGTTCAGTTTGGCCTTAGTCGCCTCGAATTCGCCTTTCAACTTGTCGATCAGTTTCGGCTTTTCGCCCATCTCCTTGCGCAAATCGTAAATTTCGCCGTCCAGTTTCTGAATTTCTACCATGCGTTTGATCTGATCATGGACCGAAGTTTCCACGTGAGTATCCTTTATTGGTGATCCGTGAAACGGAGGCAAACTCTCTGGGCCTTCCTGGACTTGAACCAGGGACCAACTGATTATGAGTCAGCTGCTCTAACCGACTGAGCTAAAGGCCCGAAAAGCATTCCATCCTTATGATGAATATTCGATAGCGGTATCTGCGAAACGCGACCCGCCCCGGGCCGAAAGCCGTTAAAAACTGCAGAAACACCGTCTTAGCCGCAAATTTTGTCCTTCAGCATATCATATGACCTGTGGATTTTCAACTGATTTGATCCCCGTTAATATCTCGGAAAGTGTATCAGTGTCAATTATTTAGAGATCGGAAGGCGGACGGTTTGCGCGGGCAGGGGCGGCGGCTATTCCACGATATTGATCTGAGTGGTTATGGTCGGTTCGGCGCCCCGGAATTCCATGAGATAAATGGCGTGGATGAACTTGGTTTGCGGCTTGTCAAAGGTCCCTATGCGGAATTTCCGCTTCAGGTTCCCGTTCGGCCGCAGCATCTCCGTTCCGGCATTGCGGGGCCGGCGGCCGAGGTCGAAACCCCACTTGGAGGGATCATCGGTCATGGCCACGGACCGGGAGGACAGATCTTTGAGCTTGATATTGGCTCCGGAAAGGTTGTCCAGTTCCGCGACCAGCGTGACTTCCTCACCCACCCGGTACGTTTCCTGTTCGGGATACAACCGGAACCGGACGGGCATGTACTGGGTCTGGTAATCAAGCAACTTGCGCGCGTGGCGCTTCACGAACGGCATGACTTCGATCTGCTCCTGCTTAGCGCTGTCATTCTGGTATACGACCAGTTTGATATTCAGCAGCGGAAAAGAATACTCCAGATGCGTGCCGTCGTATTCATAACTCTGCTCCGCGTCGATCGGCAGAAACTCGATCAGGAACTTCAGCTCGTCCTTTTTCCGGCTGCCTTGGATATCAACGTAGTGGTACTTGATATAGCTGTATCCCCAGTCGTTTTCCTTCAGCGCGATGAGATTGTACAATTCAAGGTCGGGAAATTTAGACTTTTGCTGTTCGATCTCTTTGTAGACTTGCTTGATGATCTGGTTGCAGAGGGTTCGTGTCACCTCAGGATCGGCCATCTTTTCAGCGACGGCCGGCAGAGATGTCGCAAGGAGTAGACTGACTGCTATGAGAGGTGTTGTCAAACGCATAACTATAAGCAACGTATTTGCGAACAAGAATCCTCCCGGGAAGCGCGCCGGCGCTTCCCGGGACCGGATTAAATTATAACATCTTCCTTAGAGGCCATGTCAAGGAACTGCTTGACCCGGCGTGAACGCGTCGGATGGCGCAGTTTGCGTAAGGCCTTGGACTCGATCTGGCGGACACGCTCCCGCGTGACGTTAAACTCGCTGCCGACTTCCTCCAGCGTGCGGGTCGTCCCGTCATGGATACCAAAGCGCAGCTCCAGAATCTTGCGTTCGCGCTCGTCCAGCGTGTTGAGGACCGCGGTGATTTCGTCCTTCAACATGGATTGCAGCGTCGCGTTGGCCGGTGAAACGGCTTTCTTGTCTTCGATAAAATCACCGAAGTGCGTATCGCCTTCATCCCCGATGGGCGTCTGCAATGAGATCGGCACCTGGGAGATCTTGAGAATTTCCTTCACCTTGGCGATGGGAATACGCATTTGTTTGGCGATTTCCTGCGCCGTCGGTTCGCGCCCGTACTCCTGCACAAACAGACGGGACACGCGGATGATCTTGTTGATCGTCTCGGTCATGTGGACCGGAATGCGGATCGTCCGTGCCTGATCGGCGATCGAACGGGTGATGGCCTGACGGATCCACCACGTCGCGTAAGTTGAAAACTTGTATCCGCGCTTGTATTCGAATTTCTCCACCGCGCGGATCAGACCCATGTTGCCTTCCTGAATCAGGTCGAGGAACGACAATCCGCGGTTGATGTATTTCTTGGCAATCGACACCACCAGACGCAGATTGGCTTCGACCAGCAGTTTTTTCGCCTTATTGAATTTGGACTGACGGATCTTGATAACGCGCAGCTGTTCCTTGACCTTCTTGACCGGCTGGCCGAGTTCCTTGCTCAATTGCGTTTTTTCCTTACGCAGCGCCGTCACGTTGGGGACCTTGCGCTTGCCTTTCAGCTTGCGCTCGATCTTCTCGATCCGGTCCACCATGGTGAGAATCCGTTCGACGAGATTTTCGTTAAAGGCAGCGGTCAGCTTGAACTGCGCCAACATCATGGCCGACTTGTCGGAACCGACGCGTGTGCGCGTGACACTGGCACGGATCTGCTTTAATTCCTGGATCAGTTTCGGCCGGCGTTCGAGCTCGTCCTTGATTACGTCCTCGGGATTAACTTCCTCGCTGAGAACTTCCTTGATCTTGGCCAACGCTTCGCGACGGGCGTATGCCGTCACGTACAGCGCCTCGGCAAATTTCAGTTCCGCTTCCTCGATACGCTTGGCCAGACTGATTTCGTTTTCACGCGACAGCAGAGGAATAGAACCCATCTGCTTCAGGTACATCTTGACCGGGTCATCAAGCGGGATGAATTTGTCCGAATAAACGTCGTCTTCCTTGCTCTCTTCGCGGATCCGGCGAATTTCCTGCTCACGGGATTCCCCTTCCAGGGTCTCCTTTTTGTCGTCGTCATCACCGTCGTCAGATTCGATGATCTTGATGTCTTTCCCGTCGAGAATATCAAATACCTTGTCGATTTCTTCGGAAGACTCTACAGATTCAGAAAGCGCCTCGTTGACTTCGTCGTAAGTCAGAAATCCCTTCTTCTTGCCCAAGGTCACCAACTTTTCGATATCGTTCTGGATATCGTCTTTTGGCTTTTTCTCTTTTTTCATGTGTTCACTCCAACATCAGTTTTTGATAGATTGGTAAAATTCCTGTTTGAGACGTTCGAGCGCTTCCGTGTCTCCTGCTTCCTGGGCCTGCTTCATTTTTTCAATCAACTCCTTGCGATGGCTCTTGATCCGATCCTGTTTGAGCCGGGTGACGCAATCGCGATGGATTTTGTCTTTGTCTCCGGCGATAAGTTGATCGTCCGTAGCCAAACGGGCAATGAGCCGAACTATATCCTGATCTTCAAAACGGTTGACCAAATCCGAACTTTGAACCTCCCGCCCCTGGTCCGCGATCTCGTAGATCTTATCGATCACGGCGCGAACCTTGCGGTCCTGAAAATCCTCTGCGCTCAATTCCGCCCGCGTCGTCGCGATATATGCCTGCTCCTCCAGCAACAACTTCAGGAGACTGCATTCGACGGTGCGCGGCGGCGCTGACGGTTCCGGCAGGGGTTCCCGGACTTCCACGGGAGCGGCCGGCCGGCGGATGCCTTCGCGGTGCTTGGTCAACTCGACGTTAAGGACTTTCTCCGAGATTCCGATCTTGGCCGCCAGCTGCTGGATGTATCCCGCCTGTTTGACCGCGTGCGGGTAGCGGTCGATGGTGGGGATCATCTCGTCGCAAATCTTGGCCTTTCCTTGAACGGTCGCCGGATCAAACCGCTGGCAGAGTTTGCTCAATTTATAATCGAACAAATCGACCGCCGCGGCGATGCGCGTCTGAAATTCCTCTACGCCGTTTTTTCGAACGAACGAATCGGGATCATCACCAGCCTCCAGACTGGCGACCCGTACGTTCATTCCTTCTTCAATGAGCATATCGAAACTGCGGATCATCGCGGCCTCGCCCGCCTTGTCGTTGTCGTACAGCATAACGACGTTGTGCGTAAAGCGCCGGATGTTCCGGACCTGCTGTTGGGTCAATGCCGTTCCCAGGGAGGCCACGATGTTCGCGAAACCCGCCTGATGGGGCATCACGCAATCCATGTACCCCTCGACAATCACCACAAAATCTTCCTGGGTCACCGTCGCTTTGGCCAGTTCAAAGCCGTAGACGTGCTCCCCTTTGGTGTACACCGCCGTTTCCGGTGAATTGATGTACTTGGCCCCGTCATCGGCCAGGGCCCGCGCGCCGAACGCCCGGACACGCCCCTGGGTGTCGGTGATCGGAAAAATAATCCGGTTGCGAAAACCGTCGTAAAAACCTTCTTTATTCTGCCGGGCCTTGATCAAACCGGCCTGCTCGAGGACGCGCAGGGTCACGTTTCTGTTCTGCATATGCCGTATCAGGCTGTCCCAACTGTCCGGCGCGAATCCCAGGCGAAAATTCTTAACGGTTTCAAGCGTGACGCCGCGGTTCTTCAGATAGTCCCGCGCCCGGGCCGCGGCCGGCGATGCGTCGTGCAGCAATTGCTCATGATAATACTGGGCGGCCTGGTTGTTGGCGCCGAATATCTGATCGCGCACCTTGGTGGCGCCATCGTCGTATTCCCTGTCCTCCGGCACCTCGATCCCGCATTTACGGGCCAGAAACCTGACCGCCTCGGGAAACTCCAGCCTTTCCATATTCATGATGAAGGTAAAGACGTTGCCCCCGATACCGCTCGAAAAGCATTTAAAAATCTGTTTTTGCGGGCTGACAATGAACGACGGCGTCTTCTCGCTGTTAAACGGAGACAACGCCTTGAAATCCTTCCCGGCCTTCTTCAGGGTTACATACCCCGAAACGATCTCAACGATATCGCTGCGATCTTTGACCTGATCGACAATTTCATCCGGTATGCGGGCCATCAGCGTCTGAACCTGCGGAACCCGGAACACGCAACGATCTCAACCTTACCCTTCTTTTCAATCTTGTCCAACAGCAAATTCATCCCTAAATTGTCACTCGCCATATGCCCCGCATTCACCACGTTGATGTGTTCCGCCTTGATGTTTTTATAGTGATTTTCGGAGTAATGCATCCCTAACAGCGTGTCGACCCCGCACTGCGACATCCGTCCGAATACGGTGGCCGAGCCCTCGGTCCCGCCGGTCATATCCACGTGAACCCGGCCGGCCGTGGAACTCTCTTTGCCGACGAGAATCTCCGGCCCCGCTTTGAGGCGGGCGGCCTCGATATATTCCGGCTCCTTCATCAGCAGACCGACGATACTCTTCAGGGTCTTGGGCTTTTCCCGGTTGACCAGTCTCTGCAAATATGTATTCACGTGATTGTCGGCCGGCGTATGGCAGCACATCAGCGGAATATCGAGCAGCCGCGCGCTGTCAACAGCCCGCGTGTGATTGATCGAATGCAACCGGCGGCCGATCTCGTCGATACGCGACTTCATCATCTGCCGGGCCGATTCTTCTTTCAAGCCGATATTCGTCAGAAAATCGGTCTGCATATGCATCACGTCGTGCAACCCGGCCAGGGCCGCCCCTTCGGGGTGATGCGCGATAATCAAGTCGATCTCGTCCCCGCGATACGCGAGCTGATCGGCCATGACGATCTCACCGGGCCCGATGTCGATACCGACCAGGATACGCCTGACTTCCCGCTGCGGATCGCCGTAGAGTACCCGCGTGTCCGCATAGGGATTAAACAAACAATCTTTATCAAAGAACTTCTTATCGCGCGCCGATAAACCGCGCAACTCCTTGCGCTTGTCGCTGAAGTACTTGCGGACCTGTTCCTTGGTCCGCGGGTCCGCCTTCATCCCTTCTTCTACACAGAGCTGGTACAGGTCACGTATTTTCAACCGGATCTCCTCAGGGACTACTCTTCTTTCTTGACCGCGACCGGCGTCTTCCGCGGAGGCGCGATAATATGGTAAACCTGATCGTTAAACCGCTCGTGCTTGAACAGGGGCTGCACGATGTTCTGGTGCATAAAGCTGTAGGTGGCGATCGACATGTTCTGAAATATCCGGCTGCCGAAGGACCCCTGGGTCTCGCGGGCAAACAAGCCGTTATCAAACATCGTCAATGCCAAAAAGGCCAACCCCGCGTACATAAAGTTCCGCAACGCCGCCAGCACGAGACATCCCCAGTGTTCCAGGAAATTCGGCATGGTCACGCTCAAGAGGGCCTTCCATCCTCCCTGGGATACGAAAAAGAAGAAGATGATCCCGCCCCCCAGTAAACAGAATGCGGTGAAACTTTGAACCGATTCCGGCACGGAGAAACTCTTGTGCAGATAATGACCGAATCCGACGTAATAGTGCAGCGTGATAAATGTCGCAAGTGCGGCACCGATAAAGTGATATACTTCTGTCACGAAGATGCTTTTCTGTACGGAATGCATCCCTTTCAGAATAATCACGGCCATAACTATGTCGACCCAATTAAAACCCATATAATTTCAGGTAGTTACAGCAATTTGAGCCTAAAGTATACCACACGCCCTATTGGGTGTCAAGGAAGCGCTTCCTTTTCCATAATCTTGTAAGTGTCTGATATAAATGATCTTACAAACCCGAGAAATGATTGTTGCCCGCCGATTTCTTGACAAGCATATAGCGGGATGTTACCTTTTAAGTCATTAAAAAAAGTCAGTTCAAACTGGCATTTCTTGGCCGCCAACTGTAAAATATTGACCGAATGGGCGATTTTATGGAAACCACACCAACATATAACGATAAGTTAGCCCGCGCTCAGCATGATCTCAAGATGCTCTACGAGATCAGCAACGCCATGCGCACGACTCTGGAACTGGAGTCCATCCTCTATATTATCCTCACCAGCGTGACGTCGCATGACGGACTGGGCTTCAACCGCGCCATCCTTTACCTGGTCAATAATAAGGAACGCTGCCTGGAACCCAAGGTGGCCTTGGGCCCGGACTCCCTGGAGCACGCGCAAAAGATTTGGAAATACATCGCCGAACAGAATTATCAGCTCGACGATCTGATCGCCGAGGACGCGCGCGGCCAGCGCGCTCATTCGTCCCTCTTTCAGGCGGTCAAAGAACTCAAGATTCCCCTCACCACCGAAAAGAACAACCTCCTGGCATACGTCTATCACTTCGGGGCGCCGGTCCATCTGCGCGGCAACGAGCTGGAGCAGTATGCCGAGGATCCGCTCCTGGAAAAACTTAAATCACAGGAGCTGGTGGTGATGCCGCTGAAGGCCAAAGACATGGTCAACGGAGTTATCGTGGCGGACAATCACTTTACGCGGCGACCGGTCAACGAAGACGATATCAAAATGTTTACAATGCTGTGTAACCAGGCCGGCCTGGCGATCGAGAATGCACAGCTCTACGAACGTATCAAACATAAAAGCTACACGGACTCGCTCACGGAAGTCTACAACCACGGGTTCTTCCAGGACCGGCTGAGCGCCGCAATCGAACAGGCCAAACGCAATCACCAAACGGTCAGTCTGGTCATACTGGACCTGGATGATTTTAAAATGCTGAACGACAGCTTCGGCCACCAGACCGGCGACTGCGTATTAAAGGAAGTGGCCGGGGTCCTGAAAAAATCATCCCGGGACATCGATTTCGTCTGCCGGTACGGCGGTGAGGAGTTCGGTATCATTCTGACCAACACCAGCCGCAAACAAGCCTTCACAATCGCCGAACGGCTGCGCAAAAATATCGAATCTCACCAGGTCGGCCTGCTTCCCAACGGCATGACCGTCACGGCCAGCATGGGCGTCGCCACATTCCCCGACGACGCGGCCGATAAGGCCGAACTGATCGGCATGGCTGACAAGGCAATGTACGTCGCTAAATTCTCCGGGAAAAACCGGACCTGCCTGCCTTAAACTGCGGCTGCTTCCGCGGCCGTCTGCGGCTTCTTCTCGTCCTCAGCGAATTTTACGGAAACCACCTTGGATATACCCGTATCCGGCATCGTAATGCCGTACATGACATCCGAACTGGCGATGGTCTTCTTATTGTGGGTGATGACAATGAATTGAGCGATCTTGGCGAATTCCTGCAGCAGATAGCTGAAGCGGCCGACATTCGACTCGTCCAACGCGGCATCGATTTCGTCCAGTACGCAGAAGGGGGACGGATTGACTTTGAAGACGCCGAAGATCAGCGCGATCGCCGTCAAGGTCTTCTCTCCCCCGGACAGCAGGCTGATGTTCTGCAACTTCTTGCCCGGAGGCCGGGCGATAATGTCGATGCCCGACTCCAGCACGTTTTCCGGATCAAGCAAGATCAGCTGGGCCTCCCCGCCGCCGAATAACATGCGGAAGTAGATCCGGAACTCTTCGCTGACCTTGTTGAACGTATCCATGAACATTTGCCGTGTCGAGCGGTTAATCTTGCTGATGGTGCTCAGCAGCTGCGATTTGGCCTCCAGAAGATCGGCCTGCTGCTGGGTGAGAAATTCATAACGTTCCTTCAATCCTTCGTATTCATCCATCGCGTCGAGGTTGACGTTGCCGAAGGCTTCACAACGCTTGCGCAATCCGGTCAGCTCCGTCTCGGCCTGCTCGGGGTTGAACGGATTTTCTTCGGAATCGTTGGCGGGAAGTCCGGCCAGCATTTCATCGTAGTCGATGCGATAGGACTGCAGCAGCCGGTCCTTGATCCCTTTTTCGGAAAACTCCAGTTCCTGCGCCTCCATCTGCATCTCATGCAGCGAACGCTTGATGCTCTCCAGTTCATCTTCGGCTGAGGTTAACTGGCCGCGAATCTCCTTGATGCGGCCGGTCAACTCCTCCTTGCGGGAGCGGCAATCCCGCAACACTTCCTCGGTCGAATCTTTCTCCGTCCGCAACTGCTGAATCTTCGCCGTCAATTCCTCGATTTCGCGCTGATATTCCTGGTGTTTGGTATCATGCTTCGCCAGATCTTCATCGATCTTCTGGATCTCCTCCAACCAATTGTCGAGTGCCTCGCTGAACATACGCAAATTGTCCTGCTGGTCGTTGATCTTTTCCTGTTCCGACTGGACCTCGGTCTCGATCTGGGCGATGGTCACGCTGACGTTTTCGCGTTCCTGCGCCCGGGTATTGATGGCGCGCTGTTTTTCCTTGATATCGTTCTGGCACCACTCGATTTCCTGATTGATCGTCTCCAGCTCAAAGGTGAACTCCTGTTCCTTGGCCTTGGCGTCGGTGAGGGTCTGCTCCACCTCCACCGTTTCCTGGTCCACGACGGAAAGTTCGTCCAATAACTTGCGGGCGCCGGCGGAGATATCGTCTTTCTGGGCCTCAAGGATGGAGCGCGTCTTTTCCTTGGCAAATATCTCGTCGCCGAATTCCTGCAGGACTTCCTGCTCGACGTTCAAGATTTCTTCCAACTCATTTTTTTGGCGCAGCAGGTCGGTGATTTCCGTTTGGATCGACTCGATACGGTCGATCAGTTTTTGCTGATCGAGTTCCACAAACTTGAACTCGCAGGTGATTTCATATTTCGGTTTAGGCGCCGGCTGTTTGCGGAATTCAAATAAGGTGGGTATCGTCTGCTCCAGCGGCACCACTTCCGTAACCTTTCCGATGATCCCCGAATGATTTTGCTGCGGTTTGCTGTCGACAATCATCCGCCCTTCCATGATCGGGTTCGGCATCCCCTTGTACTGGGTGGTCATCTGCTGGATAAATGCCTTCTGCGACTTGAGAAAGACGCTTTCTTTCTCCTTCGAATTGATGGTATCGTTGGTATGCCGCAGACGCTCCTTGAGATGCGTGATGACCTCTTCCTTTTTGACCCGTTCGGCCCGCAGATCGTTAATACTGCCTTCGATGGTATTGATCTGGTAGCCGATGTTTTGCAGGCGTTGATCGCATTCCTGTTTTTCCTGCGACACCTTCTCGAGCTCGAGTTCGAGACGTTTCTTGCGGGCCAGACAGTTCTGGACCGTCTTCATCACTTCGGTAAGATTGTCGCGCACGCGTTCCTGATGCGACATGAAGGACAGAATTTTGTCTTCATCGTCGGTGATCCGCTGGCGGGCCTCTTCGATCAACGTTTCCAGTACGGCCAATTCGTCACGCTTCTGCCGCAGCCGCTCCTTGTTGGTGAGGCTGGCGGCCTGTAACTTTTCCAGCGCCTGACGGTATCCCTCGATCTTTTCCTGTTGCTGCCGGCAGCGTTCGATCAGTTGTTCTTTCTGCTCACGCTGGCGGATACCGGTCTGGGTAAGGGTTTCGATCCGTTCGTGATTGAAGCCGATCTGACGGTTGTTGATGTCGATCTGCCCGTCAAGCTTGATCTGCCGGGCATTGATATCGTTGATCTGCTGTTCCACTTCGCTGAGCACGTTAATCTCGCGGGACAGGGCATGGGCAGCCTGCTCATGCTGGACGGTGAGCTCCTCGAGCCGGCGCTGATACTGCTGGATCTTTTGCGTCAGCCGCTCTTTCTTGCCGGTGTACTGGCTCATCTGAAAACGGGCCATGCGGAATTCCAGGTCCTTGAGCTTTTCGAATTCCTCTTTGTATTTGCGGGCCTTGTTGGCCTGGCGTTCGCAGGAGGAGATCTGACGTTTGACCTCCGTCACGATATCGTTGACGCGCAGGAGATTGTCATCGGTCGCCTTGAGCTTGTTCAAGGCCTCCTTCTTCTTGGCCTTGTACTTGGTGATCCCTGATGCCTCGTCGAAAATCGAGCGGCGCTCCTCCGGTTTGGCGCTGACGACCAAGTCGACCTTGCCCTGGGGAATCAGGGAATAGGCCGCCGATCCGATACCGGTACCCATGAACAATTCCTGAATGTCTTTTAAGCGGACTTGGGTTTTATTAAGAAGGTACTCGCTCTCGCCGGAACGGAAGAGTTTGCGGGTCACGGTTACCTCGTCATACTCGATCGGCAGGGCGCGCGACTGGTTAGAGAAAGTCAGACTGACCTCGGCCATGCTGAGGGCGGGTTTGCTTTGCGTGCCGTTAAATATGATATCTTCCTTGGAAGACCCGCGCAGCTGCTTGATGCTCTGCTCTCCGAGCACCCACCGGATAGAATCGAACACATTACTCTTGCCGCAGCCGTTGGGGCCGACAATAGCGGTGATCCCTTCTTCGAAGTTAAGGACGGTCTTTTCGGCAAAAGACTTGAAGCCGAAAATTTCCAACTTCTTAAAATACATGGGCAAACTCCCTTATGTGCCGGGGCACGTCATTTATCCGCCAAGATCTCCGAGACGACCTTGACCGTCTCATTGAGATTGGTAAATTTAGTCAGCGATTCTTCGGGAATAGCGATCCGGTACATCTTTTCGATGCTCGCCAGTATCTCGAGCGCCATCATGGAATCCATGCCGAGGTCCTTCACAAAATGCGCATCATTCTTAATCGACTCAGGCTCTTCTTCCAATATTTCCGCCACCAATGCCCGGATCTGAGATTCCACGTTAGCGTTATCTTCTGGGTGTGCCATAGCTGCCTTCCTCGTGTTACTGGCTTTCGAGCCAGTCATCGATTTTCGATTTCTTGAAACGCCACTGCCCGACCGTTTTAATAGCCGGAATCTTCCCCTTTTTGAGCCATTCGTAGATGGTGCGCTTCTTCACGCGCAGATAATCCGCCACCTCGTCAATTGTCATGATTTCCTGCTCTGACATCTTATAAATAGCTCATTTTAGGGGGGTTAAGCATTTTCGGAAATACTTAACCACTTTATTATCGACCCCGTGCCTTGTCAATCATATAATCGGTTTTTTCTAAATGCCTAAAAATTCTGTATTTTATGACGGATTGCCCAAAAATGCGGCACTTGAAGGAGAATTGCGTCAATCTCGCGCACATTTTGACATTCTCTGCCATTACCGAAAAACAGCTGCCGGGCGCTAATAAAGGCGGATTAAGAGGCGGGGGATTCCTTTAAGGACGGCAGGGTGCGGCCGACGTCGACGTCCGCATCGTAGTCGACACCGGACAGGCCGAAACCGAACAACCGCAGGAAGTCGGATTGATAGCCCTCCAGGTCGGCCAGGCCGCTCAGCGTCTCTTGGGTGAGCAGGTCCCATCGTTCGTTGACGATCGCTTGGACATCATCACGCAATTCCCTGTCGTCGAGCCGGATGAAGCCGGCCTCATCGGTGGCGGGCGGCTCACCGCTGTAAAGAAAATCGCGGAACAGGCGGTCGATCTGCATGACCGTGTCCTCCTCCAGGCCCTTTTCTTTCATGACCTTGCTGAGGATGACGAAGTAGAGCGGAATAAAGGGAATGGCCGAGGATGACTGGGTGACCAGGGCCTTGTTGACGGAGATCAGCGCGCGGCCGTTGATTTTCTTCAAACGCGCGTCGAGCTCATTGGCGGTACGCTCGAGATGATCCTTGGCCTTGCCGATCGTCCCGTTGCGGTAGACGCCCTGCGTGACCTCGGGCCCGATATAAGAGTACGCCACGGTCGTGACCCCGTCGGCGAGCAGATTGTTTTCCTCCAGAATGTCGATCCAGTATTGCCAGTCCTCTCCGCCCATCACGGCGACGGTCTGCTCGATCTCTTCCTCCGTGGCGGCCGGCAACGTGACCTCTTCAAGGGCGGCATTCTGCATATCGATCGACTTGTTGGTATATCCTCTTCCCACCGGTTTGAGTACCGACTTACTGACCTTGCCGGTGCGCGGATGAACACGGCGCGGCGCGGCGACACTGTAAACCACCAGATCGACCGGGCCGACATCCCGCTTGAGGATCTCGACCACCTGCTGTTTGACTTCGTCGGAAAACGCATCGCCGTTGACGCTGCGGGTATACAGCCCTTCGGCCAGAATTTTATCCTCCAGCGCGACGGAATTATAGTAGCCGGCCGTGGCCGTGCGCTTGCCGTCGGCTTCCTTCTCGAAAAAGACACCCACCGTCTCGGCGCGGGAACCGAACGCCGCGACGATCCGTGACGCCAGACCGTAACCGGTGGACGCCCCCAGGACCAGCACCTTCTTTGGTCCGTCTTTGATCGGACCGTGCCCGAGCACATAGTCGATTTGCTGTTGGACATGCTGCGCGCAACCGACCGGATGCGCGGTGGTGCAGATAAAGCCCCGAATCTTCGGTTTCACAATCATGGTGTTCCTCTTTCGTTTACAGCTTCTGTCGTTTCAATGCGATGACGATCCCGGAGGTCGTCAGGATAAAGTTTTTTTGATCCGCTTTGCGGTCCACACCGACCTGCATGCGTCCCGGGATATTGACTTCCTTATCGATGATCGCGTTGTGAACCACGGCGTTGCGGCCGATGGTGACGCTCTCCATAATGATTGAATTCTTGACATGCGCGCCGGCCTCGATACGGACATTCGGCGACAGCACCGAGTTCTCGACCCTGGCCCCCTGCAGCATACACCCGCCGGAGATCATCGAATTGATGATCGAGCTGTCGTGCGAACGCGTGCTCATCGTCATGATCGGCGGGTACTGCTCGTGAAAAGTCCGGACCGGCCAGCCGCGGTCGTAAAGGTTGAACGGCGGACGGGTCCGCAACAAGTCCATATTGGCCTGATAATAGGCGTCCCGGGTCCCGATGTCGCGCCAGTAACGCGGGCGGTTCTTTTCGTCCGTGAAATTATAAACGTAGATCTTGCGCTTATTGGCAAGCATCTGCGGCACGACGTTCTTGCCGAAATCATGTTGACTGTCCTTGTTCTTGGCATCGGCGGCCAACTCGACATCCAGCGCGCCGCGGCTGAACAGATAGATGCCCATCGAGGCATAAATTTCCTGCGGCCGGCCTGGAATCGTCTTGGGCTTGTCCGGCTTTTCCTGAAATCCGCGGACGTGATTGTCTTTGTCGACCTGAATCACCCCGAAGTCACGCGCCGTCTCCTTGGGCATCGGGATACAGGCCAGGGTCATATCCGCGCCTTTGGCCTGATGGTAATTGACCATCTCCCGGTAGTCCATCTTGTAAATATGGTCGCCGGCCAGAACAAGGATCAGGTCCGGATTGAGGTCCTTGATCGCGTAATTGTTTTGATAAATCGCATCGGCCGTCCCGCGGTACCAGTCCTGCCCGATCCGCTGCTGGGCCGGAATAACATCGATAAATTCGCCCAGCTGGTTGGACACGATATCCCAGCCGGAGAGCAGATGCTTTTGCAGCGAAAAAGATTTATACTGCGTTAATACATAAATCCTTCTCATACCTGAGTTTACACAATTACTCAGGGTAAAGTCGATGATCCGGTAGATGCCGCCGAACGGCACGGCCGGTTTCGCCCGGTCCCGCGTCAGGGGGTCCAGGCGTTCGCCGCGCCCGCCGGCCAGAATGAATGTCAGTATCTCGCGCATAGTGTCGTGGGTTTAAAATTTAAAAATCGTATTATATGCCGCCTGCCGGCCTTTTTCAATATTGTTATTCAGCGGCGCCAGCGGCGGCGGGAGCGGCGGCCTGCGGACTGCCTGCGGTTTCCCCGACCGCGGCTTCCGCGGCCTCGTCTTCCGGAGGTTTTAATTCGGCTGCCCGTTTCAGGTGCTTTTCCGCCAGTTCCGGCTGATCGAGCGCCCGGTAAGCCTCGCCGATTTTGCGATGGACCGCGGGTAATTTATCATTGATCTCCAGCGCCGTCCGGTACATCTCAACAGCCGTATCGTACTTGCCGTCTGCGAAGATCACATCGGCAATGTTGACCGCGTCGCCCGCGCTGGCCGGGGCCATCTTCACGGCCTCCTGAAACATCTTCAAGGATTCGTCATACTGCCGGTTGAAGGCATAGGCCTTGGACAGAAAGAAAACTGCCTTGGGGTCGGCCGGCCACGCCACGTGAATATCGCGGTACGCCGCAATCGCGCCCTCATACTCCGACATATCAAGATAAGACAGCGCCAGATTGTACCGCAGCTTCTTGTTGCCGGGATCATACAGGCAGGCGTGCCGGAACGCCTCAAAGGCCGAACGGAACTGTTTGCGTTTGGCAAAAACCTTGCCGATCAGTTTCAGCGGGTCCGCGTAGTCCGGCTTGATGCGCAGGGCCTCTTTCGCCTCCCGCAGCGCCGCTTCATCATAGTCCATGCTTTCCAACGTAAAGGCCCGGTAATTGTGCTCATAGGGTTCGGCCTTGGCGATGCCCATCCTGAGCAGATCGGTGTACGGCGGCTGCCAGTTCTCGAAGTCCACCGCGTAGCGCTCGATGATGGCACGGTGTTCCGGGACATCCTTCAAAAAGAAAACCCCGTCTGAATTAAAATACACCGGGATCCATTCCTTCTGCTGATCGAGATATCTGAGGATCTCCTTGGGAATATCCTCGCGGGAAGAGTTGAGAAAGGCGCCGGTCAGATTGTATTTCGCGACCATGGCCTCGAAGATCTCGGGATTGCCCTGCTCCCAGATCTTGAGATACTGCCGGAAGAATTCTCCACCGTACAGTTCGGTGCGTCCGTCCATAAACACCTTGATATTGGGAAAGGTGCGGCCGATCAGGTAGGCGCCCGAATTGAAGTCATTAAAGATATTGGCCTTGATCCCGTTCTCGATGATGAAGTCCGCGGCCCCGGACGGGTAGGTCCGCTTGGCGATACCGCCGAACTCGCTTTTGCGCTGGTACTTGTCGAAATCGTAATAACCGCGTTCGGCCATCACGTTATAGTTCTCCGCGATAAAACCGAGCAGCAGGATCTTGCAGAAAATGCCGGTGATGTAAACAAAACGTTTGCTGTTGAACCGCAGCGGAATCACATCGGCGGCAGCCAGATAGTAGCAGTTGGAGATGATGCACAGATAGGCCGTAAAGGCGAAGAAAGAAATGTTGCGAATCGCCTTCAGGGAAAACAGCAGAAAGATTATCCACAGGATCAACGCGCTGATATCCAGCCGGCGCCGGTTGAGAAAAAAGGTCAGCGCCGAGACGATGATCATCAGCTTGTAGTACGCGTAATTTCCCCCGCCGAAGAAATCGCCCCATTCCACGGGCGGTTTGAGTTCCTGGATATAATCGAAGAAGATGCTGTCTCCGCCGGACAGCGAAAAGAATACCTTGATCGGGTAGAGCGCGCCTTCCACGCCCTGGGGATTGGCCAGGCACGCCACCGACACCAGCACCAGCGCGATCTTTAACCGGCCGTACTCCTCGTCGGTCAAGCGGCCGGACTGGTTCCATTCCCACGGCAGCTTGACGTGCCGTTTCATCCACTCCGAAAACAGACCGATCAGGACAAACAGCGGTCCGAAGAAAAAGAATCCGTGAAAATTCGTCCACAGGACCTGCACGATGACCAACGCCGGCAGCGACCAGCGCTTATCGATGTGCAGCGACATAATAAAGATGTAGAGCGTGAAAAAGGTCAGGCTGAACAGGTCCGGCCGGATGGTAAACCGCGAGATATACACAAAGTATACGAAGATCAGCGACAGGATCATGATGAACTGCCGTTCCTTGCTGTACCCGATAAAAAACAGCAGCATCATCGTGAAGGTCACCACCACCGTCTGCATCTGCGACAGGCCCTGCTCCCCCCACTGCGAAAAGACATTCCACACCAAAAGTTGAAACAGCCACTCATGGTTATTCCAGAAGTGGCCGGTGGTCACGACGTTAAACAGATCCTCCTGCGGCACCGATCCGCTCAGCATGATGTACTTGCCCACACCCAGGTGCAGCCACAGATCCAGGTCCTTGATCTCAACCCCCGAGACAAAGATCAAAAGACCGAACAACGCGCCGACCACAAACAGGCCGACATAGATGTTCGCCTTTTCCAGAATTTTCATTCCCATCTCGCTCATATTATTGTCACATCTCCAACGTGCCGAGTAACTCTTTGTCGGGATTGATCTCCGCCACGGTTTCCTCCACCGTGAACAACTCCCCGTCCTGCCGGGGCCAGAGTTGCCGCGCGATGTCCGTCTTGCCCTGGGAGGCGTAGATCAGCGCGGTCAGGACCAGGGCCTTGGTATTGCGCGGATTGGCGGCCAGCACCCGCTGCATCTGCTGTTCCGCCTCATCGAACCGGCCGAGATGATACAGGCTCACGCCGAAATAGTAACGCAGCTCGTTGTCGCGGCTGTTGACCAGCAGACCGTTGCGCAGGATGGCAAAGGCCTTGCTGTATTCCCCCTGCAGCACCGCCACCTTGCCCAGGACCTTGAGCGCCTCGGCTTCATTGGGATATATGCGCAGCGCCTCAAAGGCTTCGTCGCGGGCCTTGTCCGGGAAACCGATGTCGAATAGGGCCTGCGCGCGCTGGATATGCTCATAGGGAATGATGCGCTTGGTGGCGATCGGGACAATGTCGACCTTCGGGGTCGTATAGTCTTCCAGGTTAATCGCGAACTTGTCGATCCACTCCCGGTTGGCCGGGATGTCGCGCAGAAATATGGCCGCGTCGAAATCAAAGTAGACCAGCACCCATTCCGGATCCTGGTACAGGTGCCGTATGAACCGCGCCGGGGCCGGGCGTTGTATGGAGTTCAAAAAGGCCCCGGTGATATTGTATTTGGCAACGTGCTCGTGAAAGAGCGCCTCGTCTCCCCTCCAGATCTTCAGGTATGTCTTGAAGTAGTCGGGTCCGTACACCTCGGTGCGCCCGTCCATGTAGACCTTGATATCCGGATGCGCGCGGCCGAGCAGATAGGCGCCGGAGTTGAAGTCGTTAAAAAAGTTCCCCTTGATTTTGTTCTCGACCAGGAAATCGGCGGCGCGGTAGGGATAATTCTTGAGCGTGATCCCGCCGAACTCGCTTTTGCGCTCCATCGTGTCGAACGTAAAGTAACCGTGCGTCGACAAGTCCAGGCCGGTGTTGATCATCCACATGATCAGGATCCCCTTGAAGACCAGCGACCCCATGTACTTGAGCCGGCGCTTCTTCAGCAGGACCGGTGAGAAGATCCGCCGCCAGCGGATGTGCTGGACATTGATCAGGATGACCAAATACGCGATCACCGCGAAGAAGATCATGTTGCGCAAGGCATTCAGCGAGAAGATCAGGAAGATCACCCACAGCACGAACATCCCGATGTCCAGCCGCCGGCGGTTCAGGATGAAGCTCAACGTCGACAGGACGATCAGCAGCCGGTAGGACCAGTTTTGCTGCCACATCAGCAGGTTGTCCCAACGGATCGGCTTTTCCAGCTCCTTGATGTGCTGAAAGAAGATCGATGTGTCCCCGCCGAGCGACGTGAGGACCTGCAGCGGATAGATAGCGCCCTGGATCGGATGCGGATTCACAAAGCACGCCAGCGTCACCGCCAGCAGCGCCCAGCACAGCCGGGCGAACTCCTCATCGGTGTAACGCCCGACCGCGTTCCAGTCGTAAGGAAGCTTGACGTTGCGCTTGGCCCATTCCGCGACGATCATCAGCAGGATCAGCACCGGTGCGAAGATAAAAAATCCGTGCGTGTTGACCCACATCACCTGAATGATAAAGAGAAATATCAATGAGCTGCGCTGGCCGATCTGCACCGCGAGCGTGTACATGAACAGAATGAAATACAGCAGGCTGAACATATCCGGCCGCAGCTGCAGGCGCAGCATAAACGTCTCCAGGACCAGGACCAGCAGGAACACGGTCAGTCCCAGGCGGCGGTCATTGTAGCCGATCATCACCAGCAGCATCAGGACCATACAAACCACCACCACCCGGATATTGATCAGCCCGCCGGGACCGAACGAATCAAAGCTCAGTTGGGTGATGATCTGGAACAGCCACTCATGATTGTTCCAGGGCCGGTTGTTGACGGTAAAGGAGAGAAAGTCCTGGGCCGGGATGCTCATCGTCTCGAGGATATGCCGTCCCGATGCCAAATGCAGCCACAGGTCCACATCCTTGATCTCGATGTTGGTCACCAGGATCGTCAGGCCGAAAAGCACAGCCAGCGCGATCCAGCCGATCCAGCGATTTACGTTTCTCCAGAATCTGAGTGATAGCATGAAACTTAACGGCCGTTTAAGTGATTCGTTTATTCGAAGATTCGAGATTGTCTCGAGAATTCGAAGATTCGGTATTTATCCAATTTTATTTCCGTCACCTATTCGGGCATAACCCAATGCCCGCCCCCTTTGTCTTCCAGCTGGGCCCCGTCGGGTATACGGATTTCCATATCGCGGATCACCGACTTGTAGTCCACCGCCGCGGACAATAAATCCCTCGTATACGAGTGCAGCGGATTGTTGAAGATGTCCTCAGTCTTGGCCAGTTCGACGATCTTGCCTTTATACATGACGGCCACGCGCCGGCTGATCCGTTTGACGACCTTCAGGTTGTGGGAAATAAAGACGTAGGTGAGGTTAAAGTCTTTTTGCAATGACGCCAGCAGCTTGAGGATCTCTTCCTGAACGAGCACGTCGAGCGAAGAGACCGCCTCATCCAGGATCAACAGCGTCGGATTAAGCACCAGCGCGCGGGCGATGGCGATGCGCTGGCGCTCGCCGCCGCTGAACTCATGCGGATACCGGCCAAGCATGTCCTGTTTCAACTGGACCGCCCCGAGCATCTTCTGAATGCGCATCTCGCGCTCCTGTTGGGTCTTGAAGCGTGTCTTGTCGAGGGCCATGCCTTCATCGATAACCCGGCGGATCGTGTACCGCGGGTCCAGACTGCTGTAGGGGTCCTGGAAGACCATCTGCACGTCCTTGCGGTAGGTGGCGATATTGGTCCGGTCGACCTTTTTCCCGTCATAAAGAATATTGCCTCCGTCCGGCCGGATCAGCTGCATGATCACCCGCGCCAGGGTCGTCTTGCCGCAGCCCGATTCACCGACCAGGCTGATGCTCTCTCCCTTCTCCACGCCCAGACTGACATTGTTGACCGCGCGCACGACCTTACCGGTCTTGGTGCCGAAGCCGGACTTGAGCGGATACGTCTTGGTGATGTTTTTCAGCTCGAGGATCATCAGACTTTCAGCGCCCCCAGTAAACGTTTGGTGTATTCATGCTGCGGTTCGTCAATGATCTTGGCGGTTTCTCCGGTCTCCACGATCTCCCCTTGGCACATGACCGCGGTCCGGTCGCAGAGATGGCCCACCATGCCCAGATCATGGGTGATCAATAAAAATGACAGGCCCAGCTCCTTGCGGATCTTCTGGAACAGCTCGATGATCCGCGCCTGCAGCGTCACGTCCAGACTGCTGGTCGGTTCGTCGGCGATGATCAATGCGGGATTGGCGGCGATGGCCTGGGCGATCATGGCGCGCTGGCGCATACCGCCACTGAGTTGATGCGGATAATTCTTCACGACCCGTTGCGGCTCCGGCAATCCGACCAGGTCGAGCAGTTCCAGCGTCCGCTTGTGCCGCTGCTCGGAGTTCATGTCGGAGTGAAACTGAAGCATCTCATCGATCTGATAGCCGATACTGAAGACCGGATTGAAGGCGTTCAACGGTTCCTGGAAGATCATGCTGATCTGCCCGCCGCGCACCTTGCGCAGGTAATCCTCCTGACAGCGCAGCAGGTTCTTTCCCTTGAAAATGATCTCACCCGCGCGCACCGCCAGGGCCGGATCGAGCAGACCGAGCACAGAGTAGCCGGTGGTGGTCTTGCCGCTGCCCGAGGCGCCGACCAGTCCGACGATCTCGCCGGCTTCGACGCGCAGCGACACGTTCTTGACGATCGGCGTCTGCGCCTGGTTATCGATGACCACCGTTAAGTCTTTGATCGTCAGCAGGCTCATGACCGTTGTCCCTCCGCCTTCATCATCGGGTCCAGCGCGTCGCGCAGGGCGTCACCGATCACGTTGAAGCTGATGATCGTCAGGAAGATAAAGAACGCCGGGATCAGGATCCACGGATAAAACCGTATCTTGACGATACTCATCGCGTCGGCCAACAGCAAGCCCCAGCTGGAGTACGGGTCCTCGATTCCCAAGCCGAGCAAACTCAACGCCGATTCGCCCAGGATATATCCGGGGATCGACAGCATGACCGCAAAGATCGAATAGGACAGCGTGTGCGGCAGGATGTGCCGGATGATGATCGAAAAATCCGACAAGCCGATACTCTTGGCCGCCAGCACGAATTCGCGCTCGCGCAGCGACAGGCACATCCCGCGGATGATCCGCGCCAGACCCGCCCAGCCGATAAACGAGAGGATCACCACGATCGCGATATACACCTGAACGGAACTGAATTCCGGGGGGACCGCGGCGCGCAGCGCCAGCAGCAGATAGAATCCCGGGACCATCATCACCATCTCGGCGATGCGCATAAGCACATTATCGATCCATCCGCCGTAGTATCCGGAAATCCCGCCGAAAATCAACCCGATCGAAAACGAGATCGCCACGCCGATCAGACCGATCGACAGCGAGACCCGTCCGCCCCACAGAATACGCGACAACAAATCCCGTCCGCGATTGTCGGCGCCCAGCAGATAGACCGCCCCGCCTTCTTCCACGCCCCACAGGTGAATGTTCATCGGGACCAGACCAAGGAATTTGTACTCGTCTCCGTGATTGAAAAGTTGCACCGGATATTTCACGCTGCGGTCTTCCTGATAAATCCGTTTGTAGTACTCGTCAAAAGACAGCTTGATCCCGTAGACGAACGGCCAGCCGAATTCGCCGCTTTCATCGACAAAATGGATCCGGGTCGGCGGCGCGTAGGAATGCTCGCGCCGTTCCGACTTAAAGGAATAGGGTGACAGAAATCCGGCAAAGATCGCGCTGAAATACAAGGCGCCGAGGATCATCACGCACAGCATGGCCAGGCGGTTTTTGCGGAAGGTCCGCATGGCGATTTGAAACTCACTGAGAGAATGCGTCGCGGGATTAGTCATAGCGGATCCTCGGGTCGACCTTAGCCAGGGCGATGTCGGCCAGGAGATTTCCGATCAGGAACATGGCCCCGCCCAGCATCATGCTGGCCATGACCAGATATATATCTTTGGAACGGACCGCCGTGAGCATCAGCGAGCCCAGTCCCGGCCAGCTGCAGATGATCTCGATCAGCGCCGCCCCGCTCAGGAGACCGGAGAATTCGTAGCCGAGCAGGGTGATCATCGGATTGATGGCGTTACGCAGGGCGTGATGATACACGATCCGGTTTTCGGGCAGCCCTTTGGAGCGGGCCGTCAGGATATATTTTTGGCCCAATATCTCCAGCATGTTCCCGCGCATCAAGCGCTGCAGCCCCGCGATGCCGCCGATCGACAAGGCCACCGCCGGGATCGCCAAATGTTTGAGTACGTCCCAGATCTTGCCGAAGAAACCCAGATCGTCATAGTCCGGCGAATACATCCCGCCCAGCGGCAGAAATCCGGTCTGCGAGGCCCAGTACAGCAGGATCATCGCCAGGAAGAAACTCGGCATGGACAGACTGACGTAGGAACCGAACTGGATCCCGCGGTCGATCAGGTTGTTGCGGTTCAGCGCCGCCCACACCCCCAACGGAATCGCCACCGCCCACGTCAGCAGGAAACTCGCCAACGACAGGATAAACGAATTGAACAACCGGCCTTTGATAATATCGAAGACGTCCACACGATAGTGGAAGGAATACCCCCATTCCCCGCGAAAGATATTGGTCAGCCAGGTAAAGTACTGGGCCATCATCCCCTGGTCGAGGCGGTACAGCTTTTGAAGTTCGGTGATGAACTCCTCGGAAACGGTCGGGTCCAGCCGCAGGGTGTCGAGATAATCCCCGGGGGTCAGCTGCATGAAGATAAACGTCAGCAGCGATATGCCCAGCAGCATCGGGATGGAAATCAGCAGTCTTTTAATGACGTAGCGCCACATGCCTATTTGAATTCCTCGAGAATATAAAGTTCTTCGATGTTGTGAAAGACGCCGCCCAGATTGGTCGGGTCGAGGTTGCCGAATTTGTTGCGGACGGCCGAGATCGAGGACCCGAGTACGGTGTAGATAAGCGGCAAATTCTCGGCGACGATGACCTGAAACTCGTCGTAATAGACCTTGCGCTTGTCCTGGTCCAATTCCTGCACCGCCTTATTGAAGATCTCATCGATGCGCGCCTCCCACTTGGTGGCGGGAGACTCCTGTTTGGGGTACCACATGTGCAGCTGGCCGCCGGAATCCCACACATTCTTGCCGAAGTGCGGCTCGACCCCGCCGGTCAGCCCGAGGATGATCGCATCCCAGTCAAAACTGGTGTTGATACTCCTCACCAGGGTATTGAATTCCATCTGCTGGAAATTGACCTTCATGCCGATCCGTTCGAGGTCCGTACGGATAATCCCGGCGATCTCAACCCGTTCCTCATTGCCGGCATTGGTATTCAGATTGAATTCCACCCGGTTCCCTTCCTTATCATCGATAAAGCCGTCGCCGTTACGGTCCACATAACCGGCCTCGGCGAGGATTTGCCGGGCCTTGGCCGGATTGTACTCGTGTTTGGGAACGTTCGGATTGTGGAAGAATCCGGCCCCGGGCCCGATCGGTGAGTACTGCGGGTACCCGAGTTTGTTTTTGACAATCGCGATGATCTGCTCTTTGTCTATCGCGTGGGCCACGGCCCGGCGGAAATTCAGGTCCGTAAACCAGCGCAGCTTTTGCTCCGGCACGTACGGTTTACCCGTCTCCGGATCCTTCCCCCGGTTTTGATTGAAGAAGATGAACTGACTGCCGAAGTCCGCGCCCAGATCATAGACCGTAAAGTTCTTCTTCTTTTCCAGCGGTTTGATCAACGGATAGTCCCGACCGGAAACCCCCAAAGAGTCCGTGGACCCTTCGAGGAATTTCAGCATCATGACGTCCTCGCTCTGGACGATCATGTAAATTAACTTGTCGAGGTACGGCAGCTGATGCCCTTCCTTGCTCTTCTTCCAGTAGTAAGGATTACGCACCAATACAATCCGTTGTCCCGGATCATACCGCCGCATCATAAACGGACCGGTCCCCACAATCTCCGCCGGCGGGGTGTTGATGCCCCACCGGAAATTGAACGTCCCGTCATCGACGTATTTCTTCAACCGGTGTTTGGGAAGGATCTCCTGGCTCAAAGCGCGCAGAAACGGGGCAAACTTGACCGGCAGGACAAACTGCACGGTGTAGTCGTCGATCTTGGTGACCTCAAACCCCTTGCCCTCAATCGTAAAGATGTCCCGGGCGGAGGCCGGTATGTCGTCATTGTAGACGAGATCGTTGAAGGTGAAGACCACATCATCGGCGGTCATCGGCTCCCCGTCGTTCCAGCGGACATCCCGGCGCAAATGAAAGGTCCACGTCAGGCCGTCGCTGCTGACCGTCCATGATTCCGCGAGATTCGGCTCGACGGTCCCGTCATAGGCATTCGTCGTCGTCAGACCTTCGAACAACGTGGAAACGACGCGGGAAGATCCGGCGTCTTTGATGACCAGCGGATTGAACGTCCGGGGATCGGACAAAAGGGTGGAAACAATTTGTCCTCCATGCCTGGCCGTGCGTTCAAAGGCGAGACAAGGAGGACAAAAGATGAGCTGAACGACAAGCAGCGCCGCGAGGGCACGTTTTCCCAAACTAGGATAGAGATAGTCCTGCATTACCATAAATCAAGGGGCCCGGCCCGCGGGCGTGCCGTCCGGCAATTAAAGCTGTTGCTGCGGCTTGACCGGTTTCTTATCCGGAATCTTATCCATCATATCCGCGGCCGCGGCATCCGGATTGGGCAGGGCCGGCGCTTCCGGGACGACCGGCGGCGCGACCTGTTCCGGCATGATCGATTTACTGCTGTGAGATGACATGATCGCCAGCCCCAGGCATGTCAGTACGAACAGGATGGTCAATACGGAAGTGGCCTTGATCATAAACTCGTTGGTTTGCGCGCCGAACATCGACTCACCGCCGGCAAAGGCCTCTGTCAGACCCCCGCCGCGTCCGGCTTGCATCAAAATCACCGTGGTCAGCAAGATGCAGATAATCGCGTGAATAAACATAATAAACCCTGTCATTTTCGTGTCTCCTCGTTATACTGGCGCAAACATTGCGGCAGGCAAATCCGAAATCTGAATATCGAAATCCGAAGTAAATCCTAAATTCACATTATCCAATGTCCAAAACTGTCTGCTTCGAACATTTTGGTATTTGATATTATAATTTGCTTCGAAATTCGAAGTTCGATATTCGAAATTTTTAGGCACCTAATACTTATTTAGCTACTCCCAGCGAATTCTTGACGATCTGTGTGAAGGAATCGCTCTTCAGGCTGGCCCCTCCGACCAGCGCTCCGTCGATGTCGGGCTGCGCGATCAGCTCGGCGATATTGTCCGGCTTGACGCTGCCGCCGTACTGGATCCGGATCGACTCCGCGGTGCTTTCGCCGTGCGCGGCGGTCAGCAGCTGACGGATCAGTTGATGGACTTCCTGTGCCTGCTCCTTGGTCGCGGTCTTGCCGGTCCCGATCGCCCATACCGGTTCGTAGGCGATGACCAGCTTTTCCATCTCTTCCGCGCTCAATCCGGCGAACGATCCGCTGAACTGGGTCTTGATGACCTCTTCCGTCCGGCCTGCCTCGCGGTCTTCGAGCATTTCGCCGACACAGACGATGGGTGTCAGTTCATGCGCCAGGGCCGCGCGGATCTTCTTGTTCACGGTCTCGTCGGTCTCCCCGAAAAACTGGCGCCGTTCGGAGTGCCCGATGATGACGTACTGCGCGCCGGCGTCCTTGATCATCGGCGCGGAGATTTCCCCGGTAAAGGCCCCGGAGTCTTCCCAATAAAGATTTTGGGCGCCCAGGCCGATCTTGCTGTCGACCAAAACGTCGCTGATATCGCGCAGGGCCGTAAACGGCGGGCAGACTACCACGTCCACTTCCGTGGTCTCGCTCAATTCGCGGTTGAGTTCGGTGACCAGCTCAACGGCCTCTTTGCATGTTTTGTTGAGTTTCCAGTTGCCGGCAATAATTGATTTTCTCATGCGTTCACCTCATCCTTGTTGGTCAACGCGGCGATCCCGGGCAGTTCCTTGCCTTCCAGCAGTTCGAGCGACGCCCCACCGCCGGTTGAAATGTGTGTCATCTTTTCGGCCACGCCGAACTTCTTGGCGGCCGCCGCCGAGTCCCCGCCGCCGACGATCGTGGTGGCGCTGTCGAGTTGCGCGAGGTATTCAGCGATTTCCTTGGTGCCCTGAGCGTAGGGGTCGATCTCGAAAACGCCGACCGGACCGTTCCAGACAACGGTCTTGGCGGTGCTCAGGACTTTCTTGAATTCTGCACGGGTCTTGGGCCCGATATCGATGCTTTCGGTGCCGTCGGGGATCTCATCGACGATGCGCACGGTGTCCTTCTTGTCAAACCCGTCAACGACCACGAAGTCCGTGGTCAGCACCAGGTTGACCCCGGCCTTCTTCGCCTTCTCCATGAGTTCTTTGGCCGTGGGGACACGGTCTTTTTCCAGCAGGGAATTACCGATCGGCTTGCCGAGCGCCTTTAAAAAGGTATACGCCATGCCGCCGCCGATCAGGATCGCGTCGGCCTTAGTCAGCAGATTCTCGATCAGCAGGATCTTGTCGGATACCTTGGCCCCGCCCATAATGACCACGTACGGCCGGGCCGGATTGCTGACGGCCTGGCCGAGATAGTTCAGCTCTTTTTCCAGCAGGAAGCCGGCGGCCGAAGTCAGATATTGCGTAATGCCTTCGGTTGAGGCGTGCGCGCGGTGCGCGGTGCCGAAGGCGTCGTTGACGTACAGATCAGCCAACCCGGCCAGGGATTTGGCGAACGCCGGATCATTGGCCTCTTCTTCATTATGAAAGCGGAGATTTTCGAGCAGGACCACCCGTGCCGGGCTGGCCGCAATTTCCTTTTGCACGGCATCACCCACACAGTCCGAGGCCATCAGGACGTCTTCGCCGAGCAATTCCTGCAAACGCTTGGCGACCGGCGCCAGACGCATAGTATCGACCGCCTTGCCCTTCGGGCGTCCCAGGTGGCTCATCAGGATCAGCTTGGCCGGTCCCTGTTCCAGGATGTACTGGATGGTCGGCAAGGCCGCCTGAATACGAATGTCATCGGTAATATTCTGATTATCGTCCAAAGGGACGTTAAAATCGGCTCTGAGGATGATCTTCTTCCCTTTGAGATCGATGTCTTTGACAGTGAGCTTGTTCATGATCGGGTGAACTCCTTACACTATTATTGGAGGTTATTGCGGCGTTTATAATTCTGTTTATTATAGCCAATGCGATTTGTTTGTCAAACGATAATGCCGCCCGGTGAATAATACTTAAACCATTTATCAGCAGATGGTTACGCTGAATGAGACAGGCCCGGGGGCGGTTCCTGCCCTTCGCTCCGGGGAATGGCCGGGATGAGCCCGGCGGCGAGCCACAACAGGCTGCTCAGCTGGGTGGAATAGAAATTGGTGTCGAAGAAGCTGTGCAGGAGAAACGCCCCGGTCCCGGTGAGCAGCCCAAGCAGAAGATGATGCGGAAACCGGTCACGGACCCGGGGCAGTTGGCGCAACCCCTCCCGGAACAGGCTTAGCGGGATCCACAGGAAGGCCAGCAGTCCGGCAATCCCTGTTTCGGCAGCCATCTGCAAATAACAATTGTGCGCGTACTCCTGGCGCTTGTTCCCGCGTTCCTTGACCGTCTGCAGATAGTTGTTGAAACCGATGCCCAGCAGCGGGCGCTCGCGCACCAGTTGCAGTCCCTCGTTCCAAATCGTATTGCGGTCCGACACATTGGTGAAGACGTTCTTCATGGAGCCGCCGATGTTGGTCGTCCGGTCACTGACCATCCTCACCGCGAAGACGCCCAGGAAGACCGCACCCGCGACGAGCAAGGGCACCAGTATCCGCGGCTGGCGCGCGGTCGCGATCAAGAGCGCCACCCCCGTGGCGAGCCAACCGCCCCGGGAATATGTCAACCCCAAGCAGACACCGGCCAAGGCCAACACCGCGAAGGAGATCGCGATAAACGCCGTGGATTGCAAAAAACCGCTGCGGTCGGAACCCTCCAGAAAGGCGTCGCGCCCCTGGCGCGCGCGGAAGAATTGTATGAACGACAACGAGAAAACCGTCGGCAAAATGATCGTCAGCCAGCCGGCGAAATCATTCGGATGCCGGAAGGTCGACATCACCCGGCGGCCGTCGATCACCGTACGCTGACGGATAAAACCGGTCCCCGTCGAGTATTGCACCAGACCGTTGATGGAGATTAACGCCGCCGAGGCGAGCAGGACCAGACCGATCACGCGCACGTGTTTGCGCGTCGTGACCGCCTCCAGCACGATCACATAGGTCATGACCCATTGCAGGACCTTGGTGAGCACGGCACTCAGGGACTTCAGCGGACTGAAGCCCAGCAGCGCGGAGACGATGACCACGGCGAGAAAAACAAGCAGCGGCCGGTTGAGCGCGCTGTGCTTCGGTTTGAATGACAGCAGCAACAACCTCGCCTGGGCCACCCATCCGCCGGCGCCTTCCTCTTCCATCAAGGCCTTGAAGATTGTCCCGCGCTTGATCAGCCAGGCCAGCAAGCCGATGCCGAACATCCATTCGACGAGCGCGATGGAAATCGGAATAAACCACGCCAGTCCGCATACCGCGCAGAACATGACTTGATCGCAGCGGGTAATGATCAGCTCACGGTCGGCCATACTTTGTGTACCATTGAATAGTTTTTTTCAGACCCGATTCAAACGAGGTCTTGGCCTCAAATCCGAACTCCGCCTTGGCCCGGGTGATGTCCAGACAGCGGCGCGGCTGGCCGTCGGGCTTGGACGTATCCCAGACCACCTCACCCTTGAATCCGGTCAGCTTGACGATCATCGCGACAAGGTCCCGGATTGAGATCTCGAATCCGGCGCCGAGGTTGACCGGATCCGGTTTGTCGTATTTTTGTGCGGCCAGGACGATCCCGCGCGCGGCGTCATCGACATAAAGAAACTCGCGCGTGGCCTTGCCCGTTCCCCACACAGTAATGCTGTCCGCATTCTGCCGCTTGGCATCGACGCATTTCTTGATCAGGGCCGGAATAACATGCGACGAGGACGGATCGAAGTTGTCGCCCGGCCCGTACAGATTCACCGGCAGCAGATAGATGGCGTTAAGACCGTATTGCTCACGGTACGCCTGCGATTGCACGAGCAACAGCTTCTTGGCCACCCCGTACGGCGCGTTGGTCTCCTCCGGATAACCGTTCCACAAATCCTCTTCCTTAAACGGAACAGGTGTAAATTTGGGGTACGCGCAGATCGTCCCCACCGTGACGAACTTCCGAACGCCGTGGTGGCGGGCCTGCTCCATCAACTCCAGGCCCATGATCGTATTTTCGTAAAGATAGCGGCCGGGGTTGTCGCGGTTGGCGCCGATCCCGCCCACCGAGGCGGCGAGGTGGATCACCATATCCGGGCGGGCCTGTTGGTACAGCCGTTTGATCGCCGCCTGTTTGCGCAGATCATATTCCTTGCTGCGCACGACAAAGACCTCGCGGCATCCTTTCTTTTCCAGCATGTTGACCACGACCTGGCCCAGGAAGCCGGCGCCGCCGGTGACCGCGATGCGTTGGTCCGTCAGCTTGATCATGCCGGCCGTCCTTTCGTTCCGTACAGCTCCCTCTCGACCAGTCGCATATCCGCGTCGACCATCATGCGGACTAGTTCTTTAAATCCGACTTTGGGTTTCCATTTAAGTTTGCGCCGCGCCTTGGCCGCGTCGCCGATCAAGGTCTCGACCTCGGTCGGACGGAAATAGCGGGGATCGACTTCCACATACTTCTTCCAGTCCAGTTCCGCGTAAGTGAAGGCCTCGGTGAGAAAATCTTTTACCGAATGCGTCTCGCCGGTGGCGATCACGAAGTCGTCGGGTTTGTCCTGCTGCAACATCAGCCACATCGCCTCGATATAGTCTCCGGCAAAGCCCCAGTCGCGCTTGGCGTCGAGATTCCCCAGATAAAGCTTCTTTTGCACGCCGTGTTTGATTCGCGCCAAGGCCATCGTAATCTTGCGGGTGACAAAGGTCTCACCGCGGCGCGGTGACTCATGATTAAACAGGATGCCGTTGCAGGCAAATATGTCATAGGCCTCGCGGTAGTTAACGGTCATCCAATACGAGTAGACCTTGGCCGCCGCGTACGGGCTGCGCGGATAAAACGGCGTGTCTTCGCTCTGCAACTTCTCACGCAGACTTCCGCCGAACATCTCGGAACTCGAGGCCTGATAGAACTTCGTTTTCAGACCGGAATCCCGGATCGCCTCGAGCAGGCGAGTGGTCCCCAGCGCCGTGATCTCGGCGGTAAACTCGGGAACGTCGAAACTGACCCGTACATGGCTCTGCGCGCCGAGGTTGTAGATCTCATCGGGTTTGACCTTCCTGATGATCTGGTTCAGGGAACTGGCATCATTGAGGTCGCCGTAAATCAGCTTGAGCCGCACCCCGCGCTCGTGCGGGTCCTGATAGATGTGATCGATGCGGTTGGTATTGAACGTCGATGACCGGCGGATGATCCCGTAAACATGGTACCCCTTGTCCAGGAGAAATTCGGTGAGATACGATCCGTCCTGACCGGTAATCCCGGTAATCAAGGCGGTCTTATTCTTAGGCATGACTGGTGTCCCTTCCCTTGGCGATTGGATTCAATACAATGAACAGAGCCGCCATCATGCTCCACAAATAGGCGGCTAACGGTAACGAGTAAAAATGCGTGTCGAAAAATGCGTGTATGAAAAACGCGGTGATCCCGGTAAAGATCCCGATGGCCAGGACGGTACGCTCCTGCCGCCCTTCCATCAGCTCCCGGATACGGCGGAGTGCCATCCGGTAGTACGCGGTCAGGATCCACATAAACGCGGCCAGTCCGAGCAGGCCGCTCTCCATGGCGATTTGCAGATAACAGTTGTGCGCGTAGGTCGCGCGGTGTTGCTTATGCTTGGGAACATTCAACCGGTCGTAGCGATAGTGCTGAAACTGCCGCATGTACGTATTGATCCCGTAGCCGAACACGGGTTTCTCCTTGATCATGGCGATCGTATCCCGCCACACCGCCACACGCCAGTTCAGCACGCTTCTGTTCAGACTGGAATACCGGTCCTTATTCGCCATGTAGTACGTGCCCATCAGCCCGACGATCAGCAGGCTGCCGGTGGCAAAGGCGATGATCTGCCGCCGGGTAAACCGTTGCATGATCATACAGGCAACCGCCGTCAACAGACTGCCGAGAATCAGGCTCAGCCACGCCCCGCGGGAGAACGTCAGGACCAATGCGTAAAAGAGACAGGCCAAACCGGCCAGCAATCCGGTCCGCGCGGCTGCCGAGGCAAACCTGCGCGAATTCCAGAAGCCGGCGACGACCGGGATGGACATGACCAGATAGGCGCCCAGTCCGGTGGGCGCGTTGAACCCGGCGGTGGCCCGCGGTCCTTTGGATAACGGACGCCCGAGGAAGAAATCTTCACCGGTCACATGAAACTGAATCAGCGCGTCGATGCCGGTGACCACCGCGGTCATAAAGATCACGGCCACCAGCACCTTTACCTGTTTGACTGAACGGAAGGCCTCCAGAATCAGGAAATACAGGATAATCGGCTCGGCCGTTTTGGTAAAAAGGCTCTCGAACGAATCCGCAAAGCGGTCGCTCATAAACACCGAGACAAAACAGACCGCCAGGTACACGGCGATCGGCCGGTTCAACGGATTCGGCCGCGGCCGGAACATGGTCCACCAAGCCTGCCGCGGTCCCTTCGCGAAAACATAAATCCGCTTGGCGATATACGTCACAAAAGACAACCCGAAGGCCCATTCAATCACGGCCATGCTGTAAGGCAACATCAGGGCCATCAGGCACAGGAAAAAGCGCATGGCCAGGTCGAACCAGTCTTCGGCTTGATAGTCGTCTGTAAAGGCCGGCCGCACTAGTATGCCCCCCGCCCGCGGATGACCACCGGTATCGTCTGAAACAAAATGTTGACATCCAGCCATATCGACCAGTTATTGATGTACCACATGTCCCAGCGCAGCAACCGTGTAAAGGAGACATCACTGCGGCCGCGGATTTGCCACAGGCCCGTCATGCCCGGCAGGACTTCCAACCGCAACAGCTGACGCAGGTCTTCACGCTGGACCTCCTCGGTCAACAGCGGCCGGGGTCCAACCAGACTCATATCGCCTTTCAGGACATTGAACAATTGCGGCAGCTCATCGATGCTGTACTTGCGGAGAATCCGTCCGATGGGGGTGATCCGCGGATCGTTCTTGATCTTGAAGATCGGCCCGTCGACTTCGTTGTGTTGCCGCAGCTCATCCATCTTCTTCTCAGCATCCTTGACCATACTGCGGAACTTGAGCATCTGAAACTTATGGCCCTTCCGTCCGTAACGCAATGACCTGTGAAATACCGGGCCGGGACTGTCGAGCTTGATCAGAATCGCCACCATCAGCAAGAAAGGTGCGAGGATCATGATAAAGATCAGGGAAAAGATAACATCAAAAATACGCTTGCCCGCCTGTTTCTGAACGGTCAGCATGTTGGAGTATTCCAATACGGGAATCGTGCCGATGTTCGATTGCGTCAGCTGTCCGCCCAATAAATGGTAGCCGTGCGGTATCAAACGGACATTAACGCCGATCCGTTTGGCCTCTTCCAGGAGTTTGGAGAATACGCGTTCATCGAGATGAATGGTGATGAAGATCTTCTGGATAAATTCCTTACGCGCGATCTTCACGAAATCCATGGTCTTGCCCAAGATCGGTATGCCGTCCACCTTTTCATCGGTCGGCTTGAAGTCGTCGAGATATCCGACCACCCGCAGGCCGAAGCCCGGCCGCTTGTGAATCTCTTCGGTCAAGGCGCGCCCGACCTTTCCCGCGCCCACGATCACGACGTTAAAATTGTTGTAACCGTGGGAAACAAGATAATCGACCAGACTGCGTTTGATAATGCGCCATATCGTCAGATAGCCAAAGATAAAGATGAACGACATGGCGAAGATGGTCCGCGGAAAACCTTCGATCTTTACGACATAGATCGAGACCATGACGATCAGCGCGGCCAGCATATTGGCCTTGAGGACCGCCCACACCTCCAGGACTTCGGACAACTCCCGCCGGGTCTCAAACAGACCGCTCGTATAGTTGAGGATGATGATCACCAGGGTCCACAGGCAGAAGACGGTGCTGTGCGGATTGGCTTCCCCCAAAAAGATGTTGTACAGCGTGATATCGAATTTAAGTTTATGCGGCAGGATCAGACAGGCGCTCCAAAAAGCCATCGCCGCCAGAAAGAGGTCCATCGTGATATACACGATGCGGATCAGATACCGTTCGGCGATATGGCTAGCCATGTCTGAATAGTTCTTTCGTGATCAGGTAGTAAATAAACTGTGTGTTCCCGAGGATATAACGGCGCCATAACCTCCGGGGTTCGCTGCACAGCCGGAAAAACCATTCCAGTCCGCTGCGCCGCATCCACTCCGGCGCCATGGGTTTGATCCCGGCCACAAAATCAAAGGCCGCCCCCACGCCGCAAATGACCGGCACGGTGAGCCGGTCCCGGTGATTGGCCATCCAATAGTCCTGTTTGGGAGACCCCAGACCGACCCACAGGATATCGGCGCCCGACGCGTTGATCTCATCGATCACGGACTGATCTTCGATTTCCCCGACGGCCCGGAACGGCGGAGCGATGGCGCCGGCAATGTTCACCTTAGGCCAGCGGGTCTTTATTTTCTGAAGCAGGATGTCCTTGCTCTTGTCGGTCCCGCCGTAAAAGAAATGCCGGTAGCCGTTGGCGCCGGCCCGCGACAGCATGTGGACCAAAAAATCCGGTCCGCAGGTCCGCTGCATTTCCGGCTCCCCTTTCCAATGCGCTACCCACACAACCGGCATACCGTCAGGATTGATCAGGGATGCGCCGTTGACCACCGACCGGTACTCCGCAGATTTTTGAGAGTCCACCAGTGTCGAGACCGGGGCAAAACACATGTAGGCTTTGTGCCCGTCGGCAAGCCATCGGTCAACCCGGGCGGCGGTCTTCTCCAAGGTCGTTACGGCGACGTCGACTCCGAGGATGTTGACCGTCTCAGACATAAACTGTTTCGTGTGATGCACTTATATCAGCAATATTGGTTTGGGATTAGCGTCGGGATGGAGTAGAATAGCACAGCGGACGGTAATTACAAAGGATTTTCTAGGCGGCCCGCCCCGCGCGTCTATCCGTCTTGCCCGTCACTTTATTACTAATATACAGTAAGAGGAATGGAAGTGTATAGATTATTAATACTTTTAGCAGGATATCCACGCGGAAGTCGGGGTATTTCTGCAGGACCACGGCCGGCAGGAACCGTTCGGCCCCGGCCTGGTGGGCCGATGCATAGATCCAGTAGAGCAATCCGCCTTTAAAGACCGCGATCCCCCACTCGACCGGCTGCGTAAACAGCAGCTTCCACACTTCCCACTGGTAAGTGTGGTTGGAGTAACCGTATCCCCGGGAGATCTTCACGATATGCTGGGTCAGGGTGGTATCGTTGCCTTCAAAGCACAACATGGAGAACAGCGGAAACAACGCGGTCAGAATCACCGCCGCGCGAAACCTCCACCGGAAACGCTGGTCCAGCGCCTCCAATCCTCCGGCCAGCGGCACCACCAAAAGCGGGATCATCGAGAAAATAAAGTAACGATAGCCGTAGTAACCGCCCTGGGCGGCATAGGTCACGATGATATGAAAATTGACGAGCATCGCGGCCATAGCCGCCCATAAGTATTTCCTTTGCGGGGATCGGACCGTAAACGCCGCCCACGTCCCCGCCAGAATAAACGGCGCCGACCAGATCAGCCCCCAGCTGATCCCGAAAAGGACATTGAGAACACGCTGCGGATATTCAGGCAACCACCACGGCCTGAGAAAATAGCGGAACTTGGTCAGGTATCCGGAATCGACGTGCATCACGACCGGGACGATGAAGAAGATACCCACCAGCACGGCAAACGCGCCGAGCGCCGTCAGGATGGCTCTGTTCTGCCGCCAGTTGCGCAGAACCCGATGCCTGACGAGCAGGATAATCCACCACGCGAGCATGGCCGCCGCGTTGTTGTAGCGCACCAGCGGCATCAGGGCGAGCGTGAACCCCACCGCGGCCCAGTACCTCAGCCCCGGCGAGCGGTTTTCATATGGTTTGTACAACAAAAAGACCATGGCGCTCTGCAGAAAGAATTCGTAAATGTGAGCAAAGACCGGCCGGCGAAACACATATAGCGGAATGCCCTGCACGATCACCAGCAGGATGACCGCGGCGACCACATACCGAGCGGGAAAGATTCGGACTCCCGACAGGTACAACAGCCAGCAACCCAGCCAGAAATACGTGCAGCTGGCCACGACAAATCCGAACAGCGACCAGCTGTGACGGATATTGTCCGCGGTGCGTTGTTCCACGATGCTGCTGCCCTCGATCCGGTCGATCATCGAGAAAACGAATACAAACGGCGCGGCCATGATCCCGCTGCCGATGCTGTGCAGCGGCCGGCCTTCGCCGTGAAGGTAATACTCCTTCTCATACGACGGAAATTGTCCGTAGGCGATGGCGGTGGCGTGCGCGAAGTAGGAGTGATCGTCACCCTTGTACATCAGGCCGAGCTTTTGCATCTGATAGGGCCGGAGCAAGAAAAAGGCAGCGATGAGAATGGCGGTCGAAATATATTTCATGATGAATGCAGGGCGCGTTCGTAGACCGCCAGCAGCTGATCGTAATTCTTATCAGGCGAGTATTCATCCGCATACTTTTGCCGCGCCGCTTCGCGCATCCGGGGCAGATCGGAAGACTGATACAGCGTCCGCGCCGCCGCGGCCAGCGCCTCTTCCTTGCCCGGTTCGAACAGCATGCCGTTTTCGTCGTGGTTAATCACTTCTTCCAGGCTCCCCAGCCGGCTGGCCAGGACCGGCAGACCGTAGGCCAGCGCCTCCACGGCAATCCGCGGAAAATTCTCGTAGCAGATTGACGGCAGCACCAGAAAACGGGCACCACCCATCAGCTCGCGGTATTTCTCATCATCGACATGACCGAGCAGCGTGACGTGCTTGATGGCGTGACGCTGGATATATCCCGACAGGTACAGGCGGCCGGGCCCGTCGCCGGCGATCCTCAGCGGGATGTCCGTCAGGTCCTTCCACGCCCGGATCATCACATCGACTCCTTTTTCGTCGCTGAGCCGGCCGACATAGAGCGCATATCCCCGGTCCTGCGCCGGAACTTCACCGGGGTCTTCGACAAAGTTGGGCTTCACGAAGATCCGGTCCGCGTCAAAACCGGCCCCGGCGTATTTCTGCCGGGTAAATTCGGTGGCGGTGATGTAGACGTTGACTTTTTCTCGCCAGGTATTCATCTTCCGGTGACTGCGCAGCATACGGACCACCATGGCGCTGATGATCGGAGAATTCTGGGAACAGCGGTGCAGGACCGCCGGCATCAGCGAACCGCGCAGGCAATCTTCACACACGTGATTATTCCGAAAGAGCAATCCGTTGGCGCACAGCGGCCGGAAATTGTGCAGGCTCTGTACGACGGGAACGCCCTCGGCGCGGCAGGCATGATAGACCGCCGGGCTCATCATGAAATAGATATTGTGGAAATGGGCGACTTCGGGACGGACATTGCGGATCAGCGCGCGGACCTGCTGATAACTCTCTTCGTTCCAGCCGAGATACCACAGGTATCGGGACTTGTCCTTCAGGCTGAGCCGGTTGAGTTCGGCATTGGAGCGGTGGTACTCGTGGACGTCATGGCCCCGTTCGCGCAGCAGCCGGGTTTCGGAAGCGGCCACCGCGTCCTCGCCGCCGAAGTTTTGGTAGGCATTGTGGCCGACCAGGACACGCATCAGCCGCGGACCTTTCGGCGCCAGCTGTGCAGGGTCTGCCGTAAACTTTTATCCAGCGCGACCTGCACCTCCCAGCCGACGGCGCGTTTGATCTTGGTTGCCGAACCGATCACGTTAAAGCTCGGGCTCGATGTTCCCTGCTCGTCGATGGTCACGTCGGTCATCTTAGAATACATGATCAAACGTTCGAGCAGTTCCGCGACACCGGTCGGCCGGCCCGAACAGATATTGTATACCTCACCGGACGCGCCGTGACGGGCGAGCATCCACAAGGCCGCGCAGACGTCCTGGATGTCGATGAAATCACGTTTGCCGGAGAGATCGTACGTCTGCAGGATGCCGGATTTTCCGCGCAGTTCCATCAGGGCGATCTGCTGGGCAAAACGTCCGGCGGCCAGAGACTCGGGCGTGCCGGCGCCGGTGATGTTGAAGATACGGCCCACGCAAATGTGCAAACCCTTTTTAGCCCAGCCCAGCGCGGCACGGGTTTGCTCCCATTTTATATGACCGTATTCGGACTGCGGCCGCGGCTTTACGTCTTCACGGATCTTACGCACATTCTTGGCGGGTATTCCGTATTCGGCCGCGGATCCGGGAATCACCACGCGGGTGCCGGTCATGCCGCGTTCATGCAGCGCCGCACACAGCGATTCGGTCGTTCCCAGGTTGGCCAAACGCGCGGCCTCCGCGTCGGCCATGCGCCCGCCGGCACAATGAATGATGATGTCCGGCTGGACCTGGATGAGCATCTTTTCCAGCGAACGCTCGCAGGTCAGATCGATGTGCCAAATCCGCTCGTCTTCCAGGCCCGGGATGATATCCGCCCCCGCCAGTTTGACGCTGCGGCTTTTGCCGGACAAGTATTCCCACATCCCTCCCCCGAGGAATCCGTTGACGCCGGTTATCAGGACAGTGGATTTCATCAGCGGGACCGTTTCGGAATCTTAAGAAATTTATTTTTGTGTTTCTCGAAGAAATCCTGCGAGGCCATAAAGTCGTCGATGCGGCCCAGGTCGAGCCACAGCGCCTTGGTGGGAAAGCAACAGACCTTCTTGCCCTTGTCCTTCAGCCGGAGGACCAGTTCGGGCATGCCGATATTTTCATCGGTTTCAATGTAGGAACGGCATTGCCGGCTGAGCAGATAGACGCCGATGCTGACAAAGGATTTATGTTCCGGCTTTTCGATGTAATCGACTAATTCACTGTCGGCGTTCATGGCAATGACACCGAAGTCGGTCTTGACGATCCGTTCTTTGACGGTGATCGTGGCCAGGGCCTTGCGCCGGCGATGATAGGTCAGCGCCGCCTTAAAATCAAGATCGGTGAGGACGTCGCCGTTGATGATCAGGCAATCCTCATCCATATTCTTCACCAGCTTCAGCGCGCCGGCCGTGCCCAGCGGTTTGTCTTCGGTCACATAGGTGATGTTCACGCCCCACTTCTTGCCGTTGCCGAAATAGGCCTCGATCAATCCTGCGAGATGTCCGGTGGAGATGACGATGTTGGTCAGCCCCGCGTCCTTGAGCTGACGGATGATGATCTCGCAAATCGGATGTTCCCCGACGGGCATCAGCGGCTTGGGGATCACGGCCGTGTACGGCCGCAGGCGCGTACCCTGCCCGCCGGCGAGGATGATGGCCTGGACCTTGCTAGACATTATAGATATCCGGTTTGTAGCTGCTCATATTCTTGGCGATCCATTCCGAGGTTTTGCGCAGACCGTTCCTGAAATCAATCTTCGGCGACCAGCCGGTCAGGTCTTTGAGCTTGTCGGCGCTGCAGACCAGCCGCTCCACTTCGCTCTTGCCCGGCCGCAAACGCTCTTTCTCCGTCTGCACACGGAATTTGATTCCGGTGATCTCGCGGACCGCCTCCACCATTTCTTCCAACGACGTCTCCACCCCGCTGCCGGAGTTGATCACTTCCCCGTTTGTCTTGGCAGACTGCGCGACGGCCAGAAAGGACTCGACGGTATTATCTACGTAATTGAAATCACGGGTCACGTCAAGATTCCCCATCTTGATCGTCTTGCGGCCGGCATGCACCTGGGCGAGAACTGTAGGGATCACAGCGCGCGCCGACTGGCGCGGACCGAACGTATTAAACGGCCGCAGCACCGTGACCGGCAGATCGAAGGACCGGTAGAATGACAGGGCCAGACTGTCGGCCGCCGACTTGGTCGCCGCGTACGGGGACTGCGGATTGATCGGATGGTCTTCGGTGATCGGCACCTGTTGGGCTGTCCCGTAGACTTCGCTGGTGGAAGTATGGACCACCTTCTTCACGCCGAGCTGTTTGGCCGCCTGCAGAACGTTGAGGGTCCCCTTCACATTGGTATCGACGTAACTGTCCGGAGAGTGATAACTGAACGGAATTCCGATCAATGCCGCGAGATGGAAGATTACCTCGCACCCTTGCGCTGCCGTCAGCACACCGTTGGGATCGCGCACATCTCCGGTGAAGACGTCGATTTGATCGAGTGTCGTCTTCGAAAATGAATCCATCCAGCCCCAACTGTTGAAGGAATTATAGTACGCAAAGGCGCGGACCTTCGCCCCCTCCTTCACGAGCCGTTCGACCAGGTGACTGCCGATGAAACCGTCGGCGCCGGTGATAAAAACCCTGTTGTTTTTCCATCCTCTCATACTACGTGACGCACCTTTCATCTAAAGAATGACGACGTTGATGCATTTGTAATGGCTCTTCACCGGCACCATTTACGACAATTGTATTTCGGACTTCTTCAACATAATAACGGACCGTTGCACCATAAAGGGTCCAAATAGGGATCGCACTGTAAGGCGCCTCCAACACTATCAGGAAATTGGCTGCGACAAAACACATTATTATAGACCCACACAATAATATGCCGCGGAAGTCTCGTCGTCGAATAAAAAAGATAGCCATACGGACAAGAAAGATGCATATGCCAAATATTAGCAAGCATCCCACAATACCGGATCTATACATAATGTGTAAGAAAGAATTGTGTGGGGCTACCCAGCCGTCACGACTCCACTCCGAACGGCACCAATTCAGTATTTCTATACTTATAGACCGTAATGGCTTACCATAGTCAAATCCAATAACGGGCCACCCAGCCGTTGCGTATTCCTCAAACATATCCCGCCATACAAGCAATCGGAACACGGAATTGTTCAAATCGGATTCATAATTATTACCATCCTTGGACTTCCTTTCTATCCCAATTTTAGCCGTTGTCGGAGTTTCCTCCTGGAACATATCCTCGGACATCCTTATATGGGCTTCATTACCTTCTGCCTGTCCCTCTTGCAGCGGGCTTTTAAGCTGAATGCTCCTCTCTTCTATTGTTTTGTTAGGATTGTAAATCTGTACAGGGCCAAATTCCTTAAACTCGAATGTATCTTTTTGCGACTGTACGCGATCATCATATTTCTTGAAGATGGCTACATGTCTATCTATGGCGAATATGGAATGTACTCGTTCAAAACCTGCGTACCACTCTACCCCCACCGCTAATATCACTAATGTGAGACAAATCCCCATTAATTTATACCGGCGAGGCCACCTTAATAGGTAGAGCCCCACGGCAAACAAATACAAAACATATATAATGTGCCCAAGAATCATCATTCGGGCAGTATGAAAGAAATATCGGTAAGGAGTTGTCAGCACGAGGACCACTGCCGATAAATACTTTAGAGTCGAATTCTTGAAAGATAATATTAGGATTATCGCGATATTCAGCATAATAACCGTTGGATAAAAATAAAAATCACGAATAACAAATATTCCAACAATTACGCTTAACACAAACAATTTGACCGGATCAGTGAAATTCTTCTTCCTAAGAAATGCGTATCCGAAGACTGCAAAAACAGGATAGTACATCAGGGCTGCATGGCGAAAGGCGAGAGCTCCCCATTTTGCGTAACCAAATGCGGCCTTAGATAAGACGAATATAAAGTATAAACTGAGAATTATTTGCCATTTATTAAATTTATAGTCGCTTAGGCACACCCGAATCGCAAACAGCATTGCGCAGAATATTAGGAGGAATTCTCCGATAAAGACCGGAAAATCAAGGAATGGGAACTGAATATGCCGCTCGGCAAACCGGGCAGCGTACATGACATACCCGACCGTTATCAGCCCAATGGAAAACGCTGCGATCATATCTATGGCTTGAATGATCTTGTTCTTATAAACTGTATTCATTATCATTTCGCGGTCTCAAAATCTTTAGCCTTTGAATCACACCGGATATGTGTTCCGATGCGTGAGGAAGTGCCCGCGGGATTCTATGAACACCATCCGTTAAAAAGTGTGCATGTCTGTATTTCATATTTTGGACCAAACATTAATAGCTGCTCATATGCCACGAACAATAGATCGGCTATGAAAGTGATGATCCGGCATGTTCTCTACAAAACTTTAACGTAGATCGGATGGCTTGATCCATATCCCCCTGCAACTCGAAACCTGTTTCTTTAATTCTATCAATCCGGTAGTCAAAGGGCGCAAAGACCTTGTCCAGATCCTCGATTGGCCCCTCGATAATCGGCTCGGAACTCTGATCAAATTCGGCATTGATGCGTACAACCCGATGGGCGATATCCTTAATTTGCATACAATTATCACCTCCCAGGTTAAATACACCGGTTCCTATTTGTTCTTCAGGCATATGCATGGCATGTTCGATCCCACGAACAGCATCAAACATCGTAATAAAATCCCGGTACTGATTAGACTTTATGGTCACTTTCCCTGTTTGTACCAAGTTCCGGCAAAACGAATTCACCGCAAGAGACCAAACTGACCCGGCAACCTCAGTGTCCATCGGATTACCATAGGCGTTGGCCAAACGTAATGTTACCGCGGAAACTCCCTTCTCCTTATATCGCCGGACAATTCCCTCGGCATTTAGCTTTGTTCGCGCATATACCGAACGAGGTTGACAATGCGTCTGCTCCGTAATGCTTCCGGAGAAATCACCATAAACCTGAAAACTGGAAAGATTCACAAATCGCCGGACCCCAATGTCCCGGGCCACATAAAGAAGCGAGTCTATTCCAGCCTCGTTGACCTTAACAGCACCGTCCGGGTCGATCTCACATTCTGCCTGCTGCATCCCCCCAAGATTAACCAGAATTTCAGGGCGCATCATCTCTAGGCAACGACGAATTGATGATTCTGATCTTAAATCCAGAGGGCAGATTTCATAACTTTTGGCCCAATTCGGATAAGAATCTCGAGTCGTTGTGAGAACCAGATCAGCATAACTGTGCGATGTAAGATAGTGTGTTAACCGTCCGCCAACATATCCTAAACCGCCTACAATCATGACTCTGTTAGTCTTATTCACATCCATAGAAGGAAGAACTCCTTGGATAACCGATAGGTTAGCACCGATTCATCTTCCCGCCCCATATTCATTCACCACCGGCGGCCCGCCTCCTACTGCGCTTTTCATATTCCTTTCCAAACGTCCATGCCAGTTTTTTTTCCGCAGCCATTCGAACATAATCCATAATTTGTTGCCGTCCGGTAGAATACATATCAGTTCCGCCCTTGTAAAATTGCTTATACCATTCCACCGTCTTATCTACCATATCGTCATAACTCAGGACGGATACCCATTGCAATTGATTTAGCGCCTTTTCACAGTTGAGCCTATAAATAGGTTCGGAGTAAATATCCTCCGATTGGGCGCGAACCCACCGACCTTTACTTAATCGTGCGATCAAAGACTCGATGAGTTCTTCCACCGACCTTACCGAACTTGGCTCAGAGCCAAAATTGAAGGATTCACCGTTTAGATCAGATCGCTGATTAGTAAGGAGCGCCCCGAGCCACAAATAGCCACTTAACGGTTCGAAGACATGCTGCCACGGACAACGATACTCAGGATGATTAATTACGGGAACTTCCCGATCATACCACGCCTTTATGCAGTCCGGAACCAGCCTATGCTTGGCCCAATCGCCACCCCCTATAACATACCCTGCACGAGCTGTGGCAATAGCGGTCGATCCTTCGGCACCGAAATAGGACCGGGAGTACGCTTGGCATATTAACTCAGAACAAGTTTTCGAGGCCTTTTGGGGATCATCCCCCCCAAGGCGGTCGATCTCACGATAACCCCACTCACAATCAACGTTCTCATAACATTGATCACTGGTTATAATAACAACCGCCTCAACTATTGATGATTCTCTTACACATTCTAAGACATTAACAGTACCCATCACGTTCGTCTCAATAGTTCTCTTTGGTTCACGCAAAGATTCACGAACAAACGGCTGGGCAGCTAAATGAAATATAATTTGCGGTCGAAATTCCTTAAATATTGACCGTAATTCCTTCATACGCCGGACGTCTCCCCGAAAATCCTGAAGGCGATGAGAAAGTTCCATTGCTTCAAAGGCCGAGGGCTCGGTAGGAACGTCGATCGAGAAGCCGGCCACTTTAGCCTCAAGTTCGAGCAACCACAAACTAAGCCACGCCCCCTTAAATCCTGTGTGTCCGGTAACCAGGACCCGTTTGTCCTTATAACACTTAAGAAACAGATTATTAATTGATTCCATCATCTTAATCTAACGGAATACTTCCCCAACATCGATGTCGAAATAATCTTGAGAATTACCATTAGTCTCCAAATCGTCGTAGAAGGTTAATTATACGAGCGCGAAACTTCCGTGAAATTTACTTCGCACCCTGTCGTATGATAGAATTTGGCGGCCTTAATTACTCTTTTTTGGCATAATCAGTCTTTGGCCCATAGCCCCAGTTTAAATCTTTTTCATAATCTAGGCGTACTAACGTGTCTCCCAAGAGCTCCTTGCACAAATCGACCTGGTCCTCTGTGAGTTCCGTCCTCCAATATCCGATCCCGCCGGACCGGAAATTGGTGGATAAACCCCAGGGGAGCACATGTGCCTCCCTCATATTTTTTTCAAAACCTTTTCTCCCGCGTGAAGACTCGACGATATCCATAATTCTATCATCGGCCAACGAAATGCCGTAAAAGTCCAGCATACGCTTAAATGTGCCAAGCGTATCCGCTTTGAGCTCTTCAAATTTGGCGAACATGATCCTGCCGGGATATTGTTCCGCCACACGGTACCAACCTAGTATCCAAGGTTCATATTTCTCCTTAATGATCCGAATGGAATGATCGAGAGCTTCTTTCTTGCCAATGCTAACGTAATCCATATACATCTTATCCGACGGATCTTTAGGAAATTTTACCAATCGATGATACCGTGAGATCGCCACGTCGCGAAGGTCTCGATGTGTCACAAGAATCTTCTCAACGCCATTTCGAAACAGACAATCAACATTCTCCTTTGTCGGATTTAAATGCGTCTTAAATAAAGTATTACCGTATTTAGGTACGTACTTAAAAGCGGAATCACAGATATCCTGATTATACCGAACCTCCTCAGGCATCGGTGTGGGCCGGGTATAAATACCCGGGACCCGGGCAAACAAATTCTTGACCCACGTTGTGGCCCCCAGGGCCATCCCTGATAAAAAAATAATCCGGTGAGGATACCGATAGCGCCCGAACCGATACATCACGTCGGCCGCCGAGCGCTTGACGGCGTAATCCACCCGGCTGTAAAGCAAATGCGGGCTTTTCAAAGCACGCTTGCTGTTCCTTATCCACCACTGAATATTCTTGCTCATATGACAGCATCCTGACTATGACTCACCAAAACACCCACACATTCACCCACGCTCATCGACTCGGTATCCAGTGTGATGTCAGGGGTTAGCGGGGGCTCATAGGGGACTTCCGGCGCGATCCCGATAAAGTTCGGAATTTCCCCGGCCAAGGCTTTCTTGTACAGTCCCTTAGGATCCCGTTTTTTAACAGCATCCAGGCTAGCCCGCACATAGACTTCACAATAGGCGTTTCCGATGATTTCACGCGATACCAAACGGGATTCCCGGAAGGGTGAAATCACAGCCACTACGACATAGTCAAATTCACTCATCTCTTCGCAACACAATTGCGCAATTCGTCTGTTGTTTTCTTTAATCGCCTCCACTGAGAAATCCAAGTGCCGGTGCAGTTTGGCACGTATTGTGTCCCCGTCCAGAATCGAGACGGACTTCCCCTGACTCATGACCTGGTTCCGAAAGGCCTCGGCAATGGTGGACTTGCCAGATCCCGATAACCCCGTTAACCAATAAACTCGCTGATCATTCATGATAAAAAACGTCATCCCCCGCCTTCATCGCATCGATAATCATTTTCGCGATATCCTTACGCATAAACCAATCCGGAGGGCATTTTCCCTGACGCAACATCTCCCTTCCTTCGGTACCGCTGATTTTCAGGAGTCGGTCTTCCGAGCCCTCAATCTCCTGGCTGTAATCCTTTTTGTCCTTGTGATAGTGTACTTCATTGAAATAAATCGGCTGGATACCGATATCCCCTAATTGCTCAAATAACTTGTGACCGGCATCTGGCGGATAGAAATCGCCTACTCCGGAATGGTCACGGCCAACGATAAAGTGGGTGCAACCAAAATTCTTTCGGCACAAAGCTGTAAAAACAGCCTCGCGCGGTCCGGAGTATCGCGGATAACTTTGAAACGCGCTTAAGAGAACTTTGCCATCCGGATAATGATGCCGGATCATCATGGCATAACTCTTGAGAATTATCCCGGGATGATAATCCCCCACCTTTTTGGGGCCCACCAGCGGATGTATTAAGATCCCATCGCAATGAAACTGCTCCAGTGCCTGTTTTTGAATAAACTCATGCACTCGATGAGCCACATTCCGAGTATGAAATCCGACGACCCGGCTCCAGCCTTTGTTGGCAAATATTTTTCGCATCTGCAGCGGCGTTAGTTCGTAGTGTTTATCTTCCGCTGGTAAGCGCTTGTAAAGTCGCACCTCCCCGCCAATGAAATACCCTCCTTGCCGTTTCAAAAGGGACACTCCCGGATGGGCTGTATTAGAGGTACCAAATACCTTCTCGGACAAACTGTCCAAATCATATTCATAAATATCATCAACCTTCATAGTGGCATAAATCTCTCCGTTTGAATTCAGGCCGAGCGCCACCTGATCCCCCGGACTCAAGCGTAAAGCTTCCTTACGGTTGGCTTGTAACGTTATGGGGAGGGGCCATATCGTTCCATCAGGAAGCCGATAGTTGCTGACGACCGACTCTAACTGCTCTTTCGTCATGAATCCGGTCAACGGCGAGTATGTCCCGATCGCGATCTGTTCAGCGTCCATGATGGTCTTCAAATCGACTTCTACTTTCGGAAAGCGCTCAATTTCACTCCAATCAGGCACATCACTAACTAAATCGACCAACTCTCCGCCATGCGGCTCCACCAGAAATAAAGAATTACGCTGCCGGATCTGCTGCGTGGAGAACTTAATACCATAATCGAATTCCTGAAACTGTCGCATAATCTTGGAAACCATCACCGCGGAATTTACCGGATGTGCTCCGATGGCCGTTTCTGCTGCCAGCACCAAACCGTCGGCTCCATCGACGAGAGTATTAAAGACGTCATTGACTTCCGCCCGTGTCGGATTACTTGACTCAATCATTGATTCAAGCAAATTAGTAGCCACATAGACCCTTGCTCCGTATTCCTTCCCACGTCGAATTATATGCTTTTGCGCACGAGCTATTTGTTCCAAAGGGACTTCGCGGGAGAGATCTCCCCGGTCGAGCAATATCGCATTTGAGCGTCCGGCAATAGCCCGCAGGTTGTTAATGCCGGATAACGACTCTATTTTTGATATGAGGTATGCATCTTCTGGCAGCAAAGACCGGATATAATCTACATCTTCTCCGCTGTTGGCAAACGACAGTGCAAAATGCTGAAGCTTCTGGCTGAGGCCGATCTTGATACATGCCTTGTCCTTAGCCGTAATAGGAGGCATATCCAATTCACGATCGACCGTGACCGCTTTATTCTGGCCTAGTAGTCCGCCTGTCAACACGCGGACAGTAACGCCTTCTGTAATAATACTAGTCACCTGTACAAGTACGGAATTAAAATCTATACTAATCAAATCACCCGGACGCAACGAATTCACAATGTCACACGGATACAAATTAAATTCTTTCGCATTACCCGTAATCGGATAATTCAAAATACGCACGATTTGATTTTCTTCGATGTACAAACTCTTTGGATCCAAGTCCCCAGTCCGAACCTGAGCACCTTCGGTGTCCAAGCAGATCGGGACATCAGTAATTGCCCGGATTGAATCTACTATTTCCTCCAGGTCCTCTGCTTTTGTGTGAGATAAATTAATGCGGAACAGCGATACCCCCAAGTCCGTTAGTCGCGCAATGACACGTGGATTACGTGACGCCGGACCTAAAGTACAAAGAATTTCTTTTTGAGCAAACCGACTTTCCCACAAGTTATTTTTCATGATCCCCTTCCCGGCACTTTCTTCGACCAATTCGGTTATCTTTAATTTCTTACCATGCCCAAGATTTCTATGTAATACAATCCCAGTCTGACGTAGATTCGTATCCGGTCATTATAAGCACCTCACCGGCCACTGCTTTTATCTTCCTTAAATGTTCGGGAGAAAAGCATTCTCGCCATTCTCCAATGGCCCCCTTTCGAGCCGTACTACGGATCAACTGGGACTTATTCTGATTGAAGGTCGGACCTAAACTTTCCTTGTTTTGCAACTTAGTCTTGGCAAGCTTGTCTAGGGTGTCGTGTCCGATAGGTATGCGAAAGAATTCTGTAACTCGTTGGAGAGTCTCCCCTGTATGGAGGTTTAAGTCCTCATACCTTACAGGCATGATAACATCGGGAACCTTCGCAATTTGCTCATACCAACCGCGCATCCACTCGACATAGTGCTCCGAGAGCATTGATATAGAATGTGATAACCCATCCTCCAAACTCATATCCTGATAAAGTTTATGATGTCGGTGAGTAATGTCCGCCCTAACATGAAAATATCTCGAGACACACATATCTCTCAGATCCCTGTACATCACAATAAACTTATCTGTATACCTGGTAATGATCCGATAATTATCGGGCGTGTACTTTGTATGCAGCTTTACCACACTGTACCCGTATGTTGGAAGGGACGTGAATACTGCATCACATATATTATGCTGAATAGTGGTTTGCCCGGGATCTCGGATCGGCCTAAGATTATATCCCGGGATATGCGACAACATCGAACTTAGCCAAGTGGTTCCCGACTTTGGCATGCCTGCTATGAAGATAATCCTGGATTGATAGTGATGACGTCCAAATAGTGAATTTAAATCGTTTACAACAAATTGTGCTACACGCTTGGCCATGCGTGGATTCGTTACTGTAGATTTTAAAGTATTTAGTGCCCGCATAATATTAGATCTACTCCATACTCTTGTCGGCCACATATATCAGCCTGTCTGAGGCTACAGAATAATGCTGAAGCTTGAAACCCATTGATCCGAATAAAAAATAATAATCCGATACTCTGTAATAGTGATCTCCTAATTCTTCGTCGGGAGGAAATAATTCGTAAAAATTTGTAGTCCACTTTTTGTTCATAGCAAGACTGGTTAAGATTCTCTTAAATATTTTGTATCTACTCATATAGTGTTCCCCAACGATGATAATACGGCCACCTGGCTTTAAGACTCGATCACACTCAGCAAGCAACTTGAAAGGCTTATCGGCATGGTGGAAAGCTTGTGACATAAAGATAACGTCCATACTACGGTCATCAAAATGAAGATCGTAAAATGATCCAAGATACCTATATATTTTGTCAACCTCACCAGCAAACATCTCTACACATTGTTCAAAAAGAGGGCCAATCCTGTGCTTGGATATTTCTACGGAGTGGACTTCGGCCACTTTAGACAATCTGCTCAATAGTACCGATGTCCAACCGATTCCAGCAGCAAGATCCGCTACTCTCAGACTTTCTCCACGCAAGGCATCGATGTATTCGATGGATCTCTGAAACTCATGCATTAAATGCCCCGACTCTAGATATGTCCGACACTTCTCATAGTCTCCCCCTTCTATCCACCAAAACTTACTTCGCTCTTGTTCGACATCATTCCAATAAGTGGAAGAATAAACACTGTTTAATTCTTCGTCAGATATCCATTTCTCTACTGCTCGTATCATAATGTCTTATTGTTTGATTGCTCTATCGTTCTACAAATTCTGAGAGTTCACCGTCACTCGCGAAATCTTGGAATCTATGCTCTTATTTCGTAGAAAGCTGTATACTGCAGGAGTGAAGCTTAGTAAATAAGCGACCGTACTAACTCCAATTATTCTAGGATTAGTGTAATGATGTCCGATGGCGCTCAGCAAATATCTCCTTGCCAAGATAGGATTTCGATCAATAATGGTCCACCCAACCTGGAAATAAAAACTGGCCTTTGCCGCGTCTGCTGTGTATTCATCTATCCATCCTTGGTCGCGATGTTTGTCTATCACTGCCAATACTCGATTTATTTTCTCCTGATGATCACTGTTATTATCAGAATGTACCCTATAACTACCCAACACCTGATTAACAAAAACCGGTCGAAACTTCCGGACCACACGCAGCCATAAATCAAAATCCTCCGTGCATCGTAGACGCGGATCTTCATCAAACAACCCCGCCTCATTTAGGGCTTTTCGAGTAAGTAATGTGGAGGAGGTTACAATAAAATTAGCCCGGATAAGACGGTCATATACCGATTCAGGAAGTTGCGGCCTTTTTGGACCCAGTTGTTTCCCCGTTTTTCGTCCGGCCGAATCTATAACGTCGAATATCCCGAAACAAATGCCATTGCGGCGATGGTGAAGTAATGCTGGCACCTGTGTCGTAAGTTTTTCACTATCCCAAAGGTCATCCGCGTCTAAAAATGCAATTATCTCTCCCGAGGAATTATTTATACCAAAATTTCGGGGAGCAGCAATAGTCCCGTTGGGTTGCAACTTAAAATAACGTATGCGGGGATCCTGATATACCGCTACGATTTCTTCAGTATTGTCCTCGGAATAATTGTCGACGATAATCAGCTCCCATCGTTCGTAGGTCTGAGCCAATACAGATTCTATGGCTGCAGGTAAATAAACACCATGATTATATGTAGGAACAATTACCGATACTAGTGGTTGGTTCATCAGCCGTCCAAGTTCAGGAGGTTCTCAAATAACGTTTGTACCGAAATTCGATCCCAGTCTCAATGTATTTCAGTTGTACACGGCGACCAAATCGTCCCGTAAAGGCATGGTAAATGACTGTTCCACAACAGTCCTGGCAGCTCTCCCCCAACGTGAACGTCCATGGGTATCCAGCTTACTTAAATTTGTCATAATTTGATCGATTTCCTGTACCGTACGCGCATTAAAATTTACTTCCTCAAACCATTCCAGTTTGTTCATATCAAGCCATATGTCCGACTTGATAAAAACAACCGGTATCATACGAACCAGGGCTTCGTAGCATACTGCAGTAAAGTTGTAAAAGACTATGCCAGTTGTTTCCAAGAGTCGCTCTATTTCATCCGTCACAATCTGAACGTGACACGGAAGCTCCCTTAATCCCAACATACTTAGGACTTCCCGTATTAACACATCCTGCCGGTTCAGCTTGGGATGAAACTTGATCTTTACATCATAATTTGTACGATTGCCGAAATAGGACAATACTTTATATACCAGCTCCAAACTTTCCTGATAACTGATCGAAGTCGCGATAAGAACTTGTTTGAATGACTTCGGAGACGATTTCTTAACAGAGAACAAATATGCGTATCGAAACGCGGAACCGGCCTTCACCTGTTCCGATTTATAACCATGTGCTTGAAATACCCGCTGGAACACATCGCCGATACTTATAATTTGATCCGGCAAGAGATCCATTTCTATGGACCGTCGCGACGCAAAATAGTTCAAGTAAAGCCTCGGGAACGGGGCATGTTGACATCCCAATATCTTAATACCTGCTTGCCTGGACCTTATTCCCATCCGCAGTGTTTTCTCCCATGGCTGATTTTCAAACAAATGGACCACCCGGTCCAGTTTCATAAATCTTTTTCCAATTCCGACACCCACGCGCCGATATTTCACACTTTCCAAATATGCCAAACGGCATCTTTCCCGGCGAAGATGGCTATAGAATAATTGGCTAAAGTCATTCCCTCCTATCATCAAAGGAGTATTTAGTGATATCGTTTCCACTTTACGGGCCTCAAGGGCTACCTGGCAGTAATCCCAGACTGTTAAACAGTCTTCGGGTAACAGTACATCCTCATCCGAAGACAAAGCATTATCCACAATGCTAGCATAAGGGTCAATCCAGTCTACCGGCAGTACCAAGTAGGTTAACGATTGCCCTGCCTCGCGAAAAGTTACCATTAATTCTCCAAAATGACTGTCTTGACGCAACTTCTCGCCACTGCGAAATGATCGTTGCGTCCCCCAAAGAACAAAAAGGGTATTCAGATGAGCCTTCCGTATGGCTGGGGCTTTGCGCAGCATCCTGTTCATGGAAAGCCATAATCTTTTGGTATAATTTCGCCACAGAAAATAAATCCATACCATACCCTTTCGCAGAAATCGATATATCATCCCACGGATTCTAAGCCATTCAGCATTGTGGCCAATGGTAAGAAAATACTGCCTGTCCCCCCACTTTTCAGATAAAAATAGTATGTACTCCTGATCCTCACAAATCACAATCAAATCATATACTTCGGAAACAAGAATTTCCTCAAGAGCCAAGGTAGCACAGCATTGATAAAACAAATCGGATATGTATGGATTATTCTCTGCCAAGGAAGAAGCCTGCCAGGCCAGCGTTGCAACTGTTTCAGGAGTTATTGACTGATCTTTATTTACGTACTCCTCACTCACTTTCTGCGCGATCTTGTTAATCAGCGGGCCGGAGGGTATTTCTTTGCAAACTTTATTCATGGCCTCGACCAAACCAAAATACTTCTTGGTATCCTTACCGAGATATAGCCAACGAAAGCGCTCTCTTGAGACTGCGTCCATTCCCTTTCGCGACAATTCTTCAATCGAGTCACATAAAATAATCTGCCTTTTATCCGACACGGTTTGTCTCCAGCAACCATTCACGCATACGCGTCAATCCGTCCTTAAGATCTACCTCGGGAATCCAATTAAGAATACGTTTAATCTTGGAAACATCAGCAAAAATGCCGAACTGATCGCCTGGCGTGTTCCCTACATATTCAACCGGAAACTCTCCTGGTTTATATCCGAAGACCTCGATCAAGCAATCCAATAATTCATAAACATGCGTTTTACGTCCAGTCCCAACGTTGAAGGTCTCGTTAACCGCCTTATCATCTGATTCACTCAGAATAAAAGCTCGAACAACATCATCGACATAAACTATGTCCCTGTATCGCTCTTTGGAGCCTTTCACCAAGATCGGCTCTCCCGCCGCGACATAACTCATGAATATACTGACCATTCCTTGACGAAGATTCGCCATATTCTGACGCGGTCCAAAAACATTAAACAAACGTAGCACGGTGCTTTGTACACCAAGATCCCGATAAATACGTAGATAGTTTTCATTGGCCAACCGCCCGGTTCCATAAAAGGATAACGGAGCTAAAGGCGCATCCTCGGATACGGGACTTGTTACATTTCCATAAACCCCCATCGTTCCGGCATAAATCATACGGTCGGTCCCGGTACGCCTGCACCACTCCAACAAAAGGACCGTTCCCAGTATATTCGCCTTCGCATCATATTGCGGATCGGCAAAAGATATCTCTCCCGATGACTGGCCCGCCAAATGGAATATGGCATCAAACTTACCGGTTGGCATGTAATTGAGAAAATCGTCCTGTGAAATATCAATTTGCAGCAAATCCGCACGATCCGGAATGTTTTCAACGTTTCCCGTGCTTAGATTATCGATAACGACGACAGTCCACCCATCGGCCAACAATGCGTCAGCCAGATGTGATCCAATAAATCCGGCGCCGCCAGTAACAATAGCCTGCTTACTCACTTGCCCTCCTAATGTTGAGATTGCAGATGCTCCAGATCAACAGCTAACAATTTGTTGTGCACCCGGAGCTCCTCATATGTTCTTTGTATCAGATCTAACAGACCTGTATTTAAATCCAAGTGGGACTGCCCAAAATATTTTTCAGCGACACGAGGACTGAACGAAAATGGAGTTGTCTTGTAATGTTCTTCTAGTCTGTCACTTGTATACTCAATTTGTATCTTGTTCCCCATCATTTCCTGTATCATAGCCAGCATATCCTTAACTTTAATTGCCTGTGCTCCGGTGATCATGACATGACGGTTAAGATGCCGGTCGTCTAGAATCTCGACACTTGCCGAGGCGGCATCACGCACATGGACATACTCGCGGATCTCCTCTCCATCGCCTTTCCGGGATATCCTGGCTTCGGTAAAGGCCTGCAATATGGCTTGCCGAAGATAATTAAACTCGTTCGCTCTGTCGCCATACAATGATCCGAACCGCAGTATGGTATAATCAAGATCATACATCTTATGATAGTCCTCAATTAGAAGCTCACAAGCCTGCTTGCTACTGCGATAAAATGATCCTAAATCGCTGTAAACATATAAGGAACTCGCAAACACGACCCGTTCCACATTCATACGGCATGCGGCATCTAGGATATGCGCAGTACCCAGTATATTGAGTCGGACAGTACGTAGCGGCTCATCACTGGCATCCTTAATACCCGCAATACCGGAAAAGGCATAAACGAAGCGCGCCCCCTTAACGGCACTCTCCACCGCATATAAGTCCATAATATCCGCTACAATCATTTTCTGATTCGGTCGAATATAGCAAGAAGGCTTGATATCAAAAATATAGACTTCATAACCCTTATCGGAAAGCCGATCCGCGACGTGACTTCCCAAAAATCCGGCCCCTCCAAATACAACGACCTTATCTGCCATAGTTCCTCCTATCGGACAAGCGTATAGTTCCGCAATACGTATTGATCGAGTTCTTTTAAATCCTTAATTAACGCCGTCACCTTCAGGCCTTCGAACGGATTGCCATAATCGGGATTTATACGTCCGACGAATGGCACACCCGCCTCAGCGGCTCCATAATAATCAGTAAGCGCGTCTCCTACGAAAATAAGCTCCGTAGCCAGCAATCCGTATTTACTCATGATACCGGTGAGTATTTCAGCCTTTGTCGCTGGCGAACCAAATACTTGCCGAAAATAGGACTTTAGGTCGCGTCGCTCCACAACTTCTATCATTTCCTCATGCGGAGTGCCTGAAGCCACAAATAAATTTAGAAGTTTATGGTGCTTGCCAAGAAACTCCAGCGCTCCATCAACGAATTCGGCCTTCAGCACTCCAGCAAGGGCATAATCTCTAAACATCTTCCCCAGCTCAGACGATTGCTCAGCGGACAAAGTTTTTTGCAAGAAATTCTTATATATATATTCAAACTTTCTGTACCGACTTAATCCGCCGTTTTCCATATGATACTTAACAATGTCATCAACATATTCCGAATCTGCAAACAATTTACGGAATGCCTCCTTTTTCACGTCTATCGTTTCCAAGATGACACCGTCAAAATCAAAGACAATTCCTTTCAACATTCCAACCCCTTTATCAAATTCTGTACACTCTCGACTTCCATTTGTATCCGAGACTCACGCGCATACGAACCGACATGTGTGGTGAGTACAATATTGTCCAATTCAATCAGTTTTCCATGGTAAGGCTCAGAGCTAAATACATCCAACGCGGCACCTGCCAGCTTACCGGCCTTTAGCTTGACATATAACTCATCCTCATTGACGTTTCCCCCTCGGGCCACATTAATAAGAATTGCGTCGGCTTTCATATTGCTTAATTCCTTTGTTCCTAGTATCTCATTAGGTGTCGAACAATGGATTGTCACTATATCGCTCACATGCAATAATTCGGAAAGCTCCATGCGCTGCGCACCCGGGGTGTGCTCACTAAATGGATCGTGACAAAGAATCTTGCAGCCGAATGCATGCAGCAAGCTGGCGACTTTCCGTCCTATTCGGCCATAACCAATAATACCCACAGTTTTGCCGCTTAATCGACGCCCCATGACTTTATTCCATTCGCCTGCCCGTAGACCACGGTCCAATCGAGAAATATTCCGCAGGCAGTCCAGCACTAAACCCACGGTTAATTCAGCTACGGCTATCGTCGGTGCGTCCGGAGTGTTGAATACCTTAATATGTCGATGTGCCGCAGCAGTATGATCAACGTTGTCGACTCCGACCCCGCAACGGGAGATCACACGAATTTTCTGCAACCCCTCTATTGTCTCCGCATCCAGAGTTTCCGTCCCCGCAATCAGTCCAATGGCATCACGAGCTAGCTCGGCCAATTCCGCGGACTGCATTTTCCGTCCATACGGATTGATCTGAACATCGTAGCCCGCCGTCCTCAACAATTCTAATGGCCGAAGATCGAACTTGGCAAATGAGCTGGTTGATATAAAGACTTGATCGGCCATGGCTATCTCATGACTATCTGATAATTTAATGGTTTATTCTTCATTAGTTCTTCCACATGCTTCAGGTCTTCGGGAGTATCGACACTATAGGTATCACAAACTGTGGGGATCATCTTGACAGCATATCCATGTTCCAAGACGCGCATCATATCGACGGACTCAATTACTTCCAGTGGGGTCGGTGCCAAACTATTAAATTCTAGAAGGAAATCTCGTCGAAATGGAATGAGGCACACCTGCTTAAGCATAGGCACATTATTTGCGCCCTTCTTACGTGATGGTATCGGCTCGCGCGAGAAATACAATGCATTGCCAGTTAGATCAACAACCACTTTCACTTCATTCGGATCTTCATGTTCTTTCTGATTCTTAAGCGGAGCCGATAAGTTGGCGACTTGAATCTTGGGATTATCTATAAGAGGTCGCAAGACTTCTTCGATCATACTTGGTTCCAGCATCGGTTCATCTCCCTGAACCATTAGAACAATATCCATTTGCCGACCCGTCTCGCTTTCTATTATTTGTAAAGCTTCGGCTGTACGCTCTGTGCAGCGTTCATGTGTGTCGGCAGTCATTACGGCCTTACCGCCTATAGATTCTACATACTCTCTGATTTCCTCATCGCATGTCGCGACATAGACATCACTCAATGCCGTCGAAAGCTTACAGCGGTGATATACGTGACCAATCATAGGAATTCCATTGATCTTGGCCATAGGCTTTCCCGGGTAACGAGTAGAGGCCATGCGGGCCGGTATAATGGCAATAATATTCACAGTATGATCTCCTTCCTAATAGCGGGCTAATATCCAAACGTGAGAACTCATCTGATAACGCACAAGAAATTCCTGCAATTCTTTCAGTGCGTTCTCTTCACGATTGAATAGCGTTTCCAAAAATGTTGGTATCTTCACCTTGGAGTCCATGTACATATTCTTCACAATATCCACATCCAGTTTTCCGGGTGTAGTAATCTCTACATCCGAGAATCCCGCCGATGTAAATAACAATCGCAAACCCTGTATGCTTAGAAAATTTAGGTGATGAGGCGGGAAGATACTCTTCGAGTACTCACCCAAGACTTGTATGTCGAATCCATCACCGCCAAGTCCCGTCACCAAACAATAACCTCCGGGTTTTACCAGTCGTCGCAGGGCATTAATAAACCTACGCGGATCAAAGACATGCTCAACCACCTCAAAACAGGTCACCAGATCGGCCACTCCCTGTTCTTCCCGAACGTCCTCAACCATGGCCTGAATCACCTCGAATCCCTTATCACGGCAAACCGTCGCCGACTCCTGGCCTGGTTCAACTGCGATCATATTTGCCGAAGTCCACAACCGTGCGAATTCTTCCAACAATAATCCGTGACCAGCGCCCACATCACAAACTTCAGATGGCTCGAAACACCTTTCCGACATCATTGCATAAATCTGCTGCGCTTTCGGTCTAAACAATTTCTCTCGACGGGCTTCCATGACAGCAGGAAAGAACTCCTGCGCCCAAAATCTTGATGACGGACTACTTGAATAAAACTGTCCGAGCTGAGCATCAGTCGGCCGTGGAGAACAATAGATGCTGCCGCACATCTCACACCGGCAGATATTAAAGCCGTTCTTTTGAAACCATACACTCTCCTGAGGCCGGTCACAGCCTGGGCAGGCAATCTCCGCAAAGTCGGCTTTTTGTTCGAGCATCGCATGGGCGTCCAGGGCACTCAACCGTAAGTACTCATCAAATATGGATTTCGGACGAATATCGGCTTCCTTCATAGGGGCTCTCCTTGGGTTTGTTTCCGGATCCGTTCCAACCGAATAAAGTAATCGTCTAAGTGGGCCATCCTGATCAACCGGCATACCTCATAAGCCATAATCTCATTTTCTGGATACCATCCGTAATCGGCATATCGATTGACTGGCGTAGTTACTTCCTTACTCAGGAAATCAAAGTCACTGGTATCTGAAACGGACGGTATTTTCTCGACTCGATTGGTATTAAAGAAGTATCCGCCGTGCTTGGTTATTCGCTGGATCAAGTGAATGTACTCCACAATCTGTTCCCGATTCATTTCATGAAATGAGGCTGTATTTGTACATAAGTCAAACGAGGAGTCAGAAAACAATTTGCTCTGTTGAGGCGTAACGAACACGAAATCATAATCTCTCAATTCGATTTCAGGACTGAACTCATGTGGCAGACAAATCTTGGCATCTGGAAAAAGATCTCTGATAAATACTGCTGATATACAAACTGTTTTCGGTAAATCGCAAATAACCATTGTGGCGTCCTGCAACTCTTGGTAAAGAATGCTGGTTAAATTACCGTTGCCTGCACCGATTTCGAGGACCACGGGCTTCTTCGGAAGTTCACAGAGACCCATAATGATGTTGAAATAATAGTAAGCACGTATCATGTGTTCGTTACGCTGAAGGGACGGACTTAGTCGATACTTGTCTTTCGCAAAGAACCGTTTTTGAATGTCCGCTACGGACTTGCGCACCGCCGGCTTTTGTCTCAAACGCTGAAAATTTATCCGATCTGGAGCCAAATAGATATCCGCGATGCGATCGTGGTTCATCACATGATCGAAAGCCTCTGTAATATTCAGACAACTATATCCTTGCCTCATGAAGCCCCAAAACTTTCTCCAGTCTATTATGCATTTTGGCAACGGCAATATCCCCTTAATTTCGGAAGTCTGTACCGGTATATAATGACCCGATATAGCGCCGATTGTGACAGTATTACCCTTGATATCTACATTCATTTGTGACAAATGATATTTCCAGTAGTCACTCGCGGACACATCGGTGACGTCACCAAAGCTATCAGATTCGATGTATTCTTTCAGTCGACTAACAAATACCTCCGGCAGTTGATACTGACTGGCTAGCCGCTTCATTTATTTTCCTTTTTGGACTTCACGGTTTGCGACAATTCCTTTAAATAAGGTCTCGCATTGCTTCTGAAAAATCAACGTGTCGAGACTAGCCGCAATAAACCGATAGCCATTTTCAATCCGTTGATTTACCTCAGCCGGATCCGGGGGGATCACGTGGACCCCTTGACATACAGATGGAAACTCCTTAGCCACTTCCTCTATACGCCTGAGTGCACTTCCCATTTCCGGATGGGTGAATTCACCAGGATGCCCTAAGGATCCGGATAAGTCGTAAGGTCCAACGATAAAGCCATCCACTCCATCCACAGATAAGATAGACTTCAGATTCTCAACGGCAGCTATGTGTTCAATCTGAACAATCACCACCGAGTCAGTTTCTAACCATTGCCGGTATTCGTCAAATCCTATTCCATAAGCTTGTGCTCGAGCCAAACCCACTCCACGGCTTCCCGATGGGGGATAGCGCACCGCCTTAACAGCCGCTTCGGCTTGGGCTTGTGAGTTGATCATTGGCACAATTACTCCTGCGGCACCCGCGTCCATCACGCGCTTAATCATTATGGAATCATTGTGAGCTACCCGCACCAAGGGAATGGTACCCGACAGATCTATAATTCGAATCAAGTTTTGTGCCTGCGAAAGATCAATTACACTATGCTCCAAATCTATCACAAGCCAATCAAAATCCATCTTAGACATCATTTCCGCAATAATTTCGTTGCCGATAGTAATCCATGAACCGAGTGTCAATTCTCCCTGATGTAATTTCTGCCGTAAGGACAATCTCCCTCCCAAACTACTCATTTATATCTCCTTAATCACCTTGGCGGGTACTCCCGCCGCCATGCAGCCGTCAGGAACGTCTTTGGTAACGACCGCTCCCGCGGCTATAACGCAGTGTTTGCCCACTTTTACCTTTCCGCAAATAATGGCCCCTGTACACACCCACGTGCCATCTCCAATTTCTATGGAGCGTTCACCCTCCTCAACAATGTCTCGTATTTTCTTGATATCCTTAGAAACATAGTCATGTTTTCCTGTGAGAACCATACAATTGTGTGAAAACATCACTCCCCGCCCCAGCGTAATCGTACCGCATCGGGTGTTGAATAAAGTGTTCTGCAAATGTACATTTCCTGGATCCTTTATAATCAATCGTTCTTTGGGACCATGTACATGCGGATACATATAATTTAAAAACTTCATATTTACCAACGGCCGAATGATCAAAGCGCGAAGAATTTTATCCTTTAATTCCTTCAAGACTTTTTGCATGACACTGGCCTCTCTTGCATTCTGCTATCAGTAGGGAGTTGTACTCCCGACATAATTTGTTTCAGTAATGCTAGAATTTGTTCCGGCTTCAAAGATTCATGACAATAGTATCTGAAGTAGGTATCGTCCCTCTTCTTACATAAACGCCCTGCAATAAAATCATCGATGCAATCGATCATCTGCTCGGTATTCGTTGTAAAATGCACCCGAGCCTGAAGCATGTCCAATGCACGCTCCTCATATACATCAAACCATTCGTCCATTAAAAGCACTTCTGTGTCCAGATGGAGAACTTCAAATTGTGGCGTTGACGGCATCTCAACAATGGTACATCGCGGCTTAAACCGGCACAAGAATTCGTGAAATCCTATATGATCGACTATTTTCACATGCTTAAGCCTTCTTAGCACCGGCAGCACAGAGCAATTGTCGTAATTGGCATTGGCAAACGGCTTGATGTATACCGTGGCATCAGTCAAAGAATCGAGGTGTTCGAGTATTCTGATCTGTCGGGCAGTTAATTCATGCGGGGCTACCCGCCACATCCCCCCCCAAAACATCGACTTTGTATTCGTGACCGGAAAGACAATATCAACCTCACGGGCATCGGAATCATGTTGAACAAACTTGCATTTGCCCACCGGGACGGTCCGGCAGCGCACTTTCCGGCCCGGAAGACCACGGATAAGATCCTTCTCTGTAAATCCGTAAGTGAAATAATAGTCGCAACGGTCATAATCGGAAAGATAGTGCTTGGGAACCACACAATCTCCATACACTGCACCGTGCTGAGCTCCGACTACCTTCACCCCCTGGCGGCGCAGGTACTCATTAAACAAGCCAAATATTCTACCCTTTGGGGGATTGCCCCACACCACTAAATCGATCCCGTATTTGGAATATATAGACTGCAATATTCTTAGATCTTCTGTATGCATATGGTCGGTTCTTCGATGACACGCTATTAGGTCCTTTAGCAACAGTTCGTCATAGCTATTTTCCACTAAACCGTCCAGCCTAAAATCAAATTTAAGTGTCTCCGAGGCCATCGACGACTTGGTCCCTAAAGGAAAATTCCGTCTTAATACATCGATGTTCAGGCCATTTATCACATTGTAGTTACCGGCCAGACCTTCGCGTAAGAATTCCATTTCGTATAGTGGCCCCAGCAATAAAACCGTTTCTTTATCGGAATCAAACGCACCTTGTCGATCTTGAAAACGTGCCAATATTTGTACGAATTGCATCCACCTTTTTGGATTTATCAATTTTTTAGAATGTCGTCGGACTTTATCCCAAAGCTGGCGGAAAGACAAGCGGCTGTCCTCATACTGAATAACACGGATGTTAAACTCCGGAAAGAACATGTTCATTAATGCCTTTATATCTGTTTCACTAGGCAGTATATGTTTGAACGTGTAGTTATAAAGAACAATATTTGAATCTGGGGACGTTCCGACTACATTCTTTAGGGACTCTACGAAGAATATATAGCCGGAGTATTGGATGCGTGCATAGAAATCATATAAAGCAGTAAACCAATTCATTGGCACACCGAATTGTATCTGTAACATGTCACGGTTGTTTGTATCTAGCCGATTTAAAATTTTCGCCACCTTTTGGTCTGTTTCTTGTATTATGGCACCTATCCGGTCCCGGGTCAGAAAGTGACTCAAACACAGACATTCTAACCGATGATACTCCTTTAGGAATACATCTACGCTTGAATGCGTGGAGTATAATTCCGCTCCGATGTGATGCTCATGCTGGATACAGTGCTTCGCTTCCGCGACACTATGCATTATGACTATCTTTCGCATGATTGTTTTCCTACAGCTTGAGTAGGTCAAAGCCCGTCATATAATAAATCTTTTTGAAAAAGTCTATTTTCTGGTACTTCAAACGAATTTCTCCCAAATACTGGCCCTTATGGTTAATCGCCTGCACTCCAAAAGTCAGTCCCGTGCCATAGCGGCCATCTACTAGAGTAATTATCGTATCTCCGTGAACTTCTATTCCGCGGCACCAATTCGGCATCCGTTTTAAACGGATCTTTTCCAGCGATAAGTCCTGGTTAGCCAAGTAAGGATTCTCCGATTCTTCTGAAGCGGAGGCGATAAATACCCACCCGTCAATGCTCGTAAAGTAGTACTTATCACCACGCTTAAGACCGTCATGAATCAAGTTTGGCACACTAAAATTCATACTACGCAAATGACTTTTAAACGTTATCAGATTAACGACGACAAAGCAGCTCAGATTGCGACTTGTCAAGTAAAGGTCATCACCAAACTTCTGAATATAATTAAAGTGAAAGAATCCTGCGCTTCCGCGTTTCTGTTTAGATATAAACCTCCAATCATAATCATGCAGGGAAGAATCCCGAACCACCTCCAAGTTCGGCCTTACAGTAAACGCATCCAATAGTTCTCCGTCAATACTAGTTATTACAATGGTATCCTTGGAGGTAATTCCAGCATAGAGCCGTCCGTCCTCCTGATGAATACCATGCATATCATTCATCAAGGGATGCGTGATAAACTTGTCCAGCCCGAAATCTTGGCGCCTGATCTGATAAACTCCATTCCAACTGCCGGCATAAATATGCGAATCAGATTTGGTCAATCCGGTAAATCCATACCTTGGAAGTTTAGTCAGCTGCCCAATCTTCTCTTTGGGCATCTTTCCGACAACAGGCACTTCAAGGCTATGAAATTCCTCCGGACTGCGCGGAAACGGATATGACAGCACTTTGCGTTCCGCAGGTCCGATACTCCATAGTGACGGCATCGGTCTGTTAGCTTCAACTACAACACCGTCATCATAGGCATGTACAAAAGACACTAAGAATTCAAAATCCGGCGTATATATGTGAGCGGGCTGCGACACACCTTTCGCAACATTGCGCACCTGCTCCTTGAGGCCTCTTTTGATTTGATCCAAAAATGTAGCTTTGGTTGCCATATTACAAATTCACCTGCTTACCTTATGAGTTTACGAAATCCCTTCAGGGACTTCACTTTATTCTTAATTCTAGGCCACAGTTCTCGTATTTCCGTTCGAAAGAATATTATTAAAAGTACATTGCTCAAAATAGTCAGCATGGCGAAGCTCGCGTCAAAGTGAAGTGGATAACACTGTCTGTACAATGTAATACAGCAGAGTCCAAGCACCGGCCAGCCGATCTTAAAATAGAATGGCAGATTCCAGGTTTGCTGATAATAGCGATGTGCCAAAATCATCTGGAGCATTTTCCATATACAGGTGGAGACCAAAGTACCAACCGCTACCCCATTTATACCCCAACCTTTATTTATCAAAAAGACGCTTACCGTCCAGTTCAGAATTCCTGCCACAACCATAGAGGCATTGTTCCAATTTTGCTTGCGAACTCCTGGAGCACCTAAGATGTAGCTTTGGTATAAGGGCACTGTTACCACGTAAGAATTGATAAACAGAACCTTCAGTGTGAACATCGATGCCGAGTACTTGGGCACCAGTAATCCCAAAATATCACAAAACAGTATCGAGTTTAATGCACCAATCGATGAAACGAGCGCCAAGCTACGGATATGAAACATAATTTTGTCGGATAAATGCATCGCATCCGTCTTCTCTCCCATGTCCTCCATAAAATAAGGTGACAATACTTCGATAATCGCTTTATAAGCCATCTGCGACTGAAATGCGATATTGAGAGCAAACGAATACAAACCCAATTCACCGAATGTCAAATATCGTAAAATGACCGTCTTGTCGATCATTTGCGCAAGGTAGAAACTGAACTTCGTAAAACAAAACGGCAATGCATACCGTCCCACCTCACGAATCTGTTGCCAGTCCGGGGTGAACCGCGCCTTAACATCTGTCTTGATAAAATAGATAATCTGGACAACCAAGATTGCGATTAATTCCGCAATCCATACTCCGTAGATCTGCCAAACAAAAACCATGGCTAGCAACAGTATGATGTTGAGAAACACCTGCAATACATTCAAGGACGCCCTTAGGGAAAAACGCTTTTGACTCACACAGGTTCCCGTATAAAAACCTCCGATAGCCAACAGGATATGTTCAAAGGCGGTAATTGCGAAACCATAATGCATGACTTTGACCAATTCCGCTTCTTCGAGCCTAAGGAACCACGGTATGGTCAAAGTGATTGCGGCACCGATAAATCCCGAAAGCGACAATACTGTGAAAACCGTGTTTTGAAGACTCAACAGCCTGTCTTTATCGCCCCCCTCACCCAGGATGCTCAATCTCAGGCGCAAGTATGCTTTATCAAACCCAAAATCGGTAAACCGCAATATCGTCTTCACAAGGCCTATGGTATTCAGGACCCCGTACATCTTTGGGCCCAGATATACCGGCACAAGCAAACCTTTTAGGATCGTGAATAAGAAGATCAGCAGTTTCGATCCAAAAACATAAAGAATGTTCTTACTCTTGGACATTGTCAATGAGCAAAATGATTAGGCTTCCTCTTGAAACCATTCATCCAACCAACAGACTAATTTGTTATCGTGGTTGGTCTTAAGGTATTTTTTAAATTCGTCGATCTTGTCTTCCTCTACCGCGTGAACATATATCTGATTGTTTTCATTGATCGCCAAAGCGACTTTAAAACCTTGTCTCTTTAAACGACCATTCAGCGACGGCCCGAGATAAAATCCCCAATTCTTAGCCGCGAAGTCACATTCCTTGCCACCCGGGGTGACAAATGTGACTTGTTCATTTTCATCCAAGAAAATATTCCCCATATCGGAAATTGCATGTCCCTTGACTTCATAGGTCCGCGGCGGATCCTTAAACTCGGTCTTCATTGCGCCCACCTCCAATTCTTGATCAAAAAATCCGGAATGGCCCAACGGCCGTCGATTTTCTGCCACACATCGTGATTGCGGAATTGTTCTTCAATCTTGGTAAACCGTTCCCGGCTGATACCGAGAAAGGCGCAGAGTTTGACAATATCATCCTCCGGCACCTGCGGCCCCATCCGTTCCAAGATTGTCAATGCCTCGGCCCGTGGCATGCGGCCGTTGCGGATCTCAATCGAAAGATTATCGAATAGCCGAGTAAAGCCGAACTTCAGCCACTTGAAATAATGGTGTACCGAAATGAAATCGCAGTCTATATCCGCGTAATTGTAGTAGCCGACCTTCGGACCTTCCTCCCGTACGGAAAAACCGTGTTCCAAGGCAACTTGAAGACTGGTTTGGGGATCCCACGGCAAATAATAGCCAAGAAAGATCGATTGTATGTTATTACTCCGAAACTCTTCTTCGGACGGCAGATAATAGGGTTCCAAATCCGCCCTTGTTAGATCTTCGTCAATCCAATCATCCGGAGTCGTGTTTTGCAGAATACCGTGCCGCTGAAACCACTCATGGTTCAGTTGATTGCGCTGCCGGTCACTCTCGTCGCCCCCGTACTCCATGTGGGGACTCTCTCCCCACATCACCAACGGAATATCCATCGCCACCGCCAGTCTTAACGGTATGGCGAACAACGCCATGTGCATCGGCACGGCCGTGCTGCCGGTCCGTTCCAGAGATTTCAGGGTAAACACGCGTTCGACACGGGGATTGATGGTGAAATCAATGTGATCCACTCCCAAAGCAGCCAGGTTGTCCAGGTTCTTCTGACCAATCACCGTCCGTCCCGGGGTCTTCCACGTTACGGCCAGCACCTTTAATCCGAACTCCAGGCATTTGACGACCTGCCAGGTGCTGTCCTTGCCGCCGCTGACCGGAACGATACAATCGTAGCCCTTGGCCCGCGCCTTGACATCACGGATAATTTCCAGAAGTTGCGACTGACGCGCCTCCCAGTTGATATCAGTCTTACCGTCGTGTCCGTGGCAGGCATTACAGACTCCATCGGCTTCGATCACGATTCCTGGACGTGTATTAGGCATTACGCAGCGTTGGCAATAACGCAGTTTAAACGCGTTCTCTGATTTTTCTTGCCGGGATACCGACAAGGATGGAGTTTGGTTCATAATGTCCTTTTCTCACCAAAGATTTGGCCCCGACCACGCAGCCGTCTTCCAGTACGGCGCCCTTTGTCACCGTCACGCCGGCCGCGAGCCAGACGTCGTCTCCGAGTTTAATCTCTCCGTAACTGTGGGCCTGTTCGCGGATGCGCTGCCCCTTAACAATGCCGTGCTCCGAGGACTGCAGCACGATCGATCCGGCCAGCATGCAATCCTTACCCACCAGGATATCCACGCCCGCGTTGAAAATGCTGAACGGCCCTATAGATGTCCGTTCGCCGATGCGCAGCGTGGCCTGATTGGCCGCCACGAACCGGCAGTCATTGTCGATCGTCACGCCGTCCTCAATAATTATCTTTCCGCTTTCGCGGTTCCGAAAATCGGTATCGCCGAAGATCGACACGTTGTCTCCGATAACGATATCCGACGCCTTTCCCCGGATCCTGAGTTTAGGCATCCCTTCAATATAAAATCTTCGGCCGATGCGGATACCATAAGCCCGCAACACACCTTTGATCAGCCAGCTATGCAGATACCAATACCGCTTATTCGTGAGCAACGCTAAGAACTTCGCCATCGGCATTCCTCACATCCTCTTGGACGTTCTCTTCCAGGAAGATTTTGGCATTGATAAAGTTAAAGATGTACTTGCTGAAACTGTTGGGCAACGGATTCTTGGCAATCACCTGTTCAATCTTAACCTTGTCGATCATCCGGTATATATCCCCGTCGTCCAGCAGCCACTCCCTGTTGTCCGCGTCTTCGAAATCGATGAGAGAGTGGATCGAGGCATTGAAGCCGATCTTCCGGTCATTCAAACGGACTTGATCATTGAGAATACCAGCCATGGCCTCGCGCAGGATATACTTGCCCAATCCGTCCCGAATCAACAACTCCGTCGGGATCGAATAGGCGAACTCGAAGAGCTGCGTGTCCAGGTACGGACTGCGGTTCTCAACGGAATATTTCATCGAGTTGAGATCATCTTCGTGGAGGATGACACGCGTTCCTTCATGAAACATTTCATTCATCATCCGGCTGCGCAGCAGATCATCCGCGTACTGCTCTTCGGTAAAGTCTTCGGTGAACGGTTCCTTCAGATACGCAGCAAATTCGTCCCGGTTCAGATAAATATGGCCGCGAAAACCGGGCTGGTCGAAATACAGACGGGGATTTTGCAAATAGGGATTCCGGACATAACGTCCCGTCCCCTGTTTCCAACCGTCGATAAATTCCTGCAGGCCGGGATGGTTGCGCATCTCATAAAAATATAGATTGAAATGATCGTAATACCCGGTCACCAACTCATCCGCCGCCGTCCCCGAACAAACCACCTTATACCCCTGCTCGGCGATACTCTGGGACAAAAAGGAATGAATGTAATACGACAACGTGTATAGCGGGGCATCATGATAGTTGACCAACTCCCTCAGGCGGGGGAGAAATCCTTCCCGCGGGATGTCGATAATAGTATGCCGGCAGCCGAGATCGTTGAGGGTTGCCTCAATATTCTGACGCTCATTGTAGCGTTCGTCGGAGTCGATAATCGAGAAAGTGTGGACATCGTAGCCGAATTCCTTGGCCGCCGCCGAAACAATGGCGGATGAATCGACGCCACCGCTCAGGCAAAACGCAAGCGGCACATCGGCCCTGAGGCGCAATCCGACACTGCGCAGAAACTGACGGCGGAATTCCTCAACGGCCGCTTCCCTTTCCATCGGTTGCGGCCGGAACCGCGGCGTCCAATAGGTCTGCGTCTCGACTTTCCCGTCCAAGGAAATCAGCATACTCGTGGCCGGCGGCAATTCACGGACCCCCTCATAAAATGTCTCCGACGTTTTGTACAACGATTTGTAGCCGTTGACCAAATAGCGTTTAAGATGTTGCTCATTCACGACGATCGCTTCCTTCTTCAACGCCTTGATGAACTTCACCTCGGAGCCGAAGGTCAGGCCCTGAGCGTCCTCAGAAAAATACAATGGTTTTTCGGCAAAACGGTCCCTTGACAAAAACAGTGTCCTGTCTTTCGCATCGAAGATCGCGAAGGCCCACATGCCTTCAAATTTACAGACGCATGCCGGTCCATACTGCAAATACGCGCGTAATAGTACCTCCGTGTCGGACTCAGTGTGAAATCGGACGCCCGACGTCTCGAGCTGCACCCGGATTTCCCGATAATTGTAAATTTCACCGTTAAAAATCAACGTGGCATGCCCGATACGAAACGGCTGATGTGAACGGGGATCCAAATCAATGATCGACAAACGCGAATGAAGCAGACGAACACATCCGGCCGGTTCCTGATGCGTATAAACATCATGATGGTCCGGCCCGCGGTTCTTCATCAAGGCCAAGGCCTTGCGAATCCGTCCTTCGTCAATATTGTCTTTTCCGATATATCCGGCTATCCCGCACATGGTTTATGAGTCCTGCAAATGTTCCGTCCGAATTTGTTCCCCTTTACCGAGGGCCTTATTTAATGTCTTGCCGATGACCGCATGCTCCGATCCGGGCGCCAATCCTCCCCCGGGCCTGACCCAGGCGATATCCGTTTCCGCGATCCGCTGACCGGCCGCCAGGTCATGTCCGGCCACGATCGACCGGCGGACCTGGGTGATGATGTCCACCTCACTCGGCCGCGGTTCGAGGCTGCCGTCCCCGAGTAGTATTTCGATCTCGCGAATCCGCCGGACCATTTCCTTAAGCTCCTGCGGGTCGGCTGAGAGCTGATGATCACGAAAGTCAGACAGGTTTTTATCGAGCGTGAAATGCTTCTCGATAATCCGGGCCCCGAGCGCCGCAGCGGCCAGCGCGGCCTGAATGCCTAAGGTATGGTCGGAATACCCGACGGTCCCACCGAAACGTTCGCGCAGGGTCGTAATGGCCCGCAGATTGGCCTCGCCCGGCGCGGTCGGATAGCTGGTGACGCAATGCAGGATCGCCAGCTCCTGTTCAATTCCCGACTCGCTCCATTTGCGCTCAACAAAAGACTTGGTGGCGGCAATCTGCTCGGCCCCGGCCAGTCCGGTGGAAACGAATATCGGTTTTCCTGTAGCGGCGACAGCTGCCAACAGCGGATAAAAATCATTGTCCGAAGACGCAATCTTAAACGCCGGAACTAATGGGTCCAGCGCCGCGACGCTTTCCAGGTCGAACGGTGTGGACAGGAAAATCACGCCGTTGTCGGCGGCCGTTTGCGCCAGCCGGGCATACTGATCATAAGTGAAGCGGAACCGTTCGAGCTGTTCGATCCGCTTGGCCTGACTGACGGCGACGAGCTTGTCCGGGACAATGGTCTGAAACTTGACCGCGTCCGCCCCCTCCTCTGCCGCTGCCGCAATCATCTCCCGGGCCCGTTCAAGATCACCTTCGTGATTGTTGCCGATCTCCGCGATGATCAGGATGTTTTGGTCTGTGTCGACGTTACCTATTCGCATATCCGCCCTTTACGTGTGGTAATGATAGACGTAATCTTTTTGTGTGACGGTGAATCCCAGATTCTGATACAGGTTGATCGACGGGATATTCGCCATCTGGGTGCCCACACGGTACTTCCCGCAATTCCCCCGGCAGTACTGTTGCGCATAGTTAATCATGTCCGTGGCCAGCCCGCGCTTGCGGGCGGTCGGGGCTACGGCGATTAAATCGATCACCAGCACGTCCCCCGCTCTCAAGAGTTGCGAAAAACCGGCCACCTCGCCGTTGACGATCCCCAGGACCATGTCCGTTCCCCGTTTTCCGCGGAAGAAATTGCGGACCCACTCAGCTTTAACCCGGTCCGCGTGCGCATTGTCAATTCTTTGGTCCGCGTGAAACCTGCTGTATTGAAAACTCGACCGGGCGACTTCCACGGTGGCCGCTTCATCCGCGGGATTGGCCAGGCGGATCTCCTTATGAAACGCGGCGGTCTCCTGCGGCTTGATTTCCTTCTCCAAAGTCACCAGGTTGTCGACCAGCTGAAACTTCAGGGCCGCCAACTGGGACGCTACGGTCATATTTTCGACAGGAATCTTACAATACAGGAAAACATCCCGCGCCTGCAAATCGCGAACAGCGGTCCGTGTCTCTTCATCGAGGCTCTTCCCGGCGGTGACTTTATAGGTCTCTTCCCCCAGATGCTCCGACAAAAACGCGTCGTAGGTGATATGCTCATTGTTCACGTGTGTGGTCATCATGCCATTCCGGCCATCTGTCCGGCAGCGGCCTGGTCGAGCGATTTATACCAGTTGATATACTCAACAAACCCCCGCTCCAGCGGATACTGGGGATTGTAGCCGATCAGTTTCTTCGCCTTCTCCACGGACAACGTGCCCCGGTCCGGAGTCAATTTATCCTTGGGAACATAATTCACTGTAATCTCGGGAAAATGTTCCTTGATGATGTCGGCCAGTTGGGCGATGGAACGGCATTCGCCGTAGGTGAGATTAAATGTTTCGTTGATGGAGTTGGGACTCTCGATCACGTTGCGGATACCGGCGATCAGGTCCTGGATGTAGGTAAAATCCAGCCTGTCATCACCGTCACCCTGGACCGTAATCGGTTTGCCGGCGATGGCGTTCTCGATAAAGATCTGACCGACCCGGCGGCTGACACACCGTTCCCCATACAAAGCAGACGGGCGGATGATGGTATACGGCAAATCAAAGGCCTGGTGATAGGCCTTGACCATCTTCTCACCGGAGAACTTCAGCGATCCGTAAATACCCAGCGGTTCGCAAGGCGTTTCTTCCGTGACCATACCGGACTCAAAGTGCCCGTAAATCATACTGGATGAGAAATAAACGAAATGTTGCACCTGATTCTTGCTGGCGTCCAGCGCGTTTTCCAAAGTGCGTAGGCTATGATCGAAGGTTTCATAAGGATCTTTGTTTGACTTGTTCGCATGCGCCACCGCGGATAAGAGCACAACGACATCCGGTTTTTGAGACTCAATAGCCATTGAAAGTTTGTGATAATTACGGGCATCCTCTACAATCAACGGAATCCCTGCCTGCCGCAAGAGTTTGAACCTTTGATTTACGAAATCGATATACATTTCGCGGTTGACCACATTCTGCGCGTCGGAGTGCAGTTGCAACAGGTTATTGACGTTTAAACCATCGATAATAGCGACCTCCGCACCGTGTTCCTTCAAGTGCAGCGCCATATTGTGCCCAATAAACCCTGCCCCGCCGATTAAACAGACTTTCTTGCCGTTGAGTGAACCCATTTACTGGACCTCCGTAATAGTGTTTTTGAATTCTTCCACAATATATTCCATGTCGCCGGTATCCAAATGCGGTCCGACGGGCAAAGCGATGGAGCGGTAACTGATCCGCGCAGCGTTAGGGAACTGTTCGACGGTATATCCATATTTCTGCGCGTAATACGACAGATGCGGCACCGGCTTGGGATAATAGATGCTTGTCCCTATTCCCTTTTCCTTAAGGCTGTTGATGAGGTCAACCCGCTTGGCCGCGAGCGGTTCCTTCAGAATGACCGACAAACAGTAGTAACTGCTTTGGAAATCGCCGTGGGTTGACTGCAGCAGTTCGATTTCATCGATCTGTTTCAAACCGGCCTCCAGGGCTTCGTAGTTCTCGCGCCGTTTAGTGAGGAACTCCGGCATCCGCTTGAGCTGTTCGATCCCCAGCGCCGCTTCGATCTCGTTCATCCGGTAATTGAATCCCAGCATATCCACGTCATACTGCCCCGGGATCTTGCGTTCACCGACATGCCGGTCCACTCCGAACGCCTTCTGCCGTTCGATCCGGGCCACAACTTCCTCATGCTTTGAAATCAGCATCCCGCCCTCGGCAGTGGTCATGTGCTTGACCGGATAAAAAGAATAAGCACCCAAATCGCCGAGCAAACCGGCATGCACGCCCTTGTAATAAGTTCCGATCGCCAGGGCGCAATCCTCGACCACAAACAACTCATACTTAGCCGCCAGCGCGTTGATACGGTCCATGTCGACCGGCATCCCCAGAAAATGCACCAGCGACATCGCCCGTGTGTTGTCGGTGATCGCGTCTTCGATTTGATCGATGTCGATATTTCCTGTCTCCCGCTCGGCATCTACAAACACCGGCTTGGCGCCCACGTATTCCACGGCATGCGCGGTGGCGGTGTGTGTTTGGGCGGGAACGATGACTTCATCCCCCGGGCCCAGTCCTTTATAAAAATACGCCAGATGCAATCCCGCCGTGCACGATGCCAGGGAGGTCGCGTACGGACTGCCCGTAAAAGCGGCAAAGGCGTCTTCAAACTCGTGCGCCTTGGGTCCGTGGACCAGGATCGGTCCGTCCAGGATCTCGGCAACGGCCCGCTTCTCCTCCTCGCCGATAATCGGCCGGCCGAACGGGATCGTTTTCTTGGCTACAGCGTCACTCATATTTGCTCCTCTCAGATGTAATCCACGGCCACCGGGCCGTGGTTAATAGATTTCTCAATGGCCAGACAAATGGAAATCGCGTCGAAAATATCGGTTTTGGTAATCTGCGGTTCCCGGTCCTCGCCGATCGCCGCGATGAAATCGTCAAGCAGGTCGCCTTTGTGCACACCGGGATACGGCTGGGTCATTTTCGTGAACGGTTGCAGCGGATCGCGCGAAGTATACAGTCTGCCGTATTCCAGGTCATTTACATAGGTTGCCCCGGTCCCGTAAATCATCAGGTTGTGAAAATGCGGCTGCATGCAGCCGTAATTGACGGTGAGCTTCCCCGTCATGCCATTTTCAAACTGCAAGATCGCGCTGACCAGGTCCGGATAACGAAACTGGGTCCCGCGTGAAGCGATCTGATTCCCGTAAGCGGTCACTTCCTTGACGCGCGATCCGGTCAGCCATAAGAACAAATCAATGATGTGTACCCCGCCGCCGAGGACGATCGAATAAAATTCCAGTTGGCCGCGCCAGCCTTCGGTGACCTTCCACAACCGACCGTAGTTGTAGTCGCCTTCGATACAGAACAATTCTCCGAAGTCCCCGGCCAGGATCTTTTCGCGCAGTGCGATAAAACGCGGGCATTTGCGCAGGATCAAATTGGAGGAAATCTTCAGGTGTGGTTTCTCGTCCAACGCGCGCCGGATGTCACGAGCATGCTCGGACTTCAGGCACAAAGGTTTTTCGACAAAGACATGCTTGTTGTGTTCAAGAGCCAGCATGATCTGTTCGTAATGGATATCATCGTATGAACATATCGAGACGACGTCGATGCGCGGATCCGTCAAGATCTCCTCGGCCGATGAAGTAAAACCCGCCTCGGGATAGCTTTCCAGCGCCCAGGCCCGCTTCTCTTCAGCCAGGTCGCACAGTGCGAAAATATTGACCTGCGGATGCCGGTCGTAAGCCTCCACATGTGCCTGGCCGACGCCCAGGCCGATGACACCGACTTTTAGCGGTTTAGTTTGCACACTCATGCGAATTCAGTCCCTTGTAAAGACGCAGGATTTCTTCCCAGCCGTAGTCCATCACCGGCCGGTCCGGGTCGTTCATAAGCTGCCGGAAGCGTTCAAAGTCGTCCGCCGTATCGACGGAGAGATTCTCTGCGGCGAAATTCCCGGTATTGGACGCGACATTGTAAATCCGGTACCGGTCGGCATGGCGGTAAAAATACTGTGTGATGTGTTCCCGATCTCCCGGCTCCGCCATCCGCGGCAGCGCCTCCAGAAAGACTTCCGCCGAGAGCACCTCGAAGCTCTGCCCCTTGGGAAAGCTGCGCGGATACACATTGGTGACCATATCGAACTGTCCCGTTGCGAAGCTGTCGAGGCCGGCATCTATCAGCTGGCTATCGATCAACGGGCTGTCCCCGGTCACACGCACAAATGCCGGCAGGTCATATTTTCTGACAAGGGCGGCATAACGTCCGGCCACATCCTCCAGCTCCCCGCGGAAAACCTCGAGCCCGTTACCTTTTCCGTAAGCGGCCACGGGATCGTCGCTGTCTTCGTCGGATGTCGCGAGGATAAGCCGCAGGTCGTGAATACTCTGCCCCAGACGATCGATCGTATACTGCAGCATCGGCTTACCGCGGACTTCCTTTAACACCTTGCCCGGCAGTCGTCGCGAATTCATCCGAGCCTGAATGATAACCGCGATCTCCAACTACACCCCTCCCACGATCCGTTTTTGTTTTAAGTATTCAATGATGGAATGCGCGCATTCCTCGACGGTATGCTCCTTAGTGCGCAGATGAATCTCCGGCTTCGCGGGCGGTTCGTATGGGGCGCTGATCCCGGTGAACTGCGGGATCTCTCCGGCCCGGGCCCGTTTGTAGAGCCCTTTCGGGTCGCGGCGTTCGCATTCCTCGATCGGGCAGTCGACAAACACCTCAATAAACTCACCCGTTTTTAAAATGGTGCGGACACGGTCCCGGTCGCTGCGGTACGGGGAAATGAATGCCACAATGGTAATAATACCGGTGTTACTGAACAGTTTGGCGACCTCGCCGATCCGGCGGATATTCTCAGTGCGATCCTCCGGTGAAAATCCGAGGTCCGAGCACAAGCCGGTGCGGATTTTATCACCGTCCAGTATGTAGGTCTTGTTGCCGTTCTCCGTCATGATCGTCGACAACTTCTCGGCGACAGTGGACTTGCCGGCACCGGAAAAACCGGTCAGCCATATGACCACTCCTTTTTGCTTCTCGCCGGCCAAGAGTGTCCGAAGGTCTTTGTAGTCGCTGGCGGGTATTTCGCTCATGATAATTCCAAGCCTTTCTAGAGGTTGGCCAAGTCCGTCTTGGCGATTTCCGTTAGCAGATCGAGTTGTTTTTCGCGAGGATACTCTCCCAGGGCCAGATTCTCAAATCCGGTCAATAAAAAACCATCCAGCTCTTCCTGTGGAAAGTCATCAAGATGATGGATGGCGGCGTCTTTCAGGCGGGCCTCGTGAAAGGCCTTTTCCACCAACAGCGTCAGATCGGCCTGGCTGTAATTGTAAAACGTGCGATGTCCCTTTTTGTAAAGATTCACGAGCAATTCACGCAGGTTATCTTTGATGAGGCCGATCGAATTGATCGTATTGAGGGTATATTTGACCGACTTGCGCATCTTCTCGGAGATTCCCTTGGGGGTGAGGATATAGCGTACATTACGCTTGTTCAGCCGGTCCATGCGGATATAGCCCTTGGAAATCAGCCGCCGAATGAGCATATTCACCATGCCCAAAGACAGGTCCATCTGCCGGGACAGGTCCCGCTGATTGGAGCCCAGCTGCTTGCCGAGAATATTAATCAGTTCAAATTCGCGCTCGTCCAAAAAGGCCTCGAATTGAAGAATTTTGAGGTTGAGGGGTGGATTCGTTCAATTGTTGAACATATACAATTATAGAGAGGCGGTGTTTTCTGTCAAGATAAAAGGCAGCGAAAACGGATAGTCAGTTTTATGTAATACACTGCAGTTAATAAACTTGCACGCTGCCTAAAGATTAGGCACAAAGTATGTACAATTTTTGAACAGTAAGAAAAGATAGACGCGCCGGGGGTGGAGGATCAGTCCCCCAGCTTCTGCCACCCCTTCCCTTCAAATCCGAAGGAAAAGCGGCCGGGGTAGCACATTTCGGCCATCATCTGGAGGGATTCGCGCAGGCGGGGGCCCGGGCGGTTGAAGTATTGGTTGCCGTCAGTGACATAAACGCGGCCGTGGCGGACCGCCTTCAGGTCAGACCATTCCGGCTTGCCGCTGAGGATCGGGATATCCTGCAGGGTGCGCGCGACGTCAAAACCGCAGGGCATGGTGATGATCACGTTGGGGTCTTTCTTGACAATATCTTCCCAGGTGATGTACTTCGAATGTTCCCCCGGCGCGCCGAAGGAACAGCGTGCGTGTAACAGGTGAACCATCTCCGGCACCCAGTTGCCGGCGGCCATCAGCGGATCGACCCATTCGATACAGGCGACGTTTAAAGGCGGGACAAGCCCTTCGCACTCGGCGGAGATCTCTTCCATCTCTTTCTGAATCTCCAGGATCAAGGCCTCGGCCCGCTCCCGGCAGCGCAGCGCGTCGGACACACGGCGGATGTCCTGCCAGACATCGTGCATGGATTCCGGCTTCAAAGAGACGATCACCGGCCGGCTGCCCGTCCACTCGGCCACCGCTTCCTCCACATCATGGAGGCTCACCGCGCAGACCTCGCACTGGTCCTGGGTGACGATCACGTCGGGTTTCAGCGCCTTCAAGAGGTCCGCATCGACATCGTATACCGATAATCCCTCCCGGACTACGTCCTTCACCCGACGGTCGATCTCCGCGCTGGCCCCGTGGACATCGATCTTCGGCGCGCTCAACGCGGGCAGATTCTCGATCCCGGCGGGATAGTCGCATTCATGTGAACGGCCGACCAAATTATCCTGAAAACCCAGCGCGCAGATGATTTCGGTGGCACTGGCGATTAAAGATACGATTCTCATAACTTGACTATTCTACTCCTTTGGCAGCAAATCACAATACCAAAATCCGTTGTCGACCTCGCTGCGGCCGTGGCCGTCACCTCCGTCCGTGTCCGCGGCTGCCGGCCGATAGCAGCGGTGGACCTTCTCACCCGTTCTTACCGGGACGGGTTCGCGGAAGATGGGGCCGTCATAGACAAACGTATGGAACTCGCCGTTCTCCCCGCACGGGTCCACGCCGGCCGGCAGATCGGCCACAAAGGCCGCGTCGACCTCCCTTCCCACAAAACTCTCATCCAGGACCCGGTCATTCACGCACACCGTCACCGCCTTGAATCCGGCGGCAATAAACTCGGCCATCAACTCTTGTGTCGGACGCTGCCAGATCGGAAAGACTCCGGTCATCGGGACCTTGGCCAGTTCTCCCAGCCGGTAATCGCGCAGATCTTCGAGAAAGATATCGCCGAAGATCGAACAACCGATCCCGTCTTCCCGGACGAAACGCGCCAGCATCGTGCGCATCGCCGCATTATACACCTCCATCGTCGGCACCGGCGGGACCTCCAGGATGCGCAGCGGGATACCGACCGCCGCGGCTTGACGCTTCAAGAGTTCCACGCGGACGCCGTGCATCGACACGCGCTGAAACTGCGGATTGACGCTGGTCAGCAAGTATTTAATGGAATGTGAGCGGGTCTGCCGGATCTGTCGCAAAGCCAGTGCCGAATCCTTGCCCCCGCTCCAGTGAAAGATGGCATCGGGACTCATGGGTTATCCATCTGAATAAGAATAACGACATTCATTCAACAACCGTATTACAGCTTAATTGATATGGTTTGTCAAATCTGCCGGACACTCTCCTATGGCATTTCCGATTCACCCGTAGCCTGCCGCTTGCCCTCATACGGACAGTTCCGGCAACCGCTCTCGCAGCAAAACCCGCGCCGCAGCAGATATTCCCGCGTAAACACAAACCGGCCCTGCGGGTCGATGAGATAGTCCTGGCCTGGGATAAGCGGAAGGTTTTCCATAAGATAACGGCGTATTTCCAGCGGTCAGCGTTCAGCGGCTGGAGGCCAGAAAGGGATAAGGGGTCAGCGAACAGTTGCGGAATGGATGTCCTTGCTTGGACTCTCATCTCTGCCTGCTATTCCCAAATGGCGCCGCTTGAACCCTCGACGCTCACCGCTGAACGCTGTCCGCTGAAATCCGCTAAAACTTAAACACCATTCCCGCCATAAAGTTCTTCTCCGCCGCCGGAAAGACGTCGCGGACGGTTTGGGAGGTGTTGGTCGCTTCGTACGTGTTGTATTTCTTGTCGAAGAGATTGTTCACGGAAGCAAACACTTCGACATGATCCCGCTCATAGGACAACTTGAGGTCTGCCACCGCATAGCTCTTCGCCTTGGGTAAGGTGTTCGCCTGATCATTGATCACATACCGGCTGCCGACAAAGCGGCCGATCAATGATACGCGGTAGTGCCGGAACAGCCGCGCGGTTAGTCCCATATTGGCTTGGTGTTCGGGCACCCACGGGACGGTATGCCCGTCAAAAGTCCCATCGGTGAACTCGGGGTTCTGATACGTATAGTTCATGAAATACTCCAACCGGTCGAGCTGTTCCGGCACATCCCGGCTGCTCAGGAGTCCCAGCAGGTCGAACCGAGCTCCCAGCTCGACGCCGACGCGGCGGATCTCGTCGTAGTTGCTGTTCGCCCCGAAACTCCCGATGGTCGGATCGTAGAAGATCTCCTTCTCCGTCTCCATCCAATACGGGGTCACCGTCAGCAAGACCATGTCGTCGATACTGTGCCGCAGGCCGGCCTGGAACAAATGGCCTTTTTGCTGATCAAGATCGGTGTCCAACGACTGGCTGAAGGAATTGTACCATTCGTTGGGAGTCAGAAAGCGGAACGACTGCTCGAACTTGAAGAAGACATTGCTGTCCTGGGCGTACTCGTAACGCAGACTGGCCGAGGTGACCGAGACATCCGGTTCCTGCTGGGTGAAACTCGGTCCGGGCAGGCGCTGGTCGAAGGTATACTCCGCCTCATGATGACGGTGGCCGGCGGTGACAAACCAGCGGTCCAGCACCTCCAGATCCAGATTGGCGAATACACCGTACTCATCCTTGGAAATGGTCAGCCGCTCGTCGCTGAACGGACTGGTGCTGTTGATGAAACTGGAACTGCGCGACTTGTCGAGCCCCAACAGGAAGTCGACCTCACGGTCGGCGAGTTCGCCGTCGAAAACATATTTCACCGTGAAGGCCTCGGTCTTCACCTCGCGCTCCGTATCCAGGTTGAAGGCGTCGAAGGTATCAAACAGCTCGCGGTCGCGCCATGTCCCGTCGATGATGATACGTCCGAAGTAGGCCTCCTCAAAGGCGAACGGATCGATCTCCAGATATGCCTTGAGATACTGGTCCTCGGTGTCGGCGATGTTGCCGTACTCGCTGGAGGCGACCCCCCGCCGGCCGTAGGTTTCCAGTTCGGCCTCATTCAGGCCGCCCGGCAGTTCATAGGAATCTTCGTAGAATCCGTACTGGATACCGGCCTTCACCGCCGCGTTGGGCTCGAAATCGAGCCGGCCGTTGAAGTTTTTATAGAACTCATCGGACTGCTGGCGGTAACCGCGCTTGTCGAAATGATGCGCGTTAAAGAAAAACGACAGGCCGTTCTGCGCCCCGTTGACCTGGAAATCCTGACCGAAGGAATCATAACTTCCGTAGTACGCGGAGGCCGCCCCGTGCAGTCCTTCCTCACCCTTCTTGGTGATGATGTTGACCACCCCGCCGGTGGCATTGTCTCCGTACAAAATCGAACCGCTGCCGCGGATGACCTCGATGCGTTCGATCCCGCTCACCGGGATCTGGACCAAGTCGGCGGATCCGCTGTCGATGACGTTCAGCCGGCGACCGTCGACCAGCACCAGAACATTGCGCCCGGCGGTGTCGCCGAAGCCGCGGATGTCGACGGTGCTGGTGCGCGCGGTGCTGTTGTCGGAAACAAACACGCCTTCGGCTTGTTCGAGAATCTCGGGAACGGTCCGCGCCGTGGAGGCGTCGATTTGTTCTTCATTGATGACGGTGACGTAACTTCCCCGCCGGCCGGCCTCCCGGTCATAACGGTCGGCGGTCACGACCACGGTGTCATGTTCGAAGATTAATTCGGCACGGGCCGGTACGGCCCAGAGTGTGATGAGGGTTAATACTAGGATTCTTTTCATGGGGTCCTTTTGGAATGTTTTTGGGGGACGAATAGCCTTGACCCTGCTTCGCTCCTGAATTATTTTTGAGGAGCTTCGCAGGGTTATCTACCCGCCTTCTTCTGACCGTCAGTCCTGACAACAGTCGGGAGAAGGCGGGTAAAAAAAATCCCCACCGGACAATTTGTCCAGTGAGGATGCACCCGTCGTACTTTTCCACACTCTATGCGCGCGGCAGCTGTCTCTCGCAGCTCCGTCACTATCCGTCATGAAGGCTTTCTGGCTTCCGTTGAACTTTATGCTAAAGTTCACCGTATACAGTAGCGGGACTGCCCCGGTCTCTCACCGGTGTTTCCCCTCACGACAGGTTGTTTGATTAAACTAAATGAGCAAAGCAGGTCTGCTTCAGCCGCGCGGCCAGGTATTCATAGCCGCCGAAGAGCACCGCCGTGTAAATCACCGTACTGAGCAGCGTTCCCCGGAAATAGGGAATCGCCGCGACGTAACACTGCACCAGACCGGCCGGGCTCTTCGGATAGGTATTGTAGAAGAGCCAGACACCGAAATTGGTGATCAGATAAAACAGGACCGCGCCGCCCAGGCCGGACAATCCCACGGTCTTAAACGATTTGTCATCTTTATACTTGTTGCCGATCAGCGCGATTAAAAGGATACTTCCCCACGTAAAAGCGACCATGGCGTGAAACCCGACAAAGGCGTCGGAGATCACCATCATCGCCAAGGGCACAATAAGCGCGTTGCGTTTGGAAAGATAAAATCCGGCGAACAGCGCGATCGCCAGAATCGGAGTGAAGTTATTGAAGTGGACCAAAAACCGGGACAGGATGCCCAGCGCGATCAACAGAAATGCCAACATGAAACGATTCTCCTTCTGTGAGACAGCTTAAACGAATGTCCCGATTTGTCAAGCGGATTTAAGAGCAGCGTTCAGCGAATAGCATTTAGCGGCCAGTGTCCAGGAAGCGCTTACCCGGGATCAGTGCGCAGCACTGAGCTTCCACTAAGTCCCTAATGTCCGATCCCACTACCGTCTAACCGCTATCCCCTGTCTGTTCGCTATCCGCTCACCGCTATACGCTGCTTTTCGCCCAGCGCTCCACGTTGTTATCGTGGATCTGTTGCAGGGTATCCTTGAGCGAGAATTGCTGGTTCCATTGTGGATAGTGCTTCTGGAACTTGCCGAGATGGCTGATGTACCAGATATGATCGCCGATGCGGTTTTCTTCACTGATGTCGTAGTTCATGGACTTGCCCGATATCTTTTCGCAGTCCGCGATCGCCTCCAGGACCGAGCAGCTGTTGCCCCGTCCCCCGCCCATGTTGTACACCTCGGCCACGCGCGGATTCTCGTAAAAATGCCAAAAGGCATTGATGAAGTCGTAGCTGTGAATATTGTCGCGGACCTGTTTGCCCTTGTAACCGAAGACGGTGTATTTGTCGCCGGTGACGCAGCACTTCATCAGGTACGCCAGAAAACCGTGCAGCTGGGCGCCGGAATGGTTCGGGCCGGTGAGACAGCCGCCGCGGAAAATACACGACTTGATGTTGAAGTAACGGCCGTACTCCTGGACCAAAATATCCGCGGCCGCCTTGGACGCGCCGAACAAGGAATGCTTGCACTGATCGATGCTCATGGTCTCATCGATGCCCGGATAGTACGGGTGGCTCTGCTCGATTTCCCAGCGGGTGTCGAGCTCCTGAAGCGGCAGAAAGTTGGGCGTGTCGCCGTAGACCTTGTTGGTACTGCAGAACTCAAAGACAGCGCCGGGACAATGGCGGCGGGTCAGCTCCAAAAGGTTGAGCGTGCCGTTGGCGTTGACGCTGAAGTCGGTGAACGGTTCCTTGGCCGCCCAGTCATGCGACGGCTGCGCGGCGGTGTGAATGATGACCTTGATGTCCGTGGTGTATTCCTTAAAGACCTTCTCCAAGGCCTGCAGGTCGCGGATGTCGATGTCGCGATGGACATAGTTGCTCAGCTTCCCGGCGAGCCGGTCCTTGTTCCAGGCCGTGGAGGCCTCGGCGCCGAAGAAATATTTGCGCATATCGTTGTCGATGCCGACGACGGTGAACCCCTTGCCGGCGAAAAATTCAACCGCTTCCGAGCCGATCAGGCCTCCGGAACCGGTGACTATTGCGATATTCATGTGCGTATCTCCTTGCTTGTTTATAACGTATCCCGTGTATGCGTCGATGCGTGTAGGCGCATATGGGGAGTTGGTCCGTTGGTTTCAGGGCTGCCACTCTGACAGGCACCTCTTATCATCGATGGTACAACGGGGGCACACCGCATACACGCGTATACTCATACACGCATACACCAATCATCACTTCTTAAACATAATTCAAATTCATCCGCAACAGGTCCTCGACCTGACGGATATCCATGTCGGTCCGCCGGGCATAGTCTTCCACCTGGTCGCGGCCGACCGTGCCCAGCCAAAAATATTTCGCCTGCGGATGCGCGAAGTAAAATCCGCACACCGAGGCCGCCGGCGCCATCGCGTAGGCCGGGGTCAACTCTATCCCAAGATTCGCGCGCGCATCAAGCAGCTCGAACAGAAATTCCTTCTGACTGTGTTCGGGACAGGCCGGATAACCCGGCGCCGGTCGGATCCCCTGAAACTGGCAGCGGTACATGTCCTGCACGGACAGGTCTTCGTCGGGGGCGTATCCCCAATAGTCCTTGCGGACCCGCATGTGGAGCTTCTCCGCCAGGGCCTCGGCCAGGCAATCGGCCAGGACCTTGACCATAATCAGCCGGTATTCGTCGCCGGCCGCCTTGAATTCATCCTGAAGTTGTTCGATCCCGAAACCGCAACTGACCACAAAGGCGCCGATAAAATCGGTGCGCCCCGATTCCCGCGGCGCGATAAAATCGGCGAGCGCGTAGTACGGTTTGCCCTCATCGTGCCGGGCCTGCTGGCGCAGGGTGTGCAGCACGCCGATCATCGACTTGCCGTCGCGGTCGGAATAAATCTCAATATCATCCCCGGTGCTGTTGGCCGGATAAAATCCGATCACCGCCCGCGGCGAAAGCCGTTTTTCTTTGACGATCCTGTCGAGCAAGGCGCATGCGTCGTCATACACGGTCCGCGCCTGGTCCCCGATCGCCGGGTCCCGGAAGATCTGCGGATACTTTCCCTTTAAAGCGAACCCGAGAAAGAGCGTGCTCCAGTCGATGTAATCGGTCAGCTCCTTCAGGTCGAGGGATTCGATCACCCAGTTTCCCAGAAAACTCGGCCGGCTGGCCTCAAACGTGCTCCAGGTGACGGGCGTGCGCCGTTGACGGGCTTCATGCAGGGAGAGTACTTCCTTGGAGAATTGGTTGCCCAGATATTGCGAACGGACATCCGCGTATTCCAGTTCGAGAGACTTCTTGAGGCCGGCCCGGCGCTGCGGATCGGCCAGCTGCCGGATCACGTCCTGACAGTGATAAAGATCTTTCACGTACACCGTCACCCCGCGGGTATAAAACGGAGCAATGTGACAGGCCGTCATCACCGGGTTCAACCCGGGACCGCCCACCAGGAGATTGACGTCCAGATCCTGCTCCTCCAGGGCGCGGGCGATCTCCTTGAGCTGCGTCAGAGATGAGGTCAGCATGCAGCTGACCCCCACGATGTCGGCTCGGTGTTCCGCGGCGGCCCTGGCGAGATCCTGAGCCGTGGGTATGGTCCCCAGATCGATCACGCGGTAGCCGCTGACCCGGAACAGGGCCTGGATCACGGTCTTGCCGATATCGTGCACCTCCCCCGGGCTCATGGCCATCACCACGGTACCGGCCGTCACGGCGGGCCGGCGCGGCGCGGTCAGCCGTTCCAGAAAGGATGGGCCGCCGGGCGCGGAAAAGTCCGCGGCGTCGATCGCCGGGGAATCAAAGGATTCGTTTTTCACTTGAATATTCCCGGTCATGTCTTATGATAATGCCTAATAGAAAGTTGCCCTATCTTAACAGAAACCCCCGCGGATTTCTATGCAAAGAATCAGAGACTTATTTCCCGAGAAGCGCCACACCTATTCTTTTGAGTTGTTCCCGCCCAAAACGGATAAAGGTTATATCAATCTGCAGAATACCATCGCCGAGCTGGCCAAACTGCGTCCGGATTTCATCTCCTGCACCTACGGCGCGGGCGGCGGCAGCCGCGACAAGACTTTCGACATCGTGGAACACATCGAGCAGGAGCACGGGATCATCGCCATGGCGCATTTGACCTGCGTACTCAATACGCGGGAGGACATCGTTAATATTCTGAGGGACGTGCACGGCCGGGGGATCCGCAATATCCTGGCGCTGCGCGGCGATCCGCCCGCGGACAATCCGGACTGGCAGCCCGGCCCGGACAATTTCCGGTACAGCAGTGAACTGACCGGATTTATCCGTCAGGAATTCGGGGACGAGTTCGGCATCGGTGTGGCCGGCTTTCCCGAAGGGCACCTCCTCTGTCCCGACCGCGACAAGGACGCCGACTACCTGAAGATGAAGATCGACGCGGGTGCCGATTTTGTCATCACCCAGCTGTTTTTCAATAATCAGGATTACCTGGATTATGTCGAACGCCTCAGCGGGCGGGGTGTCAACAACCGGGTCATTCCCGGGATCATCCCGATCACCGACTATAAAGCCCTGATCCGCTTCACCGGCATGTGCGGGGCCACGGTCACCGATGAGGTCCACAAGATCTTCGAACCCATCCAGGACGACAGGGACGCCACGCTGAAGGCCGGCATCGACTTCTGCATCAAGCAGTGCCGCGACCTCCTGCACCACGGCGCCCCGGGCCTGCACTTTTATACCCTCAATAAGACTTCCCCCACCGCCGAGATCCTTCAAGCGGTCCGTTCCTAATTCAGCGCAAATCCCAACAAGATCACATAGACGATCAAACTGTGCACGGCTATCCCCTCCTGGCCGCGATACAGAGGATCGCGGACGGTTTAATCTTGTAAAAGTTTATTAGCGGATTGTTCCGGTAAGAAGTCAGATCCTGCGGTGAAGTGTGCCCATAATACCAAAGGCAAGATTAAGAGAAGATGAAAATAAGATTAAATCACGCGCTCATTCCCGCCGTCGACGGGGATCTGGGCGCCGGTGGTCTTGGCGAAGGCGGGACCGGCGACGGCGACGACGAGGTCGGCGACGTCATGGGAGGTGATCTCGGTCTGCAGCAGATTGCTTTTCTTGTATTCCTCGACCGTCAGTCCGTAACTGGCGGCACGCTTTTCCAGCACGTCCTCGCTCCAGATCGAGGTGTCGAACACGGCGTTGGGATGCAGCATGTTCACGCGGACCCCGGCCCCGGCCAGTTCAAGCGCGGCCACGCGGCCGAGTTGGGTCAATCCGGCCTTGGGCACCGAATAGGCCCCGGCCCCGGGTCCCGGCGCCGGGACGTTCTTGGAGGCGATGATCACGATGTTCGGATTGATCCCGTACGGCAAAAACTCCGCCGCGTGCTTGACCAATAACTGATGACTGGTAAGGTTCACGGCCAGGCTCTTCTCCCAGGTCTTCGCGTTCATTTCCGCCAGCCGTTCACCCGCCGGGAAGATGCCGGCATTGCTGACGACGATGTCGAGGCCGCCGAAGGTGGCTACGGTCTGCTCGACCGCCGCTTTGACCTCCCCCTCCTCCGTCACATCGGTGATGACGGGCAGCACCGCAGGCTGATCGAAAAGACTATGGACCTTGGGATTGATATCCACCGCGGCCACGGCCGCGCCGCGGGCGGCGAACGCGTCAACGCAGGCCTTACCGATCCCGCTGGCCGCGCCGGTCACCAGGACCACCCGTCCCAGAAACGGCGGCGGAGTGCCCGCTTTTTTCAATTTGGCCTGCTCGAGTTCCCAATACTCGATGTCGAACAGGTCCTTCGGGCCCAGGGCCCGCCAGCCGCCCAGCTCTTCGGCGGCGGTGATCGCGTCCACGGTGTGGCGTTTGATGTCGGTGATGATCCCGTTTTCTTTAAGGCTGGTCCCGAAGGCGAGCGTGCCGACTCCCGGCCACACCCCCCAGCGGGGCGCCCGGTCGAGGCAGCTGAGACCGGCGTTGCCGAATTCACTGAAATAGTCGCGATAATCGAGGGCGTATTTGTCGAACGCGGCCTGCGGGTCCGCGCCGACAATAACCGGCACCCGTTTGGTGCGGATGATATGGTCCGGCGTCAGCGGTCCGCGCTGCGAAATCTTGCGCAGGTCCGGACGGTCGGCGAAACGGACCTGGTCCGGGGATTGGTCCACCTGCACCAGCACCGGCCGCTCGCGGTAGACGCTGGCAGCCTTGCGGATGCGCGCCAGCTGGTTCAGATCCACTTTGGGCCGGCCGGCCTTGGCCTTTTCCGTTTTGCCGTGCGCTTTGATATAGTCTTCCGCCTTGCTCACCAGACGGATCATTTGCTCGTAGCTGCGCCGCGCGTCATCGGCGAAGGTGAATACACCGTGGCTCCACAGGATCATACCGTCGATCGAAGACCAGTCCATCCCGTCGGTCATTTCGTAGATGGTCCGCGCCAGGATGAATCCCGGCATCACGTACGGGACGATCAACACGGTGTCGCCGTAAATCTCCTTGATAATCTTTTTTCCGCGCGGCGTATTGGTCAGAGTGACCACCGCGTCGGCGTGGGTGTGATCGACGAACTTGTAAGGAATGATCGCGTGCAGGATCGCTTCTACCGACGGATTCGGCGCGTACGGATCGGTCATGGCCGCGCGTTGCAGCTTGACCATGGTGGTGTCGTCCAGCTCGCGCAGTTCAGCCATGCGGCGCAGCTCATCCAGCCGGACAGGAGCGAATCCCGGCTTTTCGATAGTGGCCAGGTCCCAGCCGCTGCCCTTGACGTAGAGGACCTCATCCTCTTCCCCGTAAATATTACTGTATCCGGATTTTACGGACGTGTTGCCCCCGCCGTGCAGGACCAGCGACGGCTCGGCCCCCAGCAGACGCGACGAATAGACCCGCAGACCGAGGTCGTCGTCGCCGATCTTCTTGGCGTCTTTGTCATTCCAGAGTGATTTCATATTAACCCCCGCAGGATATCACGCGCGATACAGTCCGATATACGTCCATACCGACACGAGCAGTGCCACGTAACAATAGCCAATATAGTAGATATGCAGCGCCTTGCCAAGATATTTCACCTCGCGGGCCGCGCTCAGGGTCCGGGTGATCAGATAGAATACAACTGGCGCGAAGAAGAGCGTGATCCGCTGTCCCGTAAACGGGTACTTGTGCAGCATTCCGAGTATAAAAAATTGCAGGAAAAGCACCGCCGCCAGCCCGTCGAGACTGAAGATCCGTAAATTATCCGCCTTCAATCCGGCATAACCGAAGCGGACCAGCCCGTACAGAAAGACGGGGATCAGGCCCACCGCGAAGCGCCGGACTTCCTTGACGTTCGACCACCAGAACACGGTGTAACGTTTTATCCCCTCCCCGAAGCTTTCAAAAAAACATCCCGCCGATTTGGTACACAGAAAGTAACTTTCCCAGTAGTCCACCCCGGCCGTGGTGATCGAGTGCCGGACGTCGGTCCAATAGAACAGCGCGAAGCAGGCCAGCGACGCGGCGCTGCTCAGCAAAAACACCGGGATCAGTTTCTTGTTGCGCATCGATAATTGCAGAAAGTTATAGCAGGCGATCCAGAAGAAAAAAATCGCGGTGTAGCTGAAAAACAACAGGCCCGGGAGCAATAACGCGCCGAGGTACATCCCGGCGGACGGCGCCCGCGCGGTGTATTCCCTCTGCTTGAGAAAGAATAGCATGAACAGCCCCGCGGCCAGGACGTCCATCGAATACGGTTTTAACTCTGCCGCGTAGTACACCAGCCAGTAGCTGGCCAGCCAGGACAACAACAGGATCGTCATCTCCCCCGGTTCTCCCTTGCAGTGCCGGCGGTAGAGGTCCTTCCACACGAAATACGCGCCGACCATAAACACAAACGACAACAGCCGCAGCGCCACGACGTGATTTTCGCACAACGATCCCAGCCACTTCACGATGACCAGATAGACGCGCGGAAACGACTGCGCCGGCTTAAGCGGTCCGAACAGCTCGGCATAGCCCAGGCCTTCGATGTTACGCAGGACGTAGGTCTCATCCAGCCATAACGGCCGCTGCGAGGCCAGATGCAGCACGCACAGAGCCACAAAGGCGACCGAGATGACCGAGCGGATTGTCTTGAATTGGTCCATAAACAGTAAACCCCGCCCGCGGCCGGCGCGGACGGGGTCCAGTGATCAGAAGGGAAAATACTTAGAAACGGATACCGAAACGGCTGCCGGCTTCCCAGGATTCATTCGCGGGCTCCAACCCGACGATCAGAAATCCCGGACCGCTGGCGACGACCGCGGGGTTGGAGTCGTCGATTTCCCAATAGCGGAAATACGGTTCGACAAACAAGTCCACGTGTTCGCCTGTACGCTCGAGCCGCACCGAGGCGCGGGCGCCCCAGCCGCTGTCCTGGTCGTTGGTGACCGTTCCCAGGCTGGAAATGGCATCCCCGAGATGGCTTTCCTGTTCGCCGGTCAAAAAGATGTCAAACTCGCCGCGGGCCTCAAAGGTCCATTGCTCCTTCAGCGGGGCGAAATACTTCAATCCGATCGGCAGATAAAGATAGTTCGACTCGCGCTCATATCCGGCCGCGTTGGTCGTGGTCCGCAGTCCGCTGGAGTCGTCGTTAAGGTAGCGGTAACCGATCCCGAGGAAAAACGTGATGATCTGATCCTCGAACACCGGAAAATCGTAGCCGGTAAGTCCGCGAATTTCGAACAGCCAGTCGTCGATTTCGTCCAACGATCCGGTCATCGTCGACGTATAGTCGACCTGTCCCCACAGGATCCGGGCGTCGAGTTCAAAGCGGTTGAAACCGTTCCCGTTGCGGAAGAGGTCTTTGAACGAAGTGTGCGGCGAGTTTTCCCGCAACAAAATCTCGTAGTTACCGAAAATCCCCCACAGGACGCCGTCCTCCTCCATAAAATTCGGCTCTTCATAATTGAAAGATGAAACCTCCATCCCGGCTTCAAAGTGATGCTGCGCAGGCTGCGCGGACGCGCTGGTGATGGTGACCAGCAAAATCCCGGTGCATAAGACCGTAAACCATTGACGCATGTGTATCCTCCCCCTTGTGGTGTGCTTGAAGCAAATTTGTACTATTATAACTAGCTGCGGGCGTCATGCAACCGATAATTATGCGGTTCGCAAATGACAGCATCCCTAGCCTTACCTTCTTCATTTTGGGGCCATCTCCTCCAGGTTACGGCGCGCGTCAGGATGGTACGCGAAGATCTCCAGCGCTTTTTGGAAATACCGGCGCGCTTTGTCCGTCTCACCCCGGTCGCGGTAAATCACACCGATATTATTGTAAGCATTTGCATATCTTGGGTTACGTTTGATGGCCTGATGGTAGTAGCGCATAGCCGCATCCCAGTTCCCGGAATGATGTTCGATCACACCCAAATTGACATAAGTATCGGCGTCCACATGTTTTCGTTCGAGGATCCGCTGGTAGTAGACACGCGCATTGTCCAAGTCCCCCTCCTTCAAATATTCTGAAGCCAACCAGAAGTTGGGCAAATAGGCATAGGGGGTTTCCCTAAGCCAATAGATCAAGTGTCGCTTGGGATTCTGCCAGGTCCAGTTGTAGTGCCAGGAATGGACGAGCAAAAATATCAGGTATATCGTGATCACCATACCGACTAGGTAGCGGGACATGTTGTCATTCAGGCCCGTGAGCAACCGGGCAACCAGGAGGAAGAATCCAATATGCGCGAAGGGCACCCAATGAGGCTCGAAGATGATCCCATAATTCAGGCGGGCGCAACAGGCAAGTACAACTGGGACCATCGACATAACCATCCACAACATTCCCAAGAAACACGGTTCGTCATCGCGCCACATGTATAGTAGACCGATCACTCCAGCCACGAGTAGAACCATCACGACGCCCCAGAATATCACGTGACCGGCCTCTCTGATCAACGGCACCTCCCACATAAATACAATTCCCGTGGGCATGACCAATTTGCTGAGATACCAGACCATCAATTGCGCGAAGGCCGCAACATAATCACCAAATCCGATCTGGAAAAAAGTGAAGGTGTCGGATAAAGTAAATATCTTATTCACATACAGACCGCGTAGATACAAATAAATCAATAAGGACACCACCGATGGGAGGGTGTAAAGAACTATCCTGAGTAGCGACAGACGTAATACAAAGAACAGCAGTCCGACCAGCAGAAATGGAAAGACTACCGCGATCTCATGACAAAACAAGGCAAACAAAAACAACACGGCGGCCACCGTCAGACGCCATGCCGTCCACCTCTCTTCCCGGACGGCTTTGATGATATTTAGAAAACTGAGATTAAGTAAGATCGTGATAAGGATCACCGCTGTCGTATTGGCGTAGTTGACCAGGGCTCCCTGAATCGGATGCACGCAGAAGATAAGTGCCGCGCAACCAGCCAGCGACGGATCTTTGAACAAGTACAGAAGGAGGAAATACATGGTGATGCCAGCCAGAAAAAACACACAAATGTTGACCGCATGGTAACCGACCGGATTCATACCGAAGACGGCATACATCGAAGACATGACAACATGATACACGGGACGGAAATAGGCATGATTCTTGGCGGTCAGCTTCCCCTCAATACCCAGGAAACTGAGCTGTAAGTATTCCATATCGAAACGCGCTGGATTGTTAACGATATAATTGGTATCGTCCATCAGAAAATCATTCTTGAGCGTCATACCGTAATTGATCCAGCATAATCCGAACATGACGGCCAGCAACAGGACAACTTTTCGAAATTCCATGCGTTGTGCGCTCCGCGAACTGCTAGTGAAAGGCTAGAATTTCCCAGTTGACGGTGATTTGATCTCCCACCAAGAGACCACCGTGGTCTAGCCATTTGTTCCAGATAATTTCAAAATCCTTCCGGTTGATCACCCATTGCCCGCGGGCCCGCACGTACATATCATCCCCGGCGCGGTATGGTCCCTCGAAGAAAAAGCGGAACGACAGGTCCTTGGAGATATTGTGCAGCTTCACCTGTCCGTCGACCTGGTAACCGTCCGCGAGGCGGCGGATTGTCCGGCTTTTAAAATCAATAGTGGGATAGGTGGCTGTATCAAGCAGCCGGTCCGAGCGGACGATCCGGTCCAGCCGCGGATAACGGGACCGGATGCTGTCGACGCTGACCTTCAGCTCCACGGAGCTGTTTTCGATGTCACGGTCATCCAGCTTGAGCATGCCGCCAAACTCGCGGAACCGGGCCTCATAGCTCCCGATCAGGGCGTATTTGATCGAACCCTCCAGACGGGACGATTCCTGATCGAATCGGAATTCGCGCACCGCGGCCTCGGCCGTCAGCGGCGACGTCACCAGCAGCGCCAGGCAAATTGTCCTAAGCAGTTTCATTGAGTCGCAGCGATTGGATCAACGGTTTCATGGTCAGGCCCTGCACGATCAGGGTGAACAGCACCACACCGAACGCCAGCACCAGGAACGTCTCCCGGTACGGCATTTCCGCGGGCAACCCGACCACCAGGGCGATGGAAATACTCCCTTTGAGTCCGCCCCAAAACAGCACGTGCTTCCATTTCCAGGGGATATCATTGGTGCCGAACTTGTTCCGCAGCCAGATCACCGGATAGACCACCAGTCCCCGCGCCGCGTTCACCGCCAGGATGGCGATCACGATCGGCATCCCCAAACTCCGCAGATGGTCCTGCGGGATCTCCTGCAGCTCCAGTCCGATGATTAAAAACAGCAGGGAATTGATGACAAACTCGATCACCTCCCAAAAGCTGTCCAAGGTCTCGCGGGTTTTGTTGGACATCGAGTAGATCTTGCCGTAGTTTCCGATAATCATTCCGGTCACCACAATGGCGATAATCCCGGAAAAATGAAAGGCCTCAGCCAACAACGGCGTCCCGAAAGTGATGACTACGGTAATGGCGACCTCCAGCAGGTGATCGTCCAGCCGTTTGAGCAAATGATACGCCCCCACCCCCACGGCAATCCCGATCACGGTCCCGCCGCCGGTCACCATCAGGAACTTGGTCAGCGCGTGCCCGAGGTCGAACTGGGCATGACTGTGGATCATTTCCAGAATGATCATGAAGACCACCACGCCGGTCCCGTCATTGAACAGGCTCTCCCCTTCCAGTATCGTGCGCAGCCGTTTGGGCGCGCCGACCCGGCCCAGGATCGAAAGCACTGAAATCGGATCGGTCGGGGTGACGATCGCGCCGAACAGCATCGCGTATATGAAAGGAATGTGCAAAAAATGATGCGCGAGCAGTCCGATCAGCAAAGTCGTGATCACCACACCCGGAAAGGCCAGCAGAACAATCGAGCGCCAATTCTCCTTGAGGTGGCTCAGGTCCATGTGCAGCGCCCCGTGAAAAAGGAGCGGCGGCAGGATGAGTGTGAAAATAATATCGTGGGAAATAATGATGTGCGGTGTGAGGTTGAGAACAGCCACCACCAGCCCCACCAGCACCAGAGCAATGGTATAGGGCTGCTTAAGCCACTCCGCGATAATTGCCACCGCGCAGGCGATCATCAAAAGGAATGTGATTTCGCCGATTAAATGTGCGTCCATGAGGTATAAACAGTAACAGGCACCATTTTAGCCCAATCCTGTGAATGGAAAAACGGTGCCTGTCACCAATTATATACGAATCTGCCGCGAGCGGCAGTTTAAAAACGGAAATTCCGCGAACTAGCCCTTATGATGGGCCTCGATCTCGACGATCACGTTCACCATGTCGGCTACCACCAGACCGCCGCTGTCCATGGTCTTGCTCCAGTTGATATTGTAATCCTGACGGTTCAACTGAAATTCACCGCGAATCGCGATCACTTCACCGCCGAAGGGGCTTGTGACCGGGCCGGAAATTTCCACCGGGATGGAGACCGTGCGGGTGACGTCCTTCATGGTGAGTTTACCGGTGATGACGGCACCGTCGCCTTCCTTTTTCAGTCCGGTCGCCTTGAAGCTGATCTCCGGATACGTTTCCACGCCGAAAAAATCATCACTGCGCAGGTGCTTGTCGCGGCCTTCATTCTTGGTGTCGATACTGCCCGCGTCGATCGTCACGACGGCGTCAAACGCGTCGGGATCCTCGGCGTCCATGACGATATTCCCCTCGAACGTCCCGAAACTTCCCCGGGTCGTTCCGATGCCCAAGTGCTTGATGGCAAAGCCCAGTGTGGAGTGGGCGGCGTCGATCTCGTACGACTTGGCCATGGAGGCGGTCATATCGTCGGTCATCATGTCTTCCATATCCGCCGCGCGCAGGGTTGAAGCGGCCAGGAGCATGATGACGGTCAGAGCCATTGTGGTGAATCTTTTCATTAATACCTCCTTAGAATTAAAAAGGTGGAACGGGTTGTTATTCTTCCGTCCGCGGTGCCGGATTGTCCCGTTTGGCCCCGGTAATCAATTCGATATCGGACTGAATTTCATCGATCTCGGCATCGATCTCGGACTTGATCCGGTCGATGTGCGCGTGGCGGTCGATCATCTCGGGGGTTAGTTCCTGGGTCAGGTCCTGGCGATACTTGAGCACTTCGGGCTCATCCAGCGTGGCCGGTTTCTTAAGCGGCGCAAATCCGGTCGCGGACGCGTCGGATTTCATCTCCCCAACAGGGTCCGCATCGGGGATATTCATTTTTCCGCCGAATTCAACAGCTTCCGGGACCGCCGTGCTGACGGAGGCGGCCTTCGGAGCCTGCATCACCGCTTCCGCCGCGGCCTTCGCCTCAAAGACCGGAGCCGCCATTTCTTGTGCGACGTCCGCCTCGATTTCCGCCTCCAGCATGCCGGTCATGTCTTCTTCCACTTCCTCAACCTCTTCAACCGCTGTCTCCATATCCGTGGCCGCTTCTTCCCATTCATAGGCGGCTTCTTCCACGACGGTCTCTTCCATTTCCAGCTCGGACATGTCGCTGTCCCCAGCTTCCTCTGCCTCCGCCGACTCTTCCATTTGAATATCTTCAGCGTCGTCTTCCAGCGCCGAACTCATGTCACCAGTTTCCTCATGGTCGGTCATATCCGCGGTCATGGATTCATCCATGTCCTCCCCGGCTTCCGCCACGGCCTCCGTGGTTTCCTCCAGCGCATCGTCCGTTTCATCCAGCTCTTCGTCCATCTCAACGATCTCGTCCGTATCGAGGTCCGCGGCTGTTTCTTCATCCGTCATCATATCCGCCGCCTCCTGGCTTTCCTCCACCATCTCATCGACATCCGGGGCGTAGCCCTTGTAAGGCGTCCATTTATCCTCTTCCAATTCGTCCATCGTGTCGCCGGCGGCCGGTTCGTCCATGTGCGGCGCGCCGCGCTCCCACGGATACCGTTCCTTTTCTTCCGTGACCTCGCTGCCGTCCGATATCGCCGGCGGCGGGGTCATCTCGGTCTTTTCCGGAACGGTTTCAGCCTCCTCCGCGCGGGTGGATTCCGGGAGAGTTTCCATCACGTCCTGTAAGGCGCGCATTTTCTTTAAAATATCGTCTTCAGCCGCGGCCCACGGCGCGGTTGCGGTTATCCCGAACACGGCGATGACAAACAAAGCTGTCTTCTTCATTTTATGATCCTTTCTCGCATCTATTGATCTGTAGTTGATTGGTCCTTCAGCAAGGTATGATAATCATCGGGCAGGCGATGACGAACGGCCGTAATTTTGCCGTTGCTGCTGATGAAGTAGAACGTTGGTACACCGTAAACCTGATAGGCGGATTCCAATTCCCCTTTGGCGTCCAAGAAGATATCCATACCAATATTATGCTTTTTCAGGTAATTTTCAACCTGTTTTTTCGGATCGCCGATATTCACGGGCATGATCTTGATGCCCTCCTCGGCGAACTTCGCCTGACTGTCATTCAGATCCTTCAGATAGTCGCCGCAATTGGGGCACCACGTCGCCCAAAAATAGACAATCGCCATGCTACCGTCCCGGTATTTGGCCATATCCTGTTCCGTCCAGGTCGCCTTGCTTCCCCATAAGCCGGAATTCTGCATACGGACGCATTCCGTCTTCAGCTCGGGTGCGGGCTCCCCGGTCATGTCTCCGTCCGCAAAGACATAAAACTGTGCCCGGGCCGGCGCCACCGGAATGGCAATCAGCGCAAAAAACAACAAAACAGCGATATTAATACTTTTCACCTGAATACTCCTGAAAGGTTGTCCCGCCGGGATTAAGCCAGTATGCTACTACAGGGAATGGTTTTTGACCATGATTATTTCGGGAAGGTTGGATGATGGCTCCGGGGGCCGCGGGATAAGAGGCATCGGGGGGGCCATTCATTGCAGAGACCAATTTGGACAGTATTCGGCAGGTATAACCATCCAGGAGCGGCCCCCCCGATGCTTTTGAAACGAACTCACCACGCCCCCGTGTCCGGTCTGGTGGAATCCGGCGGCGGCAAAAACGGTAAAAGAACGGAAAAACCGGCATTATCCCATCAGGGGAAGCAGCTCGTCCTGCGTCATATCCGTCACCAGCATACACCCGGTGTCGTTCCCCCGGTGATAGCAGAGAACGGCTTGAAAACCCTTCATATTCCGGGCGTAAATGCGCGCATTGTCATTTTCGCGCAGCATACGGTCGCGGATCCGCTCCAGCGGCTCCCCGTTCATGTCCATGACGAAGGCCGACAGCGGGTGGCCCTGGACATCGTACATAAAATAGGCGGCCTTGCGCCCGTTGATCTGGATGATCCGGGCCCCGATCAGCTTGGCCTTGTCCGGAGCAATATGCGGACGGATCACCGCAAAATCCAGCTTCTCGTCAAACCAGTGTACGGCCGCGTCGATATCATCGGTCAGAAACTCAGCTTGGTAGGTCCCGTGCAGATGTTCGATATGAGTGTCGATGCCTTGGGCAAAGGCGGTGAATTCCCGGGGGGTATGCGCCAATACGGCGAAAAAAATCACGGCAATGAAGGCGGTAATGAGGCCCGAGGCCAGGGGCGCAAACCATGCGGTCTCTCTCAGGCGTTCAAAAGGACTGCGATACTGCAGCTTATCGATAATCCGTTCGCGCAGTTCGTACGGCGCCTCCTCCTGGATCATATGCCGCCGGATGACCTGATCGAACCGCTGTTCATTTTCCAGTTGGGACTGGGATAACGGATTGTCCTTCATCGCCGCCTCAAACTCGTTCTTCTCTTCCGGACTCATTTCGCCGTCAAGATACCGGTACAGATTCTGATGAAAATTCTTATCGTCCATATTGTTGTTTAGACCTCGTTTTGCATCGTCGCCAAGAGTTTCTTCTTAAGATTATGTTTCGCCATGTATAGCCGCGACATCACCGTGCCGATGGGACAGCGCATGATCGCCGCGATCTCCTTGTAGGCGAAACCGTCTACATAAAAGAGCGTCAACGCTGTTCGCATTTCTTCGGGCAACTGGTCGATAGCCGATTGCAATTCCTCGCCGAATATTTCTTCGGTCGCCCCGCCGATGTCCGGCGCGCCGATAAAGTTTTCCAGATCATCGTAATTGACCTTGGAGGGTTCGCGTTTCCGCTTGCGGTACTGATTAATGAACAAATTGCGGAGTATGGTGAGGATCCAACCCTTGAAATTCGTCCCCGGCTCGAATTTGTCATAGAAGCGATATCCGCGCATGGCGGCCTCCTGAACCAGATCGTTGGCATCCTCCCGGTTCAGGGTCAGCCTGTAGCCGAGGTTGTACATGGAATCCATGCACGCCATCAGCTGTTCTTCGTATTCACGTTTTTTGTGCGCCTGTGATCGTTTGACTAACATAACTATTGGTCTCTTGGCTACCTGCAACGGGGGTAACAGAGGACTGTGCGGGAATATTCAAAAAATTTAAGGAACGCACCGGACCGGAAGACAGCCGCCCGGCCCCGCCCAAGCAACTCATTAAGTATTTGATAATAAATGACTTACTACTTAGGCTGTAAGAATTCTTTGGGGGCGTCTTCGAAGATGAACTGACCTGTTTCGTCATCGAAGTCCTTGATCTTGGGAATAATGATATCCCGGTCGAATCCGGAGGTGTCGAATCCCGGCTCGAACTCCTCCGGGAAATTGTCGATGCAACTGGGGATCAGGACGGATTCCTGAACCGGCAGGAAACAGCGGGTCTGATTGGTGCAGCGGCCGGTCTCGGTGATGATCGCGTCCAGGTCTGCCCTGGTCCCGACCCCGTCCCGGATCTTCAGGAGGTGTTCGGTAATCACGCGCGTTCCCATATTGCAGGGAATGCACTGGCCGCAGGAGGATTGCGCCAGGAAATGCGAGAACATCCAGGTCAGGTCGACAATCCAGCGGCTCTCGTCATAAACCATGAAACCCCCGGATCCCAGACCGACGCCGTTGGCGCGCAACTCGCCGAAATTCAGCGGAAGATCAAACTTCTCCGGGGTCATCACCCGGTTGGACACGCCGGAGAAAACAGCCTTTATCTCGTGCTTACCGCGCGGACCGCCGCCGAGGCCGTAAATCAGGTCCCGGACCGACATCCCCAGCGAAATCTCGTACATTCCGGGCTGTTTGACGTCTCCGGTCAACGATATGATCCCGGTGCCGGGTGTGTCGTTGTCCCCGCGGGAGCGGAACCACTCCGGACCGTGGCGTACGATCAACGGCAGATGGCTCATCGATTCGACATTGTTGACGACGGTAGGATTGTTCTCGGTGGGCGTCCAGTGGATCCCCACCATATAAGGCGGAAACAACCGCGGCATCGGGTCGCGGCCGTCGATCACCTCCAGCAGCCCCTTCTCTTCGCCGAAAAGATATTCATCCGGACCCAGTACGATACGGATAAATCCCGGCTCCACCACTCCGGCCGCTTCCAGTTCTTCCTTGACCTTCGTGATCCGCGGGACGACCTTGGTAAATTTTTCCTTGGTCCCGATGACCGCCTCTTTGGCCTTCATGGCGTGGGCCGTGATCAGCATCCCTTCGAACATCAGATACGGATTCTTGCTGATCAGGTAACGGTCTTTAAAGGTTCCCGGCTCGCCCTCGGCGAAATTACAGACCACATACTTCGTGCCGGCCTCATGATAGACCGTGTCCCACTTGACCCCCGTCGGAAATCCGGCCCCGCCGCGTCCGCGCAGCCCGGCCTTGGTGATCAGCTCGATCAGCTGTTCGCTGGACATCGAGCGGGCCTTTTCCAGGCCCTGAAGTCCGCCGGCGGCCTTGTATTCTTCCAGGGAATTGATTGGTTTGAGATCTTCGGGGAGCAGTACGCGTGTTTCTTGGGCGGCCATAATGTCGTGTCCTTAGTAACCCAGGCTCGGTCCCAGCCAGCGTTCGCACACGGCCAAGTCCATGCCTTTTCGTTTGGCGTAATCGGTGACCTGGTCCTTGCCGAGCAGGTCCAGGGTGAAATACTTTGCCCCGGGATGGGCGAAATAAAGTCCCGATACCGATGAAGCTGGTATCATAGCATAATTTTCCGATAACTCAATACCCGTATTTTCCCCGACTTTGAGCAGATCCCAAATCAACGGCTTTTCAGTATGGTCCGGCTGGCTCGGATAGCCCGGGGCGGGCCGGATACCGCGATACCGCTCGGCAATGATGTCCTCGAGCGTCAGGTCTTCGTCCGGCGCGTATCCCCACAATTCACGGCGGACCTTCAGATGGATCAACTCCGCGAAACTTTCCGCCAGACGGTCCGCCAGGGCCTTCAGCATGATGCTGTGGTAGTCGTCATGGTCGGCTTCAAAGCGGCGCACGCGGTCATCGATGTCCAAACCGGCCGTAAGGGCGAACGCCCCGATGTAGTCCTTAATCCCGGAGCCCTTGGGGGCGATAAAATCGGCCAGCGCGTAATGCGCACGCCCGTCACGCCGCTCGGCCTGCTGGCGCAAGGTATGCAGCACCGTCAGGACCCGGTCGCGGTTGTCATCCGCATAGACCTCGATGTCGTCGCCGACACTGTTGGCCGGATAGAACCCGACCACGGCATTCGCCCGCAGCCACTTCTCGGCCACGATCTTGTCGAGCATCGCGTTGGCGTCGGCCAGGAGTTTCGTCGCCTCTTCCCCAAGCGCGGGGTCGGTGAGGATCTTGGGATATTTGCCTTTCAGTTCCCACGTCGGGAAAAACGGCGTCCAGTCGATCATCTTGCGGATCTCGGCCATATCGAAATCGGTGAAGGCCTTGGTCCCGGTAAATGCCGGGACTTTTATGTCCGCGGCCTGCCAGTCCGCCTGATAGGCCTGCGCGCGGGCCTCTTCCAGGGTCAGCAGTTTGCGCGTGCCGTGCTTGGCGGCGAACTGCTCACGCAGCCGGTCATACTCGTCGACGGTCTTGGCGGCCAGCGCGGCCTTCTGCTCCTTATCCATCAGGGCAGAACACACCCCGACACTGCGCGAGGCATCCTTAACGTGGATCGTAAATCCTTTTGTATACTTGGGACTGATCTTGACCGCAGTATGGTTGGCCGAGGTCGTCGCCCCGCCGATCAACAGCGGGAGTGTATATCCCTGCCGTTCCATCTCCGAAGCGACATAGACCATCTCATCCAGCGACGGCGTTATCAATCCGCTTAATCCGATGATGTCGGCCCCGATCTTCTTCGCTTCGGCCAGTATCTTCTCACACGGGACCATCACACCCAGATCGATGATCTCAAAATTGTTGCACGCCAGGACCACGCCCACGATATTCTTGCCGATATCGTGCACGTCCCCCTTGACGGTGGCCATCAGGATCTTGCCGTTGCTGCGCGCCGCCCCCTCCTGTTTTTCCGCCTGCAGATACGGATCGAGGTACGCGACCGCTTTTTTCATCACGCGGGCGCTCTTGACGACCTGCGGCAGGAACATTTTGCCTGCGCCGAACAGATCGCCGACGATGTTCATCCCGTCCATCAGGGGGCCTTCGATGACCTGCAGCGGTTTATCGTATTTTTGCCGCGCTTCTTCGGTATCTTCGTCGATAAAATCCACGATCCCCTTGACCAATGAATGCGCCAGCCGCTTCTCGACCGGTTCCTTCCGCCAGGCCAGGTCGGCCTCGATCTTCTTCCCCTCGCCCTTCACCGTCTCGGCAAACGTCACCAGCCGGTCGGTGGCGTCGGGCCGGCGGTTCAGCAGGACGTCCTCGATCAGTTCCAATAAATCCTTCGGGATCTCGTCGTATACCGTAATCATCCCGGCGTTGACGATCCCCATGTCCATGCCGGCGGCGATGGCGTGGTACAAAAAGGCCGAATGGATCGCCTCACGCACGACATTATTTCCGCGGAATGAAAATGATACGTTACTGACTCCGCCGCTGACCAGGGCGCCGGGCAGTTTCTCTTTAATGAACCGGGTGGCTTCGATAAAATCGACGGCATAATTGTTGTGCTCCTCGATCCCGGTGGCTATGGCAAAGATATTCGGATCAAAAATGATGTCTTCCGGCGGAAAACCGACCTGCTCAGTCAATATCTTATAAGCTCTCGTGCAGATCTCCCGGCGGCGTTCGAGCGTATCGGCCTGTCCTTTTTCATCAAAGGCCATGACTACGGTCGCCGCGCCGTAGCGGCGCAGTTTCTTGGCCTGCGCGACAAACGGCTCCTCACCCTCTTTTAGACTGATGGAGTTCACGATCGCCTTGCCCGGCACACACTTCAGGCCGGCCTCGATCACCGACCATTTGGAGGAATCGATCATGATCGGGACCTTGGCGATATCCGGTTCGGAAACAATCAGATTAATGAAGCGCACCATGGACTTCTCCGAATCCAGCATCGCTTCATCCATATTGATGTCGATAATCTGCGCGCCGTTCTCCACCTGCTGACGGGCCACGGTCAGGGCCTCGTCAAAATTTCCGTCGAGGATCAGCTGGGCAAATTTCTTGGAGCCGGTGACGTTGGTCCGTTCACCGACATTGATAAAATTCATATCATCGGTGACGACCAGGGCCTCCAGTCCGCTGAAACTCGGCCGCGGCGTAATTTGAGGAAGCGGCCGCGGCGGCAAATCCGCGGTGGCCTCGATAAAGGAACGGATAAACTCCGGCGTCGTGCCGCAGCACCCGCCCAGGATATTAATAAAACCGCTCTGCGCGAACTCACGCACCATCGGCGTCATGACGTCGACCGTATGTTGAAAACCGGTCTCGGCCAGCGGGTCGGGTTTGCCGGCGTTCGGATAGCAGCACAGGTAACACGGAGCGATCGCAGAGAGTTCCTTAATATAAGGCCGCATCAGGTCGGCGCCCAGCGCGCAGTTCAGACCGATGGTCAGCGGCCGGGCATGCTTCATCGAAGTCCAGAAGGCCTCGATCGTCTGTCCGATCATCGTCCGTCCGCTCTCATCGACCACGGTGCCCGAAATCATCAGCGGCAGACGGCACTGCCGCTTCTCGAAGATCTGGTCGATGGCAAACAACGCCGCCTTGGCGTTGAGGGTATCGAAAATCGTCTCCACCAGGAGCACGTCGACCTGACCGTCGATCAGCGCCTCCACCTGCTCGCCGTAGGCGGTGACCATCTCGTCAAAGGTAATATTGCGCGCGCCCGGGTCATTGACGTCCGGCGAAATGCACGCCGACTTGGTCAACGGTCCGATCGAACCGGCGACAAAACGCGGCTTGTCGGGATTCCGCCCGGTAAACTCATCGGCCAGCTTGCGGGCGATCCCGGCCGAGGCCAGATTCATCTGCCGGGAGTGGTCCGCCAGATCATAATCCCCCTGACTGATCGCGTTGGCGCCGAAGGTATTGGTCTCGATGATGTCCGAACCCGCCTCCAAATAGGCGCGGTGGATTTCCTCTATAATACCGGGCTGGGTAATCGACAGGACATCACTGTTGTTGATGAGGTCCTTGTGGTGCTGCGCGTACTCTTGGCCGCGGAACGCCGCCTCATCCAGTTTATAGCGGTGGAGCATGGACCCCATCGCTCCGTCCAGGTAGAGGATGCGATTCTGGAGCAAATCTTCGATAGGATGTCGTTTTTCGGGTGGAATCATAGCCTTTAGCCTAATTTATCGGGATGGATATGTCAACCGTAAGCCAAACGCATTCTTTTTTTCCCCATTTTTAATTATTTGACCTTATAATGGAACATTATCCGATCCACCCCGTAGTTCAAACACTCACATGGACAAGCTTCATCTCATTTACTGGACCTTTTTCACGGGCCTGATCAGCTGCCTGGCCACCGGCTTGGGCGCGATTCCCGTGCACTTTGTCCAGAACAACTCCAAGACCCTGCGCGGCTTTTCTTCCGCGGCCGCCGCCGGCATGATGATCTCAGCCTCGGTCTTCTCGCTGGCCCAGGAAGGCCTGGCGTTGAAGGAGCAGAGCCCGTCGGCCCCTTACATCGTGATTCTCGGTCTCATGCTCGGGGCGTGGTTCTTCCGCTGGACCGAAAAGAACTTCCACGATCACGATCACCACCAAAAATTCCTCAAATACGGATTTTCCCGGCGGGGACTGCTCATCTTTGTGGCCATGTTCATCCACTCGATCCCCGAAGGGATCGCCATCGGGGTCGCCTTTGCCACGGCCAATCTCAAGTTCGGGCTGGTGATGGCCCTGGCCATCTCGGTCCACAATATCCCCGAAGGGATCGCGATTTCCCTGCCGCTGAAGTCCGAAGGCGTCTCAACCAAACGCTGCGCATGGATCTCGATCTTGACCAGCGTCCCGCAGCCGGTAATGGCGGTGCCCGCGGCCTTGCTGGCGTGGGTGTTTGAACCGCTGCTGCCGGTCGGCCTCGGTTTTGCCGGCGGGGCGATGATCTACCTGACGATCTCCGAACTGATCCCCGACGCGCTGGAGGAAGGCGGCCGCAGCCTCACCGCCTGGGGCGTTATGATCGGACTGTGCGTCATGCTGCTCATCACCACGCTGCTGGACCTGCTTCCCATTCACGTCTGATGTCCCTGGAACAATTACAAGCCGAACTGCGCGCCTTGGCCGATCCCGACAAAGTCGACGTTTACAAACGTTTTTTCAAGACCGGACCGGGGGAATACGGTGAGGGGGATCTCTTTTTAGGAGTGAAAGTCCCGGCCCAGCGGCGGCTGGCCGGGAAGTACCGTGATCTGAACTGGCTGGATACCATCCGCCTGTTGAAGTCCCCTTATCACGAGGAACGTCTGACCGCGCTGCTGATCATGATCCATCAATTTGAACGCGGCGATGTCCTCACCCGCGGCCGCATCTACCGATTCTATGTTAACGGCACGCGCTACATCAACAACTGGGACCTCGTAGACACATCGGCCCACAAGATCTGCGGCCCATACCTCATGAACAATGACCGCACCTTCCTCGATAATCTGGCGCGCAGCCGCGACCTGTGGAAGCGGCGGATCAGCATCATCACCACGTATTACTTCATCAAACACGATCAGTTCGATGATACGCTGCGCATCGCGAAAATTCTGTTACACGACAAACATGACTTGATTCACAAAGCGACGGGCTGGATGTTGCGGGAGGTCGGTAACCGCAACCGGTCTGTGGAAGAAGAATTTCTCGATACGCACGCCGCCGAAATGCCGCGCACCATGCTGCGCTACGCCGTGGAGAAATTCCCGCCGGGGTTGCGGAAGAAATACATGACTATGAAGTAATTTTATTTCCGCGGCAGGGATTTGGCGAAGGCTACGCCGAGGGCGGTCCATTTTTTGAGCTGCGCGGCGGTCTTGGTCCCGTCGGGGGAAACGAACACAAACCCCTTCATCGGCCGGCCGGTGAAGTCCATGGGACGGGCGTGTTTGGCCTTCAGGGCCTGTTCGTATTCGGCGGGGCCGCAGCGGACCATCAAATCATCACCTGCAATCCCGACGCACATATTGCCGTGGACCATAAAGCAAATCCCTCCGAACATCTTCTTTTCCATCACCCCGCGTTCGCTTCGCAGAATATCCCGGATACGTCCGGCAAAACTTTCATCATAGGCCATGGGCCACCGTCGCTTTCCGTACTCTATTCACTGTAATTTGTTTATGGAAGGAACCCGGCCTGTGACCTTATTGGACCGAGACGATCTTGACATCGAACTGCAGGGTCTTGCCCGCCAGTGGATGATTGAAATTCAATACGACGGTGTTTTCCTTTACTTCCCAGACGATCGCGGGCACCGCCCCGCCGTCGGGATTTCTGATCTCGATGATCATTCCCGGTTCCGGCGAGAAGTCGGCGGGAAACTTGGACTTTTCGACCTCGCGGTAGGCCTCCTCATTGATCTCACCGTAGGCGTCTTTCGCGGCAACGATGACCGTCCGCTCGTCCCCGGCTATCATGCCGGCCAGCTTTTTTTCCAGACCCGGAATGATGTCACCGGCGCCGTGTTCATACTCCAACGGTTCCTTCCCTTCGGAACTTTCCACGACCTGGCCGTCGATGGTGAGTTTGTAATCGAACTTTACCGTCCGACCGTCTTCAATCTTGATTTCCTGGGCTTGAACAAGGGTGGGATAGCCACTGCCGGTAATGGCCAGCAGGGCCAGACAAACGGGAAACACAAAACGCATGGATTACTCCTCACTGACGGGATTGGCGACGGCAGCCGCAGCTTCCGTCGTCTGCAATTCATTCAACCTGGTGACGGCGGTCGCCTTCAGGCCCTTGGCCGCTTTTTCCGCTTGATACTCGACTGTTTCGCCATCGTTAAGGAATCTGAATCCGTCGCCCTGAATAGTGGTGTAGTGGACGAAAACGTCCTCGCCGGCGTCCGTGGTGATAAATCCGTAGCCCTTCTTGCGATGAAACCATTTGACAATGCCTTTGGCCATGGTGCGTCCTCCTTATTGAGGTTTTGGGGGTTGGGATATTGCCTATGGCCTAACCAGCGGAGGGATCAGCTACATGTCAATTCTCTCCAGCAGCCTTATCACAATACACCTTGGCCAAAGGATTGTCAAATTTAAGTCAGCGCCGCCGGGCCGTTACCAGGTTATTTGCCATCCGACGGTGAGTTCAGTGTCGGATACCAGTTGCGGTCCGTTCACGTCGACATCGATCGGGATGCCCCATTCGAGACCCAGACGTTGACCGGCGAAGATGCTGTCAGCGGGTCCGTTAAAATCGACACCGAATAGCGCGTCCCAGCGTTTGCCGGCCTGCCGCGTGGGATCGGCCGTCTGCACCATGTTCGGATTGAGCTCCGGATCGGCCCCGTCGATGTCCTGCCATACGGTCTTGCGGATACGCACGGATCCGCGGACCCAGTCGGCCAGCTGATAACTGATCCAGGAGGAACCTTCATAACGGTTGCCCAAGGTGTAGTCACGATCGTTCTCACCGAGACGCTGCACGGTCATGAACTGCAGCCCCCAGCTGAGGCGGTCGTGATGACCGGCATAGGTGAATCCGGGATGCAGATCATAGGTGCCGGACCCGAGCTGCATGGGGTACGGCAACAGCTGGTCCGGCCCCATCGGCGTCCGGTCCCGTTCATCAATGGATCCGGAGGGAAAGCTCAACCCGAAGTTCAGATCCAAGCGGTGCGCCCCCTGCTCGTAAACGGAAAACAGCCCGCTGAGCTTGATGTCCCCCAGACCGCTTGAGCCGGTGGTGAACTCGGCGCCCATCCGTGTCCGGTGGTCCATGCTCTTATCCAGATAGGGGATCATCAGCATAACCGTGATTTCATCGGTCACCCCGTACATCGCGCCCACCATATGCATATCCATGTCCATACTGAGCGGCGCGACCGGAAACTCACTCAGCACCCGGGCGGTCGACACCTCCGCGGACCCGATATCAGTCTCATCCATGTCCATGTACATGTAGCGGTAGGAGACCATCCATTCTCCCTTTTTGTGGCGGTGATCTCCCATGACCCCGACCGGGGCCTGGTGACCGGAGTGGTCGTGAAGGTTTTGGTGATGGTGGTATGGGTGCATGGGTTCCTCGGCCTGAACGGTCCCCGCTGTCAACGCGGACACGGTCAGCAGGAAGAGACCGGCACGAATCTGTGCAAAAAAAGTATGCATAGCTTCCTCTTTCTTGGCTGATCAGTTGTGTGGAATTTATTAACCGGGAAGGAGATCAGACCGGTTTGGGGACCGGTTCGGGAAGCTCTTGCTGGGGATCGGGATAAAAAGCGGGCGCGGCCGCGATAAGCCGGCCGGTTTTAAGATTCGGTGTTGCGGTCAGGACAGTGACCGGCGCCATCGTTCCTCCGAACGACGGAAAGTCCAAACCCGGCTCTCCCCGGCCGCCGGGCCGTTTGAAGGTCAGCCCGCCGTCTTTGGCTCCGTGCTGATGATGCCGGTGGGTACACATACAGACCAGGCGCCGGCCGTTACAGATCTTACCTTCCTGGTCCGCCCGGATAAAGGCGCCCAGGGGAATGATCCAGGCGCAAAAACTGATCAGGGCCAGTAACAACGCGGTGCTTCGTATAAAGGGGATTGTTCGCATGAAGATAAAAATCGGTTTAATCAAGAACGGGATTATAGGAAAGCCGGCGGGAATTGTAAAGATCTTTCTGAGCGTGGTCGCGCTACTGGTCGCCGCGTTCTTCCTTGAGCATTTGAATACTGCGCTCGCGTTTGTCCTTCGGACGGTACAGCAATTTCCACGGATTCATTTTTAAATCGTAGGTAAACTGATCAAGGTTAACCGCCGCGGACCGCATCCGGGACATGGTATCGTCGATATTCTCCTCGTTGACCGTGATCCGTTCATCCAGGTTTGCGGTAATCGACCGGAGGCTCGCCATGCTGGCGTCGACATTGACCACGATGCGGTCGATGGCCTCTTTGTTTTTGGTGAGCCGTTCATTGAGATTGACAGAAATCTCACGGATCTCCTTGGCGATCTCCTGTCCGTCCAGCAGCAGGGTATCCATGTCGGCCGGATCACGGCCGTAGATCACGGACCCGGGTTCAAGATATCCGTTACCCGATCCCGTTACGGCCAGCCCGACGTATTTCTCCCCCAGGAATCCCATGTTCTTCACATACGCGCGGGTGCCTTTGGTCAACCGCGCGCTTTGCTCCAGCCAGACGGTCAGCTGCAGCATCGTCCCGTCCGGCTGCTCCACAATATCAATCGCCTCGACCTTGCCGACCTCCAGCCCGTTGAGCATGACCGGCGCGTTCAGACTCACCCCGTCGATATTTTTAAAGAGGACTTTCACCGTGTACCCTTCCTTCACGAACCGAAAATCACCGGACTTTACGGTAAGATAGGCCAACAGTCCGATCACCGCGGCGATCATCATCCCGATCTTGGCGTTATTGGATATTTTCATCAGTTCCCCCCGCTGGTAAACGGTGTCTAAGTGATTTGAATCGGTCCTTCGATGTTGCCGTGTATGAATTGCTGGACGATTTCGTTCTTGGACCGCTTGATCTGTTCCGGTGTGCCCACTTCCAGGATCCGTCCCTGATAGATCATGGCCGCGCGGTCAGCGATGCGCCAGATGCTTTCCATGTTGTGGGTCACCACGACCGAGGTTAAATTCAGTTTCTTGGTAAGATCCAGGATCAACTGGTCCACTACGTGGCAGACTACCGGATCCAGTCCCGCGGTCGGCTCGTCGTAGAAAACCACTTCCGGGTCCATGGCGATGGCCCGCGCCAGACCGACGCGTTTTTTCATCCCTCCCGATAATTCGCTCGGGTACAGATTCTCAAATCCCTTCAGGCCCACGAGATTCAGTTTCATCTTGGAAATGATCCCGATGATCTTGTCGTTGAGTTTGGTATGCTCCTGTAACGGCAGGGCCACGTTCTCCTGCACCGTGAGAAAGTCGAGCAGGGCCGCGGACTGAAAGCTCATGCCGAAACGGCGTTTGATCTCCTCGGCCTCCTCGCCCTTGACCGCGTTGATTTCCTTGTGCCCGAAATAAACCTCGCCCTTTTCCGGAGTGATCCCGCCGGTCATGATCCGCAGCAATGTGGACTTGCCGCTGCCCGACCCGCCCATGATCACAAACGTCTCTCCGACATGGATGTCCAGGGTGACATTGTCGAGCACGGTGCGGTTGCCGAAGACCTTGGTGATGTTGCGTACCGATATCGCGGGTTTGGCCTTGGCCATGCTATATCTCCGAAAAATAAAAAATGCCGGTGACGACCGCGTCGGCCAGGATGATCAGGATAAAACTCGTCACCACACTGACGGTGGTGGCCTGCCCCACTCCCACCGCGCCGCCGCGGGTGCGCAACCCCTGATAAGCGCCGACCATGCTGATGATGACGGCAAAGACAAACGGTTTGGTTAATCCGGTGTAAATATCCTTGAGTGTCAGAAAATCAAACGAGGTCTGCATGTACAGCGCCGGATTGATATTCAGGCTGTAAACACCGATGACATAGCCGCCCATGATCCCGGCCACGTCGCCGATGACAGTCAAACACGGCAGCATGACCAGCAACGCCAGGAATTTGGGGACCACCAGAAAACGCACCGGGCTGATGGCCATCGTTTGGATGGCCTCGATCTGTTCGTTGACCTTCATCGAACCGATTTCAGCCGTGATGGCCGCCCCGATCCGCCCGGCGATAACCAGGGCGGTGAGGACCGGTCCGAGCTCACGGCAGATGCTGATGCTGGTGAGGCTGGCCACATAAATCTTCGCCCCCATCTTGGACAACTGGTAGGAGGACTGCATCGCGAGGACCACGCCGGTGAAGAAGGTGACAAAGATCACGATGATGATCGAATTCACCCCCATGAACACCATCTGCCGGCTGACCGCGGATCCGTTCACCGGTTTGCCGCGAAAAGGCCCGACGACAATCCAGTAGAGGGTGTCGATCAGCAGTCTGAGAAAATCGCGTGTGACCGCGAAGTAATACGTGACGGGCCGGCCGAGATTTTCGAAGATCCTAAGAATCATGTTTCACGTCGGACTGCAGGTTGGCGGAGCAGACAACCGAAATCGTCCGCAGCAACTCCTGGGTATTGATCGGTTTGGTGAGGTAGGCGTCCGCGCCCATCTGCATCCCGATCTCGATGTCCTCAAGTTCGTCGCGGGCGGTGACCATAACTATCTTGATGTCCCGGCATTCCTCTTCGTTCTTGATCAACTGACAAAAATTGAAGCCGTTGATCAGCGGCATCATGACATCCAGGATGATCAGATCCGGCTTGTTGTCCATGGCCAGTTGCAGTCCGCGGTCGGCCCGGTCCGCGCGGGACACGGCGTACCCTTCCCTTTCGAGGACGCGCCCCAGCAGGGCCACCTCGACCGGTTCGTCATCGACAATCAACACTCGCGTTTGACTCGTCTTGGCGTTCATAAACTCCTGATTACTCCGGCGGTTCCCGGTCGATCTCGGTATGGATGATCTGCATGTGAATATCGTACAGAACCGAGAGATAGGCGACAAAAAAGAAAGCTACGCCCAGGATCTTGAATATTTCCTGAAACAGACTCAACGGATAGGTGTCCTCGAAGAAGTAATCGGAAAAAATCATGCATCCGAAAAACATCGAAGCCACCAAAAACATGAACACGAAATTGCCGTACTGGAGGACTTGTTTGCGGTACCGGCAGATGGTGACGGCCCCGATCACGCCGAAGGCGGCCAGGACCCATTCGTCGAAAGGATATCCGCTCTGCGTCCCGCCGAACAAACGGAGGACTCCGCTCCCGATCCCCTCATGGATTATAAAGTATTCATCCAGACAAAGATAGAAAAAACCCAGCGCAGAAAAGAGCCAGAAGTTCCAGCTTTCATAGCCGTCGACAATCTTGTGATGGAGAAAATTGACCACAGCCGCGATCAGCGACGTCCCGGCCAGAAGCAGCGCGGAAAAGAAGGTAAAGAACTCGCGTTCCTGAAAATAGTGCATCGGGTCGTAGTGATTTAGACCCGCGATGGTGGCCCACAAAAAAAGCCCGGCGCTGACCCCCAGCGCCGTCAAAATAAGTTGATGCGATGCCTTGATGAGACCCCTCCCGATTCCGTCGTTTGTATTCCATGAGAATTATAACAAATACGGATCAAATCAGAAGGAAAATGGCAATTATTATGGGTAAAACAGGACCGCGGACGGAGTTAGGAGCGCAGTCCCGTCCCCTTGCCCAGAAAATAAAAAATGACGGCGGTGAAGATGGCCGCAAAGAGGATGAGGATTACGAAACTGAGCAGGATACTGACATCCGAAAAACCGTAGAAACCGTAGCGGAAACCGTTGATCATATACAGGATCGGATTGAACCGCGAGATTGTCCGCCACACACCCGGCAGCAGGCTGATCGAGTAAAAAACACCGCCCAAATAGGTCAACGGCGTCAGGATAAAGGTCGGAACGATGGATATATCATCAAACTTCTTGGCAAGGATCCCGTTGATCAGACCGCCCAGCGCGAAAACCACCGCCGTCAGCACGATAAAGACCAAAATGTAGCCGAAGTGATGAATCACCGGCCGGGTAAAAAACACCGAGACGGCAAAGACGAGCAGACCGCACAGGACCCCCCGCAAGGCCCCGCTGAAGGCGTACCCTCCGACAATCACCCAGGTCGGCGCCGGCGATACCAGCAGTTCTTCCACGCTGCGCTGGAACTTGGAGCTGAAAAACGAACCGGCCACGTTGACGTAGGAATTGTTAATCACCGACATCATGACCAGGCCCGGCACGATAAACGCCATGTAGCTGACGCCGTTGATATCGCTGATCTGCGATCCGATGAACTTGCCGAAGATCAGGAAATACAGCGACTGCGTGATGATCGGCGGAAAGAGCGTCTGCGGCCAGATCCGTAAAAACCGCACCACCTCCTTGCGGAAAAGCGTGTACATCGCGACCATATTCTGCTGATGGGTACTGCGGGTCATTTGAGCAGCTCCAGAAATAATTTTTCCATGCGGTTGCCCTGCGGACGGAAATCCCGGATAGACATCCCGGTCGACTGGCTGACCTTACTCAGCAGGGCCGCGATGTCGGTCCCTTTGGACAACTCCATGGTGAATGTATTGTCATCGACGCGCTGCGCGTTGATGTCGGCCAGCGGACCGATGTCGGTGACCCGGTCCACGTGGACGACATACGTCTCCTTCTCGAGAATGCCCACCAGATTGCGCACCGAGTCGTTGGTAATGATCTTGCCGTCCTTGATCATCGCGGCGTTGCGGCACATCTGCTCGACTTCTTCCAGATAATGCGTCGTCAACAAAACAGTAAGTCCGTTGCGGTTCAGATCGCGCAGATAATCCCACATGCTGTAACGCAATTCGACGTCCACCCCGGCGGTGGGTTCATCCAGAATCAATAACCGCGGGCGGGTGATCAGCGCGCGCGCGATCATCAGGCGCCGCTTCATCCCGCCGGACAGGTTGCGGGACGGCTGGGATCGCTTTTCCCACAACTCCAGACGCTTCAGGAGCTGTTCGCACTCCGGAGCCGCCTCCGCGCGCGGGATGCCGAAATAGCCGGCCTCCGTGAGGACGATGTCTTCAACCTTTTCGAATTGATTGAAGTTCATCTCCTGCGGGACAACCCCGATCATGCGTTTGGCCGCGTTGTGCTCGCGGTCGATGTCGTGCCCGAAGACGCTGGCCTGTCCGCCGGTCTTGTTGACCAGCCCGGTGAGGATCCCGATGATTGTGGTCTTCCCCGCGCCGTTGGCACCGAGCAACGCGAAGAAATCTCCGGCCTCGACCTGAAGATTGATCCCTTTGAGGGCCTGGGTGCCGTTGGCATACGTCTTGACCAGATTGGAAATGGAAATGGCTTGGTTCATAAGATTGGGATTATATCACAAATCACCGCCGCGAACCGGAATTCGTCAGGCTGACGGGTAAATCACTTCATAACGCTGAATCGGGGGAACTCCTGCGGGCGAATTACGGCCAGGGTGTCTTCGGGAAATTCCTGCCAGTCATTCGGCTCGGCATCCGGGACCGTTGACGACACGACGGTCATGCGGCTTTGCGGATCGAAACGGTAAAACAGCGTGTTCCCCTTGCGGAAGATCCACACGGTCTCGCCGTCGCTCATGAAAAAATTGAGATACCGGTCTTCGTCCTCGATCCTCGCATAAAGTTTGTTGATCGCCGCCCGGATGCCCTGTTCGACGTCGTCATCAAATTCTTTGACCGACTTCATGATCAGCAGAAAATAAAGTTCCGAGTCGATCCACGATTCGGGTGGATTCTGGTTACACACCGCCGGCGGATGCCGGGCCAGAAAATCCTCGCCGATCAGATCGATCAATATCTGTTTGCGCATGCCCCCGTTATGTCCGAACAACCATTTGCGGCCGTTGTAGGTGATGCGAAACGGATGCGGGTTCGGCACTCCCTCCACACAACCGGAAGACGCCCGCCGCAGGTGGCCCATCACGATCTCCGGTTTGAGGACGGCGATGTAACGCACGGCTTCGTCATACTCCGCGTTGAAGCTGGCAGCCTCATCCCCGCGAATCACGACCTCGTCGCCCCGATCGTAAAACCCGACCGACCAGCCGTCCGGATAGATCTCGCCCAGATTCTTCAGCGAGTTCTTCGCGGTAATCAACTGATCCACGATGAATTCGCGGTCGAGGTCCGTTCCCACCGCCACCCAAAAACGGCAGGCATAGGCGGCCGGCGCGATCAAGAGCAACGCGATGATAAACAAGGCCTGAATAATTTTCATTGGGATATGTAAGAAGATTTGTACTGTCCGGCACGCTCCCGGCGTTCCTTTTCGGCCTGGCGTTTGGCCTTTTCCGTGCGCCGGGCCCGGCGTTGCGCCTTGCGGCGGCGGAGAATGTTTCCTTTGTCCCGGTCACTTTTGCCGATGGTGGCAAACCAGTCGGTGACTTTGTTCCACGACGTCACCCGGTTGACATCCTGTGTTTCCGCGGCATAGCCGGCGGGGGAACCGAGCATCAGCGTCACCGCCACGAATAGCACGGGCAGCCGCTTACTCGCGCGCATCTATCCCTCCGCGGCCGTGCGGCATGCGTTTTTTATCCACCGTTTCCATGATCTGACGCTGCTGGCTGCGCATCTGTTTTTGGATCCGCTTCTGCTGTTTTTGATGGGCCTTAAACACCCGCCGCTCCTGACGGCTCTTGCGGCGTTCCAGCAGGATACGACGTTTTTCGGTATCATCTTTGCCCACGGTGGCAAACCAGTCGCCGATCTTGTTCATGGTCGTCACGCGGTTGGGATCCTTGGCCGCGTCGGCCGGAACGGTGACGCAGGTTAACAGCAGTACCATGCCGCAGAGTCCGGTGAATAGCCTTATCCTCATTTCCTCTCCTAGTCGTAGTATTCGATGGTGGTGTGTTCTTTCGGATCGAACTTCATCGACTTCATCCCCCAGTTAAGCACCTGCCCGGTGTCCTGATCAATGACCACGTGAAACGGGACCACCGGAAAGATCCCCAGGAAGGTATGACGTTTGTCTTTGAAGAGCAATGTCCATGTCCGCCGCAGCTCCAGCCCCGTCTGGTCCTTGGGCAGGACGGCGTAAACGCGCGGCTGGCCGTTGCGGTACCATGTCGAACGTCGCTCGGCCCGGTAGGGATCCATGCTCACCAGGCGGTCATACAAGCTTTGATTCAGAATGAATTCCTGGGCGAGGAGAATGGCCTCGACGCGGTCGACACCGTCATCGGTGCGCACATCTTCGGCCAATTCCTTGATCGTCGCGTGATCGAGAACGGGGGTACAGCCGCCCAACAGCACGGCAGAAATGATAATGAGGATCAATCTCTTCATACGGGAAAGTGGAACGGGTCACCGGTTTCCCGGCGGGTTAAGGGCAATGTCCCGTGCAATACGGATGATAACCGACGCCGATTCCAAAATGCGGACGGTAAAACCCTTGCGAGATGTACAGATCCCGGGACCGTTCCGTGGTGTATTCCAGACGAATCTTGTCGGCTTCGTTTTTTAACTCCAGATACTTCTCCATGCTGATGTCCCCGGCGGTCAGTGCCTCGCGCAGTTCAGTCAGCCGTGCGTCATGCCAAGCCCGCGAACCGACACCGGTGTAGGCGCTGACGCAACCCGAGACCAGCGAAACAATCAGTATGATCTGCAGTATGCGCATACGGGACACTCCTTGAGGGGTTCAGTCGAGGACTTACTGCGATTCTATCACAAATAAAACTTTATCGGCGTGATATTTTGGCGGAAATGGCGGGCGGTTCGGCCGAAACCGCGTCGGGGTCGGGACTGGTCGCGGAGCCCGGATCACTCCCCAGCAGGAGCGGCAGGCTGTTCACCGGGGAGATATTGAGGATGACGGGAACAAAACCGTCCACGCTCATATCCCTGAGCAGGGACGGATTGACCGAGAAGTGCAGTTCGTCCGCATCGCCCCGCGTCTCCAGCTCCAAATTGGCGGGATTCAAATCGATCCCCCCCACCGCATCGGCGTCGGATACGACTTGCTTCGCCGACGGGGCGGCGGTGACCATGACGGCATTGTCGCGCTGCGTGCGTTCGAAGACGGTCTGGAACTTCATCGTGCCGTTGAAGACTTTATTGATGTCGGTCCCCGAATTCTCGATCAGGACCCGGTGCGCGAATGTGCCGAGGGACGTCCAGCTTTCATGCCGCGCCTTGATTTCGAGTTGACCCGCCCACTCGACGCCCTTGGCCTCAATCCGGGCGCGGCGACGGTCTTCCGCGGCCCGCAGATGAACGAACAGTAAATTGTCTTTCTTGCGCCACTCCTCGGGCACCGGTTTTTCCACGGTCTCGACAATAATGATCCCGGTGTGGCCGTCAAAGTTATTGGCCCACGCCTCCTCCAGGTGGTCTTCGGCGCGCCAGGCATTGTAACGGTGGATCGTCTTGGAACCGTTTTTGCGCCGCAACGGGTCCAGCCGGTAGCCGAACTCCTCCAGGGCCCCGACAATCAGGTCTTTGGTCACCGTCTTGCCAGCTCCGTGCCGTCCGTGCAGGACGAGCACCAGCGGTTCATCCGCGCGTTTCCGGCGGACAGCATTGCCGAGCCAGCCGGCGATCTGCAGGATTCCCTGGCTGAACGGTTGCTCCTCCTCGGCCAGCGCCGCGGAATCAGTGACGTTATCATCCCGTTTGAGATGACCGTACTCATCCCGGCGGATAAAAGTGGTCATGACGATCGCGGTCCCTTGCTTGACCGGCGGGCGGCGAAAACGTCTTTCGCCCAGCTCGACTGCGGGCTTGCGATAATGCAGGGATTCCCAGTAGCGGGCGTCGCTGATATCCGCCCCGTTGGGGCGTACGCTCAGGACCGAAAAGCGATCCGTTGCCCAAACAGCTGAGGCCAGGGCCTCATCAAAATCGGGACTCTGCCGGGAGGTAAATTGCGTCGCCAACACGTGGTCTATAGGCACGTTACTCCCGGTTTCTCCGTTGACGAAGAAATCGCCGCTGCGGTCCAGCAGGAAGGTATCAAACCGGTATTTATCCTGGGCGTACTGCCGGACACGGACGATCATAATCCCCTTGTGATCGTCGCTGAAAACGCGGGCAAAGCCGTAGAGCATCTTCTCCAGAGAAAGTTGAAACATGTTCGACGGGCTGTCCAAGTCGATCGGACGGTTGGGAGCGAAGGTATCAAGGATCTCTTCCGCCCTGTCCAGCATGCGCATCCAGTTCCCGACTACGGCAAACCATTGCGTCCCCTCTTCGGCCCGGCCGTTGAGCACGTACTCGATATCACTGCCCGTTTCCGCATCCACTGTATCACTCTGCTCCACCAACCGCCGCCATAATTCGCGCAGGTAGGAGACATCACTTTCCGGCAGGATCCGCTCGACCAGGATCGCCTGGTCGCCGTCGGATTCACCCTTCGCCAACTGACGCAGCGCCTCCGCCCCGTCCCCGAGGCCGTCCAGGCGGGCGCGCACCCGGCGCAGGGCGGACACCGGAATCCCGGCCCCGGCATCATCCTGTTCGCTGATTGCGGCCGCCATTTGCGCGTAATCGACGCCGCCGGAGAAATATTTGCGCGGGATGCGTTGGTCAGTCAACGGATCGATGTCTTCACGGATGTAGTTGTAAACACCGCGCTCAAAGGCCTCAACGTACTTCCGGTATATGTATTCATTGGCCTGCACGTCCGGCTGCGCAATGCCTCCGGTCTTGCCGCGGTCGACGTACAATTGTCCCAGCAGACTGTCACGCAAATGCTGCTTGTACCACACGGCCAGGATAAGCGATTGATAAATTTGTCGCAGCCGCGCGAAATTCCGCCCCTCGTTGACCTCCCGCTCGATCTCCGGGATAAGCACTTCACGTACGACGTCCGCCGAAATGCCGCTTACGATATCGGACCGTTCGGGAACAAAGTCTTTGCCGAGGGCATGCCGGCTTAAGGCCACGTAATCCTCCTCCAGCATCACCCTCATCCGGCTTTCCAGGACCATGACCGTGGTGCCGTCGCGGTGAATGACCGCCTTGTCCGGCACGATCCACACCTTGTTGAAGGTATTCATCGGAATCTCGGTGGTGCCGAAACGCGCGAAGGCCTTGGCCTGCACGCGCTCCCAAAAGGTCCGGCCCAATTCTTTTTCCGGATAAAGCATCGATGCGGACAGCTGCTTCAGCAGATAATCCTGGGCGAGCAGTTCGCGGCCCATATCTGTTTGTCCGAATTCGGCGGGAATAATACGGTCGGCTTCATAGGGGGACAGATTGACCCACAGCCTGTCTTCCGGCACGGTGAGCGCCGTCAGGAAAAATTTGATCAGCCGCCGGGCTTCGGCGCTCAATTCCTCATCGGACAGACGCTCCTCCCCCTGGTTAACGAGAAAATCGAACTGCAGCGGATTATCAGGGTCAAGGGTGATGCCCTGGATGACCGGCGCATGGTAGACCGGACTGATATCCAGCATCGTCCCCGGGGCCGGCAAGTCGGCCATAACACCATCGGTGAGGCCATACACCGGACCTGTGGACACAATCAAACACACCGCCGTCACGAGGCTTGTCAGTCCGCGCCAGCGGCGCATAATGCGGGATATGTAGGGTCTTAAAGTCATGGTTCTCCGGTACGATCTCGGATATGCAATTCCCTCCCGGCTCATGGGAGGTCGGTTGCTTTGGATATTGACGGAGAACTAAAGTCGATCACGCGAGGGTGATGTGATTGGGGAATGGTTCGGTAAGAACAGTGATTATAAGTCTAAGTATAATCAGCATATGGTGGCAAGTCAAGGGCCAAAGCAAGCGCTTTCCCGGTTTCCGCGGAACCCGCCGGGGCCGGCAAATCACAAATCATTTATTATCAACAGCTTTTGGCCTTGCCGCCAAGCCGGCCTTGCCATTTGGTGGCCATGGTTTATACTTTACGGACATTTTTGCGAATTGACGAACGACCCGATTGAGCGAACAACTTACGGACCGTTCCGGCAGGACCCCCTGGGTTCCGTCCGGACAGCGGTCTTGACGAAACGACAGCCAGGATATCATCAGCATGCGACGGACAACGAGTCTTTTCGTGGCCCTGTCCCTTCTTTTGGGGGGCACGGCCCTGGCCGGCATCGGCTCCGATGCGACGGCCCGGACATCACAGGAACGCCTGGAGTTGGCGCGCTTTCTCAAGGCGCAAAATATCCACTCCCTGCCCGAATACGTGAAGTGGTTCGAACAGCACATGACCTACCGGCCCGATGGACAGCGCGACAACTGGGCGCGGCCGCTCGACACCCTGCTGCGTCAAGGCGGGGACTGCGAAGATCTGGCCTTCCTGAACAAAGCGATGATTGCCCTGTTCGGCATAGAAGGCCGGGTCTTGGGCACGCGCCGAGGAGACGAACATCACGTGTTTCTTGTCTTTGAATACGCCGGCCGCATCTTCATTTTCGATAACACCCGCTGTATCCGCACCAAGGCGCATTCGCTGGACGACATCGCCGCCTTCCTCTACCGGAAATACGAAATCGACTATGTGCTGGAAGTGGAAAACTCACCGCGTCACATCCGCGTCCTGTACGACTCGTTCACGTTGCGCGGTTACGCGCGCGGCCCTTTACCCGTACCTGCCAGCTAAGACCGGCGGAATTATTCAAAACGCAGGCGGCAATCAATGTGATTGGGACTCACCCGGATCAGGTCCAGGCGGAAGCTGGGAAACTGCGTCGCCTCCAGCCGGTCGGCAAATTCGTCGACGTTAATGTCGAGAGACAGGAAATACTGCGCCACGCCCTTGGAAAAGTCGATTTCCTCCATACTGCGGACGAACGGATATTCACCGAGTAGGATCTTGACCAGACTTTGGCGCATCTTGCTGGACATGCCGCTGACCGACAGGATGACTTCCTTCTCGGCCAGACCGTATCCCGAGGCCTGACGGGAACCGCGGTCTTGTTGCTTGCGTTGACGGATGATCTCCTGGTTGCTGGGGACGTCCTGATTGCGGAGGTTGCGGGCGACATATGTGTTGTCGCGCCGGCCTTTACCCGAAGAATTGGGCCGGTACACCCGCGGGGTCGCAGCGCCGTCCGCTGCCGGGAATTTGCGGACCTGCTCGCCGACGGTGATCTGCTCCGGTTCTCCGGTACTGATGATGAAAAAGGAATTGGAATACGCCTGCTGCACGCGCTCGCGAATGGCTGTCTTGTATTCAAAACGGTATTTCATATCACCGACGATCAAACCGATGACCCGTATACGGAAAGTCATTTCCTCCCCTGCCAGCAGGACCTGCTGCGGGGCGTCGCAGAGGCTGTCCTCACACTCCCAGTCCCCGTTCACCTGCAGGCAGTCGCTCAGCGAACACATCCCCAGGTAGTAGACGGGTTCGGTCAATTCATTGCGGACGGTGACCACCACACTATCACCGGTGGTGTACTGAGGCTTGTCCGTCTCGACGCTGATTGCCGCCCACGCACCGGCAGCCGGCAGGCCGAGGATCCCCGCCACCAGCAGCACGACACATCTGTTGCGAAAGACATTCATGAGATTCTCTTTTTGGTCCCCTGGATCCAGCGGACCATCGCGGTGACGGTATCACGCGGCAAAAATCGCGCGCCGAAAACCAGGCACCGGTTTTGCCAGCCCGGGATGGCCACCGCCTTGTTCTTTAGCAGACAGCGGTAACCGTACTCGGCGACATCCCTGGCCGTGGCCAGGCTGCTCAACTGAAAAAGTCGCGTCTGCGCCACATCGGCTACCGTCTGAAAATTCGTGGCCGTCGGACCGGGACACAGCGCTGAGACCCGCACCCCGCTGCCGCGCAATTCATTGCGCAGGGCCTGTGAGTAACTCACCAGGTAGGCCTTGCCGGCGTAATAGACAGCCATATGCGGTCCCGGAAAGAATGCCGCCGTGGAGGCCACATTGCAGATATAGCCTTGCCCGCGGGCGATCATATCCGGCAGCACCAAACGCGTCAGCCGGACCAGACTGATGAGATTCACCTGCAGAATGTCCCGTTCATTCTCCCAGGATTGTTCCATGTAGGGGCCACAATAGCCGAAACCGGCATTATTGATCAGCATGTCCACACTCATCCCGCGGGACTGAATCTCATTGTAAACACCCTGGGCCGCGTCTTCCCGGGCCAAATCCGCAGGCACTACGAGCACCCGGATTCCGTGACGGTCTTGCAATTCCTTGTGAATGTCGTTGAGGCGGTCGAGATTGCGGGCGACCAGGACCAGATCGTACTTCTCCGCGGCCAGCAAACGGGCGAATTCATACCCGATCCCCGATGAAGCCCCGGTGACGACGGCTGTTGCCATGAAAAGTTCCTTTGCCAGATTTACTGGATCGTGACATTCCCGGAGAGAGAAAGCACATCAACAAAGATCCGGTGCGCCGCCCCCTCGTAATTCACGTTGGTAAAGACGGCGTTATTGCGGGTAAAATTTTCGGCGACGATCTCGGCGCCGCGTATGGTCGTGATTTGAGCCCCGGCGTCCGGGGGCAGCTTTAACTGGATATCACCGTGATGATTGTTCATCCAGATGACGATATCCCGGTCCAGTTTCTTCGCGGACAGATCGATCTCCAGACGGCCTTCCCGGTTGTAAATCCGCAAACGGTCCAAATTCATACCGTTGAGATCCAGCTGTCCCCGCCCCTTGCCGTACTCAACCGTCAAGTCCAGCGGCAACTTCGGATTCAGTTGAACATCCCACGCGTTCATCGCGTCCCCCTGACCGAAGACGCCGATGGAAGGAATGCTTTCCTGGGTAAGCGCCACGTAGGCTTTTTGGTCGACTTCGTAAAACTCGAGTACCGGGGCCCGTACCGGCGACATGTAACGGTGCTGACTGACCATCACCGGCAACGCCTCGGCACCCATCTTCAGGTCCCCTTTTTGCATTTTGAGATAAAACTCGGTCGAGGTGGCGGTGGCAGTTTCGACGACATGGTTGGGGGTCATCCGGTAATCCGGCCGGGCGGCCATACGGGTCCGGGTCTCCGCGTCGCAGCCGCCGCAGACCAGACTAATGAACAAGGAAATGAAAATCAGACAGGTACGCATAACAGTTGACCATTATAGTACGGGGACCGGCCTCTTAGTAGAACTATTTGGCGGGGAAGCAACGGCCGGAAGGAACCCGCAGCCCGTTACGCCTTTTCTCCCAAGACCGGGATCAGCAGCTTTGCCGCTTCCACGAGCTGCTGATAGTCGCGGTCGTCGGTCAGCATTTGCTGCACCGCCAGCACAAAACGGCCCTTTTCATAGCGCATGGAAATATTACGCATCGGCAGGCCGAGGATGTGGCGGCACAAGTCCTGGTTCAGGAAATCCTTGATAACCAGTTCCTTGTTGGTCTTCACGATAAATTTCTGATCGAAGACATGCTGGCCGATCTCGACATCCTGCATTCCTAAAACCTTGGCCACATCCGAGAGCATCGACTTGGTATAAATGTAAAACTCAAGGTCCTTGTTCCCGGGCACGCCGGCCTCGATGATCGTGCTGGCGTTTTTGTAGCGGGTACGGGGACGGTAGTAAATGTTCAAATCGTACCCGGCAAGCGGGACGGTCGCCCGGGGGTATCCCAACTTCTTTCCGGGTTCGTAGTGGCCGCTGAACTGGGCGGCCAGCCGTTCCAGCAATCCCCTTTGCAGCTTGACCTCCCGCAGGCGCCTGAGCAGTTTGTATACCAGTACGCCCAGCATGAAGGCCAATTGACAAACGACGACCACGATGATCAGCTTCTTGATCTGAATGAGCAGTTCCGAGTCCATGATTAAATCCTCTGTTCCTCTTCGAATTGGGTGATGATCACTTTATGCTCCCTTCGCGGGCAACGGACCGGATGTCTTCGTAAAAGGTGCTTACCGCCGGGATGCTCATTCGAATCAGCCGGTCACCGGCGGGTCAGACTATCCCGTACGCCAGCATCGCCTCGGCAACCTTACGGAACCCGGCGATGTTGGCACCGTTGACATAGTCGATATATCCACTCTCGGTCTCACCGTAGCGGACGCATTGCGCATGGATCTTGCCCATGATTTCCTGCAGTTTGTTATCGATATTTTCCCGGGTCCAGCTCATGCGCATCACGTTCTGTGTGATTTCCAGTCCGGAAATCGCCACCCCGCCGGCATTGGCCGCCTTGGCCGGACCGAACAGCACTCCGGCCTCGCGGAAGACTTTGATGCCCTGCAGGGTCGTGGGCATGTTGGCCCCCTCGCTCACCAGCCGGCAGCCGTTACGGACCAGCAGTTTGGCGCTCTCTTCATCGAGTTCATTTTGCGTCGCGCTCGGAAAGGCGAGGTCGCAGGGGACCTTCCACGGCCGCTGTGCCGCATGAAATTCAGCCTTAAACTCTTCGGCGTACTCCTCGATCGAGCCGCGCTTGTTGAGTTTGAGATCCAAGAGGAAGTTGAGCCGTTCTTCGTTGATGCCTTCCTTATCGTAGATGTATCCGTTGCGGTCCGAGATGGTCACCACCTTCGCCCCCAATTCGATCAGTTTCTCGACGGTGTACAAGGCGACGTTTCCGGATCCCGACACGACGCAGGTCTTGCCTTCCAGACCGTCATCCTGGGTACTCAGCATTTCACGGGCAAAATAGACGCTTCCCCAACCGGTCGCCTCGGTGCGAATCTCGCTACCGCCGAACGACAATCCCTTGCCGGTGATCGTCCCTTGAAATTTGTTGGTCAGGCGCTTGTACTGACCGAAGAGATAACTGACTTCACGGGCGCCGCAGCCCAAGTCCCCGGCGGGGATATCGACGTCGTCACCGATGTGCCGGTGCAGTTCGGTCATATACGATTGGCAGAAACGCATGACCTCGCTGTCGCTCTTACCGATCGGATTGAAATTCGATCCTCCCTTGGCCCCGCCCATCGGCAGCGTGGTCAGGGCATTCTTGAAGGTCTGCTCGAACCCGAGGAACTTCAGGACCCCGAGATTCACCGATTTATCAAAACGGAGCCCGCCTTTATACGGCCCGATGGCGTTGTTGAACTGCACCCGGAAACCGCGGTTGGCACGCACGTTCTTGTTGTCGTCCTCCCAGCAGACACGAAAGATGATGATCCGGTCCGGTTCGGTCATCCGCTCGAGAATGCTTACCTTCTTGAATCGGGGGTCCTGCAACTTTTTCAAATACGGGAGAACACTGCGCGCAACCTCTTCCACCGCCTGGTAAAACTCGGGCTGACCGGGACTGCGCCTTTTTACCCCGTTCATAAAACGATCGATCTCGTCCATCGGCGGTCCTTTCTATTGTTGCGACAACAAGGCCTGCTGCAGGGCCTGCTGATACTGAAGCTGAAGGGCTTGCTGATAGATTGCCATCTGCTGGCGGACAGCCACCTGCCGCGCGATGTTTTGCGCCACCGCCTGGCGGATGGCCGCCTCCTGGATGGCCCGGTACCGTTGTTGAATGACGGCCGACTGCACGACACTGCGCTGAATGGATTGACGCACCACGTTCTGCATGACCGACTGCACGATCGTGCGCTGAATGGATTGGCGGATGGCCGCTTCGACTGTCCGTTGCATGACCTGCTGCGCCGCCTGCTGCTGCCGCTGCACCAGAAACTGTTCGACCCCCTGCTGATAGGCTTGCCGCATAGCCTGCTGCACAACCTGTTGTTGCAGTCCCTGCAGGATGCTCTGCTGAATGGCATTTTGCACGACGGCCTCGGTTACATTGAGCCGTTGCCGGACAATGGCCTGCTGCACGGTTTGCATCACCATGGCCTGGTAGGTGCGAAGTACCGTCTGCTGGATCAACGCGCGGGTGGCGGCGTCCTGGTCCTGGGCACGGGCGGTACCGGAAGCAGCTAATCCCAGGACGATCATTCCGACTAAAATCTTTCGTAGCATGGGCTATCTCCTTAGGGTTGGGGGATCCGCCGCTGGCTGACCGGCTGTACGGGCAGCCGTTCACCGCTGAGGATCGGCGATAAAGGTTTGGCATCGATACGCAGCCCGCCGTCGTGCTCGATCCGGATCGTGTACAGGACGCCGGGGAGGAACATCGTGCCCGGGGCCTCAATTTGCGCGTTTTTAATCCCCTCGTTCTCGCGGACGGCCGGGTTCAAGGCATGATCCCAAAATTCCCGCCACAGCTCGGCCTCATACTCATTGTCCAGCCCTTCCACCTTGTAGCCGGTGGGCACAGCGTGAAATTTGGTGATTTCATACTCCTGGGTCTCCTTCCCGTTAAGCATGAAGACCTTCAGAAATAAATACGCGCTTTTGCCTTTAAGCAGGTCGCCATTGCGGATGTGAATGTCATTAAAACGGATGACCAGCGACTGGAACTGGATGATATTGCCGGAGAACTCGAAATAACGCGGTTCCATCGGCTTGCCGGCCGCGTCGTATTCGAGAAACTTGATGGTGGTATAGGTCTTGCCGTCCTCCTCATGGTAATTCACCCCGGTCACCAGGATTTCGGCGACCCGGGAATCAGCCTCCAGGCGGCCGATCACTTTCTTAAGGATCTCAACCTTGTTGAGCTGCTCCTGGATAAAATTGTAACCCACCACTCCCCCGCCGGTGAGCAGCAGCAATACGCCGGTCAGCCACAAGTTTTTGCGCGACCGCCGGACCGGATTTTTGACTACAGACTCTTCATCCATTGTACCTATCCTACATCTTTCCGTCGGGATTTTGAACTCCTATTATCCTTTTTTCAGACGGCCTCGCCGGCCGCGCGCCCGGCATGCTATAATCGGACATGGCCGTTTCCGAAGAATACAATTACGCCTGCCCGTGCTGCGGCGGGGACAACTCGCTGTTGATCGACCTGACCGCCGGCTCCCGGCAACAGTTCGTCACCGACTGCGAGGTGTGCTGCCGGCCGCTCGTCATCAGCCTTCGCATCTCAGGGACGGACATTACCGGCTTTGAGGCCGCGCCGGAATAGTCCCCCTCTCCAGCATTTTCACTTCATGGACCACCGTTGCGATAAGACCTTCCACATACCGGTTGGTGCCGTCCAGGTTCAAATGGTGCCAATCTTTGAACTCGTTAATGGGATAAGGTTGCAGCAGCGGGGGGATGGTGTGCAGATTTGAGTTGGCATGCTCCCAGCGCGCCACCAGTTGGCGGTAATGTTCATTGCTGCCGATGGCCTCGCGACGGTCGTAAAGGATTTGCGTGGTCGGGGAATTGGCCAGCAATACGGTAATGCCGTTCTCCCGGGCCACCCGAAAGAACTCCTGATACCAGTAATCCATATCCGGGTCGGCTTTCAGCGGTAAGTCGAAGAATTCCGAAGCGCGCACCTCGTCTTCGGTCACCGCTACAAAACCGCCGATAATCAGCCCGCCGTTGTTTTTGTCCAAGAACCTTACGGCCGGCGTCATATAGTCCTTGTAGAAATAGCCCGGACTCTTAATAGCCTTTTTGATGGCGCTGCGGTAAAGCACCAAATTAAAAAGGCGTTCGAGTTTTACGGTCACCAGCCGGCCGTATTCGGAGACCGGAAAGACTCCCAGAAGTTCGGGCAGAGAATACATCTGCGCCAGGTAGTGCAACGATTCGTTGCGGCCCGGGACCTTTTCGGCAGCCCAGGCGCCGGTGATCGCCAACGGAGCCGATCCGAACAGGATGTATTTCGGAGGGCGGTGCCGCCGCAAATATTTGCGCAGCAGCAGCGTATAGGACCGGATGCCCTGATTGAGCATCGCATAATTGTAGACTGAGAAATTGCGGCCCAGGGCGGCGCTTAAGTCCTCCTCGAACCACTTGGCATTGAGCCCCATATAGCGGCTGTCGCCCATGATGATCATATCGTGGTCCAGCGCGGGGCCGTGTTCCAGCCGGTACTGTTTGTAGACCAGTGCGCTGAGCGACGGCGTGCGTAATTTGTAGACATTGCGGCTTACGTAAAGCTCAGTCAGATAAAGCAGCGCCAGACAAAGCAGCAGGGCCTTCGGCCACCGTTTAAAATTGAAAATAAATGAAGTCATTGGCTTCGGTCACACCGTAAATGAGGATCAACATGACCAGGGCATAGTACCAAATCCCCCGCGCGACCCACGGCAGCCGGTACGGCGCCAGAATATCGTTGCGCCGATATTGCGCGAACTGCACGGCGATAGCCGGCCCGGCGTAAAACGCCAGTTTCTGCAGGATGATCTTGGTCACTCCGGCGTCCAGGCCCGGGGGCTGCCATAAGACGGCAGCCAAAAGCTGGCCGAGATGCGTTAACGACTCGGCGCGGAACATCATCCACCCCAGGCACACCAGGTGAAAAAAGACAATCACCCGGACCACGCCGGCCGCGCCGGCCGCGCCGGCCATCACCGGATGCGCCGGACGCTTCCCTTCCCGTCGACCGGCCGCAAGCCGGTATCCGACGAGCAGTACACCGTGATAAAAACCCCACAGAACAAACGTCCACGCCGCGCCGTGCCAGAGTCCGCCGATAACCATCGTCAGCATCAAGTTGCGCAGGGTCGCATTTGTGCCGTGACGGTTGCCGCCCAGCGGAATGTACAGATAATCCTTAAGCCAGGTGGACAGACTGATGTGCCAGCGCCGCCAGAAATCGCTCGGATTTGCCGCCATGTAAGGGGCGAAGAAATTGTTCATGATATCAAAGCCCATGCAGCGGCTCACGCCGCGGGCGATATTCGAGTACCCCGCAAAATCTCCGAAAATCTGAAAAGCAAACGCGTAGGTCCCCAGCCAAACGCGTTCCTTGACCAGCCCCGCTTCGAGGCTGTAGGCATTGTCCACGACCACGGCCAGATTGTCGGCGACGAAGACCTTCAAAAACAGGCCCCACAGGATCAGATAACTCCCCTCACAGACCTGTTCCCAGGTCACGGTGCGCGGCCGCGCGACCTGCGGCAGAAGATGCCGGGCGCGTTCAATCGGACCGGCCACCAGCTGCGGGAAAAAGGCGACGAACAGCGCGAACTCCAGAAAACTGTCGTGGGCCTTGAGTTCCCCCCGGTAGATGTCGATCGTATAACTCATCGACTGAAAAGTGTAGAAAGAAATTCCCACCGGCAGGATGATGTCGAGCGTGGCCGGATGCAGGTTCCATCCCGCCGCCTCGGCCAGACGGATCAGATTTTCACTGAAGAAATTGAAGTACTTGAAGAATCCCAGGATTCCGAGATTGGAAACAACGCTGATTATGAGGAAGTGCCGGCGCGACCGCTGGTCCGTGGCGCGTTGCATGCGCCTTCCACACCAAAAGTCGATGAAGGTGGAAATCCAGATCAACGACAAAAACCGCCAGTCCCATGCCCCGTAAAAGATGTAGCTGGCGATCAGCAGCATGCGGTTCTGCCAGCGGTGATCCAAAAGACGGTACAGTCCGAGGACAATACCGAAGAAGACAAAAAACTGGACCGAATTAAATAACATGAACGGTGAAGGTTTGGGTTAATCCAGTCTTAAATATAGCAAAGATTGAATCACCGCGGAAGGATTAACTATGGGGAAAGCCGTCTCAGTAACTGTCGGCGGTCAGCACGACCTTGCCGCGGAAAATCCAGTAGATGGCCACGGTATACGACAGCACGAACGGGATGCCGATCACGGCGATATTCATCATGTAATTGAGCGACTTCTGGGACCCGGAGGCGTTGTAAACGGTCAGGCTGTACTCCGGCAGCGGATTGGACAGAACGATATGCGGAAAGATGCCGACCCCGAAGAGCGCGATCAGGGCGGTCATGGCCACACACGATGACAGCAGGGCCAGAAGGTCCCGCCCGTGGTAAATTTCCCGCGGAATGTTGGCGATCGCCAGCATGTTGACCAGCGGAATGAGGAACAACACCGGTGAGAGGCGAAATTTCTCGGCCATCTCCGGGATGTAGACCAGCGTGGCCATGGTCGTGGTCGCGTAGCAGATGATAAAGAAAATGATGCAATTGTTGATCCACCCGCGGACCTTTTCGTGGATCTCGCCTTCGGTCTTCAGGCACAAATAGATCGCGCCGTGCATCATAAACAAGGCGACCGTGGTCACCCCGACCAAGAGGGCGTAGGGATTGAACAGACCCAGAAATGTCCCGGCGTATTCCTTGTCCGGTCCGAGCGGGATGCCCATGACCAGATTGCCCAGCGCGATCCCCAGCACCAGACTGGCCACGATACTCGACACCGAGAAGCTTACGTCCCAAAACTGCCGCCAGGCCGGCGAGTGATGTTTGCTCCGGAATTCGATGGAAATAGCGCGGAAGATCAATGACATCAGCAGGAGCATCACCGCAAAATAGAATCCCGACGCCAGCGTCGCGTACACATCGGGAAAGGCGGCAAACAAAGCCCCGCCTCCCGTAACCAGCCACACTTCATTTCCGTCCCACACCGGCCCGATAGAATTGATGCTGACCCGGCGCTCGTGATCGGTCTTCATCAGCAGGTGCAACGCGCCCACGCCGAGGTCGAAACCGTCCAGCATGGCGTAGCCGCTGAATAAGACGCCGATCAGGACGAACCAGATAAGATTGAGATCGAGAAAGGTAAAATCCATGGTCAAGCCCTCTGGCTGTCCGCCAAGTGTTCCACGTCTTCCGGCCCGTGCTTGATCTTCCTGTCCAGCAGGAATATAAACAGCACAAACAGCAGTGCGTAGATGATGGTAAACATAATTAATGACGTCAGCACCATATTGGCGGTGACCGTCTTGGACAAGGCCTCTGAGGTGCGCAATAATCCGTAGACAATCCACGGCTGGCGGCCGATCTCCGCGGTAAACCAGCCGGCCTGATTGGCAATCTGCGGGCCCAGCACCGAGAAGACAAATGCCCACAACAGCGGCCGGCACTCAAAGAGTTTCCCCCGCAGCAGCATAAACATGCCCGTCACGTTAAGGGCGATCAGCGTGAACCCGATCGCCACCATGATATGATAAAACTGAAAAACGACATTCACCGGAGGCTGGTCCTCTTTCGGAAAGGCGTTTAAACCGGTGACCGGCGCGTCGGGATCGCCGTACAAAAGCACGCTGACCATGCGCGGGATCCGGATCCCGAAGTTGACGCGTTGATTTTTTTCGTCCACCCATCCGAAAAGATACAGATCGGCCGGGGCCGACTCCGGATAGTGGGCCTCCATGGCCGCCATCTTCGGCGGCTGGTGTTCGGCTACCAGTTCAGCGCTGTGATGCCCGCTGATCAACTGACATACGGAAGCGAACAGGGCCACCGTCAGGGCAATCTTCATCGATGCTTGGGCGAACTCCCGGTGACGGTTGCGTAACAGATAGTACGCGCTGATACTCAGGACCAGTGTGGCGCCGGCCTGCCAACAACCGAGCACGACGTGCGTCAAGCGGTCCATCGATGAGGGATTGAACACCATGGCCCAAAAGTCGGTGATCTCGGCCCGTGCCTCCATCCCCTGTCCGACGATGTGATATCCCGCCGGCGTCTGCATCCAGGATCCGGCCACTACGATCCAAATCGACGAGAAATGTGCGCCCAGACACACCATGATCGCCGACACAAAGTGCACCCACGGTTTAACCTTATCCCAACCGAATAAAAGCACCGCCAGAAAGCCCGATTCCAGAAAGAAGGCGAAGATCCCCTCCGCCGCCAGCGCGCTGCCGAAAATATCTCCGACGTAACGTGAATAGGTCGCCCAATTCGTTCCGAACTCGAACTCCATGACGATACCGGTGGCCACACCGATCGCGAAGGTGAGTCCGAAGACCTTCACCCAAAACCGCGTCATGATGTGATACAGCGGATTCCTGGTCTTCAGATACATCCCTTCCATGATCACCATGAGGATCCCCAGGCCGATACTGAGCGGCGGATACAAATAGTGGAAGGCAATGGTTAAGGCGAATTGTATTCGTGATAAAAGTAAGACGTCCATGACTTAATCCTGACTGGAAAGGTAATAATTTAACAGAAAATCCGGCACATGCAAGCAGTAATTTTTCAAAACCGAAGAAAAACGGGTTTTACAGGAGCGATTGCAGATGCCGCTCCATCGCGGGGAGTTGCTTGGGGGTATCGATCTTGTAGTAACCGCGGATCGTCGCGTTTTGATCAATCAGAAAGACCATCTGATCCAGCTGAAACAGGTCGGCGCGGGCGTCGAGATGAAAACCGGCATGCATCCAGCTCTCGATTTCCTCCCGCGGTCCGTACAGGAGAAACCATTTTTGCTGCGCGTCCCCGTCGAGGCCGGCGCGGATCCCGGCCAACCGCTCCGGATCCGCGGACACACTGACAATCTGAAAGTTCTCACGTCCGGCAAAGCGACCATGCAATGCCCGTAACGACTTAAGCGTCGCCTCGTGCGGGACGCTGCGCTCAGGCGAAATAAAATGCACAAGCCAAACCTTCCCTTTCAACTTGTGCAAATTCTGTTTTTCGCCGTTAATGTCGCTCAGCTCAAAATACGGGACGCCGCCGTAGGCAAAACCACCGAATCCCTGGCCGGCGTCGCGGCGCATCAGATTAAAAGCCACCGTTGCGGCCACAACGAACAAAACGGCCCATGCCAGAACGACGGGCCGGTCTTCACGCTTCATGCGGCCCCTGCCTTCTTTGCATACGGCGGACCAGAAAGAACAGGACGAAGAAGATGACGAACGGCAAGGTCAAAAAAAGACCGACGGGCCAAATGATCTTCAATAAGTACCCCTGGTCGTCGCGCCCCATACACGACGGGCATGCCGCGGCCAATTGCGGAAAGACCAGCCAGCAGGCCGTGGTGCCTGTCATTAGGAAAGAACGTCGCGTCATCTCAATATATCATTTGATAGGGAAGGTCATACATTAGGGATACGCAAAAAAGGACGGCCAACGGGATCGGCACGCACACCGCTATCTTCAGCGCTTTGGTCTCATAACGCAAATGCATGTACACCATCGCCACGAGAATCATCTTGGTCGAGGCAAAGGCAAGCAGCATCGCCACCTGCGCGCTTTTCGGAATTGGCAGATTGTTCACTCCCAGCTCCAGCACCGTCAGGACGGTCAGCCAGATCGCGTTTACGATATAGAGTTTTTTGTGATCCTTGGACATGGACGCTTCCCTCCTTTAAATCAGGTAAATGACGGTGAAAACCAGAATCCAGATCAGATCGACGAAGTGCCAGTAGAGCCCGAGGATCTCGACCTTGTCGTAATCCTGCGAAGAGTACCGTCCTCTCATGGCGGCCATCAGGATGCAGAAGATGTAAATGACCCCGGAGAAAACGTGCAATCCGTGATAACACGTTGTCACGTAAAACGCGCCCGCGTACACACTGGAGGTGGTCAGGAACTTCGTTCCGCTCATTCCGGCCTTGGCTAACTGCTCGCCGAGATGTTCACTGCCCATGATGAAATGCGTGTATTCATAAACTTGAATGCCCAGAAAGATCATCCCGCCGAGCATCGTTAACAGCAGGAACTTGACGAGTCCCTTCTGATCGTCACGCTGCACCGAATTCAGGGCCATGACCATGGTAAAACTCGTGCAGATCAGCAGAAACGTGTTGAACGCGGTCAGCGGAATATTCAGGACCGTACCCGGCTCGGGCCACGACGCCGCGCCGGCGCGCAATGCGGCCCCGCCGATGAGTAATGTCCCGAAACTGAGCCCGTCGATGAGGATAAACAGCCACATCCCCAGCTTCCCGGTGGTCGCGTCTCCCCAAACGTCTTTCCGGACAGACAAAGATTGACTCATGCCTTCACTCCTTAATTTTGCGGTTTGCTAAACTTAAAAGTCAGCTCCTCGGTTCCGCCTTCCGTCAGCGATACCTTTACCTTTTGCGTGCCGAGTTTTTCATGCCACGCTTCGACCTCATACATACCCGCCGGCAGATTCTCGATGCTGAATTCACCGGTAGTTTCAGATACATCGAAATACGGGTGTTCCATGACCGCGATGAATCCGTTCATCCACGGATGCACATCACACTTCATTTTGACCATCACCTCGGGCTTGTCGAATGTCCGGGTGATTTTCTTCCGGAACTTCGGCATGGCGATATTGAATTCGTCATTGACCTCGGCCACCGCATGCACGTTGTGCAGCGTCCCGTCGGGGTTGAGGATGTCGATGGGTTGATTAACCATCACGCCCATCACGTGCGGATGGTACAAACATCCTTCCTGATCCAGCACGGCGGCTTCGGCCGGGGCCGGATAGTCTTTCTTCGGCACCCCGCTGATCACCCGGACAAAGACATTCGCCAGGGTATTGCCTTCCCCCAACACCAGAAAATCCGGTGAGACCGCGTCGGCATGCTTGGTCAGACAGATCGGATCGGCATCCATCTTGATCGGCCGAAGCTTGGGCACCTTACCCTCGTATATGGCCTTACCCTTAATGGTTGCGGCCTGCGCGCAGGTCACCACCGAAATAACGAAAATCGCCGTTAACAATATAGAGGTGTTACGTGTACTCATGTTGCTTCTCCTTTCTAATGAATCACAAAAATCACGGTGTAGAAAATACACCAAATAATCGTCAGAAAATGCCAAAACCAGCCCACCAGGACCAGCGGCGTTTTCTCCTCGGTCGTTATTATACGGCGGCGCGTACGTAATGCCAGCCAAAATACGGCGGCCATGGCCCCGAGCACATGCACCGCGTGCAAACCGGTCATCGCGAAAATCGATGACGCCGAAATACTTGTTGCCAAACGGATCCCTTCGCCGGCCAGCGTCTGCCACAGCCAAAATTGCATAGCACCGAATACGGCTCCGCAGACCAATGTCCCCCACAGGTACCGGTTGACGTCCTCCGGCCGCGATCCGCCGACGGCGCGGACCGCCATCTTGTAAAAGACGCTGCTCAGCAGCAGGATCAATGTATTTGCCGTGGCCTGAATGAACGGCCGGTCACCTGCCCCGAACGTATACCAGTGCGTGGCCTGGACCCGCAGGACGGTATAGCCGAACAAGGCTGTGGCAAAAAGCATCGACCAGGACGCCAGGGCAATCATCATCCCCAGTTGCGCCGTTTGCTGTTTTTCTTGCGGAGGGATTATTACGGTCATGATTAAATTAGGATGCGGCGGTCAGCTTCTCGGTTTGTGAGATCCAGTCGCGGCCTTGAATGGCCGGGTTGCTGTACTCATGCGGACCGGTGTAAACCGTCGGCATTTGCGCGAAATTACCGTGCGGGATCGGATAATCGATGGTCCACTCAATCGTGGCCGCTTTCCACGGATTCCGTTCGGCCTTCTTCCCTTTGATCAGCGACCAAATGAGATTGACCACCAGCACGACCTGAGCCGCGCCGAGCAGCCATGCCCACCAGCTGATCTGTGTATTCAGCGGTTTCAGGTGCTGAAGGAATTCATAAATGTAGGGATCGTACAGCCGGCGGTGCTGTCCGGCGTATCCCGTGACCATCATATTGTAAAAGACAATATTCAGCGGAATAAACGTTCCCCAAAAATGGATCTTGCCCAACAGCGGGTTGAGCATCTTACCGAACATTTTCGGAAACCAAAAATACAAAGCGGCGTAAGACCCCATCAGGACACTCGCCGCCAGGGTATAGTGAAAATGCCCCACGACGAACATCGAATCGTGGAGATAGATGTCGGAGGTGACGGTCGCCAAATACAAACCGGTTAAACCGCCGATACCGAAGACAAAGACCACCGACAACGCGAAAAGCATCGGCGAACGCAATTGCAAGGACCCCTTCCAGAGAGTGCCCAGCCAATTGAGGAAAAAGACCGATGACGGAATACTGATCAGCAGCGTCAAAAACATGAAGGCCTTGCCCAGCAACGGGCTCATACCCGTCGTGTACATGTGATGCCCCCACACAATCGCGCTTAGGCAGGTGATAATGCACATGCAGGTGGCGGTGACCCGGTAACCGAAGGCCGGTTTGCGGGAAAATACCGACAGCAGGTCCGAGACGATGCCCCAGATCGGCAGGATCAAGATGTAAACCTCGGGGTGGCCGAAAATCCAGAACACATGCTGGTACAGCAAGGGATCACCGCCTTCCACGGTCGCCTTGGAACCGGCAATAAAGAACTGTGTCCCGAAGACGTTTTCCAGCAGCAGGAAAATCAGACCGGCGGCGATGATCGGAACGAATACCGCGTTCAAAATCGCGGCCAGCCAGATCCCCCACACGGTCAACGGCATCTGGAAGTACCCCATGCCCGGCGCGCGCATACGGATCACGGTCGTCACGTAGTTGATCGCGCCCATGATGACCGCGATCCCCATCAGCGTCAGGGACAGCGCCCATAGAGCCTGTCCGTGTCCGGCAATACCGCCGACGGGAGTACTTAACGGCGGATAGGACGTCCACCCGGCTGCGGCCGGACCGGCCGGCATAAAATGCGAGGCCAAAAGGATGACGCCCGACAGAAAGAACGTCCAGAACGAAAACATGTTCAGCACGGGGAACGCCATGTCGCGGGCGCCGATCTGCAACGGGATGACAAAATTGGCGAAAGCCCCGCTGAGCAGGGGTGTCACCGCCCAAAAGATCATTATCGTTCCGTGCATCGTGAAGATCTGGTTGTAGATATCCGGGGTGATAATGCCGTCCGAGGCACCGAAGAGCAGCTTGCCGATAACCGGGACAGGCTGTCCGGAGTACGCCAGCTGCCAGCGGATGAGCATGGCCTGTAATCCGCCCCATAGCAGCCAAAAGGTCCCGAACCACAGGAACTGAATCCCAATCATTTTGTGATCGGTGCTGAAAATGTATTTGGTGATAAAGGATTGTTTGTGCGCCGTTCCGTCAGACATATAACTCTCTCCCCCTTTTATATTTTCTTGTTCCACGGCCAGCCCCAGTCCTGCGGGACGCCGCTGTCATCATCTTCTTCACCCCAGTCACTCCAGTCGTCGGTTTCTTCCTGCTCCTGGCGAAGTTCTTCGAGCCAGGCTTGAAAGTCCTCCGGTGAATCGACGGTGAGGAATCCGCGCATCCGGTAATGTCCGTTCCCGCACAGTTCGGCGCAGGCGATCTCGAATTTCCCGCTTTCCTTGGCCTGAAACCAGAAAGAGGTGATCATGCCGGGCGTCGCATCCTGTTTGATACGAAAGTGTGGTATATAGAAGGTATGAATAACGTCCATCGGAGCCATCTGCACCACCACCGGTGTATCGACCGGGATATGCATCTGGTTCTGCGGGGCGATGATATCGTCGTCGGTGGCGAAATATCCGTCCGGACCGGCGTAGCGGATATTCCAGGCGAACTGTTGCGGCATCACCTCCACGCGCACGACATTCGCGCCCTTGGGAAAATTCCAGAAGGCCTCCTTAAGATCCTTGAAGGCCATCGCCTCAATCACCGCATCGATGGAGAAAAATACGGTAAAACCCAGCACCACCGTCGCTACGATGTATATTTTCTTGTCACCGCGTTCATAAACGGCCTTGTGCCCGGGGCGGGCCCGGTAGCGAACGATGAAATACACCAGTGACAGGACAACGACCGCCATATAAATCGCGACCACTGTATCAGTGTAATGAATGACCTTGTCGATCCGGTATCCGTCCAACGAAACGTCCTGCGGAGGCTTGATAAACCAGATACCGCTCAAGGCCGAGTGGATGAGGCTTTGGAAGAGAGTTCCCATAGCGCCCTTGTCTCCTTTCGAATACGGTCAGGTTATAAATTTTGGGGTATTATATATAAATACTATTAATATTTGTATCCGGGAAACTACTTAGGAAGGAAACGGGAGTATCTCAGGAGACGACCGCGCTGCTTTGGTAGAGTTCCTGCCGGCGCTTCTTGATGGTCTCATCGGCGAGGTACTCGTCAAAGGTGATTCCCTGTTTGTCGATATAGCCGACCGGGGTGATTTCGATAATCCGGTTGGCCACGGTCTGGACCAATTCGTGATCATGCGAAGAAAACAGGATGGTGCCGTTGAACTTGCTCATCCCGGCGTTCAGGGCCGAGATGGACTCGAGATCAAGGTGGTTGGTGGGTTCGTCAAAAATCAGGACATTGGCCTGGGCCATCATCATCCGCGACAACATACAGCGGACTTTTTCGCCCCCTGAGAGGACGGTCACGCTCTTCTGGGATTCCTCTCCCGAGAAGAGCATCCGGCCGAGAAAGCCGCGGATATACTGCTCGTCCTGTTCGGTGGAAAATTGGCGAAGCCAGTCGACGACGATCAAATCCCGCGAAAAGTACCTGTCATTTTCCTTGGGAAAATAGGCCTGCGAAGTGGTTGCCCCCCATTTGAACGATCCCTTGTCCGGCTTCTCTTCCCCCGTCAGCACCTCGAACAGGGTGGTCTTGGAAAGGTCGTTGCGGCCCACGAAGGCCACTTTATCGCCCTTTTCAATGGTGATCGAGAGGTCCTTGAACATCGGCTGCCCATCGACGGATTTGCTGAGATGATCGATATGCAGCAGATCGTTGCCGGCCTCGCGCTCGGACTCAAATCCAATATAAGGGTACTTGCGGGAAGAGGGCTTAATATCGCTGAGGGTCAGATTTTCCAGGATCTTTTTGCGTGAGGTGGCCTGCCGGGACTTGGATGCATTGGCGCTGAACCGGGCGATGAAATTCTGGAGTTCCTTGCGTTTGTCTTCAATCTTCTTGTTGGACTCCTGCTTCTGCCGCATGGCCAGTTCGCTGGATTGCTGCCAGAAGGAATAGTTTCCCGGATAGAGTTGAATCTTGCCGAAATCGATGTCGCAGATGTGCGTGCACACCTTGTCGAGAAAATGCCGGTCGTGCGAAACCACGATCGCGAGGTTTGGAAAGTCGATGAGAAAGTCTTCCAGCCACATCGATGTCTCGACATCCAGCTGGTTCGTAGGCTCATCCAGGAGCAATATATCCGGGGCTCCGAATAAAGCCTGCGCCAGCAGGACCTTGACCTTTTGACTCCCCTCCAACTGCTTCATCTTCAGTGTGTGCAGCTCTTCACCGATAGCCACGTCCGAAAGCAGTTTGGCCGCATCACTTTCCGCGTTCCAGCCGTCGAGTTCGGCAAACTCCCCTTCCAGCTCAGAGGCACGGATCCCGTCTTCATCCGAAAAGTCGGGTTTGGCGTAGAGGGCGTCTTTTTCGGTCATGACCGCGTAAAGGCGCTTGTGCCCCATGAGGACCGTGGTCAACACCTCGTACTCGTCATAGGCGAACTGGTCCTGCCTGAGGACGGACATACGCTTGCCTTCCCCGATGATCACATCGCCGGCCGTCGACTCGATGTCCCCGGACAAAATCTTCAGAAATGTCGATTTTCCCGATCCGTTGGCACCGATCAATCCGTAACAGTTGCCGGGGGAAAACGTGATATTGACCCCGTCAAAGAGTTTGCGCGATCCGTACTGCAGACCGATATTGTTTACTGAAATCATATTAAAGTCTCCGTAGGCTGTATCGGGGGGGCATTATAGCACAGGATGGAAATCCGGACAGGCTTTTTTTGAAGGGACGCAACCCGCTGCCGGTCAGATCTTTTCGCTGAAAATCTGCAGGTTTTCCTGCATCCGGCGCAGCAGCCGCGATTTCATGGTGCGGCCGTGCAGTTCCCCGTCCCGGATGGGATGCCATTTGCCGGGCACGAGGACCTGAGACTGAATAAAACGTTCGATCGTGGACTGCAGTTCATTGACGTCGATCTTGCGCCTGACCTTGATCGCCTCATTGACGATCCAGGTCAGGCCGTCTCCGGTCTTGCGGAACTGGTGATTGATGACCTCGGAACGTTCGGCGATGCGCTTCATGATACTGCGGGTGTTACCGCCGGCGACGCGGATCAACCGGTTGTAGCGCTGCTGGAATTCCACCGCCTTGCGGCGGCGGTAGTCATTCAGTTCCAGGTCCGCCTCTCCGGCGTACGACGCGGCCATGATCTTGCAGAAATCCGCTTCGTCCATAATTGGCCATTTCCCGGCTTCATAGTGATGCAATACAAACACCGGCAGCAGGCGCAGGATATGCCGGACTAAAAACACCGGCGGATGATCGATGCCGTCGGGGACCGGCCCTTCTCCGGCCGCGGTCTTGATGTGTTCGAAGTAGTTGAGGACTTTGCGGAAATCCTCCACGCGGTCCGGATATCGCTTCAACAGGCGGTCACATTGCGCGTGAGTGAAGCCGACACGCCACAGCATGCGGCGATTGCGCTCGCTGCGAAAGTGGGCATCGAAAATTTCCAGGACCGGATGCTCGTCATAATCTTCCAACGGCTTTTTTTCCCGGGTGACGATGAAATCCGTCATCTGAATAAAGGTCTGGATGATCTTCCGCGCCCAGTAGCGCTGTTCTGTCAGGGTCGTCGAAAAACGGTCGACGTCCTCGTAACGGTATTTGTTGTGTTTCGCCGCGAACTGGCGGATCGAACCGTAATCCAGGATCGCGCCGCTGGCCAGCATGTTGTCGCCGTCCCACGCCAGCCAGTTGAAGATATACTCCTCCTCCATGACCGCCGCCAGCCGCGCGTGAGTGCGGGTGATATACTCAAGCGCGCGCCAGTAGCGTCCCGGCGCGCTTTTAGGCAGTTCATACACGCCATTGGCCTCCTGCCGCTGCAGGAAATAATCGAAGGACCGTTTCAACTCGGAGAGCTGACCGGTCTTCAGGTAACGGAACAAGTGCGCGGGACGTATCAAATTGGGCGCGGTGCGCACGCCCAGACCGGTTTTGTCCGGATATTCGATCACCGTCAGACAGCGCTCGGTAGGATATCCTTCGCGGTAAAAAATTTCCGACATGATGGCGCTGCCGAGCATCTCATCGAGATCGGCCAGGCCCGAGGCATATCCCAGTTCGTCGCTGCCGGTGGGGATCGGCCGGTCCGTTTGCTGAGCCCCGGGAGACAAGATCGTCACGCCGGTGCCGCAACTGGAGATATCATAGGTCTTCGAACGGGTCCTAATGCTGCCGTTCCAGATGCTGCGGCCGTCACCGGATGTTTCGCCGCGTTTATTGTCATGCTGGATCTGCAAATAACGCGTCGCCATGTACAGTCGGTCTTCGTATCCGTCTTTGGGAAAACGGCGCCGGTTGGCCCAGTCGTATTCGTTGAGGATCTGCAGGGAAAAGGTCTTGAGAATGACCTGCTCTAGATTTTTAGTGATGCGGCGGGTATGGTCCTTGGGAATCAGTCCCAATTCACGGGCGAGGGGAAAATTGAAATAGATCACCCGGCCGCCGGGACGATAGCGGACCGGATAGTCGATATAGCCCTCCGGGCTTACATCCCGCCAGGGATGCGTACCGTCGATCTGATCAAACTTATCATACATAAATCCTTATTGAACTTTGAAATCAGCCGAATCGGCGATGACATATCCGCCGATCTTCCAGGGGCCGCCGTTCATACGCACCGGGGAAAGTGTCTCAATGGCCCGCGGCTTGTTTTCGAACTCGGACTGAAACTGGATCACCGTCATCTCCAGGCCGGGATGATTGGGGATTTTTCCGAAATAGCCCGAGTCAAACACCTCGCGGGATTTGACCTCGCCCAAGGGGGACCGCTCGCGGCGCATCTCTTCCAGCCATTCCTCGCGGTCGACTTTGCCCTGAAAAAGCGGATGGGATTGGTTCCATCCCTCCTCGTACAAGCCCGTGTCCATCACCGCCAGCCACACCAGCGTGGCCTCCAGCGTAGCCGGATCGACCTCTTTCTTTTGCGTCCATGCTGTGGTGGCGGTCAGCGTTATCACACTCACGCACAAGACCGCCACGCTCATCATCACTCGTCGCATCACAAAACCTCCGTCGTTTTCCACATCCGCGGTGCGGGGGCGCTGGACCGGCTCCTTTCGATTAACGCATTGATTCGCGGGAGCAGCAGCCCGGCGAGGAAATCCCCGTCGCGGGCCTTGATCCGGCCCCGGTCTTCGCCCTGGATCACCATATCCATCTCCCGGATAATCCGTTCCATGGCGCCCACCATCCGGCCGGAGACGATCCTGGCCCAGGCGTAAACAATGGCGAAAAACAGCCACACCAGACCGAGCAGGTACGCGCCGCCGGTGTTCACCAGCGCGGTGTGCGTCAAATTCGGCGTTTGATTGATATACGTAATCAGCTCACGCTGTCCGTAAAGGATAAGGATACTGCTGGCACAGCAAAACACAAACGTCGGGACCATGGTCATACACATGATCGGTATCTGAAAGCGGTTGACCCGCATCAAATCGGCGCGTCGCACGGGGTGGCGCATGCGTCCTCCTTGGAGTTGGTAACGATCGGGATCGGTTTGCGGTCGGTGTCATAACCTCGGGAAGCAGAATAAGTTATATTTTACAAGCAGACCGAAACACGAACAAGTAAATTACTGAATAATTGACCGTCCGGACGATTGATGGGCGGACGGGCCGGCGGTTAACGTGACGGGTCCAGGCCGAGGACCTGGCGTTTGACGGTGCGGTCGAAAGGTTCATCACCTACCCACGTAGCGAAGATCCCCTTGCCGAAGTCGGCACCGGCAACGGTGCCGAGTACGCGGCCGTTATGTTCAAAGCGGGTACCCGCGCCCGGGATGTAGGTCATGGCAAAGACATCGCCCGCCTGCAGATCGACAAATATGCCGCTCAGGGAATCGATGCGCGCCTGGACGCGGCGGAATTCATCGGCGGTCATATTCTTTTCCATGCGCTTGGCGATAAAATCGATAAAGCGGCGCGCGGTGACCGGTTTGAAGTACGAGATTTCGACACGCTTGCCCACGTCATCGAGGGCATGGGTGCGGTCGGCATCTTTGTCGAGATAAAAGCCCGCGACAAAAAGGTCCATAAAGAGCAGCTTTTTGGTACTCGTTCCCAAGAGTTCCAGGGCCACTCCCCCCTCGCGGTGAGAGTCCCGGAACGATACCTCCCGGGTTATGTTGGCCATGACTGGAGGCTGCAGGCTGAGGATGATGAACAATGTCAATAGGGCGGTTTTACGCATACGCTTACAACTGCCCGATAAACGCCTGGTCCTTGTCGGACAGAGCGAATTCGAGCGGATCGTTAAGATTAAGGTTGTTGGGCCTGGAATAGACGGCCTGGACGACGCTGATGTTGCGCATTTTGAAGGCCGCCTCGCAGTAGCACAGGTAGAAGTTCCACTTGCGAACAAACCGATCGTCCATGCCGAGTTTCTTGACCCGGGCGATCTGCTTGTTGAACAAATGATACCATATTTTCAGCGTTTTGGCATATGACGGCGTCATGTCTTCGTAGTGGTAAAGGTTGAGCGTGCCGGTGGCATTGATTGCCTGCTGGACGGACCGCACACTGGGCAGCAGGCTGCCCGGGAAAATATGCTTCTGGATCCAATCCGTATTCCGCCGGGCAATCTCGTAGCGGTGGTCCGGGAAGAGGATCATCTGGATCGCCACCAGACCGTCCTTTTTGAGGACCCGGTGAATGGTCGCGAAGTAGTCCTTAAGATACTTGTGGCCAACGGCTTCGATCATCTCTATCGAGGCGACCTTATCATAAGTCCCCGTCAAGTGTCGGTAGTCCTTCAGCTGTACGTCCACCCTCCCGGTCAGCCCGGCGCGGAAGATCCGCTCCTTGGCGTACTTGTACTGTTCCCTGGAAATGGTGACGGTGGTCACCCGGCAGCCGTAATGCTTCGCGGCGTGTTCGGCAAATCCTCCCCAGCCGGTGCCGATCTCCAGGACATGGTCTGTCGGGCGCAATTGCAGCTTTCGGCACAGGACATCGTACTTGGCGACCTGCGCCTCCTCCAGCGTCTGCTGGGGGTCCTGAAAATAGGCGGCCGAGTAGGTCATGGTCGGGTCCAGCCACAGACGGAAGAAATCGTTGTTCAGATCGTAGTGGTCCGCAATGTTACGACGGCTACCGCGAAGGGTGTTCTGCCGGAACCAGCCGTAACATTTATTGATCATTCCCACCCAATTCACCGGCGATTTCTTGTCCCGGTCGGCGGCAATCGTGGGATGATTTTCGTGATTCAACAGCATCCAGCTGATCACATCGGTGATGTCGGGAGTACTCCAATCTCCGTCGACATAAGCCTCACCGAATCCGACCGCCCCGAACAGGACGCACCGGCGGAAAAAGCGCATATCGTGAATCTGGATCACCGCCTCGATCTCGTGTCCTTTACCGTAGCTCAGACGGCGTCCGTCGGGAAGGATCATAACCAGACTCCCGAGCGACATGGGCCGGAAGACCGAGTCGATAATTTTCAGGCACAGGCGGTCGAACCACCGCGGCGCAAAGTCAGTGTATTTTGTATGCACGTTGGACCTCCCTTTGTAGTTCAGGATTTTCACGCTTTTTGTGATGCGGTATTTTCTTGATGAAATGCAATACGGCGGCATGCCAGTGAATCAGAAAGATAACCTTCAATGTGACCAGCGGTATCGTGATGCCCACCCGCAACAGCTCGATATTGGTCAGCGGCCGGCGCTGGCCGGTCATCGTGGTGTAAAGGAACTTCCGTTCCTTTTTCAGGTCGTCGATGCGGATATCAAGCCGCTCGCCCGGGACCTTCAGCCGGAAGTCCATCGGGACATCCAGGTCGATAAACGGTGAGATGTAGTAGTACTTCTTCTGAACGGAACGGAAGGTGTCTTTGTGCAAGGTTTCCGGCCCCAGGAAAAACGGTTTAAGCTCGCCGAACGTGTTGCCGACCTGAGCGACCGCGCAAACGGGGCGGTGATCGGGTCCGAAGCAGAAATAAAACGATACAGGATTAAACACATATCCGGCTGTACGGACATTGGTCATCATCATCACCCGTGCGATGGGCTCATTGACTCCTTTGCCGCGGACGTAAGCCAGGACATTCTCCTTCACGCCGGTATGACCGAAACAGATATGGTCACTATCCCGAAATTCGAACAACGCGCGGCGGTTGCGATTGAACAGCGGAAGCTCTTGTGACAGCGTGTCAAGCTCATCAAGATCGAGATAGAACATGTAAATCCGGTGAGTAAAGCGGTGCTGCTTGGGAGCGACCCGGCAATGCATGACATCCATCTCATAGAGGCAGGAATTTAAATCCATTTCAGCTCTCCCAAAAGCCGCTGGGCCACATTCATTCCGGCGGTGAAACCGTCTTCGTGAAATCCGTATTTAAAATAGGCGCCGCAGAAAAAGGTGTGTCCGTTCTGATTCAGTTGATTGAGCCGCGGTTGTGCCTTTATGGCATCCACGTCGAAGAGCGGATGATGATACTCCTTCTCCCAAATGACCTTGCCCCGGTCGATATCCCCCGGATCATTGATCGATACAAAGTAATCCCGTTTGCGGGAAACATGCTGGAGCTTGTTCATAAAGTAAATCGTCGTCGGCAGGGTCCTTCCTTCGCGCTGGGTGATCCGGTAGTTCCACGCTGACCACGCCTTTCGGGTCTTGGGCATCACCGAACTGTCGGTGTGAAGTGTCGCCGTGTTGGGTTGGTACTTGAATTTGGACAGCAGGTGCTTCTCGTCCGGCGTGGGGTCCGCGAGAATGTCCAGGCTTTGGTCGGCATGCGCGGCCAGGATAACCTTGTCGAACGCATGGCGCCGGTCGTCGGCCGTCTTGATTTCGATTCGTCCCGCCTGGCGGCGCACGGCAATCACCGGGCTGCCCAAATGCACCTTGCCTTCAAACAATGCCATCACCTTGTCGCGGTACTGCCGGCTGCCGCCGACCAGCGTCTTCCACTGGTATTGGGTGTTCAGCCCCAGGAAGCCGTGGTTCTTGAAAAACCTGACCAGCGTGACGATCGGAAAATCCAGCATCTGTTCGGGCGGAGTGGACCACACCGCCGAACTCATCGGGACCAGATAATGGTCGAGCATATCCCGCGAGTATCCGCGGTCCGTGATATAACGGTCGACGGTCCAATCGATGTACGCGTTGTCTTCCAGGACTTCCGGGGCTTCCTTGTTAAAGCGGTTGATGTCCATCAGCGTCCGGTAGTGCCGGGGGCGAAAAAGATTGCGGCGTTGCGAGAACAGCCCGTTCAGTCCGGTGCCGCAATATTCCAGACCGGTAGGCCGGTGCTGCACGCTGAACGACATGTCGGTATCCTTCTCTTCAATATCCAGGGTCTTGAAAAACTTAAGAAGGTTCGGATATGTCACATGATTGAAAACCATGAAGGCTGAATCGATGTGGATGTCGTCTCCGTCGTCGTCGACCGTCAGCGTGTTCGTATGCCCGCCGGCGTAGTGTTCCTTGTCAAAAAAGGTGATGTCGTATTTATGGCGCAGAAAGTACCCCACCGCCATTCCGGACACACCCGTCCCGATGATCGCGATCTTATCCATGTTGGACCTTCTTTTTAAGCTGATAGTGGCTGACCAGCCACTCCTGCCCGTTGTCGTAGCCCCACAATTCGGCGCACGCCATGAAGAACACCCGCCAGTACACCCACCATTTTCGGTATTCCTCCTCACCGTAGGTCTGCCGCAGAATCGGCATGATCTCCACCTTATGGGCGTCCATATTGCGCAGCCAGCCCTCCGAGGTTTTTTGATAGTGGGTCCCCGGGACCTGCCAGTGTTCAGCGATGGCGAAGTCATCCTGAAAGTGGTACAGCAGATCATCCGACGGCATGATCCCTCCGGTGAAAAAATAGCGGGCCATCCAGTCGTAACCGCCGTCGTCAACGGTATAGAAATAGGTATATTTACGATGCGTGAAGATATGAATAAACAGTTTTCCGTCATCCTTTAACCAACCCGCGATACGGTGCAGCAGCTCTTTGTAGTTGCGCATATGTTCGAACATCTCGATGGAGACGACGCGGTCGTATCGACCCGGAGTCTTAAAGTCGTTCATATCGGCGGTGTGAATAGTGACGTTCGTAAGTCCGCGCGCTTTGGCCTGGCCTTCAATGTACTCTTTTTGTGTTCGTGAATTGGAGACGCCCGTGATCCGGCTGCCGGGAAATTTTTCCGCCATGTACAGTGTCAGTGATCCCCAACCGCACCCGAGCTCGAGGACATCCTGACCGTCGCACAGGTCGGCCCGGCCACAAGTCAGAAACAACATGTCCTCTTCGGACTGATCGAAATCCGTGACGCCTTTCTTCCAGTATCCGCAGCTGTACTTCATATGTTTGCCCATCACATACCGGAAGAACTCGGTCGGGACTTCGTAGTGCTGCTGATTGGCCTCGGAGGTGTTCAAGGCGATGGTAGAGCTCTTCATCTCCTCCACCAATTCCTTGAGCCGCTGCTGGGCGGCCGCCACACCTCCCCGGCCTTCGTTTTTGAGCTTAGTTTTGAGCAGTCCCCGGATTCCAAAGCGGATAACCGGGTCCGGAATCAGATTACGTTCGAGCAATCCTTGGCTCATGTGGGCGATGTTTTTCATGGTCTTGTCCTTTTTTGGGGCAGCGGGATCAGGACGCTGGTCGTTTCCTGATAGCGCCGGTATTCTTCTCCCCGGGATTTAAGTGATTGTTGCTCCGCCAGCGGAATGCCGGTGATTTTTAGAATAATAAAGACGATGGTCAGCGGCGACACCACTGTCAGCCAGCCGCCGGGGCTGGCCAAGGCATACAGGTACACCGCCGTCCAGATGACGATCTCAAAGAAATAGTTGGGGTGCCGGGAATAGGCCCATAACCCGGTCCGGCAGACCTTACCCCGGTTACCGGCATCGTTCTGAAATGTCCGCAGTTGTTCGTCGGCGACACTCTCACCGACTAGACCGATCACAAAAATCACCGCCGCCGTTACCTCCCACCAATTCAGGCCGGTCCGCGGATTGAACGCCACGCACAGGACCGGCAGGACCACGATCATCTGCAGCAGCGCCTGGCATTCGAATAATTTGAGAAAGTTCAGACGCGCCCGCTCTGCCCACTTCAGGCGGAACATGGCGTAGCGTTTGTCTTCATGTCCCTCCTGACGCATACGTTTTGCTATAAAGACAATGATCCGGGCACCCCAAAGCAACAGCAGTACCCACAACAAAATGTTGCGCTGCGTCCAGCCGGCTCCGCAGACGATGAAGATTGCGGACATCATGACAAAGCCGAAACCCCATCCCATGTCAACAATCGTAGCGTCATCCTTGCGCAGATGGATAACCCAAATCAGGGCCATCATCACTGCAACCGTTACACATCCTGTCAGGTACGCCGTGAGCATATTATCTCCACGTTATTTGGAATCCTTGGATGCCGTCGCCGCGCTGCCTTCCATCACGGCTTCAAGCTTAAAGAACCACTTCATCAACAGACCGGACAACTGTTCGACCTCCTGCCGCTCCAAAAGGTAGACGGACTGCTGGATCATTTCACTAAAACCGAAAAATACCGTCCGGATGATTTCCTCTCCAGCCGGGGTAATATGAATCAGGTTCACGCGCCTGTCATGCGCGGCCGGAACCCGGCTGATATAACCGTCCTTGGTCATCCGGTCCACCAGCCGGGTGATGTTGGAGGGTGTTACAATCATGTGGTATCCCAAGTCATTCTGGGAAATCCCTTCCCCCTGTCCCATAAATTTGATCAGCATCAGGGCGTTAAACTTGACCGGCGTGAGATTGTGAGGCCGGAAGAATTCATCCATGCGTTTCTCTAAAAGGGAATACACACAAAAAATGCCGTGAAAGACCTCGGCACTGGGCCGTCCTTTGATGGCGTTAAAATAGAAATCCTTGCGTGATGGCCGGGATGGTCCGTTGGTTTTATTGATCATGTCTGCCTCCTCGAAATAAATTTAACATGGCAATAGTTGACATGTCAAATATTATTTGAAAATAAATCTCAAGTTATTGCCTTATAGTGACTTAACTAATTTATTCTTGTTCTGAGGCGACGTTGGAAGGGGGTTCGGCAGGTTTGCGGGAGAAGATTTTCTTGACGAACCGGAACATGACCTTGAGAAACCAGACCGAAAATATGATGAAGATGACGACCAGGATCCCCGCGATCACCGGGTGCGTGCTGATCAGATACAGTACCCCGATCACCGAGACGTCCTCGGTCACGCTGGCCACGGAATTTGTGATGGGTTCGGGTGAGGTGTTGATCGCAACCCGGGCGGTGGCTTTGGTGATGTGGGAGTTAAAGGCGACGGTCCCGGTGACCAGCGCCGTGGCCATTTGAATGGACGGATCCGCCCCGTTCATGGCCATGTAGCCCAGGGTCAGCCCCCCTACCGGTCGGATGAACGTATGCGCGGCGTCCCAGGTGGAATCCACATACGGGACCTTGTCTGCCACAAATTCAATGAGGCACAGGATCACCGCGACTGCGATGACCAGCGGGTGCCCGAGCACTTCGAGATTTCCGGGCAGCTGGATCCATTCCATGCGCTGTGCGATGCCCAGGCCGGCCACGGTGAGATACAGATTGATCCCGGAGGCCCAGGAACTGCCCAGCAGAAAACCCAGTGAACTCAATTCTCCCACAGGATGGTCCTCGCCAATTCGCTTATATCGCCCCGCGGCTACGGCCGCGGTAACCGGGACGCAGACGGATGAAAAAAGGCAACGCCTCATGCAAACATGAAGCGCTGCCTTTATTCATGGATTCGTTTATGCGGATTGCAATGCGTCTTCCGCTTGCTTGATCACGTGTACATCGCGTTGCGGGAACGGAATCGTGCAACCGGCTTTTTCCAGCTCGGCCTTACCATTCTCCTGCATCGCCCAATAGACCGCCCAGTAGTCGGCTGGCTTGACCCACGGACGGCAAATGATATTGACCGAACTGTCGCCCAATTCCGAAACGGCGATCACCGGTGCCGGATCTTTCAGAATACGTTCGTCGGCGCTCACCAGGTCGGTCAGGACCTGCTTGGCGACCTTCAGATCGTCGTCGTAGGAGACGCTGAAGATCATGTCGACACGGCGCTGTTCGATAGCTGAGAAGTTGGTGATGATCCCGCCGGTGATCTGGCTGTTGGGAACGATAATCTTGCGGTTGTCCGGGGAGGCCAGGATGGTGTTGAAGATCTGGATTTCCTTGACCGATCCCATGGTGCCGCCGGCGTCGATAAAATCACCGATCTTAAACGGACGGAAAAGCAGGATCATGACTCCGGCCGCAAAATTAGACAGCGTTCCCTGCAGCGCCATACCCACGGCCAAGCCAGCTGCACCGAGCACAGCGATGAACGACGTTGTCTGTACGCCCAAACGGCCGATTGCTGCCATAATGGTGAAGATCAGGATTGCGTACTTAACGAGATTAGCTGTGAAGCCTACCAAGGCTTTATCCGTCTTGGCCGCTTCCATTAATTTCTTGACCAATTTGGCCGCCGTGTTGGCCACCCATTTACCAACCAGGTAAATAATGATGGCGGCGACAAGATTGAAGATAAAGGGAACCCCGATATCCGTGATCTTCTGGATAATCTCTTCCATTACTTAACTCCTTGTTTTAATGTTGATTCAGTACCGGTCTTCCGGCTATTGGCTATTGATCAGCCCCCATCAAGGCAGCCTTGGCTTCTTCAGCCGTATTGGAGAGCTGGGTTTGGAATTTCTCTGTGGTCTGGTTGGCCAATGCGGCCAGCTTGGCCCTGGCCTGCGAGATGATCTCCTGAGCCTCAGGGGACTCGGGCTTGATGGCCAGAATACTTTGTGCCTTCTGAGTCGCTTCCTTATATTGTTCATTGTCCAGCAAAGCGCGGGCCTCGGTTAGCATGCTCTCGACCTTGGACACCATCTCATCGGCTTTGGCCTTGGCGTCGGCAGCGGCCGTCTCCATCTTTTCCTGCATGGCGGCTGTCTTGTCCTTGATTTGGCGGTTGAGCTGCTCGATGTTATCCTGTTGCGCAACTAAGCTTTCAGACGCCGACTTGGTCACATCCGCAACCTTCTCTTCGGCCTGGTGGGCCATTTCCCGTGCCCGTTGATTGAAGTCCACCGGATGATTCTCCACCAAACCACCGGCCTTGGCGACCTTTTCGCGAAATGTCTGACGGTCACCCGCCGTTTCGTGCCCGGGGGTGAAGTAGCTGTAGGCAAACAGTCCGACCAATGCGAGTACGACGATAATCAGCACGATACTTCCCTTCATGACGTCTCCTTAACTTGGGGTCCGGGTTGATGAATGTTTATCTCTGCGAACATTTCATTGGCTGACAATGGACACGTATTTTACAAAAAAGGTGGGACTTTGGCAAGAATTATCATGTTCCAACCTGAATAAACACAGGCGTTTTGAACCCGTCAACAAAAAGGCGCGCCCCGCCTGAGCGGCGGTGACGCGCCTTGTTCTTCATCAATAGACCGGACTATTCTTCCGGTTTCGGCTTGGGTGCCGGTTTCGGTTTGTTAACCGTCTTAACTCCTCCGGCCCCTTTGGCCTGCTCTCCATCTGATTTCACATCCCCCAGATAGGTGGGCAGATCGATTCCCGCCATACCGGTCACATCGTGCAGCGCGGGCAGGGATTTCACCAAATTACTCATGAAATTCGCGGTGGAGCTTCCTTTTTCTCCGTTGCCGCTGTCCCAGACCGTGACCTTGTCGATCTTGATGTTCTTGATCGCCTCGGTCTGCAGCTGAACGATTTGCTCCAGCTTTTCCACAATCAGCATGGTGGCCGCATCCCGGGCATTGTCCCCGCAAGAGTCGACCAAACGGTTGTAACCCTCAGCCTTGGCATCCAGGACCTTCTGGATCCCCTCAGCCTCGGCCGACTTGATAGAGATAATCGCATCGGCTTCCCCGCGCGCTTCGCGGCGGTTCTTCTCGGCGCGCGCCTCGGCGTCGATCTCGATCTTGCGTTTTTCGATCTCTTTGGGAACGACCTGCTCGGCCTCAAGCCGGCGGGTTTCCGCGGAGGCCTTGGCCTTTTGAATCTCCGCGATCGCATGCTGTTCAGCTACCTGACCGCGCTGTTCGGCGATCGCTTCCTTCTCCTGCAGGTCCGCATCAAACCCCGCGATATTGGCCTTGGATTTGTTTTCCCCTTCCACGGCTTGGGCATTGTACTCGGCCACGCGGATACGTCGTTCCTTGTCAGCCTGGGCGGATCCGACCTCACCGAGTTTTTCCTGTTCGGCCACGTCGATCTTGGCCTGGTTGACCGCGGTCGCCGCGGCCTTCTTACCGATACTCTCAATATAGCCGGACTCGTCGGTAATGTCGGTGATGTTGACGTTGATCAATGTCAGACCGATCTTACGTAACTCGGGTTCGATATTGTTGCGGATCGCCATCAGGAAGCGTTCGCGGTCCTGGTTGATTTCCTCGATCTTTAGTGAAGCGACAGTCAGACGCAGCTGCCCGAAGATGATTTCGGTGGCCATCTTCTCGATTTCATTGGTGGTCAATTCCAGCAGACGGACCGCCGCGTTGTTCATCGCCTCCGGCGACGTATCGATCGCGATGGTAAACGTGCTCGGCACGTTGATCCGGATATTCTGGAACGACAGCGCCCCCTTCAGCGGAATGCTGATCGTCATCGGGGTCAGGTCCAGAAACTTGGCGTCCTGGATCAGCGGCCACACAAACGCGCCGCCCCCGTGGAAGCACTTGACGGATTGACCTTCCCCCACTTTACCGTAGATCGCCAGGATCGCGTTCGACGGGCACCGCTTGTAACGTGACGCCAGAAACATGCCCATTCCCAAAAGAAACAGGAAAAAGACTATTACCGTCAGATTAAGTAATCCCATAATGTCTCCTTTCTATATTTGCCGGACCGAAATGGTCCGGTCGTCGACGACCTGGACGACTTTGACTGTTTTAAAAGACTCTATATCGATTTTATCTTCGGACATTGCTTCCAACTCCTTGAGAATCCCTCCGGGCAATGAAACATTAACTTTCCCCCGGCCTTCTGCGGGGATGCGCTGATAGACACTGGCGTTCAATCCGACGGTATCGCTTATCTTGAATACAGCGCCTTTGGATACCAGCTTACCAGCCATACGGAACAGCATGGCTGTTATCCACATCGACATCAACCCCGCGGCAAATGCAAGCCCAAAAGACTGGACCACGGACAATTCAAACTGCTTGTAGGCCGTCAATCCCACCCAACCGAACATCATTATAAAAGCAGTGAGAGTATTGATGGAAATCCATTCAAAGGCGGCATCCGAATGTGTATCGCCATCCATGTCCCCATCCACATCGCCGTCCATATCGCCACCGACGATCATAAGGATCAATCGGACGGTGAAAAAGACGGTCCCTCCGAGCGCGCAAACCCAAAACACTTTCGTCACCGAATCAGCATTGGTAAGAAATTCTAGGCCCATGATGTCCCTCCTTTAAGACTTCTTGTCAAATTTGCCAGCCTCACAGGCCCGGACAAATCCTTCGCCGATACACTTGAGGTCTTCCCATTCCTTGCGTATCCGTTCCGCTTCCTTTATCGTGATGCGCTTGCCTTCGTTGTACGATTGTGAGATCGCGTCGAGCGCTTCGGAGAACTCCTTAATCATGCTGTGCACATTCTTCAGCACCCGGCCGCCGACCGATGGCAGTTCGTGGTCCTGCGGATTCGGGGCGTAAAAGCCGCCGGCCTGACGGCACATCCAGTTGATAATCTCGTTGTCTTCGGTAATTTCGTGGATCATCTGCAACCGGTCCAACGGATTGGCCGCACCGCTGGGGGCGATCTTGGCGGTGTCGTCGGAATCCTGACACCACTTGTAAACTAAGGATTGGGATACGTTCATCCGCGCGGCCACCGCCTTGACACCGACTTTGTCGATGGCCTTCTTCAGCACTTGATATGACTTTTGCACAATGGCCTCCATTCTTCAGGTTCATCCAAAGTATACTCCAATCAAAGTGCCTTGTTAATTACAATCTGGACGCCTTTCTGTAATCATTTATGAACCGGATTTCAGAATATGACGGGCCGTAACTGATTATAAAAATCCGGCGGTAACTCCTTCTGGGCAAGCGCTTTCAGGCGGCCGATGACGGCGATCCAGCGCTGGCAATCCTGGTACCCTCCCTTCAATCCGGGCAGGATTACCGCCTGTGGATCCCGGATTTCCGGCAACAATTGTTGAAAGACCTTGGAGGCGAAAATGACTTTGACGGTGGTCCCGGGGTCGGTCTTGAGAGCGGCCCGGAAGGCATCTTCCGCCTCGTCCAGCTGTCCCTGACGCAGCCGCGTGACCCCCAAGTTGTAGTGTGCCCAGAAGTAAGCCGGATTCAGTTCCGCGGATTTAGCGAACGCCCTGACGGCTTGGGCGTCATTGCCCTGCCGGGCCAGACAGTAGCCCAACATGAAATAACCGTTGGGATTCTGCGGCAGATAATCAGTCACTTTACGATAGTAAAACGCGGCGCTGCGGGCGTAGTCCACATCCATATCCGTTGCCGAACGGTTGGATGCCGCCAGCTCCGCCAAGGCGGGCATATACCGGTTCAGGGCGCGCAGTTTGGCAATCCCCAGGGCCTGGTGATCTTTAACGTGTAAAGTCACGGCCGTGCCGGCAAAAATATAGAAGAAACCGGCACTCAAGAAGACGGACCTGGCCCTGACTCTAAATCCCGGATTCATTCGGCCCGCCTCCCTTCCGGCGTTCGTCCCACCACGCCCACCCGATGCCGAGGAACATGGCGTAGAAAATCACCAATATGCTGTAGTGAAATCCGCGGTAACCGGCCCCGCCGAAGCGGAATGTCACCGTATGGGCTCCGGCCGGCAACGGGATGCCCATGAAAGATCCGTTGGTTTCGCGGATACGTTGCGGGCGGCCATCCACTGTCGCTTGCCAACGCCGGTGCCAGTTCTGGTTGAACACCAGAAAGTGCCATGCCGGCCGGTCCGTCTTGAGTTCGAGACGATCGACGGTGGCGCGGACGAGTTCAACGCCCGGCGTCGTACCCGTGACGGCCTCATAGTTCCGCATCCCGTCCCTAGACTTTGGTATCTCCACGGCGGAAAGAACGGTTGCCAGGTCTTGACGCAAGGCAAATTTGCGTTCCAGAGCGGTATAATCATACGTCCCGCTCATATTCACCGCCACATCATCAAAGAGGATAAACTTGTGCCGCTTGTAGTCGAACAGAGCGCTGGGGTGGACCGCGTTGTACAAATCATGATAGTTACGCAACGCATAATACAGGCTGGGTTTGTTGGCGTCCGTCGGGATACCCATGATTTCTTTGTTCTGATAGGAACCGGGGTCGTAGGGATCGTCGCCCTTGTACGGACCGGTGCGCACCGTGGAATTGACGTTCAGGTAATGATACACCTCCAGGGACTGGCATCCGACGGCGGCCGTCAACAGAAACAACCCCACAGCAGGCCGCGTGACCGCTGCCGGCACGGCGCGCAGCGCGAAAAAGAGTGCGCTGAACGCTATCGTCCCATAGGTGCTCCAGATCGTATTGCCCCAAATGACCACCGTCACGGTAAATACGGCGTGCACGCCCAGCGTCCATCCGATCCACCACCCTGCCCGGGACGGTTTCTCGCGCGCGCACAGGTCGTCAAGAAGGACCGCCGCGGCCAGCACAAATATCGGCAGCATGGCCAGCCAGAAGAACCAGTGCAGGTTCCGGAAATATTTAAAAAGGAAGATGTACCGGTGCAGAAAATCGTAGACCGGCGACAAGGCGGGCACGCTGAGTAAAAATAGAAATCCCCCCCACGTCACCAGAAGCAGGAACTTTCTGTTTATACGGACGCCGGCGCCCATCAAGAAAATCAGGTAGATGAACCCGGGAAAAAAGATAATCGCGAACTTAAAACGGCGCAGATCATTAAAAGCGCTGGCATAGACCAGTTCTTCGAGCATCGCCCACTCGGTGACGGTTTGTTTACCCACGGCCAGCGCATGGTCGGAGGCGGCCGTTGACGCCCGCCGGGGCATCACGAACTCAGCCTCACGGGCGCTTTGAAAGATCATCGCCGCCGGGATCATCGCCATAATCAAGCAGAAAGCGCAAACCGCGGTCAACACCTTGTGCCGCCACAGGAAAGTACCGGCCTCCCGCAACCGATCCCAAGCCCGCCGCGGAAAATAGGCCGCTCCGAAAACAAGAAACGACGTAAAGATTATCAAAAAATACAAAGGAATGTAGGTGGTGGCCAGATTCATCAGGCAATAGGTCAGCCCCAGCACATTAACTGCCCGCGGGCGGCGAAGAAAATCCAATAAAAAACCGAAGAACCAGACCAACGGGACAGTGACCAGAACAATATAGGAATCAAACTGGCGCGTGCCCAGCGAAGAAAATAAAAACAGCAGGAATCCGGCGTAAGCCGCCGTCTTCGTCTTGAGAACGACCCGGCCTAAATAATAGAAGCCCAGCGCCGCCATAAAGTAGTAGCTGGCAAGATAGGTCGTGTAAGCGGTCAAATGCGGCATACCGCACCAGCGCAGAATGACCGGAATCAGGAAGAACGGATTGAACGAACCCATGCGGCGCAGGAAGAATTCGTTGGGCACGCCGCCGTTGATACCCGGGTCCCAAAACGGATAGACACCTTGCACCATATTGTCGATGTAGAATTTAACGTGCTGATAGTACCCGACGGCATCGGATTGCAGCGACAGGCGGCCGGACACGAAGCCCTGGAAACATATCAACCATATCAGGAAACTGAAAAGTATCCAGCCGGCCATCTGGCGGCCGGAGGGCGCGTTGGAAGATGCCTCCCGGAGCATGAAACCCTTTCCGCGTGGGGATTGGTCGTAACCTGTTTTGAGATAACCCGGGTGAGAAGAAAATTGGGCCTGATTAATGAGGTATTGTAACCAAATCCCGACCGAATCACAAGCAAAATGCCTGCCGTCAGATAAAGTGAAGTTTGTATATCACGCCCTGACAAATATCAGTATAATGGCGATACCGATAAACGTCCGCAGCAAAGGAGCGACGCATGGCCACAGGGAAACCCAAGCCGAAGACCGGATATATCAAAGCCTATAACAACTACGAATTTCTGAATAGCCCCTCCGCCCGGACGATTCGTATCCTGACCGAGATGGTCGAACCCCGCGAGCGTCTGCGCCAACATCATGTTCACAACACGGTCGTTTTCTTCGGTTCGGCGCGCACCCTCCCCCGGGCCACGGCGCGCAAGAACTTTCGTGCCGCCGAGCAGGCATACAAGGCGGCGGCCCGCCCGACCAAACGCCTCAAGGACGAACTTCAGGCGGCCGAGAGTGAACTGATGATGTCGCGCTTCTATGAAGATGCCGTCGATCTCGCCGAAAAACTGACGATCTGGTTCAAGGATCCGCTGTTCAAGAGACGTCGCTTTCTGGTGTGTACGGGCGGCGGCCCCGGAATCATGGAAGCGGCCAACCGCGGCGCCAAGAAGGCCAAGGGCGAGTCGGTGGGGTTAAATATCAGCCTCCCGCTCGAACAGGACCCCAACCCGTACCAAACCCGAGACATCTCCTTCGAATTTCACTACTTCTTTATCCGCAAATTCTGGTTCTTTTATCTGTCCAAGGCGATGATCGTGTTTCCGGGGGGGTTCGGCACCCTCGATGAACTCTTCGAATTGCTGACGCTCGTACAAACCGAGAAGACCAGGAAATACATGCCCATCGTGCTCTACGGTAAGGATTATTGGAATGAAGTGGTGAACTTTCAGGCCCTCGCTCATTGGGGGATGGTGAGCCCGCAGGACCTGAAACTTTTTAAGATTTGCGACGACGTGGACTCCGCCTTCAATTACCTTCAGGCGGAGTTGAAAAAGCACCATCTCCAGTAGGCACGCCCGTCACTTACCGTTTGCGGCTGAAGTAAATGATCGTCCCCATCACGCCGAGAGTGATCCCGACGAGGACGATAAATTCCCACCATTGCGGTTCTTCCGACATACCAGGTTCGACTCCAATTCATTGACCAGCTCTTCGCGCGTCAGGCGGAAAAGCAAATACACAAAGACCGTCACCGGCACCAAGGCCACGGGCCCATAGTGCAGCACGGAGAAAAAGGCGTACAAAATCAGGACCATCACCATCAGTACCGCCAGACGGTAAGCCCAATACTGGTAGCGCTGCAGAAAGATACCCGCACAGACCAGATAGAACGAAATCGCGGCAATGACGTACACCGTCGATCCTTCCGGCGCCACGTACATCACTCGGTAGGCCTGCCGGTCATTCATATAATCCATCACCGGGATGGAGACGAAAAACGCGGATAAAATCACGTAGTAACCGAGCAACCCCACGATGGTCAGCTCTCCGGCCACCAGCCGCACGTGGCTGGCGGGCTCTCCGCGCAGCTGCCGGCGGCGCTGCATGATCATATGAAACAGCAGAAAGAACGGCACCACATTGGTCAGGAGAATACGAAAAACAAGATTGAGAGGTAACGCTTCGGAAGGCATAATCAAAATTATATACGCTCGAGCTCGGTGCGAATCAGCATGAGAACATCAAGGTTGTTGCGCGCTATCATGACGATGGGACTATGATGGGCCTCGGGATCGGTGCTGCCGTACATCAGCGACAAGTCAATGCCGGCCTCGGCGATCTTGTCGGTAACCGATTGCAGGGCGCCGGGTTTATTGGACAGCGTCAGGAGCACGACCTCTTCCTCCTGCACATCGAAGCCTTTTTTCTCCAGGAGATTCTTGGCCTCATTGTTGTCCTCAGTCACAAACATGATTGCGACCATACCGCCGACCGCATACGCGCACAAGGCCAGGATATTGATGCCGGAACTGGAAACCACGCTCAAGACTTCGGCCAGGGTCCCGGCCGTGTCTTTCAGGTGGATCATGAGTTGACGGTCTAATTCAGCTTTTATCATGGGAAGGTCCTTTCCGGTCTCGCCGGTGTCTGCCGGGTCAAATAACGTCCTACTTTGTTCTCTCCTATAAATATAACACATCCCGGGCGGGAATCAGTTACCGGTTTTGTAAATCCCGCGGCGGATCGCCCGCTCCCCGAATTTGTCTTTGATTTGATCACAGGCCCGGTGCAAATCTTCATCCCGTTTCTCGGCCGGATCTTCAAATAAACTGTCCTGCACGTAAGGGTCCTCAAAATTGGCCACACGCACCCCGATAAGGCGGATGTGCATGCCCGGCCGGAAGAATGTTTTGTACAGCTGCAATGCCGTGATGTAAATCGTGTCTGAGAAATTGGTGCGGTGGTCGAGCGTTTCGGCTCGGCTGAATGTCTGAAAACCCTTGAGCCGGATCTTCAGCGTGACCGTTTTCCCCTTGAGTTCGTGCTTGCGCATCCGGCGGGACACCTTTTCCGAGAGATACAGCAGCCGGTCGATGATTTCCTCCTGGTCCGTGGTGTCCTGCTCAAAGGTGTGTTCATTGCTGACCGACTTAATCTCATCGTCAACCGCCACCGGGCGTTCGTCGATACCGTTGGCCAGCTGGTGCAAGTGTACCCCGTGGGACCCGAAACGTTTACTCAAGGCCTCGACCGGCGTCCGGGCGAGTTCGCCTACCGTCTTGATCTGCAATTGATGCAGCGCGCTTTCGGTGTGTTTGCCGACCCCCCATATCTTGCCGATGGGCAGCGGCCACAGAAAATTCCGGACCTGGTCCGGCTTGATTTCCAGTAGACCATCCGGTTTGTTGTAGTCCGAGGCGATCTTGGCGATCATTTTGTTGGGCGCGATACCGATCGAGGCGGTCAGTTCGACCCGGGCCCGGATATCCTTCTTGATGGCCCGGCACAGATCCAGCGCGCTGCGTCCGTCAGACAGACACCCGGTCAGGTCCATAAAAGCCTCGTCGATACTGACCGGTTGAATGTCGGGAGTGTAGTCCGTGAGGACGGCAAAGATCTGGCGGGATACTTCACGATATTTCTGATGATTGCCGCGCAGGTAAATCCCCTGCGGGCAACGGCGATAGGCGATGGAGATCGGCAGTGCCGAGTGGATGTTGTACTTTCGCGCTTCGTAGGAGCAGGTGGCGACCACGCCGCGGCCCTGACCGCCCTTCGGATCGGCGCCGATAATCACCGGCTTGCCGCGTAACGCCGGATTGTCGCGCTGTTCCACGGCCGCGAAAAAGGCATCCATATCCATGTGCGCGATGATTCGCTCGGGCATGGCGGCTCCCCGGTCGGTTTAAACGTTGAAGCGAAAATAAATCACATCCCCGTCGCGGACTTCATACTCCTTGCCTTCCAGCGAGACGCGATTTTTGGCCTGCACGGCTTGATAAGAACCCAGTTCTTTCAAATCGTCGTAGTGGTAAACTTCGGCGCGGATGAATCCGCGGGCGATATCGGTATGGATCTTGGCGGCGGCCTTGACGGCCGGTGTCCCCTTGGGGATCGTCCACGCGCGGGATTCCTTTTCCCCCGCGGTAAAGAAACAGATGAGTCCCAGCAACTCCTGCCCGGCGCGGGCGACCTTTCCGAGTCCCGGCGTCACGATACCGGCTTCCTCATAATATGTGGCCCGTTCCTCGGGAGGTAACTCGAGGATTTCCGACTCCAGTTTGGTGCACAGTTCGACGATACCCGCGTTTTCCTGTTTCGCCCGCTCTTGCAGCGGCCCGAGTATGCTTTCATCGGCCCCGCTTTCGTCGGTGTTGGCGACATAGAGAATCGGTTTGCCGGTCAGGAACTGGAATTCCTTGGTAAATTCCTCGGGGATCTTCATCAGACGTGCCGAGGTGCCGGAGTTAAATCCGGCGAGGATCTCTTCCATCTTGGCCACATTTTCCTTGGCCGCCTTCTCTCCGGATTTAGCGGTCTTGCGCAGTTTCTCCAGTGCCTTCTCGGCCTGCTGTATGTCGGCGAGCAGCAGTTCAGTCTCGATCGTCTCTACCGCGTTGATCGGGTCGAGATCGCCCATGACGTTCACGACATTATCGTCGTGAAAACACCGGACCACATGGAGGATCGCATCCACCTGCCGGATATTGGCCAGGAATTTGTTCCCGAGCCCTTCCCCCTGGCTGGCCCCTTTGACCAGCCCGGCAATATCGACAAACCGTATCCCGGCCGGGGTGGTCTTGACGGATGAGAATTCCCGTGTCAAATGCTCCAGCCGCGGATCGGGCAACGGCACGATCCCCACGTTCGGGTCGATCGTGGTAAAGGGAAAATTTTCGGCCGCGATCCCGGCCCCGGTCAAGGCGTTGAATAACGAGGATTTGCCCACGTTCGGCAAACCCACAATTCCGATTTCCATTCCTGTCTCTCCTTCCTGGCGATGCCCGGCCGCTGTGCCGGCGGAGTCTAAACGAGCCAGTATGATACACCAATTTGCTGGGGCTGTCCCGTCAAATTATACGCCCAAAAAAAGGCAGCCCGGACCGCGCCGGAGCTGCCTCATAAACATCTCGTATTTATATGCTTACAAATCGCTGTGCGTAACCGTTTCCTCCTTGACCAGCTTATCATCGATAAAAGTCTGGATGAGCGTTTTGTCGCCGTTTTGACGGGTGAGCGTTTGGTAATACTTCGCCAGCGGATCGCCGCTTTCATCCTCAAATTGTTCGCAATCCCGCCGCGCCTCTTTGGAGTTGACTACAGTCAGCTCGCAGGTTTCGCGCAGAATCCCGCTGGGATAATACCGGTGATACGGCCCGTCGTTTTGTCCGTCCTTAAAATCTCCCTGGTACGCCAGCCGGCCCTGCTCATCGTAGCGTTTGACGGTGCCGTTGAGAGCGTCGTTCTTGGCGCGGCCTTCCATTTTCAACTGACCGTTGCGATAGTACTCCTTAAAGGATCCGTGGAGATCTCCGTTGCGGTATTTACGTTCCGCCTTGAGGGCTCCGTTACTGTAGTAACGTTTGCTCTGCCCGTGATACTCCCCGTCCTTAAAGAAACTCTCCTCCATGATCTGGCCGTTGCGGAAGTAAATTTGTTGCAGGCCGTCGCGCTTGCCGTTCTCAAAATTGCCTTTGATAAACAGATTTCCGTTGGGATGATACCCGAGGGTTTCCCCCTCAAGTTTGCCGTCTTTGTAATAGCCGACGCTCTCCAGGACGCCGTTGGAATAATAAGTCTTATTCTCACCGTCGGGAATTTTCTCCTGGGCGTATGCGGATACGGTGGCCAGCAGCGTGACCGCCACCAATAGGATAAATCTGGGCATGGGCCTGTCCTCCTCTTCGCGGATCGTAATTCTTTGAGTCTGTGATATTTTAACGTCCCGTCGATCGAAATACAAGCAACATTCCGAACTTCGCGTTGACCCTGTTCCGTACTGACGTTAAAATACCGATTATGAGCCTGACTTTACGAATAACACTCGCATTATTGCTGTGCGGCGGACTTTTGCCGGACCGCGCGGCGGCCCAGTACACCCGCGACAGCATCTACACGGCGGCCCGCGCGGGAGACTATGCCGCCGTAGAGAAATTCATCAGCCGGCGTGTCAATCAGGAAACCCTTGATAACCTCTTGGGAGCCGCCGTCACCGGACAGCAGCTCGACATCATCGCATTGCTAGTTAACAAAGGGGCTGATCCTAACAGCCTGACATCCTACAACAGCCATCTCCTGAATACCGCCATCATGTTTGGGTTCGACCGGTCGGCCGCCAAACTCGTCGAATTGGGAGCCGATCCGAATCAATACGGATACCGGAACCGTGAGCGTAATGTGTTTATTGATTGGGACTGGACCCCGCTGATGTGCGCGGCCTTCCGGGGGAATGAAGAACTGGTCGAAATTCTATTGGCGCACGGCGCCGATCCGCAACTCAAAGGCCGTTCGACATCCGACGTGGATATTGAAACGGCCGCGGATATCGCCGCCTACAGCGGCCATCTGGATACCCTGAAACTGTTGCTGCAAAAAGGCGCGCCCCTCAGCCGCGAGACCATATTCAAGACCGTCCGCGGCGGGCATATCAAAGTATTTCGCTTTTTGTTGAAACAAGAAGACGATCTGAACCGGCTGAGCCGTCAGCACCGGACGTTACTCATGGAGGCGGCCTGGTGGGGACATGAAGATATCGTGAAGTTCCTGCTGCGAAAGGGGGCGGATGTGAACTATCGTACTGCCGCCGGTGAAACCGCCTTGTTGACGGTACTCTCCAATCCGGACCGCGAATTGAATGTCCAGCTGAACATCCTCAAACGTCTCATCCGTAACGGGGCCGTCGTCGGCAACGATCTTCCGACGGCGCGCTCGCTGGCACAGCGCTACAATAAGAAACCTATCCTGGCTTATCTCGATACGATTAACGAAAAGGGAAAGTGATCAGACGGCCGTCTGGGCGCCGGCGACCTGGCGCTTGATGTTGATGATGATCTCCACGCAGTCAAAGGCCTTGACCGCATAGGCATCGGCCCCGGCTTCCTTGGCCTCATCCGTCTGATTCGGCTCGGCAAGACCGGACATGACAATGACCTTGACCGTGTCACCCGCCTCTTGTTTAATGCGGCGGCACAGCTCCAGACCGCTGACATCCTCCAGACCCATCTCCACCAACACGATCTGTGGTTGTTCCTGGGTAAACAGCGCCAACGCATCGCGTCCGGATTGTGCGAGGACGAACCGGTCAAAGCCGTAATTCAGCAAACGGACACGTATGAGTTCGCAAAAGTGTTCGCTGCGGTCAACAATCAAGATCTTTGGATTCATGGACTATCCCCCCCTTTAGCGGTATGGTTCTAGCTTACTTGAATCACGCCATAGGCACAATATGGGATAAACACTCATAAATTACTCATTTTTAATGAGTAATGATTACCCGGATTCAGAAACATATGTACTGTAATTAATAAACTTACAACGATTTCAGGTAGGTAGTCAAGTTTGTCTTTTTACCGGACAATTTCAGCTTGGTGCGGATGCTGTTGCGGTGATTATCCACGGTTCGCTGGGAGATGGTCAGAATCCGGGCGATGTCCTTACTGCTCAATCCCCCCCGGATCATATTGCAGATTTCCACCTCCTTGGGAGTCAATTTCAAGGTCTTGCGCGAGATCTTCTGGCCGAACGCCGCCGTCACCGTTCGGAGATTCTTCTCCAGAATCGCCAGATGACGGCGATCCGGGGTACCGGTGCGCCGTTTCAGCTGATTGACGATCGGCAGCACAAGCTCTTCGATATTGGCACTAACTTCCTGCTTGAAGCGATTCTTCTCCTGTTCGATCTGGGACAAGACCTCCTGCAGCGCGATATTCTTTTGCTCCAGGTCCCGAGTCTGCTTCAGCAGCTTATCCTGTGATTCGCGCAGGGCGTTCTCCGTCTTTTTTTGATTGGTCAGGTCCCGCGCGATGGCGTATATCACCTGATTGGCCGGGACCGAGGTCCAACCCAGCCACTTGTAGCTGCCGTTCTTGCACCGGTAACGATTCTCGAAATAAAGTGTCTTGAGGCCTTCCCCGAGCTTCTCAAGCTCATCGAGGGTCGCCTGCACATCTTCCGGATGGACAAATTCCAGAAACTTGACGGATAGCAGCACTTCTTTGGAATGGCCCAGGGTGCGCATAAAGGCGGGATTCACGTCCAGGAAATAGCCGTCCAAAGACGCGATACATAGCAGGTCCAGGGAGAGATTGAAAAATTTGTCGATGCGCCGGTCTTCCCCCTCATATGATTTCATCGGAGCCCCTCGCGGAGTACTATGGGGGAGGGAAATCGGCGAAAGACGTCGTTTCTTGCCATGTTATTATATTAGCAATAAATGGGGAAAAAGGAACCGCAATGTTGGCCTTGTGCGTATAATTGCGCACCGCAAACACACTCAGATCGATACCGGTCTGAGTTCCTCCGCCGCCGCGCACCGAGATGGCACCGGTAAAATTGAACTCACCCAGACCGACGGTACTTTCGGCGCGAAATTCGCCATTGGCCCCGTCGCTGCCGTCGGCAATAACGAAGGCCTCCACAGTCAGGTCCGCACCGGCAGCAACCGCTCCGTCGGGTATGACAACATCCTGCTTGGCGAACAAACCGATCTGGGCGTCCGGTGTCAACGGATCGGGGGCGATGTCACCTTCAATGTAAATGTTTCCGCCGGCTACCAGGAGCATTGATGCATCGAACTCGCCGGAGACCCGGATATCTCCGGTGGCAAAAATCAGGCGCGGCGCGAAACCCGGATTACCGTCCAGGGCGCCGAGGTTGTCGAGATCAACGGTCAGATCGCCGGCCTCCTTGTACCCGCCCAGTGTAGCGGCCAGTCCGGTCGCCAACGTATCATAACGGTTGATATCCACTCCGGGAAAGGTCACCGACGGATAAGGATTCACCGCGCCGGTAATCGTTATGTCCGGATCGGACTGCGGATTGGACGGATTGAGCTCATCAATATACAGCACGTTGCCGTCGATGGTGATATGCCGTTGCGCCGCGTCCGGCAGCGCATCGTTGACGTCGAAGAACAGGTCCTGTCCGAGAACGTCCGCCTCCACAACCGCCCCGCTCTTAAAGCGCAAGGCCCCCGGCGTTGACAACAAAAACCGGCTCGGGTCGTCGATCAGCACACGCGCCAGGATCGCCCGGTTCAAATTGCTTTCGGCGTCAAATCCGACGGAACGCACCCAGCGCGTCTCGCCGAGGTCCTGAATATCGGGACCGTTGACCACTTCGATACTGTAGGTGCCGATAACGGTGGTATCGTCCGCTTCGACGGCATTGAGCAGGACATTGCTGACCGCCATATTGGGCACGTCCGGATCCGCCCCAAGACCCCAATCAGGGTCCCGCCGGAATTCAAACAACGCGCGGTCGATCCCCGCCTCCGCCGTCGAGAATGCCTGATGAACGGCGCGGCGCTGATCGGCTTCGCGCAATTGCTGAGTCGACCGGACAAACGCGGCCCCAAGCAAAATGGTTAAAAAGAGGGCCACCGCCAGGCTCATAATCAGGAGATATCCGTCGGAATTGTTGATTTTCATCAGTTTGCCGCTCCTGTGTCGGGGCTGTTGGCATTGCGCGGAAAAATCTCCGTGGCCGTATTGATACTGACCGACCGGCGCAGCAAATCGTCAGTCAAAGTCAGCATAAGCCTGAGTCCGCGTCCCGTGTCATCGTCCCTGACGAATGCGGAATTGGCCGCATCAACTTTGTCCGAGATCGTCCGGCTTCCCGCCGCGCGTTCCACAAGCAGCCGGCCGTCCAAAGTAATCCGGTACGTGGCGAACACCTCACCGTTAATCCCCGTGAAGACCGCGGTATTGTCGCCCTGCGCGTTGCTCGCCTCCACCTGAATGGATTTCGCGGCCCGCCCGTCAGTGGTCACCGTCTCCACGATTTCATTGGCTTCGTGCCACAAATCACTGCGGACGATCTGGTCCTCCAGGGCCTCCCAATTGGTGACAAAAACGGCAAAGATCACCCCGCCCATCACCGCGATCATCAGGACCACCGCCAGCATCTCCGTTAAGGTGAAACCAGTCCGGGAACGTCGGGTCCGCGCCATCTTATACTCCTCCGTTGCGGCGCAACTGGATGGTGATTGACCGCGTCTCACCGCTGCGTAAGTCCTGGATAACTTCCGAGTGCGGCTGATAATTGGCCGGGTCATGGTTGATATCCAGCCCGTGATTCCGCGTTCCGGTCTGATAATAACCGTCGGCGGGCAGCCCCAGCGGCGGCCAGGTCTCGGGAATATTGCTAAAGGTCGCCACCCCGCCGCCGGTAGTGACCTGCGTCAGGTTTGATCCGGAGTACGGATCGAGGACCACGGCCACCCCGTCCATCGGTTGCCCCGTGGTCTGATCGAAAACCGTTACCGTGACGTTGGCAAAACCGCGCGGCCACATACGCGCATCGTAGTCGGTGACAGAGTCCGTATTGATCGGGACGTCATTGCCGCCGGAACCGCGGCGTACGTACTGATCGTTGCCTACGGACTCATTGGTATAGTAGCCGCTGCGTTGGGCCGTGAAACGGTAGTTGTTGGTCTGCAGCCGAAAACCGGTCTGGGCCGGGTCGCAGGCGATTTGATAGTCACCGGTGGCATCGGTGGTATCCGTCACCGAGATATTCACACTGACACCCGGCAAGGCGTTGCCCGTGGCATCGTCGATCACCGTGCCGCCGACGTTGCCGCAATTTTGGTCCTGCACCGGGATGACGAGCGTGCCGATATTGCGCGGCGGGTCCCCGGGAAAGAGCGGGCCGGGGTACAATCGGTTACTGTCCCGGCTGACATTCTGCAGCAGATCGCAACAAGTCATCACCGCCACCTGGCCGTTGGCCCACACCTCCAGATAATTCTGGGCGGGATTGGATGACGGGAACATGGCCTGTACCGCCGGGACGCTAAAGGTAAAGTTTCCGCTGCCGTCGGTCGAGGCGGTTTGCAATTGAGACCCTTTGCGCCAATCCTGATAATCGCTGCGCGGCCAGCGCGCGCGCACCGTGGCATTGGCGACCGGCTGTCCGTTGCTGTCGATCACCCGGCCGGTAATGAGGACCTCGGGAACCGGCGTGACGGGCAGGTCGAGCTGAATATTGTCGCCCGGCCGGACCTCGATCCGGTCGGCCGCGCTGCTGCCGAAATAAGGATTCGAACAGATCAGGCTCATATCATCCTGGACCACCGCCGTGGAGAATCCCTCCTTCTGATACTGGTATGTACAGGAAGGCGCCCCGGCCGCACCGACCGCGTAGGCATAACCCAGACGAAAGGCGTCGGTGGTGTTCACCGTAAAGTATTGAGGATCCGTGTCGTTGAAGGCAATCGTAAAGTTGTAGTCGCGCCGGTTGCTGGTGCGCGTCACGAACGACCCGTTTTGGTACAGATTTATTTGACCGCGACTAAAGGTAGAAATTAACTGCCCCGTACTCTGATCAATCACATTGCCGAAAATATGCGCCTCATCCGGCTTGGGCGTCAGACAAAACGACAGGTCCGACTTTTCTTCGTTGGGACTGATCGTGATCGGCACGGGATGTGTATACGGCTGGTAACGGTTGTCATTGACCGTCAGGATATAGGAGCCGGCCGGCAGGATAAAACGGCCTTGACCGAAATTGTCGAAACCGTCAAACTCGGCAAAGCTGAAGTTGGCGCCGTCGTCATCCGTAAAACCCACCGAGGTGGTGCTGTAGGAAGCTGTCGAGGTGGTCGAGTCGAGTTCGACACGGATCCCGCCGAGCGGGTCCATAGAGGCATCCTCGGAGCAGACAAAACCCTTCAGATTTCCGGCCAGCGGATCGGGCGGCCGCGACAAATAGGCCACGGAGCGGCGCTGTTGGGCCCGCCCGTTAAGGTCCTGCCAGGTCACGCTGACCACCGTCCTTTTCAGCTCCGGACTGCCGTTAACCAGGGTCACCTGCAGGGAACGGTCGAATCCGCCGAAGATGGTATCGCCGGTTAAGTCACGCAGACCGCAGTCCAGATCCGTATGGTCCGGTGGAAAATCGCAGCGTTCCAACATGTCAAAAACGGTATCCGCCTGCGCGACGCGCCGGACTTCTTCCTGGCTTTGCTGCAACAAGTTGGTTGCCGTGACGATATCGCGTGCCATCGCCTGGCTGCGGGTCATCACGGACACCGAAACCCATCCGGCGACGCTGATCAGGGATATGACGACCACACCGACCAGCATCTCCACCAGCGTTAGGCCCTGTTTGTTACGGTTGATTAGCGGCATGTCACCTTCCGGTTCCTACTGGGACGTTAAACAGAAAAACCCCACTCTTCGAAGTGAGGTTTTTCCTGATTCTTCCGGACACCGGGGTTATTCCCGGCCGTGAACAATCGTCGGGATGACCGTAATAATCAGTTCGGTGTCGACGGCGGTATTTCTCTCGTAGCTGAATAGATTTCCGAAAAGCGGGAGGTCCCCGAAAAACGGCACTTTGAACAGGCTTTGCTTGTCCTCCTGGTTGAGAATCCCTCCCAACACAAAAGGCTGTTTGTTTTCGACGCGCACGTGCGCCGTAGCCTCACGCGTGCGTACCTGCGGAAACTCGTCGTTCGGTCCGCGGAACGCCACGATAAAACTGACTTCCGGTTCCACCTTCATGACCACGAAGTTCTGCTCGATGATAGAGGGCGTGATCGTCAGACGGATACCGGGTTCGACAAAGCGGACGTCATTGGTCACGACACCGCCGGTAATATTGGTGATCGTATACGGGACTTCATCGCCGACGAAGATTTCCGCCTGCTTTCCGTTGAGAGTCGAGACCCGCGGCGCAGACAAGACCTTCGCCTTGTTCTGCTGTTCCAGCATACGGATGGTCGTCTCGAATTGCAGCGGATTGCGTTGGATCTGAGCGATCCGATAGAATCCGCTATCGGCGTTCTCGACATCGTCGAAGTCCTGCGGCCGGCCGCTTTCCTGATAGAGCAAGTTGATCTGATCGGACCAGTCCACACCGAGGTCCTTAAGCGCGTTCTTGTCGACTTCGATAATCTTGGCCTCCAGGATCACCTGCGGCTGCGGATTATCGAGCATTTCCACGAGCTGTTCGACCTGGGCCACATCCTTCGGATCACCGGTCACCATCAGACTGTTGAGTTCCTCGCTGATGCTGACATTATCCGCCAGATCTTCCACCAGGTTCTTGGCCTCTTGCACATTGACGTTGCGGACCTTGATCATCCGCGAGACCTTGTTCTCATAGCGCAGCTTTTCGTTTTCCGTAATGAACAAGGCTTGGCCGACCAGCTTGAAGCCCAGGTCATACGAGTTGGCGATAAGCAACAATGCGTCTTCCAATGTGATCTGCTTCAAGTGCAGATCCAGCGTATTGCTCTTCAATGCCGGGTCGAGCATAATGTTCATGTCGCCGGCCTCGCCCATAATCAAGAGTATGTCGGATAAATTCGTATTGTCGAAATCCAGATCGATCCGCTTGCTGCGGTTCTGCACCGGGATGGCCTTGCGAACAATCTCTTCCGCCGTGACGACCATGGTCTTGTCAGCCGGTTTGGCCTTCACTTCCGCCGGTTGCGGTACTTCTTCCGTCATCTGGATATCGGCGGCCTCTTTAAGAGCCTGGTCGATTTTCAGATTCCGGCTGATATCTTCAACGGTCTGTTCCTCGACGGGAACTTCCCAATAATCCAGCGCGGCGACCTCTTCCTTAAGCAGCCCGCTGGGACTGAGCTTGCGCTTGATCTTGGTCGCCAGGTCCTCTTCCGGTTCATGCATCGGCATATCTTCCACGGCTTCCGCGGTGTCGTCGACCGCCGGATCGGCGCGCATGGAATCCCGCAGGGCCTTGAACTCGGCCTCCATGGATTCCTCGGTGCGCTTGCCCTTTTCCTTGGGCGATTTGATCGTCTTTTTGCTGACGGCCTTTTCCGCGGGTTTGATCTGGGCCGCGTCCATCGCTGCCTGCTCGTCCGCCGGCGGAGTCACTTTCTCGGGCTTCGGTTGCACCGGTTCCGTCTCCGGAATGTCCTGTTGATAAATAATACCTTTATTCATGACCACTTCCGGTTCCGCGGCCTTCTCCTCGACCTTATCCTTGACATCGATAATGACCGGGTTGGGTAATGTCTTAAGCGGTTCGTCGGCGACCTTGGCCAGCAAGATTTCTTCCGGCAGATCTTCAGGTCCCGGCATCACCGTGACCACCGATTCGGCCTCTGCCAGCGATGCTTCCTCCGTATAAACGACTTCGTGCTCAGGAGCAGCGGTAGGACGGACAGAGCTGGCGATTTGCCCCAATTCATCGTCTTTAACGATCCGAGCCGCTTCGGTTTCCTCCGCGCGCAGGTACTCACGCATCTCTTGGAATCTGGCATCCGCCACAACAGCAATCTCGTCGGACTCCACTTCAGCGGGACCGGCGGCGTGGGCTTCGGTGGCGGCGATGCGCTCACCTTTGACAAAAATCGCCTTCAGCCCCGTAAAAAATCCCCTTTTGTCCTGAACATCTTCTTCCGCTTCCGGCATCTCTGCTGCGGAGGCGGTCTCGACGGCCACCGGTTCATCAGAACTGTCGCCGACGTCTTCCATGATTTCCTGTAAAATCTTATTTTCTGCCGACTTGACCTGATCGGCTTGAGCCTGCGCAAATTGGACGGTCCGCGCTTTCTGCACCGCGGGGTCCTCGGTGTAGGCCGGCTCCGTCTCCGGCAAAACGACAACCGGCTCGTCGGTCTCGGCGATCTTCTCGGGCATATCCTGGGCGATCTCGGCCTTGCTCATTTGGACGGTTTCTTCATCCCCCGAATTGACCTTCTTCCACAGGGAACTGAATGGCTTGACCTTCGGAGTATCACTCATGGCCTGGATTTGCTCCGGCTCCTTGACTGATACCGGTTCCGGTTGGGCGGAGGGCTGGCGTTCAGCTTTGGATGCGGTATCCCGGCCACGCAAGGCTGCGCTGATCTGCTCTTCCACCGCGGCAGCCATTTCCGGTCCCAGTTCGGGTTCCGGCTCGGCCTTCGCTATGACCACTTCCGGTGTACTCGGCCAGCCGAGTCCGAGCGAGATTTCCTCCCGTTCCAGCGAGTCGGCGATAAAATCGTTCTGCTCGTCGACCAATGTCGACGATTCGAAATCCACGTCGCTGTAGTTGGTCCGCTCCCGGGCGCGGTCCTGTCCGGTTTTCCGTTCACCGTAGTAATCCGGTCGCTCTTCCTTTAACAGTTTCCAAATTTTGGCCTTTTGCACTTGGGCCGGGTCATCCTCGGCCCGCACGATTCCGGTTACCGACATCGTTCCCATCGCCACCAGCGCGCACAATATCGTCGTCAATGTCCTTTTCACTTCGCTTCCCCTCGTTTCAGCGTTACCGTCTGTTCGCCATTCGTTAATATCACTTCATCCGGTCCGATTTTGGTGATGGTGAAGTCTTTCAGTTTATCGTCTTTGCGGTATGTTCCTTTATCCTGTCCGCTCTTGAGAAACGCCACGTATTCGTCGTTTTCCTTGAAGACGCCTAAAAACTTAAAACGCTTAAGATCCTGTCCTTGTTGCGGAATGCCGGCAAAGACCGGCGAATTCTTTTCTTCCTGGATGAGCGGCTCGAACGGATCACGGGTCACGTCAATCGCCGCCTTCTTGGGTTTAAGAATGAGTTTCGCCAATTGTTCGTCGTCGATCTTCTCCAGTACGGGTTTGGCGACAACCGGTTTCGCCTCGGTCTTGAATCCGGCCAAATCGCATCCGGCGGCCAGCAGTACAGTTATCATCGTCAATGTCAGTCGTTTCATCGGGTCTCAATCTCCGAGAGCTGTTTCAGGCTGTAGATTTTCAGAGTATACTCGCATTTCAACGTCGGATAGTCACGTCCGGACTCGATCTCGACATTGGATACCGTGACCAATTGCTGAAACTCGTCCATCGTGTCGAAAAACTTCAGCAGCGAATCAAAATTCCCTTCAATCTTCATGTTGATCGGCATCGCCGCCAGGGTGATAATCTTGTCGACCTTCTGCCGCCGTTCGCGGTCCAGCTGCGCCGCGGTCTTCTTGCGCTCTTGGTACCGCGTTTGGGCGGTGTCCACCGCGACCGAACGGACTTCCCGGAAGGCCTTGGTCTTCATGTCGGTGATACTGACCTCGGCAGCCTTTGCCATTTGGGATATATCGTCGAGAAAGGCGGGAATGTCCTGTTCCTGGAACAAGGCCGCCTCGAATTCGGCTTTCTCCTGTTCGTAGCGGGCGATCTTGGCCTTGATCAGCCGGATCTCCTCCTGGACCACTTCCATTTCATATTGCTTCTTTTCGAAGTCCTCTTGCGCCGTGATGTACAAACGGAAATTATGGACCGAGATCGCTATCAAAGCCGCGATCGTCAGCAGCGTCAGTCCGGCAAATAGTTGACTAATTCTCTTCTTGTTCATCGGTGTCCGTTTCGCGGGGTTCTTCGTCCTTGAGTTTGGCCAAGATGCCGAAATTCAGGATCTTCTGATCGGCGACCTCACCTTCTTTAAGAAAATCAAACTTGGCCTTATCCAAAATAGCCGAATCTTCGATCCGTCGGATCATCTCGGCGATGGATTCCATTTTTAACGCCTGCCCCTTGATGGTGGCGCGACCTTCTTCATTAAAGCGGAACGATTTCAACGCCAGTTCCTCGGGAAGTTCATTGGCGACCACGGCAAACACCTGAGCCCACGAGACGCGGTTCAACTGCTGTACGTAAGTGGCCTGCGCCAGGAAGCGCTGACGGATCGCGTCATACTCACGATGCTGCGCGTAAAGCTCCTGGGCCTCTCCCTTCAAAAAGCGTGTCTTGCCTTCGGCAGCCCGGCTCTGCAGGACATACTGCTTGGTATGCGCATTAAGCCAGTGATTGCCTTCATTAAAGAATATCCCAAAAAACGCAATGATCAAGGCGGCCATGGCCCCGGCCTTCAGCGCGTAGCGGGTCATCTGAAACCGGCTGAAAAAGTGCTGTAAGTTATACTGCGGCTTTATCTTATGAATATATCCCGAGATCGGCGACAAGGCCGTGGCATAGATCGGATTAAGCGGATAATTCTCGGTCGTTTTAATTTTGGGAATCTTGCGGACATCGAGGATCTCGACCGGATTGTCAAACGCATCGGCCAGGTACTGATCGAGATTCGGCGCGACCTCTTTGTCCCATACCAGCCATATCTTGTTGATGCGGATGGTCCGGTTTTCCAGCAAATAGGCCTTGAGGGCGCGCTTCAATTGGGATGCCCAGTCATTGGCGATCATCTTGATCTGTTCCTGGGACACCGTGTGCTGGAATTGATTCAATCCCGCCGGCATGATGTAAAAGTTTTTGTATTGGTGCGAGTCGTAAATGCTCAAGTAGGTCTGTCTGTCGGAGACGACCACACAGGCGTCGCAGTCGTAGACGTGATCGATCTTGTTGGTAACGTCCCGGAAATTCAACGGCGTCAGTTCGACGTGCTCAAAGGGTATACCGGTGCGGTGGATTTCGCGCAGCACGGCATCGAGAACATCACGGCGGATCGCCGCCAGGATCACCCGGACCTTGTCGCGGCCGAGCGGATATTTGCGGTAAATGTAGTCGTATTCCTGTCGGTGAAAGGCGGGAATCTTCTCGATCTCCGACGTGACGACGGTCTCGAACTCCCGCTTGGTAAGCTTGGGCAGGGTCAGCTGGTGAATCACGGTGTCCTTACGCGAGATGGACACAAAGATCCGGGTCGGCTTGACCTGCTCCTCTTTAATCAGCGACTTGATCGACTGGCACAGTGCGCGCGGCGAAAGGATATCGAAATCGATCTTCGCCTTGCCCGCCTTGAGGATCGTATTGCTGAAAGGACTGGATTTGAGATAGACATACCGGATGAAGTCATCCGATATGTCTATCCCGAGGTATTTGTTTAGCATAAGGATTCCTTACCAGGTTTAGTTCTTATGCTCCAGAGCATGTTCCCGGAAGCGTGTCGCCGCCGACCGTTACTTCCACGGTGCTGCAAGCCACCTTCCCGGCATTAATATCACCGGCCGCGACATCAGGAGAATCTTCGATGTCATAACCGCCGCCGAACGGATTTTCGGGAACTGCTTCGAGAAATTTCCCGTCCGTAAGGTCGGTGATGTCGGCGCACTGTGTCCAATCCCGTTCCTGGGTGTAGCACATAAACAGCGCCACGTTAATGGTGTTCAGATTGCTCTGGTGTGCGGTCACGTTCCCGCGTTCGATGGCCTGCAATACGTTCGGCAGGATCAGCGACAACAGGATCCCGGCCACAACCAGGACGATCAGAATTTCTGTGAGGGTAAACCCTTTTTGCTCGTTAATTCGCTTCATTTTCCGTTTTCTCCCTTTCAGCTCATGGTTTAAGTTGAAAAATTTGAACATCCTATATATTTAAGTCAACATTTTGCGCAACACTTTCAACAAATTCGGACGGCCGGTGCCGGGAATATCGTCGTAAGTATCTCAAAAAGCCGTTAATTCTGAATATGTTGCGAATGTGTTCCCCCTATAGAGGAGCAATTTATATACCAAAAACCTGGAATTTTTTGTTTTTTCTGGGAATATTTGCCAGATCAGTGCATCAATCCCTGCCAAACCGAGAATATCGGCATATAAATGGCCAGGAGGGTGACCAGCACAATGGCCCCCACGATCAGGATCAGGGCGGGTTCAAGATAGGTAAAAAACCGGCTCTGCTTGTAATCCACTTCCTCGTCGAAATGATCGGCCAGATGCGCGAAGGCCTGAGAAATCGTCCCGCTGGACTCGCCCACGCCGACCATCTCCACAAACATGACCGGAAACAGCGGCACCTCCCGGAAAGAATCATACAGGCTGTTGCCCCGTTCCACCTTCTTCTGCACGGCGTCGATCTGATCCGCCACGAACTCATTGGAAGCCGTTGTCTTGGCCACACGGAAGCTGTCAATGATCGGCAGACCGGAGGCGACCAGGATACTGAGAGACCGGACGAACCGTCCGAGGGTGAGCGCGCGCAGGATATCGCCGAAGACCGGCAGTTTCAACTTTTGACGGTCCATCCCGTAGCGGAACCGGGCACTCCGGGAGAGCGCTCGGTAGCCGATGGTGCCGCCGATCACTAATATTATTATACCTAAGATCGTCCACGGAGAACGCAGGAATTCGGAAATACTGAGGACCATTTGGGTGAAGAACGGCAACTCGACTTTGAGCCTGACGAGGACTTTCTGGTAAGTGGGCACGAAGAACGTGAACATCCCCACAAAAACCGCCAAGGCAAAACAGATAACAAATATGGGATACCACGTCGCGCGGCGGACACGCGCCACAAAGACACGCTGGTACTCCAGGTGTTCGGTCAACCGCCGCAGGATGGTGGTCAGTCCCCCCGCCTTTTCGGCGACCTCGATCATCGCCCGGTAAATCCCGGGAAAGATCCGCGGGAAGTCCTCCAACGCCGCGGACAGCGTCTTCCCTTCTTCGAGGCGGTTACGCAGGTGGCTGATCACCAGCTGCATCTGCTTGTCTTCGGTCTGCCGCCACAGGATGTGCATCGCCCCCAAAATGGGTATCCCGGCATCGATCAGCGACGACAGTCGCCGGGTAAAGACCAGTAGCGATTCGAGATCCACTTTCTGATTAAAAATCTTCTCGCGGTGGGCGGGTTCAGCGGCGACGAAGAAATAATTCGAATGCCGCAGGCGCTTCTTGAGGTCTTTTTTATCGTAGGCGTCGGTAAAGCCGTGGAGAGTTTTGCCGGTGTCGTCTTTGAGTTTGTAAATGTACGTGCGCATCGTTTCGTGTCATCCCGCTCGTGCCTATCCGTCCAGCAGTACGTTGCGGATCGTCTCGTGAAATTCGGTTGTCTGGGCCACGACCTTCTCCATCCCGGAAACGGCCAGCGGCTTCATCTTCTTGGTTTTCGCCATATCGGCGATCTCCGATTCTCCCGCCGTCTTGATGATAAGATAGCGGATATCCTCGTCCATCTTGAGGATCTCGTAGACCCCGACGCGGTCCTGGAAACCGGTACCGGAACAGGACTCACAGCCCTGCGGCTTAGCCAAAATAAAGCTCTTGGCATCCGGGATATATGCGCGGATCTTTTGCTGGGCCTCGGGACAGCCGGGTTCGGTTGTCTTGCAACGCGGGCACAGCCGGCGCACCAGCCGCTGGGAAATCACCCCGGCCAGCGCGCTGCTGATCAGAAACGGTTCGATGTCCATCTCCAGCAGACGGGTCACCGCGCCGACCGCCGAATTGGTATGCATGGTGGAAAGCACCAGGTGTCCGGTCAGGGCGGCACGGATGGCGATCTCGGCCGTCTCCTTATCACGGATCTCACCGATCATAATGATGTCCGGATCGTGCCGGAGAATATGGCGGATGGCCTTGGCAAAGTCGTAACCGATATGCAGATTGGTCGCGGTCTGATTGATACCGGGGAGTTCATATTCGACCGGGTCCTCGACGGTAACGATACTGCGGTCGACCTGGTTGAGCTGGTTCAGCATGCTGTAGAGCGTGGTGGTCTTCCCCGCCCCGGTGGGCCCGGTGAGGAGGATCAGCCCGTAAGGCCGGGTCAGCAGCTGCTCGATATCTTTGATTTGTTCCGGGGTCATCCCCAAGTCCGCGAACGAGCGGTTGGCAAAAGCGGTGCTCAGGATCCGGACCACCATGTTTTCCCCGTTAATGTTGGGCAGGGTGGAAATCCGCAGGTCATATTCTTCGTTGCCCACTTTGAAGTGACAGCGTCCGTCCTGCGGCCGGCGGGTCTCGGCGACATCGAGACCCGATATAATCTTGATGCGTGAAATGCAGTTGCGCTGGAGTTCCCGGCTGATGGATTCCTTTTCATAGAGATAGCCGTCGATCCGGAAGCGGACGCGCATCACGTCCCGCTGCGGTTCGAAGTGTATGTCGGAAGCCCTTTCTTTGACCGCCCGGCGGATGATGGAGTCGACATAGTTGATCACCGATGCGTCGTCGACAACCACCGCGCTGGAGGCCGCCTTCATCGACTTACCGGTCTGTACCGCGTCAAAATACTCCTGAAGCGTGTGCTCGATATCGCGCGCGCTGGCCATGACCGGATACACGGAATAACCGCTTTTGATCTGAATATCCTGCAGGGCGTTGACGTCCAAGGGATTGTTGGTGGCGACCATCAAGCGCTGGTCCTCCACGGAAATCGGGACGACCCGGTGGGCCTGCAGCAGCTCAAACGGGACTAATTTAATGATCTCGGGATCTATCCGCTGTTGGCTCAGCTGGATGTAGGGAATTTGATGCAGACGCGAGAGGCTTTCGGTCAGCCGCGGCTCATCGATAAAACCGCGGTCCAGCAGCAATTCGCCCAGCCGCCGGTTGTCGGTCTGCTGCAGCGCCAGGACTTCATCCAACTGGCGTTGCTGAATAATCCCTTCTTCGCAAAGGATTTCTCCGAGTTTTTGACTTTTGCCATGCATACCCGCACTCCTGTGTAACTTCAGTTAATATCTGAGTATGCATGATGCTTTTGAGGTTGTCAAAATTTTCTTTGCGGAAGGACAAAAAAAGACAGCCCTCGAGAGAGGGCTGTCTTTTTTCTGGAGGATAGGTGGTCTGCAGGTCAGCAAACCGGGGGGATCTTTATCGCCAATGAGCCGTTATTTCTTTAACTGGCTCATGCGTATACCGTTAGTATCCTGTCCAGCGGCCTTTTTGGAGAGTTCCTTGGGAACACTCACGGTCATTTTCAGACGGCCGTCATCGAGCAGGCTTTCGTTCTCGATCTTGATGTGCGGGCCGATGTCTTCGACCGGAATGCCGTACTGATTGGCCACATTCGAGATGGCCAACTGCAGGGTCATTTTGCGCATCATCTGATAGCGTAATTTTTCATCCATGTTTTCCGTTTTGATCGGATAGGAAATCTGCGTGAAGTACAGCCGGTTCGGGTCCTGCTCGATCTTGGCGGCGACTTCGCTTTCATCAGCCTGCCCGGTAGCGGCCGCCTGAGCAGCTGCCGGTTCACCTTCACTTACGGACTTGGGTGCCGGCATGGCGGCGGCCTGCGGCTTCATTTGGGCTGACTTCTCCTGAGCCATTTCCAGCGGCTTGGATTCCATGGCGTCCGCGGTATTGGCCCCGATCTTGATTCCCAGCATCCCCTTCTTGAGGTCGGGAGCCGGCACGGCGGTCACTTTGATTTCCTCTTTGACCTCTTCTTTGGTCTGCTTGGCCATGGCTTCTTCCTTCTTGGCCATAGCCGGCGCCTCGGTTTCTTTGGCTAACTGCGGCGCCTTGGTTTCTTTGTTCATCATCGGCGCTTTGGCTCTTTTAGCCATGACCGGTTGACCGTCGATATGAATGTTGTAGACACTGATTTCGTCGCGGTCGTAGTCGGCGACGTAAATCTGTCCGTTACTCGCGCTGATGGCCGACAGTTTCGGGAAGTAGCTCCGGCCCTGTCCGTCCGATCCGAATTCCGTGATTAATTCTCCGTCGCTGTCAATTACCTTAACGGTGTGCGAGCCGCGGTCGGCTACATAGAGGTTGTCCGATTCGTCGAGCGCCATGTCTACGGGCCAGTCGAATGCCACGAGATCACCGTAAGCGCCGATTTGACGCAAAGGAGCCCCGTCTTTCTCGAAAATCTGGATCCGTTTGTTACGGCTGTCCAGTACATATAATTCCTCTTTGGAGTTGAACATCACCGCGGTAGGTTGATTGAATTGACCCAGCTGCGGAGGATTATGATCTTCGTCGAGCTCCCCCTTCTGCCCGAAGGCATTAAGGTAAATCCCGTCACTGTTGAAGATCTGGATCCGGTTGTTTTTGGTGTCCGCGACGTAAATGTTTCCGTTACTGGAGACGGCCACGCCGGACAGTTGATCGAACTGTCCGTTTTGGTCACCCTTGCGGCCGAAGAAATAATCGTGGCTACCGTCGCTGTCGAGAAACTGCAGGCGGTTGTTGCCGGTGTCGGCGACCAGCAACTTCCCGTCTTCCTGCACATGCATCGCCCGCGGGTTTTGCATGAGCAGCTTGGAGTTGTCAAAGTCTCCGTAAACGTAAAGCTCGTTCATGTGCTGGTGAAGAATGTGACCGGTTGCTTCCGAAAGCGCGAACAGTCCGTGTTCCTCATTAAAGCTGATGTCGGAGAGCGACTTTTCCGCGGAGATCGTCTCGGCAAAGTCAACGATGGGCAGGCGCTGATCGGCCGGCTGCAGCATCGCTTTGTCGCTGCCGTTGACCTCGATAATTTGCACGCGTTTGTTTTTGGCATCCGCGATATAAACCTTACCATGCTCGTCGGTAATGATACCTAACGGATGATCGAATTGCCCGCGTCCGATCCCTTTGGATCCGAAGGACAGCAGCAAATGATGTTCCTGATCGATCTTCACGATACTGTCCGTCCATGAGTCGATCAGATACAGATCACCGCGGCCATCGATGGCCAACCGGGCCGTGTCCGCGATATAGTCGCGGCCTTCCCAGTCAAACTCGATAATCTCCGGCATACCGCCTTCGATGTGCCGCTTGACGATCTTCCCTTCTTTGGGATACAGCACGTACATGTTGTTCTGAATATCGAACGCCATGTCCGCCGGGCGGCCGTCCAAGGGCATGGACTCGAAGTAAACACCCTTGGGTGAAAACTTGGAAATCAGCCGGTTGGCGATGTCGGCCACATAGATGTAGCCGTCATTGTCCAGAGTGACCAGGGTCGGCTCCCCGAATTGGCCGGCCTGGTCCCCGGAATTTCCGATTTGATAGAGATAGCGTCCCTGGGCATTGAAGACCAGGACGCGATTATTTCCGGTATCGGCTATGATGACTTCTCCGTCCGCAGAGATCGCCAACGACTCGGGGTTCAGGAGCTTCCCTTTACCCGTTCCGTACTCGGCGAAGCGGAACATGAATTCACCCGCAGGATTGAAGACGTTGACCTGGCTCAGGCGCTGGTCCAGAACATAGATGTTCCCGTCCGGAGACAAGGCCACATCGACCGGCATCTGCATCTCTGAACGAAGCTCTCCCACAAAACTCACCGATTCCTTGGAATCGACCGTGGTCGCTCCGAACAAAAGAAGGGTCAGGGCGATAAACATCGGGATCAGCCCGTCCCTCACATATCTTTGGTTCATGGCAGCGGCTACTGTTTTCATTTCTGTCTCCTTCATTGCGGGGTTCGGCGGGGCAAAAAAAAACTGCCCATCCCTAAGACAAAGGAATAGGCAGCTGACCTGCAGAAATGATGCACATCATTCGTTTCGGTAACTGGCTATCCTACTCTTAGGACCCTTTAGCTTTGCGTCGCCGGGTTACCCCGGGTTTGCCTTTATCGTCGTAACGATAAAACCCAAATTGTCTACAGGAAGTATAGAACCTTTTTATGGGCAATGCAAATTTACGGCAAAAAAAATGTCACAATTTCTGCAGGCTGACACGTAACCTCCGCAAAACAGACAGGATAAGCGCTGGAAATATTTTCATCTCACCGTCGGGCATTTGTCCCCCTTATATTGTCTTACTATTATTATTACCACTTGAAATAAGTATGTGATTATATAGGGTCGGCGCATGACGCCGGACCCCTGCGGCGACGGAGTGCCGCCGGGCCCGGCGCCGGCCGTGTGAATCGTTAGGAATCGTCCTGCTTCATTTCCTCAATCAACTTGATCATTTCCCGGCTGGGTACGTACCCCCGGGCCTCGGCTTCCTCACGGGTAAGCTTCTCCACCTCTTTTCCCTTAATAAAGCGCGAGTCTTTTTTGTGGTACTTTTTGCCGTTCTTGGTCACGTACACGTCCAGGGCCAGGGCCGGCTGGACGAACAGGATCACGGCCGTCAGGAGTCCGAACAGGACTTTGCGGATGCGTCGATGCATGCGAATCACCTCCTTTACCAAATATTGAGGGAATGCGCGTATCAGCGCCGCGGGTGGAAGAGAGGTTTGGGGGATTAAGTACGGTTACGTTAACACTTATTTTATTATTTGTCAAATTTTTTGATATTCCATCTTGCCTTTCTAGACGGTTCCCCGCGCGGCGATGGTCATGCTAAGATACATATATGATCAAAGGGATCCAATATCGCAGCCGGCTGTTTTATCAGACACAAACATTGATCAAGCTCGGCCCGGCCTGGCAGCACCGTTTTCGGCTGGCGGCCGCGCATATCCCCGAAGATGTATCCGTTCTGGATGTCTGCGCGGGTCCGGGCGACCTCCACCGCCATCTCCCTTCCGGCTGCCGGTATACCGCTTTGGACGCCAGCCCTGATTTTACCCGCCACATGACCGCCCGCCAAATTCCCTGCCTTGTCCATGATCTGACCCGTTCCCTGGACGCCATAGACGGTCACTTCGATGTGGCCGTGATGATCATCTCATTGTGTCACTTCGGACACGCCCGCGCCCAGTCACTGCTCAGCGAGTTGACCCGCTTAGCCGACAAGGTGGTTATCGTGGAAGAAATTACCGAGAATGTCCGACCGGAGGGCTCCCGCCTGCAACGGACGATGAACTTTCTCACCGCGACGGATTACGCCTCTTCGTACTCGATTTTGTCGGCGACTGAATTTAAACGGATTGTCACGGCGGCCGGTTACCATTATCAGCGCGCAGATCTGCGCTATGCGGTGGGGATCTATGAGCGGGAGGACTGAAAACTTCGGGCAAAGGCCTTGGCAAAGTAAGTAAATATAATGTCGGCGCCGGCGCGTTTGATTGCGGTGAGGGCCTCGCAAACAGCCGCATCTTCATCGACCCAGCCCTTGGCGGCGGCAGCTTTGATCAGGGCATATTCGCCGCTGACATGATAGGCGGCAACGGGCAGTTCGGTCACGGCGCGAATCCGGGCGATCACATCCAAATACAATCCGGCAGGCTTGACCATCACGATATCCGCCCCCTCCTCCTCGTCGAGCAGCACCTCGCGTACCGCTTCCCGCACATTCGCGTAATCCATCTGATAAGTCTTTTTATCGCCGGCCTTCGGGGCTGAATCCAGGGCGTCGCGAAACGGCCCGTAGTAGGCGGAGGCATATTTGGCGGAATAGGCCAGAATTCCGGTTTCCGTCAGACCGGCTTCATCGAGAGCATTACGGATATAGCCGATCCGGCCGTCCATCATGTCGGACGGCGCCACAAAGTCGGCCCCGGCCTGGGCCTGGGCCACGGCCATATCGGCCAGCACCGGCAGGGTTTCATCATTCACGATCTGCCCGTCGCGCACCACTCCGTCGTGACCGTCGCTGGAATACGGATCCATGGCCACATCCGTGATGACCGTCAATTCCGGAACCGCCGCCTTAATTTCCTTAACGGAACGGGGAATTAGACCGCGCGGGTTTTTGCTTTCGGCGGCCAAACTGTCCTTTTTGCGGTCGGAAATTTTGGGAAAGAGCGCCACGGCCGGAATCCCCAGCCGGGCGATCTCCCGGCATTCCTTCGCCAGCAGATCGAGGGATAGGCGTTTGATCCCCGGCATCGACGAAATCGCCTCGCGGACATTCCTTCCTTCGGTGACAAAGATCGGGTACACCAGATCGGCCGGGGTGACCATCGTCTCCCGTGTCAAATCACGGATGGATGCGGATCGCCGGTTCCGGCGCGGCCGTTTGGGCATTGATATGGATTTCTTGGGGGTCATAACGAATTTTAGAAAAGCGAACCCTGGTTGACGTCTTCCACTTTGTAATTCGGCTTATCCACGCCGAACTGCTTGAATATATCGGCCGGGGTCTGGATACCTTGTTCATAGGCCAGCTCGAAAAGGCGGTTTAGCACGGCCACCGTCAACTTGACGTCGGCCAGGGCGCGGTGCGTCTCGCCGATGGTCACCCCGAAATACTGCGCCACGTTGGCCAGCCGGTGGCGGTTTAAATGCGGGATCAATGTGCGGGACATCTTGAGCGTATCGATGGTCGGGGTGGTGCTGCGCAACCGCCGGCCTGTCTGGGCCAGTTGGTAGCACAGAAATTCCAGGTCAAATTTGACATTGTGCCCGACGAGACTCGCCCCGCCGATAAAATCGAGCATCTGCGGCAGGACCGCCTCGGCGGTCGGTGCGTCGGCGACCATCGCGTCGGAGATATTATTGACCTGCTGGGCCTCCAGCGGGATGTCCCGCTCGGGATTGATCAGCTGATCAAAGGTATCGATAATTTCGTTGTTCCTGACTTTCACGGCCGCGATCTCGATAATGCGGTCCCCGTCACGCGGGTAGAGCCCCGTAGTTTCGACGTCAAAAACGACGCATTCAATATCTGAAGGCTTCATGAATTCCTCTCTGCTGAATTGCGGAAATGAACTGCTTGTACTATTGGCAGTCTAACACCACCGAACGGTTTGTAAATGCTTTTGGCCGATATTTGCGGCGAATGGGACGTCAGGCGGCTTTTTCGGGGTCCAGGTTGGCGGTAATACGGCGCAGGGCCCAAATGATCTCCCCGCAGTCGCCGGTCTTAACCTTGTATTCATCCGCCCCGGCGCTCTGGGCCTTGGGAAAATCGACGTAACGGGCGTCTCCGGTCATGATGACGACCTTGATGCCGGGATGCTCCTTTTTGATCCGCCGGCAGACCTCAAAACCGTTCATCCGGCCGAGATTGGTATCGGTAAGGACTACCGCCGGCTGTTCCGCTGCGATCTTCTGAAGGCCTTCTTCCCCGCTGGTGGCAAACGCCAGGTTTGTGAAGCCGCTGTCCTTGAGGCATTCCCCGATAATGAACCGGTGGTCTTCCTCATCGTCCACGATCAATATTTTATGGTCCGACATAAAACTAATCCTCTCGGGTTGAGAGGATTAGTTTATTATCGATTCACTTGTTTGTCAAAAGTTAGCGGGTTTAATTGGGGTTGAAAGCGGCGGCCTCCATGGCATCGTACTGCGGACCGTAGATCAATTCCAACGGGACGACGACCTTGGTCGCCTCCGCCATTTGGGCCATGCGGTGCATCGACAGGTCATTTTTGATGATCTGTTCGCGCACCTTGGTCAGGGCTTCCACCGAATACTTGCAAATGAGTGGTTGATCGACAATATCGATCATGTCGGGGATCTGCACGGGCAGGGTGGGATCCAATCGGGGATAGGCCAGAATGGCCGGGGATTTGACGTGAAATTCCGTCAGCAATCGGAAGATGGCCGGGTTTTTCACGCCCACGTCACACGGGGTTATCAAGTATTCGGTGTCGATCCCGGAACTTAACAGGGCCTCGAGACAACCGATGGGGCCTTTATTGATGATGTTATCGCTGATATGGGGCAGCCCGATCAACGACTCTGGAAGATAATCGAAGTTACCGACGAGTACGACCTGACGGCACAGCTTGGACATCACCTGGCACGTTTGCTCCAAGGCTTTCAGGTCGCGGGCTGTGGTTTGCTTTGTAAGCCGGGAATTGATCACGTGGCAGAATACCGCCGCGGTGTGATTCCACGGGCCGTCCGGGGAGTAGGTGTGTGTTCTTCTCGTCATGGCTTTTTTCTCGTTTAGTTAAGGATTAAATAAAAGTTGCACTCACGGTAATGGAAGACCAAATAGTAGGCCGCCGATTCCTGGCTGAGGGCGTCCTCCATGGCGTCGGCCAGCATGGCTTCGCGCATGATTTTTTTGCGTTCACTCAAAGATAGCTTTGTCATGGTGTCCTCCTTTGTTAATAAAAAAGGCCCTGGTTGATCCGGGTATCCCGGTCAATCCAGAGCCTCAACGCCGTGAATTGATGACAATAAAAAAGCCCAATTTCCCCTGCGGGTTAATTGGGCATCACTGTCCGAATGTCATGTGGTGACGGCCTTGCCACCTTTGAACTACGATCCTATTATACGATTTAATTTCCGCTTGTCAAGGGGCTGCGGAAAAAAACTTAATTTTTTTATCCTCAGGACCATTCCTCCTCTACCTGCCGGGCCTTGACCAAAAAGGCCCCCTTCAGCCGTTCTCCGTCATATCCGATGCCCATGAGGGCCTTCTCCATCAGGTCAATCGCGTCACAGACATCCACGACCGCGTCGTCCTCGACGGTGACCGCGTGTCCTTCATGCTCAATAAAAATCTTCATGATGATTCTCCGCTCTGTTTCGGTTTGGACAAAAATACCAGCACCGGGATGACCAGCATGGCTAGGGTGAGCCACTGGCCCATACTCAGGCCGGCCCACAGCAACCCCAGGTGCTCATCCGGTTGCCGGAAAAATTCAATGCTGAAGCGCGCCAGCCCGTAGCCGAATATATATGCCCAAAAGAGGTATCCGCGCAGCGCCGCCTTGTTCCGCAGCGTCCAGAGCACCAAAAAAAGGATTACGCCTTCCCCCAACGCTTCATACAGTTGGGAAGGATGCCGGAGCTGCCCCGTGGGCGCCCCCGGAAAATACATCCCCCACGGCACAGTGGTCACTCGTCCCCACAGCTCCCCGTTCAGAAAATTGCCGATACGACCGCAGGTGTAGCCCAGGGGAACCGCCGGGATAAAGAAGTCCACGAACCGCCAGAACGGCAGTTTGTTGCGCCGGCAGAACAGGTAAGTCGCCGTGAAGACACCGATGAGCCCTCCGTGATACGACAAACCGCTGATGCCGACCATCGCCATGCCCTCCGCCTTACGGAACGGCCAGAAGACTTCCAGCGGATGGGCGGCGAAATACGTAAAATCGTAAAACAGCACATAGCCGATCCGGCCGCCGGCCAGGGCCCCGCAAACGGCCCAAATAATGAGGTCTTCGCATTGGGCTGCGGTGTAGGGGAGTTTTTCTTTCTTGATGCGATGGACTAAAACGGCGTAGACCACGAGGAAGGACGACAGGTACATCAAACCGTAGTAGCGGATCTGTAACGGTCCGAGCTGAAGCAGGACCGGATCGATCCGTTCGGGGAGATGTTGCCACCACAGCCAAAAGGAACTCATAAAACTATCCGTGCTTGTATCCCGGCTCCGGGATCAGATGATCCCGTCCAGCAAGATCAACTCTTCCACGAGTAGGACCGGGATATTCTCCCGGACCGGATACACGCTGCCGCGGTCGCCGACCCGGAACAGTCCGCCGTCAATGGGTTCGGTCACCTTCTCCTGGGCCCGGTTACGCACCTTGCCCGCGGCGATGGCGGCGTTGATCCGTTCGATCAAGGCTTGGTCCGCGGCTTCCAGGTCTTTCTTGGTCTCGGGGCAGGCGAGGATACTCAGCAGGTCTTTGTCGATCGTCATTACATTGTGCCCAGCATATAATCGACGACCCGGCCTTCGACACCGTTCTCGCGCAGATAGTCGATTTGATCAACGGAAAGGTTATATTTGGATTTGGTCCGGCGCATCTCATCGATAATGATATTTCCGGGTACGCCTTTTTGGGACATCTCGGCGACTTCAGTCACCGTTAATTGCTTGGCACCACCCTTCCCTTCGGTGGCCTTGCCGATCAATCCGCCGGCGACGGCACCCGCAGCCGCGCCGATGGCAGCCCCTTCAACACCGTGCTCATCATCCTGGTGTCCCACGATACCGCCGATCACCGCGCCGGTGGCCGCGCCGATAGCCGCGCCTTTTCCGGTCCCGGTATTCATGGTTTCACATCCGGCGGTGCCGACCGCCAGCAACACGGTCATCACGATCAGTTTCTTCATGATCCCTCCTCTGCAAAGAAATAATTTGTGGCTAACCGCTATAAGTATATCTCGAATCATGGGATTGTACACCGGATAATTCACTGTCCGCTCAACGAACGCAACCGCTCCGCCATCGCGAAGAACCCGTTGCGCCGGTTCGGACTGAGATGACCTTCCAACCCCAGCTTACGGAATATGCCGTCCAGATCCACCGCCGCGATTTCGGCGGCTGACTGACCGTCATATATTATCTGCATAATGGCGATCAATCCGTTGACGATCATGGCGTCGCTGTTGGCGATAAGATGGATGCGCGGCGGATCATCCGCGGTGACATTGATCACCATGTGTACCGTACTGATACAGCCGTGAACGCGGTTCTCCTCGGTCTTTTCGGACGGATCCAGCGGCGGGATCTTCTTACCCATTTCTATAATAAACCGGTAACGGTCTTCCCAGTTCTGCAGCACCTCAAAATTCTTGAAGAGCCGGTCGAGGTCCATTTGTTTGATTGTCTCGCTCATGGGATCCTTCATGGGGACAGTTCGGCCGTCGGGCGGGCCTTCTGAAAATCCTTGTAAAGGAGGCTGGGCTGCACCCCCTGATTGTTTTGATACTTTTCGCTGTGATAACGCTCAAAGTCTCCCTCAATGGTGTGATAAAAGATCTGGCAGATTTCGATGCCCGGATAAATCCGGATCGGTTTGACGCAAAACATCTCCAACGTCCAATACCCGGAAAAACCGACGTCACCGAACCCGGCAGTCACATGAACGAACAAACCCAGCCGGCCGATGGATGAACGCCCTTCCAGCATAGGCACAAAATTCTCAGTCCGCGTCCGCTCCTGCGTGCGGCCCAGGTATAGCTGACCGCACTCCAGCTGCAGCCCATCCTCGGGAATGATCATTTCCCGGACCTTGTTTTCCTTCTTCATGTCCAGGACATGGGATTCGTAAACCAGCACCTGATTATGCAGGCGCAAGTTGTAGCTGTTGGTATTGAGCTGATCGTCGTTGAAGGGATCGATGAAAATGTCTTTGTTGAGGCGTTTCTTGATTTCCAATCCGGATAAGATCATGGCCTGAATCCTCGGGTTAGCGGGTCAATTCCCAGGCGAAATGCGCGCATTCCGGCGCGATCAGTTTTTCCCACGCCAATCTGACCGCCTGCGGTGAACCGGGCACGGAAATGATGACTTTTCCCTGAGACGTTCCGGCGGTCGCCCGCGAGAGCATCGCGGCCGCGCCGACCTGTTCGTAACTGAGCATGCGGAACAACTCCCCGAAACCGGGAAGTGTTTTGTCGAGCCGCCGGCTGATCACATCAAAGGTCCGGTCCCGGCTGGCGATACCGGTACCGCCGTTGAAGATGATGATGCGGGCTCCCCCTTCCTGCAGCGCCGCGAGGATCGCTTCAATATCGCGGGCCTCGTCCCTGACGATGTGGGCCGAGTCGACCGTATGGCCCAAGGCCGCGATCCGCTCTTTAAGATAGCGGCCGTTCTCATCCGTGGATTCGGTTCGGGTATCGCTGACGGTAACCAGGGCGAAGGCGACCGGCCCGGCGTGTTGGGCGTAAGCGCGATGCGCGGCGGAAGATGATTCCTGCGGAGTTTCGGCGCTCATCGACTACTTAAGGCCGCCTTGCGGGAATTTGCGGATCACGGCTACGGCATTGTGGCTGTGGAGGGATTCCCAATGTTCCACACTGGCCACCCAATCGATAATCTTTTTCTCAGTGTTTAAGACTTCGCTCAGGCGCCGGGTGGCGTGTTCCACAAACATGGGGTTCTGCGCGTTGAGGACCGCAAAGGCCTGCTCGTCGATACGTTTGACAAAACTTTGCGTCTCGGTCGGAATCGCGCTGCGCAACAGCGCCACCAAGTCCGCGACGAAGAAATTGTCGATATCCTTGAGCTCAACGGTCACCGCGGCCTCGGAACGCTGACTGTGCGGGACGGCCATGCCGTTGCCTTCGGTAACTCGTTTTTTGGAGTGTTCGTATTCGTATTGTTTCGACATCGACAGGCTGCACGGGCAGGTCGATGAATATTCATACCGGACGGTCAGAAAAAACCGCAGATCCCCTTTGTCGCTCTTGCCTTCGACAATACAGTCGTAGTACTGCCATCCCCAGTGGGGACTCTTCAAGGCCGGTTGCTTGAGGGCATAACGGAAACGGAGCTTTAAGTAAGATTTCTGAAACAGCGGATCATTTTCCTCGTCACGCATATCCGCGCGGTAGCGTTCCAGAATGGTGCGAAACAGCTGGGTACAGACATGCGACTTGGCCACTTCCTGCTGCAGGATTTCGTACAACCGGCTCATGTTGATCCCGGCCTTTCCCTTGGGAAAGTGAATGTACATACTGGCCTCGGTATCGTGGTTGATCAAATCGCCTTCAGGGGTAAGGTAATTCATCGGAATCCGAAACCGGTTGATACCCACCTTATCGATGTCGATCCCGAACAGATCGGGAAGCTGATGAAAATCGTTCAGCCCGGTCTTGTCCTTGGTATCACACTTGAGGATGCGGTCTTCCGACGGTATGGTCGATTCTTCCATGTCATTCTCCTTGTCTTGCTCACTCATGATCTATGCCATTCCCCCGAAGTCATAAAACGTCACGTCGTGATTGATCAATTGACCTTCCTTATAATAAAACCTGGCCGAAAAGAACTTGTCCTGCTTCAGCCATTCCAGAAAATATCGGTCGCCTTCCCATAAATGCAGGTCGGTGAGTTTGTCGTCATCGATCCAGCACAGGACGCCCTCGTCGCAATCCTTCATTTCGCCGCTGAAATCGCGCGCCGTAAACAGAAAGACCAGCCAGTCCTCCTGGTCCTTGAACTCCGGAAACGTCATGACCCCGCGCAGTGCGGGGCGGTGAATATCGAGGCCGGACTCCTCTTTGACTTCCCTTGTCACGCAATCTTCCGGTGTTTCACCGGCATGAAACTTTCCGCCCAGACCGTTGTACTTGCCCTGGTGGACATCCTTGTCCTTCTTGATGCGGTGGAGCATCAGGGTCTGACCGTCGCGTTGCAAATAACAAAGTGTTGAAGCCAGCATTATCAGGCCTGTGACGCCGCACGAACCAGCGCCGCCAGGTTCGCCTGCGTAAATATCTCTTGATGAGGACGCTCCCGGATCACGCCGTTGACGTACTCGAGCACGCGGCGTGTCCCGTCGACCAATCCCCCGATTGTCCGGGTGGTTAGAAACGGTATTATATCAGTTGAGGCCGGATTGGCCACTAAAATCGAACGTTCCGGACCGATCACCTCAAAGGCTTCCCGGTCATTGCCGCTCGGCCGGCCGTCATCGCCCAAATAAACCGCATCCAGCGCAAACGGACCCTTGGCGTTCGCGACCGCTAACGCCTCTCCCCGATACTCCCCGCTCTCCACCGGGTCGCCCGCTTCATTGAAATACACGAGATTTGCCCCTCCGTTGGCCGAAATCAGCAAATTCCTCCGGCAGTCGACTTCCAAATGCCGGCCCACGCGGGCAACGGTGCGGTCCAGGTGGTTTCCGGAAATGATCAGATAGATCCCGCCGTGGCGCAGGTATTCGGTCAGTGCCGGCAGTGCGGCGCTGGAATCGAGTTCCGGCGCCTTACCGTCCCGCGGGCTGTCCCACGTCGTGCCGTCCGCGTCGGCGGCAATAAGCGTTCGTGTACGACGGGCATCCACCCCCCGTCCCGGCTTATAGGTCACGGCGTCCAATACGGCATCCCACCGCTCCGAAACATAGTGCAAAGGTAATGCCTTGTTGACCCCGGCGATGTTGATTTCAAATGAGGCCTTGCCCGACAGACGCACGTAGAACCGGTCGGCGGCGAAGTGAGCGTGGTCACGGAGGAATTCAAGAACGATGCGTCGGAACTCTCCCGTAATGCCGCGGGCGGCAATTTGGGCCACCCCCGGCTCGCCGGCCACCTGCCGGACCTCGATACGGACCGGATGGGCCACTGCGGTGGTGTAATCAGCCCCGTACCCGACGAGTTTGTCATCCTGAAAAAGATCGGGCCGCTCCCGGAAGCGTACAGCCGCCTCCCTGATCGCGGGTTCTATATTGTGCAATGTATCTTTGTTATTGTCAACTTGAGAAAAGATCGTCCCCGCGCCGGTCCCGCTGACAAAAGACAGAAACTCACGGATGAGGCCGCCGATGGCGGACACCAGCTCCCGGGCTTCTTCGGATTGTATCAAAGTGGATTGTTTCGACAAAGTACTTGGTATTCCAGACCATACGGAATTTTATTCCCCCACGGGGTAGGGAATCTTATCAGGCCCTCCGACTTATGTCAACCATTATTCTCCAGGCCTAAAACCTTGAGAGGCCTATAGTTGGAGTTAAAAACGCGGAAGAATTGGCGGTGGACAAGGGGCAAAAATGGATTATAATAGTGCCCGTATGGAAATTTCACCCAAAGAGTACCGTTTTCAGACGATTTGCCTGTTCATCCTGAGCACGTTCGCGATCTGCGTAGGGATGTACTACCTCAAACCGGTCCTCATTCCCTTCATCCTATCGATGTTCTTTACTATGATGCTGACGCCCGTCATCGATTTTCTGATGAAGTTCCTGAAGTGCCCGCGCAAGCTGGCCATCCTCCTCACCATCATGCTCGGGTTCCTGCTGATTTCCATGTTCTTTCTGATGATATCGGCCTCCATAGGGCAAATCACGTCCTATGCCTCGGACTATCCCAGCACGGTGCGGCAGCTGCTCAGCGACACCGTGGACAAACTGCCGCTGGAACGCTTCGGCATGGAAAAGGAAGAAGTCACCAAACGTTTTTTGGAGACCTCGGCCAATACCGTGGGCAATATGATGAAAGGACTGGCCAGCACCCTAGTCAGTGTTTTATCCAGCGGGTTTCTGGTCCTGATCTTCATGATCTTCTTGCTGCTCGGGAAACAACCTCCTCAACATAAAGAAGGCAGTATCCTGCATAGCATCGAATCACGCATCAAGCGTTTTATCGGGGCGATGTTTTTCGTGTCGACGCTCACCGGAGTCCTGGTGGGGGTGGCGCTGATGATACTGGGTGTGAAGTTCGCCTTTGTCTTCGGAATTCTGACGATCCTGCTCAATTTTATCCCGAATATCGGTTCCATCGTGGCCACCCTGCTGCCGATTCCGGTCGCCCTGCTTGATCCGGAAATGGCGACGTGGGTCAAGGTCCTGGTGTTCGTGATCCCGACCGTCATCCAGCTCGGAATCGGAAATATCCTGCAGCCGAAGATCCTGGGCGACTCGCTGCAGCTGCATCCGGTGGTGATATTGATGTCATTGGTCTTCTTCGGTATGATGTGGGGAATTGTGGGGATGTTCCTCGCCTCACCGATAGCCGCGGTGGTGAAGATTATCCTGGAGAAAATCGAGTATACCCAGACCATCGCCCAGTTAATGTCCGGTGACATCAAGTCTTTGTCGACGGACGAATAGTCCCCCGGTACCCGTCTTTTGCCCATGCGGATTTCCCTGGCGATCTTTATTATCCTTATCGGCATCTCGCTGTTGACCTACCGCAACGGACTGCGCGGTGAGTTTATGCACGAAGATACCGCCTATCTGCTCAGTTCATCGTTCCGAGTTCCGGCAGGCGCCATGAAAGACGCCCTTCTTCCCCGCGCCGACGACAATTTCTACCGCCCGCTGACGCGGATTTACGATTCTTGGACCTATCAGCGGTTCGGTGAAAACATGCTGCCGCACCGGCTGATCAATATCATTTGCCTGGCCCTGACCGGCGTCCTGGTCTTTCTGCTGGTCAAGAATATTACGTCCCATACCGGCACCGGCCTGCTCGCCTCCATCCTCTTCTGCGTGCATCCGATCAATTCCACGCCCGTCCTGTACGTGGCCATGCCCGTGATGCCGTATGCCACGTTCTTTCTGCTCAGCCTGCTGTGCTATACCGATTTCTTCGAACGGCGGCAGCGCTGGGACCTGCTGATCTTAAGCGGTCTGTTTTTTGCGCTGAGTTTTCTCGTGCACGAGATCACCTTGTGCCTGCCGGTGTATGTCTTTCTCTATGCCTGGCAGCTGCGCGGGAGCGGATGGCGGACCGCCGTCCTGCATACCTTTCCGTACCTTTTGATCGCGTTGGCTTATCTGATCTTCCGCCTGACATTCGTCAGCAACACCATGGACGTCATCGGATTGACCGGCTATATCACCGAGGAGAACGGTGTCACCGTTGGGTCCCTGTTGTGCACCATCATCCGCAATATCGCGCTGTATACCGGCAAACTCTTCTGGCCGGAGGGTATCCTCTGGAACCTCCGGGTTGCTGACCAGACGCACATCAGCCTCCCGTGGTTATTGTCGCCGCTGGCCGCCGCCGGTGCGTTGATATGGATCTTCCGCCGTTCGTGGCGTAAGAGTATTGATTTGTTCCTGATCCTGTGGTTCGTGTGCGGTTTCATCATGCTGGCGGCCACGTCCTTTGTCCATCCGTCTTCCGGCATCGGCATTGAACCGCACTGGTTCATCGCCTCTTCCGTAGGATTCTTCGGACTGACTGCCCGACTGATGATCCGCCTGCGCGAAACGCGCCTGTCCGACCGTATCTGGAAAGCCGGCTTGGGGTGTGTGGTCCTTTTCTTGGGTTATTTTACCAATACGTACACCTTGCGCTGGCAGTATGAACGGCCTTATCTCCAGTACTGGCTGGCCCATGATCCGTCGGCTGACTTGCCCAATTTCTGGCTGGCATTGATTTATCACAAGGAAGGCAACCATCAGCTGGCGGCGACACTTTATTGCCGAGCCCTGACCGGCGGCTACATCGATTGGGAGGTGTACTATAACCTCGGCAACATCTATCATCAAAACGGATTTTACGACAAGGCCATCGGCTACTATAATCAGGCCCACCGCTGGAACCCTGACTCGTCTGCGGTCCATCACAACGCCGCCATGAGCTACTTCGCCCTGGGCAACGCCCGGCGAGCGGAGGAATTGTTATTACGGGCGCAGAAGTTCGATCCGGAATCGACGACTGTGCGCGACAGCCTGGAAAAGGTCCGCCGGTACCTGGAGTCCCATGAGTAATATATCTCGAAAACCTCTGTCTCTGTCCGGCACCGGCAACGACCGTTTTGTCTGGGCGGCACTTTCTTTCCTGGTCATCGGCCTGCTGACCTACGGTAGTAGTCTACAAAACGGATTTCTGATGGACGACTTTCCCCGTGTCCTGGAAAATGCCGACTTCCGCACCAAAGGATTCGCCCCTTTCGATCCGGAGACGCTGCGCAATCAGGTATACCTGCGGCCGGTCACGGATTTCTTCAATTTCACGACCTTTGTCTTCTTCGGCGACAAACCGGTGGGTTATCATCTCCTGAGCCTGCTTTTATATGTTCTGTCCGGTTGCGCCCTGTACCGTTTGCTGAACCTGCTCTTCGGCCGGCCGGTCGAGGCATACCTTGCCGTCTTGTTTTTCCTGACGCATCCGATCAACGGGGTCGCGGTCAATTACAAGAACGCGACCTCGTTTCCGTTCCTGATCCTGGCGGTCCATGTGGCGCTGATCAAGTACCTCCGTTATCTCGCCGATGACAATCCGCGGCACAATCTGATCGTCAGCGCCGTGTGGTTGGTGCTGGCGTTATTCTCACATGAAGTCGCGGTCGCCTTCCCGCTCTATCTGGCCGCCGCCCTCTATTTCGGCCGCGGCCTTTCGCTGAAAAGGACGTTCATCGCCGCGCTCCCGCCGGCGGGTATCGTCGCCTTGTTCATCGTTACCCGCTCGCTGCTGCTGTCAGCCAAGGCGAATGTCGTCGGCAACATTGCGGAATTCCGGATCGATTTTGCCGGCTATCTCATTCACTATACCAAACTTCTGGCGTGGTACTTCGGCAGCTATTTCTATCACGACGGGATCGTCCTCGCCTGGAACGCACCGCTGGACCCCGACGCGCCGTGGTGGTGGCTGGCCGTCCTGGCCGCGGCTGTCGGCATAACTGCCTGGCTGTTCCTCAACCGCCGCGTTCCGTCGGCATACCGATTCGGGATCGCCTGGATGGTAATCGGTTGCCTGCCGGTGGCCCTGGCTTGTTTCTCGCGGCCTTTTCTGGGGTTTGTCATCCAGCCACACTGGCTGTTTTTCTCATCGGTCGGATTCTTCGTCTGCCTCGGTCATCTGATCGGACGCTGCCGCATCGCCCTGCGCACCTGTGCGGCGGTGATCTTAACCGTTGTCTTTGTCCTGGCCTCCCAGCGGCAGAACACGCGCTGGAGCTCGGAGCATTTGTACTGCACCTACTGGCTCAGCGTATCGCCGGATAATTTCTGGCCGAATTTCTGGCTCGGACACGACTATCTCAGCCGGGGTCGCTACGGACTGGCCCAGCGCTATTTTCTGCGGGCGGCCCGCACGCCGTACAAGCAAAATGTCGTCTTGGGAAACTTGGGAATTATCGCCTTAAAACAGGAGAAATTCTCGCTGGCCGAGGCTTATTTCATGCAGGTTCTCGAGTACGACCCGCGCGACGCTCAAACCTACTATTACCTCGGCCATATTTACCATAAAACCCGGCAATACCGTGCCGCGATCTTTTTTCTTAATAAAGCCCTTGAGATCGACCGTTACCTGAGAAGCGCGGCCGAGGAGCTCGAACAAATCACCGGCCGCCCGTCAAAAAGTCCGGACCGGGACTTAAAAAACGGGCGCGAATGATATATACTTTACGGAAGCGGATCTGTCCGCCAGCAAAGGAATCGCATGGACCTTCCAATCAGTAACGCCTGTCAACTCATGAAATCGGCCGCCGCCAATCTGGGGCAGGTCATTCACGGTAAAGAAGAAAAGATTGAACTCGTCATCCTCGCGCTGGTCGCCTCGGGGCATATCCTGATTGAAGACATCCCCGGGATCGGCAAGACGACACTGGCGCGTTCTCTGGCCAAGACCATCGACGGGTCCTTCTCCCGGATTCAGTTCACGCCGGACCTGTTGCCCACCGACATCACGGGAATCAACATTTTCAACCAGTCCGACAGCACATTCTCGTTCAAGAAAGGGCCGCTTTTTGCCAACATCGTGCTTGCCGACGAAATCAACCGGGCCTCCCCGCGGACCCAGTCGGCGCTGCTGGAATCGATGAGTGAAAAGCAGGTGACCATTGACGGGACCAGCCATGTCCTGCCGCTCCCGTTTGTAGTTCTGGCCACGCAAAACCCGGTGGAATATCACGGGACTTATCCGCTGCCCGAGGCGCAGCTCGACCGCTTTATGCTGCAGCTCGACCTGGGTTATCCGCCGCGGGATCTCGAAGAACGGCTGATCATCGACCGGACCACCTCGGACCCGGTCAATCAAATCGATTCGGTGGTCACGCTTGAGGACCTCGTCCGGTTGCGCGAACTGGTCGATCACATCCGGATCGAAGAATCAGTCAGCAATTATCTGATGGAAATCGTTCAGGAGACTCGGCGCAATCCGCAGATCAGCCTGGGAGTATCGACGCGCGGCGCGCTGCTGTATGCCCGTATGGTCCGTTCGCGGGCCCTCTTCTATGAACGGGACTATGTTATCCCCGAGGATGTCAAGACACTGGCCGTCAACGTCCTGTCGCACCGCGTCCTGTTGGATACCAAGGCTCAGTACGGCGGTGTGACGCGTGAAAAGATCATTCACGACATCCTGAACTCCGTAAAGGTCCCCCGCTGATGCGCAATCCGCGCTGGTCATTTTTTCTGCCCGCGCGTGACCATTACTTCATCAAAATATTCACGGCCCTGAGTTATTCATGGTTGACGCCGATCGGGATTATCCTGATTACCGCCCTGTTCATCAGCACCGGTATCGCGTCACCGGGCCTGCATATCTCCGCGTACTTACTGACATGCGTCATCCTGGCGCTGATGATCACGTCGGTAATTTTCTCGCTGTTCTTCATCCCGAAGGTCGAATTGTACCGGACGCTCCCTGATCCCCCGACCGCCGGTTCGTTTATGGTCTATGAAGTGACCGTCAAGAATGTCGGCCGCCGTCCCGTAAAGAACCTGGCGGTCAATGAAGGGGTCCTTCCCTACGGTTTGTATTTTGCCTTTGAGAATCCCGCTTACAAGAATGAAGTGGCCTACCTGGCCCCGGGACAGTCGGCGACGGTCAGCCTGGTGATCCAGTGTCCGATGCGCGGTATCTACAAGCTGCCGCGGCTGTTTGTCGGCAGCGCCTATCCTTCCAACATCGTGCGCTGGCCGGTCAAGGCTGGAGCGGAACAACCGCTGGTGGTCCACCCGGCTTATGTCTCGCAATCCCGCTTCCGGATCCCGATGAAAAACATCTATCAGCCCGGCGGTGTGACCATCAGTTCCACCATCGGGGATTCCAACGAATTTTTCAGCACCCGGGAATATCGCCAGGGCGACCGCCTGCGGGACATCCATTGGCCGAGTTATGCGCACACCGGCAAGTTGATCGTGAAGGAGTACATCGACGAATATTACGTGAAGACGGCCTTGATCCTCGATATCGAGTCGGATCGCCGCGACCGGACCGAATGGCTGGAACACCGCATTTCCCTGGCCGCCGGGATCACCGACGCCTTGGCCAACAAAGGTTTCTTGGTCGACCTTTTCGCCAACGGCGACAAGCTGTACCAATTTCAACGCGGCAATCCGTATACGTATCAGGAAGAGATCCTGCACATCATGGCGGGCACACCCGTCGTCAATACAGTGGACTTCGGCGTGCTCGAGGCACAGCTGATGAAAACGGCGCATACAGTTTCCACCGCCATTATCATCCTCTCCGACTGGGACAAAACGCGCTCCGGACTGTGTCACGCATTGCGCAGCGCCGGGGTGACCTTACGCATTTTGATCGTCAACCCGAACGAACTTCGCGAAACTCCGGATCTTGACGTAACCCTGGTACGGGATATCAATCCCAAGGTACTCGTCGCATGATGCAGGCCCTGACATACCACTTCGATCTCCCCCGCACCTTGGGCATCCTGGGTACCGCCTGGCTGGTATATGCCACCTGCCAGGGCGATTATATCCTGCCGGCGGCCTGTTTCCTTATTGTCCTGGTCACGATCAAACAGGTCAGCAAAAACCAAAAGAAAAATCAGCCCCTCGAGAACAAATTTTCCTGGGCGACGGCGATGAGTGTATCCCTGCTCCTGGGCTGGATGTGGATCACGGTCAATCCGCGACAGTATGAATCCGACTTCATGCAGTCCTACGCCATCTTTATCCTGCAATCGGGTTCCTTGTTTCTGGTCCTTTTTCTGTGGTTCAGCCCGCGCTATTTATACCGCGCGTTCTTTCTAAAACTGCTGCCGTGGCTGACGGTGGCCTTGTCGGTGAACGTGGCCTTCACCCTGGCCTCGGCCGTGTGTTTTGTGCTGTTTTGCGTGGTCAACGCCGGGGCCTTTATGACCCAAACGGGTGATACGAGCAATCTGCCGCCCCGCCCCAAGGAAGCCCTCTGGAGAAAGATAGTTCTATTCACCATATTCACCGTGATCTCCGTCGGATTGTTTGCGGGATTTGTGCTGGCCTTTCATATCGGTGACGCCGTTTACACGCGATTGATCAAAGATTACACCTTGATCTACCGCCGCCATCCGTTCTTCAGCTTCAGCCCGGTCATGGACATACGGGGTCCCGGGATCAGCGGCAATGACATCCGTCCCGTACTCGAGGTGGACCGCGCCAATCGCGCGTCCCTCTATCTGCATACGCAATATTTTAAAGATTACAACGACGGAAAGTGGATCGCACCTGAAGATGTGATGCGTTACGCCCTGCCTGAACAACATGCCGACGGTGACGAGACTCTTGCCCTGAATATGCTGGTGACCCTGAAAGACATCGTCCCCGTCCCGCGCGGCACCAAGAACGTCGTCGGCTATAACGGCCCCTACGAACAGGACCGCCAGGGACTGGTGTACAGCCTTCAGAAGAGCATTCACCAGGTCACCATCAGCCGGCATGAGGAACCGCGCCTAGTGCATAACCGCGTGGACGACTTGAATGACTACAGCTATCTCAATCCGGAGTTCAAGGCACGGCTGCGCCCGTTCCTCAAACAAATCGTCGGAAACGAGACCGATCCGGGACGTATGGCGCGTCTGATTCAAGCGCATTTCCTGAGGAACTATACCTACTCGCTCGATGTCTCCTTTGAGGCCAATGAAATGGGGATCATTTATATCCTGGCCCGCAGACCGCCGGTCTACTGTTCTTTCTTTGCCTCGACCATGGCCGTTTTATTGCGGGCCGCGGACATACCGAGCCGGTTGACGGTCGGATTTCTCGCAACCGAGCGGATCGGGAAAGCGGAGGAACAGTTCCTCGTGCGCGTCCGCGACGCCCACGCCTGGGTGGAGGCCTATCTGCCGGACCCGCAGCACCCCGGCAGCTTCAGCTGGCAGCGTTTTGATCCGACGCCTCCCGACCGGCTGAGAGTCTTAAACGACGGCCGGGCGATCAACCGTATCGCCGACGCGATCTACCTGGCGATCCTCCGTTTTCGTTCGGATTTTAAGAATCTGGAGAGTGAGAAACTTTTGGTGTGGCTGGTGATGGTCCTGTTCGTGCTGGTTCTTATCCGGAACCATCGCGAGATATGGTACTTCATTCGCTGGTGCTTCTCCCCCAACCGCAAGCAGCTGCGGCGCCGAAAACCGGTCCGCAAGGATTACATCAAGACCTACCATGACCTGGAACTGGTCCTGCGTAAAAACTTCCGCACCCGGCAGCTGATGCATGAAACGCACAGCGACCTCATCCGCCGGCTGCGGACCCATCATCCCGGTCAAGACACGCTCATCGATATGATCGAAGATTTTTTCCGGCTGTATCAAGACAACCGCTTCGGGGATAAACAGCGGCCACAGTTACCGGATAAACTCCGCGCGATCAAACACGCCTCCGCCGGAAGAAATTAGTCAATCAGTTATGTTTAGAGATACTCGATGCGGATGGGGATCAATCCCTGGCGCGTGGGAGCGATCTCGGAGAAGGCCGCCTCGGTCAAATCAATGATGCGTCCCTGCTGAAGAAACCGCGGATGCGGTCCGCGATCATTCACCCGGACCTCAACCGATTTGCCGTTATCAAGGTTGGTGACCCGCAGACGCTGATTAAACGGCGCCCCCCACATGGCGCAGGTCATGGCCCTGTCATCGAAGACTTCGTTGTTCGCAGTGTGTTTGCGGATACCGGGGGAATTCTTGGAGTACCACGACGCCTTGCCCGTCAGAATATAGCGGGCATCGTTGGCCATGATCACTTGATAAAGCTCCGGATTCACCGTGGACCGGGCATCGGAGCGGGTTTGCGGCAGGATCGCCAGGGCGGCCACCAAAGACAGGATTATGCCATAAGACAATTGTTTGTGCATGCGTGTTCCCCCGAACAACTTTTCCAATATAACACAGCGGAAAAGCGGCCAACAAGCAGTCTTTGACCAGCAGGGGGAATATAAAAACAAACATTACAACAATTTACAATCTGGCTTAAATATTTTGGCGGATTCCGGAGAAATGGCCGCGGTTAACGCGCATCCCCGGGTTTGCGGGCCCTGACCATCTCCCTCTTCCCCGGCGGACCGGGAATCTTCTCGACGAGAAAGCCGGCAGCAGCGAGCGCACGTCGGACCGATCCCCGGCTGCTGTAGGTGACCAGCACCGCTCCCGGCACGCTGCACTGATATATCCGCGCGAAAACCGCCTCGGTCCACATCTCGGGCTGGACCGCCGGCGAGAAGGCGTCGTAATACACCAAATCAAACGTCGCGGCGCCCTGAAATTCCTGTACGGTCTGCCGACGCTTGGTCACCGTCATACCGGATTCCAACTCAAAGTCGGTTTCCCACGGACCGTTGTGCAACAGTCGGAACAGCCGTGATACCGCACTGCCCAGCGCAGGCGCGTAGTCGAGCCGCTCCACATCGGTGTCCGGCAATGGATCCGGTTCCAGAGCGGTGTACCGCACCGACCTGCCGGCGCGGTGGGCCGCCGTTAAAATGCAGTTGAGCCCCGTTCCCAGGCCGACTTCCAATAAGCGCACTTCCTGGGAATGCGCTCCTACACAGGTCAATCCGCTTTCAATAAAGACATGCCGCGATTCCTGCACGGCTCCGTAAGTGGAATGGTAATGATCTCCGTATTGGCGGGAGTACAAGGTGGGTGATCCGTCCTGCGTGGTTACGATGTCTCTTTGCGACACGGTATCAGGCCATACCGGTTTCGGTAAGTGTCTGCTCTTTGACCTCGAGGACTTTCTTGAGGTCATCGAGCGTGAACAGGCCGCCTGCCTTCTGCGCCTGCTCCTGGATAAATTTCAGCAGATTCTCGTCATCGATGAACATCTCGCCGGTATTCTTATCCGAAGACTGCCGGAACTGGTCTTCCAAATCGAGAATCATGGTGATGTCGCTGCTGGTAAATTTCCGCTTAATGGCGTCGGGAAGATGCTGAAAAGTTAATGAAGACACCACCTGAATATCGGCCTCCTCTTCACCGTCCTTTTTTCTCGACCGGGCCCGGGATTGCTGGCTCAGGAGGACCAGCAGCAGGACGACACACAAGCCCATCACCATATAATCCCGGTAGCTTAGCGCGGACATAAAATCCATAAATCCCATCCCTTTGACGGTGGGTTGGGGTATAGCCGCGATGCGGGCGGCCAGTTCTTTTTCGGACAAAACCTGGACTTCAGCGGGCGGATCGACGGCCTCTATCGGCGGGTTGCTCGCGGCGGCCCGCGCCGCGGCGAGCGGCGGCGGCATTTTCGACTCCGCGGTTTCGTGCGCAGCCGCTTCGGTCCGTTCACTCATCTGCGGTTCGGGGGCGACGACCATCTTTTCCACCATACCTTCGGTTCCGGGAACCGATTGAAAATCGAATGTCGCCCCATCCGCCACACGGCGTTGAACAGCCTCATCCATCAGCGCGTCGACGTCCGCCTGATCTATCATCCGGTCAAAAGTGGTCACCCGGCCGCGCAACTGCTGCTTATTGCGTTGAATTATTGATGAAACCTCAAACCGGTCCTGCGCGGTCTGCCCCTCGTTGATCACACCTTCCAGTATATTGACCTCCCGCATGGCATCCTCGATCAGGGCCTGCGCCTTCAGTTTGGCCGCCAGCTTGACCTGATTCGGGGCCTCTTCCACGGAGTCCACCATCGCCTGTTCGATCAGATATCCGGCTTTTTCTTGGGCCACGCGCCTCACGTCCTCGGGGACTTCGTCGATCGACTCAAGCGCGGTGGTGCGCACCGTCTCCTCGAGCAGGCTGTTGGCAATCTCGCGGGCGGCCGACTTGACGTTGTCGGGCGTGTCATTCAACGACGCCATGGCCGAGGCCAGCAGGTCCGAAGCCTTTTGTTCGGCGACCCGCTTGACATTCTCCGGCGCTTCCTCGAGCGTCGGGGTGAGCACGCTCTGCATCGCCTGTTCCAACAACGTCATCGCCATTTGCTTGGCGGCCAATTTGATATCAGCGGGGACATCGTCGAGATTCTCGACAGAGACATAGTCCATCACTTCGGCGGCGGGAATCGCATTGTCCTTGCCGATCACCACACGGTCGACATTCTCCACCAGAAACTCGCGTTCGGGATCCCCGAGAAAACGGGGTTCGACACGGATATAGATCGGCGTCCGTTGAACGACTTTGCGGTTGCGGATGATGCGGCCGGACTTGAGATAGATAGTATCGGCCGCCGCCTGTCCGCAGGCCAGTCCGAAAATGATTATCGTGAAGAGTAGCTTTTTCAAAATTAGTCCAACTCCATTATACTAACGTTCTTCATTATAAGGACTAACGCACATCGCTCCCAACTATTTTTCCAAATTCTGAAGCGCGCATTTTGACTTGAGGTGCGTCCGATGGTTACTGCTTGATGTAAGGAAGTATGTAGTGGTTTTGGAAATCCGGCATACGCCGTTCCAACATCGGACATTCATCACAGGTGTGAACTTTGATATTGCAAATTTTCAAAGGACAGGTTACCGTCCGGTTTTGCAGGGCCAGCACCACGCGCTGCAAGCGGTAAGCGGATCGGCCCTTGACAAGTATAACATCTCCCGGCCGCATCATGCCACGCACCGTCTCGGCGAGCTTCTCCCAGTGCGAAGACTTCAGAATTGAAATATTTTCGGGTGAAATCCCCGCCCGCTGGGCGGCGACTCGGGCCTTATTCAGGTCATCGCCGAAACCGAAGAAAATCGCCACCTCCGCGGCCCGTCCGATCGCCTCACCGACGCGGCCGTAGGTCTCGGCGCGCGATCCCGGAGGATCTTCAATATCCCCGCAAACCACAATCTTCCGCTCAGCGTTGACCTGTTCGAGGGCGGCGCAGGCCGTGAGCCAGGAGTCGAATCCGCCTTTGCAGGTGTCGTCCATGATCCGGCATTTATTCTCTAATTCTATACATTCCAATCTGTTAGGGGTCGGCGGGAGATGGGAGAGGCGTTCGATCGCGGCCGGAATATCCGTATTCCAACAGACGGCAACCGTCAGTCCTGCCAGCACGGAATACCAGAAATGCCGTCCGAACATCCGCGTCCGCACGTCCCATATTTGATCCCGGTAGGCCACCCGCCCTGTCATGCCGTGCGGCCAGTCATACTGAAAATCCAGCAGCCGCACGGCGCAGTCATCCCCTAAGCCGTAGAACATGACCCGCGCCCGGGTCTGGGAAGCCATCCACCGGATATGCGGATCGTCACCATTGAGGACCGCCCATCCCGCGGGCGGCAGGGCCCGGATTATCTTGACCTTCTCGTCGCGGATATCCTCGTGCGACTTGAACGTCCGGAAATGCTCCCAGGCAATCGCCGTGGCCACCACCATATCCGGTTTCAGAATATACAAATTGTCGTCCATCATTCCCGGATAGGCAATGCCGGCCTCCAGGACGGTGTGCGGATCCCACGGCCGGACGGCCAGCAGATTGCAGGCCAGACTGCTTCCGTAGTTGCTGTACCACGGTTGACGGACCGGACCGCCCACGGCGGCACGGACGGCACGGGTGGTGGTCGTCTTCCCCAGGGAGCCGATGACCGCACAGACACGGGGCTTGCGCAGTAGAATACGCCGGTAAGCCCGGGCTACTTTTATCATCACCGAGAAAACCGGACGGCTGTCAAAGAACTTGCGCATGAAAATCCGGTATCCTCCCCGGATACCGGCCAGCCTGATAAAGTCGATCCATTTCACCATAGTTTCAGCATATCATCTCAATAAAAAAAGGGTATATCTTTCGATATACCCTTTTTGAAACAACGCGGGAAAAACCGGTTAATTGCTGATATCTTTGCGTTTGGTATTAAGCACGTCGCGCTTGTGTTTGACGATACGCGCCTGCACCATATAGATCACATCCTCGGCGATGGCGGCCGCATGATCACAGATTCGTTCCAAGTCGCGGGTCAACAGCAACAGGGGAACGGCCCTGGTGACCGTGGTGGTATCTTTGACCATATAGTCGTAGATCAACTCCTGAATCACCAAAGTACGCAGCTGATTGGCTTCCTTGTCGGATAAAATCACCTCGAGGGCCATTTTCTCGTCATGTTTCACGAACGAGTCGATCGCCGCGCGGACCATAAACTTGGCTTGAGCAGCTAACTTTGGGATATCGATCAACGGTTTGAGCAGCGGTTGGTCGGATAGTTCGAGGACCCGTTGGGAAATATTGACGGTCAGGTCCGCGATCCGCTCCAACTCGGTGTTGATGTGCATGGCGGTGGTCATAAACCGCAGGTCACCGGCAAACGGCTGGTAAAGGGCCAAGGCGTCAATGATTCGTTCCTCGACGGTGTTTTCCATCTCGTCGATGGCCTGATCATGCATGATCACCTGTGAGGCCATCCGCGCGTCCTGCTTGGTAAGGGCTTCAATAGACAGGTGGATCGCCTCTTCCACCATAATGGCCATCTTCAGCAAATCCGTCTTGATGGCTTCCAGTTCTTCGTCAACATGCCTTCGTTCGATGATGACTACCTCCTTGGTCGGGCGTGACCATTAACCGAACCGGCCCGTAACATAATCTTCGGTCGTTTTGCGGGTGGGATTCGTAAATATTTTTGTGGTCAAGTCATATTCATACAACTCGCCGAGCATAAAGAACGCCGTGTAATCAGAAACGCGGGCGGCCTGCTGCATATTGTGCGTGACAATAATGATGGTGTAGTCCTTCTTCAACTCGTGAATCAACTCCTCGATCTTCGCCGTCGCGATAGGGTCCAGCGCCGAGGCCGGCTCATCCAGCAACAGCACTTGCGGTTCAACCGCTAATGCCCGCGCGATACACAGGCGTTGCTGCTGCCCACCGGACAGCGCGAAGGCACTCTTATTGAGGCGGTCCTTTACCTCCTCCCACAGGGCGGCGTGGCGCAGGCTGCGTTCGACGGTCTGTTCGATCTTGCTTTTGTCCTTGATGCCGTTAATCTTCATTCCGTACGCCACATTGTCGAAGATCGATTTGGGAAAAGGATTGGACTTCTGAAAAACCATCCCCACATTCCGGCGCAGGTCGACCACGTCGAGATCTTTATCAAAGATGTTCTTGCGGTCGATTTCAATGGTCCCTTCGTAACGGGTGCCGTTGATGGTATCGTTCATCCGGTTAAAACAGCGCAGAAAAGTCGACTTGCCGCATCCGGAAGGGCCGATGATCCCGACGACGGAATTGGTGATAACCTCCATGCTGATCGACTTCAGGGCCTGATGATTTCCGTAATAAAAATTGAAATTCTCGACCATGATCTTTATTTCGCCCTTGATGCGGGCCTCACTATGGCGGTCTTCTGCGGTCATAAATTTTTCCTCACCGGCCGGGAACGAATCGGCTGATATTTTCGGGGGCGCGATTTTGTTCTTTTTCTCGATCGAATTAGTAAATATCTCAGACATAGTATTATGACTCCAATTTAACCTGCCGCAATTTATATCGGGCGAAAATAGCGACGGAATTCATCAAGAATATTAATGCTATCAGCACCAGAGCCGTGCCGTAGGCTAAAGGCCGCACTTGCTCGATCGCGTGATGTTGCGTGGACATAATATACAGATGGTAAGGCAGGGCCATAAACTGGTCCCACAGGGATTTCGGAAGGACCGGCAGGAAAAAAGCAGCCCCCGTGAACAGGATCGGCGCCGTCTCCCCCGCCGCCCGGGATAATCCCAGGATCGTCCCGGTCAGCATTCCCGGAATGGCATACGGCAGGACATTGGTGCGGATCGCCTGCCACTTGGTGGCACCCAATGCCAGGGACCCGTCCCGATAGGCCTGCGGAACGCTTTTCAGGGCCTCCTCACTGGCGGTGATCGTCCACGGCAGCGTCATCAGCCCCAGCGTCAACCCCGCCGCCAGCACGGAAGTATCCAGATGCATCAGTTGAACGAACAGCACCACACCGAACAGCCCATAAACGATCGACGGAACACCGGATAGATTGCGGATCGACATGCGGATCAAACGTGTCAGTTTTCCGCCGCGGGCGTACTCATTAAGGTATATCGCGCACCCCATCCCCAAAGGAATGGAGAACAGGGCCGTGATCACCGTGACCAAAAACGTCCCGACGATCGCCGGAAATATCCCGCCTTCCGTCATCCCCTTGCGGGGCATGGTACTAAGAAATTCCCATGATACTGAAGAAAATCCCTTGGTAAAAATATCCCACAGGATAACGAACAGGGTCAGCAAAACCAGCCCCAAACAAAAACGCAGGATAGCAAAACCGATTATTTCGGAAAACCGTTTTTTGTTCATATCAGCGATTCACCTTTTCGTAGCGGTGCAAGACGATGTCGGAGGTCAGATTGATAAGAAACGTAATCACAAACAGGACCAACCCCAGCGCGAACAGGGCGTAATAATGCGTGGTGTTGTAAGCCACTTCCCCCAATTCAATCGCTATCGATGAGGTCAGAGTGCGTACCGATTCCAGAAAACCTTCCGGCATGGCCGGCGCGCATCCGGTCGCCATCAGGACCGTCATCGTCTCACCGATGGCCCGGCCCATGCCCAGCATACAGGCGGCGATTATCCCTGACATCGCAGCGGGGATCTTGACTCGGATCACCGTTTGCCAGCGCGTCGCTCCCAGGGCCAATGAGGCCTGGTCATACGTTTTGGGTACACTGTTCAACGCATCCTCGGAGATACTGATGATCGTCGGCAGCGCCATCACCCCCAGCAGGATCGATCCGTTGATCGCGTTCAATCCGTTACTCGTTCCGAACAACTTGGCAATCAGCGGACCGACCAGCACGATACCGAGAAACCCGACGACAACAGAAGGAATTCCCGCCAGAATTTCAATAACAGGTTTGATAATCTCACGTGTCCGGGGACCGGCCACATCGGACAGATAGGCGGCCGTACCGATACCCAGCGGAATGGCGATAAGCAGGGCCCCGAAGGTAACCATCATCGTACTGACCAACATGGGGACGATCCCGTATTTGGCCTCGTAGTACGATGTGGGGTTCCACACGGCGCCCGTCAAAAAATGCCAAAGGTTAATTTCCTGAAAGGCTGGAATAGCCGTATAAACCAACAGGCCGAATATCCCGATCAGCGCAATGACCGACAACATGCCGTTTAAGAAAAAGAAGGCATGGATCAACTTGTCCCGCGCGCTCGAAGACAGTCCGCGGGGCTTCGGGATCTCCAATTCTCTTTTAATGGTAAGTGTCTCTGGCATGGTGACAAACTTTAATGATCGTATCGTTTTCCACGTAACGGCCAGTTACCTGGTCGCCGTCGGATGAACATCATTTTTCAGGGCTGTGGTCGGAAAAAAATTCTTTTCTCCGGCAATCTGAACCGGATCGATCAGCGCATCAAAGGCTTTCATTTGAGACTTAGCGCCCTCCGCCAACACGTCGGCCGAATCATACGGCTGAAGCAAGACAACGAAGAAAGTAAGCGCTCCGGGAATGAATTGCCTCCTGTGCGCATAGAGCAAAGTTTGAAGTTATGAGGAGATGGTTAGCGAAACCGTTGGGATGAAACACCCGGCACATTATTCGTATCTCAAAGATTCCTAGATATTACCACGCTCCAGCCTGAATGACAACCGTTCCCCTAGGAGCCCCCGATGTTAAACGCTAGGTGTGTTATTCCAGGACATCGGTAACAGAATTAAAGTAATTGATTCTGCGCTGAACCGGCGTCAGACCCTTTAAACTCAAGTGCGGGCGCCTAAAATTGTAGTGCTGAACGAAGGCATCAAGAACCTGTGAGCGATGAAGACTATTGCGCAAGCGGATACGATTATAGCACTCATCATCAATGGTTCTAAAAAAGCGCTCAACTTTGCCATTTGTTTCAGGATGATACGGTCGCAAAAGGTAATGCCGAATGCCTAAATCCCGGCACGTTTGGGCGAATAAAGTTAAACGACTGGCATGAGCGGCATAGCGCATCGAAAAACAAAAAGCGTTATCGGTTAACACGGCCTTAACAGGATAATTGTAGTATTCTAAGGCCAAATATAAAAAATCTGTGGCCGCACGAGTAGTTGCGGCCGGATAAATGCGACAGAAAGCTTCTCTGGAGTAATCATCCAGAATAGCAAACTGATGCTCTTTGGGATATCCTCGACGTAGCGGAACAAGCGTTTTAGTATCCAGATGTAAAAGTTCACCGGGATAAGTTTTTTCATATCGCTGGGGCTTCTTCCTCGGTTTTTTCGGCTGCAGGTACTGGAGGCCTTGCCGGCAAAGCGTACGATAAACGCTACTGTGAGTTAAACCCAAACGCAATGCAATGCGAGCTGGGCCGATCTTCTCCTTTACTCGCAGGGATATGATCTGTTGTATAACATGATCCGATAATGCGCCAGGCGAATTCTGGGGCCGGGTAGAATGATCCTCAAGTCCCTCGATGCCCAGTTCCTGATACCGATTTAACCATTTATAGATGGTCTTTCGGCTTAAATCAAAGAGCTTAGCGATATCGGTGACAGAATTACCGTTATTAATTAATTCGATGCACCGTAACTTGACTTTACGTGATATTCGGGAATTCATCGGACACCCTCCTTTGGTGCAATTCTACCAAAGAAATGTGTTACCGATGTCCTGAAACATCACAGCTAGGCTCAGGCGCGCCAAAAAAGATGGCCTGCCGGGAGGGGCAGGCCCGTTGATCGGACGCCTTGTCATTATCCCGGCAACGGCTTTCAGCTTTCAATAAATTTGCGCAAACGCCGCAAATCGCCTTCTGTCTGTTTCAGCGATTGCAGGATGAAATCGTCGGTATAACGCCGCGTCCGCTCAATCGTTTCCAGTATATTATGCAAATTGATAATTTGCGTTCGAAGATCACTGGCCACTCGGTCGACATAGGGACCTGAGGAGTAGTCAAATCTTTGCACGGTTCCCTCCTCTTTCTTTATTTGCCACATTAGGATACCCGGCCATGGTGAACGGTATTTGTCCGGATTGTGACAATTAGGTGAAATCTTATCATGCCAGCGGCAGAGTAAAACGGAAACAGGAACCGACCCCCGTCTGACTGGTGACGCGGACCTCGCCTTGATGAGCCTGAACAATATGCTTGACGATGGACAACCCCAGCCCCGTCCCTCCGATTTCACGGGAATGGGCCTTATCCACCCGGTAGAAGCGTTCGAAGATGCGCGGCAGGTCATTCTCCGGGATGCCGATCCCGGTATCCGCGATACTGAGCTCCACGTACCGGCCCTTATGCTGGGCTGAAACTGTTACCAACCCGTTGTCCTTGTTGTACTTAACCGCATTCTCGATCAAATTCAACAGGACCTGGGCGATGCTGGGCCCGTCACAGCGCACCTTTCCGATGTCATCGGGTATCTCCGTGCGGAAGGTTATCCCTCTTTTGGTAAACTGCTTACTCAGCCCCGTCTCCACCCGCTTCACCAGATCGCCGATGTCATGCGGTTTGAAATGAAACTGCATTTTTCCGGACTCGATCCGGGACAGGTCCAACACGTCCTCGACCAGTTTGGCCAATCGTTCGGCCTCCGAGTGGATAATATTGGTGAAATCCTCGGCATTGCTCTTGTCATCAAGGGCCCCTTCCAGGAGTGTTTCGGCATATCCTTTGATATTGGTGATGGGGGTACGCAGTTCGTGAGAAACGTTGGCCACGAAATCTTTGCGCACCATCTCCAACCGGCGCAGTTCGGTGATATTGTGAAAGACCATGACTGCCCCATCGACCACGCCGTGCAATGTGACCGGTGTGGCGTGGATAATCAAGTGCTTCTCGCGCGGGAACAGGGCTGAGATTTCCCGAGAAATCGCTCCGGTCTTGCTCTCAAGCACTTCGGTAGCGATTTCCTGAATCTCGACGTTGCGGATAACCTCTATCGGTTTCTTGCCGACAACCTCTTCGGTCACCTGAAGCAGCTCGCGCAAGGCCTTGTTCATCAACAGGATCTTGCCGTCCGCATTCATAACCAAAACACCGTCAAACATACTCAACAAAACGGCTTCCAACCGCAGACGGCTGGCCACGACCTCTTCAATACGTTCTTTGATTTGCTTGGACATATAGTTGACGGATGTCGACAGATCGCCGAATTCGTCTTTGGAATGAATAGTCACGACCTTTGAGAAATCGCCGGCCGCGATGCTCTTGGATATCGACGAAACCTCACTGATCGGCTTGGAAATAATATGCGAACCGACAAAACCAAGCGTCAGCGATACAATAAAGGCGATCCCCAGGGCGACAAGCAGAAAATTGGTCAGCCCGCCGGTAACCTTGTTGATCTCCGACAGAGGCACCGCCAGCCGAATTATCCCCGCGGAATTCTCGGCGCGCGGCAAAGTAAACGGAATGGCCATGTAAAGCAGTTCCCGCTTGACGGTCTGACTGAAGCGCCGGCTCATCCCCACCCCTGACTTGATGGCGTCCTGGATTTCGGGGCGGTACAAATGGTTTTCTACTTTCTCCACCATCTCCGGAGTTAAGTTCGAATCGCCCAAAACCCGCCCGTCCATGGCGATAACCGTCACGCGCAAATCCAAATCTTCGCTGATTGCGTCGGCTATCTTATCGATCTGCGGCAATGACAACCGCGGACTGTACTGTTGTTGCAGGTAACGGGCGGCCAGATTGATCTTACCGTGCAAATTGGCTTGCAGTTGTTTGAAGATCTGATCGGTGAGGTGGTTCTGCAGATAGATGTAGACTCCGAACAGAATGAACGCGGATATAGCGGCGAATACGATGGTGATTTTATATTGGATGTTTATCCGCAAATCCGATCACTCCTGCTCGAAAAAGCGATAGCCGTAGCCCCGGACCGTCTCGATGTACTTGCCGTAACGCCCCAGCTTCTGCCGCAAGCGTTTAACATGGGTATCCACGGTCCGCGTGGTCACGTCCGCTTCAATGCCCCAAACATCGTTGAGCAACTGTTCCCGGCTCTGGACCCGGCCGCGGCGTCTGAGCAATGTTGCCAGCAAATCGAATTCCATCGCCGTCAGTTTGATCTCCTTGGTATTGACCAAGACTTTATGACGGGGAATGTCAATTTTCAATTTCTCGAAACCGAGGATCTCTTTGACGTCGCTTTTTTGGGCCTGGGCGGACGCGCGCTTGAGGATGGCCTTGACCCGCAAGACCAGTTCGCGCGGACTGAACGGTTTGGCCAGATAATCATCGGCTCCGAGCTCCAGACCGACAATACGGTCGATCTCCTCTGCGCGCGCGGTGAGCATGATAATCGGTATGCCGATGTATTCGTCTTCCTGCTTGATGAGCCGGCAGACCTCAAAACCGTCCATTTTTGGAAGCATCACATCCAGGATGATAAGGTCGATATTCTCCTTATCCAGGACTTCGAACCCTTCCTCCCCGGTAATGACGGTGGTGCAGCTATAGCCGGCCTTATCCAGATTATACTTAACCAGCTTTGAAATGTGCTTGTCGTCTTCAACTATAAGAATTTTTTCGCCAGACATGTGCAACGCAGCTCCGGATAGATGTGAGTTTGAACTCCCGTTGGTTTAGCAATCTTGATTTGCTCTAGCATTAAGTAGGGGGCGTTTTTCTTCGAAAAGAAAAACAGTACAACATTCGTTGGCTAATAACGGAGGTCGTACTCCAGTTGATGGAGCCCCCTTCAGTGATAGACTAGTGAACGGTTGTCAATGTCCTGTGAACATCCGGTAACTTTTGCGTTACAATTTATCCCCGAATAACATCAACTGGGGACTAGGCTTACGAAAATGAGCAGTCGTCAATGGCGCGCTGTCACGGTTCAAATGATAGCGTTTGCTGTAGATCGTGAAGATCTTATGAACCTGATCGGCATGAACTCCGGTACCACGCAAGCGGCTGTGAAATGACGGATCGTTCAACCGGCCGTTGCGTACCGACTTGATTCTGTTCAATATCCTGCTTGTGCGGTCCGGATAGTGGCGTTCCAACCAGGCCGTGAACAAATCTTTGACGGAATACGGCAGCCGCACCATGATCAATCGGGCGCTGGCCGCTCCGGCCTGTGCGGAGGCTTCTAAAATAGCCGGGATTTCCTCATCTGTCAAGCCCGGAATCACCGGGGCGAGCATCACCCCGACCGGAATACCGGCCCGGCTTAATTCGTGGACCGCACGCAGCCGGTCCGCCGGTGTTGAAGCGCGGGGTTCCATGAGATTCGCCAGCTGCGGGTCCAGGGTGGTGATCGAAAGGTAAACCTTAACGCACCGGAAGGCATTGAGTTCCTTCAGAATATCGAGATCGCGGACCACCAGCCTGTTCTTCGTAATGATTCCCACCGGATTGCGAAAATCTGCCAACACGGCCAGACATTGCCGGGACAGTCGAAATCTCTGTTCGGCCGGCTGATACGGATCGGTATTGCCGCTCAAACCCAGCGGCTGCGGCCGGAATTTGGCAGCGGCAAGTTCCTTGCGGAGGATCGCAGGCGCCTGGTGCTTCACCATGATCCGGCTCTCAAAATCCAGTCCTGCGGACATCCCGAGATACTCATGAGTAGGCCGGGCGAAGCAATACACACACCCGTGCTCACATCCCCGGTAGGGATTGATGCCGGCGCTCATGCCGAGATCCGGACTGTCGTTGTAGGTAATGAAACTCTTGGTGGTGTCGCGCAGAAAGGTTGTCTTGGGCATTGCCTGATCACCCGGGTCGCACTCGGGGTCCGGCTCACGGGTGACGGTATCGAATCGGTTCTCCGGATTGCCCGGAGCTCCGCGGCCATGGTCTGGCGGACGCTTTTTCATGCGCCGATTATACCATACATCAGTGTGGTATTCAATCTCCCGTATGAAGATTGACGTCTTTTTTCAGACACGCCTGCAACTGCTCATCCAGCCGGATATCCCTTCCGTTGAGATACCGGTGAAAGGACGTAAGGATGATCCGGGATATATCCAGCGGATCCGCTATCCCGAGCCCCTGAAAATACTGATGCAACTCCGAATCCTGCGACAACCCCCACCGGTCGCGCAGCCAATTGCCCAGCCCGGCGTCATACCGGTCCAAGTCCTCCTCTGCCGTATTCATGAACGCCACCAGCTCCGGCTGCCGCAGCTTGGACTTTAATGCGCGGTAACATTCCTCAAGGTCGCGCGGAACATCCGATGTCCGGTTGGCCTCCGCTTCCTTGCGGTGCCGCTCTTGTGCTTCGCGGGTCATACTAAGCAACTGTTTTTGATAAAGGACGTTCGGTGGGATAACTGCCGCCCGGGCGAATCCGGATCGGATGAGTTCGGCATTGAGACAGCGATACTGCAGACCGTCGTCCTTATCGGCGCCCCAATACTCCGTCAGACCGTCACGGTCGAAATGCATGGAGACACGATTGACGGCCAGCCAGCGCGCGTCCCGACGGTGTACAGCCCAAACATACGCCAGCAGTCGTCCGCTTCCGTCGCGCTGCTGCCTGTCAAACTCCAGCTTGAGCTCATCGTGTCCGCGTAAGATGGTCCGCAGATATGCCTCGGCCTTGGCCTGCAGGTCAGGCCGGGCCGCCTCGATGCCGGTCAGGCGAACCGTCTCTTCCTCACCCGACGGAACCAGTACCACAATGGTGCGATAATCGACGACATCCTGCAAGACATACGTCGCGGCAGCAACCGGACGGACAAGCGTTATGAGTAAAGCCGATATACCCACCAGGCGAATTATTCCGCCGGATTTACCCTGCCACTTGAGCGGCCTCGTCATCGGATGATTCGACATTCGTGCCTTCATTCGCGGAGCCTTCACCCGATTCCGGTTTCCGGTCCTTGGGCATCTCGCGGACTCGAGCCGGTTTATCAATGATCAGATCCGCTCCGTGGGTGAAAAACTCTTGATCATAAACTACTTTAACCGTATTACCTTTAGGATCAACGGCATTTATTTCGAGCTTCGCCTTTCGAATGTATTTATTGTCGGCATTGACCCATAAAGTGGCCTTTTGGTCCTTAATTTCATCGGAGATCGGCCGTGCAAAGAAACCTTCCGTGAAGTCAGGTATAAAGGATAGTCGGACAACCTCCTGACCCTTAATGTTCAAGCGTGTCGCGCGAATTTCGGATTTATCCGGCAACAAACTCGTCCATTTTTCCATCCTTAGCTTCTCGCTGATGTCGACCAAGCCACTGACCCCTTCTCCATCGTGGACCCACTCACCCAGAAAGCGATAGACGTCCTTTCCAATCGCAATCCACTTGTCCACGAGCACTCCCTTATCGCGATATAATCCCTGTTCCACTGAGTAGCGATCCGGGGCAACGAAATCAGCATCCCATGAAAGAACCGTCTGCTTATCATCTCCCATAACCACATGGGTTTGATATGAACTGACCGACTTGCTTTTGGCCTTGATGCTACTGAGCAAGACCGTAAGATCTTCAATAGGCTCGCCGTCGGCTTCCGCCGCATCGCCCCAAGCATCCAGCCGTTTCAATTCAACCATCCGCTTCAATTGAAACGCCACCGCCGGATCGCGACGACTGAGAAAATCGACTTGATTGGCGGCCGCCTCGGTGTCGTCCAAGGCCAAGTAGACTTCGGCCAGCACCGCATGCAACAGGAGTTGGTCGGGATTGCGGGCGATCAGTTCCATCAGATAGTCTCGAGCCTGACCGTTATTGTCCCGCCGAAACTCACCACGGAACGCCAAGTTCAGCAAGAAATCTTTTCCCAGACCTTCGACACCTGGGATGGCCTGCTGACACAATGCCAGGACCTTATCATTGCGCAAGGCATAAGCCTCCAAGGTGCGGACCGCCTCCGCCTTCGTGGCCACGGTTAAGAATTCCTCTGTGGGGACATCGATCTGATCCATCAGCAACTCGAAATCATCGTTTGATACAATCTGCTGACGGATACGGGACATCATCAGGGCCCCCAAATCACCCGTAACCGGGATTTCATTGGTCTCCGGATCAATCGCTATTCCGATGACTTTTCGAATGCGTACCAGTAACAGCTGTTTGTTTCCCGTTACTTCATCTCCGTTCAAATAGGCCAAGATTTTCTCACGAATGATATCGGGTTTGTCAACCAAGCTAAGCACTCTCCTGATCGCCTCCTCGTTCCCGGAAACAAAAAACTCCGCCCAAAGCATCTCAATATCGTAGGGAATCTTTATTTCCTTCGTCAACGGATCAAAAGGTATAGGCATACCCCTATTAAGGGCGTCTTCAACCAAGGGTTTGATGTCCTTATTACCTTCTTTCTCTTTCACCTTCTCTAAGAAAGTCTTTACCTCTTCATTGCCGCATACTTGAAAGACATTCACCAGGAAGGCCTTACCAGGCAATGAAGCCTTTTCAAACATTTTCATGTAAAGAGGGACAAGTGACGGTTCCTCTTCCGCGATGCGTCCGAAGGCATACGCATAGAGTAGCTGCCGGTTTTGTTTGAATACTTCACCGGTTTCGAAGTATTGGGTATCCATCAGATTCAGCAACAGCCCTGGTACTTGGTCCGGATCCGGATTCTTGTAATAATCCTGAATAAACTGTTCGAATTTAAATATCGCTTCGTTCTGGGCCGCCGCCTGCGGGGCCGGGATTATCAGAAGAAGCGCCAGGAAAATACCGCAAAGTACTCGTTTCATACTGCCTTCCTTTGGTAAGGGTTCAATCGGATATCTCGTGATAGTATATCACCTATTTTCGGGATTTAAACTGCAGATAGATCTTCTCAGGGGCCTGCACAAAATACTTGTACATGGCCGGGCACAGCCAGCCTTCCAAACCGCTGTCGGGATGATAGTACCAGTTGCCGCCGCTCTCCTCCCTTCGCCATTCCAAACAAAAACGGCTGCCCGGGAACGGGTTAGCGGAGAATAAAATGGTCACGCCCGCAGCCGCCTCCGGAATGTCGGCCGTCAGCCGGTCGATGATATCGTCGGCCCCGGCCACAAACGGCTCCTTGACCAGATCCACGCCCGGGTCGTCAAAGACCCAGGTCCCCTGGTCTTTATACGGATGAATGACGCAGATGGCGTTCATAACGATGACTCCAAATTTGTATTTAGCTCTGGGGAAGCGTCGCTTTTCCGTCCCTTCCCTTTTAAACAGGCCGTCAGAATAACCGCCATCACCGTCAGATTGAACGGTTCGATGACAAACCGGTAGCGGTTGCTGGCCAGCCAGGAAAAAAAGCTGCTGACAAACGGCACGTAAAAAATGTGGAACAACATAAAAAACAGCAATACCTGCGTGACGAGCGCCTCGGCGCTGCGGTCCCGGGCCTGCATGAACAGCTTTATCCCTCCCAAAAAGATCAGCGCGTAAAAGAGCATCACGCCGATCAGGCACAGACAACTGAGGACGTCCGTGCGGCGGCGTTCGAATTCGTACCACAGCAGGAGCTTTTCTCTGTATAACGTCCCGCCGTTGATATGATTCTCCCAGGCAAAGGGCCAGTTGTAAACGTTTTCATAGGTCTCGAGAAAACGGCGGTTGGAAAAAGTGACGTCGGTCGGGGCCGGATAAAACATCATACGGAACATCTGCCGTAAATACATCAGGTATGCCTCCGGGTGTTCCCGCAACAGGAAAAAGCTGTCGGCCAGGACCAGGTCGGTGCTTGCCAAAAATCGTTGGCTGTGCCAGTTCGGCAGACCGCTGGTCGGCTTTTGGACCTGATCGAGTACGGCGATCCCCGTCGGACGCAGATCGACTTTGAGTTCAAAGTCTGCCACCTGCCGCCGATATTCCGCCGAGCCGTACCCCAATAGCCGCCCGCAGGCGACAAAGGAAATCTTACCCGCGCGGCAATACTCGCCTAAGGTTTCTGCCGGAATATTTCTCACCGCTATTCCGCCCAGTCCGTAAACCATCCACACCCGGCTCGTCGTCAGGCTTCCAAAGAGGATCAAATTCTTGGCGTAGACCGCCGTACAAATCACCAAGGGCAGCGCGCTGACCGCCAGCACTTTCTTAAGTGGGACCCGGCGGCTGAAGATGATCACCATGGTAAATAACACGTACCAGAACAGGTGAAAAATACCTTTGGTCAGGACCAGCACGCCCATCAGAATAAACAACGCGTGCCCGTCGCGGTTGCGCCCGTCGCTGACAAAGCGGTGCAGGAACACCGCGGCCCACACCAGTAGCGGCATGATTAAATAAGTGTAAAAGAGCCAGTTCTCGAGCAAGATCACCGCCGGGTTGACCGTAAAATATAACGTAAGCCCGCAGGCCAGCCAGGCCGGCACCTGCAGCCGGCGCATCAGCGTGTACAGGCCGGTCACCAGAAAAAGTCCGGCGAACCAGTAGAGAAATTGAAAGGCCGCGCCGAAGTGAACGGGAAAGGCCTTCAGGACCGTCCCCAAAAAAAGATTGAACAGCGGCGGCTGGCTGTGCAGATAGAAAATACTCTCAAGAAGGTGATGGCGCAAAAGTTGCGGGTCGAGGATCTGAATCCCCTGGTAAAGCGGGCGCAGGACCATGCGGATCCCGGCGCCATAGGCGGCGGCGCGCGATAACAGGAAAGTCAAAATGACGGCCGCAAACGGCCAAGAGGTGCGCGCGGATTTCATGAAAGCGGCGGGCCGACCAATTCGCTGTCAAATTGTCGAAACAGGGCCGGCACATCCCCGCCGTCTTTGATCACCTGCGGCAGCATGGCGAAGAATTCCGTGGATTTCAGTGCGGGGATCAAGTCGAAACGCATGCGGGCCCCGTGCGGACTGACGGCCTTAAAGGCGTGCGTCTGCCCCGGCCGGACGACCGCAGTTTGTCCGGGACCAAGCAAACGCTCCTCTCCTTCCAGGAAAAACCGGTACTGCCCTTCAAGGACCTGAAAAATCTCATGCTGGCGGTGATGAATGTGCAGCGGCGGACCGCTGTTGACGTCGGTCTTCTCCTCGTACGCGCACAGCTTTCCGTCGACGCTGGCGGGATCGACGATCAGGGTCATTTCGATACCCGGATGGTTTAACGGCGTGTTCATGCTCCTCCTCGGCAGGCGCATCGCGTCAGTTTTCGGACTTGTCATACGTCAACCGCTTGATCTGCTCGTCGTTGACGTTAAAATCCTTGGCTGAATTGGTATAGATCTGAAAATCCTCGCTGACCCAGCTGATCTCATTGGTCTCCGGGAAATACCGGATCGCCCACACAAACTCGCCCCGGCGCAGATAACCCTGCTCGTCCTCTTTGGATTCGATCAGCATGTACGGCGCCCGGGACTGATTCTCCAGGTACTTGCGCAGGACCGCGCAAAAGTGCACGTCAAATCCCGACCGGTTGGCCGGAGTTTCCTGTTCCAGTTCGTAAACGGCCAGGGCCAGCGCCGGCGGGTAGCTCTGCGCCGAATCCAGTAAGGTTTCCAGATCTTCGCTGACCAGAGTGAGCTCCGGCTCCGGTTCGTCGACTTCAACTTCAAAGATGGCCCACGGGCAGTCCCAATTCGACCAGATGCAGACATAATCTTCCACAAAGTCCGGCAGATCAGGTTCCTTCCCGCGTCCGTCTTCCCTTTCTTTCCAATTGGCGAAGCAATACACAGTGCTGCTCTCCTCCATTATATGGTCCCTCCGATCCTGCGGCCCCCGGACCGCATCGGTATACGCTTTGATTCTATTCTTCATCACGATGCACGGTGTCCGGCGAAAAAGCGGGCAGGCAGATGGCGACGTACCTAGCGCCTTCCGCCGGCGTACTGTATTGGACCCATTCGCCTTTGCTGACGATGACGGCCTGACCGGCCCGCACATCAATGGTCTCGTCCTCGGTCTTAACGGTCAGCGTCCCCTCCAGGACCAGCGTGTATTCGTCAAACTCGGGGGTTTGCCCCGGTTCGACCCAGCCTTGCGGACTGTCCATCCGGGCTATGCTGACCTCCGGCGTGGCGCTGTTGACGCGTCCGATATATTCCTGAATGATCTTGGGTTTGTTGCCGGCGGCTTCGATGCGCGTCGGCAGGGCAATCAGTTTGGCCATGCGATCTCCTTATGCTTGTTCCAGCTCCTGCAGTACTTCCATCTTTTTGGCCTCGACGCACTGTTTGGCGTGGGCCTTGTCGCCGGCCGTTCCCTTGCGCCGGTTGACAAGACATTCCGATCCGTCACAGCGTCCGTAAACCGTCAGGTCGTCCCCGGGCAGGATGACCGTGTCGCCGTTGGGGACGATAAATTTCTCTTCACCGCCGTCCGTACGGTGGATGGATAAGACCAGTGTCCCTTCCTTATTCAGTCCGAGTTCCTTGAGGGTCCGTCCGGCCGCCCAATTATCCGCCTTGATCGTCATCCGCGAGACGGAATAACCCTGGGCGATGCCGAGGATTTCATAGTAATCTTGCAGTTGCAGATTCTTGTTGAGACTTAACGCCTTGATGATGGCCTTCTTCATCAGAACAGCGAGCCACTGCGATCGGGCCAATATGGAGATCAGGACCAATCCAGTCAATAATAACCCGCTACGCCCCCATAAATTTCCGTTGGAAGAATTGGTAAACGTGAGGATCACTGTGGCGATGACGGAGGTTATCCCGACGCTGCCCAGGAGAATGAGCGTACGGATAATCCGCCGCCGGACGGGATGGTTGACGAGGCCTTCCGACTCGGCCGTCGTGAACCCGGCCCCGGAAAATGCGGACTGGGCCTGAAACGAGGCAACCTCCGGAGAAACCCCGGTCAATTCCAGCGCGGTGGCACCGATCCTGACCACGGTAATGGACAGAATGAGAATAATGAACAAACTGATCAGCGCTATCACGGGCCTACCTCAAAAGTTACTCTTCATCCCCGCTGCCGCGACCGTAGGGGCCGCGAAAAATTTCCTGGGTACCGCGCAATTTCTCGCGTTGCGCCTGGCTGAGGATTTCCTTCAGACTGGCGTACGCCGCGGCCTGCCCCTCGGTCCGTTTCCGTTCAATCTCGAACTTCTCGGCGAGGAGTTTACGGACCTGCTTCATATCCACCTGATCTTTGGATAACTCCGCACGCAGATCGATATCGATCACCTCGACGCGGGCGTCCTGCAAGACCATTTCCTTTTCCAGGTGGCGGCTTAATTCGTCGATCTTTTCCGACTGCCGGTCATTCAATCCGAGGACCTCCGCATAACGTATAATGCGGCGGCGCTCCTGATTGAACCGGTCCACAATGTAGTCCGGCCCTAAGTTGCCGGGAAGTTGACCATGGGCAGGCGGGACATGCGCGAGCAATAGCAAAGGGCAGATCGTACAGAGGATGAGAACGATCGGATTGGGTTTCATCTGCGCTCCTTTGTTTGGATTTGATCCGCCACCGCCGGTCCTCTCCGACCGTTATGCATCGGAAATGGCGAATCGACCCGGCACAACCGATTCGCGAACCTATGGGACGAAGACCGGTTTTGCCGCGGCGGATTTTGATCAGCATGAACAGGCATGAACGAAAGTGTGATCATGCTTCCTTAATTAATTTGCCTCCATTTTAATACAGATCCCGCCATTCGTCCGAAAATTTTTTGAACCACGTGGGCTCAGCCGAAGAGATTTATCTGCTGTTCGGCCTTTCGGCGCTTGGGCGGGGGGGGGGCTTCCTCCAGGGATTTGAGGTGATCGGCGATATCATTCAGGTAGCGGGACGGCTCACAACGGTAGGATTGGCCGAAAATCGAGCGTTTGCGCGCTCCCAACAGATACAGCTGCCGTTTGGCCCGAGTCATCCCCACATAGAATAACCGGCGTTCCTCCTGCGGATCCGCCGGCAGGCCCTCCAACCGCAACGGCAGTAATCGCTCCTCACAGCCGACCATAAAAACCACCGGAAATTCCAATCCCTTGGACGCGTGCAGCGTCAGCAGGGATATCTTTTCAGCGGCCGGCGCGATATTCGCGGGAGCGGCCGGACACAATTCGTCTTCCTCGTCCCCCGCGGCCGGCTGGGCCGCCTGACAGGGAAATCCCATCCGGTCCAGGGCCTTGCGAAGTGCATGCTGCTGGCTGTTGAGGCGGAACAATACCGCGATATCGCCGAAGGAAACCTGCTGGTCCTCATGGGAGGCTACCCGGCCGGAATCCTGTGAAAACATTGAGGCGCCGCCGATTAATTTCTCAATCTGGTGTGCCACATACTCAGCCTCGGCCGCGGCGGTAGGCAGGGTGTGGATGAGCAACCGTCCCTCCTGATAAATCCTGGCGGTTAACAGAGGCACACCGAAGCGGTTGAACTTCTCGATCACCTGCGTGCTGGCACTCAGCAAGTCGGCACTGCTGCGGTAGTTCTCCGCCAGGTTCAGACAGCCGGCGCCGGGAAAGTCCTCGGCAAAGCGTTCGAAATACGCCACATCCGCGCCCCGGAAACTGTAAATCGCCTGATTGGGATCCCCGATCGCCGTGATGCCGTTGGCATCCGTCACCAATGCGACCAGCAAGGCGTGCTGCAGGGGATTGATATCCTGGTACTCGTCGACAAAGATATGCGCGTAACGCCGTTGATACCCGGCCAGGACCTCGGGCTGATCCTGCCACAACCGCCACACGCGCCACAACAGATCATCATAGTCCAGCCATCCCTCCCCGGATAATACTTCATCGTACTCGTGGACATCGGTGCCGGGCTCCTCACCGATGGCATCGCAGGCCTTCCAGCGCGAAATATCAGACAAGCGCGCGTTGAGTTTGCTGTGCGTCAACTCCGGCCAGCGCGCCGCCAGCAGCGGACGGATTTCCTCCGGAGCGGCGACCCGGAAGTCTTGCGGCAGTCCGGCCTGCCCGCAGTGGTCCCGCAAAACCTGCAGACAAAACCGGTGAAATGTCCCGGCGGTCAGATTCTCCGCGGATACGTTCAGGGATGCCAGACGTTCCTGTAATTCTCCGGCCGCTTTGTTGGTGAACGTGATGGCCAGCACGGCCTGGTCCGCGGACAAACCGGAGGCCAGCCGCTCGATACGGTGTGTCAGGGTATGCGTTTTACCGGTCCCCGGACCGGCGATGATCAGCAAATGACGGCCGTCAAAGTCCACGGCCTGTTGTTGGGATGGATTTAACATGATCACTAAAACAACGTTAGCTGCTCGGCGGCGAGGATGCTCTGCTTCTCTTCAGGCGAAAAGATCTTGATGGTGCCGAATTCCCCGTCGTATCCCGAGGCGATATGGATATCCCCGGCGCGCATCCGGCGGATGGCCTCGGCCAGCAGGGCCCCGCCCGCCTTCTGCACACGCTCGAGCGGACAATCCAGCAGAATGAACAACTCGTTGCCGACCTTGGCCAGCAGTTCGCGGTAGACATTCTGGACCCGCTTGCTGTTCGGTCCGACACCCTGGGTCTCGGCAATAATCTCGGCCAACGGGACGAGACTGTGATAGGGACGCCAGTTAGGAGACTTGCGTCCGTCCGGGTGATCGGCCAGCTCTTCGACGCGGGCCAAAACCCCGACGGTAACCGGTTTGCCGCACACCGGACACAGTCCGTTATGTGCCGTGGTCTCCCGCGGGTGCAGCCGCGTCTGACAACTACGGTGACCGTCGTAATGGTACTTCCCCTCGTCCGGAAAAAACTCAACCGTCCCCTTGAGCCCGGGATCCGTGCTGTGATCCTTGAGGGCCCGATAGATTGCAGGATAGGAGAGTTCGGTATCATAGACCGTGGCCTCGCGGCCGAGCTTCGAAGGTGAATGGGCGTCGCCGTTAGACACCAAAACATAGGGATCGAGCTGGGATAAGCGCCAGTTCATGGGCGGGTCCGATGATAAGCCGGTCTCGCAGGCGAAGACATGCGGGGTTAAGTCACCGAAGCAATCTTCCATGCGGTCAAAACCGCCCTTGGAACCGAGCGCCGAAAACCACGGTGTCCAGATATGCGCGGGGATGAGATAACTGAGCGGATCCGACTCCAGCACGATCTCCAGCAGGTCCCGGGAATCGAGCCCGAGGATCGGCCGTCCGTCCGAACGGATATTGCCGATCGCCCCCAGCCGGTCGCGGATCCTGGCGGCGGCGTCAAAGCTGGGCGCGAACACGCAGTTGTGGACCTTGCGGACCTTATCCAGCCGTTTATAGATGTTGGAAATCTCCACGGTCAGCATAAAGCGGATATCCATGGCGCAGGCCGGCGGGAGTTCATCACGCGTGGCGTCGCGGAATTCCTTTTTCAACCGGAACAAACCCGGCTCGGCCGGTTCGAGTTTGGTCTCTAGTTCGGCGAACCAGGCCGGATGCGTAAAATCACCGGTACCGATGACCTGGATACCCTTGAGCTGGCCCCAAAGGTTCAGATATTCGAGATTGAGATTCTTGGATGTGGCGCGGGAATAATAGGAATGCAGATGCACGTCGGCATAAAACTTCATACCGGAATATTAACAAAACGGGATTGGGATTGCAATGCTTTCGTCAGGCGGGCTCAGGACTTGATCCATGCGACCAGCAGATACCAATACACATTGTCGCCGCCGATCATCCCCGGAGGCAGATTGTTGGCGGTATCCGGCACCTGGAAAATAGCCGGCACGTTGGTCCCCATATCGAAGTAATTGGAAACGATGGTCCCCATGATATCCGTTTGCTTCTGAACGCTGACTTCGGTCTCGGCATAAAACAACCCCATGACGTCGATGCCGGCCTCGTTCATATCGATGCTGTTAGGGGTCATAATGCCGACAATATTATTGGGAAAAGAATTCGCGCCGTTAGTCACCAAGTTGACATTCAACTGCACATTCCCGGTAACCAGGATCGAACCGTTCCCGGTGTAGGTGATGGTCTTGTTGGACCCGTCCTTGTAAAATCCGAGATTGGCGCCGTTGTCGATATAAACGACGCCGTTCACCGTCATATTTCCCGACCCGTCCATGCTGATGCTGCCGCTGGCGTTGCCGATGGTAAAGGTATCTGTCGGCTGAATATTGGCCAGGACGGCTTCTTCCGCGGCCGTGGGCGTGTATCCGATCGACTGCAGGTATTGCTGATGTGAGATAGCCGGATTTGAAGCCGACGGATCACTGAGGCTGGGAAAGGCGATGGAATCTCCCAAATCGTAAGCGTTTGTGGTCCCGTTGTCGGAGTTAACGGAAGCCGCTCCCTGATTCCCGCCCCAACCGTCGCTGACATACACGCCGTCCACCGTTTCCTTTACGGTATTGCCGTCATTGTTGGCCTCACCGACGGTGGACGAACCGCTCAATCCCACCAGGCCGTTCTTCACCCGCAATTCCGCACCCAAGGTTTCTACGGCGATCCCGTTGACATTGGTCGTGGGCAGTGCCGGCACGCGCGCCACCAGCGCCGGATCCACCGTGGCATAGTTGTTTCCCACCAATTCCGCGGTCCCGCCCAGATCCACGGCAAAATCTCCGGGCGCCAGTCCGGTACCCAGGATATGCACGGATCCGCGGATGTCGACGTTGCCGTTGACCATCGTCCCGGATGCCCCGGCCCCGGCGAATATTGCATTGTCCCACGGAGACAGGTTGATCATCTTGACGTAGACCTCAATGGTATGCGATGAGTCATTAATCGTTCCCACCGACTTGATCCACACGTGTTCATTGGAGGCGACATTCTTGATCTGAACGGCATAGGACCCGCCGTTGACCGTGGTGCCGGTGTAAGGGATCGAATAATAGCTGGTGCTGGGGCCGATGGCATACCCGTTGATATCGCCGTCCGCCCAGCTGGGAGTACTCGCCCCGACGAAGTCCTGGCGCAGATCGTAGAGCGCGCGCTCGATTCCGGCCTCCGCGATATGAAAAGCAACGGTTTCCTGGCGTTGACGCTGCGAAATGCGGCCTTCGTAGGTGCTGAACAGGACAAACGCGGAACCCACACCGAGCAGCAGAAAGATCACGAAATAAACGACCAGGATCATGCTCCCCCGCTCATTATGAATAGAAAACCCGATTGTCCGCTTCCGGCTGTGCATTTCTAGTTCCTCAATTGAATATCGAAATCCAGGTTATACGTAACCGGCACTCCCTTGGTGGAATTACGCTGCCCCACCAATTGCACCTCCAGGCGGTCCGGATCGGCAGACAGCCGCCGGAACTGCAGCGTCGAAATGTACTGGCTGACCACCCGGGTGGTCCCGTTGTAAACCCGCTGCAACTGGACGCCGCCGGTACCCCCGCGTAAGAACTGGATGGTGTTGGAGTCCCAATTGATCGATCCGGCCACAATGCCGACCGGTTTGCGAAAGGTGATCGACGTGTACCACGTGTCGTTGGCGGGGACATCGATGACCGAGGCAGATCCGGCCATCCGCAGGTCGCTGATCATCGCTTCCATGGACTTGCGCAGCTCCTGCTGGAGCTCGATCTGCACCCTGTTCACCTGAAAGGAGTTGTCCCCGACCGTGGCCACCGAATAAAATCCGGTCATAATCATCAAAAAGATCACCACCGAGACCAGCGCCTCCACCAGCGATGTCCCCGAATTATTGACTATTTTTCTCATTGCCGTATTCCCGTCAACGCCGTGTTAAGTAGGTGATCAGTTCGACGCTCGAATCGAGCTTGCCGTTGCCGTTCTCATCCTCACCCGCGTCCAGGATCCCGTCCAGGTCCTTGTCTTCTCCGACCACGCGGTTGTATTTGTTGTTCCAGCTGACCACGATTTCCAACACCAGCAGTTCGGCATTGCTGGAATCGATATAAATCACGCCCTTGCCGTTGATCAGCGAAAGATCAAAAGTATTGCCCGGAGAGCCTCCGGATCCGTAGTTGGTGGCCACCAGGTCATAATTGGTATTACGAATTTCTTCGAGTTTGGTCTGTGCCTCGGTCACCGCGATGGTCTGCCGGCCGGCAATGTCCGCGGCGGTGGAGGTGTACATAAAAAGGCGTACCATCCCGGCGATCGCCGTCACCAGGACCGATACCGCGAAAAGTAATTCCAGTAGTGTAAATCCCTGCTGTCCCTTCATCTTTATATATCCCCCCTAAAAAAAAAGACCTATCCTTCGTGATGCCAGGATAGGCCTATAGATCATCATTGACGATCAAATTCGGCGGCCAGGCTGTCCCCGAAGGACCCTATAGCTTTGCGTCACCGGGTTACCCCGGTTTTGCCATTGTCGTTATCGTCTTCCTATATATCTTACCTCATTGCAAGTATAGCTGATTTATCTGAAAAAACCCGGAAATTTACCCATTTTTTAGAAACAGGCTTCTACGGCCGACCGGGCTTGATGACTTCCACCAAGTCCCCCATATTGTCGTAGACTTTCTCCTCCACCAGCCGGCCTTCTTTATTGTAACTCTTTTTATATCCACCTTTTAGGAGATTTGTCAGCTTCCACTCGTACATCAGGGAGCCGTCCCGGTAATAAATCCGGCCGTAGCCGACCTCGGGGTCGTCCACGAACCGCAGGGCATCTTTGAAGTCCTCGATCCGCCGCGGGGTCCCGTCAAAGTAGAAAATCTCGTTCTCCATCAATTTCCCTTCATAGAACTTCGCCCGGCGGTAGAGTACCCCGTTGCTGTAATATTCGGCATATTCGCCGTGGCGCTTGCCCTTGCGGTAACGCTCCTGGCCGTAGGTTTCCTTGGTCTCGTTGATAAAACCGATCTGCCCCTCGGGCAGGACCCCCTTCAAATTTTCGATCTCGTCACCCTTGATAGTCGAAAACTGGGCGACCAGCTCTCCGTCATTGTAGATCCGGCTTTCCGCGTGGGTCCGGTTGGGATTCATGAGGATCCGGCGGACGACCTTGCCCTGATAAATCCGGCTGAGATTCCGCCGGTTTTGCTCCTCCAGTTGATGAATCTTGGGATAGGCAATCGCCCGTTGCATGAGCTTGTTGATGGCATTTTCGACCCATTTGCTAGCAAAAATAAGGACGGCCAGGATCACGACAATAATGAGCGTGAACCAGACCTTAAAGTTTTCCCACTTGTCTTTCCTGCGTCTGTACATGGGTCGCTGTAGAGGGGTGTAAAAGGCGATTTATTATAACATTGCTGTGAAACGTTCTCAGCAATTGTTAGGAAAAATACCGTGCCCGGCCGGAAGTTTACGCGGCCGGGGCCCGATACCGTCGGCGGGATTCTTCGATGATATCGTAGGCAGCCTGTTTGTTGGCCCAGCCTTCGACACTCGTCTTTTTGTGTTCGAGGTCCTTGTAAACACTGAAGAAATGCCCTATTTCCTTGAGCAGGTGCGGCGGGACTTCGTCGAGGGAAATAATGTGGTTCCAGAGCGGATCGCTGACCGGGATGCAGAGGATTTTCTCATCCGGGCCCTTCTCGTCGGTCATTTTGAAAAGACCGATCGGCCGCGCCTCGATCCAGCAGCCGGGGAACGTCGGCTCCGTCACCAGCACCAGCGCGTCGAGGGGGTCTCCGTCTAATGCGAGGGTTTCAGGAATAAAACCGTAGTCGGAGGGATAATGTACGGCGGAGAACAGCATCCGGTCGTACCTGATAACCTTAAGTTCGGCGTCATATTCGTATTTATTGCGGCTGCCTTTGGGGATTTCAACCGTCACCCAAATCGTCGGGTCATGAGACATGGCGGTAATCTTTCGTTGGGTTGGTTAGCGGTAATGGTCCATTTACGAAGCAGGGGCATTATAGGGCAGGCCGGTGGGAGCGTCAAACAGAAATCCCGATTAGTCCCCAAATAGAAAGGGGATCAGCCTTCGGTGGAAAAAGGCCGACCCCCTCTCTATCAAGTGTGCTGTGAGTCCAACGCTGTGTCTGCAAACTTGAGCCTGATGCCGGGTGGATGATGACACCCGGCGCTCATTGAGTGCTTATGAATGTAGTATGTAGGAGGATTCCAAATCGTCAAGATGACATAATGGGTAGGACTGGGACAGTGCGGGACACCGGCAAATGCATACTAAGCGGTTGGCGCAGAGAGGCTTACATACAGAACAAGAACCTCTCTCTGCCAACCGCTGAAGAAAAATCGGCCCGTCTGCCCCTAAGATTCCAGGCGGACAAGCTGTTCGGCCACGTACCAGTCGTATTCTTCGGTACCATGAACGAAGCCCTTGCGGGCAAATAGTTCATAGGCCTTTTGCTCGATCCGGCGGCGGATTTTTTCGTCGCTGGGATCGAATTTGGTAGCCTTCTTGGTCTTGAGTTTGTCGCGCTTCGCCTCAAGCTGAATAATCTCGCCGGCCAACTCCCAGTCATACTGGTCCAGACCTTGGCCCTGAATCCGGCGTTGGGATAGTTCGAATGCCTTCTCGGCAATTTTCTGATCCAGATTGTCCGCGGCTTTCTTTGCGCCGGTCGTGGTCGTCTTCTTGGCTGCGACCGTCGTCTTGGCCACAGCGGCCTTGGGCTTGGCGGCTGTCGCGGGTTTCTTGGTGGCCTTACTCTTTTGAGCCGGTTCTTTGGCGGCCAGCAGAGACTTGGCCCGTCTCAATTTGGGTTTGGAACCGCTGTCCTTTTGTGTCATTGGAATACTCCTTTAATTGATTGTACCGTAAAGGTTCATTGTTGGGCCCGGGCATCGGTGATGATGTCTTCCGCGGCGGGCACGTGCTTTTCCAGGTAATACTTGCCGCAATCCATGTCGGCAAAAATGTTGTTCTCGGTCTCCAGTTTCTCCAGCAGCGCGGTATTCAACTGCCCTTTCATAAGATCATTGTACAGCTGCATAAACGAGGCCAGATGTTGATGCACGCGTTCATGGGCGTACTCAACCATAGTTCCGGTCCGCATAATAAACGGCCAGTCGCTCGACTCGGCCAGCAACAATTCACGCGCGGCCTGATTGAGCGCGCGTTTCAGCCATTGATCCTCATCGTCGAGATAGACGTGTCCGTATTTGTCGCACAGCTCGTTCATGCAGCGGGCCGCCTGATGCAGATGGCGGTACACCCAGTCATTGGTGTCATTTAACCAGTAGGCGTTATATCCCTGCGCGCCCCAGGTCGATTCGGCCGGCAAAGACATTTGATTGACGCGGTATTCCTCCAGATAATCCGAGGGCGTGACCATCTCGATGATATCCTGGTCGAAGGCAATCTTGCGGATCAGAAAATCGATGAACATCGGACCTTCGTACCACCAATGTCCGTAAAGTTCGGCGTCATACGGCGCCACGACGATGGGCTTGCGGTCCATGACCGTCGAAAGATATTCAATCTGCTTGATTCGATTGTCCAGGAAATGGCCCGCGTGCAAGGCGGCCTTGTGCTGCGCCCAATCCGGGCGATAGGCTTCCTTGTATTCCGAGCTTCCGGTAATGCGCCAGTACTTGAGTCCCGTGTTAACGCGGATCCCTTCGGGATGAATATAAGGACGGATATACTCCATATCGCGTTCCCAGCCGATATCCTTGTAATACTCACGGTAATCGGGATCACCGGGATACCCCTCCTTGGAACTCCACACCTGCCTTGATGTCTCCTCATCCCGGCCGAAACACGCCACACCCGACGGACAAACAAGCGGGGCGTAAACATTATACAGCGGGACCGGATCGGCATGCGTGATGCCGTGCGTGTCGGTGAAGAAGTACTTGATGCCCGCGTCCTTGAGATACTCGTCAACCCCGGCGGTGTACCCGCATTCCGGTAACCAGATCCCGTTGGGCTGACGGCCGAAGACCTTGGCGTAGGCCTCCACGCCGACATGGATCTGTGCCTCCGCCGTGCGCGGCTGGACATTCAAAATCGGTAAGAATCCATGGGTGGCCGCGCAGGTGATGATCTCGATCAGACCCGCTTCCTGGAATTCCTTAAAGGCCTGTACGATATCACAATGATAGCGTTCGGCAAAGATTTCGCGGCTCTCGCGGAAGCGACGGTAATACATCAGCGCCAGGCCGTGGTAGTGCGGTAACGAACCCGTATAGTCGAGTTCGCGCTCGGACAGCTCGATCAGTTTGTCGAGATGATGAAGATAACGTTCTTGCAACAAGGGGTCCTTGAGCATCTGGACCAGCGGCGGGGTCATCGACATGGTCATACGGAACGGAATCCGCTCCTGGGCGAGGTGCTCGAACATGTTGATCAGGGGGATGTAAGTCTCGGTAATCGCCTCGAACAGCCACCGCTCCTCCAGCCGGTCGGGCCGGTCGAGGTGACGGACAAACGGCAGGTGAGCGTGCAATACTAGGGTAAGATATCCTTTGGCCATGGCGGTTTCCTGCTTTACAATTCCCGGGACTCCGTCGGGGTCCGGATGACGGAAGATTCAATGGTCTTGCCCAGTTCCTTCTTCGGCGACCAGGCCCGGAAATCCATCGGGAGGACCCCGTCATCCAGAGTCCAGGTGAGGGTGAACTCCCCCTTTTCGTCGAGCTCAATCTTCTTGTTACCCAGATAGACATCGGCGTCGGGTTCGGTTTTTCCGGTGACCGTCAATGTCATCTTCAACTCAAACGGAAACTCCTTCTTATCCGTTTCCCTGAAGAACTGATCGGTGGCGCCGAGAAACGTGACGCGTTCGGATGTCCGCGATACCACACCGCCCGTGTCGGGAGTCTGCTGAAATCCGATCTGCCCGGCGGCCAGCTTCTCCAGCGAAAGCCGTTCCTCGCTGCTCAGTCGCTCCATAAAAATCTTCATCATCGGAACGCGGCGCTGATAGTAGGCGCGGATATCGTCGTCCCTGAGAATCATACGCGATCCGTCCATCATCCAGTTGCTGCGCGGTTTCAGACGTCCCCGCAACTGCCGGTTAAACAGACGAACGTTCACGTACATATTCTGGGGCTGGTTGCTCTCTTCGATCTCTTTCCAGATCACGTCGCGGCGCTGAGACGCCCCGGCGCGCTGGGCGCGGATGTAGTTCGATCTGGCCAGCGCTTTAAACTGCCCCGAGGGCAACCGCATGCCGATCTCACAAACATACGTCGCGTCGTCGCTGCCGACATGGATGTAGCGGTTGTTCATGAACAACTCATCCAAATCGAACCAATAATTGGCGTTGGTCCCGTCAAAGTCAACAAGGGTCACGTCATAAACACGCAGTGTGTATGCGCCCTGCTCCGCCTCCGGACCGATTTCCTCACGCAAACGTGCGATATCATCGCCGGCAATCTCCCAATAGGCATAGAGGACATAAGGTTCCTTGGACAACAAGGTTACATAGGTCTGGTAATAACTCTCGGGAAGGCTCGCCTTTTGCAGCGCATCGGTCGACGAGTAAAGATTGAGCGATTGACTGTCCGGGGATTTCTTAGCCGCCAAGTCTTTGGTCCGCGCGCCGGCGGCCGCAGCCGCCTTGACCGTCGTTTTGGTCTTTTTGGGGGGGGTGTCTTCAGGGGCGCTGGCAGATTTGCTGATTTTCTTCTTGGGCATACTCACGATTCACATCCTCGGCTTGTTAATTATTGTACACATTCAGAGTATCATCGGCGATGTGATCCCACGAAAACGTGGTCTCCGCCGTCTTTCGACCGTTGCGGCCCATCCAGTGGGCGTGTTCCCTTTTTTCGAGCATGGTCCCCAGTCCCCAGTTCAGGGAATCCGGCTGCGGGCTCACTTTGTATCCGTTCACATCGTGCCAAACAATCTCGGAAGGGCCGCCCTGGTCCGAAGCGACCACCGGTTTGCCCGCGCTCCACGCCTCCAGAATGACGATTCCGAAGGGCTCGTTACGGCTGGGAACGACCACGCAATCAGCGGTCTTGAACAAATCTTTCAGACGCCAGCCGCTGACACTGCCCAAAAACCGGGTCGCGTGTGCGATCCCGATTTGACGGCTTTGGTCTTCTATGAACATCCGCATCCCGCCGTCGCCGGCAAAGACGAACTTGGCGTCCGGATAGTGCGCCAGTATTTGCGGAATGCTTTCCACCAGAATATCCGGGCCCTTCTGATACACCATCCGTCCGACGAAGAGAATCATGGGATCATACTCACCGATCTCGTACATTTTGCGAACGGCGAGACTGTCGATCCATCCGTCGAACTGCTGTACGTTGACTCCGTTATAGACGACATCGACTTTGTCGTTTGGAGAACTGTACAGCCATTGCAATTCGTTCTTCAGCGTATGCGACACCGCAATCACCCGGTGCGCGTGATACATGCCGTTCCATTCGTGATGCGCCACCTCTTCCGAATGTCCGCCGGCAAAGTTGTTGCCGCACCGGCCGTATTCAGTGGAATGCATGGTAAAAATCGGTTTGCCGTCCGTCGCATCCTTTAACCAGATCATCGCGTTGGCCGTCAGCCAGTCGTGCGCGTGAATGATATCGAAGCGGCCTACCTGGTGCTGCGTCTCCAAAAAACGGTCAACGAACGCGCGGCACATATTCATGACATCATCTTGAAAATGCTGCTGATAGTCATAAATGCACCGGTGGTAACAAACACCGTCGACCCATTCCAACGGCGGCTGATCCTGGCCCATGCGGGTAAAGACATGCACCTCGTGGCCTTTGCGGGCCAGCGCCGCGGACAAATCCGAAACGTGAACCGCGATACCACCTACAGCAATACTGTGCAAAGACTCCCAAGAAAAGAACGCAATTCTCATAGATGCCTAATTCAAAAAGAGTTACGATTGTTGTCAGATCGTGTTATCAACTATCCAGACTGGGGTACTACTATATGAAGAAAAGATAGTTTTTCGGTGAAATGTTCGTTAACAGTAGGCAAATTCTCACCAAATTCCTCATTAACGAATTTTCGATTATATCATAGACCCGTTGTCGTAGTAAAGAACATTGTATGAGGGAAACTACGCAGTTTCAGGGATTTTCCTTTGTCTTCCAACCCGCTCTGGGCTAGAATGGATGATTATGAAGTCCCGCACAGCGTTTACTCTGATGGACCTGGTGATTGCGGTCGCCCTGGCGGTCATTCTGACAGCGGTTATGTATCTGTTCAGCCGTTGGAACCGTGAGACGACTCCGTTTCGCGAACATATTACCGGATTTCACGGCATTGACTGCGCGGCCAATGCGGCCACTCGCCGCCGCTGCCAGGAATTGGGCGTCAGCCGCTAGGTTCCTTCTTTACTCGTTCCCCCAAAATCTTCAAGAAACTTCGTTGCCTCGGCGACCGGCATTGGTTTGGCAAAAAAGTACCCCTGCACAGAATCACAGCCGTTGTCCTTGAGGAACGCCAACTGTTCGGCGGTCTCCACCCCCTCGGCGACCACGTGCAGGTCCAAAGCATGTGTCAGGCTGATCATCGCGCGAGTGATGGCCTTACTGTCCTTGTTGTCGGGAATGTCACGGATGAATGTCCGGTCGATCTTGAGGTGATCGATCGGGAAGTATTTCAGACAGCCGAAGGAGGAATATCCCACCCCGAAGTCATCGATCGCGATTTTCATACCCAACTCCTTCAATTCAGTAAGCGTCTTGATGCTGTGTTCGATATTCTTCATCGCGATGCTTTCGGTGATCTCAATCTCAAGGGTAAAGGCCTCCACGCCCGTCTTGGCGATGACGTCCTGAATCAGTTCCGGCAGCCCCCCCTGCTCAAACTGGCGGGCCGAGAAATTCACGGCGATGTCGACGCCATCGAAGCCGCCCTTTTGCCATTGCCGGCTCTGCCGGCAGACCTTGTCCAGCACCCATTCTCCGATGGGGATAATGAGTCCGGTTTCTTCAGCCAACGGGATAAAATCCATCGGGTACACCAGCCCCCGCTCCGGGTGCTGCCAGCGCAGGAGCGCCTCCATGCGGATGACTTTGTTGCTGTGCAGGTCAACGATCGGCTGGTAATAAACCTCAAACTCCATCTTGTCCGCAGCGCGCCGCAGATCCGTTTCCAAATGCAGACGGTCCATCGCCCATTGATGCATTTTCTCATCGAAGAGCTGATGATGCGCCTTGCCCTCGTTTTTAGCCCGGTACATGGCGGTATCGGCGTCGCGCAACATATCCTCCGGTTTCTGCCGGAGCTCCGTATTGAGAGTGATTCCGATACTGGCAGTGATGTAAATATCCTGCCCTCCGATCATCACCGGCTCGGCAATTGTCTTCAGGATCCGTTCGCAAATATGACTGGCCTCCGCGGCATCCTTGATGCCGTCCAGCAGGACGATAAATTCGTCCCCGCCGAGGCGGGCCACCGTATCCACGGCGCGGATGGACTGCTTCAGTTTGTGGCTGACCTTGACCAGCAATTCATCGCCGATCAGGTGGCCGAGGCTGTCGTTAACCACCTTAAACCGGTCGAGATCGATGAACAGGATCGCGAAGAGAAAGTCCTTGTTCCGTTTGGCCCGCTCGATACAATTTTCCAGCCGGTTCATAAAGAGGGCCCGGTTGGGCAGCGCGGTGAGGCGGTCGTGCAAGGCATCATGGCGCAGTTGTTCCTCGACGATCTTCTGCCGCGTGATATCGGTTTGCGAGCCGGCCATGCGGTACATGTTGCCCATACTGTCGGACACCGCCAGCCCCCGGGTCAGCACCCAAATATAGGAACCGTTCTTGTGCTGCATCTGGTATTCGATCTCTAAATGCGGGGTACTGCCCTCCTGGTGCGACCGGACCGCCTTCTTAAAACGCTCTTTGTGATGGGGATGAATGCGGCGGTACCACTCTTCGATCGAATTACGCAGCTCCGTTTCCTCGTAACCCAGCATCGCCTTCCAACGCGAGGAAAAATAGATGCTGCCGTTGATCAGATCCCAGTCCCACAAACCGTCGTTGGCCCCCGCCGCCGAAAGGGCATACCGTTGTTCGCTGCGGCGCAACGCCTCCATCGTACGAATGTGATCGGTAAAGTTGCGAATGACAACAAGGATCTGCTTTTGACCGATGACCTGCAACCGGGCCTCGAAGTAAAAACGCTTGTCGTTTTGTTCGATCCAATACTCGATGGTGACCAGTTTATTGGTCTTGCCCAGTTCATCAATGGCCTCCTTGTACTTCTTGCCGATAAAATCACCGAAGGAATCCTGAATATAACTCCCCACAATATCTTCCGGATAGAGGAATTCCTCGCGGATGACGGGTTCGTGAAACTCGATGATCTCTCCCGTCCTTTTAATACGGATGATGGCATCCGGAAACAGGGCGATCATTGTTTCGATTTCGGCGTTCTTAGCAAGAAGTTCGCGGGAACTGATGTCGAGTGAGCGTTCGATGAGTTCGCGCTCTTCGTCGGTCTGAAAGTAGGTGAGATTAACCGCGGAGAGGAACCCCTCGTACTTGGAAACTATTTCACTGTTTCCGTTGAGGTGTTTCCTGATTTGACGCTTCAGCAGCTTATGGTAGTCGTCCGCCATAGGCTCACGATTCACTAAACGTGGTGATCGTCATGGTCTGATTGTGCAATTCGCACTTGGCGTTCGGGGTAAACGGGGAAATTTCCCCGTAGGAATAAAATCCGGTCAGCACCGAGTCTTCACCGAGTACGTCCCGAACACTTTCCACTTCTTCTTCAATACGTTGTTTGAGAATCATCTTCCGGCCGACGCAGCTGATAAGAATAGCAAGCTCCGGCGAGGCTGATCCGACGGCCTGATAGCTTTTTTCCGCGGCTTCATTGGCCCCGTCGATCAGGCGTTCAAAATTTGCTTTCATCAACCGGGCGGTCGCCCCTTCCGGAATATCGCCCGCGAAAACCATACTTTGATTGTCTTCGTTGACTCCGAGGATTGTCCGCACGACCCATTCGTCCGAACCGGGCACCTTGACCGTCAAGGGGAATAAAAGTCCGGAGGCGGGCAGTTTGTCGGCGTGTTCGCCCAAGTATTCCTTATATAATCCCAAAACAGGTTGTCCGTCCATTTCGTAAAGGATGTTGTCCCGGGACTTGGTGATGGTACGCTCGATACCGAACGGATCCCAACCGCCCAGAGAGCCGTATCCGACTTTCAAGCCGTCGCCGTACAGGCCTATCACCGTCACCTGGTGGTCCCCTACCGCGCCGGCTTCACCGAACACCACCGTCTCCCGGAAACGGTCACCGTCGCCCGCTAAACCGCCCGTCAACGCCACACCGGTCGGCAATTGGGACGATATCCCGGCCACCAGTTTGCTGCCGTTGACATTAATTCCGTCGGATAGCACAAAGACGTGAACCAACTCCTCTTTATCCAGACCTTCGATCAGTTGCTGGCCGATAACGTAGCTGTCTTTCATGTCGCTGATTTTTAGTGAATGCGCTTTCACGCGCGCCTTGTCAAAGGCGACGGCAGTACTGACCACCGTGTCATCATAGACCTCGGTGCGGTAGATTTCTCCCGATGTGGAGCATCCCATCAGGACAGCTTGCGGGTACGCCGCCTTAATACGATCGGTCACGTCTTTGTTCTTGATCAAACTGGTGCTGCCGAATACAAATACCAAATCGGCATCGACCCCCAATTCTCCCGGATCCCTTGGTTTCCAGCTGTCCTGATTCCAGAGACTCTGCTCAATCTTCATGGTCGCCCCTCCTCTAAGCGTCGGCTTGCGTCCGGATTACTCGGCGTCCGGACTGAAACACTCACACTGCGGACCAGTGAAAACATCCCACCGGAACTCATGCCCGCGATAACCTTTATCGTGACATGTGGCGCGGCAATCATCCGCCCGCTTTTCGGATTCAGTACTCTTGCGGTAGCCGAAGTAAACCAGATATCCGATCACCGGCGCGGCCAGCAGAAAAAAGGCCACCGTCCGCATCGACCCTTTATTATTTCGCATGCAAACCTCCTCTGGTTGTTAATCTTAACATGCCTCCGTATATAAGGATACACACGATCGCGAAATTTTATCACGGCTACTGCCGCCAGATCCAGACCAGAATTACCGCTTGGACCGCAACAATCCCCCAAAAGGCCGCCAAAAACGGTTTCTTTCTGGTCTTATGTCGAAAAATTTGCTGTCCGCACCACGCACCGGGCGTCCCGCCGGCCGCCGCGACCGCCAGCAGGTGCCACTCGGCAATCCGCGCCCCGTGGCGGCGCGCCTGCCACTTGTCCAATCCGTACAGAACAATCGCGATGATATTGACCGCCAATAAGTACCAGGCCAGATAACGCATTAATCGAAGACCACCGTCTTGTGGTTGTAGCACAAAATCTTCCGCTCCAGGTACCACCGGACCGCGCGACTGAGCACCACCCGCTCCAGATCGCTGCCCTTTTCTTTCAGGCGCTGCAACGAGTCGCTATGGCTGACCCTCACCGTATCCTGTTCAATAATCGGTCCCTCATCCAACTCGGCCGTCACAAAGTGACTGGTGGCCCCGATGATCTTAACCCCCTTTTTATAAGCACGGGCATAAGGATTCTGTCCCGGAAAGGCCGGCAGAAAGGAATGATGAATATTGATGATCCGGTTGGGATACGCGTCCACGAATTCCGGCGACAGGATTTGGTGATAACGCGCCAGTACCACCAGCTCAATGCCGCGTTCCGCCAGGATCTGACGCTGACGGACCTCCTGCTCGGCTTTGTTTTCCGGCGTAACGGGCGTAACGATGTATTCAATGCCGAAATCCTCGGCGATGCCCGCAGCATCGGAATGATTGCTGAGGATCACCGGAACCCGGCAGGTCAGCTCTCCCCCGCGGACTCGGTACAACAAGTCGTACAGGCAATGCAGATGGCGGGATACGAAGATCGCCGCGTTGATTCGATCATCACGGAAATACAAATTCCATTCCATACCGAAGCGGTCCGCCAGTTCCGTGAACTCTTCGGCGATAAGGTCTTTAGGGATGGAAAAACCGTCCAGCGACCACTCGATGCGCATGAAAAAGATGTTCGACTGGTCATCGATGTGTTGATCGGCGTGGATAATGTTGCCTTGATGGCCAGATACAAAATTTGAGATAGCCGCGGTAATCCCCCGCCGATCGGGACACGAAACCAAAAGGATGGCGTGGTCAGACACGGGCAAAGCCTCCGTTGATCATCTGCATTAATTCGTCCAGTGCCCGGCGGGATTCCTGAAACAATTCATAGGAGCGCAGTTCCTCGGCAGTGAGTTCTTCGCGGTAGTGCCGCCTGACCCAGTCTTCCAACCGGTTCAGTTTTTTGTCGTCGAGCAAATAATTCGGATTGATCATGGCGTATTCGGTTTGCGTTACCGGGACCCGCAGACGCAGGCATGCAGGTCCGCCGCCGTTAAGCATGCTTTCCCGCACCGGGACATAACGGACTTCGGAAACGGGATTGTCCTCTTGCCGGATCTGTTCCACCACCCGGTCCGCCGCGGGCATGCGCGTCTCCTCAGGACAGATAAGAATCATCCGGCCTTCCGCATCCGTGAGCAACTGGCTGTTAAAAAAATAACTTTCGACGGCTTGCTCAACGCTCAGACGTGAACGTGAGATCTCAGTATATTGTAACGGATTGCCGGTCAATGTATAGAATTTGTCCCGGACTTCGCTCAGGGCTTCATCCTGCCGGACATAAGCGTCCTGATGACAGATCAGCACGTTGAGATGGCTCATGGCAATCACATCATTGTGAAAAACACCGGCCCGGATGACGTCTGGATTCTGCCTGAGGAAGACCGCACGTTCGGACGGAATACCGTGCAGACGGGCCACCGCTTGCGACGCCGCCAACGTTTGACGGGCGGGAAATTCCGGGCTCCCCGGCTCATCTCCGGGATCACCGTAGACAAACAGGTGCAGACCCGGGCCCTCATGCGTCATGCACAAACGCATATGGTTGGCGGCCCCTTCATCACGTTGACCCGGTTCGCTCAAGGGAGTATGGACGATGAAAGGACTCCCCGGAAATATCTGTCTGAGAAATTCAAAGGTTTGCGCGGCTTCGTAGGAACGGTGGGCGTGCGACAGCAGGTTGGCCGGGGTAAGATGCACCCGGCCGTCGGTCGTATCCGCGGAAGGCGTGGCGGTCGCGGCGTTCGCCACCCACATCGACGACGCGCTGCAGGCGGTGAGAAACAGATTGAAGTTCTCCGCTGCCGCTCGCATCAGGACGGAGCGGTCCGGACCCGTGAAGCCGAGCTTGCGCAAAATGTCGATGTTCGGACGGGTTTGCGGCGGAATGAATCCCTGAGGTATTCCCAGCGCCATGACCAAACGCATCTTGGCAAGCCCCTGCAAGGCCGCCGCACGGGGATGGGACACCCGGTATCTGTTTTCCTCCGATCGCAGATTCCCGGCGGCCAATCCGCCGTAGTTGTGCGTCGGACCGACCAGTCCGTCGAAATTGACTTCGCCGTTACTCATTCGCTGTGCCTTACTTGTTATCCGTGCTTTCGAAAATCTTGTCGGCCGATTGGGCCACGAATCCGCTGAAGAGTTGTCCGTCCGGCATGGGATACCGGCGGGCAAACTCATAGTAGCAGGCCGGAACCACGGCCTTCTTGTCCGCAAACTCCACCTCCACCTGATGCGCCAGGGTCGAAGACTGCTCAAGCATTTCTTGCGGACTCCCCTTGATCTCGCCGCCGGAATCGTTCAACGGATAACCGCTGTCCTTGATAAATTGATTGAACTCGACCATATCCCGGAAACTCTTCAGCGCGTTGAACAGGACCGTGAAATGATTGGCCCGGAATCCAAAGACCGCCATCCACGCGGCGTACTCGCTCTCTTCCTTGAGCTTGTGGTATGTCTCATAACTGACCGGAGACCACAACGCGCCTCCGTGCAGAAAGCCGGGATGCACCACGTCTTCGGCGCGAATTGCGTCAATGAGGTGTGTAACCGCGGCCTGCAATTCGGCTGAAAATTCACCGAGTTTCAACTCGCTGATAAACACCCGGGGATACTTTCCGTCCGGATGCTCGTAGTGCCGGGCAAAGAGTTTCTTAGCCCGAAATTCATACTCGCCTTTGGCCTCGTAACCATTCTTGATAAAATGGGCCGCCAACACCGGAATTCCGACCTTGTCATGCTGGAACGTGCGAAAGGCGATATGATCGTTGACCACGACTTCACCTCTTTCCTCCAGCAACTGATGGATCGCGTGAGCCTGCGCGTTCAGCGCGGCATAGTCATCCCACAACGACTGAAGTAATCTGTCTAAATCGGACATGGTATCTCTCCTTTTGGCAATGATCTGACCATAACTATTCCACCGTTATCCCCGGATACAATTTCTCCGGAAGGACCAAAGCGGATGATTCCATCGTCGCCACCGGGTACGAACAGTAGTCGACGGCAAAGTAGGCGCTCGGGCGGTGATTTCCGCTCCTGCCGATGCCCCCGAAGGGCGCCTTGGACGACGCTCCGTTCGTCGGCCTGTTCCAGTTGACGATACCCGCCCGTGAATATTGCAAATAGCGGCGGTAATCGTTTTGATTGTGTGAGAGGATAGCCGCCGAAAGACCGAACGCGGTATCGTTGGCCACCTCGATCGCTTCGTCGAGACCCGGTACGCGGATCACCTGCAAGACCGGACCGAAAATCTCCTCGTCGGGAATTCCCGCCACATCGGTGACGTCGACGATAGCCGGGTAAAGCATATTGTCCGGTTTGGCCGTCTTCAACGCAAAGAGTTCCTTGCCGCCCCGGTAGAGCAGATCATGATACATGCGCCGTACTTTCTCAGCCGCCTCCAGTGTTATGACCGGTCCCATGAACGGAACTTCACTGCCGTCAAAACGCCCGACGCGGATCGAGGCCACTACCTGCATCAGTTTTTCCAGCAAAGCGTCGGTATGATCGTCTTCAATCAGGATCAAGCGGCGGGCGCAGGTACAGCGCTGGCCCGACGTCAAGAATGCTGATTGGGCGATAATGTATGCCGCGGCTTGCAGATTGTCGGTCCTGCCGACGATCAGCGGATTGTTGCCGCCCATCTCCAGGGCAAGAATGCGTTCGGGTTGTCCGCCGAACAGCTGATGAATCGCCCGCCCGGCGGCGGCACTGCCGGTAAAGTAAAGCCCTTTTATGTCGTTGTGCATCGACAGGGCCATACCCGTTTCCTTACCTCCCTGAAGCAGCTGAAAGACCCCCTGAGGCAATCCGGTTTCTTCCCACAACCGCGCATACAAATAACCCACCAGCGGAGTCAGCTCACTCGGCTTGAACACACAGGTATTGCCCGCCAGCAACGCGGGAACTATGTGACCGTGAGGTAAGTGTCCGGGGAGATTGAACGGTCCGATGACGGCCACCACACCGTGGGGCTTGAACACCGTTCGTTGCGAGTCGGATTCGGCATTGATCTTCAAATCGACGCACCGGTCCTGATAAGCTTCGATGGTAATCGGAACTTTATTCAGCATCGCTTTCACTTCGAGGTCCGCTTCCCAGCGCGGCTTGCCCGTTTCCAGGCTAATCGTCTCGGCGACCTGATCGCGCGCTTCATGTAAGGCCAGGACGAATTTATTGAGAGCGAATATACGCGCGTCCAGGGTCATGCGTGACCACATCCCGAAGGCATTCTTGGCCGAGCGAACCGCGGCCTGCACCTCTTCCCCATCCGCCTCGTGAAAATCGGCCAACTCCTCCTGGGTCGCGGGGTTCAGGGTGACAAAACGATCACCCCGCCCGCGGTGCCACAATCCGTTGTAAAAATGGTCGCCTTTGATCTTCATGTCCGTTTCCCGTATAAGGGCGCGATCCGCACCCGGTCTCCTTTCTGAACATTCAGCACCCGCGCCGTATCCCGGGTCAGTGTAATTCCGGCCTGCGTATGGATGACCGTCCCGCAGGTCACACGGAATTCATGAATCTGACCGACCCGCGCGATGAGATATTCCCTTTTACGCATGACGGCGGGCACGATGTCACGCACCACCGCCATTCGGCTGTCGCGGACCGTGCGTATATTCTTGAGCCGGCAACCGACGACCGGACCGGCCTCGAAGATGTCGATTTCGTCGATGAAGCGGAAGTTTTCCTGCTCCAGCAACCGGCGGGCCGGTTCGGTGTTCTTGTGGACCTGGCCGATGGCCTGTTGCGCCGCCTGCGGGAGGATCGGGATGTAAATCGGATGCTGCGGAATTAACTCCGCGATAAATGTTTTATCTTCCATCGACATCAGGTCGGCCTTGCGGAATTCGACCTCAAAGAAATGTTTGCACACCGCGTTCCAGAACGGTGAGTGGTCGTGCTTGTCCAGAATGCCGCGCAATTCCGCAATCACGAAATTTTCAAACATCTTCGGATGCTGCGCTAGAAATAAGAATCGCGACAGCGATAGCATCCGGCCCAGGCCTTTCGTACGTGCCTGCGGATGCAAAAACAGGGTCCCGATCTCCGTGGGACCGTTGTATTCTTTTTTAAGTTCCAGATACTGGATATCCTTCTTCACGCCCAGCACACGCGAACGATTATGGGCGGTCTTGATCTGATACGTGTAGGACGGATGATAGCCGCCGATCTTGGCGATGATCGCGCACGTTCCGACAAGCTTGCCGCTGTCGATTTCCTCCATCACGAAGAAGTACGTCTCGCCGTCCGGCCGGACGGCCCCGCGTTGAAAGTCATGGACGGAATCCTCGATCCGTTTCTTCAGGATCCGCTGATTGTGCGGGAACGTCGTCAATCCGGCGCGGGCCAGTGAACTCAGGGCGAACAGCTGTTTCAAATCATCCCGGCGGACGGGCCTGACAATATGCATGTTAGTCCTCCTCCCCGAGCGTTTGTTCGATGATCGCTGCTGCCGCGTCGATGTCGGCGTCGGTGATCCCCATGACCGGCGGCAAGAAGCGGATGCGCACCGGGGCGCCGCCGGCCACGAAGCCCATGAGTCCGTTTCGATAGAGGCGTTTCAAGAACGCCACGGTCGCGTCTTTCTGTCCGTCCGCGAAGGTAAACGCCACCATCGCGCCCAGGCCGAAAGGTCCGCCGACCCGCTCGGGATACGCGCAAGCAAGTCGCCTGAGATGATCCCGGAAGCGTTCCGACATCCGCGTGATAGTCCCCTCCGGACCGAGGTAACCGCCCTGAAGCAGATCCTCCAGGATACGCCGGGACGCGTGCAAGGCCGCACTGGAAGAGGTGAAGGTCTGGCTGAGCAGGCCCGGCCGCGGATTATACTCTTCACTGTAAAGTGTCGCGCACACCTGGGACATCTTGCCCACGGTCACCACGTCGACCAGCGGCTGAAGACCAAAATATTGATAGGCGAACGCGGATGATGTCCGCCCGAAACTTTGCACCTCGTCAATCATGACCGCGACGTGGTGCTCCTTGAGGACTTCGATCAAAGCCGTGAAAAATTCCCGGTGTCCCGGGTAATACCCGCCCTCTCCCTGGATTAACTCCATACACATACCCGCATATTGTCCGGGATGACGCGCGAGATGCTCACGCAATACGCTGACGGATTCGAGAATACTTTCGTCGTGACGGGTGGCATTGTAGAACGGCACATAGTCGACATGCAGCGTCACCGGCAGCCCTTCCCGGTAAGCGGCTTTGTCGGTCATCTGCGCGGTGGCCAGACTGCGGCCGGTAAAACAGCGGCGGAATGCCAGAAAACGCGAGGCCGGCGCGTTCTTCTGAAAGATAATCTTAAAGGCGTTCTCATTCGCCATCGCCCCGGATGACGTTAAGAAACAGTGAGCGATTCGGGAACCATCGCCTGAAGCCGCCTGCAAGAACAGTTCCATTACCGCGCACGCCACCGGTCCTTGCTGTAAATTTCCCTGCATGACGGTATCTTCCAGCGCGCCGTCAATCCCGGCGTCCAGCATCGCCGGATGGCTGTGACCGGTCCCGTGGACGCCGATCCCGGTAATAAAATCCATCTTCACGCTGCCGTCGGCGAGTTCAACCAGCGGTCCGCTGCCGAGTCCGCTGCCGAGATACGGGAAAAACAGATCCCGTCCCCGCATCCGGCCGGTATCGTGCAGCCACTGTTCATAGCGTTCTTCCAGAGCGGGATCGCCCGGTCGCACTCCGGTGATGCGGTTGCGGTAATCGGCGAGCACCTTGGCCAGGGACTCTTTGGCCTCACGGACCCGCGGATCATTATGAAATTGTTCCCCCAGTGATTTATTCACTCTGCTTCTCCCGTGCTTGATACCACATGTGAATAAAGGTTAATCCCAGTTTGGCGCGTTGAACAAAACTCTCCGGAACCACATACTCCTCGGTACTGTGAATGTTGCCGCCCTGGACACCGAACGTGTCGATGGTCGGCAAACCGCCGGCCGCCAACCGGTTGCCGTCGCACACACCGCCGCTGGCATGCCAGTTCAGATCGAGTCCTACGGCTACACCGGCTTCTTTCAAAAACCCGAACAGTTTACGGACGTCATCCGTCAGCGGCTTGGCCGGTGCCTGAAATTCGCCGTGCAGCTCGACCTTCACCCTATGCTCGCCGGCGATCCGGTGATTGATCAACGGCAGCTGTTCCTCAAAATACGTCTGAACTTCCCGTTGGTGGAAGCGGACGTTGAACCGGATCACGGCCAAGTCGGCCACGACGTTGCGCGCCGTTCCGCCGGAAATCTGGCCCATGTTGATCGTCAACTCATCATGATCCCTGAAGAACGTTTTGACCTCCGTGATCCAGGCGGCGGCCGCGTCGATGGCGCTGCGCCCCTCCTGCGGATTGCGGCCGGCATGGGCGGCTTTGCCGCGTACGACCAGGGTGAAGTTGCCCGACGCTTTGCGCGCACTAACAAAATCACCGTTGGGCAGCGACGGTTCAAAGACCAAACCGAGATGACATCCGGCCGCAGCCGCGGTGAGCAGCCCGCCAGATGACAATGAACCGATTTCCTCATCGGCGTTGATGATCACCCGCCAACCGATCCGGTCTTTCCAGGGACAGCGCTCCAAGGCCTGCAAAACAAACAGCATCACCACCAGCCCCCCTTTCATGTCGGTAATCCCCGGCCCCTGAATCATGCCATTGTCGAGCCGAACGCACTTTTGAAAGGCGCCTTGCGCGGGATGCACGGTATCCATGTGCCCCACCAGCAAGATCTGATGTTCAGCCCCGGGCCGCTGGCTCAGGCTCAGCGCCGGAGCGGCCATGCCCTGACGGAGTTCGCCGTTGGTGTCACAGTATTGATAAGGGGGTAAGGGAATCATTTCAACAGGAAGTGAGAAAACGGTAAAGGCGCGAATAAGCTCTTGCGAAAATGCATCGAGGCCCGCGTGATTCGCGGAGAAGGTGTTCATATCGGCCCAGTTTTGCGCCAGGTCCAGCATCTCGGTTTCCCGGCTTTCCAGCCAGGTCAGCATATCGTGCATGGTGTGCGTGGCCTTTTCGTTACGGTTTACCAAACATCTTCGACGGGCTTGTCGAAGATTTCCTGAATCAGGACCGGATTCTTCTTGAGCGCAAAGTAGCAGCCAGCACAGATGGGTTTCAAGGTCTTGTAGGTCATGATCATGAGATCATCGATGTCGATCTCGGTGAACTCGCGGGAGGGGTTTTTCATATACTCGTAATATTGACTGCGGATCTGGTCCGGACTCTTGTTGCAGAGCCAGCAGCGATCTTCTTCCGGATCATCGATGCGGTTGATATATGCCGTGAGTCGGGCCAACAAATCGTCGTTATTCATCGCCGCCTCCCTAGTAGTATTACTAGTATATCATCTCACAGGGCCGGACTTGTCCGGCCGGCCGCGATTGCGGAAAAGGTTTTCCCGGAAGGAACAGTCTCGTAACTTCTCAGAATAATTGATTTATGACAACTTCTTACGGTAGGCGGCGGAGCCGAGAGCGGATAATGAAAACGTTTACAGACCGCCGAACTGTTCGTTCCAGTCGTAAACATCCTGATCGGGGAGCGGGACAACGGTCATCAGCAGCGGCTGTCCGTTGCGTTCGACATAAAACTGATATTCCTGATGGGCACGGAACCGGAACTTGGCTTCCCGGTAGTCTTCCTTGCCGGCGATATTCATCGATCCGGTGGATTCTCCGGAAATGCCTTTAATGATATCCCCGGGCCGGATGCCGGCGGTCTCGGCGGGTGATCCGCTGACCACCATCTCCACGCGGACTCCCGGTATCTCCGGTCGGTTGTTATGGTACCAAAATCCCACGTGACCGAAATCGTCTTGATCGGTGTAGACGATGAGATCGCTTTTCAGCCACATTTCGTCTCCCGGTTCGACCGGCTCGTCGACGTCGTGGCTGTATTCCATATTGATGACCGCGTCGGCGCCTTTACTCCGGCAAAACCGGGCGTAGGCATTCTCCAAATCTTCCCATTTCAAATCCGAGGCCGCAGCCGCGCGCACCGTCAGTTTCCCGATCTTGAGAATCGGACGTTTGTGCTTATCCAAATCATAGTCTTCGAAAATTTGATAATGCCGTCCCTTGGGCGGGTAAGTCACATCAACGTACGGTGTGTACTCCACGGAAACGGCCTCGTTCGGCTCATCGGCCGCCGCTGCGGACGGCCCCGCCAAAGGAACCAAAACGGCGGCCAAACACATCACGGTAATCATTCTCATGCCTATGAGTATACTCAAAACCATCCGGGGTGGCCAGCGCTTTTGTGTCACGCAGCGCGGTTCGGTCTTGTATTTTCAATGCGCGGCACTACAATAGCGGTATGGGAACATACGCCAACATAACCCCGGAACAACTGCGCGCCTTCTCGGGCGAGCATCTTTACTACGAAATCGACATGCTCTACGGCGTGGTCGAGCGCCTCAGCGAGCAGCATGCGCCGCAGGACTCGTATCTCATCAATTCCCTGCTGGAAGCTTATGTGATCCACACGCAGGTCATCCTGGACTTCTTTTATCAGCCACAAATGAAGGCTGACGACGCCAAGGCGATCCATTTTATCCGGGACGTCCGGCGCTGGAAACAGGCCATGCCCCCCTACGACCGCTACTTCCGCAAATTCAATCGCCGGCGTTCCCGGGAAGTGGTGCATCTCAGTTACCACCGGATGGATATCCAGCCGGAAGACAAACCCTGGAACCTGGTCCGCACGACGGAACACGTCAAGCTGGTGGTCAATGCCTTTCTGGAACACGCCGATCCGGACAAGCTGCATCCGCGCATGTATGATTTGAAGAGAAATGTGGAGGAAAAATACCGGCAGCCGGAGGACGACTAACCGAAGACTTTATCGATGGCGTCGGTGAGCAGACGGTAGTCCTGTGTTTTGACAACAAAATCGTTGGCTCCGGCGTCGGCCGCCTCGGTGGCGTAACTCGCCTGGAAACTCGGGCTGATCATGATGACTTTCAGATTGATATCCCCGCTGGTCTTCAGCCGCCGGCAGAAATCGAATCCGTCCATATCCTTCAGGTGGGTCCCGCAGATAACCACATCGGGTTTTTCGTTATCGATTAACGGCTGACCTTCCTTCGCCCCTTCCGCGAACAAAACTTCCCCTTGGTACAGATTCATCAAGGCCTGTCCGATGAGCTTGATCTCGTTTTTATTGTGATCCACGATCACAAACTTCAGCTTCTGGCTCTTGGCGTTCAACGCTTCCTTCAACTTCTGGCAATGTTGATAATTCGCGCGTTCCTTTGCCGTTTCATATGTGATCTTCCCGTCCTTGTAAAGCTGCGCCAAGGTGACCTCCAATGAATGCATGCCTTCCGTTTCGCACGCATCCAGGAGTCCGCGAATTTCCTTAAAGTCATTACGCCGGATCAGATTCTTGACCGCCATGGTGCCCAGCATAATCTCGGTGGCCAGAATCCGCTCTTCCTTGTCTTTCTGCGGGATGAGGACCTGATAAATAACCGCCACGATATTGGAAGCGAGTTGAGAAAGGATCTCATCGCGCGTCCCGGTGGGAAAAACCGACACGATGCGGTCCAGCGTTCCGATAGCATCCGAGGCGTGGACCGTGGTGATGACCAAGTGACCGGTCTCCGCCGTGGTGAGCGCGATGCGGATCGATTCCAGATCCCGGATCTCCCCGAGACACACCACATCCGGGTCCTGCCGCAGCGCGTATTTCAGGGCATTGGTAAAACTCTCCGTATCCTTGCCGACTTCGCGCTGAATAAAGAAACTTTGATTGGACTTGTGATGGAATTCAACCGGATCCTCGATGGTCACGATCTTACTTTTGCGCGTGCGGTTGATCATATCGATGATACAGTTCATCGTGGTGCTCTTCCCGCTTCCGGCGGTCCCGGAGAGAATAATGATCCCGCGGTGGGTTTGGGCGAGTTTTTCCACGATGGGGTTCAGATTCAATTCCTGATAAGATCGGATGGTGGCCGGGGTGATGCGGATGGCCGCGGCCATATTGCCTTCACTAAAGTGAAGATTGATCCGCAGCTGGTACTGGTCCTTGTAAGGATAGGAAAAGTCGAGTTCCTTGACTTTGAGAAACTGCTGTTTCTGATCCTCATCGACCAAACCCAAAAGTAATGTCTGCAATTGCTCCGGTGTATACACGGCATACTGGGTGGGACGCAGATCACCGTGGATGCGAAATATCGGCGGGTGATGGGCCAGCAGGTGAATGTCCGACGCCGACTTGCCGGCGGCCTCTTCCAGAATCGAATTGATGTTGGTAATATCCATAAGAGGAATAACTAAGGGCGGCACACGCCTTGAGGCGGCCTACTCCGAATCCAGGTAATAGTTTTCCAGGACCTTTGACAAGGCTCGGCAGGCGTCCACGGTAGTGAAAATACCCACCAATTGGTCGTTGTCGACTATAATCGCGCTGCCATAATGATGCATGGCCATCTGTTTGGCTACTTCGTCCAAGGTGGTATTGGGATCGACCGTATAGGGTTGCTCGTGCAGGATGAATTTGACCTGCAGTGTTTCGGGAGACGCCTTGATGCTACCCACCGACTTGACGTCCCGGTCGGACACAATCCCCACGACCTTGTTGTTGACCACTACCGGCAGATGGCGGATGTTGTATTTGCGCATCGTGCGGTCGGCTTCCGCGATCGAAGTCTGCTCATCGATCGAGTACGGCTGTCGGGTCATATAGTCTTTTACTCGGGGCATCAAATGCATAAGACGTTTCTTTCCATTGATAGGCTGCTCGCAGCCGCCTAAAGTTTAACCTAAATCCTGTACGCTCACAAGACAAAATCCCGGTGGCGGGATTGGCCCGCCTTTGCTTAATCCGCCGGCTGCCGGACATGGATCACAGTGATATTATCGTGCCCGCCCGCCGTCTTGGCCGCCTCGATGAGACGATCGGAGACTTCCTCGGCCGGGCCGGCTTCATAGGCCCTAAGAATTTCGGCATCCGCCAACATGTGGTTAAGTCCGTCACTGCACAGCAGAAACTCGTCCCGAGGGCCGGCCTCGAACAGTTCAATATCGCCTTGAACCGGTTCCTCCATACCCATGACCAGCGTCAACACATTCTCCTGCGTCGTGGAAGCGTGGTCGCGGGTCAACAAGGTCAATTGACCGTCCCCGTAGCGGTAGCAGCGGCTGTCACCCACATGGATCACCAGGGCGTGATCATCCTTGATCAGCAGCATCACAAACGTCGTTCCCATACCCGGCAGTCCGCGCTGTACGCCCTCGCGCACGATCAGGTCATTGACGGCGACAATATCCTCCTGAAGCATCGTATGCAACCGTGCATCGGCGAAGGAAAGTCCTTTTTCGAGTGTATGCCGGACAAAATTGGGCAGCTCGGCGGCCACCAGTTCGGAAGCGACCTCCCCGCCCGGGTGACCGCCCATACCGTCGGCCACCAGAAACAGGCCCGCGGTGTTATCGATCAAGAAGCTGTCTTCGTTGGTCGCGCGGTCGCAACCGATATCCGACTGTCCGGTGCCGATCCAGTTCACTTACACGGTCCTTTGTTTCCAGGTGAATTTCTCCAGATGGGCCCGCAGCGCGGACAGTTTGCGGAATCGTTTGACGATGAGGGATTCCTTAAGTCCGCAGCAAATGTACTTCAATTCCGGGGGAAGCTTGGCGTACTGCTTTGAGCCGCCCAGGCAATCGTAGATAATCCGGATCAAACTGCACAAATCATAATTGCGGTTGGCGGCCGTGGGCGCGCCCCAGTGGAACATGTCCAGCAGTTTTAATTCGAATCCCAGTCCGTAACGGTTGACGATGACATTGTCCAGGTGGAGGTCGCCGTGATATTCATTTTGCAAATGTATTTCCTCGAGCCCCTTGGTCAGCGCGTACAGCAGATGAATGGCCTGAAACGGGGTCAACCGCTTGCCGGGAAACTTTTTGATGAATTCCGAGAGCAGCTCGCCTTGAACATACTCGGAAATCAGGACCGTGACGGGGACCCCGTCGAAATAGATCGTCTCTTCGTTATGGTACTGAATCAGGATGTGGCACCGGCGAAGCTTGTGAAGCTTACGCGCGTAGAATCGCGAGGCCCGGTTGTTAATGTTGCGGTGCGGGAAAAACATCTTGGCGGCCCGCTCGATGTCGGTGTTGACCTCATGGATACGGTACACTTCCCCCTCCCAACCTTCGCCGAGTTTATCGACAATCCGGTACTTGCTGAGGAGCGTGTCCCCGGGCTGATAATCAAATGATGTCAGTTTCAGTTTAACGTTCTTCATAGTCAAACTTGTCGTCGAAATCGGTCAGGCTCTTCTCAACGGAAGACTGTTTGGCAAACGTCGCGATGTGAAATATCGCGTCACCCCGGTTGACCAGCGGCAATTGGGAATATCCGATAATCAGGCCGGGTCTTTCCGCGCGGATCTCGATATTGTGATTTCCCAGCGGATCGGAGATGCGCCCCAACACGTCCCCCTCGTCTACAATGGAACCCAAACGTCTCTTGATAATGAGAATCCCGCTTTGATCGGCGCGGATCCAGTAGCGGTCTTTGGCGATGATCGGGTCCACGCGTTTGGTCTTGGCCGTGACCGGGGGGATCATCTCCAGCCTCCGCATCACGGCCAGAATTCCCGCCAGTCCGCTGCGGATAGCCACTTCGTCGTAGCGCAGCGCTTCTCCCGCCTCAAAGACCAGCAAAGGAACATTGTGCTTCACCGAAACCTCCCGCAGGGAACCGTCGATGATATCCGCGTCCAGTATCACCGGTACATCGAATTCCTTGGCCAAGGCGGTAATGTACTTGTCCTGCAGACAGGCCCGGACCTGCGGCAAATTGGTCCGGTGGCGCGAGCCGGTGTGAATATCGATGCCATGCGTGGCATTGCCCATGATTTCCTCGACGAATATATGCGCCAGCCGGGCCGCCAGCGAACCGTTGGGCGAACCGGGAAAGGACCGGTTAAGATCGCGCCGGTCGGGAAGATAACGGGTGAGGTTATTGAAGCCGAACACGTTCACGATAGGCACCGCGATCAGTGTGCCTTTGAGTTTGCGTAGGTATTTGTTGCTGATCAGGCGCCGGATGATCTCCACGCCGATCACTTCATCCCCGTGAATGGCCGCGCAGACAAACAGCCGGGGACCGTCCTCCCGTCCGCGGATCACCCGGACCGGCATATCCAAGTCCGTAAAATCATATTGTTTGGCGACAAAAATATCGATATCACGGGTTTCCCCGGGATTGATTTGTATGCCGTTGATGACAAAGGGTTCGCTCATGTGGTTTTCTTGGCCTTTCTGCGTTTGCGAATGCGGTGTTGTGAGATCAGCGACTTCATGTTCTCAAGTTTGCCGAAGCACAATAAGGTGTCCTCTTCCATCAATTCCCGCTCCGACCGGGGATTGGAAATGGTCACCGTCCCGCGTTTGATGCTCATGACGACGACATCTTTTTCCCGGAAACCCGCATCACGCACCGGTTTTCCGATCAAGTCGGAATTCTTGAGGATCTGAATCTCGGCGACGCCGTAACCCCGGTCCATAGTGAGGCGCTGGCGCAGGTCGATCTCGGGAAACAGGCTTTGCTCCTCAAGGCAGTCCACCATAGCGCCGGCCACATCGATACTGGTGGCCCGTTCGATGCCTTCCAGACCCGGGGAGGAATTTACCTCCATGATCAGGGGGCCGCTCTTGCCTTCCAGCATGTCGACCCCGGCCACGTTTAATCCCATAATCTGGGCGGCGCGGATGGCCGTACGCTCGAAACGCTCGTCGATGTTTACCTGTTCGACCCGGCCGCCGCGATGAACGTTGCTGCGAAAATCATCGCCCTGCGCCACGCGGCGCATGGCCGCCACGACCTTCCCTCCCGCGACGATGGCCCGGATATCCGTACCGCGGCTTTCACTGACAAACTTCTGGATCAGCACATTCTGCTTGCTGCTGTGCAGCGTTTCGATGATGGCCTCGGCGATTTTATTGCTGTCGGCCAGGATTACCCCGACCCCCTGGGTCCCCTCGAGCAGTTTGATAACAACCGGCGCGCCGCCCAGTTCCTCGATCGCCGGCAGGATCGACTGCGGCTGCTTGACGAAGATGGTTTGCGGAAATCCGATATTATGCCGCGCCAGCAACTGCATGGACCGCAGCTTGTCCCGCGAGGTATTGATCCCGATCGATGAATTCAGGCAAAATGTGCCGATCTGTTCAAACTGCCGCAGGACCGCGGTACCGAAAAACGTGATCGAGGCGCCGATCCGGGGAATCACGGCATCATACGAGGAAAGCGGCTTGTTTTTGTAAAGCAATTCGGGATTTCCCTGTTCGACATTGATGGAGAAACTCATGGTGTCCAGGACCCGCACCTCATGACCGCGCGCTTTGCAGGCTTCCTTGAGCCGGCGCGTGCTGTACAGGCGGGGACCGCGGGAAAGTATGGCAATCTTCATCGTGAATCCTTTGATTTCTTTTTGGGTTGTCCTAGATAGAAGGAATGGTCGACGTCGACAAGGAAATCATCCTCGATCGCTTTGCGGCCGATGAGCATGCGAAAGTTCATACCCGGCCGTTCCACCAGATTGACGGTCACGTCCTTGATGACCTTGCCGATCTTGATCGTCGTCTGCACGTACCAGCGGTGCGTCCGGTGACCGACGCTCGACTTGACATGGCCGCGTTTGACGGAACGCGCGACCATATGACGGCGACGTTTGGGTTTCAGGTTCAGCACCACATAAAAGCCGATCTTGCCGTGCGGAAGCTCTTCGATATCTTCCACGTGCAATGAACAGGTGCGGGCACCGGTATCGATCTTGGCCCGCAGGTCATGAATCCCCCACTCCGGTAGATCCACGTACTCGCGCCAGCCGATCACTTTCTTGTCGCTGTTCTTCACCTGCTAAAACCACTTTCTTTTTTTAAAGTACATCACCATGCCTACGCCGATCGAAATCATGGCGGTGACGGCCACAAAGTAACTGTAGCGCCACTTCAGTTCCGGCATATACTCAAAATTCATCCCGTAGATGCCCGCGATAAAGGTCAGCGGAATAAAGATCGCCGCGAAGATGGTGAGCACCTTCATGATCTCGTTCATCTTGTTGCTCATCACCGACAGATAAATGTCATGCATTCCCGAGAGGACGTCGCGGTAGGAATCGATGGTATCGCTGATCTGGATAATATGGTCATAGACGTCGCGGATAAAGATATCGATCTTCTTGGTGATGAGTTTAGATTCATCCCGTAACAGGGAATTGGTGACCTCACGCAGCGGCCAAGTCTGTTTGCGCAGAAAAATCATCTCCCGTTTCAGACGGTGAATTAAGTGGACCATCTCCGGCTCCACGTCGTTCATCATGGCATCTTCCAGAGTCTCTACCTTTTCCCCAAGCTGCTCGAGCACGACAAAGTAATGGTCCACAATGGCGTCCATAATCGCGTAAGCCAAATAGTCGGCCCCCATCGACCGGATCCGCCCCTTGCCGTCCCGGATCCGTTCACGGACCGGATTGAGCACGTCGCCGACCTGTTCCTGATAAGATATGACGTAGTTTTTTCCCAAGACAATGCTGATTTGCTCGGAAATGATCTCCTCAGGCCGGCCGGGATCACTGTAGAGCATCTTGAGTATGAGGAGCACCTGGTCTTCGAACTCCTCGAGCTTGGGACGGTGGCCGGTATTGGCGATGTCTTCCGTTGCCAGCGGGTGGATGCCGAAATGATCGTTAAGGGTCTTAAGAGTATTTACGTCATGCACTCCGTCCAGGTTGATCCAGGTGACGGTGTCGGTGTCGCAGTACTGAAAACAATCCTCCACCTTCACGTCGTTCTTTTCCCGAAAATCCTGCAATGTATAATCGAGCACACTCAAGGACGCCTGTTTTTTTGAAGGGTGATCGACTTGAACGAGCGCTCCCGGAGTCATGCCGGGTTTTTTAAACGTCTTTTTAATAAACTTTGTCATATTACTTATTCCCCATGTTTACGGCCGCACAAGAAACCGATGCCGAAACCGATTCCGATCAACAGACCGAAGAATATGATCCGCGACATGCTAATCGACCAGAAGAAGATCCGGAAAGAAACCACCTGGGTATTCTGCAGCAAAATGATACCAGCCAGCGCGCACAGACCCAGAATCAGCATCAACTTCGGCTTCAATGATCCTTCCTCTGGGCCAGCAGGTCGACGGCGTCACCCATCTTCAGATGAAGATCGCGTTGCGGGAACGGAATGGTAACGCCGTCCCGGCGGAAGGCCGCGTCGATATCATAATTGATTTGGCTCTGCACCAGAAACTGCTTGCGCGGCTCGTCGATCCAGTAGAGCAGCTCAAAGTCGAGCGAAGAATCACCGAATCCCCTGAACCGGACCTCCGGTTCCGGATTCTTTAGAACATCCGGATGCGCTTTGGCCACGCCTTCCAAGGCACTCCTGACCGTGGCAACGTCCGAGCCGTAGGCCACCCCCACCGGATTGTGTAGACGGACGCGCTGGTCTTCGATAGACCAATTGATCACGGAATTGTCCGCGAATTTGGAATTCGGCACGATGATCACGATATTGTCCAGCGTACGGATCCGGGTGGCCCGCATCCCGATATCCGTGACCCGGCCGATTTGCCCTTCCACATTGACGAAGTCTCCGACCGAAACCGGCCGTTCAATAAGCAAAAGCAGCCCGGCGGTAAAGTTGGCGGTAATATTCTGAAGACCCAAACCGATCCCGACGCCCAGAAAGCCGAAGGCCACGGCCAGCGTACCGAAATTAAAGCCGATGGTCTGCGCGGCCAACACGATTCCGAATATGATAATCACATAATGCAGGATACGGTTCAGGGCGTAGATCATCGATGCGGAGAACTTAGGATTCTTGCCCAGCCGCGACGCCAAAACGCGGCGGGTGGTGGAAGATATCACCAGCGACACCACGAATATCGTCATCGCCGCACCGATTCCGCCGAGTGTCACCGGCGTGCTGCCGATATGGACAATTGGCTGATTCATCCATGCCGTAATCGTTTCAAAATCCATGTATCTCCTCCATATCGCGGGCCGATTTTATATTGGCTACCATCCGGCACGCAAAAGGTATATCGATACCCTTGCGGTCATACCGGGCTTTGATGCTCTTGTGGAAATCACAGATTCCCGCTTCACCGGGCACCGGGCGCGGAAAACATCCTTGGACGTGCAGATCGGCCGTAAAATTGGTTAGGCCGCATTTACTAATGACGGCAATAACAGGCTGATTGTGAAGACTGTACCTGGCGGGCTTAACCTGCGGATCTCCGGCAAAGGCCGGGAAAGGCTGCCGCAAAAAGGAATTCATCCTCCGCCCGACCATGAACGTCAGGAGCAGGAGGACCGTTATAGGAAAAATAGGCATGAATTCGTGCATAGGGATTTACGGGTCGGGTCTAAAAAATCCTCTACCATTATAGGCGAAATCACGGGACGCGCAATCGGAAATCACCCCCCTTCCCGAATGACAAAGCCCTGCGGCCGCACGATACGGCGGCCACAGGGCTTATCGATACGTATCTCACCCATCCCAAGGACGGGTATGGTGAAACGACTCAGATGTCTTCAGAGTTGGAATACTGAGTTTCCGCGGTGTCACCCCCGAATTCCTCGTCACCCGAGAAATCCTGAAAGACCTGGACGCGGACTATTTTCAAGGCCAGCCTTTGGCCATTTACCTCTTGATAGTCGATCTCGAGATCGTCGAATTCGTTCAGATCGTCCAATGATTCAAAATTGGAGAAACGAGTCTTGTCGTTAATCGCATAAGTGACTTCCACGACATCCTCACTGTCTTCGGGAAATTCTTCCATCACCAGCTGCCCGGTCATTTTCTTGATCACATAACCGATCCCTGTACCGGTATCTCCTTCAGCGGCTTGAACAAACGCCGTTTGTCCGAGTCCGACGAACAGAACCGCAGCCATAATCATCATCGTCACTTGTTTCATATTTCCTCCTGGTCGAATATCGGTTTTCGTTTATTGCCCGATGCGTTTTTGCTGCATCGACTTGCTCATCCGGATCAGGGCCGCGAGTTTTTCACGGTCCTGAAAGAGCCCCTTGTTCCGCGACACCACCTGTGCCGCCCGGGAGACATTTTGGGGATCGAGCTTAACCTTGGCCGGGTTTGGTTGCGAGGCTGAAGCCGATCCAGTCGCGATACAAATTCCCAACAGGGTTAGTCCGATAATTGCGCTTTTCTTCATGTAATGTACTCCTTTTTACTGGTACCTGATTAAAATAGACTGGCCTTTCCGGACACCGGACACAAAAAAAACGCACTCCGGTAAAAAGCCACCAAACCCGAAACGGGTCCAACAACTTAAAACCAAAATGCGCGATACTTTCTTTCCGCGTCGCAGGGAAACCCCGGGTTTCCCCTTGAGTGCCGGACATGGTCAATCCACAGGTTTAACCGGCCGGGCGCTTACGGGAATGTCTCCTCCTTTAACCTTTCTGATTAAATACTATTCTTTTTTTGCCGAAATACAAATGAATTTTGAAAATAGTCCCGGCCGGTCTAGGCCAAATGCCGGCGGAAGAAGTCCGCCTGCTCCCGGGTCGACTGCTCGAAGAGTTCGCCGACGGCAAAGTCAAAATGGCCGCAGTGGTATTCGGAGGTCTCGGCGCGACTGATCTTGGCCGCGGCCCAGTGGATGGGCGCCGCCGGGGTCATCTCATCATCGGTGCCGTATTGAATCAGCATCGGACACTTGATGCGGTCCGCACGGCGGATGGGATTATATAACAAAAATGTCAGGGCGATCCGCGCCGGGATACGGTTGTCCCACTCCTCCCCCTTGGGGACCAAACGGCTGGTAATCATTTCATAGGAACTCGGGTCCGGGAAGAAGGCGAACGGGCCGCCGGGTTCCGGGGCCTGCGCGATCAGATGCGGCTTTTTGAGGACCGCCTGGCACACGACATCCTTCAACCCGTGGTAAAAGGCACGCGCCTTATGGGTCACGCCCGCCTTGGGGGTTGCGCCCTGCCCTCCCACATAGGGGGCATGCGCAACCGCGCAACGCACGGCCGGATCTTCGGCGCAAAGGGTGATCACGTGACCCCCGCTGTACGATGTTCCCCACAGGCCGATTTTGCCCGTATGGACGGCGCTCAATGACCGCACATGCCGCAGGGCATGCCGCCAATCCTCGACATGATGGAATGGATTGACCAACTGGCGCGGTTCCCCGTCACTGTCACCGAAGCACCGGTAATCGAAAAGAAATACGGCAAACCCGGCCGCGGCAAAAATCTCGGCATGCCGGGGCAACAGCCACGTCCGCCGGGCACCGAAGCCGTGGGCCATCACGATCACCGGCGGGAGTTTGATGCCACCCGGCAGATAAAGCCAAGCGGCGCAACGCGTACCGGCGCTTTCGAAATCGGAATTAACTCTGGTAAATGAATTGGTCGCCATAGCCATATTATAGATACAAAATTCAATTAAGCGTAAGGAAAATTAGGAAACCCCATCCTGTGTCACAGGACGGGAGAAATCGGACCCGGGAACGGTGTAGTCGCGTGCGGGACGGCGGTCCGACAAAAAAGCGCCCCATGAATTCTCATGGGGCGCTTGAATTTCGGTTGTGGCTTCTAAAGACGAACTAGGCGCGCTTGCGGCGACGGACTGCGGCACCGATCAAACCGCCGCTGAACAGCAGCATGGTCGCCGGTTCCGGTACGACCGTGGTGTACTGATTACTGCGGTCATACCAGCCTTGCTTATAGATAGGCAGACTAGTAAGATGCCAATCCTCGTCGTACTGCGGTCCGCTTCTTCCGGCTACGTACGGATGAAACCAGATCCCGATCATATCGTCGAACTGGGCGCCGTCCCAATCCGGAGTGTTCAGGAAGCTGTTGACCGACGCGACATCGAGCGAGAAGCTGAATGTCTTGATATCGTTTACGATGGTGACCGTCAAGGCGTTGGACCATGCCTTAATAAACGGTGAGCTTTGGTAACTGTTGGCACTGTTCACACCGTCGTAAACGTACGATGTGATCTTGTTGTTCAGGGCATCGGCGTAGAAGATCGCGTACTCGTCGACGTTGTCTTTTGGATTTTCCCCGTCACTGACGACCAGCCAAAAACCGTCGGGATAATGTCCGTTCAGGACGTTCCCGTTCTTCCCTTCGGAAAAAGACGCCGTCCACGAGAAGGTCTGCGACTGATCGTTGTACGACGCCCAGATGTCCTCAAAGGTCCCGGCCTGGTTTTCCCCGGTCGGATTGGGATCATGGTAGGCGTAGATGGTAGCTTCCGCGGTTTGCGCCGCGCCCGCGGCCAGGCAGGCCGCCATAAGAATGGACAGAAATCTTGCGTTCACGTGTTGTTCCCCCCGGTTTAGTGTGGTATGCAAGCGGTGAGTTGATGCGATATTATCTTACGGATTTCGACGCAGGTCAAGATGACGAACTAGGACATACTAGGACATTTTAGGCGCCCCCGGGCGCCTGGCGGTCGTCCTTGGTTTCGTCAGGGGAACCGTTCTCCTCTCCGGGCGCGGCGGTCAGCTCGATATCCTCTTCGATGTCTGCCGGCACGGTGCGAGTCAGCAACGTCACGAAACCGAACAGCAGCAAGTACATCCAGTTGAGGATGGTCGCCAGGACCATAAGGTAAAAGAACGGATACGCCACCAGGGACAGAACCAGGCAAGCGATGAGCGCGTAGGACAGACTGTAATGCAGGAAGGTGCCGAAGGTGTATGGCGGAGAAATTTTTTTCTTGCGGCAACGCCAGCGCGTGACCCTGCGCAGCAGGCTGATGCTGATCAGCCCCAGCATCACCCCGGCCAAAGGCAGCCCCGAAAACAACGCGGGCAGAAAGACCACGGTACATCCGATCAAAAGCCAGTTGGAGTCGGCCAACCGGTAAAAGGCATCGAGCCAACGGAACCGCCGCACGCCGGTCCACACCGCTCCGAACGGCGATGACATTTGGCGCAGGCCGAACGCGGTTACCCCGCCGACGATCAACAGCACCAGGTATCCGGCGCGGGCAAAGATCCCGCGTTTCCGGTAAGAGAATTTAAGTTCCGGATTGCCGCCGAGTTTCTTGAAGGACAACCGCCGTCCCTGCAACGGCAGCGGGATATCGATCGACCGGTAGCCTTTCAGGAGCATGCTTTGTTTGACTGAGACCGCTTCACTCTTGCCGACAGCGTCGAGCTTTGCGCTGACGACCGGCTGCGGGATATTATCCGCTTCGCCTGGCGCGCCCCAGAATTGTTGCGGTGCCGGCGGGGCTTGCAGGTCGCGGGCGACACGGGACGCGCGTTCACCGGCCCGCTGCGGGGCGCCTCCCCAGAATTCCTGGGCGACCTCCCGTCCGCCTGCTTCCGTCCGGACCGTTTCCGGCGCCTCCAAAGAAGCAACAGCCGCTAACCGCTGGTCCCCCGCGTAACGTCGGCCGTCAAATGCATCCATCTGAACGGCCTGCTGCTCGCCTTCGTAAACATTGGCAAAGCCGGAAGCGGGCATGACGCTTTGAGGTTCCGCGGCCGGTCCGCCGAGACCCTCGAGCAAACCCAACTGGGGATCATAGGAAGATTGTTGGAATCCGCCCACCGCGCGTTGCCTCTGCGCCGTCCGCCCTTGCTGAGCGGTCACAGCGATATCCATCTGCAGGTTGGGGTCGTATTGACTCGTCTGAAAACCTCCGCCGACCGTCTGAACCTGCGGCGCGGCGTTCATCACCTGCTGTTGCCGGGCAATCTGCTGCTTGTGATCCTCAACGCTGAGATAATTGCTGACCTGTTCCTGCACTTCGTCCTGTGCACCGTAACCCGCCGTCTTGAAACTCCATCCCTTGACATTGCGGCGTTGGGAATAAGATTTTTCCTTGGACTTACCGTGAACCTGAGTCTCACGGGGCACGGCCTGGTTGGTCTGAATGATCTGATCGGCCTCGCTCAGGATCTGGGCATTCTTCATCTGTGCGCTTTGCACGATCTTCTGATTGAACTTCTTGTTGCCTACGCGTTGTTCCAGTTCGGTCTGCGCCGACGTGTAAGCGCTGTACTGATCGCCGATATCGTCGATCACCTTCTGCCGGCTGCGCATGACTTTCTGCTTAAGCTCACCTTTGGAAGAAGAAGCCAGTCCGGTCAGATACTTCAATTCCTTGGCAAGGTCGAGGTACTTATCGGCCTCGATCATTGAAATGTCGACTTCCTCGGCGTTGGACCTGAAGTCTCCCACGCGATAATTCTCGGGAACGAACATGGTCATCGTAGTCTTCTCGACCGGAATGTTCTCGGTCTTCAGCAGCCCCAGACCGACGCGTCCGGAAAGGCCGAGTTTCTTGATCGGAACGACGTAAACGATCTTAATTTCAAAACTGCGGTCCCCGGCCCCGCTCTTGATCAGCGGGATGAGATAACGGTCCAGCTTTTTTCCGGACGGCTGACGGGAAGCCTTAACCGATTCACCGGCGACTTTAAGACTCCACAGGTTCGCCTCCTTGGGCAGCTCTACCGGTAAGAATTGCAGCGTGCGGTTATTGATGCTCATCACCGTTTCGTATTGCACGTAACCTGATGGGATTACTTGAATCGTGATATCCTGACGCAGGATGTTGGCCTTCACCAGCTTTTCCCGGGCCAACCGTGTCAAATCAAGCCGGTAGCTCCACGGACTCCCGCCCGCGGCCCGGTAAGCCCATAAAATATCATTGAGATCGACGCCTTCCGGCAAGGCCGGGATGTTGTCGGGCTCGACATTTATCAGGGCGGTCGTTTCACTGGAGTCCACCTGATAGGCGGTGTTGGCGGCAACCGATATGAATTCGGTACGATTGCGGGCCTGCGGAAAGACAATCTGCGGCATCACAAAGGTCTGGCGCTGGTCGAAGTATTTTTTGAAAGATACCTGCAGCAGGTATGACCTGTCGCATTTGGTCAGAAGATTGATCCTGACCGCCACCAGCTTGCCGTCCTTGACCGGCTTCTTAAGCACGGTGTTGATATTATCTCCGTCGACGCTGATCGCGTCGCTGATATCGGCGGGAATGATCATATCGATGTGATCGACCGGTGCGGCCTTGACGGTGAACAGGCTCAGCAGCTTCACGTCGACCAAACTGTCCTCGACCGCCGCGTGGTAAACCTTGACCGCATCGATGACCGGCTCCTCACGCGCGATGTCGTAGGCCGCGGCGTAATGGGTTGCGCGGATCTCGTAACCGTAGCTGGCATCGAACTGATGGATTTCCTGCTGCGCGGATACCGCCGGACGCACATTCGCCGACTTCAATCCCTCACTCGATCTTTCGGTCACCTCGTAACCGCGCGGGAAGTAGACCGCGACACGGCCGGTCTGTTTTTCCACCCCCTCGACCGCGATGCTTTCAATCTCAACGCCTGTCGCCGATGCCAATTCCCGTGACAGGGTTAAACGGAAAGTATACTTTCCCTTTACGCCGCCGAACAACGGCAGGATCAGTTGGTTTCCCCGACGCGTGTATCCTGATGAAAGCGGCGCGTCCAGCCTGTCGACCCGCTGCCCCTCCGGGATGGTGATCGTGAGCGTCGACAGTTTGTTCTTTTTAATATCCAACTCCGTGTGATATGTGGACACCAGCAAATCATCCTGGATCCGGTGATCGGAATTCACCGTGGCGGTTATACGCCGCTCCTCTTCACTCACGCCGATCCGGGCCGCAAAATCGGCGTTTAAAAAGGAATAACTCTTCTTCAGCACCAGCCCGCGTTGTCCGGGCTGCCGCGTGGACTGCATCGCTGCCGGCGTCAATCCCTCCAGGCTGCTCAGCATCAGGCGATTGTCTTCTTCCGCGAAAAGATTGAGGTAACCGCGCACCCGCTCGGCTTCCGCCGGCGCCAGAAAGACCGTCGCTACTTCCTCACCCGGAGTCACCGGACGGCGGGCCTCGACGGTAACCTGGGCACGGTCCGCGATCTCCTGTTTGAACTGCACCCGCAACAGATTCTTTCCTCCCTCGGTAACCATTTGCCAGCTGCGAACGTTGCCGGATAAAACATCGGTGATCACGGTGTCGGCCGGGACCCGGAAATCCAGGGCGGCGATGGACGATTTTTCGACCCGGATATCCACATCCTGCCGCACGCGGATTTCATCGTAAGTCAGCTCGGTATCCACCTGGCAATCCGCGTAGATTAACGGCTTTTCGGATTTCTTGAGATATTTGCGCGGAAACCACGACAGGCTCACTGCCCCGTCGGCGGCCGGCGCGGCCTGCAGCGTCACACTGTCACCGGTCTCATCCAGAAAGTACGCGGCCCCGGAAGCGGACAAATCGACAAAAATATCCCGGCTTTGAAAATCGATCGCCAGTTGACTGAACGGGGTCGGCGGGTACCGGAACGCCACGGATTTCTTGCCCAGCTCCGACTTGACCTCGGCGTGAAAGACGACATCGATGCGATGATAACCGGCGCCGTACACCGGAAGTTCATACACATTCTGACGGTCGGCCGCCGGAGCGCCCCCTTTGACCGCGATGGCTACAGGTGAGGAAGAGACACGGACCGGAACGGCATTGCCGTCCAGCTTCATCTGCTCCACAAACACGTCCTGAAAAGGCAGCCGCATCAGGACCCAGTCTTTCTCCGTGTTGACAAAGGTGTCGATCCGGGCTGTCATCAACAACCGGTCCTCCGCCCATTTCCCCTCGACAGTGATCGTTGCCAGATGATACTCGCTCAATCCGGCCAGCCGCGGATCAGGCTCATAAGGCGGGTCCGCCAGCATTTTGAGCGCGAAATAATCCGCCGTGGGGATATACACCGGCTCGTTCCCGGCGAGCGGCTCCGCCGTTTCCCCGAGGGGGATATACACGGCCACATCGGGAAAAGCCGCCGCCGTTTCGCCGGCCTGGACCGGTTTGACGGACCACAGCGGCAGCAGCAACAAGGCGGCGCAGATTCCCAATCCGAATCTTGCGGAGGCCTTCTTTAACGAGCCGGCCAAAATATACAGCAACGCAAAGAGCAAAGCGCCGGCTACCGCCCCGTTAAAGAGAAATACGTATGACTGCAGGGCGATCAGCGGCGCGAACGTCCCGCCGATCATCACGGCCACGCAATACATAAACGGCGTCATCAGCCGGCGTGCCTGCAGGAAGAACCCGAGGGCAAGAAATAACAGAGCGACGATCGCGCTGAGTACCCGTTCCCGTCCGCCGGCCAGAAACGTCAATGCCAGCCGGCTGTCGCCCCACAATTTTTGCGCCGACACATGTATGCCTTCCTGCGGCATCTGAATGCTCAAGGACAACAGCCCCTTCTTGCGGCCGTAACTGACCGCCGGCGCGGACGGTTTTTTTGCGACTGCCGCGTCCTTGTCAACGGCATAGTCCGTCCTCAGGTAATATGGTTCGTACTGGACGGACGAGGCCAGCTTCTCCTCGAGCATAACTTCGTCGGCGGCCTCCCGGTACCTGGCCTGCGGCATCCGCTTGGCAACAGCCCCGCTGATGCCGGAAACACTGGTATTCCCCGCGGTAAACTGATCACCGATATCGTCCGCTGCGCTCTTCAGACGCCCCTGGACTCGACTGGCGAACGGATGCGTGCCTCCCACCAAACGCTGCAAATTGCCCCACACCGTCCTAAAGGCATCCCCGAAAAACCGGCTCAACAACGGTTTTTGCGGCTTGATCAGCGGCAGTTTCTCGAAATTGCCCTTCACATTGAGCAGCGCGTAGTCCGGCGGATAGTAAATGCGCAGCGTGGACTCCAGGACAGGTATACCTAATTGCGGGCTGCGCACCCGGATATGTTCAAAGACACCCAGTCCGTTGCTCTTGGGAAGTTGCCCGGTGATCCTAAGATTGATGTCTCCGTCGCTGTCGACGGGCAGCGGGATATACAACCTATGGTCCGCTCCCTTACGCGGTTTGATTCCCTTGTCCTGAACGGTAGCGCCCCATAAAACAAATCCGGCGGGCAGGTCGATTTGCAGATACTGCTGATTGGTATTACGGACAATGTAGCTGCCCTCAAAGAAAATCTGCGACTCGGTGTCAAACGTGTACGATAACGTTTCGCTGCGGATCAATGCGGCCAGAACCGGGAGTTCCTCCATCCGTTTAACGGCCATCCGGTACGTATACGGTTGCGTAAAATAACGCAGTGTCTCGATAATCCGGTTGGACGGCTCATAGGGCGGCCACGCCGGCAGTTCATAAGTTTCCACTTCGCTGAGTCCCTGTTTCTCCGTCGTGATCTCAGTATTTTTGCTGGCCTCCAGCACCATGTATCCCGTGTCATTGCTGACGTCGAGCGGTATCACCAGGGGCACCGCGGCAAAGGCGTCGAACTGGGTGATTTTTTTCTGGAAGTCCACCGTCAACTGGTACGCGGCGGCGGTTTCCTCCTGCAAGACCACGGCCCAAATATCGTGCTGTTTGAGATCAAGGCCCGCCGGGATCTTGATTTCACCGGCAACGGCTTCCAAGGGGACTTTCTTCTTCTCTTTTATTTGGCCGCCCTCGATATTGACCTTGCTGCCGTCCCACGCCGGAATCGCGAAGTAAAACCGGTCCTGGGTTCCCGCGGTGATTTGATACCGTAAATAGACATTGGCGCGCAGCAGGTCTTCATCGACCGCGACGTAGCTGACCGTCTCCGAGGTCTGCTCGGCCCGGCGCCGCGAAACCGTGAGCCTCGCGCGGGGGGCCGGAACACGGTACTGATAGTTCATCGCCTTGGTCCCTTCACGCTGCGGCTGCGCGATCAAATAATCCTCTGCCGGGCGGTAACCGTCCAGCCGGACGTCTTCAAGCAACAGCTCGTCGTCGACCTCCACGCGCAGCGTTCCCGCCACGCGTTCGGCCGGCGCGTAGGTAAAGTTCGGCACCTCAAACGTGCGGGCACCCGCCCTTAGATCGTCCTGGTCCACCAGCTGTTCCGCCTTAACGACGATCGACACGATATCCGCGGGCCGCACCGGATGCCAAATCGATATGAGTAAGGCCCCGCGCTCCTTGTCATGACGGTGGTCCTCGGCAACCGGTTGCTGATTGACAAAGACCTGCAGATCCTTGACGCGAAAATCAGCGGATAAGGGAAACTCGTAGCGGGCGGTCCCCTCCTCCAATCCGGTCAGGTTTAACGTCGATTGAAACGTCATCCGTTCCTTGCTCAATTGCAAAAGATTATACTGTGCCAGCTCGATTTCCCTCGGTACCGGCACCCGGTTCATCGACAGGGCATACGGAAGATTATAGAGGTGATAGCGTCGGAACAGATAATAGCCGGGCTTGGCCGGGGGCTGCGCGTTGTCCGCGGACACCGGCCGCAGATGCGCCGCGTTCGCCACTTCGACACGCACGTTAGCATCATAGTAAACGGACAATTGCCCCTGCCGGTCGACGGCGTCCATCAGCCGGACATCGGCGAAGTCATACACCGCCTGCGGATCATCACGATAGCGGTAGAGGTCCACCGTGAAGCGGACGATACCGGTCACCGCAATATTGAAATCCAGATTCAGGACATCGAAGTCCGGCAGCTCCCTGCGCGACCATCCCGCCACCCCCTTACCGGTGACCGCGTGGACCTGCATATCCCTGGGAACGGCGACTTGCACGCTGTCGACGGTATCGTTGCGCACGTCGACCACAAACTCCGCGCTAAGTTCGCTGAGATCCTCACTGAGATAGACCCGGTGTTGTTCATTGGCGTAGAGCTGAACGGTCCGTACCGAGCTGGAACGGCGGTTCTCCACGCGCACACTCAGGACATCGGACCGACCCAGGAAGGCAATCGATTCATTGCTTTGTTCCCCCTTGATCGTCGTGGCGAATTGGGCGCCGGGGAAGGTAATGTCATAAAACGGTTCGGCGGTGATGCGGACTTGATTGAGTAATGTCGGCGGGATTCTAAAGCTGGTGGCAGAGACCTTGTCACTCAGGGTTAGCGGTGACAAAAAACGGACAGTCAGACGATGACTCCCCGGTCCGGAGATTTTCACGGCCGGCTGATTGTTCTGCCAGAAAATATGCGCCTCGGCGCCGTTCCACTCCGCCGTCAGATAGCGCACACCGTTCAGCGGCAACGGCAAAATCTTTTCCTCTTCAGTGTATTGGACTATACGATACTCAACGGTGAAAGCGAGGACATCTTCCCGGACCGCCGCGCTGTATTCCGCCTCGACGATCCGCGGCGCCTGCCAGCCGCCGGGCACCTCACTTTCACTCAGTTTTTGATCATAAGCCGCACGCGCCCGGCGATAGAGGTCGTCGTATTCTTTATGGGGAACGAATATCCCTTCAGGTGCCTGTTGGAGAACGGCCGGCCAAGCGTCCTGCGGGACTTGGATGATATTCTCTTGCGGCGGTCGCGCGGGGAGATCCGGCGCGATCATCTCCCGGGCGTGACCCGTTGCCGGCAGCACCCCCAATAGCACGGCCAGCGCTGCGGTAACCAGCGGCCGATGCCTCTCCCTTGCTCCCGGCATATGGCGGACGGCAAACTTCATGGCCTACTCCCCGTCGCCCTGCTTCTTCTTAAATAAATTCCCCTGCCTGAGTTTGATAAACAGCAGATACCCCATGCACGCCGCGACCGCGATGATCATCAAGGCGCCGAAAAGTTTGAAGCCCTGCGGCAACAAGACGTTCAGCACCAGGATGGCGGCCAGGAAGATCGTCATATTCCGTTTGCGCCGCGCCTCGGGCTGGGCATGAATGCGCATGAACAGCCAACCGGTTAAAGCCAGCACCACCAGACAAATCGGCCACACCGCGTCGCGCTTCACGTAGCCGACTTTCAGATAGGCATTTTTGTCGAGCTTGGAGAACTGGAACATCTGTCCTTCGCGCACGATGTCGATGTCCAGTCCGTACAACGTCGGTTCGTCGTTCTGCCGGGGGATCTTCTGGCCCTCAAGGCGCACGCGCTGCTGACCGCGCACGACCTGCGAACGGACAGCCGATTCAAGTAACGGTTGGGGTCCTTCGTAGCGGTCCGGATTCATCGAACCGTGCATCCGCGGATAACTGTAGTCGCGGGGTAAAAACAGCCGCCAGGTGATCTTGGAGGTCGGAATATCGCTGAACTCAGCATTTTCCACGCGCAGTCCGCCCAGGAAGCCGAACTTCTTCTTGATCTTGGTCTGATATATAATCCGCAGCGTAAACTCCTGACCGGGATTGATGTCCTTCGGCAGCATCACGATCTTCTCCCGATCGTTCTTACCGATGGAAATGCTCGCCTTCTTACCCGAAATAAACACGGCATAGATCTTGTCGGTGCCGGCAGGCATGGTGAGCGCAAGGCTCTGGCGATTGGTGTTCATGATCCGGAACACCCCTTCGGTCTTGGCCACGCCTTCCTTGGACAAGACAATGTCGAAGTGGGCCTGGTTGACCACCGCGTCCAGGACCTTTTCATACTCGTGCTTGGTGGTGATGAGCGCCAGCCGGTAGGGGTGGCTCAGATAACGGAACGCCAGGACGCTTTGCGCGCGGTTGACGTTGCCGGGTAATTCCTTGGTATCGATCGGCTCAAGGTTGCTTTCTTCGGATTCGACCTGTAAAGTCGGACTCTTGCCGACAGCGATGACACCCGATTCATTGAAGACGTTCTTAACAATGATCGGAGGCAGTTCAATGCCGCGCTGCTCCCCGATCCTGATGGAAGGCAGTTTCTGTTCCAGGGTCACGTTGAGAACAAAGTTATTCAGGACCGGCGCATGCAGCGCCACCGTCCATATGCCGACACCGGCCTTGGGATCAACGGACAAACGCTTCTCTTTGATGTTATTGCCGGTGATCACCGCGTCCTTGGCCACCGCGGCCGGGTACTGGACCTGAAACTGACTTACCGGCGCGTACAGGACCTGATAGTTAATGGTGTCGTTGACCTTCATCGCCGTCTCCTGAATGTCGACGACGCGCACCACCTGGGCAATGATTTTAGTCTCGCGTTTGTTGACGTTCAGCTGCGAGGCATAATCCGTGGTCGAATAACGGTACCCGGCGGCCATTTCATTCTTGGGATCGCGCACGCGAATGCCGATCGCCTGCAGTTCCTCCAGACTCATCGGCCGCAGCGAACGCATATCCTCGGTGGTGAGCTTGAGATTCTTGCGCAATGCCAAGGCGATCACACCTTCGTCTTTTTCCGCCTCCAGATTGATCAGCTTCGGCAGATCGAGGGCGATATCCTTGTCTTCCTTGTCCGCCTCAAGGTGTACCGGCAGCGCGAATTCGCCCATGGCCTTGTTCTTCAGGACGACCGTCAACACGGGTTGTCCCTCTTCATCCGCGACGTCGTAGCTGTCGACGGTGGCTTCATTGCCGACCTCCACAACCCGGAAACCGTCGGGCATGGCAAAACGGAATTTGAACACACCGGCGTCTTTCACGGTAAACTTGGCATAAGCGTAGTAGTCGATGATGGTCTCGGAAAACGCCACGAGGACCTGCTGATCGACGGTGATCTTCGGCTCGATTTTGGATATGGCCAGCGCGATCGTATACGGCCGGCGGAAGTATTTAAAAGCGGAGACAAAGTTGGCGAAGTTGATCCGCCCCTGCAGCTCACTCGGATCGATCTGGGTCACCCGCTCTTTCTTGTCGACCTGCACGCGCAGCGTGGGTTCGGCCTTGATGATGATTTCGCCGTCCTCCCGCTTGGCATCGATCACCTCAAATTGCGGAACGGTAAACGCGGCTTCATCCATATCGCGGTAACGCTCGGTGCTGATCGCGAAGGCGAAGTTATCTTCCACTTCCTCATACAAATTGACGGTCAGCACCCTGTCCTCCGCGAGATCCCAGTCCTTGATATTCTTTCCGTCCACGCTAACCAGGCTGATCCCCTCCGGAATCCGGACCCGAAACGACTCCGCCTTATTCTGCACCACCGAAATATTGATCCCCGTGTCGATCTGGTACACGGACTCTTTAACGAAGATCTCACTGGTGACCTTGGCAAAGAACACGCTCTGCTGGTCTTCGTCATCCACGCTTTTCGCCAGCCAGCGGACATTGACCTTGCCTTCCGGAGAAAGAAAGGCGGAAAACTGCGTGCTGTCACCGGAGACCGTGCTCTTTTGCGACAGCATAGGCTCAATCTTGACATCGAGATCCGTTCCGGGGATACGCATGTCGAGTTTGGTCAACGGCGAAGACGGGATCTGAAAAGCGACAAATTTCTCGCCCGGCGCCGTACTGACCTTGGTGGAAAAACTCATCTTAAGGTCGTACTCGCCTTTTTTCGGCAGCACCAGCTCCAGACCGCCCGGGGCGGCGTTGATCAGCGGCGTCTTACCGTCTATGGACAAGGCCGTAACCGCAATGTCATTCACGTTCAGGATCAGCTTCGCCCATTCTTCCTTGAGGGCCGATACGCGCAGTGTCGCCTCGAATTCCGCCAATTCTTCGGAGACGGTCCCGGTGTATTCCGCGCGGATAATGGCCGCCTCTACCGGCGGCGGCGGGACTTCATCCTCCGGTTCGGTCTTGGTGGCAGCCTCCCACAGCTTCAGGAAGTCCGAATACGGGATGTAGACTCCCTTGTCCCCGGCGGTGAACATCGAATCAAGCTTTTCATAGGGGACGTACACCTTGCTTTGCGTCACATGCGGCGCCTTGGTCGGGACGTTCCGGCGTTGCATCAGTTTCTGCGCGGCAGAGCGATCGGCCTCTTGGGCAACCTGGACCGCCTCTACGGCCGCAGCCGGTTGGTCGGCGCGCGTAGCCGCCCGGGCCGACGGCACCGGCAGCAGCAGGCATACGGTCAGATATAAAAGGAATAACTTTTTCATAATCTCCCCCCGGGATTAAAGTTAGGAATAGACAATATTATGGGTGATTCGATAACAGGCTTGAGGCGGGACCACACGCGCGGCACACGTCCGGCGGCGGTAATCGAGGGCTTTGAGTTCTGCTTCAAAATGATCATTAATTGTTCTTGTTGATAGGCTTAACAAGAGCTCAACAGAAACTTGCTAGTATTCAACCACGAACACGCGGACATAGCAAGCGTTTATTCGGCCCTCCGCCGGAATTGCGCGGGGACTGGGGGATTAAACGTGAATTATGTGAGAAAGTTACAATTTTGCTCAGGAAAAATATTAAGGGACGGGGGACGAGGGATTGGGGACTAGATAGGCATTGTAGAGCGCGACGGGCAAAACTCCGGGGATGGCCGGGATTCGGGACAGTGTTCTTCAGACCAGTATTATGATCCGACCACTAGTCCCCCGTCCCTAGTCCCCTGTCCCTGCTTATCCGGCTTGGCGCTTGGGAAACCCGCCGCTGATCAAAGGCGGGATTGAAATAATACCGCCTGCGGGACTATATAGAGTACGAAAACACAAAATATGGAAGCACCCGCTCGTCATAGCCGGTTTCATTGCGCAGCTTGCGTTTGAGTTCGTGCATCTTGCAATCGATCAGCTTATTGACCGCCGCGACCGCTGAGCGGCGTTTGCTCAGATTTTCCCTGACGATCGCGCTCAGGTCATCGATCTTGAACAATTTCACACCGGGCAGATCGCCGACGGCCGGTTCAATATTGCGGGGCGTGGAGATATCGATACAAATCAATTCCCGGTTGCGCCGCTGCCGCATCACCGGGGCCATGTAATCACGGCTGAGTAGATAGGAACCCGCGCTGGCCGAGACTATGCACAAATCGACCCGGCCCATTATTTTATAGAGGTCTAAATAAGAGTAGGCACGCCCGCCGATCCTGGCCGCCAGGGTCTCGGCCTTTTCCCGGGTCCTGTTGACCACATAGGTGTCGCCCGCGCCTTTCCGCTGCAGCTGCGATGCGGTCAGCTCACTCATTTTACCTGCTCCGATAATGAGGATCGATCTGTGCCCCAATTCGCCCAGTGCCCGCTCCGCCATCTGGACCGCGGCCCAACTGACCGACGCTCCGCCGCAGCTGATGGATGTCTCGACCTGGGCCTTCTTACCGGCCCGGATCACGGTCTGCGTCAGCAAATTGAAGTCGCGGGCCAGCAGCCCTTCTTCCCGTGACATCTCCACCGCCGCCTTGACCTGTCCGAGGATCTGTTTCTCCCCGATCACCAGGGAATCGAGGCCGGTGGCGACCTCCATGAAATGGCGGATACCGTCGTATCCCGCCAACTGGAAAAAGTGCATATCGAGAACATCCTGACGTTCGAGGCCTTTGACCGTGTACAAGGCGTCCAGAATGGATTCGCGCGCGCCCTGAAGGTCCCTCAGGACGTTGGCGTAGATTTCCGTCCGGTTACAAGTCGACAGAATGATCGTTTCCAGGATGCCGTCGTCCGTACGGATATAGCGCAGGAACCGTCTGCGTTCTTCCGGGGAGAGAAAAAAGTTCTCGCGGATTTCTACCGGAACTTCCTTATGCGTTATGCCGATTACGATTAATTTCATATGCTCCCTCTTATCTGCTTTTCACGAGTCCCTCAATAACCGACCGGACCTCCGCGGATTCCCATTCGACTTCCCCGATCAACTTGTGTGCCATGCGGGAATTTCGCGATATCAGGATCGTTTCCGGAAACCGTGCCGTATTGAAAACATTGCTGGTGATGTTGCGGCCTTTGTCCCAACAGATAATAAAGTTGTCTGCGCTCAGGTCTTGACCGTACATTTCTTTGTATTTGAGCAGAAATCGTTCGATGTCCTGCTCGTCCTCATCATTCGACAACGCCACGATCACCACATCCCCGTTGTAGCGATCGGCCGTCTTCTTCATCCCCGGAAAATCTTTGATACAGGTCGGACACCAGGTCGCCCAAAAATTCAACAAGACGACCTTACCCGCCAATTCCGTTAATCCGACCGTGTTGCCGTCCAGTGTGGTCAACCGGACATCCGGAACAGGCTGCCACTGTTCCTTATCAGGTGCCGGCGCGGGCGCCGCAGGCCGGGTATACGGTTTCGGCCGCAAAAGCATGTCATACGCGGCCCCCCCGCCGATTACGCACAACACAAGAATGACCATCAGCGCCTTAGCCTTCATAGCCTGACAAAACCTTCCCTGTATTTGAGAGCGAGATAGCAGCCAAAGGCAAACAGCAATTCTACGGCACAAAACAGTCCCAGGTTGAACGCGGCGTTCTCGGTAAAACCGTATGAATGCAACCCCACACTGAGCAGGTTCACGCCGAACCAGGCCAGCGCGACCACGATATTGGTCCCGACCATACCCGCGGCCAGACCGACATCGCCGATCTTCCCCGCCAAACGGCCGTGCAGTAAAAACACCAGCCACAGGACGATCAAAAGCGCCCCGTTCTCCTTCGGGTCCCATCCCCAAAACCGGCCCCAGGATTGGTCCGCCCAAATGCCCCCCAAGATAGTACCGAGCGCGGTGAAAAACAACGCCACGATGCTGACCCCGCGCAGGTTCTTGTTTAATTCATTCAATCCGTCACGGTTGCCCGGCTTCATGATCCCCTGGACCAGATAAATGTGGCCGATCACACCGGCCACCAGACAACACCCGTAGCCGATCGTAATACAGACCACATGCGTGGCCAGCCAGAAATTTGTATCCAGAACGGCCTGCAGCATGCCCATGGTGTCACCGTCCGCGTCGTAACGCAGACCCAGAAACTGCAGGATCGTTCCGGCGGAAGCGGCGATCAGCAGGCCCATGCCGGTTTTCTTACGCCACTCCAGAACCAGTCCGAATAACACACAGACCAGTCCGACGAAAATGATCGAGGCATAGAGATTGGTTACCGGCGGCCGCTGCATGATGACCATGCGGGCCGTCACCCCCGCGAAGTGAATCAGAAACCCGGCGCCCACCAGGGACAAACTCACCCACCGCATCGCCCGCGACCAGCCGAGGTATCCGCCCAGGAGTACCAGGAATCCGGCGAGATACAGGACCAGACTTTTGGTAAACGGTTTCCATTTATTGAACGCAAACTCCAGTTTCAACCGCCACGGCGCCACCGCCGATCCTGCCATCTGCAAACTCAGCTCCTTGATGGCCGCGGACGTTGTCGCCCACGCTTGATTGTCGGCGGATTTGTAAGCGCTCCACAAGGCCTGCCATTGATCCAGAAAGGCAACGGTCTGCGGGGACCCGTGACCCTGAATACTGACGCCCCACGGCGAAAACCAGGCATTGGTGGCCTCCCCCCATTGCGGCGGGACCACCCTCAGCCATTGGTTGCGTTTGTCGCGGTCAAACGACTGCAGTTGTTTGGCAATACCTATAATTTGAAGGTCCCCGGCCGTCAGCGGTTCGGCTGTGGCATCCGTCCCGTGCTGCGCGGCGGCGGCGACTTCCTGCTGAATCCACCGCTCCTTACGCCGGATTTGGGTATAGTTCAGTTTCGTCCCGGGCGCGACGCCTAATTCTTCGGCCAACCGGCCCGCCGGGATCTGGAACTCAGGTTCCAGGAGCGATAACGAACGGGAGATATCGCGGTATGCCTGCACCTTGCGGTACAGTGTCAGCAATTGTTTCTGATCCAGACTGAGTTCGTCCTCCGGTTTCATAAACAGGGAATGCCAGGTCTTGAAGTGCGCGCCGAAGGACGCGGATATTTCATCGTAGGAATAGCGGTGCTCTTTACGCCGCTCCAATTCCAGGGCATCCACCAGTTTGGGATTGGGGATGTTGAAGACGGGCCGGCGGTAAGCGCGTTGCGTATCGAAGAGTAATTCGGCGAGCCACTCGACGGCCGACATGTCTTTCAATTTTTCCCGGCCGTTAAATCCTTCCAGATACGAACGGGCAAAGGTATCCAGCGGTTTCACCCGGCCCTGGTCGAGGACCGGGATCTGGGCGAACTCCTTATAGTCCTCAATAAGTATGCCGGCGCGGACCGGGACCGTCCCCCCGCCGAGTATTCCCGCCACCATCAGCAGTCCAATCATCAAACGCTTCATGCCACCCTCCTTTGAATCAGCCGCGGTAAGTAAAGCACCATGTGGACCAACAAGCCGATGCACATGGTAATGCTGGCAATATAAGGGAACATGCGTCCCGCATTGCGCACGACGGCCAGCACCGTGGCCTGCTGCCGGCCGTTATCGATAAATGACGACTGATAAAACGTGTATCCGCGGTAGCGCAACGGTTCGTTCATCTGGATTAGACTGCGCCACTCGGTATCACCTTCCTCCACGACCACCTCCGAACGATAATGATGCGGGATATCCGTGCCCGGGTAGTACTCCTTTTGAAAATCAATCAGGCGGATATTAAAGGGCAGGTAGGTGCGGGCCCGCCGCAGGGCTATAAAGTAGGTCACGCCGTTCACCTCGACGAAGGGCGCCGACTCGATAAAGTCGACCGAAAAGTGGATACCGTCCTTCTCCCCGGCCCCCTTTATCCGGAAAAACATCCCCGATTTATTTTTTTCGTTGTCTTTTTCCAAAGGAATCGGCTCGATATCGAACTTTCGCGCCCGTCCCTGCAGCTGTGCATATTGCGGATCGGCCTCGGGATTCTCCCGGTTGACAGCATTACAATTCCGGCAGCGTTTGAGGATCTCGATGCTGAATCCCGCCTTCGGAACAGTGAGCACCTTACCCACTTCGGTCTGATTCCAGGCATAGGACACTACCTTACGCTCACCCCCGGATGCGTCCAGCGTGTACACGATCAATTCCTTGGCGTGATAATCATCAAAATGACCGGATTCGGCGCCTTCGTAAATCAGCATGCTGCCTTCCTTACTGGTGATCGATGTGAGCAGACCGCCGAGCAGCAGCAGTAACACGCCGAAATGGGTGATGATCGTCCCGGCCTTCTTCCAGTGCCAGGGTGACGTGAATATGAACTTGGCCAGAAGATTCACGGAAACGACTCCCAGGGTGGTGTACCCCCCCGGCAATGGAACCGGCCCCAGCCAGAAGTAGAACGAAGAAAAATACGTGTGCTGTGCCTGGTAAAGCCCGATATATTTCTGCGACACGGTGCCGAGCACGACGAGCACCATGAGCCACAACAGGGAATAAAAGAATATGTCGGGTTTGGTCCAAAAGAAGAAGAATCGCTGAAGAGTATTTTTTTTCATATTAGAAATTGATCCTGAATCCGGCCAGCACGAAGGTCTCGGTGGAACTCGTCGAGATCCCCGCCGAATCCTCGTCCCGGTATTCGAAACCGGCCTCCGTCTCAAAACGGAGCCATTTTTTAAATTGATAGTCTATGCGCATGACAGGTCTGAGCGTAAGACGTTTGTCGGAGCTGTTTTTCTCATCCCGGTAGTCCACGCGGAATTTGGGAATAAACCGCAGTTTGCGTTTATAGGGAAACCGTCCCCGCAACGTGAACGTGGAGGTGTAACTGCTTTGGGTGTCTGAAAAACGGACACCAGTAATAACGGCATCATTCTCGTAAAACAGACTGGTAAGTATTAATTGCAGTGAGTAAAAAAGGTCCACGCCGGTGCCCGGGACCGCCTCCACTCCGCCGGAAGCAATCGTTCCCTCCAGCTCCGATGCGCTTACTTCACCTACGACCTGTACCCCCTCCTTCAAGTCCTGCGTGACACTGACGGTGAGCGACTTGCTGATCGAGGTCCGGTCCTCCGCCAGCTGATTGAGTTGGTCCTCGGTAAAGCTGTTGAACAGTTCATCGAGCTTGTTGACGCCCTGACCCTGAATCGCATTGTTGGTGGTCAATATCGGACTGCGCCGGTAATCAAGAATCACATTCAGCACGGTCTTTGTCGGAAATGAGATGCGTCCGTTAGCAAGAAAGATATTCAGCACGTTATAAAACGTGTCGTAATCAATCAGACTGAAAAACGACTTCTGCGGATCGAAATAACGGATTTCCCCGCCGACCGCGCGGCGGTCGGTCACCCCCTGATTTTGCTGATCGATAAAAAACAACACAAAATCCCATACTTCACGATAAGTTCCTAAATCCACGCTAAAGCCGTAAAACCGCTTATCGGTGTTTAAGAACGTATCCCGGCTGCTTTCGACCGGATAACCGAAAACGGTATTCAACGTGACTGCCGGATTCACATCATAGGCCGCATGAATCCCGTCAAACCGGCCCAAAACACCGCCGGAAGTGCGGGACTGCCGGCCGATCTTACCGGAAAGTCCGTTGTCGATATGCCGCATGGCAAACGCGAGACTGCTGATGGTATCCTCATCTTCTTGCCCGTCCAGAAAATTATTCTCGTAGCTTCCGGTAAATTGAAAACGCATATCGTAATGGCTGTTGCGGAACCGGGAGTTGAAATTCAGATCATGGGTCAGATCCTCGCGGTTAATTTGGGTATCGCCGCCTTCGGGTATGGTTTGGTCCCTAAAATAGAACAGCGAGTAACTTCCATAGAAACGTGTGTCCCATTTGTCGAGCTTCTTTTCCAATCCCAACACGCGCGGGGCCTTCGTGGAGGTTAACGGCGCCTTGGGCGCCTTTGTGGCAGTGACCAGTCCGGTGAGCCTCTGCCGGACACGGTCCGCGTCCGGTCCCTGCGGATAATTCTCCAAATACATCTCATATTCGCGCTTCGCGTGGGCCAGCTGTCCGTTGCGTTCGCGGGCCAGGCCGAGAAACTCCTGCGCCTGCTGCCGGACGGGGCCTTCGGCATCACGCAGGATCTTGGTATACATTTGAACGGCCCGGCTGTAATTCTGGTCGGTCATTTCCTTTTTCGCCTCTTGCATCATCGCCGCGAGCCCTTCATCCTCGGGGATAACATCTTCGATGGCTTCCTCAACGGTCACCGGTATAGGTTCGGGAACCCCGAACGTTTGAATATCAACGATCAACGAACGCAGGTCCACGCTGCTTTTGATGGTAAATGCGACCTCCTCGGTAAAGGTGATGGTGATACTCGGCGTTTCCGGGTCACCGCCCTCAAAGATAATTTCCGCGAGGGGTATTCCGGTGGTGTGATCCCAAAACAACTGCTGGCGTTGACGCAATTCATCCAATTGCTCCGGGGTTAAACTCATCTTGTTGGTGGGGATGAGTTCTATACGCACCTCCCGGGATGGCTCCAAGGGATTATGTGACTGGTAAATCAGGGGAAACAATAACTCGACGCTAATTTCGAAGCCGTCGGGCCTCGATTCGACCTGTACATCCTCCACCATTTCAGCCACGGCTGAACTTGCTCCGAAGAGCAGCAACAGCGCGGCCATGACGATTACCACCTTAGTTGATAGTCTGAAGTAAAATCTGTCCACAAGCTGTTTCCTATCCGGTTTGGTTTTCCCGTTTGATTAATACTAATTTATTTGCAGCCACCGCCGGACCAATGCCCGCTAATCATCCCAATCTCTATCCGTCACCCTGTGATGACCGGCCCGGGTATGACAGGAACCCGTGCAGTCGCGCAGTTCGCTGACGGTGTAAAATCCGCCGCCCTCTTTTTCGTGTTTGTTCTGACGGTAGTCTCCGGCATGACAGCCCGCGCAGTCCGGTTGATACGACGGGTAGGGCCAGGCCAGATTCTGGCTGTTGTTCGTGTGACAATCGGCACAACCCGGATTGCCGCTATGATCTCCCGGATAGTTGCCGGTGCTGTGCGTAAAATTGACTTGCAGCCACGTGTTTGTACCGTGACACTCGTCACACTGCAGCGAGGTGACAAAGTGATTGGAAGGCTTGCCCGTAGCCGTGGTGCCGTTATGGCAACTCGAACACGATCCCGTCACCGCGTCATGATTCACCTGTGTCACCGGCGACCAGGCGACGGTCGAATGGCAGTCCTCACAGTTATTTGTGCTCTGGATATGCGTCGGCCCCTTGCCCTCCGCCGTTGTGCCGTTATGGCAGCTGAAACATGTTCCCGTAACTCCGGCATGATCAAATACGGCCGGTGTCCAGGCTGTCGTGGTATGGCAATCATCACAGACGTTATTGCTCGGGATGTGATTTCCCGGCTTGCCCATGGCGGTGGTGCCGTTGTGGCAGCTTTCACAGGTCCCGTTAACGGCCGTATGATCCACCTGCACCGCCGGACTCCAGGCCGCCGTTGAATGGCAATCGTCGCAGGTGTTTGTGGTATTGATGTGGGTCGCATTCTTGCCGGTCGCGGTCGTCCCATTGTGGCAGCTGGCGCAGGAACCGTTCACCGATCCGTGATCCACCTGAACTACGGGAATCCAGGCGGAGGTGTTATGACAGTCGTCGCACGTATTGGCGGAATTGATGTGGGTGGCATTCTTGCCCGTTGCCGTCGTCCCGTTGTGGCAGGTGGCGCATGTTTGCGTGACCCCGCTGTGATCAAAGGTGGTCGTGGACCAGCTCACCGTGTTGTGACAGTCGTCGCAGGTATTGGCACTCGGAATATGATTGGCCGGTTTGCCCTGTGCCGTCGAACCGTTATGACAGCTGGCGCACGTTCCGTTGACCGAGTTATGATCAACCTGCACCACCGGGCTCCAGGACAAGGTATTATGACAATCGTCGCAGGTGTTGGTAGTGTTGATATGCGTGGCATTCTTGCCGGTGGCCGTCGTTCCGTTGTGGCAGGTCGAACACGCTTGGGTCACTCCGCTGTGGTCGAACGTCGCTCCGGTCCAGCTGACCGTCGTGTGACAATCGTCACAGGCATTCGAACTGGGGATATGATTTGCCGGCTTTCCTTGCGCCGTGGAGTTATTATGGCAGCTTGAACACGTCCCGTTTACCGCCGTGTGGTCCACCTGTACCACCGGGCTCCATGTGTTCGTGTTGTGGCAGTCGTCGCAGGTATTGGTGGTATTGATATGTGTGGCATTCTTGCCGGTGGCCGTCGTCCCGTTGTGGCAGGTCGAACATGCCTGAGTCACTCCGCTGTGATCAAAGGTCGCCCCGGTCCAGCTGACCGTCGTGTGACAATCGTCACAGGCATTCGAACTGGGGATATGATTTGCCGGCTTTCCTTGCGCCGTGGAGTTATTATGGCAGCTTGAACACGTCCCGTTCACCGCCGTGTGGTCCACCTGTACCACCGGGCTCCAGGTGTTCGTGTTGTGGCAGTCGTCGCAGGTATTGGTGGTATTGATATGTGTGGCATTCTTGCCGGTGGCCGTCGTCCCGTTGTGGCAGGTCGAACAAGCTTGGGTCACTCCGCTGTGGTCGAACGTCGCTCCGGTCCAGCTGACCGTCGTGTGACAATCGTCACAGGCATTCGAACTGGGGATATGATTTGCCGGCTTTCCTTGCGCCGTGGAGTTATTATGGCAGCTTGAACATGTCCCGTTCACCGCCGTGTGGTCCACCTGTACCACCGGGCTCCACGTGTTCGTGCTGTGGCAGTCCTCGCAGGCGTTGCTCGTGTTGATGTGCCCGGCATTCTTTCCCGTGGCCGTGGTGCCGTTATGACAATTGAAGCATGACCCGGTCACCCCGCTGTGATCAAACGTCGCACCGGTCCAGCTCGTCGTGTTATGACAATCATCACACGTGTTTGAACTTTGGATGTGATTCGCCGGCTTCCCTTGTGCCGTTGAGTTATTATGGCAGCTTGAACATGTCCCGTTCACCGCCGTGTGGTCCACCTGTACCACCGGGCTCCACGTGTTCGTGCTGTGGCAGTCCTCGCAGGCGTTGCTCGTGTTGATGTGCCCGGCATTCTTTCCCGTGGCCGTGGTGCCGTTATGACAATTGAAGCATGACCCGGTCACCCCGCTGTGATCAAACGTCGCACCGGTCCAGCTCGTCGTGTTATGACAATCATCACACGTGTTTGAACTTTGGATGTGATTCGCCGGCTTCCCTTGTGCCGTTGAGTTATTATGGCAGCTTGAACATGTCCCGTTCACCGCCGTGTGGTCCACCTGTACCACCGGGCTCCACGTGTTCGTGCTGTGGCAGTCCTCGCAGGCGTTGCTCGTGTTGATGTGCCCGGCATTCTTTCCCGTGGCCGTGGTGCCGTTATGACAATTGAAGCATGACCCGGTCACCCCACTGTGATCAAACGTCGCACCGGTCCAACTCGTCGTGTTATGGCAATCATCACACGTGTTTGAACTTTGGATGTGATTCGCCGGCTTTCCTTGCGCGGTGGAGTTATTATGGCAGCTTGAACACGTCCCGTTTACCACCGTGTGGTCCACCTGTACCACCGGGCTCCATGTGTTCGTGCTATGGCAGTCCTCGCAGGTGTTGCTCGTGTTGATGTGCCCGGCATTCTTTCCCGTGGCCGTGGTGCCGTTATGACAATTGAAGCATGACCCGGTCACCCCACTGTGATCAAACGTCGCACCGGTCCAACTCGTCGTGTTATGGCAATCATCACACGTGTTTGAACTTTGGATGTGATTCGCCGGCTTTCCTTGCGCGGTGGAGTTATTATGGCAGCTTGAACACGTCCCGTTTACCACCGTGTGGTCCACCTGTACCACCGGGCTCCATGTGTTCGTGCTATGGCAGTCCTCGCAGGTGTTGCTCGTGTTGATGTGCCCGGCATTCTTTCCCGTGGCCGTGGTGCCGTTATGACAATTGAAGCATGACCCGGTCACCCCGCTGTGATCAAACGTCGCACCGGTCCAACTGCTGGTGTTGTGACAGTCGTCACATGTGTTGGAACTGGGGATATGATTGGCCGGTTTGCCCGTGGCCGTCGAATTATTATGACAACTGGCGCAGGTTCCGTTGACCGCCGCGTGGTCCACCTGCACCACCGGCGACCATGTATTAGTGCTGTGACAATCTTCACAGGCATTACTTGTGCTGATATGTCCGGCGTTCTTTCCCGTCGCCGTGGTCCCGTTGTGGCAGTTGAAGCACGAACCCGTCACTCCGCTGTGATCAAAGGTCGCCCCTGTCCAACCGGAGGTATTGTGACAATCGTCGCAGGCATTGGAGCTGGGGATATGGTTCGACGGCTTGCCCGTTGCCGTTGAATTGTTGTGGCAACTGGAACACGTCCCGTTCACCGCCGTGTGGTCCACCATCACCACCGGTGACCAAGCACCGGTATTGTGACAACTTTCGCAGGTATTGGACGAACTGATGTGCGTTGCCGTCTTGCCGGTCGCCGTCGTCCCGTTATGGCAACTGAAGCAGGACCCGGTCACCCCGCTGTGGTCAAACGTGGCCGCCGTCCAGTTCGAGGTATTGTGACAGTCCTCGCAGGCATTGGAGCTGGGGATATGGTTCGACGGCTTGCCCGTTGCCGTTGAATTGTTGTGGCAGCTGGAACACGTCCCGCTCACCGCCGTGTGATCCACCTGGACCACAGGCGACCACGTGTTCGTACTGTGGCAATCCTCACACGCGTTACTGGTACTCATGTGCCCCGCGTCTTTACCGGTCGCCGTGGTCCCGTTGTGGCAATTCACACACGATCCGGTCACGCCGCTGTGATCGAACGTCGCCCCTGTCCAACCGGTCGTCGTGTGGCACTCATCGCACGCGTTCGAGCTGGGAATGTGATTTGCCGGCTTTCCTGTGGCGATCGAATTGTTATGGCAGCTGGAACACGTCCCGTTGACCGCCGTATGGTCCACCTGGACTGCCGGCGACCATGTACTTGTGCTATGGCAGTCTTCACACGCGTTACTGGTATTAATGTGACCGGTGTTCTTGCCCGTCGCCGTGGTTCCGTTGTGGCAATTCACACACGATCCTGTTACGCCGCTGTGATCGAACGTCGCCCCCGTCCAATTTGTCGTATTGTGACAATCGTCGCAGGCATTCGTACTCGGAATGTGGTCGGCTGGTTTTCCCGTCGCCACCGTATTGTTGTGGCAACTGGAACACGTTCCGCTCACCGCCGTGTGATCCACCTGGGCTACCGGAGACCAAGCGCCGGTATTGTGGCAGCTTTCGCAGGAATTCGAGGTGTTGATATGTGTCGCACCCTTGCCGGTCGCCGTGGTTCCGTTGTGACAGTTGACACACGACCCCGTCACGCCGGAATGGTCAAAGGTCGCCGCCGTCCAGTTCGAAGTACTATGGCAGTCCTCACAAGTATTGGAGCTGGGGATATGGTCCGCCGGTTTGCCCGTCGCAACCGAATTGTTGTGGCAGCTGGCGCACGTCCCGCTCACTGCCGTGTGGTCCACCTGCACTGCCGGTGACCACGTACTCGTGCTGTGACAATCTTCGCAACTGTTGTTGGTGCTGATATGGTTCGTGCCTTTGCCCGTTGCGGTCGTACCGTTATGGCAATTGAAACAGGAGCCGGTTACGCCGGCGTGATCGAACGTCGCGCCGGTCCAGCTGATCGTCGTGTGGCACTCGTCGCAGGCGTTCGAGCTGGGGATGTGGTCCGCCGGCTTGCCCGCCGCGATCGCGTTATCGTGACAGCTGGAACACGTCCCGCTCACCGCCGTGTGGTCCACCTGCACGACCGGCGACCAGGCCGTGGTGTTGTGGCAATCTTCGCAACTGTTGCTGGTGCTGATGTGGTTCGCGTCCTTGCCCGTTGCCGTCGTGCCGTTATGACAATTCACGCAGGCTCCGGTCACACCGGTGTGATCGAACGTGGCTCCGGTCCAGCCGGTCGTCGTGTGGCACTCGTCGCAAGCGTTCGAGCTGGGGATGTGGTCCGCCGGCTTGCCCGCCGCGATCGCGTTATCGTGACAGCTGGAACACGTCCCGCTCACCGCCGTGTGGTCCACCTGCACGACCGGCGACCAGGCCGTGGTGTTGTGGCAATCTTCGCAGCTGTTGCTGGTGCTGATGTGATTCGTGTCCTTGCCTGTCGCCGTGGTGCCGTTGTGACAATTCACACAGGCACCGGTCACGCCGGCGTGATCAAAAGCCGCTCCGGTCCAGCCGGAGGGCGTATGGCACTCTTCACACGCATTGGAACTGGGGATGTGATCGGCAGGTTTACCGGTCGCCGTCGAGTTATTGTGACAGCTCACACAGGATCCGGTGACCGCGGCGTGATTAACCTGCACCACCGGAGACCAGACAGAAATGCTGTGGCATTCTTCACAAGCATTGGTGCTATTGATGTGCCCGACATTTTTTCCCCGGGCGGTAGTTCCGTTGTGACAATTGAAACAGGAACCGGTTACTCCGCTGTGATCAAAAACGGCGGCGGCCCAGCTGGCCGTGGAGTGGCATTCCTCGCAATTGTTCGAACTGGGAATGTGATCAACCGGCTTCCCGCCGGTCACCGTGTTGTTATGACAACTCACGCAACTGCCGTTAACAGCCGTATGATCGACGTTAACCGCCGGTGTCCATGTGGATGTGGAATGGCAACTCTCACAACTCGATGAGCTATTGATGTGCCTGGCCGATTTTCCGGTGGCCGTCGTCCCGTTGTGACAGCTGGCGCACTGGCCGGTGATGCCGGCATGGTCGAATGTGGCCGTGGACCAGCTGCCGGGCGTATGGCACTCGTCGCAATTATTGGAGCTGGCGATGTGGTCTGCGGATTTTCCGGCGGCCGTGGTCCCGTCGTGGCAACTGACGCAGGTGCCAAAGACAGCGGAGTGGTCGACATTGGGAACCAGGCTCATGGTCATCGTGGTGTGGCAATCGTCACACTTTTCGGTCGAACGGATGTGATCGCTGGGCTTCGGGGTCGCCGGCACGAATCCACCCTGTTTGTGGCAGTCGGCACAGTCCTTCGGCGTTCCCTCAAAGATGCCCTTGATATGACACTCCTCACAGGTCAACTTTTCGTGGGCGCCCGTGAGCGGAAACCCGGTCGAGAAATGGTCAAACTCGCCCGGACTCTCCTGGGCCTGGGTCGCAGCGACACCCAGCACCGACATTAGGGCCGCGGTAATAATGATGGAAGCAACTTTCCGTATCATAGTTTTCTGTTCACCGGCCGATCAGTATGTCTTTCCATGATTCCACCCCGTGACAGCGGTTGCAACGCTGTCCGAATTCACCCTCATGAACATCCGTATCGATGTGGCAGCTGTAACAATTCTCCACCAGAAGGACATCGAAGTCCTGCGGCTCCCGGTGGAAACTGCGAATGGCCTCGTCCTTGATTTGCTCAAAATTGCTGTCGTTGTGACACAGATCGCAACGGCCTCCGGCGTCCCGGAACTTGCGGCCATGCACATTGTCCTTCTCATGACAACCGGCACACGCGGTAACCATCTGCATTTCGCCGGTCACCGCCTCTTGATGGCAATCGGCGCAGACCAGTTCGGCGTGTTTACCGCCAAGCGGAAAATCGGTACGGGAATTGTGATCAAACTCCCACAGCCGCCAGTCATTCGGATTGTGGCAGTCGCCGCAGCGCGGGCCCAACGTGCCTTCATGCGTATCATCCTTGGCGTGACACTCCCGGCAATCTGATGCCACCGTCTTGAACGCGCCGGTAACATGACATTCCTCGCAACCGATGGCCGCGTGCATCCCGATCAAAGGAAAGGACGTCAAATCATGGTCGAACCGGACACGCGTGTCCCAGCCGTCTTCATTATGACAGGAACCGCAATCCCGCAATTGGCCGCGGTGGATATCGTCGACGGCATGGCAGTCGATACATTCCCTGCCGGGCAATTGTTCGCGCGAGTCCGATTTGTGGCAGGCCTCGCATTGCGCCCGGGAATGCCGGCCGCGCAGCTGGAATTTTGTATCCCGGTCATGATCAAAGCTTGTATCCACCCAGCTTTTGACGGTGTGGCACTCATCGCAGCGGGTTCCGTTGCGTCCTTTATGCACATCATTGGCCTTGTGACAATCCGCACATTTGGTCCCGGTCTCCTGACGGAAAAGCAGACCCGCGTGACATCCCTGGCAGGTCACCTGGATGTGTTTATCCTCCAATGGGAACTCTGTTTGAGCGTGATCAAATGTCACCTCTTCCCACCCGTCCGGCCGGTGACAATCCTGGCAGCGGCTGTCAACCGGACTGTCGTGAATATCGTTAATCAAATGGCACGCGACGCACTCACGCGGGGTCTCTTTGTACCGGTGACGGATGTGACATGATGCGCACGATACCTCCTTATGCCGGCCCGTCAATGGAAACTCTGTTTCATCATGATTAAAACGCGTATCCCGCCACCGCGTGGATTGATGACAATCGGCGCAAGCGGTGCCGAGTTGCCCATCATGCACATCCCGTTCCCGGTGACAGCTGTAACATTCCCGTTGCGCCTCCCGGAATTTCTTGCCGTCCTCATGACAGCCGGCGCAGCCCACGGCACTGCTGGCGTGAGCGCCGTCCAACGGAAAGTCTGTCCAGTCATGGTTGAAGACGGCCTTGTCCAGCGAAACGATATCGGCATCACGTCCGATATGATCCGTGTGGCACGTCTTGCATTGTTTGTCGCGGACAGTGGGCGACCGGCCGTGAAAACCGGTCCCGCCGCTGATGTCGGCGGCGATCGGCTCGTGGCAATCGAGGCACAGGTTGCTCTGAAAGGTCTTGTCAAAAGACGCGTGACAGGCACTGCAATTCTTTTCATGTTCGGCATGCGCCGCGGCCAACGGCCCCGGCATGACCAACCCGCTCATCTTGTCCTTCTGCAGGATCCACGCCATGGCAACAATTCCCACGGCAATCATTGCGACTATCATATAGACGACCACTTTCATCGACGGATTTTCCGGTGTGGCGGAATCATTTTAAAAAGAGAATGCCGGCGTTTAAATAACCAAAATGGGTTACCGCAAATATTTGCAGTATATAAATTTATGAAATAGCTTCCGGCTTGTGTCCCGTCCGGCCGGCACCGTTTTCCTAACTCGTTTTGGGCCTGCATTTTTGTGCCCTAGTACAAATGAACGGCGACAATATGAATCACCGCCGCGATGAACAACATGTAAACCAGCGGTATGTGAAAAATGTGCCACAAGACAAAAAGCCGCTCATAAAATCCGAATTCAGCGACTTTGCGTGTCTGCCGGATGAGCTGATCGGATTTGCGGCGCATCTGCCGGTTCATCTGACGCAGGCGCTTGTCACTCCAGTGATGCTTCGCCGAACTTTCCGCCAGACTTCGCTGCGCGAGGCGGCTCGCCGTCCATTTCATACGAAGCACCTGCCAATCGGTCAGTGCGCGCCTGCGGATACTCTCCCCCAGGGTTTTGGGCGGATCGATGACGCGGTCGGAGTAGGCAAACAATTTTTCACGCAGACCCGGAACCAAATCCAGTTGCGGTGACAGTTCTTCTTTTTGTTCCTCCAGCTGACGGCGCAAATCAACTAGAGTGGCCCTCTGACCGTAGAGGCCGTGATGAATGCGGGCATAAAAGAAGCGTCCGAAAATTCCGCTGACCGAGACGATCACCATACTGAACAGGGCCACATTGCTGTTGAACGATCCCAATTGAAAATTACAGTGGTACAGGATAAAAACCGGTCCGATAACCCCCAGCAGCATATGGATGCGGAACCAGGCCTTCACGCCGCCGATTACTTCCAGAGCGCGGACCCGTTTGCGCAGCGGATACAGCAGCAGGATACTCATCAGCACAAATCCGATGATCCCGCAGGCATAGCCCACACCGCGTTCGGCGGTTATCAGTTGATAACCGCGCAACCGCCAACCTACCGCGATGATGAGGACGGTCAGTATGGCAAAACCCGTCGACGACCCTTTGCGGACACGTTCCTGGATTTTTATCATACGCTCCTCTTCCCCGTGGATATCACCAGAAGGATTTGATCCAGCGGCGGGTGCTTTTGAATTCCTGCAACAGCTTTTTCATCGGCCGGGTGGCATTCTCCATGTCCCGGGCGGACAGGTACGGACTGGCGCCGTGTTCCAGCAGCCTGCGCGCGGCGTCCAGATGTCCGTTGCGTACCGCAAAGGAAAGCGCGGTCCGGTTATCCTTCGCGGTCCGCGTGTCCACCCTCGCGCCGTTTTGCAACAGCGTGTCCACGATTTCGGTCTCGCCGCGCCCGGCGGCCAGCATCAACGGATCGATGTGATCTTTAGCGCCTAATTGCGTATCGGCACCCGCGGCAAGCAAATCCCGGACGATCTGCGCGCGGCCCTCTTTCACCGCCAGTGCCAGTGCCGTGTATCCCAACCGGTCGCGGACATCCACCCGGGCGCCGCGGTCCAGCAGGAAACCCGCCATCCGGCTGTCTCCGCGTTCGGCCGCCAGCATCAAGGCGGTCTGCCCTTTATCATTCACCGAGTTCACGTCGGCACCGCCGTCCGCCAGGACCCGCAACAGATCGAAATAACCGTGCAGGGCCGCCGAATGCATAAGGGACACAGCCCGTTCTCGTCCCAAATCCTGGACGGCGCCGGTCGCCAGCAGCAACTCCAACACATCACCATGGTTGCTGTCCACGGCCGCATTCAACGCGGCGTCGAGAATATCCGATCCCGGATAATTACCGGCATAATGATCCAGCAGCCGGCGCACCGATCCGGCGGACCCGTTGGCCGACGCGGCCACCAGGGGACAGGTGGTCCGGTCGCCCCCGAGATTCGGATCGGCTCCCGCCCCCAACAACAAATCGACTATCGGAATGTAACCCTTAACCGCGGCACGACTCAACGCGGAGTAGCCGTCGGAGTCCAACCGATTGACATCGGTACCGTCCTCCAGGAGAACCCGGACCAGATCGGTTTCGCCGCGCCAAGCGGCCAGAGACAACGCCGGCCAGTTCGCGCTCCCGTCGGCGGCGGACAGTCCGCGTAATTTATCCAAGGTCGCGCGGGCAACAGCGGGATCCTTTTGCGATTCCGCCTGTATCACCCGTCCCGTCGCCATGATCATATCGATAAAGACCTGATGGTCCTTGGCCACCGCAATCGCCAAGGCGTCCTCTCCTGTTTCATCCCGCAGCGCGACATCGGCCCCTCCCTGAATCAATCGGCGGGCGATGTCGGGATCGTTCAGGCGGACAGCCCGCATCAACGGGGATTGCCCGTGGCGGTTCCGCGCATCCGGATCGGCCCCGGCCGCTAACAGCCGGTCTACCAAAGCCGTCTTGTGCTTCTCCACGGCGATCAACAAGGCAGTGTCTTGGAAGCTGTCGGATATGTTCAGCGGCACATCCAGCTGAATCAATTGCTGGGCCACCACATCCCGGCCGTTGAGTACGGCCAGCATCAGGGCGGAGCGTCCGTCGCGATCACGGGCCGCGGGTTGCGCGCCGGCCTTCAGCAGGGCGTTGACATCCGCCAGGGATCCTTTTTCCGCGGCCGCCAGGAATCGTTCATTGACGTCCAGTTCCGGATTCCCCTCCGGCAAGGCCCCCGGATTTTCCAATTGGCCGACCTTACGCTCGGCGGCTGTGTAACCGTCCGCGGCCGCAGCGCGATACCACTGCAGGGCCTGGTCGACGTCACGCCGGGTTCCCCACCCTTTTTCATACATCACGCCGAGGTTGTAGCGGGCGCGAACATGCCCGCCCGCGGCGGCCTTTTCAAAGTAGCGCAACGACGCCACATGGTCTTTTTCAACGCCCGTTCCCGTTTGGTAAAGGACACCGAGCTGATACCAAGCCTCCGCGTCGCCCGTCTCGGCCAGTTCTTCATAGATGGCACGCGCAGTGGCATAGTCGCGCATACGGATTGCCCGTTTGGCGTCCTCGGCGGTCCTGCCGTTCTGTGCATAGGCCGGGGTGACGATGAGCATAATGAGTAAGATTCCTCTGAACATTTATCAGGCGGTCCCGTACTTGGTGTGCACTTCGATACCGATTTCCTTGAGAAATCCGGTCGGCAGGATGCCTCCCGCGCAGACGATCACCGCATTGTTGCTTATTTTTAAATCCTCGCCTTCACGTACGATGATCACGTGATCAGTACCGATTTCGCGGACATCGGATTTCATCAGGACCCGCATCCGTTTGGCCGCCGCGTACTCGTCAATCCGGTCGCGGTTCTTTTTTTTGGCCCGGGAAAACGCCTCACTACGGTAGGACAACGTGACGGTTGTCCGGGGAGTGTCCGCCAGCGCCAGCGCCGCTTCCAGAGCGCTGTCACCGCCGCCCACCACCAACACGTGCTGCCCGGCGTACTGGGCGGGGTCCACGAGTTTGTAGACCACCTTGGGTTGATCTTCCCCGGGAACGTCCAATTTACGCGGAGTCCCGCGTCGGCCGATGGCCAACAGTACCGTGCGCGAACGGTAACGCCCCTTGTCGCTCACGGTTTCGATAAACTTGTCTCCGGCTTCGACCTGGCTGACGCGTTCATGGGTATTGATCCGGACCCCGGTTGTGGCGGCGGTATCGGTCCAGAATTCCATCAGTTTTTCTTTCGTCGTCTCACGAAATTGAGTTTTGCCGATGATCGGCAACATCGCCGGCTGCGTCATGACGATCTTGCCGCGCGGATAGTGCGATACCGTCCCGCCCAGGGAATCCTGCTCGAGGGTCGCATACTTCAAACCCTTTTCCAATGCCCCCAGCGATGCCGAGAATCCGGCGGGACCGGCTCCGATGATCACCACATCGAGCACATCATCAACCGCCGGGAGTTCACCGAGCCGGTCGGCAATCGCATCCATCGCCTGCCGGCCCTGCTCAATCGCGTTGCGGATCAGGCCCATTCCTCCCAACTCGCCGGCGATGTAGACCCCGGTAATATTGGTTTCAAAATTGGGGGTAACGTGCGGAATATCCACGCCCCGTTTCTCCGTGCCGAAGACCAGCGTTATGGCCTCGACCGGACAGGCTGCCGCGCAGGCCCCGTGCCCGATGCAATTGGCCGGCGTAATCAGTTCCGCTTTTTTGTCGATAATGCCGATGACATTCTTCTCCGGGCAGGCGGGAACGCAGGCGGCGCATCCCATGCACAGGCCGGGATCGATTGCGGGATGGAGTGACGCCGGCTCCGTTAAACCGGCATCAATCTGTTCCATTTTGATCGCGCGGTTGACGGCTTCTTTGCGCCGGCCGGAAAAGATGTAGACAAGAAAGATAGCGCCGATGATCAGGCCGTAGAAGAGATATGGGGACTCAACGAGGTTCATAACTAATAATCATAGTATTCATATTCTGTATACAAGTGAAACACGGTCCCGGCGGGCTATCAATACCCAAAAATGGTTACGTCTTCAACTCCGGATGATGCCCTCTTTGATGGCATACCGGACGAGGTCGGCCGATTTATGGATATTGAGTTTCTTCATGATGTGCTTGCGATGTACGTTAACCGTATTGAAGGTGATGTTGAGTTCAACGGCGATCTCCTTGCTGGTAAAGCCTTCGGCCAGCAACTGCAGGACCTCGCGCTCCTTATCGGTGAGATTGATGACGGTTTCCGTCCGGCCGTAATTATTTTTCATCCCGTGATAGAGTGTTTGCCGGTACTTCGCAACCGACGGGCTCAGGTACGTTTCTCCACGGTACACGGCATCGATCGCCTGGCCGACCTCTTCAATGGCACTGTCTTTCACCAGATACCCGCTGGCCCCGTAGGCCAAGGCCTTTTCCACGGTGATCCGGTCATCGAACATGCTCAGGATAACGACCTTGACCTGCGGCCGTTGTTTTAAAAGCCGGCGCGTGGTCTCCAGCCCGTTCAGTTTGGGCATCGAGATATCCAGAATAGTGACGTCCACGTCATGAGTCTCAATCAGCTGCAGGACCTCGCGCCCATCCTCCGCCTCCGCCACTACATGATGCTGCTCCCCGAGGCTTTTGAGAATTGTCTTGATGCCCTGCCGCACCACCACGTGGTCGTCCGCAATCAATATACGTATACTCATCTTCGCTCCTAGGCCGGTTTGGTTGCCGTCAACGGGACCTTGATATATAAACGTGTTCCGTCTCCCACGCTGGAATCCAGAATAACTTCGCCGCCGAATGATTCGATCCGCTCCCGGATGCCGATAATACCGATGCCGGCGGCGCCGGGATTATCGGTCCATTGCTGGACATCAAAACCGACCCCGTCATCGACAACATCGAGCAGGACCTCACCGCTTTTTTGCGTCAGCAAGATGCGCACCGTCGTGGCCCGGGCATGCTTGATAATGTTGGTAAGCGCCTCCTGCGCGACGCGGTACAGGGCGATAGACAGCTCATCCGACAGCGGGTCTTCGTCAATCTCAATGTCCAAATGAAGGGCGAGATCCTTGTGGACCTTGCCGATTTCCTCGCAGTACTCTTCCAATGCGCCGGCGAACCCTACTTCTTCCAGCTGCGGTGGCCGCAAACTGAGGGCGATATGTTTAAAACTGCGGACAAAGTCCCGGATGGATTCGCGGATCAAGCCGGTACTGTCCAAAGCGGATGACTCATCCTTGCCGTGGATACTGTCCTCAAGGATCTTGAGCTTGGCGTTCAATCCGATCGCCATGCTGCCGACAGTATCATGCAGATCACGGGACAGCCGTTTCTTCTCTTCCTCCCGGACGGACAGCAGTGTCCCGGAAAACTTCTTCAAACGGTTCTGCGATTCTTTCAGCATCGCCTGGTTCCGGATCAGCTTTTGATTGATCGCCTCGAGCCGGTCCCGGTGCCGGGACAGCAGAAACACCCCCAGGATCGAGGACGCCGTCAGCACAAAAACACCGGCGAAACCCAGCATGGCAAACTGCCGGGCGATGTGCACATCCTGCCGCAACCAAAACACCTCGTTGGCCCGCCCCGCCCACAGATACCAATTGTTATCGGCATCATTGATGTCGAGACCGATGACCTCGGAATACACGAGATCGGGATTGGGCGCGAAACGCTCGATCCATGGAATGGAGTGCGTGACGTGCGGTATCCCCCCGGAGGCGTGGGGGATCCGCCCGGCATAGCGTTCATTCACCAGGACGTAATCGGCGGCGCCCAGATATCCTTCGAGAATGCGGCTGAGCAAAACCCCCGACAGCATCCCTTTAAGTTCACCGCCGTACCCGTAAAGCGGTAGCGAGTAGACAATTCCGAGCCGGTCGTCGGTATCGGTCCCCGTCGCCGGCTGTCCGGTCCGGTCCGATGTAGCGACCTGGGGACCGCTGACGGCAGGCACTTCCATGTCCATGGGCTGCGATTCGCGCGGAGCATTGTTTTTCAACCACATCAGCTGGTCCGCCATAAGTCCGTACTCCGCGGCCCGGTCCTCCCGCGGAACCGGGGCACCGTTGTCGAGGCCCGATGTCAGCGTCGGGACGCTCGAACCCCGGATACGGTCATCGAAAATCACGATAGGTTCCTCATGCCGGCCCAGATTCGGATCAAAACGGTCGGGTTGAAATTCAAGCGGCAGGATGTACAGCTCGGAAAGGGCGACTTCATTGCCGATATTATTGTAGATTTCGTGGACCGCCCGGCGGGCGTTAAGGTCGAAGTTTTTGGCATAGCGGTCGATGTTTTTCACGCCGGGCAGCCGGGTGAGGATGCGCAGGCCGTCATAGATTGTCCGGAACACGTACTCAATTCGCGTCGCGACCTGCTGGGTGCGGTAATGCTCTTCCTGAATGTAGTTCGCGCGGGCCGTACTGATGTCGTTGCGGTACTTGAAATATATTCCCAAGGAAACCGCCATCCCGATGCCGATAATGAGGATAATTGTCCCGAGATACCTTTGCACAGGTCCTGGCCTCAATGTCGAAAAGCGGCCTCCGGTTTCCCCGAGAGCCGGTTCAATGATCACATTAAGTGGGTTACGCCGCGCCGGCGTGAATTCGGCACGGATATAATTAGTAATAGTATAGAAAGATACCTCTGGAGGGACTATGTATTTCCGCCGGGCAAGCTGGAAAACCCCGCAATTCCTTGCAGGGTGAGTAGGATACTGCGCAATTTATTGCACTGCCTGCGCGAGGCATTGCCGATGTCCGTTTCACTAATATGTCGAACGGTTCGGGAAAGTCAGCCGGGGATATTATACTTCTTGATCTTATAAAACAGCGATCGTTCGGATATGTTAAGTAACCTGGCCGCCTTGCTCTTGTTGTTACCGGTTTTAAGCAATGCCTTTTCGACAAGACTCTTTTCATGCACTTCCATGCCGTCCTTCAGAGTAGCCGCGGACGGCCCTTCGGCGGGTTCAACGTCTTTGAGGACACGCATCAGGACATCGAGGAGCTCGTCCACCGAGAACGGCTTCTTGATATACTCCCTGGCCCCGTGTTTAAGTGTCTTAACCGCCGAGTCAACGTCGGCATAAGCCGTCATCACCACCACGGGAATGCGGTAATCCAGCCGGTTCAACTCGATCACGAATTCATCGCCGCCCATCTCCGGCATGCGGATATCGGTCAGGATCAGATCGAAATCCCTGGTCAACAATTCCTGTAAGGCTTCCTGACCGTTTTGGGCCGTATGAATGTCAAACCCGTGGCGCTTAAGTCCCAGCCGCAGGACCCGCAGCAATCGCTCTTCGTCGTCGACAATAAGAATTCTGTACGTCGGCTTGTTCATGCGGCCTCCCCGCCCATAGGCAACCTTAATGTCATGACGGTTCCTTTATTTGTTTGACTGTTGATATCCAGCCTGCCGCGATGCCGTTCCATAATCCGCTGAACGATCGGGATACCGAGCCCCATGCCCGTGTTCTTCGTGGTATAGAAGGTCTCGCGCGCATGTTTCAATTGCTCCCGGTCCATCCCCCGGCCGTGGTCGGCGACCTGAATCACATAATCACCGTCTTCCTCGCGGGTTGTAATATCGATGCTTTGCCCGTCCCCGGAGGCCTCGATCGCATTCAAAAGGATATTTATCAAGGCCTGTTGCATGAGATTGGGATGACAACGGACGCGTGTTCCGTTGGTATCGTTGATGTAGTTGAGATATATCTTCTTATTTCTTATACGTCCCTTTAACAGCGAACGGACCTTGTGAATCAGCTCCGGCACGGAGGTTTCCTCGAAAGCCGCCTTGTCGTCTTCGGTTAATGTCAGCAAATGACTGAGGATATTGTCGACGCGGTCGATTTCATCAATCATATAGCCGATCAATTCGCTGTTCGTGGGATCGTCGCTGATCTGCGGCTGCAGGACAGAGGCCGAACTCTTGATGATCCCCAGGGGATTACGGATTTCATGGACCAGATGCTTGGTCAGCGCACCGATCGTAAGCAAATTCTGCTTTTCCATCGAATGCATGGCCTGCCGGCGGACGATCAACGCCGATAGTAACGCCATCAGTCCGAGAATGGCGGCCAACGCCCAGGAAAAAAGAATCGTCTGTTCGACAATCTTTCCGTGTTTCGCCTCCAGGGCCGCGAGCGCCTTCTGCACCTCGGCCACATGCAGTTGTTCGAGGTTAAAGGCATAGGACTGCAAATCATGCAGGTGTTTGAGTATCGCGTCGATATCCCGGTCGGTGAATTCCGCTCCTCCGTCCATTTGGACCTGAATCAAATTACGAAGTCTCAGAAAGGATTCACGGAACTGCCGGAACAGGCCGAGCTCATCCGGATCGGGATGAAAACCGCGCTCGAGCAACACGTTGTCGGCCGCGCTCATACTCCTTTCGATTTGCCCGATGAGTTCATCCGCCGTGACCAATTGCGCGAACATGGATTCCACCAGGGGCCGCTTAACAACCTGGTGAAAAGACACATACGTCATAAAATCATTTATTTTGACCTGAAACTGGGATAAGGTCTCCAGCTCTCCGCTTTCAGCATTGATCTGCTCGTAGTACTCGGCGATTTCCCCCAGTCGTTTGACATTCGTGATCAGCCCGATCACCGCAACCAGAAATATCAGTCCGAACGCCCAGAAGATGCTTTTTAACCATTTCATCGCGTGTTTTTCTCCCCCCGCTGCCCGTAAATCAGCTGATTTTAAGTCTACAAATCGTCGCATTTAAAGTCAATCAAAGAAGGCCCGCGGATCCGCTGAACACTGCAAAATCTTGCAGGGTTGGGCCCATTTCTTGCAAGATCTTGCATAAATGCGCCCCCTCACCGGGCATTTTGGCTAGTTGATTGCGCCCACAGAGCCTATAATTGAAGTCGACCAATTCCTACGGACACCCAGAGAATGCCTGTCATGATGTATCACGGAAGAACCTCCAAAACATTCGCGGTCTTTACCGCCGCCACCCTGCTGCTGCTGCAAAATGTGGCCCTGGCCATAAGCCAGGACGATTACGAAGATCTTCAGCGCAAAATCGAAATTGTCCGTCACAACGACCGCGAGCTGGCCGATGAAATGGTACGCGAGCTGGATGCCGCCATTCGCAGCGGTGAAATCGTGGTGGAAGACGGATCCGCGGAGGACTCTCGGAACACATGGAATGAAGATATTCGCGCGGCCGAGACGGATGACGACGGCCGGGAAACCCAGGAGACCGGTTCGACCGAGGACGGCAACGAAGAGGAAATTTCCCCAGAACAGGGTGAAACATCCGGAGAGTCGGAAGACAATGACGGGGAAGGCGAAGACTCAGGCGAACCAGAAGACACCCCGGAACAGGACGAACCCGCAGAGCAGGATGAGCCTGAAGAGCAAAGCGAATCCGAAGAACAAGACGAGCCCGAGGAGCAGGACGAGCCTGAAGAACAAGACGAACCTGAAGAGCAGGACGAGCCCGAAGAGCAGGACGAACCCGAAGAGCAGGACGAACCTGAAGAGCAGGACGAACCTGAAGAGCGGGACGAGCCCGAAGAACGGGACGAACCTGAAGAGCGGGACGAGCCTGAAGAACGCGACGAAGAAGATGAACGCGACGAGCCAGAAGAACACGATGAAGAAGACGAACCGGACGAGCCCGAAGAGCACGATGAGGAAGATGAACCCGAAGAACCCGAACACCCCGAGCCCGAGGAGGATGAATCGCGATGACCTCCTCCCTCTCACTATGGCGATACAGACCGGTCCTCGGCATGACAAAAACCGGTATAATCGGTATCGTCCTCCTGTTAATTTTCGCCCCGCCGGTGTGCGCGCAACTGACCACGGAGACCACCGATCAGCGGGAGTTCATCCTCAATGACGAGGAGGACGACCGCTACGATAAGATCGAACCGGCTGACAAGATCTTCGAAATGCTAAAAAGCCGCGCCGAGGACAATCTGCGGGAAAAACGGATGCGGCGCCTGATGCAATTCCGGGCCGACGCCGGCGTGTCCGCGGGATATGAAACCAATCCCACCCAGGCCAGCGATGACGACCAGGGTGATCCGACGCGCGGCGCGGGTGACGGGGACTTCTTCTTTGAAGAACGGCTGCGGTTGCGATGGCTGCCGGAATTTCATTCACGGCTCAAAGCAGAGGCCGGCTATCGGGTCTACAACGTTAATTACACCGAGGAAGAACGCATCGATCTGACGAGCCACAAATTCCACGCCGCACTCAAGATATATCCGTTCAAGAATTTCCGCGTCGAACCGGGAATCGAGTATACGTTTAACGACTATCCCAACGCCGACAGCTCGACCAACAGCAAGTGGACCCCCTTCATCCGGCTGCGGCACTATATCGGGAAAAACTGGAATTACGGCGTCGAATACGAGTATACCGACAAGGACTACGACGAACGGCTGGCGCGGGACGGGGCCGGGTTTGATATCCCGGGCCAGGAACGGGAAGATATCCGTCACACCTACAGCACCTATGTGACGCGGTATTTCGATGAATGGTGGATCCGGTTGCGTTACCGTTACTACGACAATGACTCCAACGACCTTTACCTGGACACCTACGATTTCGATTCGAACCGGTTTTATATCACATTGAGCAAGACGTTCTGGGATAAAAAACTGCTGTTCAGCATAACGCCCAGCTATGAAACGCGCGACTACAAGGACCGTCTGTCCGGACCGGACACGCGCGAAGATGATATCTGGCATTTGCGGGTATACGTGAATTATGAACTCGGCGAACACCTCAGCATCAATTACGGACTGACCCTGCGCGACAACGAGTCCAATTCGTCGTCGGGGAATTTCGACAATCTGACCAATTCCGTCGGAGTAAATTTCCGGTTTTAAATTTCTTCAGACGGGCCCTCGGGACACCTGCCTATGCCCATCCTTCCCCCCGGAAAAGGGCATATGTTCCCGACATGAAGACAAAAAAGGCAACCATTCTGTGGTTGCCTTTTTTGCTAGTAGTCAAATTATATTTGGGACGTGGGATTGGGGGCGGGGTCGGTATTCCTGAAGAACCGGCATTCCAGTGGAACCCCCAGTCCCTACCTATCCTTCCCGGCACCTGGGCACGGCGCAAACTTGCAATCCGGCGGAATGCGTCCCACAAAACTGCCGTCCGGACACATCTTGGCGTCCATGGTGCAGAAGACCGGTTCGACAGGCTTTGGCTTCTCTTCGCCCTCTTTCTTGTCTTCCGCGCCCACGGCTGCAGTCAGCAATACGGATACGATGATGGTGAGGAGTAATTTGTTCATCATATTAATGATACCCGGCCGCGGATTTTTTGGCAAATATCCGTGCCTCAGAAGAGCATGTTCGCCACCGCGCCCCACAAAAGGATCTGCGGGACGGTGATCAGCGGCAAAAGGACGGCGGGTTTGCGGCCGACATTCGTCCACAGCAAACCGATCTCCGTGTAGTCGGTGGCCACACCGGCCATCAGGAAGACCAGGCTGTTGCCGATGGCGCCGGTCTGGTTGAAGATTTCAAAGGCCACCGGCGCGGTGCCTTCCGAACAGACCTCGATGACGGTGGCAAAGGCCAAAGTCACGCCCATCCCCGGCAGGTCCGGGCCCATGTACTTTTGGAAGATCTCCGTCGGAACATACCCTCCGGCCAGGCTGGCGATGCCTATCCCGATCAGGATCCACCACAGGACCATGTCGCCCAGCTCCACCGATCCTTTCCAGACTCCCTTTATGTCCCGGCGCAGCTGGGCCGCCGTCCAGTGGTAATTATGGAACCGCTGCCGGAAATCGGCGGCCAGGGAAAATTTCTCGTCCCGCGCGCTGCTGTTTTCATTATGGGCAATGTAACCGGTGGACTCCATCACCTGAAAGATCACGCCGGTCACCACCGCGATCACCAGGGCCGACATGATAATGAACACGCCGCCGCCCACCCCGAAGAATCCGATGAGCAGGATCGTCAACGGCAGGTTCGCCCACGGGCTGGCCAGCAGAAACGCGATGACCGCCGCCGTCGACGCCCCCTTTTTGTACAGCTGGATCGCCAGCGCCAAGATACCGTGACTGCACGCGCTCATAAAGAATCCGAGGATCACCGCGCGGAAGACCGTTGTTTTTTGGTGGGACGCCAGCACATGCGACACGTACTCCCGCGGCACGTAATAGTCGATCACCCCGCCCAGGGCCAGTCCGATCGCCATCGGGATCCAGATCAGCCGCGTGTATTCCATCAGATTGTCCCGGAACGGGACGAGCGCGGGCACTACCCCCGCCAAGGCGCACAGACCCGCGAGGATTACCGCAACGATAAAAATCTTGTTCCGGTACCAGGGTTGTTTCTTGTGTTGGCAGCAGTCGTGTTCGTGGGACATAACGGCATTGTAGCACGTGTAAAGAAGATTGGAAGGGGCAGAAAATACGATACGGCGGGCCGTCGCAAACTATCGCGAATGGCGGGATCCCTTCACGCCTCCCCGGTCCAGCGGCGGGTGAAGGATTCGATGAGTTCCTTGCTGTAGAAATGCTGCACGAGCCGTCCGCTGTAGATCTGCCCGCACAACTCACGGCTGAGCCGGACCCGGTCACGGGCCTCCCGGTAAGGGTCATCGGTGTCGCTGTCTTCGCGGACACTTGCCTTACGGATCTCCAGCCGTCCGACCAGCCCGAGAAACGCGGCGATGGCCTGGGGACCTTTTTCCGGCAGGTCTTCCATGCGGATCACCAGGGCCTCGGCCCGGTCCTGACGGTAGATGGCGAATCCGGTATGCACCGGAAACGGTTCGGCAAAGACGTCGATACCGAAGACCGACTTCAACTCGCGGTCGAACCACTGATTGACGTAATCGAAGTTCTTGGGATTTTCGAGCTCGCGCATCAGATAGTTGCCGGCCTTCTGCGTGTCGACCATCCCGTTGGGCGCCTGCACGGATTCGGGGGCGAAGAACGGATTCTGAAAGACGTTCGACACCGCCCAGGCGACCGGATCACGCACCAAAGAGATAATCCGCACCGGGACGTCGGGTTGACGGCGCAGCCGGTCACGGATCGCCTCGCTGAGATACATATGGTACGGCAGCGGATTCACGCCCGCCTTGCGCTGCGCGCGGCCGTAATACTCCAGGTCCTCGGACAGGATATTGACGTGAAAGACCGCGGAATCGATGCCGACCGCCTCCAGCGAATGCGCCACGGTTCCCGACCCGACCGTGCCCATCTGATAAATCAGCACCGGCGGGTTCAGGACGTCATCAAACGCCCGGCCGGCCTCGCCCGCGGCCTGCCGGCGCATCGCCATGATGTGCAGCGGTTTAATCTTGTGCACGATCTTCAATAGCCCGTTATTTTTATCCCTCATCACTATGTCCTTGTTTCTGCAATCCTAACATACAATCTTACCGCAGGAAACCCCGATCAATGCGGACCGCCGCTTGCCGGCCCGGCGGGCTGAAGCGTGGCCAGGGCCTGGCTCAATACGATGTAAACGGTAATCAGATAGCACAGCCAGATGATCCACAGCGGCCCGGCCTCCACCGCCGGTTCTTTAATCTTTTTCAACCGCGACTCCAGCAGGATATAAAGCAGCCCGAGCGGGACGACAATGTCGATGACCAGCGGTACGCGGATGCCCTTATTGACCAGGGTCATCGTATAAAAAAACAGACAAAACACCACCGCCGCCCCCTGCCCTTCCGGGGTCAGCCCCCACGGCCGCGGCACCGTGGGCGCGTGTTTGTAATAGTAACCCGAGTCGGAGAAATCCTTCTTCTGCTTCTCTTTAAAACTGCGGTAGCCGTTCTCGCCGAAGTAACGCTTGAGCATCTCCTCGACTTCGGCCTCGGTAAAGGACTGCCGTTTCGTTCGCTTCTGAGCGGTGGTGAAATCGGGCTGCGGCCCGGCGGTCCCGGAGCGGGACTTGAGATAATCGTCGTAGACCTTTTTCTTGCGCGGATCGGAGAGCACGAAGTGCGCCTCGACAATCTCCTTGAACTTCTCTTCGGCCTTCTTTTTATGCGGGACAGCGACGCGGTCGGGGTGATAGATCAGCGCCAGCCGGCGGTAGGATTTGCGGATGTCCTTGATCTCGCAGAAGCTGGGGACGTCCAGAATGTCGTAATAATTCTTGGTCTTGTCCATGCGCCTCTATTCTAGGGGAAAGTCAGGGGCTTTGCGAATAAAAAGCACGCTTTGCCGGGGGTATCGTTGACAGTCGGGGAATTTTGATAGTCACGTCACAGAATGCTGCCCTTCAGGCCTGGCCTAATTCTTCAACTTCACCGGTGCCTGCCGTCGTATTGAACAACCACTCTCTGAATCCATACATAGCCGGCGAAGTGAATCTGGCCCACCGTTGTCCGGTCCGCGTATCCGTACCGGTGTTCTCGATGACACTTCTGCGGCTGACGACCTCCCGCATGACGTCAGACATATATTCCTCAGGAAAGGTCACTTCATACTTTTTCCAGACCTCTTCGTTCATCCCACTAATCAGCTCCAAATCATTATGGAAATGGACTTCCTTTAAGGACTTATTAATCCTTAGAGACTTCCACGCGATAAAACTTGTGTATGCTAGCCTGCGGTTTCGGGAGTCCATCTTCCTCAACCTGTAAACTCATAACTACCAAGATCGAATCAACTTCCGGAATGATAACCGCATCGGCTAGGCTGGCATTTCCACTATACTCGTTCAGGCTAGCACTTTGATAAGAAATGAGCATATCCCGCGGATTTTCCGTCATATTTGTTTTCTGGACTGCCATCGTTATTCGGGCCGGCACCTTATCTGTTTCATAGTCTACGCTAGCCATGAATTTAATCACATCGCCCGCATTTAGAACCGTTGATTCATCTGGAACAAGGACTAAATTTGAAAGCTGACTACCGCTGGCATGTGAGGCATATATGACACGCTCCTTCTTGACATCTGGAGCTGCTTCTTGCTCTGGTTTCTCTCCATTGGATAAAACTTTAAAGGCCCGCATATCCGTGATACAAGTACGTCCCGCCCCCGCCTTCATCAAGTTTCCCTGCAATATGATGGACTCTGTTATCGGCACCTTAAAACTTTGTTTGACTGATACAGCCCCTATATTGCTGTCAGTAACAATCGTTTTGCTGCTAATTATCGATTCCCAATAAGCTCCGTTACTCTCGCCTTTTAATACACTAATTGTGACGGCGGCATTGGTTTCAACAACTTTATAATCAACCTGAACATTTAAATCTACCTCCTGTCCGACTATTAGGGAATCAGAGAGGTTCGGTGATACATCGACAATTCGCATGGAGTTACCTTCGGCATCCTCAAGAGAAATATCCCCACATCCAAACTGAGCAAAGGAACGTGAGGAACTAACCATCAGTGAGGTAATAATTAGAATTGAGAGGATCCCTATTCTTCCCATATTTTGTTCTCCTATAGTTGCAGTCCAGATATATCGCTATTTCTCACCGTTTTACATACACTGCCCGAGAATCGAATGTGTGCCGGCCGGGCAGGGGTCGACCCATTCTTCGCCGCCGCCGTAGCCGCCCGTGCCGGTGTTGCCCGTGTTGCGGTTGGTGTTGTTATTTTGGTTATTGTTTTGATTGGTGTTCCGGTTATTGTTCTGATTATTGTTCCGGTTGTTGATCGCGTCCGTCACGCCCTGGATGGCGTCGATAAAATCATCGAAGCCGTCGCTGCCGTTCCCGCCCTGCGCCGGCACGCAGTAGTCCTTGGCCCGCGGATTGTGCCACGTCATGCCGTAGGGACAGTTGCAGACAAGATCGCCGTTGCCGTTGCGTCCCGACGGGACACTGCCCGGGAAGGCCTGCTGACAACGCTGGGCGTCGTTCATCTGCGGCTGCGGCGCCACGCAATAGGTATTGTCCCGGTTCCACACGTTCGGGAACTTACACCGGCACAGCACGCGGTTGCGTCCGTTGTCCCAGTACGGTTCCGACGGGCCGTACATCGAGCAGTTGGTATTCTCGACCTCGCGCTGGCGCTTGTTGATACAACGGTTGGCCTGCATGTCCCACCCCGTACCGCCGGGACAGAGACATTCGGGACGTTCATGATTGGCATCCCAGCGCGCGACGGTCCCCGGCCACTGCGAACAATCATGCCGCGCGACCTGTGTGTCGCGGCTGACCACACAGCGGTCCTTGGCCTGATTGATTTCATAGCCGTCGTTGCACCAGCACTCCGCCCGGTTGTCGGCGGAGTCCCACACGGCGTGTGAGTTGGCCAGCCAGCCGCAGTCGGCGTTGGCCACGGCATTGTCCTGCCGGCTTATGCATTTGTTGGCACTCTCATTGAACACCTGCCCGGAAGGACAATAACACCAGGGTTTGTCCTGTTCATTGTTCCACGCCGCGTACATCCCGGGCCAGCCCGAGCAGTCGGTACGCGCGACCTGGGCCTCGGGTGAGAGCTCACTGGCGTAGTGATCTTCGGCCGCCTTGAGACACTGCGCGGACTGCTGCGCGGATTGTTTGACCGCGTCCTCAAAGATCGACGCCGCGTCGGCGGCGGCGCGCGCGTCGTTGTAGAGTTGTTCCAGCTGATTGATGTCCGCGGCGCTCATCTGTTCCGATTTGATGCTGTTGACCGTCGCCTTGACCCCGTCGAGCAGAAAACGGAACTGGTCGTATTTGCGGCCGGGTTTGCTCAGCTGGCCGTTGGCCGACGAAAAGGCCTTCTCCGACTTTTTGTGCATGTTGCGGATCTGTCCGCCCAGGCCCCTGATTTCCTTAAATATCTTCTTGATCTCGCGCGCCGGCCGGCTGCCCATGGCGGTTTCCGCCTCGGTGATCAGCGAATCGGCCTGACGGGCGACATTCTCCAGCGCGTTCATCTTGGCGAGCACTTCGTCGGCCAGCATCGTCAGGCGTTCCATATCTGCGTTGACCAGCGCGCCGGCGCTTTCGATCGGCGCGAGCCTGGTCTTCAGCTGCGCGAGCTTGCCTTGATCATAACCGAGCGCGGTCTTCGCCTGGGAGATCTGACCCATGTCCGCCTGGGCCGCGCTTAACGCGGCCGCGTAGTTGCGCTGGGCGGAGCGCGCGCGGTCGTCTTCACTGCGCGCCGTGGCCAACTGCGCCTTGGCCTGACGGTAGGCCGTCGCCTGCTTGACCTGTCCGGCCGCCTGGCAACAGGCCAGCGCCGCGGCCCGCGCGTCGCCGTGTGCGCTGGCCGCCTTTTCGCCGGCACGTTGTATCACGTCGGCGGAACGCTGCGCGGCACTCAACTGCGCCGGGAAATCAACGGTGCCGGAAGACAGGTTGTTGGCCGCGGATTCCAGCTCGCGCAGTTCGGACATCCGGCTTTCGATCTGCGCCACGATCCCCTCGACGTCGGCCTGAATCGTCTTCCCAAAACTCTCCGCCGCCGCTAACAATCCGGCCGCGCTGCTGCGCAGTTCCTGAATTCGTTTCAGGTAATCGTCCATCCCGGCGCCCGCCGCCTCTTCGGCGCCGCCCTCCTCTTCCGGGGCCTGCGCCCCGTCAGATTCCTCGGGGACAAGATAGGTGAACTGCCCGCTCTGCGGGAACGGCTGCAGGTCCTGCAGCACCCGCGGCACTTCAAAGTCGACCTGAACTTCGTACGTCCCGCCGCGGGCCTGCCGTCCGAGCGGCAACGGGACCGTGGTCGGTAGTTCCGGGTCCAGTGAGACCGCGTTGAGTTCGATCTTTTGATCGACATCCCACTCCCCGTACGGACCTTTGTAGGTGATCACGGCCCGCGCCTTTTCTTTACGAAAATAATATTCGACCAGCGGTTTGATGGTGACCTGCGGTACTTCGCCCGGATCGACAAACCGCGGGATTTCCAGCGACACGCGCGGCGGATTGGTGTAGACCTCCACCGCCGGGCTGGTAAAAGCAGCCGTGCCCTCGGGAAAATCCCCGGCCCGGCCCACGGGGTCGCGCATCGCCTCCAAACCGACCACGGCCAGCGGGTCGGCCGGCCAGTCGCCGAAGGCGAGCACGGCGAGGATGCGATGGTAGCCGCGCTCCGTTACGAAATATTCCTCCAGGGTCTCGCCTTCAACGGTCACGAAGGTCTCTTTTTCCGGCGCTTCCATAATCCAGTTGCCTTCCGGTTGAGCCGGTCGGAACTTGCCGCTGTTAATGTCCTTCTTCGCGAAGACGCGCCATCCGCCGCCATGAATCGTATAGTAGTAGACCGTCCACTTCTGCCGGGCACGGCGCGGGTTGACGTTGGCGGCGATGCCGAGCCGGAATACATCCCCGCGCACCAGGTTCATCTCCAGAAACTCGCTGACCGGTTCCATGTCGTCGTAGCCGCCGTAGGCCTGCAGGCGCAGATCGAGATAACGCTGTTCACGGAACATCTCCAGCCCCTTCAGCGTCGCCGCGATTTTTTGCCGGAAGCCGTCGATGTAGTCCTGCATCTCGGCCTTCAGATCATACTCCTCCTGGTCCCCGCCGTCGTAATCGCTCAGCTTCACCACCCGCGCGCTGTAATCCGCGTCGATCTCCCCCATCGCCCATTGGCTCTGCTGAATGTCCTCCGGCAGATTGTCGTACAGGGCGTTGATCGCCTCGATCGCCTGCTGAATGATCTCCTTGGGATCGAATTCCCCGTCCTGCTTCTGCTCGTTGTACACCCGTTCGATGCGCCACACAAAATTGATCAGGAGCTTTTCAAAGGACTCCTTGCGGATGCGCTTGTTATCGAGGATGATCCGCGCGGCCACGCGTTCGACCGGTGAGGCGGATTCCGCGCCGGGGATGCCCTGCTCATAGACCCTCTCCTTGAATTGAGTGAGCGTCATGCCTTGGGAATATTTCTTCCCGATAGCCTCTTCGTCGAAGTTTTCAAACCACCGGCACGCGGCCAGAGCGGCCTCATTGGTTTGATACTCGGTGTTGCGGCTGACGATGGCGTCGACCTGACGCGACAGGAGCGCCGGCAGTTTGGCGATGCGCCCCAGGCCATCGGAGACTTCATCCAGATACTCGAACACCTGCTGCTTGTTGCGCAGACGGTACAGGCCGTTGACGTCGGTCTTCTCGAATTCCGCATCACCGAATTCGCGGGCCATGCGGGCGGCGAGTTCGTCCAGCTGTCCCTCTGTAAACGGATTGATCACACCCTCCTGGATGGCGTAGTCGAAGAACGTAACGGCAAGACTCGCCAGGCCCAACGGCGGCATCACGTCCATCATGAATTCCTTGGAGGCCTCGCGCATGTCGCCTTCGGAGGCGCGCAGGCTGGCAGCGACAAACGGGACCATCTCGAACATCACCCGGCCGACCTTTTGCAGCCCTTCGGTGCGCGACTGGGACGCGTTGTACGCGCGTGAAGCAGCGACGTAGATCAATCCCCATTGAAAGAGAAAACTCCCGCGGTTTTCGCGCGACGTATCCAGCAGGACGTCGAGATTGAGTGCCGCGGCGGTGCGGGTCTTGAGAAATTTGCGGAACCGGCTGCCGCCCTTGGCCGCGTCCATCGCCTGCGACAATTTCCGCACCGTGACGTCCTTGGACTCGATCAGGTCGACCACCGCCATGTTGTCCCCCTTGATCTTCAGGCTGTTGGCGAAGTCGCCCACCGGCATGCCGATCACCTTGGCATACTGTTTGACCTGGGCAGTGTCTTCTTGGAGGACCTTAAGGAGAAAAGCCTTGTCCGCCTCGTCGACCGGCATCCGGTTGATCTGCTCGGTAATCGTATCCAGGGCCTTTTGTTCCAGCGGCGCGTAGGTAATGGCCAGCCGCTTGCGCAATTCCCGGCGCTGGCCGGCCGACGCGGTCTTCAGATGCTGGATGATCTTGTAGGCCTCGGTCTGCGTGACGGCGGCGATCATCTTGGGCATCACCAGCTCGAGCTGGCGGCGCTCATGAAATGTGATCGCCTCGGCAAGTTTATTAAAATCAAGGTCGCCGCCGCGGCCGATGATATCTATATGGTAGGCGTCCTGCAGGATCCTGGCCACCTCGCGCACATTGGTTTGTTTGCGAATGTCCGCGCTGGTATCCAGAAAATGCCGGTACTCGTCGCTCAGCTTGTTGTCGGCCTGAAAGACGTCATCATAGGCCCCGGAGAGACGTTCCGTATATTTCTGATTGCGGATGAACGACCCGACGTCGTCGACCGTCATGTTGGCGCCCTTGACGGCCACGCCGTGTTTCTGGGCCATGCGATAGTAATCCGACATCGCGCCGCTGCCGACCTCGGCGTCGATGCCCGGGACCTTCAAACCGGAGTCAACCGCGAGCTGTTCCACGGCGCGCACCGTGCCGTTCTGGTCAAGCTTGACCAACCGCCCGCTGTCGTCGAACGAATACGCCGCCACCTTCCCGGCCTCGGCCGCCTGGGTCAGCTTCGCCTTGTTACCGTAACCGCCCTGCGGATTGATGTACTTTTCGGGATGGTTGATGTCTTCAATCGCGCCGTCGAGCGTCATGTTCCAGGCCAGCCCGTTGACGTCGACCCGGTGCCGGTCGAGATCGGTCATGGGCCGGCCGGCGCGTTCCTGAATGATATCGTCCAGGGCCTCATTGTACAGCGGCTCGAGATTTCGGCCGATGTCTCCGGTGCCCGTGATGATGTCGTCATCAGAGAGGATATTGTTGTAGCTGAACGGAATGATCGGTTGTTTGGGCGGACGGCCGTACCTGTTCTTGAACTTTTGGCCCATGCGCTCGATCACATCGAGCTGCATCTGGGTCTTGCGCTTGAGAAATTCCTGCACGTGGGGAGACTTCGCGTCGAAATCACCGTTGAGTACGGCCCGGCGGTAAACGTCCTGATGGTAAAACACCACCGCGGTGATACGCTGCTTGTTGGCCTCGGAGAGACGCGGGTCGCTGAGCTTCTTCATCAACTCATCGATATCGAGCGCGCTCGGAGTCTTGGCGCGGCCCGCGTTGCGGCCCGGCACATCGGGATTCAACCGTTCGTTGACCGGCGGCCGGGCAGGCGCGTCATGGCGCGGCTGATCAGAACTCCTGTTTCCGCCGTCGGGATTGACCGGTGTGTCGGGGATGCGTTCCCACGGCCCGAAGGCGTCGCGGGTGTGCGGCGGCAGTCCGGGTTGCGGACCGGTGCGGCGTTGTGGTTCGGGCAGGGAGAAACCGTTGGGCTGACCCGCTCCGGTACGCGGGGCCGCGCCCCAATTCCCTGATGGACGTCCCGCGACCGTACCCGTTTGCCGCGCCGGCCCTCTTTGATTCCCCGCCGCCTGATTGACTGTCCCCTGTGAATTGGGCGGCGCATCCGGATCAAGCGGCGGCCGGATGCCGGAATTGTCAGGGGGATCCAGATCGATCACCTGCCCGCCGTGGTCACCAACGGGAAAAGGATTGTTATCGGCGGTCACCGTGACCGGACAGAGACTCAGCGATAACGTCAGGACAAGGATCAGCCGCGGAAAATACCAGGTGCGGGATTGGCGGGACATCACGAACATATGCTAGTAGATATCAGGACGGTAACTGACCTGCTGCAGGACGGTCCCCAGGATCTTGCCGTCGAGCGTGGCAAAGACCTCAAAACCGCCCAGACACACGGCGCCGCATTCCCTCAGTTTATATTTGTACCGGAACACCCGGTCATACTTGGACTCGCCCGTCATGGAGTCGCGGGCCTTGGCGAGAATCGCGTCGTTATGGGTCCCCAAGGCGCCGCGTAGCAGTCCCCATTGAATACGGTCAAACATATCGGCGGGACAGTTCTTTTCTTCCAGGCACGTCAAATCAAACTCCACCCGCAGATAACGGTTCGGTTCGCCGAGCCGTCCGAGATTGCGCGAGCGTAACGGGAACAGGAGAAATCCCATCAGGGTCTTTTCATTCTCAAAACGGGCCTTGTCATAAATCATAAAGAGCAGCTCGTGCTCATCATCCTGATAGTGACCCATGACCACTGGCACCTCGCGGACCGAAACATCATAGTCCTGCAAGCTGTCGCCGGTCTCGGCAAAGATTTCTTTCAGGTCCCCGTCAGACTGAAGGTAGGTGGTGACGAAGCGGTCGACGATTTCTTGGGGAAGTTGTTGGGCACAACACGGCGGGCTGCAGGTGATAAGGATGAGCAGTGCGGCGATCGCTGAAAATCTCAAAATGGTCCCCCCGGGCCGGTTTGGAATGGCGTGCGGATCAATTATATCACAGCTTCAAGTTTCTCAAAATACTTGTGTGACGGGCGGGAGGTTGCAGAGAATTTCACCCTGCGGAGGCGGGTTTGAGGGTGTCGAGCAGGTCCCGTACGGTCAGACTTTCAACGTGCTTCTCGTCTTCCGGACAGGTGTAGGTCACGTGCAGCAATAGATTCTCATGATACACCCACCACTTGTGCCAGAAGATGCCGTCTTCGCTGTATAACAGCTGATGGCCGCTGAAGCCGCCAAGCATGGCCGGGGCAAGGTGCTCGCGCGCCTCTTCCTCAAGGTCGATGAGGTCGAACAAATCAAAGTCGCTGATCGGCGTGTCCTTGCGGTAGGCGTTGATCTGCAGCGCGCCGGCGCCGCCCGGATAATAAAAGGAATGGCAGGCGTCGTCGCATTCGGACATCCACCCTTCGGGAAGTTCGATCTGCCACCAGTCGGCTGTGTAAGTGAGCATGATTTGTGTCCTTCCTAACAGCACACATCCCGGAGATGTTCACGGGATACCCAACTGTGATTAATCCCGCGCATGATCAATCCGCAATCAAAGGTAACCGATCCCGCGGGAAATATTGTTTCATCACAGAAGTAGGCGGAATACTGACGCCTCACCGTCAGCGGTTTCATATTCCAGTTCACGGTTGTCAGCTCGACGGCATCGAAGCCGTCGCCACGGCCGTTGGGCGACCAGCCGATATTGCCTCTCGCAAAAAAATCCGAGGCCTCCGTTACACTTCCGAAAACGGAATCTGCAGGCAGGTCCTGGCCGATATCCGCGGTGACGGCCATCAGCGTCTCCTCCTGCGCATTGACGATATCCACGGTATAGCTGTCGCCGTCGACACTGACCGCGAATTTCGCCAGCGAATAAGTTCCGGGAAAGAGCCGTCCGCCGCTGAAGGTATTCAGCCATGAATCCGTATCACGCCGCGGCACAAACACGCCTTCTCCGTACGCCGTGCTCACCGCGATGCGGTGCGCCGCGTTATGGCTCGATGATCCGCAGGCCGGCAGACAATCGGGGCGCATTTTGGACAAGCTCACCTGACAAATGCCGCCGATCGCATATCCCTTGACGGTGACCGCTGTAAATCCCTCCGGCAAATTCCGTTGCATCACCGCGGGATCGATCCGGTAGTTGAGTAAAATGCGATGATCAATAACACCGGTGATTTCCTTCACCTACTCCTCCTTGAGCACCTCATCCGCGCAGCGGCAGACCATGACTTCGTTGCCGCAATTTGGGCATTCTTCGTGATTGCAACCGGGGACGTGGTACTGGCCTTTCTTGACGCCGCAGATATCACACGGCTGATCGGTCGGCCACTGGACCTGTTCGTCACCGAACTTGATCCGCGGCAAGCGTTCGTCGCCGACGGTAAAGGTGGTCAGCGCCTGGGCCTCCTCGATCTTTTTATCCCATCCTTTCGGCATGCGCACACCGTTGTAAACGATGAACTCACGCTTGGGATCGCTGATCAGGTGGCCGATGAACTCGATCGCCTCGATTGTGCGCGCGATCTTGTCTTCGTCCTCCATCTCATTCTTCAATTCGATCAACCGGTCCATCTCGGGTTCGCGGCCTATGGTGACGATCCCGCTCAGCGCCTGGTCCCAAACTTCGCGTTCCGTCGCCTTCACTAAAACGTCGAAGAGAAAATCCAGCGATTGCGGATCACGCAGCTCCCAGATGACATTGACGATCTGTCCGCGCAACCGGGTATCCTCGGTCGCATGATAGCGTTTGATCAAGACCGGCACGGCAAAAAGCGGCAGTTCGATCAGCGCGTGAAACGCCTCTTCTCCCCCCGCCCCGCCCAGGCGCGGAAGGTTTTCATCGAGGATTTGATTGAGTTCGTGATCTTTCATGCGGTCAATCCAACAGTATATCCGGATGGTGGTTCTCAACATAAGCCAGCGCCGTATCGAGACCCGGATTCATTCCTGTAAACACCAGATTGAAATTGGAAAAGCCGAAGGTTTTGTTAAGTCCGGAGGATAGTTTTAAATGCCACGGCAGTTGTTCGAGATACATCTGCGGATTGCGCAGGCGCAGTTCGAGCATGCGGGTGGACTGGATGGTCAGCACGCGCACAGACTCGATTTCATTCCACGGGATCAGGCCCACGCCCCAGCGTTTGTCTTCCAGACCCTCCCGGCTGAAGACGACTGTGCTGCCGCCCATCGTCATCTGCTTGGCGAGGCCGAAGAAACACAGCACGCCGAAGAGCATGCACAGTCCGCCCATGCTGCGCGCGAACAGGTCTTCCTCGCTGGTCATCAGCCAAAACCCCGCGGCGGCCATGCCGGCGCCGATGAGGATGAGCCCCAGGAATTTTATGGGAGAGGCGGTGAATTCGATGTGGTCGTCCATATGCATTCGGTAAGTGGGAATGAAAATATTATCGGTTCCATTATACTAGGAATTGCATCGGATCGGCGGGAATTTTGGCGCGAACGGCGATTCGGGGCTACAGACGGGTGACCTCTATCCCGGTGGGACGGGGAGTTTCTTCATTTTGCCCAATCAAAGGCAGGATACTCGGCACGGGAGTGATGTTGATGATCACCGGACGGAATCCCGAGATATGTGCCGGCGACAAATCCGGAACGTTCAGGAGCGTATCCTGACTGATGGTACCGCCTCCTTCCCGCTGCATCGGAATATCCATCATCGCGATCCCCCCCAAATCATCCGCAAATACCGCGTTATCCGTGGAACTATCTCCATTGCCGGCGGGCTGTTTGACCCACCGGGTTACTTTGGCGCTGATCCAGCCTTCACTCGGGGGTAATCCCTCGAACTCCTCCTCTGTGTACCGGTCGCGACAGGCCGCCACTTCGAATGTGTTTG